>CAWJZY010000003.1:0-104625 GCA_963847505.1 uncultured Acidobacteriota bacterium
ATGATGGTGGGACTCGGCAATCGCCGCGATTGCGAATCCGTTCGTACAAGAACTCCCATTGAGAGGTGCTCGAGGAGTAGCTTGATGCAGCCCCGATGACTCGAAAGGTTGAAATTTAGTAATCCCACCCCCGCCAAATCAAAGCATTCTGTGGTTCAGGTCTCGCATCTTCCTTAATCCGGCCTGAATTATGGTAGAGGGTGGCGTCTTAGAGCAATAAAAACGACATAGACAGGCAAACCAGTCAAGATTAACCCAATCCCGATCAATGCATGGACGGGAGAAGCTACAACAGCGTTCAGCGTCATCCCCATCGCAGCGAGTGTAAACAATGCAGGTAACCATGGATAACAAGGTACACGGAATGGCCTCTCGATTTCGGGTCTCCGAATTCGCAAGATGATGACGGCCAAGCCGGCCAGTCCGTAGAAAATCCAAGCAGTGAAAATCACATAGGTGAAAAGTTCCTGAAACGTGCCTAGCAACGTCAAACAGCTCGCCCACACACCCTGTACCAAAATTGCAAAAATTGGTGTATGAAATCGCGAACTGACTTTCCCAAAAGCCGTAAAAAATAGACCTTCCTTCGCCATTGCATAGTAGACACGTGGGCCCGTCAAGATCACGCCGTTTGACGCTCCTATGATCGAGACCAAAATCAACATTGAGACAAGCAGAACCGCCGTACCACCGGATACTGAACCCACAGCGGTAGCGGCGACCCGCTCGGTCTGCTGTATTTGTGCTGGCGTGAGCACGCAGTAGTAGGCGATGTTGGCGAGCACATAGGTCACTGCCACGATGAGAGTTCCATAGACAAGCCCGCGGGGCAGATCGCGCTGTACGTTCTTGAACTCACCTGCCGTGAACGACACCATGTGCCATCCTTCATATGCCCATAGGATAGCGATCAAGGCGATTCCAAATTGTGCCGCGTGCAGATGAAGAGGCGGCTGCGGCCAGAGGTCTGCCGCCAACAGCCGGAAATGACCCCGCAGAAATAGAATTCCTATCATGAGCGTTAAGCCGCCAAATTTTAATATTGTGAAGAGGTTTTGCACTCCTTTGCCAGAGCGCACGCCCAGACAGTTCACTCCGGTAAGGATGAGAATGAAAACGACCCCTGTCATTTTTTGTTGCAGCAGAGTGAACTGCACAAAATGCCCCAGGTAAATCCGGAACGCAACTGCCAGAGTCGCAAGGCTCCCAGACTGGATGAGGGTCAACAAACCCCATCCATAAAGAAAACCGACGGGTCTGCCGTAAGCGTGCCGCAGGTAAACATAGAGTCCACCCGCACCGGGAAACGCGGCGCCAAGTTCTCCCAAAGCTAATGCGCCGAATAGGCTCAACAGGCCGCCTGTCAACCATGCGAGGAGTACCACTGAAAAAGATGACAATTGGTTCGCCACACTGTTCGGCACCAGGAAGATACCCGATCCGATTACCGTTCCAGCAACAAGGGCTATGGCATCACGCAAACCGAGTTCATGGAGAAGTTTTGTATCTTTGTCAGAGGAAGTCCGATTGGTAGGATGAGCTTTCACTTCGTCTTTAGGGTTGCGAAAACATCCCTCCTTCCAAAAGTGCTATGACTGTTCCACAGCAGATCCTGAGGGTTCGGCATCAGCCGAGGTGTTGATTCAGGTCGCGCCAACTTGGTGGCTCAATAACTGATCACAAGCAACTAGAAGATATTGTCCCTGGTTTGAGTGAAACTGGCGACTCTTGACTTCTCGTACCTTTCGCACCCTACTCAGCAAAGTCCCCACGCAGTTGAATAGGAGTGTGCGGTTAGGTGCACAATAACCGCACGGGAACTCAATGACCTTGGGCGCGACGTGTCTCCGGCTTAAATCCGGGCATCTCACCATTTGTTTCGTTGTTCCGAATGTAAAATCCTCGAAACGGCAGAGCCAGAAACAAAACTTGAGTCCATCTCAGGTCCGAATACAAGCCTCTCGATTTTCATAATCGCGCTACGTTGTCCTTTCGATATCGCTCGCAAATAAATCTCTCGTTTATCTCTCCAAGTCTACTTTGGTTTGTAGTAGTTCGGGAACGCAGGCACAGTTGGTTTCGGCTGAGGATGTTGCTTCAACTCTTCGAGAAGCACCGCGATCGCTTTTTCGAGTTGAGGATCGCGGCCCTCGCGCCAAGCCTTCGGGTCCATCTCCACTTCGATGTCAGGCGAAATGCCTTCATTCTCGATCCCCCAATGACCTTCAGTATCGAAGAAGGCAAGGTTGGGCGCGTCTACGCCGCCGCCATCTATGAGAGGTGGATATCCTGTGTGGCCAACCTCCCCACCCCAGGTTCGCTCACCGATCAACTGTCCAAGTCCGACATGATGAAAATACCAAGGAATCAAGTCGCCGCCCGAACCCGCATACTGATTGATGAGCATGGCCTTAGGTCCGAAGATCCCTAGACCAGGTTCGGTCATGACCTTACCGTTGGGCGTATACCAGTAATTCCAGAGGTTGCGCTGGAGATAGGTGATGATGTAATCGGCTGCCTGGCCGCCACTGTTGAAACGATCGTCTATGATCACGCTTTCCCGCCCTGACTGTGAAAAATAGTAGCGATTGAACGATGTGAATCCGCCCGTCCCGGTATCGGGCAAATAGACGTAGGCGATCCGGCCGCCGCTCAATTCCGTAGTCTTGCGCACGTTGTCCGCAACCCAATCGAGATGTCGGAGTTGAATTTCGCTAGCGATTGGAACGACGACGACATCGCGCGAATTTGAGCCATCCGCATTGGACCCTACTTTCAGAGTAACCTGCTTCTGAGCCATATTTAGGAAGAAGCTGTAGACGTTGTCGGTTGAGCGAAGCTCGCGCCCGTTAACCGCGAGCAAGTACTCGCCTGCTTTAACTTCGCTGCCGGGTTCGGTGAGAGGGGCCCGCAACCCAGGGTTCCAGTTTTCGCCGCTATAGATCTTTGTGAAACGATAATGACCATTTTCCGTGGCGTAATCGGCACCAAGCATTCCTACCGAAACCGGCGTGACCTTGGGTATGTCGCCACCATCGACGAAAGTGTGCCCGGTCGAAAGCTTTCCCAGCATTTCCAGGAAGAGATAGTTCAAATCCGCGCGAGAGACGATTCCGGGAAGATATGGGGCATACTCCTTCTCCGCGGCCGCCAGCTCCAAACCATCGTAATTACCCGCGTAGAAGTAATCCCGCTCGATGCGCCAGGCTTCGTGGAACATCTGTTTCCACTCCTCAGTCGGATGAACGGATACTTCCATCGTATCCATGTCGAGAACGCCGTCGCCAGGCTTCAGGGGCCGAGCCGTGGCTGCGATGCCCCACGTATTGCGGCGCCGGTATAGGTATTTCTCGCCGTTGAATGACAGAAGGAATGCTCCAATTCCCGAAGCGATCGGCTCCGCCTTGCGGTCCGCGAGCGTGAATTTGAGCACGGTCATGCCACCGCCTCCGCCTCGTCCGCCGGCTTCGGAGGATTCTTGCTCAAGAAAGACTTCTCCTTCTTTGCCAGCCACAAGCCCGCTGTAGTGAGCTTCCGGGAGCGGCAAAGCGAGAATGCGCTGGCTAATGTCCTCAAAATCAATCTGAACAGGGCTCGGCGCCGCTGCCGCTGCCGCCGCACGGCCTTCACGTGCTCCTCTTCCACCGCCCTGGCCCGCGCTCGAGTCCGCGCCCGCGCTTGCCGCGACAACAGGTTTTTCCTTTTCATCATCGCTTTCCGGCTTAAGAGGAGATGGGGATCCCTTGCGGAGCACGATCAGATACACGCCGCTGGTCACAATGCGGCCGTCGCCCGACATATCCAGTGCAACATCTGTAGGTCCCGCGTTCGTACTTGCCGTGAAATACAAATACTTGCCGCTTTTGTCGAATGCCGGGTATTGCACTTCGCTGAGTCCGTCGGTGACCTGGGTCGATTTGTGCGAATCGAGCGAATACACGAAGAGCGCGCGCATGTGGCTGTCGAGCAGTTTCGTATAAGCAATCCATCGGCTATCAGGCGACCAAACCGGAATTGTCGCTAGCCCGAACGCGAAATACGTTTGCGTATCAACCTTCACGGGAGTTGGGTTGTCCAGGTCGACATACCAGAGGTTCAGCCGCTTGTCGGTATAAGCGATCTTCCGGGCGTCAGGCGACCATGTGGGAGTAAAGAAATATGACGGCGGATTGCCGAGTCCGATGACGCGATCAGCTCCGATGCCATCCTGGTCTTTGATATGCAGCGCATATTCACCCGTAGCGTCCGAAAAATACGCGATCTCTTTTCCAGTCGGTGACCATGCAGGTGAGCGATCCGCGACAGCGGGAGAATTCGTGATGTTGCGAACTGTCCCCTTTTCGGCTGGCACGGTGAGAATTTCTCCATGCGCTTCAAAAACGGCGCGCACGCCGGTCGGAGAAATGCCGGCGTTCAGGACGTGGTCAGCCACTTTTTCGAAATGTGTGCGAACCTCGGGGAAATCGCCTCGAATGGTCACGTGGACTTCATGTTCGTGATTAGTCGCGATGTCCAGGAGATGGAGAGAGCCGAATTGTTCGTAAACGATGGCCCCCGGTCCCGCCCCGGCAGACATGATATCCTCACCGTGATTTTCGACGACCCTTGAGACTTTTTTGTCCGCCGAATCATAGGCGTAGAGCGTGATAGGTTCCGTACGTGCCGAGAGAAAATAGATCTTGTTTCCGACCCACATCGGGTTGAAGTCGCTGGCGTTTTCATGCGGCACCTTTACGACTTCCGAGCTTTGCAAATTCGCAATCCAAACCTGAGGCGCCAGTCCGCCGTGGTAATGCGCCCAGTAAGCGTGGACCAGCGCCGCGCCCAGAAACATTATCTCGCGAGGCAGCGGCGTATAAGCAAGATGCGTGCCATCAGAAGAGTAAGATGCCTGGAAACCCATCGGCAGGGGAAGCGCGCTTTCCGCGCCGCCATCAACGGAAACTGTGAAGAGTTGTTCATACCGCGGCGCGACACTTTGAAGCGAGGAACGAAAGAGAATATTCTTGCCGTCCGGAGTCCAGCCCTCCGCGGTATCGGGGCCCGGACCGTAGGTCAATTGGCGTGCTTCTCCGCCCTCTGCGGGGATAAGGTAGACGTTAAGATTTCCGCCGTACTGTGCGGTAAATGCGATCCATTTGCCATCCGGTGAGAAATGAGGGTTGGATTTCTGCCCCTGACCCGATGTGAGTTGCTGTGCGACGCCGCCCTCCCGGCTGACGCTCCAGAGCTCGCCGCCGTAAGCGAAAGCGATGTGCGTGGCGTTCAGCGTAGGATTTTGCATCAGCAATGGTCTTTCACTTTGGGCCGAAAGTGCGCCGCAAGAAGAGAGAACAAGTGCCAAGATTACGATCCACTTTTTCATTTGAAATCTCCATTCATTGAAAAGCATTTCCTCGCGCGCCGCAAAGACAAATCACTCGCATATGCCGAAACATCCATAAAATTGACCTAAAGCTAATTCGTAATATCGCTAACCAACTCAGCCCCGCTCCCGATCACTGCCAGCGCCGGCGCAGTTGGCAAAGAGACGGCCAGGAAAAGAGGACCAGAAATCAATTTCAAATTCGCCTCGATGATTCCATCAAACCAAATCTCATGGATTCAGAGCCTTTGCGCTGTCCATTCGCCTGAACTCGATTCCACGGACAGTGAACTCCGCCACATTGCCGTCTTGATCCAGACAGAAGGTCAACCGCGTTTTCCCTCCAAACATCGCAACAAACGTGTCGTACTGATAGTGATCGAGGTTCGTATTGATAGAATCGAACTGGAGCTTGAGTTTTCCGTCTTGCATGACAACTTCCGAATCGCCGTAAATTGCGTTATGGTATTTTCCCACATAGGCCGAAAGATCGCGCGAGGGATGAGTGCCCGGCGTGGCTTTCGACTCCCACGATTGACCGCCTCTTCCCCCCGCCGTCATATCCGTTTCCATTTTCTTGAATCGTTCGCTCCATCCGGCATCCGGTAATTGCAGCAGTTGGTCGGCGATTTGATTGCTCAAGACCTGGCGGTACAAGCTCGAGCTATTAATGACCACGAAGTATCCAGTGTGAATCTCGGGAATCAGAACGACCATTGTCGCAAACCCATCAATATCTCCCGCGTGGATAATGAGCTGGTGGCCGCGATAATCCTGCACGAACCAGCCCATGCCATAGCTGAGCTGTATGGAATCCGGGAAAAATACAGTCGGAATTTCGCCGTCTAACGGGATCACCATTTGCGGGCTCTGCATCTCACGCACATTCTTTTCGGAGATCAGCCGTTTTCCTTCGTACACGCCGCCGTTAAGCTGAAAGATGAGCCATTTGGACATATCGCGCCCGCTGGAATTGATGGAGCCGGCTGGACCAACGCTCTCAATGTTGCGCCACTGTATGGCCCTGACCGTGCCGTCTGGATTCTGCCTGTGAGGCTGGGCGAAATCCGGCGATTTCTGGGCGTCGATGGAACTGGTGTCCGACTCGGTCATGCCCAGGGGTTGAAAGATCCGCGCTTTCACAAAGTCTTCCCATGTCGTATGGGCGACCTGTCCCACAGCATACCCGGCGGCGACGTACATGATATTTTGATATTGAAACGTCGTGCGAAAGCCGGCGTTTGGTTTAGCCAATGCGAGAGAGCGAATCAATTCCTCGCGGGTCGCTTCTGGTCGGATGGACCACAGCAAATCATTCCCCGGCACTCCGGTGCGATGCGTCAGTATATCGCGCATCGTCACGTTCTCGTCCGCCTCTGGATCGTAAAGATGAAAAAACGGGATGTATTCGTTGACCTTGCCATCCCATTTCATCTTCCCTTCATCCACGAGCATGGCAACCGCCGCAGAAGTAAAAGCCTTCGTACATGACCCAATATCAAAAAGAGTATCGGGTGTGACGGGCTGATTTGTACGGATGTCGCGGACGCCGAATCCCTTCATGTAGATAACGGATCCATCTTTAACAATCGCGACAGATGCTCCAGGAACCTTCCAATCCTTCATCGAGGAGTTGACATACTGTTCCAGCGCCGACCAATCGGGTGTTTTCTGTCCGAAACACACCGTCACTGATCCGCTCAGGAGAGCAAGCACCACAGCCGCGCGGGAAATTAGTTTCCAGTTCATCTAATCTTCTCCAGTTCGGACACTGCTTTCGTCCAACCACAGGCGCTTTGCCGGGTACCGAAAATATAATGGCAGCGTCCTGGCCTTTGCCCTGAAGCATGTCGGGCTTCTCTTCGTCTTTTGCGTGTTGGAGATATAAGTCCTGTCGGTTGATGATGTCAAGGACAATCGCAACATTGTGGTGTCTCCATCTCTGGATTTGCACCATTTGTTTCAGGACAGCCCTGGGGAAACGCACAGCGACGCAATTCGTCGTCCGCGATCACATTGGGAAAAAGCAATTCTCTTGAGTGGGCTAAGTGTTGCTCAGAAGGCGAAGCGAGTGGAACCCGGCAGTGGGTTAGCCTCTTACTGAAGTCTTGGGCAAGGGCGAGCTGGCCAAGTCGATCTTGGATGTATTGCGGCTAAAGGCATTGACGAGCCCGAATTTGTGTACCACGGCAAATGAGAGCGGGCACTGGCCGTAAAATTAGATTTGGCGGCGGATAGGCGCATACGAGAAGCGGCGAGAGACGTCTGCGCACTTGCGCCGCCGGGACCAAATGCGACGCTTAGCGGATTCATAACACGGAATGCAACATCTGTTGCGTTACAATGGCGGCGAGAATCCTGTCACTACCAATTACTCCATCAGAAGTGAACAGCTCTCAGTGGGCAGCCTGGAAGAGACCTGTAGGGTGACAGTTCTCGAAATCCTCCTACGAGCGGCATGGATGAACAGTTCACTTAAGTCTTACGGACGAGGGTCTCACGCGGGATCTATCGCTAATGATTGGGATTTGGCGGGCAGGTCAGGCCGCGCGTCGTTCGTGACGATGGTGGAGGCCTCCAACTTCAAGTAACTCTACGACTCTGCCTAGTTCGGGCTGGTCACGTAACACATCTCGATAACCCGCGCGAACCAGTACTGAACTCGTCATTGCAACCGAAGAATTTGGTCTCGCTGTTCTCGCCAGTCAATAGAGACGCTACCCTGGAGATCTCGCAGCGTCAGGGTGTGCGGTTGCTTTCCCGTTAAGGTTGCCTCAGTGAGCTGAGGCGAGAGCATCCCGCATTGCAAGACGCGTTTTCTGTAGGTTGACGTTAGACCTGTTTTCAGCTCGAGCTCTCTCAGCGTGCTGACCTCCCCGTCGACAATTCGCTCGTACCAGTCTCGGGCTCGTGCGACCGCTTTCACCAAACAAGGAATTGGAGCCCCATCGGAAGAAGAGCTTTTTGGGGTTACGAGGTAAAGTTCGCCTCCTCGTCGATGTGGCCGGAAGGCAGTCGTCAGCTTGATCGTGTCATGCTGACGCTTGCCCCCAGCGGTTGCGGTTTTAGATTCGCCCTTCCGTTCAAGTAAGGTTTCCAAGAGCTTTAACCTGTCAACTTCGATCCAAACTGCGGGTTGCCCCACAACAACCCTCTCCAATACGTTCCTGATGAATTCATGCTGCGTCCAGATTTCGAGCTTGGGCCAACGCTTGGCCAGATCCAGTGCACGCTCCGTAGCCACATCTTTGTCTGGACTATCTTCAAGGGAAGCTGTGTACTTGCGGGGAGCCCCGAGCAGGTGATGAATTTGTGCAGAGACCAGCGTACCGAGTTCCTGGGCTGGGAATCGAGTCACTCCGGGCTTATTGTCAGCCTGCTTGATTGCAGCTTGAGAGGTGTAATAGCGATACCGTTTCCCATTCTTGACGGCGTGGGTGGGCGTGAAACGGACACCATTTGTGTCAAAAATCACTCCACTAAGCAGACTAGGGTAGACTGACTGCCACATCGAAGCTAATTTCACGCGAAACTCCCGATGGATTGATCGATGGATTGCCCAATCAACACGTTTGCGCGCAGTGATCGTGCCGTTCGCGAGCATGCACGCAACCTCGTTCAGCCCTTGCGGGGATGAAAAGGGATTCGCGCTCCTCGCAATGTTGTGCGCCGTGATTTGGCGGTCAGCGAACCACGCTTGGTCTGCCGCGTAGATTGTCGAGACAAGTCTGCCTCCTCCGCCGTGTACCGCGAGGTATATGGCTCCTCTATATTTGCGTCTCCCCGCAAATTCGTCATCCACTTGCGGTATAATCCTCGAATGCAGGGCGGGCGGAAGCGGCGGCCTACCCTCCTGAAGTGCACGCAAAGCACAGAGAGTGATTCACCAATGAACGCCAGTTTTCGCGCCGCGTTAGTTCTTTCTCTTTCCATCGTTCTATCCACCGTAATCGGTTCGTGGTCCTACCTCAGCGCAAAAAAACTCAATCAGACTGTGGAGGTCACAGGCTCAGCCAAGAAGCGCATCAAGTCCGATCTCATCGTTTGGCAGACATCTGTCGGCACGGAAGCGCCCACATTGCCCGACGCTTATGCCAAACTCACTCACGATGTTGAGAAAGTTAGAGTGTTTCTCGTTGCCCAAGGCATACCCGAAAACCAAGTCGCAATCTCCGCCGTGGAAACTACGCCCGTCCTCCGCGAGAAGCGAACTGGTTATCAGCCAGACACGGAAGGAACATCTGTCACCGGCCCCGTGGCTGGTTACCATCTCAAACAATCACTTTCCGTTCGCTCTTCGGAAATTGACAAGATCACCTCCATTTCGCGTCACGTGACCGAACTCATCAATCAAGGCATCCTTCTTGATTCGGAATCACCTGAGTATCTCTACACGCGGCTCGCGGAAACCAAAGTTGAAATACTCGCCGATGCCGCGCGTGATGCTCGCGAACGTGCTAAGCAGATCGCCACCAACACCGGCGGCAAAATTGGGGACATCCGCTCAGCCAGTATGGGTGTTCTTCAAATCACCGCCGCTGACGATAACGACGTCTCCGAAATGGGTGTAAACGACACGAAGTCTCTGGAAAAAGACATCACTGCAGTTGTCCACATGACTTTCGCAATCCAATAGGGTCCAAAACTCGAACTGCGTCGCTATTCTCAGGTCCCGGGCGCGTCCCACCGGGACCTGAGCGCGACGCACTGATTGCCCCACAAGGGGAGCTTGAATGCGTAGTGTCCCCTAGTTTGTCCTCAACAGCGCAGTGTGGCAGACTGCTTTTTCAACCTGATCTTTCAAACGTATGGGAGGCGAGCTTGGCCAAGAAGAAACTAGTCTGGATAATGCCGCTAAGTGGTAGTCTGGTCGCTCTCTTTCTCGCCTGCTGCCTCGCCTTTTCAGCGGTGCCTCCACATCTTCAGGCGCAGGAAACTAACCGGAACCAGCCCAAAGCAATTGAGGTTGATTCCCCCACGCTCGATTCCTATCAGGGCCAATACAGCACCGAGGCCGAGCCGGATCGCATTACTTCCTTCTTCCATGAAGGCGCGAATTTCTACGCGGAGGCGGCGCGCAGCGCCAGAATTCAACTCTTCGCGGAGTCAAAGAACACATTCTTCGTCAAAGATATTCCAGCACGTTTTGTTTTTGAGACCGATCCGGACGGCAAGGTCACCGGTGTCATGATAGGCGGCGGGACATTGGCAAAAAAAATCAGCGACCAGCCCATCCACAATCACTTTCGTCCCTATGACCGTCACGAAGTAATGATCCCCATGCGCGACGGCATAAGACTCCACGCTGTCATCCTGCGGCCCACGGATACCCCCGCGGATAAGAATGCTGCGTTACCGTTCATTCTGAATCGTACCCCGTATGGTGTTGACGGCGAGGATTCGGGGTCAATCAATGGACGTTACACGGAACTTGCGGCTAGCGGTTATATCTTCGTCATGGAGGATATTCGCGGGCGTTTCAAATCCGAAGGCCAGTTCATCATGATGCGGCCGCTCGCCGATCATTCGGATTCCAAACAAACCGACGAAAGCACCGACGCCTTCGATACTGTCGCGTGGCTTCTGAAGAACATTCCCAACAATAATGGCCGTGTGGGCGTTGTCGGCACGTCCTACGATGGATTTCTCACCGCCGAAGCAGGAATTGATCCCCATCCGGCCGTGAAGGCTATTTCTCCGCAGGCGCCCATGACCGACGTCTGGATCGGCGATGATTTCTTTCATAATGGCGCATTTCGTCAGACCTACGGCTACGATTACGCCCTGGGAATGGAGTCCAGCAAGGAAAACGCTTTCGGCAAGTTGAATCAAGATGCGTACGACTACTTTCTGCAATCGGGTTCATTCGCCGGGGCCACGAAGAAATCCTGTTCCCCTATGCTTCCCACTTGGCAGTCTTTTCTCGAACATCCGAGCTATGGCGTCTTCTGGAGTTCGCGTGCCGTGCAAGATCACCTCACGCGCGTTGCTGTTCCAACGCTTGAAGTCGGCGGCTATTGGGACCAGGAAGATATGTGGGGTCCGCAGGCGGAATACGCGGCACTCAAACCTCACGACGCCAAGCATGAAGTTTTTCTGGTGCTCGGACCCTGGAATCATGGGCAATGGGCTTCTACGACCAGACATCTCGGCGCGCTCGATTTCGGCGCTCCCGTAGGCGATCAGTTCCGCGCGCAGATTGAGGCGCCTTTCTTCGCTCATTACCTCAAAGACGAAGGCGACCTACCCCTGCAAGACACCGCTTCTTTCCAAACCGGCTCAAATCAGTGGAAGCGTTACTCGCATTGGCCTCCATCGGAAGGGGTCACAACACAAAATCTTTATCTTGGCGACACCGGCGCGCTGAGCTTCACTCGGCCTTCGAGCGGTGAGGGCCCGCAGTTCGTCGAATACACATCGGACCCTACAAATCCAGTGCCGTATCGCAGGCGCCCCATCGAAGCAACCTACGCGCCAACCGGTTCCGCTTGGTATACGTGGCTCGCGCAGGATCAGCGCTTCCTTGAGGGCCGAAAAGATATCGCCACATGGACGATGCCCGTTCTCGATCACGGCGTCACTGTAACCGGTGACGTAGTTGCTGACATCTTCGCCGCCACCAGCGGAACTGATTCCGACTATATCGTCAAACTCATTGATGTTTACCCGACGGTCGCCGATGCGGCCGATCCGCAATCCATGAGAATGTCAGGCTATCAACTGATGATCGCCGAAGAAATTTTCCGGGGACGCTATCGCAAGAGTATCGAAAAACCGGAAGCCCTCAAACCAAATGAAGTGAACGAATTCAAATTCAGCCTGCACGCCGCCGATCACGTCTTCCTGCCGGGCCACACAATCATGGTCCAGGTGCAGAGCTCGTGGTTCCCGCTCTATGACCGCAACCCGCAGACCTTTGTGCCAAACATCATGACCGCCGTCCCGGCAGACTATCAACCAGCCAAGGAACTCATCTTCATCACGCCAAAGTATCCTTCTCATCTAGAGCTGCCAATAGCGCGCCCGCCGGTGGAACCGACGGACACAACCGTAAGCCAAATTATTGCGAAGAGTGAAAGCTTTAGCGGAAAGCAAGTAAGAATTCGCGCGCGCTTCGAGAGTGATGGGCTTGAACGGAGCGTCCTAGTTGAGCCGCAATGCACGATTTTGGAGGACACCGAACACAATGCTCAGGTTGACCTGAAATGCAAAGGTGGAATTGTACCGTACTACCTAGATGGCGTAGAAGAGAATGCTGATATTAAGGCGTTCAATCGGGCGTTTGAAAGAGGTAGGCCCGGAACCCGCGACAAACGAATAGTTGCAACATTTACGGGCCGTTTCAGTTGCAAGCCCACCTGCTCCGCCATCGGCGGGCGAATCCTGGAAATCGCTAGCATCAGTGAACTAGACGCAACGATGATCGAACCATCAGGAACACCAAAATCGAAGTGACCTAGCAAGTTACGAGGCCGAATTCTAGGTGCATACGGAGCTCGTGAATTTGATTTCGATCAGATTCGCCAAACAATACCCTAAAAGTGTTCCTTCTCATCCTTATCCGAAAGCGGCGAAAGTTCCACATCCGCTGAAATCCGCGCCCACGCAGTCGTCTTCCAGTTGTCGCTCTGTTTTTTCTCGGACGTCCACGGCGCCACGGGCATCAGCAACCTTGCGGAAAGGGAAGCGATGTACGGCTCATACATTTGTCTCAGCTCAAGCAGCATCTGATCGTTTTCCGGCCGGCACTGAGAAATGTTCGCCTTCACCAGCAACTCCCGCAATTGTTCCAAATCGCCGGCGTGCAGGCGCTCCGAGCCATTTCCCTTCGGCGGGCAATTCAGCACCTGCGCCAAATCCACAATGGCGTGCCGCGAAATTGCAAAAGTCAATTTCGCCTGCCACCGTAACGCGCCGGTTCCGTATGCAATCAACAGCGCCGATACATCCAGAATCGTCGTAAGCGCCGCCAGCCACGATTGATTGTTGTGCTGCGAGCGGAAATAGCACAGCACCGGATAGGAAAGATGGCTTTCCATCAGCTCCGCAGACCATATTTCCCAGTCACGCAGATACTCTTGTAGAGCTTCCACGCTTTGCGGCTGCGTGTGCCTCCTCAAAAATTCAGACGCGGTCGGCGGCGATCCTGCGCGCGCATCCAGCAGGGAAATGTTTACTTCGCGCCGCGAAAATGCTCCATATAGCACCGGCAAATAGCTGATGGCGAGCGCGAGAAACCCAAATCCAATTCCAGCCTCAAGAACCGTCACCACGCGCGCCAGCGGACTCGATGGTGTAACGTCCCCGAGTCCAAGCGTGAAAAATGTCGTGCCGCTCATGTACAAATCCGTCCAAAATCCTGGACTCGCCCCCGATGACGCCGCTATGTTGATCGCCGATCCGATCGCCATATGCAGAATGGCAAAACCCAACATCAAACCTGCCGCCCAAACGCCGAACAACACGAGCAACGAGAGCGGCCCAAAGTAGCTTAGAAAAGTCTCGCGCCGGCTGCCCGCTTTCATGCATCGCGCCACCGCAGACCACGGGATCCACGTCGACCTGTAAAAAAGCCGGGCCAGCCGGAATCTCCGCGTGATGCGCCGCGGCAAAATAATCGTCTCGAACACATCCCAAAGGATGATCGCGAGAATTAATATCGCTATAGCGGCCTCAATCAGGGACATTTAGAGCACTCCTCCCTTCCCAAGACTTGCCTGGCATCCCAAATACGCGTGGGCACAAAGTATTTCTTAGCGCCGAAGCTGAAAGAAGTCCTGCATCACTCGCGTGCAATCTTCGGCCAGCACCCCCGAAGTCACCTCTACTCGATGGTTCACCGCTGGATGATCCAGCACCTGAAAACACGAACGTACCGCGCCCCCCTTCGGTTCTGCGCACCCGTAAATTAACCGCGCCACGCGCGCCTGGATCAGCGCCCCCGCGCACATCGCGCATGGCTCGACCGTCACATAGACCGCCGCGCCATTCAACCGGTAATTTCCAATGGCATGTGCCGCAGCCCGCAGCACAACCATCTCAGCGTGCGCGGTCGGATCATTATCTGTGAGCGTGCGATTGTGCCCGCGCGCAAGGATGCGTCCCTCATGCACAACGAGAGCGCCAATGGGCACCTCACCTCGTTCGCCCGCCACGCGCGCTTCGGTCAGCGCCTGGCGCATGAATTCAAGGTCAGCTTCCGCCATTCGCCGAGCATAGCAGGACGCCCCATGCGGAAGGAAGCCGCGCACGGCGCATTGTGCCACGCGCAAAATTGCGAAATCATCCACCGCAAATCAGGAATTGGATTCTTCGGAAGGAGGAACCAAATATTCCACGATCACAATATCGCGGCGCTCCTCGAATGACGCATCGTGTCCGATGTGCCGGCCCACTTCGCGCCAACCGCACGCCTGGCACAATCGCAGGCTGTCGCCGTTATCGGCAAGCACGCGCCCCACGAGTTTTCGATAGCCAAGCTGCGGCGCTTCCGCCTGGATTGCCTGCATAAGTTGCCGTCCCACGCCGTAATTTCGGAATGACCGGCGCACGCAAACAGATACCTCGGCGATGTCGGCGAGTTGCGGTCGCGGATCGTGCGGCACGAGCGCGATCCATCCGAGCACCCAGCCGCGCAGCTCAGCCACCAGAATCGGACGCTTCGCGTCGGTTACCGCCGCCGTAATTAATTCCTTCTGTGTCTCAGCGCTGCGCGGATGCTCCTCAAACGGGATCAGGTGATCCTGCACTCCCTCGTTGAAGATTTCGCGCATCACCACCGCGTCGTCTTCGTGTGCGGCACGCACAAGAAGTTGCGGGCGGTTCTCTGGCGTGGTCGCGGCCATGCTCAAATTCTACCATCCAGTACCCCCGCCGCCTGAACTCCATTTTGGCGCGTCAGCTCTGGCAGGATTGTTGGTTATGTGCGCCCGCCAGTCCGCCTTGACATTCGCCGCGCGCCGAAACAAACTAACCTCCTATGCGAGAGTTGCTGCGCCGCGTTTTCATGGTGGATCTGATTAAGGGCATGGCCCTGACCTTCAGCTATCAGAATCCCAAGAAGATTTACACCGAGCAGTACCCTCTCGAACGGCCTATGGTCGCTGAAAGGTTTCGCGGCGCGCCGCGCCTCAATATCAACCCGGAAACCGGCGAAACCCTCTGCATTTCCTGCAATCTCTGCGCGCTCGCATGCCCCGAAAACCTGATTGTCGTGGGCTGGCAGCGCGACGACGCCACACGGCGAAAAGTTTTGACGACTTTTACGTATGACACTTCGCGCTGCATGTTCTGCGGACTCTGCGAAGACGCTTGCCCGACGGATTGTCTCGAACTGACGCAGGACTTCGAGATGGCCTACTACTCCAGAGAAGGGGCCATCTGGGATCGCCACCGCCTTGAAGAAGGGCCTACCCCCACGCGGTACGTCAGGTAACCCTACCCTAATCCCTGCCCCTAAGGAACACATTCACGGAACACCCCCGGCCGGAGTGCGGCTTCTGTGTTAACATTTCCAAGACGGTGCACCCAAAGTGAACTGTGTGTGCCCAGGAACCTGATCGCGACGCCGGACTCGCATGGAGATATCCTCGGAGCTGCGCCATCCGACGAAGTGGTACTCCACACTGGTTGTAGCAGTTATCGCCATCGTTTTTTTCACTTCGCTTTCCATTTCTACTGTCTCCCTTATCCTTCTGTATCGAATTCTTTCACCTCCTCGCTCGCAAATGGACCTGAAGGCCTCGGATTTCCTCGGCCAGCCCGAAGATTTCGTCTTCAGCGTTCCTGGCGGCGCCCAGCGGTCCGGCTGGTTTTTCCCGGGGTTGAAGGGCGCGCCGACCGTCATTCTTTGCCACGGCTACGGTTCGAACCGCGGAGAACTGCTCACATTGGCTACATCGTTGCAGGACCGTCAGTACAACGTTTTTCTGTTTGATTTTCTCGGCCACGGCGAAAACGGCGGCTATTCCACAATGGGGTATCGCGAGCCTGGCGAGCTGAGAGCGGCGGTGGATGCGCTGGCAAGGCGTGGCGACGTGGACCGTTCGCGTTTCGCTCTGTGGGGAGACAATCTCGGCGCTTACGCTGCGCTCTCCGTTGCTGAAAAAGATCCTGTCATTCGGGCTGTCATCCTGGAATCCGTCTATAATCAGCCGGTCGATTTCGTGCGATTCCAGATCGAGCGTACCGGGCTCGATCGTATTCCGTTTCTGGAAAAAGCGACGTTATACGCCTTCAACTGGCTGCACCGTCATGATCCCCCATTAGCGCCGCTTTCGGCGGGACTCGTAAGTCTGACGGGCGTCTACAAGTTATTTCTGGAACCCTCCGACAATCCCGTGCTCGCGCATTCAACTCATGAGATGTATCTGCGCGCTCCGGAGCCTAAGCAAGACGTGGTTTTGGGTGAGGGAAACTACGCGGGCATGCCCGATGACGCCAAGCGAGTCTATGAAAACCGCATCATGAGTTTTCTGCTGGTGAATTTGCCACCCACTTCGCAATGACCAGTAGGAATACCCTATCGGGAATTATGGCTGACTTCCCGACGCGGGAGCCGCGACGCGCACCAGCCAAGCTACCCTCGATGTTTTTTGTACTGGGTCACAACGCAGCCCGCGCCGTTGGATGTCCCGGCATCCCGGCTCAGTCGTGAACAGCAGGAATGCACCTCCGGCTTCGGGCGTCCATTCGGGTAACGTATGGCCCAGATAATATTCGAGCCCAAACTGCCACGCGCGATCCAGGCGGTAAGTGCCCAGGGCGCCGGAGAAATTTTTCCCGGGCGCTTGATCGGCGGCAAGAAAAGCTTTCGCGGTCGCTCGCGCCGATAAATTCGGATCCATCCGCGGCAACAGAATCCAATTCGCGGTCAGCAGAAGTCCCGCAATCATTCCGGCATTCAATAGCAGCGCGGCTGTCATCCGGCGGATAGAGCCGAGCGTGGCCACGGCTGCGCCACCCGTTGCTGCTGCGGCGATCCAATACCACAATTGTGGCAACTGCCCCAGCGGCGAACTCGCGGAATGGCGATACAGCCAGACTCCAGCCACGACGACCAGAGCTATCCATGTCGCGCCCAGTCCCATCCCCACGCCGCGCGCCGCATCGTCGTTTCGACATCGCATCCGGGCCGCGGCTTCGGCAAGCAACAGCAGCAACGGAGGCACTGCGGGCAGAATGTAGCCCGCTAGCTTCGACTTCGAAGCGCTGAAAAAGAGCAATGTGAAGATTATCCAGCAGGCGAAATAGAGGCTCGGGCGCCCAGCCCAGTCGCGGGCGCGCTTGGCCAGCGTGGCGTCGCGCCCCAGCGCGAAGAGCAGAGCGCTCCAAGGCAGGATTGTCAGTACGAGGATGGGCAGGAAAAACCACCACGGTTGTATGTGATGAAAGATGGGGGTCAGATAGCGTTCGAAATTGTGTATGAGAATGAAGTTTCTCAGGAAATCCGGGTTGCGCCGCGCGCAAAGCGCGTACCAGGGCACAGCCGTCAAAAGGAACGCGATGATCGCTAGAGGGTGCGCGAGCCGGAAGGCGCGCTTCCATTTCCGTGCGAGCAGCGCCCAAAGAACCACACTCCCTCCGGCCAAAATCACCGCTGCGGGGCCCTTCGCCAAAGTGGCGGCGCCCAGAAAGATCCCAAATCCTAAGCAGTGCCACAGGTTTGGTTTTTCGGCGAAGACCAGCATGGCGCCGAAAACTATTGCCACGGCCAGCATACTGGCGAAGAGCATGTCGGGTGTGGCGGCGCGCGCAGCTACAATGATCGCCACGGAACTCGGCGCCATCAGGAGCGCCAGCAGGCCGGCCGCGGCGCCGTAGAATCGCCATGCTGCCCACGCAATCGCCGCAGCGGCCAACAAAGCAGCCAGCGCGGAAGGCAGCCGCGCGGCAAAATCGTTCTCACCGAACACGCGAAAGGACGCGCCAGCGGCCCAGTAATAAAGTACGGGTTTTTCAAACCACGGCATACCGTTCAATCGTGGAGTCACCCAATCGCCGGTCCGCTCCATGGCCCGCGCGATGGAGGCGTATCGCGGCTCGTCGGGCCCGGTGAGGCCGATAGCATCCAGCCCGCTCAAATACCCGGCGTAACTGACCAACGCCAGCATCACGAGAAACCACGGCAGGTAGTTGAACGACCTGATGGACTGGTCCACGATCTGAGAGTTCGTTTGCTGCGATGGACGGGATGTTGCGTCTGCGTTCAAGCGTGCGAGTCTAGCATTGACGGCGGGCCGCGTCAGCTATGCGCTCCGCGTCCTGGCAATCCCATCAGGACTTCGCCGGGACACTTCCCGGCGGTGAGGCGCTGGCGGCATAGGCCGGGCTTCTGCATAATGGCCTCGATGCGCCGACTGCGCCAATGGTTGGAATACGCCGCACTTTGGGTCGTGCTGAAGACGGCCGGTCTGTTGCCGCGCCGCGCCGCGCGCCTTTACGGCGCCGGCGTTGCATCCGTGATTTTCCGTATGTTGCCGCGCGTGCGCGCCATTGCGATGTTTAACTTGCAGCTCGCGTTTCCAGATTGGAGCGCGGCCGAGCGTCGCCGCGTGATTCGCGGCATGGTGCGCCAAATCGGGTGGATGGCGGGCGAATTTTCGCAGTTCCCCAAATACGCGCGTGCGCCCGTCGAAAAAATGCAAGAGATTGTACTGCTGGACGGCCTCGAGAATTTCTTGGCTGGTGAACGAGGAGGCAAGGGCGTCCTGTTTTTGACGGGACACATGAGCGCGTGGGAGCTGGCGCCGTTTGCGCAGGCTCGGTTCGGGCACCCACTGCATTTTCTGGAGCGTGAAGTGGAAAATAGACGCGTGGACGCGCTCATAAATTCTTATCGGATGCTTTCAGGCAACATGCCTATCGAGAAGAATCAATCCGCGCGCGCCGTGCTGCGTGTTCTGTCCGATGGGGGCACGGTCGGCATTCTGGCGGACCAGAACACTATGCCCGAAGAGGGAGTCTTTGTGGATTTCTTCGGCATCCCCGCTTGCACGACTACTGGAATTGCGCGCATGGCCTTGCACACCGGCGCGGCCGTGGTTCCGGGTTATATTCTGTGGGACGCGGCGCTCGGCAAATACAGGCTCAGGTTCGATCCGCCGCTTGATTTGGCGCGCACTGAAAATCTTGAGCAGGACATTCGCGAGAACACTGCGCGGTTCACTCGCGTGATTGAAGACTACGTCCGGCGGTATCCCGATCAATGGGTGTGGGTGCATAAACGCTGGAAAACGCGGCCGCCGGGCGAAAGGCCAATCTATCCGCTTTAGGTTTTTTTTGCGAAAGCGTCGCTGGCCGCTGTGCAGAATCGGATTTTGAAATTTCAAGTTAGCGAAAGGACGTTTATGGAACGCACTGCGCGAGAACTGGCTGATCACGTTGGAGCACAACTGGAAGGCGACGCAAACCTACGCCTCTCAGGCTGCGCAACTCCGGAAGCCGCCGGCCCCGGCGATCTGATCTACATTGATTCACCCAAACACATGAAGTTCGCGGCGAGCTCGAGGTCCATATGCGTCGTAGTCGGCACGGACACCGGACTCGGAGGCGAGCTGGCAGGGAAGACTCTTCTGCGCGCCAAGAATCCAAAACTCGCATACGCCCGCGCGATCGGTTGGATGTTTCCGCAGCCGCCCATCGTCCAGGGCGTCCATCCCACGGCGGTTATTTCTAAGACAGCGAAAATTGGAAATGACGTCGCTATTGGCCCTTACGCCGTGATCGAGGATGGCGTTGAGATTGGCGCCGGCAGCCAGATCGGCGCGCATTGTTACCTGGGCCCCGGAGCGCGGCTAGGCCCTGGATGCACGCTCCATCCTCGCGTGACCCTCTACGCTGGAGCTCGACTCGGTGCTAGAGTCATTGCCCACTCCGGCGCAGTGATTGGCTCGGATGGTTTTGGACTGGTTCTCGCTGAAGACGGCTACCAAAAATTTCCGCAACTCGGAACCGTTGAAATTGCCGATGACGTCGAAATCGGCGCAAACACAACAATTGACCGCGGCGCGCTTGGCGCCACGCGCATAGACCGCGGCGTTAAGCTCGACGATCAGGTTCACATCGGCCACAACTGTGAGATCGGCCAGCACACCACGATTTCAGCTCAGACGGGGCTGGCCGGATCGAGCATCATCGGAAAAAACTCAATCATCGGCGGACAAGTTGGCATTGGTGGCCACTGCCGTCTCGAAGATGGCGCCATCTTGGGTTCGAAGTCCGGCGTGCTACCCGGCAAGATCTTGCGTGGCGGCGTCCCCATGTGGGGCATCCCCGCGCAACCGCTCGATGACTACAAGGAAATCAACGCCTGGTACAACCGATTGCCGGAGCTTGCCGAGCGCGTGCGCAAGTTGGAACAGGCAGCGAATTCAAAGTAAGCACAGCTGATGCGGTATACGCACTTCCGGGACGCTGCACCACCTCTGCATAGCAAGGAGAACACACATGGAATTCACTGCAATGGAACTGGCCATTTCGATCGGCGCACAACTGGAAGGTGATGCGCATCTCCGCGTTTCCGGCTGTGCATCAGTAGCGAGCGCGGGGCCCACGGATGTCGTCTACGTAGATTCGCCAAAGCATCTGGACGCCGCGGCCCGCTCGCGAGCCGCGTGTGTTGTGCTTGGTGCGGAAATGGCGCTTGCCGGGAAGACGCTTCTGCGCGCGAAGAATCCGCGCCTCGCATTTGCCAAAGCGATCGGATTAATGATGCCCGCCGAAATTATTGCGGAAGGGATTCATGCCACCGCGCTCGTAGCTCCCACTGCGAAACTGGCCGAAGGCGTTGGCGTGGGGCCTTACACCGTGATTGAAGAAGGAGTTGAGGTTGGCTCTGGAAGCCAAATCGGCGCGCATTGCTATGTGGGCCGTGGCGCAAAGGTGGGCGCTGGCTGCCGAATTTATCCGCGCGTCACGCTCTATTCAAGCGTCCGGCTTGGCGCGAATGTTGTTGTGCATTCCGGCACGGTGATCGGCTCGGATGGTTTCGGTTTTGTTCCCACGGAGAATGGCTATGAGAAATTTCCCCAGCGCGGCACAGTTGAGATCGCCGATGACGTCGAGATTGGCGCCAATACAACAATTGACCGCGGAGCGCTGGACGCAACGCGCATCGGTCGCGGCGTCAAAATAGATAACCTGGTGCAAATCGCGCACAATAATGAAATTGGAGAACACACTGTAATCGCGGGACAAGCGGGAATTGCCGGCTCGAGCTCTATCGGAAAAAACGTCGTAATTGGAGGCCAGGTTGGCATCAGCGATCATTGCCGCATCGGCGACGGCGCCATCCTAGTGTCGCAATCTGGAGTAGCCGCGGGGAAGGTCATCCGGCCTGGAATGATGATGTTTGGCAGTCCAGTTCGCCCAATGGAGAAGGCCGTCGAAATCATAGGGTTGATGGGCCGTCTGCCTGAACTTGTGAAACGTGTCAGACGACTCGAGGAAGCTGCCAATCTGGAACAGTCTTAGTTCGCAAATTGCCAATGGGATAGGTACTTCCCTGTTGACCCTGCCTGAAAACCCGCCGATAATACTGAAATTGGGATTGGTGGGCCTCCAGCGGTAGGGATCGCGGCTTTTCAACTCAGGGTGAGCAGAGTTGGCCGAGATTCGCCTGTTCCGCCTTGCAAGCTTATGCAGCATGGGGATTTGGGTCCAACCAATGGGGACCTGTAGGCGTCTTAATTCAGTAGGCGCCTTAATTCAATCGGGCCATTCAACTGGAATTAACTTCTTGCTCTAATGTGAGGATAATGGCTGCTGGAACTAGAATTGACTGGGAAAGAGGTGCGGGACCCGCTTCCCCCCCTGTCGCGGCGGAGACTTTGGTCCAGAAGCTCGCGCAGGTCATTGAGCGCGGCGCGCAATACCTTCTTTCCGTTCAATCGGCCGAAGGATACTGGGTCGGCCAGCTTGAAGCTGACTCAACTCTTGAGTCGGACTACATTTACTATCTGAACGTTTTGGGCAAAGCTGAGCCTGGACGCATCGCCAAGCTTGCGAATCATGTTCGTCGTACTCAATTGCCCGATGGCGGCTGGAATAATTACCCGGACGGCCCCTCCGTTGTGAACGCTACGGTAAAGGCATATTTTGCTTTGAAGTTGGCCGGCGATTCAATCGATGCTCCGCACATGCAGCGCGCGAAGACCTGCATTCATAATCTCGGAGGGCTGGAAGCGTCGAACTCCTACGTCCGGTTTAATTTGGCGCTGGTTGGGGCCCTGGACTGGAACATGACGCCCGCCGTCCCGCCCGAGCTGATCCTGTTTCCGAACTGGTTTTCCTTCAATATCTACGAAATGTCTTCCTGGACGCGCGGATTCCTCGTTCCGATGTCCATTCTTTACGCGCTCAAACCCCGATGGACGCTTCCCATGGATGTTTGCGTGGACGAACTCTTCCGCACTCCCGGCCGCGGCGCAACCGCGTTTGATTGGGACCGCCAATTAGTTTCCTGGCGCAATTTCTTTTTGGTCGCGGACCGCGCGTACAAACTCTATGACCGGCTGCCTTGGAAGCCGCTGCGCGGCCGCGCCATGCAGCAGGCCAGCGCGTGGATGCTCGATCATATGGAGCATTCCGAAGGCCTGGCCGCCATTTTCCCCGGCTTTATGAATTCAACCTTCGTGTTGCTGGCAATGGGACAGTCACCGGATGATCCGCTTCCTGCTCGTGAAATTGCGCAATTCGGCCGGCTTGAACTCGAGGAAGAAGACACGATTCGGATTCAGCCCTGCGTTTCTCCCGTTTGGGATACAGCCATCGCCATGGTGGCGCTGGAAGAGGCTGGGCTCGAACCCAATCATCCTGCGCTCGTCCGCGCGGCAACCTGGCTCCTCGATAAGCAAATCATCAATCACGGTGACTGGCAGATTAAAAACCGGGACGCCGAGCCCGGCGGCTGGGCCTTCGAGTTTCGCAATGATTGGTATCCCGATGTGGATGACACTGGTTTTGTCCTGCTCGCGCTTCAACGCGTGGATTATCCCGACCGTGAGCGGATGAAGATCGCGATTCACCGTGGCATTCAGTGGCTGCTGAGCATGCAGAATCGCGATGGCGGCTGGGGCGCATTCGATCGCGATAATGACAAACATTTCCTGACCAATATTCCATTTGCCGATCACAACGCGATGATTGACCCGGCAACCGCCGACGTAACCGCGCGCGTGATGGAATGTCTCGCGCGATTGGGCTGGCCCGGCGATCATCCCGCAATGCAGCGCGGCGAAGCGTTTCTGAAGCGCGATCAGTCAACCGAAGGCGCCTGGTATGGACGCTGGGGCGTGAATTACATTTACGGCACGGGTGGAGTGCTCCGCGCTCTCGATGCTGCGGGCCTGGTTGCTCGTGATTATGCGCGCCGCGCCGCCGCTTGGCTGCGCTCTGTGCAGAATGCGGACGGTGGCTACGGCGAAACCTGCGCTTCTTACACCGACGAATCATTAAAAGGCAAAGGGCCAAGCACTCCGTCGCAGACAGCCTGGGCATTAATCGGCCTATTGGCCGCCGGAGATCAACACGAACCCTGCGTCGGCCGCGCCTTGAATTTTTTGCTGAATCGTCAAAATACTGACGGCTCCTGGGATGAAGACGAGTTTACCGGCACAGGTTTTCCGGGTGTCTTCTACATGAATTATCACCTGTACCGGAATTCGTTCCCGGTGTATGCGCTCGGCCGCTATAAGAACTTGCTGGAAGGCCGTGCCGAGTATCATTCAATGGAGTTCGATCCCGCGGAATTTCGCCACCGCGGCAACTGAAGTTCGATGTTCGATAATAGAGTCTTGGGGGCAGAATGCGTTATCCGTTAAAAATGTCCGCGAATATGGCACGCTACATCGCGGGCAAGCGTTTGCATGGCGAAAAAAAGTTTCCGATGGTTCTGATGCTCGAGCCTCTGCACGCGTGCAACCTTACATGCACCGGCTGCGGACGCATCCGCGAGTACAAATCCACGATTAACGAAACGTTGACCGTCGAGGAATGCCTGGCCGCTGTCGATGACTGCGGTTCGCCGATTGTCTCCATCTGTGGCGGCGAGCCCATGATCTATCCTGAAATCGGCCGTCTCACGAAGGACATTCTCGCGCGCGGGCGCCACGTGATTCTTTGCACCAATGGCATGTTCATTCGCAAACGTCTGCATGAGTTCAAGCCAAGTTCCAGCTTCTTCTGGAATGTCCATCTGGACGGCATGGAACGCACGCACGACTTGTGCGTCGAGCGCGATGGCGTGTTCCGCGACGCAATCGAGGGCGTCAAAGCCGCCAAGGCTGCCGGATTCCTGGTTTGCTCGAACACCACGATCTACAAAGAAACGGACCTGAGCGAAATTTCCGAACTCTATAGCTATCTGGACGAATTGGGCGTGGATGGCTACATGCTATCGCCCGCGTACAGTTATGCCGCTGTAATGACAAAAGAAATTTTCATGTCGCGCGAAGATGTGCGCGATAAATTCCGCGAAGCTGTCGGACTGCTCGGCAAACATAATCTAATGGTTTCTCCCATTTATCTCGATTTTCTCCGTGGCGAACGCGAACTCGATTGCACCGCGTGGGGCACGCCAACTTACAATCCGCGCGGATGGAAGGGTCCGTGCTATCTCATCACGGACGCGCATCACAATTCATACAAGGACCTCGTCGAAAAAACTGATTGGTCGAAATACGGCCCGGGGAATGATCCCCGCTGCGCCGATTGCATGGTGCACGTTGGCTTTGAGACCACGCCAGTGCTTGGCGCGCGCCCAAAGCTGGGTGACACCTGGAAAATGTTTAAGTGGCAGATGAGCGGCAAAATGGGCGGCCGGCGGTTCATAAACATTGATAAGAATGCTTCATCCATCCATGACAGCGGCAAGGAGCACGGTAACGGAAATGGCAGCGGAAGCGGCCACTTGGACGGGCCGGGGGCTTCGCGGCCGGTAAGCAACTTCATTCCTGCGGATGAAATCGGCTCGCAGGACCGCACTCTAAGAGCTCCCTGAACGAAGAGATCGCACCATGATTTCGCTGGTTACGGGCGCCACCGGATTCCTCGGTAGCCACGTCGCGCGGCAATTGGCCGCGCGTGGCGAACGCGTGCGCGTCCTCGCGCGCCCTGCAAATAACCGCCGCGCCCTCGCGGACCTTCCCTTTGAAATTGCCGAAGGCGACCTGCGGGATCCTGTGTCACTCGAAAAAGCGGTCGCGGGAGTCAGCCGGGTTTTCCACGTTGCCGCTGATTATCGCCTCTGGACGCGTAACCCCAGCGAGATCTATGAATCAAATGTAACGGGCACGCGCAATTTGCTTCAGGCCGCGCGCCGCGCTGGAGTCGAGCGCTTCATTTATACTGGCACCGTCGCAACAATTGCCGTGGACCGGCCGTCTTTGGGAAATGTGCTTCCGAATGAAACGACGGAAACTACCGTGGACGAAATGATCGGCCACTATAAAAAATCGAAATGGATGGCCGAAAATGAAGTGCGTGCCGCCGCGCGTGATGGCATGCCTGCGGTCATCGTGATGCCCACCACGCCCATCGGGCCAGGAGACTGGAAGCCCACACCGACTGGCAAAATCATCGTGGACTTTCTCACGGGCAAGATGCCGGGTTACGTGCATACCGGATTGAATTTCGTTGGCGTCGAAGATGCCGCGGCCGGACATTTGCTCGTGGCCGATAAAGGCAAGCTCGGTGAACGCTATCTGATTGGTGCGGAAAATTTAACCCTGAAACAGTTGCTCGACGCGCTCGCGCGAATTTCCGGACTACGCGCGCCCCGCCTGCGCATTCCTCACGCAGCCGCTCTGCTCGCGGCATACGCGGACACGGCCATTTCTCGTATGCGCGGCCGCGAGCCAGGTATCCAAATCGAAGGCGTAAAGATCGCTCGGCACATGATGTTTGTAGATTGCTCGAAAGCGCAGCGCGAACTCGGATTTGCTCCCGGCCCGGTCGCGGCCGCCCTCGAACGCGCTGTGCGCTGGTATGAAGAAAATGGCTATCTCGGCGCAAGTCGCGCAACGCGCCTCGCTCCGGTGCGCGCGGCATGATGTCCCGCCATTTGATGAATTTGAAAAGGGAAGGCTCGCATTGAGGGTTCTGGTTACATTCGCGGTGGCGGATGAATTCGCCCCATGGCGCAAATTGCGATCCTTTCAGCAAATGGAAGGCAAGATGGACGTTGAAGCCTTTCGTTGCAGTGTCGGCGATCTGGAAGTATGTGCGCTTCTCACTGGAATTGGCGGCGAGAAGGCCTGGGTGAATGCGGTTAAGCTAATCTGGAATTTGGATGTGGACATGTGCATTTCGAGTGGGCTCGCCGGCGGGCTGCGAGCCGAACACGCGCTTGGAGAGGTCATTGTTGCGCGAGAGGTGGAATCCATATCCTGGAAGCGTAGGATCCAGTGTGATCCTGAGATGGTCGAATTGGCGTTCCATTGCGGCGCCAAGGAAGTGCAATTGATGTATTCCGCCGACCATGTAATCGTTAGCGCGGCTGAGAAAAACACTCTCGGAAAAGTCGCTGACGTGGTTGACATGGAAAGCGGCGATATCCTGTATGAAGCGGCTGCGTTTGGCGCGCGCGTTGTTGCGATTCGCGCGATCAGCGATGTCTCGGAACAGGATATGCCGATCGATTTCAACCGTGTCGTAACGGATGAGGGAGACGTCAGCATTTCGTGTGTTTTGGGGGAAGTTGTGAGACACCCGTCGGCTCTTCCATCACTTGTGAGATTTGGCAGACAAAGCCGTGCTGCCGCGGAAGCGCTTGCCCGTTTCCTGGATCGTTACGTTGAATCCTTGGCGGCGGTGAAAAGTGTTTCTAAGGAGAAAGTAGCATCATGAGCCGCACGGAAGAAATTCTCAGTCCTGGCGCGGCATCGAGGCCGGTTTCCACAACGTCTACCATGCGTGCCGCCGTCTATCGCGGTAAGGATAATGTTGTTGTGGAAGACGTGCCCGTGCCCCAAATCGGCGAAGGCGAAGTGTTGATCCGCGTCGCGGCCTGCGGCATCTGCGGTACAGACATAAAGAAAATTCATCACGGGTTCGTTCGTCCGCCACAAATCCTTGGACACGAAGTTGCTGGCACTGTCGTAGCCACTGGTCCCGGCGTTCGCCGGTGGAAAGTTGGCGACCGCGTGGTGAGCTTTCATCATGTCCCCTGCGGAAATTGCTTTTATTGCGAGCACAAACTTTTTTCCCAATGCGCCTGCTACAAGAAAGTCGGTCTGACAGCGGGATTTGACCCCAACGGCGGCGGTTTCGCGCAATTCGTCCGCGCCATGCCTTGGATTGCCGAACGGGGAATGGTAGCCATTCCCGATAACGTAAGCTTCGAGGAAGCCACATTCATCGAGCCGGTGAATACGGTTCTGAAAGCCGTGCGTAAGGCTCGCGTCGCCCCCGGCGAGCACGTATTGACAATTGGCGCCGGCCCCGTCGGCCTGCTGCTTATGATGCTTGCGAAAATTGCTGGCGCGACCGTGTATGCCAGTGACCCAATGCCAAAGCGCCGCATCAAAGCCAAAGAGCTTGGTGCGGTTGAAGCGTTTGATCCTTCGGCCGGCAGCATGCCGGAAGCGATTCGCGCTCACACGATGGGTCGCGGCGCGGACGTTGTCTTGGTGGCCGTTCCGTTCCCCAAGATCGTAGACGAGGCTCTTGCTGCTGCGCGCCCGGGGGGACGCATTCTGCTCTTTGCGCAAAATGATCCGCAAATGCGTGTAGAATTTGCTGCAGCGGCCGTCGGTGTGGATGAAAAGGAAATTCTAGGCAGTTATAGCGCTGACATTGAAATAATGGAGGAATCTGCGCGACTGGTTTTTTCGCGCGAGCTGCCGGTGGCCCGGTTGATTACCCACCGTTTCCCGCTGGAACAATTTCCGGAGGGGTTGGCATTGGCGGCGCGCCCCACCGCCGATTCCTTGAAAGTGATGATTTTGCCTTTATGATTAGAGATGCCGTTATGACTAAATACGCCTTTATCACTAAAGCCCCCCTCATGACAAAGGCACTCTCATGACACCTACAACTACGACAGCTGGATTGATGACGGCCGCCATCCTCTATGGTAGTGAAGATTTGAGGATCGAGCATGTCGAAATTCCCACCATCACGTCCGACGAAGTTCTGGTGCGGGTGAAGGTCGCGCTCACTTGCGGCACCGACTTAAAAGTATGGAAGCGCGGCTACCACGCGCGGATGATCACGCCGCCCTCGGTTTTCGGCCATGAGCTGGCTGGTGAGATCGTCGCCATGGGCGGCGAAGTGAACGGCGGAATGCGCGTTGGCGCGCGCGTTGTTCCGGCAAATTCCGCTCCCTGCGGCGCCTGTTATTTTTGCCTGAAAGCCCAGCCCAACCTTTGTGAGGATTTGCTGTTCAACAACGGCGCTTATGCGGAATACATCCGCATCCCGGGCCGAATCGTCCGGCAAAATCTTCTTGAAATTCCCGCCCACGTTTCTTACGCTGATGCGGCCCTTGTTGAGCCTTTGGCGTGTGTCCTGCGCGGCATCCAGGAAATAGGTATCCAGCCGGGCGATACGACCGTTCTCATAGGCTGTGGGCCGATTGGAATGCAGTTCCTCCAGGTGCTGGCCGCCCGCAAAGTGAATGTGATCGCTCTCGGCAAGCGTTCCGCGCAGGTCAAGGCTGCTGAGCGGCTTGGCGCGCGCGCCGCGTTGGATGTCACGCAGGTAGGCGATCCTGTCGCCAAGGTCCGCCAGATGACGGAAGGCGGCCGCGGCGCCGATTCTGTGATTGAAGCCGTAGGCATCCCGCAGACCTGGGAATGGGCGTTGGGCATGGTGCGTAAAGGCGGCAAGGTGAATCTCTTCGGCGGATGCCCCTCCGGTTCGGCAATACATTTGGATCCGGCGGCCTTGCATTATTCTGAAATTACAATCAAGTCCACGTTTCACCACACGCCGCACTATATCCGCGAAGCGCTTGATGCCGTCTCGCGCGGTGAAGTGCGCGCCAGTGATTTTGTCGTCGGCGAAGCTCCGCTCCGCGACCTGCCGAAAGTGTTCGAGCGGATGAAGGATCACGGTACTGAGCTGAAGACGGCCATCATTCCTTAAGTGCGCCCACCCGTGCCCGCGTTCGCAGATCTCGAAATCGCCCGTGAGCTGCCGCCGGACTCCTGTTCGCCGGCCGAAGCCGAACGTTACACGCGCCGCCTGGCCACATCGCACTACGAAAACTTCAACGTTGTTTCCTGGCTGCTTCCGCGCCGCCTTCACCAGCACTTTTACAATCTCTACGCTTACTGTCGGTGGGCTGACGACCTCGGCGACGAGGTCGCCGATCCGGCGCGGGCTCTCGAACTGCTCGCCTGGTGGGAAGACGAGCTGCGCCGATGCTACGCGGGCAACCCGGTTCATCCTGTTTTTGTCGCTCTGGCGGGCACGATTCGCGCGTTCGATATTCCCATCACGCCCTTCGCCGATTTGCTCGTCGCCTTCCGCCAGGATCAGGTCGTGCAACGCTATGCTACATGGGAAGACATGATCGGCTATTGCCGCTATTCCGCGAATCCCGTCGGCCGCTTGGTTCTTTATCTGTGCGGTCATCGTGATATCCGGCGCCAGCAATTATCGGATGCGACCTGCACCGCGCTGCAGCTTGCGAATTTCTGGCAGGATGTTTCGCGAGATCTTGAGAAAGGCCGCATCTATATTCCTCTCGACTCGTTACGGAAGCATGGCCTGGGTTTTGAGGATATCGAAGCCCGGCGGTTCAGTGAAAGCTACGCCGCGTTGATGCGCGACCTGATTCTCCGCACTCGCGCCCTTTTCTCGGAAGGCTATCCGCTGGCCGCAAGCGTTTCATCCGATCTGCGCGTTGATATTGAAATGTTCAGTCGCGGCGGACTTGCCGTACTCGACGCCATAGAAGCCATCGGTTACAACACGCTTGAACGCCGCCCGTCCATCAGCAAAAGCGCGCAAGCTCGTTTGCTTGGCCGTGCGCTCGTTGGCCGCCTGGGCGCGCTCCTATCCTTTGGCGGCGCGGCCGGAGCAGCACGGACCCAGACCACGCCTCATGCAGACGCGAGCGGCAGCCCCGCAATAGTGAGCCCGCCGCTGGATATCGCCGCGTCGTATGAGGAATGCCGCAGCGTTGCTCGCAATTCCGCCAGCAACTTCTATTACGCGTTTTATCTTTTGCCGGAACCGAAGCGTCGTGCCCTCTGCGCCCTCTACGCCTTCATGCGTCTGGTGGATGATGCCGCGGATGAGCCCGGCAGCGTTGCCGCCAAGCAGCGCGGCTTGGCGCGATGGCGCGCGCTCACGGATGCCGCATACGCGGGTGATGTCGCTGGCCATGCAATTCTGCCCGCCTTTGCCGATACCTGCTCGCGCTTTTCGATTCCAGCCCGCTATTTCCACGACCTGATTTCCGGCGCGGAAATGGATTTGACGGAGCCTTCTTACGCCACTTTTGACCGTTTGCGCGAGTATTGCTATCGCGTCGCGGGCACCGTCGGCCTCACTTGCATTCATGTCTTCGGCTTTCGCGATTCGCGCGCGCCGGACGTCGCTGAGCGTCTGGGCATTGCGTTCCAGCTGACGAATATTCTGCGCGACCTCAAGGCCGACCATGAAATGGGCCGCGTCTATTTGCCGGAGGAAGATATCGAGCGTTTCGGAGTCCGTAATGCCGAACTCGCCGGGCCTATCTCGCCTCGCCTGATTGAGTTGATGGAATTTCAGGCAGACCGCGCCTGGCAATTCTACGAAGAAGGCGCTGAAATCGTTGGCTTGGTTGAGCGCGACAGCCGCGGAGCTCTTTGGGCGCTCGCGCGCACCTACAGCGGATTGCTCGTGCGGATCGAGGCCCGCGGATTTGATGTGTTTGCCTCGCGCGTGCGCTTGAGCGCCGCGGAAAAGTTCGGCATCCTGGTCCGCGCGCAGCTCGGCGCATGGTCGGAGACGCATGTCCTCGAAAAGCGTGATCGTGATCGGCGGCGGCCTGGCAGGTCTATCCGCGGCCGTCGCGCTGGCTGAAGCGGGCTATCGCATTTCGTTGCTTGAAAAGCGCCCGTTTCTCGGCGGACGCGCCACTTCCTACGTCCTTCCCGGCGGCGAACACGTTGACAATTGCCAGCACATCACTCTGGGCTGCTGCACGAATCTCGATGACTTCTACCGCCGTGCCGGCGCCGCTGGGAAAATCCGCTTTTTCGACCGCTTCCTTTTTTGCTTTCCGGATGGCCGCCGCGGCGTCCTGAAAAGTTCGCCTTTGCCCGCCCCTCTCCACTTGGCGCTTTCTTTTCTTACCTTTCCGCTGCTGACTTGGGCCGATAAGGTCGCCATCGGACGCGCGCTGTTATTCATCGCGCGGGATGCGGGCCAGCCGCCGGATCTAATTTCCGCGGGCAAGAGTCTGACCATGCTGGAATGGCTGAATCTCCATAAACAAACAGAAGGTGCACTCTCACATTTCTGGGGTCCAGTTCTCGTAAGCGCCCTCAACGAGGAACTGGACCGCACCGATGCCCGCTACGGCGTGGACGTTTTCTGGAAAGCATTCATCGCAAACCGCGCAGGTTACAAATTTGGAGTTCCCGCCGTCGCCTTGGCCGATCTTTACGAAGGTTGCCGCGCCGCTCTAATCACCAGCGGCGGTGTTGTCCGCCTCCGTGCCCCCGTGCGACGAATCGAAATCGAGAACCATCGCGCATCCGGCGTGAGCTTCGAGTCCGGCGAGACTTTGCAAGCCGATTACTACATCGCTGCGGTTCCGCACGGCGCGATGCCGGGATTATTGCCCGCGGAAATAGCTTCTCGCGAACCCGCTTTCGCCAACCTCAGCAAGCTTCGCGCCACTCCAATCACCGGCGTTCACTTCTGGTTTGATCGCACTGTAATGAACGAGCCGTTCATTACTTTACTCGACTCGACAACTCAGTGGATTTTCAACAAAACCTTCCTCTACGGAGGCGGTAACTCGGCGGAAGCAGGCGCCGGGCAATACTTGCAACTGGTCATCAGCGCGAGCTACGGTTTAGTGCAAAGGCCCCGCCAGGAGATCGTTGATGAATGCCTCGCCGAAGTTCGCCGCGTTCTTCCCGCTGCGCGTGAGGCTCAACTCGTGAAATCCACGGTGATCAAGGAAACTGCGGCTACGTTCTCTCCCGAACCGGGCTGCGACCTTTGGCGCCCGCCTTCAGTAAGCCCAATCAATGGACTCTTCCTGGCAGGGGACTGGACGGCAACGGGCTGGCCCGCCACAATGGAGGGTGCCGTTCGCAGCGGCTACCTGGCCGCCGAAGCCATAACGGCTGCGGATGACAACCCGCGCGCATTTCTGCGCCCCGATCTTCCAGTCGAGGGAATCTCAAAGTTGCTCGCGAAAAAGTCAAACCACACATCGTGAGGTGACTCATGCCAAAGCCCAAACCCAAATCGAAATCCAAATCCCACGCCAAGCCGCGCGAAGTCGTAGTCCTCGTCGGCACGCGCAAAGGCGGCTTCATTTTTCGCAGCGACATGCGCGTTGTGCCCAACGGAACTCTCGCCGTCCACCATTCAACGAACGCCGGCAAAACCTGGCGCACGCAGACGCGCGGCCTCCCCGCGCACGATGCTTTTCACACCATCCTGCGCGAAGCTATGTCCACTGACGCGTGCGATCCCGCTGGAGTTTATTTCGGCGCGGAAAACGGCCAGCTCTATCAGACGCGCAACGAGGGCGGCGAGTGGCATCTTCTCGCCGATAACCTGCCGCCCATCATGAGTGTGGAGGCGGCCATCGTTTGATGGCGCCTCATAAGCCCGTTCGCCGGGCCGAAAGGCCAGTTTCCAGTTTCGTACTATTTTTGCCGCCGCACTTGACTTGCACCCCGCATAGGGCTACAAACAGAGCGTACCTGTTTCCACCGCATTATTCTCCCAGGCAACGTTTTCCGCGGAATCATCGCGTGCTCGGGTATGGTTCGGTAGTTCCACGTTGTGGCAGTATCCCATCCACGGCGCTGCATGGATGACTAAGTCTGCGTTCACCCTGCGCCAAAAGAGTGGATCCCGAAGAGGTTCGTTTGGATAGAAAATATCGTCAGCATGGTTACCAGGATTCCGGCAAGCCCGAAAAGCGAGAGCGGCCGCCCAAGGAACAGCAGCATCCCCGCCCCCCACGCCAGGAGCAGATCGGCCCCCGCACTCCCCGCATGGTTGGCACGGTTCTCCACGCGCGGTGCGCTGGTTGCGGCAACGTTCTGCCTCCGGGTTTCAATCCGAATGGCGCCTGCCCGCGTTGCAGCTACGAGATTCACTGCTGCAAACAGTGCGTGAATTTCGATACCGGCGCGCAGTTCGAGTGCACCCAGCCGATTCCCGAGCCCATCATGAAAAAGGACGCCAAGAACAAGTGCACCTTTTTCGAGCTGCGCATGACCGTCGAAAAGGACACCGCTCCCGTCGCTCCCGCGCCAACCTCCGCTGCCCAGAAGGAATATTCCAGCAGCACCGCCCGGCCCGGCAGCGCGCGCCAAGCCTTCGAGAATCTCTTCAAAAAGTAGCCCTGCGGCGCAAAAACGCCAAGCCCGTCATTCCGAGGCGCGTTGCGTGCCGAGGAATCTCTCTTTCTCTGAATTCCGAGCAATGTGAGATTTCTCGCTATGCTCGAAATGACAGGCTAGACGGTTCTTCCGTACCTGGTACAGTCGCCGCAGTACTACGCCCTGTGCGCGTACTGTGCCTTGTGGGTCGCGGCTTTAGCCGCGACATAACGAGAGTTGCTTCAGGGGCTTTAGCCCGAAGCAATCCCTCCGCTATCTATTTCCCCACAGCCAAGATCGTAAACAAATCCGGCATCATCTGCCCCATCCGCTAATCTCGCTGCGTAATCGGCGTCCATTGCTCACAGTTTTGCAGGTGTGACACGGAATTTTCTGCTTGTCACGCAAAGGACTGATGCGTACAATCCCGGCTTCCTTATTCTAGCTCTCGGCTTATGGGGAAGAACGGGTTATCCCCATGCCGACGGTCGCCACTTATTTTCTGCGGTTCGGATACTTCCTGAAGGCGGCCGCGCGAGGTGTAAATGCGGCGGCCTTTACCCAGCCTGGTCCTTGCTTTCTTATTCGCGAATTCGTGCTTCGCCCGGCCTCGGCAGCAATCACCTCCCCAAACCGCCGCAAGCCACGCCGCAAACACTGACGCGGCCGCGCAAAAATGCTTCGTATCACCGGCTCTCGCGGATGCCGCCCGGGGAGACATTTCTCGTGCAGGTTCAGGCGCGCCTGACGGAGAGATCACGGAACGCCTCGTTAAAGAGTTCAACAGTCAAGCTCGCGCGGTCAGCAGCATTGATGCTCACGTTCAGGTCATTCCCGCGCCTGGACCGTCCTACGGCGACCAAGCGAAAAATGCGCAAGAAGTCGACGCTCTTTTGTTCGCCGAGCGGCCGGGATCACTCCGTTTTCTTGCGCAGGCGCCATTTGTTGGAAAGACGCTGTTCGATCTGGCCAGCGACGGAGACAAATTTCAGATCGCGCTCCCGTCGCGCCATGAATTTCTTGCCGGGCAATATGGCAACGCCGTACACTCTAGCAATCCTCTCGAAAATATCCGGCCGCAACATTTGCTCGATGCACTGATTTGGCCGGAGCTCTCGGATGAAGAAACCGTGCGCCTCCAACCGCCATCCGGTAAAGGAGCCGCTTCTTCTTACACATTGATCGTATCGCGAAAGAATGGCGCCGGACTGAAACCGGAACGCTTGATTACCTTCGACGGCAGGACGCTGCAAGTGCAAGGGATGGAGATCTACGGGGCCAACGGAAATCTGGTTTCCGAAATCCGATTTGATCAATGGATGAACGCGTCTGCGGAACCGGGCGCGAGTATGGATGTCTGTTACCCCCAGCACATTGAGATACGCCGTCCGGAGGAAGATTACCGGCTGGAAATCCAGGTGACTCGCATTCGCTTGAACGAAAAATTCGGCCGCGAACGCTTTCATCTGGCGATTGCGCCGGGGATGCGGCCGGTCAATTTGGATTCCAAAGATCCGAAGCCGAATCCGTAAATCATTATTTTGCACGTACTGACGACCGTTGTGGGGGATTGTATGAAGACCTTAAGATTGTGCGTCGTTTTCATTGCTTGTGCCCTTTTATTTCCAATCTTCGTGGAAGTAGATCCCACAACGAAGGCGCCGTCACATGCGGCAGCACAGCCTCCCCCCGCTGCGTCCTTTGGCGCGGCCCGGGCGGTCACAAAAAATCGCGCGCCCATACCGAATCTCATAGCAAACGGAGCGCTTTCGACACAACCAAAATTGATTGAGTCGTATTACGCGTTGCCGCTGAGTTTTGAAGAGAACGGAAGCCCAGCAGATCCAAGCGAAAGATTCCTCGCGCGCGGCCCTGGTTATTCGCTCTTTCTGACGCCGGCTCAGGCTTCGCTTGTCCTCGAGCGCAGAACGGCCGAACCTTCCGTAGCCGGTTTCCGGCCCGTTGCATTGACCTCGGATCTGACGCGGCCGGTGGAAACCAGCTCCATCCGGTTGCGGCTGGTGGGCGCGAACGCATCCGCAAACATGGCGGGAGCCGATCCAAAACCTGGCCGCAGCAACTATTTCATTGGCAACGACCCGGCGAAATGGCGCACGAACGTGACGCAATACGGCAAGGTTAGGATGAACCAGGTCTATCCGGGCATCGACTTGGTGTTCTACGGCAACCATCAGCAGCTCGAATATGACTTTGTGGTCGCGCCCAAAGCTGATGCCACGGCGATCCGGCTTCAAGTGGACGGGGCGAAACACGTTCGGCTTACCGAGGGCGGGGACGTGGAGATCGAGAGCCGCAGCGGCATGATTCGCATCCGTCGTCCGTTCCTCTACCAGGGAACCGGCGCGGAAAAGAAGCCCGTGGCCGGGAGTTTTGAAATTTCCCGGCGTGGTGTCATCAGCCTTTCGATTGGACCCTATGACCGGACCCAATCGCTGGTGATTGACCCCGTGCTCTCTTATTCAGAGGTGCTGGATTCGGGCGGCAGCGCGAACGTTACAGGCGTCGCAGTGGATGCAAACGGGAATGCATATGTGACCGGGAATACGTGCGGGCCTGATTTTCCGACGACACCGGGCAATTTCACTACGCAACACAATCCCTTCGGCGACGTCTGCTACGACGTCATCGTGCTTAAATTCAATCCCACGGCATCCTCGCTGATCTTTTCCGATGTCATCGGCGGATCCGAAGCGGACACCGGAACGCGCCTTGCGCTCGATTCACAAAACAATGTGTATGTCACAGGGGCGACGAGTTCCAGTGATTTTCCAACCACGGCGGGCGCGCTCGTTCCCAGTTCCTCCTTTCCGGGCGGCGCGTGCATGATTAACAATTTCTCGTCGAATACTCCTTGTTTCGACGGGTTTGCTTTTGAACTCAGCGCGGACGGCTCGACATTGGACTACTCGACGCTGCTCGGTGGCAGTCAAAACACCCTTGGGACGGATATTAAGGTGGACGCAAACGGACAGGCCTACGTGATGGGCGCGACAAATTCCGCTGACTTCAAGCCCACTCCAAGCGGCTTGCAGACGACCTTTGGTGGAGGCACTTGTTCTGTCCAGGGAACGACTACGGGACAAACCCGGCCTTGCTTTGACGCGTTTCTGGTTGTTCTCAGCACGGACGGCACGCAGGCAAAATATTCCACATTCTTCGGCGGAAGCGATGACGATGATGCCGTCGCCATGGCCATGGGAAATCCTGGAGACATCTATTTTGTTGGTGGCTCCTCTTCAAGCAACTTGCCCTTTACGACGACGATTCCGCCCTCTTCCGGAAGCGCTGGTTCGAAAGTCGCATATGCGGCGGAAATCAATACGGCCGCGAGTCCGGCTAGCAGCGGACTTGTTTACGCAATCGCGCTGCAAGGATCTCAGACTCAGGGCGCTGCTGGGATTACGCTAGATAGCCTGGGCAACGCCTACATCACTGGAGCGACAAGCTCTTCGAATTTCCCCGTCAAGAATGCTCTTCAGCCCACCTATCAAGCGGCAAGCCAGACGGGTTGTACGTTTGCCAATGTCTCGCTTTCCTTGTTGCCTGCGGAGTGTGGAAACGCCTTCGTGGCGGGCATCAATCCAGCGGGAACGTCGCTGCTCTTCTCGACCTTCCTGGGCGGGACGGGCCCGGATGGCGGAGCCGCGATTGCATACGATCCGGGCAGCAATTCGCTGTGGATCACCGGCTTCACTTCGTCGGAAAATTTTCCGACGACTCCGGACGCCTATTATTCCAATAGCACCGGTGCATTCCTTTCCAATTTGAGCGCGGACGGTTCACAAAACATATTCACGACTCTTCTCAACCAGAACGGGTTCCAGAGCGGGGGTGTCGCGGTCACGGTGGACGGTTCGGGCGGCGTATATGTTGTGGGCCTCGACGGCAACTACAATGCGGCGTTTCCAATTACGCCGGGGGTGTATCCATTCAATACATCGACCACTCCGGCCACTTTTCTTGTCAAGTTTTCGCCGGGTGCTCAGCCAATCATGCAGTACTCCCCCAATAGCATCGCTTTTCCGAGCATCGCAATCGGGGGGTCGAGCTCGCAATCCGTCATGGTGCAAAACACGGGCGCCGCGCCGATGCAAATTTCTGTCCAGATGGGCGCGACCAGCAACGATGGTTTCACTCCCGGGCCGACTCCAAATTTTGTTGAGTCCGACAATTGCGGATCTTCGCTCGCCGCCAGCGCCGTATGTACAATTCAGGTGACGTTTGAGCCGGCGCCTCCCGCCAGCGACCAGGGCGGCCCGAATCGCTTTGCGACGCTGACGATCTTCGATAATGCTCCGGGCGACGCGCATACGGTTACGCTTACCGGCCAAGCCGGAAATGGCCCCGTTTTGGCGGTTCCTACAGCGCCAATTGTCTTCCCCTCGCAGGCGGCTGGGACGAGCAGTCAGCCGTTGCCTGTACTCGTCAGCAACCTCGGTGACGTCCCCTTGAACATCACCAACTTGTCGCTCGGCGGGGCGAATCCCTCCGCATTCAGCGTCAATCTCAATCCCTCCGGTGGTTCTGAGGCCGGCTGTGGCGCTGCGCCCACATCTTCTGTATGCGAAATCACCGTCACGTTCAATCCATCCGCCGGCGCGACCGGAACACTGAGCGCAACAGCGCTGTTCACTGACAATGCCGCGGATACCCCGCAGAACATAAGCATCAGCGGTGCGGTAGCGGGCTCGGTGGCGCTCAACATTTCGCCTACGACGTTGCCCGTGCAGGGAGCGTTTCCCGATGCCATCGGGAATCCAATTCCACAAGGGCTCGGTACATTCGCTGTGACGAATCCGACCGCGAACAGCGTGCAGGTGACGGCGCTTACTTTCGGCGGCGCGAATCCGGGCGACTACGCTGTGGAAGAAAACAGTTGTTCGGGTATCACGCTGCCGTTTACGGTTGCCCCCGGAGCTTCTTGCAGCGTCGGTCTAAGCTTCCAGCCGGCCGCCGGCCCAAGCGGCACCCGCTCGGCGACACTGGCGTTAACAACGAGTCCGGCGATTAGCGGCTTGCCCAGCGTGCTCTTGCAAGCCGACGCTGTGAGCAATACGGATCCGTCAATGTCCATCGCCCGGGTTCCTATTGACGCCGGCGGCGTGGTTGTCGGCCATACGCTCAGTGACTTCGGCTTCGTACAGATTTTCAACAATTATCCGATCCCCTGCGCGGGTGGCGCCACGACTTGCGGCGGTCCGTTGAATATCACTTCGATAACGCCTGGTTTGAGCGACTTCGTTCTTTCGACTCTAACTTTCAGTCCCTACTGCACGCTTCCTCCCCTCACGATCCCTGCGGGTGGAAACTGCGCCTTCTTCCTGTCTTTTACGCCGGCCGCCGCAGGCAGCCGCAACACGCAACTTACGATTCTGAGCAACGATCCTCAGGGCGCATTTAGTGTTCCTGTGGTCGGAAGCGGTATTTCCGTGGCGATTGTACAAGTGTCGCCCGCGATGCTCAATTTCGGACCACAGGTCACCGGAATCACCAGCCAGCCCTCGGCTGTGACCCTCTCGAATATCGGGTCCGGAAATCTGACGGTTTCGAGCATCACCCCTTCCGCGAATTTCGCGATATCGTCGAACACTTGCGCGCAACCAGTGGCGCCGAATACGTCCTGCACCTTTTCCGTGACCGTCACGCCGCCGGCATCGGGCAACGTCTCTGGGAGCATCAACATTCTGGACAATGGAGCATATGGCGGTCAGCAGACCGTAACTCTCAGCGCGTCCGGCACTACTGGCCCTGCGTTGACGCTGTCTCCGATGACAATTCAGTTCGGCGATCAAGTGGTCAACACCGCGAGCGCGCCGCAGACCATCACTCTTTCGAGCACGGGCAACGCGACTGTTACGTTTCCCGTGAATGGCATTCACACCACCGAGGATTTCATCATCGCTGGAACAACGTGCGGAGCAAGCCTGGCGCCCGGAGCGAGTTGCACCATCAGCGTCGAATACAAGCCTTCGGTCGAATTTTTTGAGACTGGCAGTTTGCTTGTCTCGAGTAACGCCCCGGGCAGCCCCCAGCCCGCATATTTCAACGGCCTTGGGATCACCGTAGGCGCCACGGCGACGACGACGGCGCTGGTCCCATCGCTGAACCCCGCGAATGTCGGACAGTCTGTGACCTTCGTGGCCACCGTTAATTCTCCCGGAGCGGCCACGACTCCCACTGGGACCGTTGAGTATTTCGATGGGGCAACCGAAATCGGCTCGGCCGGGCTCAATGGTGTTCCGCAAGCGATGTTCGCAACTTCGGCGCTGGCCGCAGGGACGCATTCCATCACCGCGATGTATCAGGGCGATGGAACCTTCGCCGCAAGCACGTCACCGGTGTTAATGGAAGTGATTAACGGCAGCACTGCCGCTACGGCGCTGACCTACAGCGGTCCCACGACGTTCACAAACGGCAGCGCCGCGAATCCTTCCGCGGTGCTCATGGAATCGCCGGGAGGAGGTCCCGTCGCCGGGGTCTCCGTCCTATTCACTCTCGGCAGCGGCGGCACTGCGCAGACTTGCAGCGGCACGACCAACTCAGCCGGCACGGCGACCTGTTCAATCTCAAGTGTCAACCAGACCGCTGGCTCCAGCACCATTTCAGCCTCGTTCGCCGGCAACGCGAGCTTCCTCGCTTCATCCGTCGGCCCGGTCTCGGTTACCATTTCAGGCGGTGCGGCTGCCGCTACAACGCTGACTTACAACAGTCCCACGACATTCACGAATGGCAGCGCCGCGAATCCCTCCGCGACTCTTACTCAAACAACGGGAGGAGGTCCCGTCGCCGGTGTCTCCGTCCTATTCACTCTCGGCAGCGGCGGCGCCGCGCAGACTTGCAGCGGCACGACCAACTCAGCCGGCACGGCGACCTGTTCAATCTCAAGTGTCAACCAGACCGCTGGCTCCAGCACCATTTCAGCCTCGTTCGCCGGCAATTCGAGCTTCCTCGCTTCGTCCGCCGGTCCGATCTCGGTTACGATCTCGGCGGCTCCTGCTGTGGCTACAACGCTGACTTACAACGGCCCCACAACATTCACAAACGGCAGCGCCGCGAATCCTTCCGCGATTCTTACTCAAACAGCGGGAGGAAGTCCTGTCGCCAGTGTCTCCGTCCTATTCACTCTCGGCAGCGGCGGCGCCGCGCAAACCTGCAGCGGCACGACCAACTCGGCCGGCGCGGCCACCTGTTCAATCACAACCGTCAACCAAACCGCTGGCTCCAGTACCATCTCGGCGTCGTTCGCCGGCAACTCGAACTTCCTCGCATCGTCCGCCGGCCCGGCCACAATTACCATCGTGGATTTCACCATATCGAGCTCGACGGGCGCGCAGACAGTTCCCGCAGGCACGTCCGCGATGTATGCGATCACGACGGCGCCGGTCGGGGGAGCATTCACCGGTATGGTGACTTTCACGGCCAGCGGCTTGCCCACAGGTGCTACGGCGACATTCAATCCTTCCTCCGTCACTCCGGGGACCGGCACGACGATGACCATAGCAACGACGGCGCGAACGACAACAACCGCCGCGCCAAGCCCGCCCAGCCCGCGCGGGCTAAAGTTGCCTGGATCGTTTCCGGTCTGGATAGCATTTCTGGGGCTGGCGATGTTGCTGGCGGGCGTGAATCTAGTCAGGTCGGCGCAAAGGCCAGTGCGGCGTTTCGCCTCGGCGGTTGCGTTGATTCTGTTACTGGTGACAGTTGGTTTTTTGAGCGGCTGCGTGGGCGGTTCGCCCAAGGAAGTAACCACGGGCACGCCTGCGGGAACATACACGATCACGGTGACTGGCACGTCCGGTTCGGCGCAGCATTCCACCACGGTCAGCCTGACGGTGCAGTGACGCGCAACTCAAATAATGTCTCGCGCACTATTTGCTCGGCCGCGCTTGGCGCATAGTCCGTTCGCGCCCAAAGCGCATTTCTTCAGGGGTTTCCCGGCGTCTTTCTGCCGGGAAACCCCTGAAGCCAACTATCTTTTCAGCTTCCTATTTCCCCACCACCAACTTATTTTCCTACGACCAGAATCGTAAACGAATCCGGCACCATCTGCGGCCGTGGACCGCGTCCACCTCGTCCGCCAGGTCCTCTTCCACCCTGCGGCGCTCCACCGGTAACTGGCGAACCCGGCGGCGGTCCCTGCATATTGCTGTCCTGAACCGTGGGCGCCGGAGGCGGCAAATACTCCGCCGCAATCAGCACAATGTGATTCGTCTTGCTGTCCAGCGTCAGCGTCTTCGCGCCCGTCATCGTCGCCACGTTCTGCTCCACCACAAAGCTCGTGGGACTATTTTCCTTAACCACCGTCAGCGTGCCGTCGCGATTCGAGCTGAACGCTTCCATCGTCGCCGGATTGAACGTCGCGCCATCCGTCCCGTTTCCAATCGGCAAAGTGTCCAGAATCTTGCCGTCCTCGGAACTCAGGATCACCATATTTTGCGGTTCGTGGCACGAAGCGAAAAGGACGTGATTCTTCACGTCGAACGCCAGCCCGCCCGGCCCTCCGCACTTTCCGGCCACATCAAATGTAGCGGTCACCTTCAGCGTCGTGGCATCCACGGCCGCGATCTTGTCTTTGTCTTCCAAATCAACATACAAATGTCCGTTGCCGTCGCTCACCGCCTGCTCCGGAGCGCCGCCCAGATCCATCGTTCCGGCAATCGTGCCGTCAGCCGCGTTGATGATCGTGGCGTTCGGCAACCCGTGGCTGAAAATCCACACGCGCGCGTTAAACGGATCGAACAAAATCCCGTCCGGCCCGCCCTGCACGTCAATCGTCTTAATCACCGCCAGCGTCTTGGTATCGAACATCACCACCGGATTGCTGCTCGCAAATCCGTGGCCCGATTTCGGATCCACCGCCGCGCCGTGCCCGCGGTCAACATTCGGAATTTCGCCCACCAGCGCAAGCGTGTCCAGATCGTAGACCGACAGCCGCCCCGGCACAGGCGCCATCACAATGCCGTTCGGCGGAGCCTGACTGGCGCCTTGACCGCCCGGCCCTCGCCCGCCCGGGCCGCCCGAGCCGCTGCGCACAACGTACAACCGGCGCCCGTTCGAGTCCGCATAAACATAGTCAAACCCGCCCGCGCCGCCCACCTTCGCCGTCTTTATCACCTTGTAAGGGCCGCCGCCCATCGCCTGCCCTGCGTCAGTGTTTGAAGTGATCACCGCGCTTGAAGCCACCACCGCGTTGGACGCCACCGCATTCGTCTTTGCCATCGCATTCGTCTTTGCCATCAATGCCGCGCCCGCCGCCAACAAACAAACCGCCGCAATTCCCAGCCAAATTCGTCGCATAAAGTCTTTCCTCCGCTCCGTCGTCACTTCGATTTCTTTGGTAGCGCAGACATTCCTGTCTGCGCGTTTTTTCCGCAACGCTATCTCGCTCTCGGCCTCGCGCCGCCATCCGCGCAGTCTATACCAACTTAACCTTAAGGGCCGCTGAGCGCCGGTCATAGCGGCCGGACGGCCTTTGCCTTCGTAGGGGCCACATTCATGTGGGCCGCTGTGTCCGCCGGCCCGTCCGCGCCTCAATCCAGGTCAATACAAATGATCGGCCCACATAAATGTGGCCCCCTGCGAAATCCCAGGGCCGAGCCCCGCGTTGCTCCAAGCTGGGTTGTATCGCAGGTACCGAGATATTCCACCTCATTACTCAAATTCACTTCTTTTTGAGGCGAGTGAGTTTCATGCTTGGGCAAGCGGATTTATCAATGTTCTTGATGTCTCAACGAACGGGGATTCTGGGCACCCAGGGATTTTGGGCAACCATGGAAATGTGTGGGTTAGGCGAGTGATTCGACAGACCGACAGTGGAAGATCCCTGACCCCTGATCCTAGAGCGCACCAGGCGACGTGACGGCCGGGACCGCACCTGCAAAGAAGCGGCGGGATGTTACTGCGCCTACACAAGACGGGTCGTCGAGCGCCGCATCGCTTCCGGTTCGCATTGGGCGGCTCCGTATGTCGGTTGTTCTTTGATCGCCTTAACTATTATGGCCAGCCTGACGCGTCGCCTTCGGCAGCGTTTTCTGGGAGCACGGCGCTGGGATCGCTCATCTCCGCTAGCGGCAGCACCTGGTAGGTCGCGAAGTTGTAGACCGGCGCTGCCGCCAGCAGCATGTCCAGTTCTTCGTTCGACTCGACGTTGTAGATCCACGCGCCGCCGTGCCCGCCGACGATATGGTAGCGGCATTCCAGTTTGCCTTCGGTTTGCAGTTTCTCTGCGTAGCTCCGCTGCTCCACCACTGTCTTGATCATCTCCGGCACGAGTCGAGACGTTTCGAGGCGCCAGATCACCAGGAATTTCGTGAATCGCTCCCTGCTTTGCGCGGCAAGCGGTCGCTTGCGCACCGCACCTGACATTACATCATTTTGGTGATTTCCGAGCGCACGGCATCCACTTATCGACACGCTTGGCGAAGATGTCCATCCAGGCATACTTGCCGGTTGAATCTTTGCCGGCGGTGGTGCTCGTTTCGGCGTCGCTGCTCTGGACGATGGCCACGTTTCCGATAACCTTTGTCTCCATGGGGCCGAAGCCGGAGGGCTGGAATTTGTCCGGACAAGCCAGTATTTGTTGTGATTGCACCTTGCGATGCGGCGCTGAAATTGGGAGCGTTCGCCACGGGCAAGGTATCTCTACGCAATACCGTTCAGCATTTCACGCTGGCGCCCTAAGCGCTGTTCGCGATCTTCTGCGAAGCGCTGAATGCCGGAAAGAATTGACGCCTGATCTAAATGGGCCTCTGCGATCACCTCCGCCTCTCGGCCGCCGGACAACCAGTGATCGTCCTGGTCGGCAGTAAGCGAATATTTGTCAGTGAGAGGGCCGACGTTGCTAATGGGCCAAACACGGCGTGTACCGGTGCTGATCACCATCAGGTCAAAAAGCGCGTCCGGAGGCAGCACCGATCGGCGGTAGCTCTCGGGCTGTCTGTCGAACAAATCTTCGCTCACGACGGAAATGATCTTCACGTTGATTCCGCGCTCGTCCAAGTGCGGCAGCTCTTTTATGACATTCACGGTCGCGCTGGCGCCCTGGACGATCACGTAGCCCTGACGCGGCCGGTCCGGGGCAAAATCGCGAATCACGTAAAGCCCCCTGGCGGCAGCTTTCAGATCGGCATCGGCAAAACGGCTACGGTCGGCCACCGGAAAATCGGGCCGCGCGACTTCAATAATGATGATGCCGACCTTGGGGTCGCGCGCGGCAATCTCCGCCGCGGCAAAGTACCCTGGCGCAACATCATTGTAGTCCCAGAAACTCAAGTGGATGGTTTGCCCGCGCGGAAAGAGCTTCCATACCTGTGGGGCAAAAATGCCGAAGTGGGTCCGCGCATCCGCCGCCGTTTCCGGTCCGGAATGCGCCGCCAAAATGTGGAGCACCCCCATACGAAACTTACTGTCCTGATTCTGTTGGCTCCATACGCGTGCGGGCGTATACATCAGCGGAGTAAACGCGCCGTAGGTGCCGCTGAGCGCCCACACTCCCGCAAATTTATTGGGATCGACTGAGGCACTCTGGCTCACGAGGCCAATCGCGGTGGAGACGTTCCCTGCTTCCTGAATACCAGCCTTCAGGCGCGTGCCCAGCGGATTCGTCTCGGGATCGTAGTGACCCCATAGACTGCCGTGCTCGACGTTGATCGACTCGGACAGGTCTGCGGCTATGGTGAAGAAGCGGTTCTCGGTCACATAGTTTAGCCACTTGATGATTTCCGAAATGGCCCGCCTCGCTCCCGCAACTTCTCCAGGTTTGCGAAACAGCGCAACTCCTACTTCCTTCTGTTTTCCTGAACTTGGATTCGTTACCGAAAGCTTCTGTGGTTCGCGCGGCAAATTTGCGACTTGCAAACGCTCATCGAGAAAAGGATCTTGCCGAACATTGATGCGAAGGGGAACATCGTCCTTCACACTATCGCCGATCTCTACCAGCCGGTCCGCCAGCCAGTCCCCCAAGCCGTTGCGATCGAGCACCGACATGACAACGTCGATGTTCGTTTTGAATTGGATCAGCTGTTCTCTGGGATCCGCCACAGGCCCCTGCCGGATTCCTTTGAATTCGACGCCGTAGCTGCGCTCGAAAGTCTCCGCGAGCGCGACAAAATAGTCCGAGTTCATCTTGAATGCGTAAGGATGACTGGCATAGCCAACCACCTGGGGGCCGAAATGCGGGATCTCCCCGCGGATCGCTGCGGGCCAGTAACCCTTGATGGTCCTGCCAATGGCGATCATGGGACGCCGATCGGCCGGGTCCCAGTCTTCCATCGCCTTCAGCGTGGCCACGACCTGCCCATAATCGTTGCCATCATCCATGGTGAACACGTTCCAGCCGTACGAAGTCCACTGATCTTTGATCCGGTAGCCGTCATATTTTTCGCGAATAACGCCGCCAAATAGTGAGTCGTCGATGCCACTGTTGTTATCCGATAAGAGAATCCGCAAGCGCTTGCCGACTTGCAGTGCGAGCGCCTGCGTCTTCAACTCCTGGGCATGACCCTCCGTCATCGCAAATTCGCCTTCGAAGGCGATCACTTTGGGGGATCCTGGGGCGCCGACGAAATCCCAGAACGCGGCTTTCCCCGCCGCTGTGGCGAGGCCAATACCGGAAGGGCCTCCATTCACATCATTGGTAAGATCCGTCGATTCGGCATGGCCGGCCAAAGAGCGAATGCCACGCTTTTTAGCTTGGGCAAACAGCGGGTCATCTTCCAGCCCCAGGCTTTGCAGCAACGTCTTGAGCGCTCCCGCGCCTCTACGGAACCCAAGGGCATCGACCGGCAACATGGCGACATAAGGGTCTACCCTATAGCGCGAGTCACCGGTCATCTCGAACTTCCGCGCCAGGGCCTGACCCATGATCATCCACAGCGCATAGCAGGTCGGAATAGTATGGCCGCCGGCCAGCAGGAATTTATCCCCGTAAGGATGTTTCGGGCGACGATAATCGTAACGCAGAGCGCCTTGCTCCGGCCCGGCGAGGTGCACGGCAACGTTGTACGGAGTGTAGGCCAGAGGGCCGCCGAAATGGCCTGTTTGCGCATAATTCCCGAGCAAGACGAGGGTCATGCAGGTCATGTACCCGATATCTTCCATACGGCGGTCATGCGCCACAGGAATCGGGGAAATGGGCGATAACTGTGCTTCACTGGTTCTTGGCAAATTCAGCTCCTATGGCGTCATGCACTGATGGCGGTCCACCGGACGGCCGATCGGGTCGCCGGGATTCTACCACATCGGGATCTGCGCATTAGATGTCCACCAGACCTGAGCCTCGCCTCTATGAGGAACTCCCTCAAGTCAAGAAGATTTTTCGCTTCTCCTTCACAGAAGAAGATTGTTTCTTCTCTCAGCCTGCTTCGGTCAGTCATCTATCGGCGCTCCCTTTGGGGGGGCGCAAGAATCAACTATCGGACCTGCGCGCGGCAATCATAATTAGGCCTCTCTAGGAGGCAGGCGAAGGACTGGCCGTCGCTGCAGGTAACTTGTGAGAACCCGATTCTCCTTTTTCGGGTCTTGCAGGCTCCTGGTACAACACATCCTTGGACCGCACATGCCAGATCACCTCCGCCAATCTTCGAGCGGTGGCGATGATCCCGACATTGCGTCCGCGCCGGAAGCTTACCCGGCGGAAGATCTTCTGAAACTGATTTGGCCGCCGGACCGCAATCTGCGCGGACTCCACCAGCGCCGTGCGCAGCCACACCGACCCACGTTTGGTCAGCGGTCCTCGCCGGTCCACGTCTGAACGTCTGGGCACAGTGTCGTCGGACCTCGGCGGGCGGACTATCCCCTCCGGAGGAAAGGGTGGGGAATTGAGTTTCCATTCGAATACCCTTCCACAGGAAAATTCCCAGATTGTGGTTGACGCACATATACTCATATGCTAACCTGCGTTGCAGACTTGGATGAGCTCTTCGAATAGTCTTCCCGAGACGAAACTCGCCAACCCTGCCGGATACTCGACAATTATGCGTTTGGGGCATTGAATAAGGGCCTTTTTTCGCAACCGTAGAATGTCCGGCGTTTGGATCCCGGACCCGCCGTGGCGAGGGACGCACTTACAAGGCGTTTTTGTAAGTCCTTTTGTTTCAGTGAGGATGTTATAATATGGGTAAATAGATAAGTCCTTTAGAATGCGCACTTACGAAAATGGTGCCTCGTAAGTCCAGCAGAATGCGCACTTACGAAAAACAAGGGGGTGGGGGGCGCGGTTTCTGCGTCCCGGTAGTTTTTACCGGGATGGGAGGCGTACCCGGGAACGTCAATCTCCGCATTGGCGAAATGAAACCCGCCATTCAGGAGAATGGCGTTCCCGGGCGACGAGGAATCTCGGATTTTCTCGCGTGCTCGTGAAGAGAGATTCCTCCAGTCGCTCGCCCGCCGGAGCCGGGCGAGATCGGGACGACGGCGAAAGACGTGGACGGCGCAAAATCCCCGGGTTCGGGGAACCCTGGGCTACAAATGCGAAAGGCAAGAGGATCGGGTCTGACCCACCGGAATGCGCGGCGGCCGAGAGCGAGATCCTTCGGGCATCCTGGCCGGTTCGCTCCCGTAGAGGCGACCGGGACGCAGAGGGCGCGCCTCGATGATGGCGGCGTGAGGTCAAGACAAACTACTGATCCGTGCCGACGAGTTGGACGGCGTCTATTTCGTTCCAGCCGGGGGCGCGTGAGGCGGGGCTTCTGCTACTTCTTGGGCGCTGCAGTGCCTTTGCCGATGGCGAATCGGATTGCGGGGAACAAGAACTGTCTGCCGCCGTACGTCATTAAGGTAAAGAACAAGAATAGCCCAATGGGGATCAGCCAGGTGTAGGGGTAGGCAGGCGGCTCGGCATCGAATAGTTTGAACAGAAGCATGACCGGCACGTACGACCATGCCGAAACGTACATCATTATATTCCACCACAGGCCGCGGCTTAGCTGGGTGTACCACTTGGAGATGGAGCGGACATACTCCGTAAGTCGCGATTCAAAGGCGGCGCCCAGCTCTTCGTTGTTGCTCCTGATGCGCAATATGACTGGGTTTTCAAAGACAAACCAGTCGGGCTTCTTGAAGGTGATGCTGGATAAATTTGTGAAGCCCTGACCGGGCACGCGCGCCCAAACTGTAAGACTGGCGGCCTTAGTCCAAGTGGATGCCGGCAGCGCGAAAACGTCCGCAAGAGAATCACATTTGGCTTCGTGGCCGTCGGTGGTTGCGACGTCAACCGAACTGAGCTCCCAGCCGGATTCCTTGAGGATGGCTTCCAAGCGTGCAAGCGCGTCCTCCGTCAGTACGACGGAAGCATGCATGGAAACAGTTTTAGCTAGCTCAAAGTTGGGCATATTCGGAACCGGCCTGCCGACGCCGTGATTGTAGCATTCCGCGCGAATGGAACCTCGGCGCAACATGGGGATGCGGCGATCCCGGTATTAACCGCACGTTAAAATGGCTGCAAGACAAGCACAAAAAGCAAACGCCCCACCAAATTTCGGGGGGCGTTTGCTGGTAAAGCTAAGTACCGGTTGCAGGTAAGGAATTAGCAGCTGACCAGATTGCGGCGACGAACGCTCAACCCGATCAAGCCGAGAAGACCCGACCCGAGCATTAGAAGAAGGCCCGGTTCTACTGCATCCTGGACGAAGGGTTGCGGCCCGCTCGTGTTGATGCCACCGTTGGCACCGAGCGGAACCCAGAAGATGTCACTGGTGACATAACCGCCCGCAACTGCCGCAGCGGCGGCTGTGTTGTCGGCATTGGCACCGCTACCACCGAGGCCAAGCACGGCCCAGATGGCATTCTTGCAGCATCGCATTGCCTGGGCTGGCGAACAACTCGTTCGACAAATAGCCGATTTCGTTATAGTCAGTGATCGTCAGAGCAAGAGTTGCAGCACCGAACTTCGTGCCCACAAGCGCCCCGAGGTCAGTTATGTTGAGGGCTTCGACGTTCCAAGTCTGGCCAGGCTGGACGTTGTTGGTGTCCGAGTAGCAGACCATCGGTATAATCGGCGGAACGCCATTCAGTTCCATGTTGTAAGGCCCGGCAGAGGCGGCATACGGGTCATTGACGAATGTCAAGGTGGTCCCATGTACGGGAAGCACGCAAACAGCTGCGAGCAACGCCAACAGGGTAATTCTCTTCATCATAATCTTTCCTCCCGAGAGATTTTGGTTAACCGTTTGAAACATTTCTAATATCCCCAGTCTTGGCCATCGTGGGGAACGTGGCCACGACATAAGACATGCAAGTCTCATGCCATTCTTTTAGTTATTGAAAACAAATGACTTAAGCATGGCCACCGTAACTAAAAGTGCATATTATTTCCTATTTCAGCCTGCGGCTTGCTTAGGCTTGTGGCCAGCCTGAAAATCAAACAGAGTCTGACCTTGGGCCGAATTGCCACAGTTGTAAGAGGATGGGTAATGCCCCCGCACACCAATCCATACCTTCGGCCGTTTCCAAGGGCATTGCCGCCTGATCCCCGCCTCGGTTTCACATCTAAAGTGTAGAGGAGGTTAGAAGGCGCCATCGAGGCTATCCTTGCGCTTGGAGAGGCTACACCAAACCTCCTGTGGGAAACAATCCCGTATTATTACGGTCTAACTTTGCGGGCCGGGGAAAAGTGTAGGTTCCCGTTGGGGCTCGCTGGCGATGCTTTCGAGTTGCGGATAGTGCTGGCGGAGCGGTTCAGGGACTTTTAACTTCTTGCCCGTGAGCAGGTGGATAAGCTGCAGGGCATTGACGATGCCCTTTCCCTGGAAGTGATTATTGGTCACAACAAAGGTTGAGCTGGCATGTGCAGCGACGTGGCGAATGCGGGCGACCCACGGATCGAGCTCTTCCGCGCTGTAAAGGTAGTTGTAGCGCTCCGCAGGTGGGACGAGGGGATCGTCGCTGAACCAGGTGTCGTACCGGCGTCCATGCAGGCGGACGTAGCCGATGCGGGCCGTTGAGCGCTCCGTTGGTTTCATGGAACGGCCGATCACCGGCTGGTCAATGTTGCAGAAACCGACGCCGCGCGCGTGAAGCGTGGCGAAAAATTCGTTGTCGTTCCATGTGGAGTGGCGAACTTCGACCACGAGCGGGTAATCGCCGAACCGATCAAGGAGCTGCTTCAAATTGGCAATGTTTTCGGGCGTGTTGTGGAATGAAAAAGGGAATTGCAGCAGCACAGCCCCAAGCTTTCCAGCGCGCACCAGTGGATCAAATCCCTCGCGCACGATGCGCTCGTCTTCGGCAGTGGCGCCTGTTTCATGTGTGAATTTCTGCCAGAGTTTTGCCGTGAAAATGAATCGCGGATTCTTGGCGACACGGTCGATCCATTGGCCGGCCAGATTGGGGCGCAGTGGTTGATAGAAGGAAGTGTTGATCTCGATGGTGTCAAAAAACTCCGCGAGGTACGTTGCTTCATGGAAACCACGCTCGCGCCGCGAGGGGTAAACAATGCCGGCCCAATCGGCATAAGACCAACCAGCCGGGCCTACTCGGATTTCAGGGGAGAGAGGTTTGGCGGGAGCTTTAGCCATGGAGGCTTCGCGTGAAGGCGAGGAAAGAGATCTCGCGCGATTTCTGAATCAGACTATGATGCCGTTCGCGTACCTGTCAACTTGTAGAGATTATTCCCAGACGTGATACGGGGGCGCGGTTTGCATACAACTTGGGGAGTTGCTATGCTCGAATCGCCTCATGATCACTCGCGACAAACGTCGCTCCCGTGTCCGGTGGGCATTCCCTTCGATCCCCGATGAAAGAAAGGCAATCCATGATTTTCTCAATGACCTGCAAGACTGTTGAACTACGCGAGCCAGCAGAAGCCGGTGCCAGCACGCACATCGCAAAGCTGGAAAAACTCCTAAAGAGTTACGCGCCAGACGCGGTACAACTCCATTGCGTCATGGCCAAGATGCCTCGCAAGGAGGAGTATAGCCTTACATTGAATCTTTCTCTGCCCACCGGAAGACTTCATTGCGTTGGGACCGGCTCCCACGTGCGCGCCAGTTTGAAGATGGCCTTCGCCGAGCTCGAATCGCAGATCAAGAAGCATAAGGATCATTTGCGCCACCATGACGAATGGAAGCGAACGCGTCCGGGAGCACGGGCGTTGGCTTAAGTGAGAAGGCTATTGTGCGGACCCTTTGGCGCTCAAATCACTCCAAGAAAGCGGGTTGGCAGGGTTGCCGCAGCCCCATGGAACCTATTTGGGTAAAACTTTGCCCTGAAAACAATTTCAACTTCGGGATAGAAATGTTCATACAGGGTAGTCCCCAAATGGTGGGCTGGACCAAATTGGCGTCGTTAATCTCACCATAAGACCTGTTGTTACATAGAGATACCAAAACACATAGAAAGTTTCCAAACAAAATATTTTGCCCTTGATATGGCATCTAGTGTGCTGTCCTAGGGGTAGGAACGGCAACGTCCCTAGCGCCATTGGCATAAACCAATGGGACTCTTGGGGCGGTAGCCCATGAACCCAGGCCCGAAAATGCCCACTTTCCCGAGTTCGGACAGCAGCTTGGAGACGGTCAAGGTGGATTTGAGCACGCATCAGCATCCGTGGTTCGCGCTCCAAGTCCGCACACAGCACGAGAAAGGTGTAGCGCAGTTTCTTAGTGGCAGGAGCTATGAATGGTTTCTGCCGTTGTACAAGTGCCGCAAGCGATGGTCGGATCGGGTAAAGGAAGTAGAGACTCCGCTCTTCCCTGGATACCTATTCTGCCGTTTCAATCCCATGGAGCGGCTGCCAATTCTGCAAACCCCGGGCGTCATTCAAATAGTTGGGTACAACCGGCATCCAGTGCCGGTGGAAGAATCCGAAATTCAAGCGATTCAGATGCTGGTGGTTTCTGGAGTTGCAAAGCAGCCGTGGCCTTTCCTTCATACCGGCGACAAAGTCCAGATTGAATCGGGGCCGTTGCGCGGGATGACAGGGATCCTGACGGACTTCAAAGGGAAGCACCGGCTGATCATTTCAATCACTCTACTGCAGCGCGCGGTCGCGGTTGAGATTGATTCCGCGCTGGTGACACCGCATCGCGGCGCTGAAGAACAACGAGCGGGACGAGCTTACTCGCAGCCGCGTCCGATGCCGGTTGGAATCTAGCAAGCAAGGGCCGCGAGTAATGAAGGTAAGTTCTGAAAGTAGCACTGGATTTATAGACCTATGGCCAAACTAAGCGTATTCAGCGGTACGAAAACGAACGGCAGCGACAGTAATAATGAGAACAGGCGTCCGGCGAGGGCAGTAAAGGAGAGTACAAACTCTTTACTCCCCGAAGAACACTTCCGGCAAATGCTCTGCCGGGAACGAAAAAGGTCGGAGAGATCGCGGAAGCATCTATTGCTGATGCTGATTGATGAAAAAGGCGGAATTCCCGTGAAGGGCGAGGCCGCGTTCTTGGTGCAAATCGCAGATTGCCTAAGAGAGAGCATGCGCGAGACGGATCTCGCGGGCTGGTTTGAGGAGAATTCAGTTTTCGGCGTTATCTTCACCGAGCTTGGACAGACCGAGATCAAGGTGGCAATGAATGTAATCCAGGCAAAAGTAACCGCCTGCCTTCAGAAATCGTTCAAGTCGAGCCAATTGAATAAAATATTCGTATCGTTTTATGCGTTTCCCGATGGATGGGAGGGCAATGGGAACGGGGAGGGACATTCGATCAATCCTTCTCTATATCCCGACCTGTTCGAGACCAAGGAAAGAAAAAAGCTTTCTTTGTTTGTCAAACGGACGATGGATATCACAGGCAGCTCGCTTGCTCTGGTGTTCTCCGCACCCTTCTTCGTCCTGCTTGCAGGCGCGATCAAACTGACCTCCAAGGGCCCAGTTTTTTACCGTCAAGAACGCATTGGACAGTACGGTGTGCGTTTCCAATTCCTGAAGTTCCGCTCGATGAAAGTATCGAACGACGCCGGAATCCACAAGGATTACGTCAAGAGCTTCATCGCTGGGACAGCGGCGCCAGCTTCCACGAACGGGAATGGCAATGGGAGCGGGAACGCGGTTTACAAGATAACGAACGATCCGCGAGTTACCTGGATTGGCAGGATCATGCGGCGCAGCAGCCTGGACGAACTTCCACAGTTTTGGAACACGTTTAAGGGTCAGATGTCGCTTGTCGGCCCGCGGCCCCCTCTCCCTTACGAAATCGAAGCGTATGACGTTTGGCACCGCCGACGCCTGCTTGAAGTGAAACCCGGGATTACGGGCTTGTGGCAGGTACACGGACGCAGCAAGACGACTTTCAATGAGATGGTTCGATTGGATCTGCAATACTCCAGAACCTGGTCACCTCTTTTGGATGCAAAGATTCTGCTTCAAACACCTCGCGCAGTGATCTCTGGCGACGGCGCTTACTAAGCGGATCGCCATTGCGATGAGTGGTTCGGACAGTTCTGTGCGTTAATCAAGCTAGATTGGCTGCAGGCTACTTTTGTAATTCCTCTTTGTTTTTCACCGCAAGCTGATGTGGAGCTGCGGTCACCGTCGTGACTCCCCGCACGCCGAGTCCAAGCGGAAGGTGGAAAAAGATGGCAACCGACACAGTCATCCGATCTTCCAAACAACCTCACTCCAAGAACGCCAGCGGAGAAGATTTTCTCCGTGTAGGCGTCATTGGATACGGCTACTGGGGCCCGAACATTGTCCGAAACTTTCACGGACAGGAACGATCCCGCGTTGTAGCAGTCTGCGACAAGAGTCCCAAATCCATAAAGCGGGTACTGCAGACTTACCCGGATATGCGGACGACGGATGATTGTAAAGAACTGCTTACGGCCACAGACATTGACGTGATTGCCGTGGTTACACCCGTGTGGACTCATTTCGAGCTTGCCAAGGCAGCGTTGGAGAATGGCAAACATGTTTTCGTGGAGAAGCCTTTTACCTGCTCGACGGCGCAAGCAGAAGAACTGATCGAACTCGCGGACCGCAAAAAGTTGAAGATCATGGTGGACCACACGTTCTTGTTTACGGGCGCGGTGAAGCGCATCCGCCAATTCATGGACGATGGCACCCTGGGAAATTTGTATTACTACGATTCGACGCGAGTGAATCTGGGATTATTCCAGCACGATGTGAATGTGATCTGGGACTTGGCTCCGCACGATCTTTCGATCATGGATTACCTCATCAAGGAAAAGCCGGAAGCGATTGTCGCGACCGGCGAGCGGCATCTGAACGGAGTTGCCGACATCGCATTCATCAACATCTTCTATCCGAATAACATCATCGGCCACATTAACGTGAACTGGCTTTCGCCCGTGAAAGTGCGCACAACGCTAATCGGCGGCGAGAAAAAGATGCTGGTGTGGAATGACCTAGAAGCGGACGAAAAGATCAAGGTCTACGACAAAGGCGTGCAAATGACGAGTGGAGAAGGTGTTTATCAGTTGCTGGTCAGCTACCGGTCGGGAGACATGTGGGCGCCGCGCGTGGAGCAGATTGAGGCGCTTCGTGAAGAAGCCGCCTATTTCGTTGACTGCATCTTGAATGACAAGAAGCCCTTCAACGACGGTATCGCTGGTTTGCACGTCGTAAAGATGCTGGAAGCCGCGGACCGTTCCCTGGAACAGAAGGGGAAGATCATCCAGCTATGACGGACTACGTCTGCATCGCACCCGACGTAAAGCTCGGCAAGAATGTCAAGTTGTCGAAGTTCATCAACCTGTACGGTTGTGAAGTCGGCGACGAAACGAAGATCGGCGCTTTCGTGGAGATTCAGAAAAACGCGAAAGTGGGGAACAACTGCAAGATTTCCAGCCACACATTCATTTGTGAGGGCGTAACGATCGAGGAAGGCGTCTTCATCGGACACAGCGTCACGTTCATCAATGATTCCTATCCGCGCGCCACGGTGGAAGGCGGGCAGCTACAAACGGAGAAGGATTGGAAGGTGGAGCGGACGCTGATAAAGAAGGGCGCGTCGGTGGGTTCCGGCACGACAATTCTTGCGAATGTGACCATCGGTGAAAACGCCATTGTAGGCGCCGGCAGTGTTGTGACGAAGGATGTGCCCGCGAACGCGATCGTGGCGGGGAATCCCGCCAAAGTGTTGCGATACATTACAAAGGAATTGAGGACAACGAAATGATAACTGAAGGAAATATCCCCTTCCTGGATTTGGTTAGTCTTCACAAAGAACTCGAGCCGGAATTGATGCCGGTGTTTCAGAAGGTGCTGCGGACCGCGGGATTCGTGGGCGGGCCAATGGTGGAGGAATTCGAGCGCGAATTCGCGAAGTTCTGCGACGCCAAACACTGCATCGGAGTGGCCAGCGGCACCGACGCAGTGAGGTTCGCGCTGATGGCTGCTGGGGTTCAGTCCGGCGACATCGTCGTTACCGTGCCGCACACATTCATCGCTACCACGGAAGCTATTTCACAGGCGGGAGCGCGGCCCGATTTCGTGGATATTGATGAGAGCACGTACTGCATGGACGCGGGAAAGCTTCAGGAATATCTGGAGAACGAATGCTATCTCGACCGCGAAACCGGTCGAGCCTTCCATCGCAAACTGAAGGCGCCTGTGACGGCCGTGGTTCCCGTACATCTTTATGGACAAATGGCGGACATGGACCCGATTCTTGAATTAGCCCGGCGGTATAAGTTGATTGTCGTGGAAGACGCGTGCCAAGCCCATGGCGCGGAATATTTTTCACGGGAAGAGAACAGCTGGAAGAAGGCTGGCTCGATGGGCCAGGCAGGGGCTTTCAGTTTTTATCCAGGCAAGAACCTGGGCGCATGCGGCGAGGCGGGAGCAATAACGACAAATGACGAAGAAATGGCGCGCAAGATGCGAATGCTGCGCGATCACGGCCAGGCGAAGAAGTATTATCACGACGTCGAAGGCTACAATGGCCGGCTGGATTCGCTGCAAGCGGGAATATTGACCGTCAAGCTAAGACGTTTGGCGGAATGGAACCACAAACGCCAGGCGGCCGCGAAGCGTTATCACGAAATGCTTTCAACCGCGGACGGGGTTGTGGCGCCGAGCCAGCCGGATTGGTCGCGTCCTGTCTATCATCTGTACGTGATTCGCGTTCAAGATCGAGAAGGACTTCAAAAGCATCTAGCCGCCGCGAAGATCGACAGTGGCATCCACTATCCAATTCCACTGCATCTTCAGAAAGCTTATGAGAATTTCGGGTACCAGCGCGGGGACTTCCCAGTAACTGAGAAGGTTGCGTTGGAGATTGTCTCGTTACCGATGTATCCGCAATTGGAAACTGAACAGCAGCAGCGAGTCGTTCAGAAGGTGCGGGAATTCGCAATGGTGGATTCTCTCCGCCAGGTGTAAGCCGCGCTCGCTCTCTCAATTCTATATATCAACCGGTAAAACTCAGTGGATATCGGGAGAGCAAGATCCTGGTTGCTGCCTCTCTCCACGCTCCGTAGACATTAAAATGTCCCTTTTTCGAGCGGATCGCTTCGCAAGCCTTTATTTCGTTCGACCGTTGCGTAGGCTCGTTGCCCGCCGCAACCGTCTGCGGATTCCAATCCTCATGTATCACAGTGTTTCCGAGATCTCCCAAACAGGAGTGCACCCGTACTTTGCCACGGAGACATGTCCGGGTGTGTTTGAAGCGCAGATGAAGTTTTTACATGACAGCGGCTATTGCCCGGTCTCCATTGCGGATGTTGTAGCGCTATTAAGTTCGGGAGAACCAGACGGCAAGAAATATGTCGCCATTACATTCGATGATGGATACCGTGACTTCTACACGCACGCCTTTCCTATTTTGAACAACTACGGACTCAACGCCACGGTCTACTTGCCCACTGCCTACATTAGTCGCAAGGCTCGCGCATTCAATGGGAAGGACTGTTTGACATGGACAGATGTTCGCGAGTTACACAAGGCCGGCATTGCGTTTGGCTCCCACAGTGTCACCCATCCAACGCTTAGATTTTTGCCCGATCGCGAGCTGGAACGCGAAATCCGAAAATCGAAGGACACCATCGAGACCGAACTCGGCACTCCAGTTAATTCATTCGCCTACCCGTATGCGTTTCCCGAGCAGGATGGTGAATTTGCCCACCGGCTTCGCGATCTGTTGAAGGCCGCTGGCTACCAGAACGGTGTCTCCACAGTGATCGGATCCGTGCAGTCTTTGGAAGAGAGATTTTTCCTAAAGCGCCTGCCGGTGAACTCCTGGGACGATCCGGCGTTCTTTCAGTCGAAACTTGAGGGCGACTACGACTGGCTTCGAAGGCCGCAATATTTGAAGAAATACATAAAGAAACGCATGAAAGCAGAACGTGCTGCCTAAGCGGCCGGTTCCAAATTCAAAGACGCAGTCCAGACAACTTACGATTGTTCGGGAGAACGGCGAAGGACGCGATGCCCATAATTGAACCCTATATCATTGAACCCAGTGCAACGATTCGCGATGCGATGACGTGCATTGATAAGAACGGGAAGGGCATTTGCCTCGTCGTGGATCAGGAACGCAGCTTGCTCGGGTCCATCAGTGACGGCGACATCCGGCGTGCGATCCTAAAAAATGTGAACCTGGATCTGCCATTGATGAGCCTGCTTGATGAACGCAAGAAGACAACCGGACGCGGACCCATAACAGCGCCGGAGGGAACCTCTGACGCTGATTTGTTGCGCTTAATGAACGTTTACGAAGTTCGGCAGATTCCGGTTGTGGATGCGGAACGGCACGTTTTGAAGGTCGCATTTTTGAGCGACCTCATACGTGAATACGAATTGCCGGTGACCGCTGTCGTGATGGCTGGCGGTTTCGGTACGCGCCTTAGGCCTCTCACAGAGAACACACCTAAGCCGATGCTGACTATCGGAGATCGTCCTATTTTGGAAAGGATGATCGAGCAACTTAAGAAGACCGGCATTCAGCGCGTAAACCTGACGACTCATTACAAGCCGGAAGCCATCTCCGAACATTTTGGTGACGGAGCAGGTTTCGGAGTCGAAATAAAATACGTGCATGAGGACCAACCTCTCGGTACGGCTGGAGCAATCGGCCTTATAGATGAAGTAGACGGGCCGTTGCTTGTCATCAACGGCGACATTTTGACGCATGTGGATTTCCGGGCCATGTTGGCTTTCCACCGTAAACATCAAGCCATGCTTACCGTCGCGGTACGCCAATACGCTGTGCAAGTTCCTTACGGAGTTATGGAATGCGATGGCGCGAGGGTTCTGGGGGTGTCCGAAAAGCCAAAGATGCAATTTCTTGTGAATGCCGGGATTTACCTTCTTGAACCCCGCGCTCGCAAACATATTCCTGCTGGCGAGAGATTTGACATGACCGATCTGATTAAATGCTTGATTCAAGAGAGCCACAAAGTTGTCAGCTTTCCGATTGTGGAATATTGGCTCGACATCGGACAATATCCCGATTATGAGAAGGCTCAATCCGACATCGAGACTGGGAGACTGAACCGATGAATTGGAAAGGCAAACGTGTGCTGGTGACAGGGGCCGGAGGGTTCATCGGCAGCCATCTGGCGGAGCGTTTGGTCGAACTTGGGGCGAAAGTTCGCGGGTTCGTTCTTTACGATTCTTTGGGGAGCAGGGGATGGCTGGATGATTCGCCGGTTGCCAAAGAGATTGAGATCATTGCAGGAGATATTTGCGACCGGGATAGCGTGCAACATGCAGTCGAGGGAGTGGATATTGTCTTTCATCTCGCGGCGCTCATCGCGATCCCTTATTCTTACAACGCGCCGGCATCATACGTTCGGACGAATATCGAAGGAACTCTGAACGTCCTGACCGCGGCGCGGCAAACAAAGGTGGAGCGGGTCCTGCACACGTCTACAAGCGAGGTTTACGGCACGGCGCGGACAGTTCCGATCAATGAGGACCATCCGCTTCAGGGCCAGTCGCCTTATTCGGCTAGCAAGATCGGCGCTGACAAACTCGCAGAATCGTTTTACTTGTCATTTGACGTTCCGGTCGTGACGATTCGGCCATTCAATACCTTCGGTCCGCGTCAATCAGCTCGCGCGGTGATACCGACGATCATCGCCCAATGCTTGACCAAGCAAAAGATTTGCTTGGGTAATATTGAACCTACGCGCGACTTAAATTATGTAGGCAACACGGTGGAAGGGTTTGTGTGCGCGGCCGCCGCCGATTCTGTTGCTGGGAAAACGATAAACCTTGGTTCCGGGCGAAAAATCAGCATCGGCGATCTGGCAAAATTAATCGCGTCGATGATGAATCGGCCAATCACGATAGAGCATGACGATCAGCGCGCTCGCCCGGCAAAGAGCGAAGTCGGATGCCTTCTGGCGGATAACACTCTGGCACGCGAACTCCTTGGCTGGGAACCGCGCGTTAGTTTGGAAGAGGGACTGAAGCTCACCATTACGTGGATGGAAAAGAACATTGAAAGGTACCGGCCTAATGAATACACGGTCTAAGCTGGATACATCCGTGCGAAGCGAGTTTATCCCGCTCTCTGTACCCGAAATTCGTGGCAACGAATGGAAATACATCAAAGAGTGCCTCGATACGGGATGGGTTTCTTCCGTGGGCCCATTTGTTGAGCGATTTGAACGGGATGTCGCAGGTTTCGTTGGAACGCAATTTGGGGTTGCGACAGTAAATGGCACGGCTGCGCTGCACATTGCGCTGCAAGTAGCAGGTGTCGGCCCAGAAGATGAAGTGCTGATTTCCTCTATCACTTTCATCGCACCTGCGAATGCGATTCGCTATATCGGAGCGTTTCCAGTTTTCATTGACGCGGAACCTGAATACTGGCAGATGGATCCGCAGAAAGTACTGGATTTCCTGGAAGAGGGCTGCCAGTGGCGCGATGGCGCGCTCTACAACCGCAAAACCGGGCGCCGTGTAAAAGCCATCTTGCCCGTTCACGTTCTTGGCCATCCAGTGGATCTTGATCCGATCCTGGAAGCGGCTCGCAAATACAACTTGACGATTATCGAAGATGCGACGGAGAGCCTTGGCGCGAAGTACCGAGGCCGGATGGTTGGAAATCTCGGCGACATTGCATGCTTCAGTTTTAATGGGAATAAGATTATTACGACCGGTGGCGGCGGAATGATCGTCACCAACAACGAGGAATCCGCGCGCAGGGCAAAACATTTGACCACGCAAGCGAAGGATAGTCCCGGCGAATACATCCACAGCGAAATTGGTTACAACTATCGCCTCACCAATTTGCTGGCAGCGATGGGATGTGCGCAGATGGAATTGTTGCCTGAATATATTGCCATCAAGCGGCAAATTGCTTCGGTATACACAAATGCGTTGGAAGGCGTTCGGGGAATTACAACGATGCGTCAAGCGCCGTGGGCCTTCAGCACGTACTGGCTATATACAGTGCTTGTGAATTCACGCGAATTTGGGATGGATAACCGAGCACTTCTTGGGCGGCTTGAGCAGATGAAGATTCAGGCGCGCCCATTGTGGCAGCCAATGCACCAGAGCAAAGTGTTCGGTGATTGCGGTGCGTTTGAATGTCCGGTCGCGGATCGGCTCAGCCGGGAAGCGATTAGCCTGCCATGCTCAGTGGGATTAACAGAAGAAGATCTTCAGGCGGTCGTTTCGATTGTGGCGTCATCTGCCCGCCGCGAAGCGTGAATCAGAGAAACCTTTGGGCACCGAAGCTCCTACAATGAAGATCACTTCTGGATTTCCTGGCTCCGCCTTTCTCACAAAGGGTTTATCCACCTTACGAGAGAATTTGCGAAACAAGGAGCACCGGGGGCCGGTCTTCTTCACGGCGTCGTCTATCTGGCTATCTGTGGCACAGCTGGTGTCCGGATTTGTCATCGTCCATTATATCGGGCCGCGGGAGATGGGCCTGTGGGCGTCATTAAGCGTAGCTCTTACGTATTCGGTCTTTCTGCTCGCCGGCGTGCAAAATGGCCTCAGCAGGGAACTGCCCTATTATCTGGGAGCAAATAAGGTTGCCACGGCACGGCACCTTGCGGCAACGACATTGATCTACACACTCGGAGGGTGTGTACTGGCCTTGATTGGTGGGGTGGGCACCACGGCATTCTTGATTTGGAAACATGAGAGTTCCGATCTGACATACGGCGTCATCGCCATAACGCTTTTGGTTATTTTCAAGTTTTATCAAACCTACCTTTTTGTCACATATCGGTCGAAAAATTCATTCGTTGATCTAGCGCGCGTCCAGCTCTGGCAGGGTATGTTGATGATCGGGTTGCTTCCACTGGTCTTCTCCCTGGGCTATAGCGGATTGCTCGGGCGCTTTGTCCTCGTCTCAGGATTGAGCCTATGGTTGATGCATCGAGTCCGGCCCATCTCGGTGAGGCCTTCGTGGAGCAAGGAATCTTTTTTTCTCCTACTCAAGACAGGAATACCGATCTTCGGGACTGACTACGCTGTTAATTGCGCCGGAACGGTTGACAGACTAGCATTGTTGAAATTCGGCGGTCTAGAGCAAGTGGGTTTCTATGCGCTCGCATTGAGTGCTTACGCGGCGTTTCAAGTCGTGCCGCAATCAATCGCTCACTATATATATCCAAGGATGAGCCATCATTACGGCCGCACGAAGAATCCACGCGTTCTCTGGGGCATCGCTTGGAAAGTGACTTTGATTGTGGTTGGGGCAATGATTCCGATCGCGATACTTGGCTGGTTCCTCTTGCCGATGGGCGTCAAGTTTCTTTTTCCTAAGTACATATCGGGAACGCATGCGGCACAAATTGCATTGTTTTCAGCGGTGGCCTATGGCGCGACCACAGGCGCAAATGCGCTTGCAAGTCTGAAGGCGTGGGGACACCTGCTTACCTATCAGCTCACCTATGCGGGACTTCTCGTCGCCGGACCTTTTGTGGGGATCTATCTTTTTTCCTCTCCATTGAACGGCGTTGCTTATGGAATTCTCGGTGCAAATCTCCTTGGCGGAATGCTTGCTCTGGGTATCACCTTTGACGCCACGCATCGTAAATCGATACATGTTTCAGATGAATTGCCATCGGTTCTAGACCCACCCGTGATTTCCGATATGCGGGAATCCAACGCAGTGATCATGGAATGACCCTGACTAGAAAGCTCGGGACATTCTGGAATTTGCCTTGGTTAGAGAAGACTCAGAGGGTTGCCGAGTTCTATTGGTTGCTGAAAAGCCAGTATTATTACCGGTTGTTCTTGGGGCGCATCGGGAAGGGATCGAAGCTCATCCAGCCGATGAGGCTGCGAAACGTTCGCAATATTGAAATCGGGGAGGATGTCATCATCAATAAACATGCTTTCCTGCTGACATTGCAACAGGACAACTCCGGGATTCCGCAGCTGACAATCGGAGACGGGTGCAGAATTGGCCACATGAATCATATCGCATCCATTCATGAAGTTCGGATCGGAGCAAATGTGCTGACAGCAGACCGGGTCTTCATCTCCGATCACTCCCATGGCTTTTCCGACCCGAATGTTCCGATTTTGCGGCAGCCACTTGTGTCGAAGGGGCCAGTAAGTATCGGTGAGGGCACATGGATCGGTGAGAACGCATCTGTGTTGTCGTGTCGCATCGGTAGGAACTGCGTGATAGGTTCCAATTCTGTGGTGGTGAGCGATATCCCTGACTATTGCGTTGCAGTCGGGGTCCCCGCTCGAATCGTGCGCAGGCTGAATTCTTCATCGTAAGTGTGGGAGCAAGCGGTATTAGAAAGATGAATCCAACTGAATCACACGAATTGTGGCAGGATATGGTAGCCGCAACATCGGAATTTGGTTCTGACGCGACCGCCCTCCGTGTTCCGCTCTGGATCGCGCTCCAAATGCCCCGGCCGTCGATACGAAGACAAGCCAAGGATTTTCTGGCGGGAGCGGCTCAGTTCTTGTCTACCACGCGCACGAAATTGCCCGCTACGCCGAAAGCTGGCGTGGTTTTCTGCTTTGCCCACCGCACCCCTTCCAACATGAATAACCTTCTTCCGGTTGCTCGAGAAGCGTTGCGGCGAGGCGTGCTGGGCGGAATCGTTATGGGCGGAGACTTCTCGGACCAACTACGCGAATTTGCTGGCGCTGTTCCGATTGTATCGGCCCAACAGCTGACTGGCCGTCTTGGAATGCGCGAACGAATCAAAGGCGTTGATAAGCTCGGTGAGGTCTATCGGCAGATTTCGAGTGCTTTGCGCAAGAGAAGGCCGGATCTCTCATCGTCGCTCACCGCAAACCGGGCAGCTTTTATCGAGGCACTCACCAATTCCGTGCTATTCGGTTCGGCGATTGCCTGGTTGCTCGATACGTGGTCGCCCAGTTGCGTAATCTCAACCAGCGATTTCTGGCCTCTTGAGCATCAGTTGTGTTGCCAAGCCTCCAGGAAGCAAATTCCTTCGGTAGTAATACAACACGGCACGATTGATCGCTTCTGGTGGCCATTTGTCGCGGACCTTTATTGTATGTGGGGCGACACCGATGTACATCAGATGAGAGATTTCGGTGCTCCTGCGGAGAAATTAGCCGCGCTTGGTATGCCAGCCACAGATGAGATTTTTCGACAAGCAGAGACTACACAACAGGAGTCGACTGGAGGTTATCGTCAGCCCGTGTGTCTGATATTGTCGAATTCACATGGGAGTTCGCTCGAACCAGCGATCTTCGATAAGTACCGGCAGTTCCTCACTGAAGCAGTGAACTTGATGCCGTCCGTAACATGGAAAGTGAAACTTCACCCCGCGGAGGATGGCTCGTTTTATCGTCAGATAGAGAGATCAGTTTTCGAGCGACTGGAGTTTCATCCCAAAGACATTTCCCTGCAGGAAGCGGTTACTGACGCCGATGTCGTGACCACAATCTATTCTACTGCCGGGCTTGAAGCTATGATTATGGACCGGCCGTTGATCGTCGCTCCTCTGACGCCCCGCGTTCGTGAGTTGGCGCCCTGGCCAGAGACAGGAGGTGGAACTTACTCCTCTTCGGCGGCGGATTTCTGCGCGCAGCTGACCAAACTGATTTCGGATCAGGTTTACCGAACCACGCAGATGGATCAGCAGCGCCAGTTTCTCGCCAAGAATTTCGCCAACTGCGGCCATTCTGCGGAGCGGATCGTCGATCTGTTGGAACGATATTCATCTCATCTACCAGTTTCGAAAGCGCAACCGCATGCTCGTGGTGAAGCTGCAGAAGCGCTGCTACCCCGGCTTCATTCAGCGAATCTTCGAGCGTAAGCTTGATGGTAATGCTCCTGACTCTCTATCTGTTGCCCAAGAATATTCAAGAATTGACAATCTCTGTGTGACGGATGGAGTCAGTTGGAATAGATGAAACCATGTCACCAACACCAAGAAAAGTTTGCGTCGTTACGTCAAGCCGAGCCGAGTATGGTTTGCTTTATTGGCTGTTGAAAGAAATTCAGGCGAACCCGGCTCTGGAATTACAGCTTGCCGTAACTGGCATGCACCTGTCCTCCAAATTCGGCTCAACCGTGACAGTAATCGAAGAGGATGGCTTTCACATTGATGCAAGAATCGAAATGCTCCTTGCGAGCGATTCCCCGGTGGGAATTGCGAAATCCATCGGGCTCGGTACTATCGGCTTTGCCGAAAACTTTGATCGCTTGCGACCGGACATCGTCGTTGTTCTTGGAGATCGCTTTGAAATTCTGGCAGCCGCACAAGCGGCGATGGTCGCTCGCATTCCAATTGCCCATCTGTATGGAGGTGAAACGACAGAGGGGGCGATTGACGAAGCTATCCGGCATGCGATTACAAAAATGTCTCAACTACACTTCACTTCCACTGAGGAATACCGGCGAAGGGTAATCCAGCTAGGCGAATATCCTTCGCAAGTTTTTAACGTTGGAGCGATTGGTATTGATAACATCAAAAAATTGAAACTGCTAGATCGAGAAAACTTTGAAGCATCCATAAAGTTCAAGCTGAGAAAGCGCAATTTGCTCATTACATTCCATCCGGTGACGCTTGATGAGGAAGGTAGCGCAAGGTTGCAATTTGCCGAATTGCTCGTGGCGCTCGATGCGCTTCATGACGCCAATCTAATATTTACAAAGCCTAACGCAGACACAGATGGCCACGAACTGTTTGGCATGATTGATGAATTTGTCGCCAAGCGGCCTTCAAACAGAATAGTCTTCGCATCTCTCGGGCAGCTTCGTTATCTTTCGGCGATGCAATTCGTGGATGGCGTCATTGGTAATTCTTCCAGCGGATTGATAGAAGTTCCCAGCTTCCATATCGGCACAGTCAATATCGGTGATCGCCAGCAGGGTCGCATCAAGGCCGCTAGCGTCATAGATTGCGCACCAACACGCTCCGCGATCTCTGGTGCTTTGAGCAAGTTGTTTTCAGAAGATTTTCGCAAATCACTATTGAACGTAGTCAATCCGTACGGAGAGGGCGGGGTATCGGAGAAGATTGCTGGACTCCTTGCGAGTGCTTCGCTGGAGGGGATTCTGAAAAAGCGTTTTCAGGATCTAGAGGCATTGCCGTGAAAGCCTTCTTTATCGGCATGATTCAATTCTCAAAAACGATTCTGGAAACGACTATGGGGCTAAACGCCGGAATCTCGAGAGTGGTAACGGGTCGCCGCAGTGGTTATTAAGACGAAAAAGATGGTTCAGATTTCGCTAGGTCTCGACTCAATAACCGCTCATGTTACCCGGAAGGATTTCAATGTCGGTCAAGATTGCTGATCGCGTAGTTGGTTCCGGGCATCCTTGCTTCGTGATTGCCGAAGCGGGCGTCAATCACAATGGGCAATTGGACCTGGCCCTGCGACTTGTTGATGCTGCCCAAGAGGCTGGCGCGGATGCCGTAAAGTTTCAGACATTTAAAAGTGAGAAAGTAGTGTCGCCCATTGCTCCAAAGGTTGAATATCAGGTGGCGAACACCGAGTCGGCTGGATCGCAGATGGACATGATCAGGAAATTGGAGCTTACGTTCGACGAGTTTCGCCAAGTGCATGACTACTGCCAGAAACATAAAATACTTTTCCTTTCTACTCCGTTTGACGAAGACAGCGCCGATTTCCTGGACAAACTTGGAATGTCCGCATTCAAGATTCCCTCCGGAGAAATTACCAATCCACCGTTGGTGATTCAAATCGCCCGGAAACAGAAGCCCATCATAATGTCAACGGGAATGGCGAACTTAGATGAGGTCGGAGAAGCTTTGAAGACTATCTATGCCTGCGGCAACCATGATGTCGTGGTGTTGCATTGCGTCAGCAACTACCCCGCGGAGCCCGAAAGTATCAACCTCAGGGCGATGGCCACAATGCGAGAGCGGTTTCACGTAGACGTTGGCTTCTCGGACCACACGCGAGGAATTGAAATCCCGTTAGCAGCGGTTGCTCTCGGTGCCTGCGTGATTGAGAAGCACTTTACGCTTGACCGGAAGCTTCCCGGGCCCGATCACAAGGCATCATTGGAGCCCAGCGAACTGAAACAAATGGTCACAAGCATTCGTAATGTGGAAGCTTCGCTGGGTGATGGACTTAAGGTTCCGACGGCCGACGAACTCAAAACAGCGGAGTGCGTCCGCCGGAGCTTGGTCGCGGCGCGCCGTATTTCAGCCGGCACCGTAGTGACCGATGAAATGATAGCGATTCTGCGTCCCGGCACCGGGTTACAGCCCGCGATGAAATCCAGCGTTGTTGGGAAACGCCCACTTAAGGATATCGAAGCGGGTGAGCTGTTCTCTCTCGAGAACCTGAGTTAGACGCTCCGGCCCACGTTACGAATCCGAATCACTATGAACACTTTCACGATTGAAGTGCTGCGAGCTGAGCGGGATGCAGATCTGCAGACCTGGGAAGCCCGAGTGGATCAGTCGCCCGTGCCGGATGTTTACTACCGTCCTGGATATGTTCTGGCATGCCGGGAAGCTGAGACGCAATCGATCTGCGCTCTTGTAATAAACGCCTCCGGTTTTCGAGCGCTACTGCCCTTGATGGTTTCGGGTATTTTCCGCGGCGAAGGTGAAAATACGGATCTTGGCAAGTACGCGTATTCGCCTTATGGCTAAGGTGGCCTGCTACCGTTGGACAGTTTGTTGCCGCCCACTCGCGAGCAAGTTATTGCTTTGCGACGAGCGTTGCAAGAGTGGAGCCGGGAGAATGAGGTCGTCTGCGTCGTGGTGCGGACGCATCCTCTGCTCGGCCAAGAACTCTGGCTTGGTGCGGAGCCCAGCGACGATGCCATATTGCTGAAAGGGAATGAGACGGTTTCAGTTGAATTGACCCATTGGAATGATGAAGGGCAATGTATTGCATCGCTCAATAAGGGCCGCCGTTCCGACTTGAAATTTGCCCGCCGAAGTTTGCGTTTGAGTTGGAATTGCGGTTGGCATGAACAGTCTCGCGAGTCTTTGCAGGTGTTTCAGGAACTCTACAACGACCACATGCGTGCGCGGCGCGCCAAGGAGTTCTATTTTTTTCCTGATTCCTACTATGCTGATTTAGCACGCGGACTAGACGAGCGGCTGGCCGTCGGACTCGCATGGCGAGGCAGCGATCCCGTCGGCGGCGCATTGTTTATGGCGGATGCCCGATACGCTCACTATCACCTTAGTGCCTGTAATCTGGTTGGTTATGAATATAAAGCGAGCACGTTGCTGGTAAATGGAGGAGCTTCGTGGGCACGCCTGCGCGGATGTGATCAGCTCCACCTGGGAGGCGGCTTAAAACAAAATGACACGCTGTTCCGCTTCAAGCAGAGCTTCGGTGGAAAGTTATTCCGGTACGGGACAGTCACGATTATTGCTGATCACGCGGCCTTCAGCTCACTCTGCCAAATGCCTAATGTTCGCTGGCCATTCGCAATCCGGGCGTTGGCGCGGTCCCGTGGTGCCGCCGCGGGCGATGAATATGCGGAAGTCTTCACACCTGTTGGTGGGGTGCTCCAGGACATGCGGGAGCAGGTCGTGGGCTTAGGAGCTGGCGGGCATGCCAAGGTTTTGATCGAAATTCTGCGCGCCCGCGATTGTTTTAATTTGGTCGGGTTGTTGGACAGCGATCCTGGATTGAAAGACAAGCTCGTGATGGGGTTGCCGGTGCTGGGTGATGACAGCATGCTGCCAAGCCTAAAGAAGAACGGAGTTCGCCGCTTCTTTGTAGGAGTAGGTAGCGTAGGCGATGCGTCAGAACGGAAACGCATGTATGAGAAAGGGTTGGCGCTTGGCATGGAGCCGGTAAGCTCAATTCATCCGAGCGCGATCATTTCACCGTCGGTGGAACTTGGCAACGGCAGCATGATCATGGCAGGGGTGGTTATCAGTTCTTGCGTGAAATTGGGAGACAACGTGATTGTCAATACCGGTGCAGTGGTAGATCACGACTGTTGTTTGGGAGATCATGTACACGTAGCAACTGGGGCGCGATTGTCGGGGACGGTGCGAGTGGGCGCTGGCGCGCACATTGGCGCAGGCGCCGTGATCCGGCAGAACATTAACATTGGAGATGGGGCGGTCGTAGGAGCAGGCGCGGCAGTTGTCAGGGATGTTGCTGCGAATGAGGTCGTGGTAGGTGTCCCGGCTCGTACGTTGAGAAGCCGGGCCCGGTCAGCGTATGGGAGAACCTGACCTGAAACTGTCCTTCTGGCCAGTCGTTGGGTTTACAGGGGTGTTGTAACCTGTAGTCGGCACCATGAAAAGCTGTGAGACAAGTAAGATGATTTCGGGTGCCACGATATAGATGAATAATCTGCGTGATCCGGTCTAAGTCATTGATTATGGGCGACATGCAGCGAATGGACAGGCGAGGATAATGAAAAAGCTTCTATTGGCGGTAATTTTTATTGCAGGTTTGGCTCCGGTGGTCGCGGCAAAGTCTATTTATGTTGCGCAAAACTCAGCCGGCGGAAATAACGGCAGCGACTGCGCCGATGCACATGCCGTCTCGTTCGTGAATTTGGCCTCGAACTATGGAAGCGGAGCTGGGCAGATCAACCCCGGCGACGTGGTGCATCTCTGCGGCACATTCACTGGAACCCCTGGTGGGAACATGATTTCGATTGCGGGGTCTGGAACGAGCGGACACCCCATAACCTTTCAGTCTGATGCAGGATCGCCTGCGAACTTCACTGCGCCGTATTGGAGCGGGACCAACGGAGCCATCTTTTGCCAAGGACAGCAGTACATCACGCTCGACGGAAACAACAATGGAGTAATCCAGGACACTGCAAACGGGACGACTTCCGCTTATCAACAAACTTACTTTGGGATATACAACTATTGCCCTAACACAACAATTGAGAACTGGACGGTCGGGCCGCTATATGTTCGCACACAGGGAAGCGACACGGATAACACGGACGGTACATGCATTACCACACGGGACGCAAGCAATGTTTTGATAACTAATAATACAGTAAACTATTGCCGGGTTGGGATAGCGGATGTCGCAAGCGTCGGCGCGACTTCGACGGAGGAGATTTCCTTCAACACAATCAGTTTCGTGGATCACGGAATAACAATCGCAAGCAACAGCCCAGGTGTCACGCAGTCCGGCGCCCTTATTCATGACAATGACATCGGCGGCGGTGGTTATATGTGGGATGGAACTACGACCTGCAATTGGCACCACGACGGGATTCACACGTTTTTTGAGGGCACCAATAACGCTCTGGCCGGCGAGCAGATATACAACAACTACATCCACGGCCTTTGGGGAGAAGCGAACGTTGGCGTCGGCGGTTGCTTGAACTCCCTCATGTTTTTTGAGGCTGGAATCATCAGTCCGGCTGTGTTTAACAACGTTCTTGAACTTGATTCCGGCACACACAACGTTGCGGCCAGCGGATTCATCGGCTTTGAAGCCGATGCCTTGGGTTCTGGAGCTATAGTCGTCAACAATACTTTAGTGAACAACATGACGGGCGTCTATATGTTACAGTTCGTCGGAGAGCCTAACGTCACCGTCGAAAACAACATCGTAATCGGCAACGGCTTTGGCGTAAAGTATGACTATTATTCATCTACACCGACGAGCGGAACGATTGACCATAATCTGTACTACGGTGCGGCAAGTAATCTCTTTTATTGGATGGGAAACTACGACACCTTTGCGAACTGGCAGGCCATTCCGCTTGATACTTATGGGTTTAATGGTCAAAACCCAAATTTAAGCAACGCGCCTTCTTTTAGATTGCCCGCAATCTCGCCTGCGGCCAACAACGGCGCAAATCTAACCAGTCTTGGAATCACGGCTCTCAATATCGATAAGGCTGGAACGGCCCGGCCGTCCAGTGGGGTGTGGAGCATCGGCGCGTTCCAGGCTCCGCTTACTCCCATGAATCCTCCCACAAGCGTTACGGGAACTTCCCATTAATTGCAAAGCGGCCTGGGCAGCTTATAGCGAGAGCGAATCGCTATTCTTGAAAATGTCCCTTCGATTTCAGTATCCGTCCAAGTTCCGCAATGGACAGGGCCAATCCAGCATTCCGATTCACTTCGGCACGAAGATTTTCAATTAAAGTGTTTCATGTGTTGCGTGGCCGTTGAAGTCCCGTGAGGAAATCCCCGCAGTTTTGAGGCTCTAGAATTTTATGTCCCAGAGACTGTGCTGGATATGAGGAAGCCGTGAGCGTCCGCTCGGTATTGGCGGTAATACCCGCGCGAGGTGGCTCGAAGGGATTGCCCGGTAAGAACATACGACCCTTTGCGGGACTTCCGCTCATCGCTCACTCGATTCGTCTGGCACGAATGTGCCCGGAAATTGAGCGCTGCATCGTTTCTACGGACAGCGAAGAGATCGCCGCTGTCGCGCGTGAACATGGTGGTGATGTTCCGTTTCTCCGGCCATCTGTGTTGGCTGGAGATATAGCTCCCACATGGCCTGTACTTCAGCATGCCTTGCGCGAAATGGAAGCACGCGATGACAGGCGCTATGAAACATTGTTGCTATTACAGCCCACCAATCCAGGTCGCATTCCAAGTGACGTTACACACGCACTCGCGATGCTGGATTCTGCACCTCAGGCAGTGGGCGTAGTCGCCGTCTCCGAACCGCACTTCAACCCGCGCTATACATGTGTTGAGGAGCGCGACGGTCTCATGGCGCAGGCATTCCCCGAACCGAGTGCGTACATCCGCCGCCAGGATGTGCCCCCTGTGTACCGCGTTAACGGCCTACTGTATCTCTGGCGTCGCGATCACATTTTTGCCGAAGCGGAACACGGGATGTACACCAAGCCGCACTTGATGTTACAGGTTCCAGAAGAGCGCGCCATTGACATCGATTCGCTTAGTGACTTCAAGATTGGTGAACTCTTGGTGCGAGAAAGAATAGTTACATTTCCGTGGTTGCAGCCGGGGTTGGAACGGGAAGCATTCCGTGAATTGATCGACTTACTGAGAAGCTCTCGTCGGGCTTGGAGCCAATGCCTGTATTTTCGACATGTTCGTCGATCACGCACACCGGCGCATGGAAAAGCTCCAAGCAATTTGCAACGCTCTTTTCAGTCGTACCCACTGCCACCTCCCGTAAGGACCAAGTCCTGAGTGCGATTGATCAGGTGCTTGCCGGTCACAGCCGCCTCGACATTGTGGTGAGCAACGCGCCGTATCGGCCCAACAATCTGGCCGGTCGCCGGCGGAACAGGCGCTGGCTTAGGGCGACCAAATCTTGGCGCGATGCTGACAGGCACCCTCCTCACCGCGTGCGCATGCGTCCCGCATCCAGCCCGCGACTAGCGGGCGAGATCTCAAAGGAGCACTGGATTCGTGGCCAGGGATACATCGGAGTATCTAACTGGACGAGTGATTGCAGTGGACAGGAGTTGGACTGCGCAGTGACGTAAGATTTCTTTTTCGCTGTTGCGCAAAAACTCTGGCTCGTCACTCTATGAAAGGGAGCGAGTGCAATTGAATCCATCCGTACAAAGAATGAGCCCCGGGGAGTTCCAGCGTTTCAGCGGGCTCAAGGGGCCCAATACGGGCGGTAGATGACGTCCTCTGGAGCCAGGTGCGTCCACTTTTTTATAGACCGCTGCTGCTGTTCCAGGAGTATACGCCGACTTGATTCATGTCCCAGTCGCTGCCTGGGCCGGGGGCTGCCAGTCCGCCGTGCCTAGCGGGCACCCGGCGAATTCGCACCTAAACCTGCTCATGTTCGAGGATGCGCCGAAATATTCGGTGGGTAGTTTGGACCACAATCGAAGGCGGCAGGTTAAGCTGGCCGCTAGGCAGCTAACGATTCGCGAGATCGTTGATCCAGCCGAACTCAAAGAAAAGGCCCACCCGGTCTATCTGTCATTTTATGAGCGGACCCACTACGGGTTCAAAGCTGAGCGTCGAGACAAGAATAAGTTCGCCAGCTGGGTGGACGACTTGTTCCGGTATCCCGGGAACATTATCCTCGGCAGCTATGATGGCTCGGAACTGGGGGGCGTGAGTGTGTCGCAGTTGGTGGGGGACACTTTACTTTACTCTACTTTTTTCTGCGACGACCGGAACCTGAAACTCTACGCGCCGGACTTGATGTTACACACAGTGCGGGAGAAAGCGGCAGCGCTTCCCGGGGTGCGCCAGATCTACGCGGGAATGTATAAGGGCGGACAAGGGCTCGACAGTTTCTACCTTCTCAGGGGATGCAGGCTCGTCCAAAAACCCGCGGTACTCCGCCTGAATCCGGCCGCCTCGTTATTTCTGCGGTTGTGCCTGCCAAGCGAGTTTCCGAAACTGCGTGGGGAGATCGATGAGCGAGGGAAGGAACGCCGTGCCGCACACGAGGCTCCGGCGACTTAGGGGTGGCGGAAGTGAGTGACAAAATGATATTTCCGTTCCGGGTTCTATCGTATGCTTTCTCAGGAGGGTATTTACAAGCTCGATAGAAAAACCCTACGCCCGCTGCCCGCCAACTGAAGCATTTGGCTTGATAACGAGTACATCTCGCTCTTCTTGCAGACTCTCAAAACGGTGCCTGAGGCGCGATAGCGAAACCTAATGAATCATTCCAATATCAGAATCGGCGGGGGTGGCAATTTTTCGACGATCAACCCGATCGTGTTGGCCATGACGCTCGTTGCGGCGGTGTTGATACTTCTGCTCCCGCGAAAATATGTCGCCGTGCCGTTCTTACTAACCATTTTTCTGACTCCATTCGCCGAGCAAATATACGTTGCAGGCGTTCACGTCTTTGTTCCGCGAATTCTAATTTTGGTCGGCTGTATTCGGCTTTGCTGGGTGAAGCTGTCGTCGCAGGAGAGATTGTTGCAGGCGGATTCAATGGATTGGACAAGCTTTTCCTTGCCTGGGCGATTGCCGGACCTTGGCGACTTTTCTTGAGTTCGTCGAGATGCAGGCTCTGGTGAATCAATGCGCCTTTCTCTTGGACACACTTGGTGCCTATTTTCTCCTAAGGTTTTTGATTCGAGATGAGGAAGACGTTGCGCGCATAGTCAAGGTATTTGCTTTCATCGCCATCATCCTTGGGTTGACTATGACATACGAGAAGTTGTACGACCGCAATGTATTTCAATATATAGGCGGTATTGTAAATCCACATGTGCGAGAGGGTAGTATTCGGGCTGCTGGTTCCCTTTCGGGATCGATTCAGTGCGGCACGTTCTGGCGCGACACTCTTGGGTTTGTTTGCTTGGTTATGGGTAAGGGGAAAATCGTGGTTCCTTGCTGTAGGAGGAATGATTGGCGCCACGACAATGGTGGTGACGTCTGCATCGAGTACACCGCTCTTGGCTTGGTTTGCGGCGATTCTTGCAATTTCTCTGTGGCCGATTCGGAAGAATATGCGCATGGTTCGGTGGGGAATCGTGATCTCCCTTATCTCGTTGCATCTTGTGATGAAGGCGCCAGTATGGTTTATTATTAACCATGTGGATATTTTCTCTGGGAATTCGGGAGATCATCGCGCCAATCTCATCGATGGATTTATCCGGCACTTCACTGACTGGTGGCTTATTGGAGTGAAGTCCACCAATAGTTGGGGATGGGACATGTGGGATCAGGCCAACCAGTTCGTCACAGAGGGAGAGTCTGGAGGATCGGCCACTTTTATTTGTTTTGTGTGGATGGTTTCGTGGGTTTTCAGTCGTGTAGGAACCATGAGAAAGCTTGTTGAGGGCGACCGCAAGAAAGAATGGATGTTTTGGCTTCTCGGTGTAACTCTTTTTTCGTACGTCGTGTCCTTTTTCGGGATTCAGTTGAACTGATGCTGCCATCTTTTCTTGGTTTGCGTTCTTGGCGATTGTTGCCACGATGACCGCCCCCCTTCTCGGCGCGAAGACGGCCGTGATTCCTGGCACGAGCAAGGCAGCCATGCGTTTCCCGGGGATGGCGGCGTACCCAGGTTGACAGTAGCTTCGGAGGCAGAGGATTGCGAAGTACGAAGCCGAGCTAAGCATTCTGGAACCAGTGACATGAAAAAGGGTCTCCTAATCGCGGGCAATTCAAAATTAGGAGCTTGAAACTGGGGCATTGAGCGGCCCCTCTCCTGTAATCCACTTGGATGACGCTGAGTCGGTCATGCTTGAATTCATCCGGGTGCCTGTTTAATGATTAAACGCAATGCTTTCGAAACGTCAATCATTCAAATGAAGCTTACTTCATGATATATGCGGAGGAATTGGACTTCTGCAACTATGGGGGCCAGATAAAGCACCAGTTTATTCTGTGTTGAAGAACTCTTCGATCAAGCGAAAGTGATGCTATGAAACTGTCCATTGTCATAATTTGTTGGAACGACTGGAAGGTTATCGAGAACTGCCTACGTTCCATTTTTGCAGGCACCCACGGGATAGAATACGAGGTCATCGTTTCCGACAATGGCTCAACGGATGGTTCTGTCGAAAAGATTCGTCAACAATTCCCGACTGTCCGCATAGTGGAGAACGGCGCCAACCTCGGATTCGCTCGCGGGAACAACGCCGGCATCCGCGAGGCTACGGGAGAATACGTCCTGATTTTGAATCCGGATACGATCATCCATGATGGCTCGCTCGACCGATGGATCGAGTTCGCCGACCGCCATCCGGAGGCGGGTGCATTTGGCTGTAAGGTGCAGAATCCCGACGGAACGTACCAAGAATCGGCGCGTCCGTTTCCTACAGTATGGCGTTCCCTACTCGCAGCTTTGTATTTACGGCCGCTGGGATATTTAAGCGATTCGTTTGTATCAGACTACTATCTCGGCTGGCGGGGGGATACGGAGAGGGAAGTGGATTGGCAGTCTGGCTGCTGTGTCTTGTTTCGGGGTGACCTCCTCAACAAGCTGGGAGGATTCGATGAGCGATTTTTTTACCAATTCGAGGAGGTGGATTTGTGCCGCCGTGTGAGGGAGGCAGGTTATGCGATTCGTTTCACTCCCGAAGCATCCATCACCCATCTGGGCGGCCAGTCCGTCGGTCGGTTTCCCACACGATTCGCAATCGAAATTTGCCGAAATGGATACCGCTATTATTATAAGCACTTCGGGAAGAAAGGCGCGAGACGATGCCGCCGAGTACTTCTCACATCGTATCGAGTTCGCCAGCTAGGGTATGGGGCGTTGAATCTAGTTCGGCCTAGCGAAACGCTAAAGCGCCGCCTGGAGATATATCAGGTAGCAATTCAGTGGAATAAATTGATCGATCCAGTTGAATTTGTAGAGAGCGGGCAGGAGCCACCGCTAGAACAAATCACTTCACCCCAACCGTCTTGACCTATGTTTTGTACGGCCTCAAAAATCTCACGAAGTCTTGAAGAAAGGATTTAGCCAATGACGACATCGTTGGTAACTGGTGGTGCGGGTTTCATGGGATCTCACGTGGCAGAAGAATTGCTCCGAATGGGACATCGCGTCGTTGTCTTAGACGATCTCAGCGGGGGCTTTCAGGAGAATGTCCCAGAGGGTGCGATCTTTGTTCGCGGATCTATTGTGGACCATGATTTGGTCAATGATTTATTTGGCCGTCATTCGTTTCAGTATGTTTATCACCTTGCTGCTTATGCGGCAGAGGGACTAAGTCATTTTATCAAGCGTTTCAATTATAACAACAACTTGATTGGATCAGTCAATTTGATCAATGCTTCCGTGAATCACAACGTGAAATGTTTTGTGTTTACTTCATCCATTGCTGTTTACGGAGCAGGGCAGAGCCCGATGTTGGAAGAGATGATTCCAATGCCAGAGGATTCCTATGGAATTGCTCCCTAGCCGTGGAGCAGGATTTGCGCGTGAGTCATGAAATGTTTGGGTTGGATTACGTCATTTTTCGTCCCCACAACGTTTATGGAGAACGCCAAAATATTGGTGATCGCTATTGAAACGTAGTTGGAATTTTCATGAATCAATTGCTTCAGGGTGAGCCCATGTTGATCTTCGGTGACGGCACACAAATGCGCGCGTTTACTCATATTGATGACGTGGCTCCGATCATCGCCGGATCGGTGCATGCGCGGCGGCACGAAACCAGATATTTAACGTGGGGGCCGATATGCCCTATACCGTAAATGATCTCTCTACAATTGTCGCCGAGGGGCTGCACGTGCCATGCAAAGTGGTTCACCTTATCCGCGCAACGAGGTCAAAATAGCATTTTCGGACCATTCCAAAGCTGAACGTGCTTTTGGAAAACGTCAAAAGAAAGATTTGCGAGACGGTGTCCGCGCTATGGCCGAATGGGTCCGCAACCACGGCACCAGAGAGAGCAGCGTTTTTGAGGCAATCGAGATAGCGAAAAATATGCCGCCGAGTTGGTCTCGAATTACCAAGGTTTCGGTATAAAAAGCCTGATTGTGAAACCAAATGTACGAAGAATGAATTCTCATCACCAACGTTCCTCGCCGTTCAAGCTAGAAATTAAACTTGAACCACTGCGCATAGTCTGCGTTGCTTGGCGGGCAGAGGCGAGCATTTCCATGGAGAAAACTGAGGCTTGTCATAAATGAATACAGTGGAAATAAAATACGTACTTATCACTCCCGTTCGGGATGAAGAATCGTATCTGAGATTTACGATTGACTGCATGATCGCTCAGACCATTCGTCCCGCGGAATGGGTTATCGTTAATGATGGTTCGACGGATGGCACGAAAAAGATCATTGATGAGTACGCTAGTCAGCACCCGTGGATTCAAGGCGTGCATCGGGAAAACCGAGGTTTCAGGAAGGCCGGTGGTGGGGTAGTCGATGCGTTCAATGATGGATATCGTGCGTTGAAGTCCAAAGATTGGGATTTCGTAGTTAAGCTTGACGGGGATTTTCAATTGAGCCCAACTATTTTGAAAGCTGCTTTGAAAGATTTGCTTCGGAGCCGCGCTTAGGCGTAGGTGGTGGCGTTATCTGCCACATTGACGATGGAAAGGAACAAGTTGAAGAGTGTCCTGCATTCCATGTCCGCGGCGCTACAAAAATCTATCGTAGAGAGTGCTGGGAAGGTATTGGTGGTTTTTGGCCGGCACCGGGCTGGGACACGATGGATGAAGTAAAGGCTAGCATGCTTGGGTGGACTACCAAGAGTTTTCCCGATCTTCACCTCATGCACCATCGGCACACCGGAGCTGCGGATGGTGCTTGGAGAGATTCCGTCAAAAATGGCAGAGCGAATTACATTTGTGGCTATCATCCGCTGTTTATGGTGTCCAAGTGTCTTCTTCGGCTTGGCCGCAAACCCTACATCTTCGGTTCTGTGGGTCTTTTTTACGGATTTCTCTCCGGATATCTGAAGCGCATTCCTCAAGTGGATGATCCTAAGACAATCGGGTATCTGCGACGGCAGCAACTGAGCCGTCTTGTTGGACGTGAAACGATTTGGAGATAAGGCGTAATCTTAGAATATTCCAGTGTCCATGCTGTCTATTTTGATCGGGGAATAAGGACAGAAGCAAGGAAACAAATCCGCACTGTTGTCTCGAGAAGTTGCAGGGAGGACTCGGATGAGTAAGAACCAATCCATACCAGACCGTGACAGCTCGAACCGAGTCGAAAACGTACGTTCCTTTTTCGATCAGCCTACGTATTTAAGGACGAGGCAGCTGGACATTCGCATCCGGGTCGAGACGATCGAGATCTTTGTCAAAGGCCGGGATTTTAAGACTATCCTCGACATCGGCTGCGGCGATGGGTCCATATCGATGCCACTTCTTAATTCGGATCGGCATCTGACGCTGTTGGATCTTTCAAACAATATGCTGTCAATTGCCAGGTCTAGAGTACCCGCCGAGTTGACGTCGAATGTCGAATTTGTGAACGGGAATTTCATGGAAGCTAAATTCACTCCGAAGTCGTTTGACTTGATAATCTGCGTGGGTGTTCTGGCCCATGTCCCAGCGCCCGCCGGTGTGGTCGCTAAGATTGCCTCCTTACTTCGTCCAGGAGGCACTTTAATTCTCGAGTGTACGGACGCTTTTCATTTCATTGGTCTCATCACCGTATTGCGTAACTCGCTGGCCTGGGCATTCAAACCGCCAACATACAAGATGAATCTGCTTTCAGGCACGGCGGTGAGGCACATTGCAAAAAATGAAGGGTTAAATCCAACGGCTGTGTTTCGCTATGCACTCCCTTTCGGATGGATGCACCGGTTCTTTTCTCAAGACTATTCCGCGTACAGGGCGGTCCGCTATATGTTTGGGACCGCGAGCCGGAACGGAAACTCTTGGCTTGGGAATCAATACATTCAGCGCTTCGAGTTTGCAAGAACAACTACTGGATCCGAGCGTAATAGGGTAGGCCAGGAGTCGCCCGACCCTTCAGCGGTCCCGCAACGTAATGAGACGGCCTGTGGGAATACGAGGACACCATTGCCACAGGCGATATCCACAGTCGAAGTTCTCTCTAGCTCCCTCGGCGAGCTTTCTCCCAGATCGGTCCAGTGACTTACGTTAAGAAGGAACGTAATTCTGTGCCCTTGAGCGAAGGCAAGATTGCTGCGGCCGTTCTAAGGAGAATTCGCGGCCAGAAGGCAGCCTCGTCCCGCGGCGTCCAATCATCATCCGCCCTCAATGCCACAGCCTCAAGAAGATCGGTTGCCATAAGAGAAGCGCAATTCTCTGATTTCAACGGAGTCCAGGATTTGACTCTGCGGTTAGGCCAGGGGCCTGATTCGGAAGAGAACTGGAAGCGGCTCTGGGTTAGTAATCCCGCGATTTCAGAAGCGAAGGCGCCCTCTCGTATCGGCTGGGTTCTTCAGGAGAGCGATAAAATCGTTGGATTTCTGGGCAGCATTCCATTGCTCTATGAATTTGAGGGGAGAACGCTTTTGGCTGCCGCCACTTGCCGCCTTGCGGTAGACCAAGCTTACCGGTCCCAAACACATCTCTTGGTAGCGTCTTTTTTCCGACAAAAGGGTTTTGACCTGTTTGTTAATTCAACTGCAACGGAATCCGCGGGAAAGATGATGAAAGCTTCTAAAGCAGCCGAGATTCCACAAAAGGATTACGGCACCGTCTTATTTTGGGTGCTGGATACGAAATCCTTCGCGACTGCTGTGTTCCACAAGATGGAAGCGGGTTCTGTATTCACCATAGCCGGGAGCGTGCTGGGCTCACTGGCATTAAAGGGAGACATCGCCCTCCGGCGCAGGCTGCCGGGGCGCAGCTCCGGATCCTATTCGGTCGTGCAAATGGACGTGAATGAGATGGGATCCGAATTCGAAGAATTATGGTCAGAAAAGAGCCGGGAGGCATCGCACCTGATTGCGAAGAGAACGCCAGAGATCATGCGCTGGCACCTCATTCCTCCGCAGAACAGGCGGCCCGCGAAAGTGCTGGCGTGCAAGAGTGGCGGCTGCCTCGCGGGTTACATAATCGTCCGGCAGGATCCCATTGAGCTCTCAGGGTTGAGGCGGTCCCTTGTCGCGGATCTAATTGTGAAGAACGATGATGAGGGCGCGATCGGGGCATTGTTTTCGGCGGCCTGTGACTATTCGAAATCCGCAGGGAGTCACGTGCTTGATGTGATGGGATTTCCTGGGAATATCCGTCAGATACTTACGAAGTGGAAGCCCTACGTGCGCAAGTATCCAGCATGTCCGTTCTTTTATAAGGCAACGGATCGAGAGCTATACCAAAAACTTGCGGATGAGGCTGTGTGGTACGCGACTCCATTTGATGGCGATGCCACGCTCTGGCCGTAGCGCCGCTAAACAGAACAAGATGAAACTTATTGAAGCCATGGCGATTGCACGAAGAGAGACGCCAAGCGGGGCGCGGACTTTCCGCGTGTCGTTCATCACCGGATTCAATCCGCTCCACTTGAACACGTTTCTCACCGCGAGGCTGAAGGTTCTCCTCGCAGATACACAAATCGAGATTCAAAGTGGACTATATGGAGATTTCTGGGGCAATCTTGAGCGCGCGCAAGAATCGGAAGTGGATGCAAGCATCGTGTTGCTCGAGTGGAGTGATTTCGATCCGCGGCTCGGGCTTCGTGGGTTGGGACATTGGAATTTAGGCGCGTCGGCGGACATCCTGAACAATGCAGAGGCACGCGTCAGCTTGATTGCCGAGGGATTGCAAAAAGTCTCCCGGAAGGGCCTTGTCGCATTGTGCCTTCCTACGCTTCCACTACCACCGGTATCACATTTGCCGGGCTGGCAGTCCAGCGCGCTGGAGCTAGAGCTCCGTGCATGCGTTTCGAAGATTGGAGTTGGGGCGTCGCGTATTGCGAATGTCCATGTGGCCAGCGTAGAAAGATTAGACCATATTTCGCCGCCATCCAACCGTCTGGATGTGAAATCCGAGCTGATTGCGGGATTTCCATACAAGCTCCAGCATGCTTCTGCGGTCGCTGAAATCTTGTCCAAGTTGGTTGTGCCAACGAATCCCAAGAAGGGATTGATCACGGATTTAGATGACACGATATGGGATGGAATCCTGGGCGAAGTTGGGGTGGAAGGAATTTCCTGGGATCTTGAGCATCACAGCCATATGCATGGAGTGTACCAAAGACTCTTGCGCTCACTGGTAGATTCCGGCGTACTTCTTGGCGCCGCAAGTAAGAATGAGGCGCAACTTGTGGAGAAGGCTTTGGTGAACAAGGAATTGCTTTTGCCTCGTGACGCGATATTCCCGGTGGAGGCTCATTGGGGTCCCAAGTCGGATTCGGTCCGGCGCATTCTGAATGCTTGGAATATCTCCGCTGATGCCGTCGTGTTTATTGACGATAGTCCGATGGAACTTGCCGAAGTGAAATCGGCTCACCCTGAAATTGAGTGCATTCTCTTCCCGAAAGAAGATGCGAAGGCTATTAATGAGCTCTTACACCGGCTCCGTGACCTATTTGGGAAGCGCTCCGTTTCGGAAGAGGATGTGATTCGGAGAGAGAGCATTCGTAGGGTTCACATGGCCTTAGAAGAGAGCAACGGCAACCGCCCTGGAGTGGAGGAGTTTCTGAAATCGGCGGAGGCTGAACTGACATTCAACTTCCTCAAAGAGCCGCTCGATCCTCGCGCCCTTGAACTTGTAAACAAAACGAACCAGTTCAATCTGAACGGAGAGCGGTTTACGGATGAGGCATGGAAGACGCACATCATGCAGCCCGATTCATTTCTGTTGATCGTAGCCTACAAAGACAAGTACGGGCCGCTTGGTAAAGTATCCGTATTGACGGGACATAAAGAGGACGAGCGTTTGATTGTCGATACCTGGGTCATGAGTTGCCGCGCGTTCAGCCGTCGAATCGAGCATAAATGTGTGGAGAAGCTTTTTGCACGATACGATGTGGCTGAAATCGAATTTAGATTCCAGCCGACGGCCAAGAACGAACCGCTTCAGCAATTCCTTGAGGATATTCTTGGCGACGATCCTAGTCCGGGATGCCGCCTTAGCAAAAGCAAATTTGCCGAGCACAGGGCTGAAACCTTTCATCGAGTCCTAGAGGTTTCGAATGGCTGACACAAAGGAGCGGCTGACGAGGTGCTTTGCCGCGGTGTTTCCCTCACTGAACGGCAACCAAATACTGGACGCTACGGCGAGCACGGTGCAGGGTTGGGATTCAGTCGCCAGTGTTACGCTTTTCGCCATGATCGAGGAAGAATTCAGGTTCGAGCTGGACCTCCATGACTTGGCAGAACTGACCTCTTTTGCAAAGATTCTGGACTATTTGTCGAAGAGGATACCCGCAGCCTAAGACCAACTGAACTGACATGAGTAGGATGCTCAAATTGGCCATCAGCATGATGGTCTTCGTGGCTACAGGTTTCTGGGAGTTCCTGTTGCGCGTGGCGGGAAGAAGGACGAAAGGCCGATGTGTAATTCTGTACTACCATTCCATTCCCGCAAGCCAGCGGTCCTTGTTCTCCCGCCAATTGGACCTTCTCTTACGCCACGCGAAGCCGCTTTCATTGGGTGAGAGCGTAGAGTTAAATGCAGGCGGTCACTATGTTGCGGTCACGTTTGACGATGGATTCGAGAATTTTGTTGGGGAGGCACTGCCTGAGCTCGTGAAGCGCAAAGTCCCCGCTGCAATGTTCGTGATTGTTGGCGCACTGGACAAATCCTTTGGGCGTGCTGATCATTCTGAGAGGGTGATGTCGCTCGAACATCTCAGGGCGCTGCCGGAGGACCTGGTGACTGTCGGGTCGCACACGGTGACCCACCCGATGCTTCCCCAGCTCACTGAAGAAGAAGCTCGGAATGAGATAAGGAGTTCGCGGGCGAAACTAGAAGAGATACTCGGCAGAAAAGTGGTCCTCTTCAGTTTCCCGTTTGGTGGCTTCAACCAGAGACTGGTCGAATTGTGCGCCGAGGCAGGATATGAGAGGGTGTTTACGACTCTTCCGGAGTTTTCACGACTGAACTCGAATTCGTACGTCGCTGGCCGGGTGCGTGTGGACCCGACAGACTGGCCGATTGAATTCCACCTGAAGCTGGCTGGCGCGTATCGGTGGATGCCTTTGGCGTTTCGCCTCAAGCGAAATCTCATATCACTCGGGTTCATTTCAAAAATGTTTGGGCGGAATGCCGGGTCGCGTAAGACCGTGACGCCCGAATCCATCATCCGGCAATAAGAATTCAACTGGATTCAGAATAGCCTACTGCACCGCTGACTTTGTCCAAGACAATCCTAGAAACGATTCCACTTCCCAAGCGCCCAGTAATGGCACATTCAGCCCATTGGATTGACCCTTTATCCGACCCGCGGTGGGACGAGTTTCTGTCGAAGAGCCCAAATGCATCGCCATTCCACACGCGGGCATGGCTGCAAGCGGTACACCTTTCGTATGGTTATGATGTTCTCGCATTCACGACATCACATTCCGGAGAGGAACTACAGAATGCCCTTCCACTGTGCTGTGTGAAGAGTTGGCTGACAGGGAGCCGCTTGGTCTCTGTCCCTTTTGCAGATCACTGCGAACCGCTTCTGGGTAGCGGAACAGACCTGCAGAGCTTCTTGATCGAAGTGGAGCAAGAGTTAAGACAGAAGAAAATGGAGTATGTTGAATTGCGCCCGTTGCTCTCGACGCAGATTAGTACTGCGTTATTTGTTTCAACCAAAGACTATTGTTTTCATCAGCTTGATCTCATGCCAAATCTTAACTTGGTATTCGGACGCCTTCACGAGGATTCGACCCGGAGGAGAATCCGTCGCGCGCAAAAGGAGGGACTTATTTATCAGGAGGGTCAGTCGGAATTTCTTCTTGGGCACTTCTACCGTCTCTTCGTGCTAACGTGCCGGCATCATGGACTTCCTCCGCAGCCGCAAAAATGGTTTAGGAATCTTGTTGAGTGTTTCGGCGGTGCACTCAAGATAAGAGTGGCATTTCAAGGAAGCCGTTCCGTCGCAAGTATCCTCACACTTCAATACAAGAATACTCTTACTTATAAGTATGGGTGCTCCGACGCGCAGTACGATAGTTTGGGTGGCATCCAGCTACTGTTCTGGCGGTCGATTTGCGAAGCCAAAGAACAAGGGCTGCAAACATTTGACCTGGGGCGCTCGGATTCTGCCGACACGGCCTTGATTACCTTCAAGGATTGCTGGGGCGCTGCTCGATCCAATTTGACCTACTATAGGTATTTTGTACCGGGCCACGCGAATGCTTCCTTTGGACGAGTCAATTCCAGCTGGAAATTTAGGGCCGCCAAGCGGGCCTTTGAGCATATGCCCGAGATTTTACTCTCTGCTACCTATAGTATGTTGCATAAGCACATCGGTTAGACTCTAAGGAAAGAATTCTATCCGATCGCCACTCTCGCAGGTATGGGTGCACAAGATGATCCCACAAGGTAAAGCTGTAACTATCGAAAACGCCCGCAATTCATTATCCGAAATTGCCCGAAGGCATCTCGCTTTCGCAGTCCTTTCGGTCATTGCAATGTGCATTTTCTACAAGTCTCTCGCGGCCCTAGTGGTATATTCCCTCGGCCACGAATCCGCCTCGCATATTTTTCTGATTCCAGTGATCACCCTTTACCTTTTATATACAGAAAGGAAGCGAATATTTCAATTTGCGGATTTGTCCCTAATCAGTGGAGGAGTGGTGATTCTGATCGGGATTGGCTTCTATTGGCTGGCTAATCCCCAGTGGGAGTCTGCGGAAGGAAATGACGGGTTGGTTGCAACAACGTTATCGTTCGTTGTGATCTGGATTGGTGCGTTTGCGTTGTGTTACGGAAGCCGGGTGGCCCGCGCTGCCGCATTTCCGCTGCTATTCCTCCTGCTCATGGTTCCTCTGCCGGAAGCAGTTCTCGACAAGACAATTTATCTGTTGCAGCTGGGCTCTACGGAGATTGCTTGTCTCTTGTTCAAAGTCTGCCAGGTTCCTGTTTTTCGACAGGGGTTCATTCTTTCTCTGCCAAGCGTTTCGATTGAAGTCGCAAAAGAATGCAGCGGGATTCGGTCGAGCGTGGCTCTGTTCATCACTTGCCTTCTGGCCGGGCATTTGTTTCTCCGCACGCGCTGGAAAATGACTCTCTTTGTTTTACTTGCTTTGCCGCTGGGAATTATCAAGAACGGGATCCGCATAACGACATTGACGTTGCTGGCCATCTACGTAGATCCGAGTTTTCTAAGCGGAAACCTCCACCGCGAGGGAGGGTTTTTGTTCTTCCTTTTGGCCTTGGCCATGCTTGCCCCGGTGCTCTTGTTACTGGAGAAATCGGATCGAACTACGCAATCTGTGAAGCCAAACGTCCCGGCGGAAAGCGGCGTCGCGCCAAGCGCATGAGGATTTCAGGATTCATGTGTGTTTTGGCGAGCAAGCAATTGACGTTTAGTAGCGAAAGCTTGACTGGATCGTCGAATCTAGAGGCATGGCCTTGCTGAGCACACATCCAGACCACATAAGGTCCGAATGTAACGTGCCACTTTCTGCGCGCAACTCGCGAAAGAAGATTTGTATGCTGACCCATAGCAATTACGAGACTGATAACCGGGTGCGGCGTTACGCGGAAGCGCTGGCGAAACGAGGCGATCTGGTGGACGTGATCGCTCTAGGCAGTGGAGATTCACGATTGGGAGAAGAAAACATCAACGGTGTGAATGTTTTTCGCATTCAGAACCGCGAGCGTAATGAGCGGAGCAAGTGGACATTTGCGCGGCGGCTGTTGCGCTTTCTCTTTGCTTCATCGTTCTTTCTGACCCGCCGACACTATCGAATCCGGTATGACGTGATCCACATTCATAACTTGCCAGACTTTCTGGTATTTGCCGCCTGGTACCCGAAATGGACAGGTACAAGGCTGATTCTGGATATACACGACATCGTTCCGGAATTATTCGCAAGTAAATTCAAGACGGGGGTGGAGAGCCCTTACGTCGAATTGCTAAAGTTTGTAGAGAAGGCGTCGGTGAGATTTGTCGATCACGTCATCATCTCTAACCACCTCTGGTATGAGAAATTAGTTTCGCGATCCGTGCCGGAGGAGAAATGCTCGGTTTTTCTGAACTACGTTGATCCCAGTATTTTCTACGGCCGTCCTCGCACGAGACACGACGGTAAGTTTGTCATTTTATTTCCCGGTAGTCTCCATTGGCACCAAGGGCTGGACATCGCAATTGAAGCGTTCGCACTCGTAAGGAAAAAGGTTCCTAACGCTGAATTTCATATTTATGGCCAAGGCAATATGGAAGCTGATTTAGTTCAGTTGACCGATCGTCTTGGCCTCAATGGGAGAGTTAAATTCTTCGGGGGAGCGTCTCTCGATCGAATTGCGGACGTGATCGCAAACGCTGATCTTGGGGTTGTTCCAAAGCGAGCGGACTCGTTCGGAAATGAAGCTTACAGCACAAAGATAATGGAATTCATGTCCCAAGGTGTTCCTGTAGTTGTCTCGCGAACCAAGATCGATACTTTCTATTTTAATGACAGAGTCGTCCACTTCTTTAAATCCGGTGACCCACAGGCCATGGCAAATGCAATGGTGGAGGTTATTGAAGATAAGCCATTGCGTGAAGCCTTGATCACCGGCGGCTATGCGTACGCAACTCGCCATGGTTGGGATATGCGGAAAAAGGAATATCTCGAATTGGTTGACTCGCTCTCCGCGGAGGTGTTTGGCGATGCCAAGCTGTCCGAAGAGCTTCCCAGTGGACAACTGACTGGCGTGGACCCGCGTGAAGCAGCAAACAACAAATCGGCGGGAAAAGTGCCAGTGGTGTCGGTGGTGCGGAGTGTGGACGACAGGACGTAGTTGATTGATCTCTCGGCTGTCGTCGCCAACAGATGATTCTAAACTTTTTACCGGCATGAAACCTGATTTTGTTCGCAAAAGTGAAATGGGGAAACGCTCGGCCCAACGATTGGGGGAGCGCGGATGAAGAACCATCGCGCTCTTTGGACTGGTTTCGCTCGGTCGGCAGAAATGTTTCCTGACCGCCCCGCCGTAATCGCGGAGGGAAAAACTCTCACATACAAGGAGCTGTGTGAGAGGGCCTGTCGTATAGCGGCAACCATTCAAGGGCATCAGGATTCCATTACTAAGCCTCTCACGGCTGTGTTTGCATATCGTAATCTGACCGCGTTCGCGGGAGTTTTAGGATCGTTGCTTGCAGGGAATGGCTACGTTCCTTTGAACCGGACCTTCCCGTTAGACCGAACGCAGGTGATGTTTGAACGATCCGAGTGCAGCTCGCTCGTCGTGGATACTGAGTCATTACCTCAATTAAATAAAATCCTCGAGGAGTCTCGGAAGGCGCTGCTGGTTGTATTGCCTGATGTCGAGAATGTGGAATCACTCCGGGAACTATGGCCCAGACATACTTTTGCCGGTTCGAACGACTTGGCTCCGTCACACAGGTGGCAAGAACCCGAGGCGCGTCCAAACGCGATCGCATACTTGCTATTCACTTCAGGCAGTACAGGGACTCCCAAAGGTGTGATGGTTGCCCACCAGAATGTGACTGCCTTTCTGGACTATATGGTAGACCGCTACGAGATAACAGAAAAAGACCGATTGTCGCAGATGTTCGATTTGACGTTTGACCTGTCCGTTTTTGACATGTTTGTATCTTGGGAGCGCGGCGCGTGTGTCTGCTGTCCTTCCCAAAAAGCTTTGATCAAGCCAGGGAAATTCATTCAAGATATGGAACTGACCATCTGGTTTTCCGTCCCTTCCACGGCGGTTTTCATGAAGCAATTGGGGATGTTGAAGCCGGATCGATACCCGTCGTTGAGATTTAGTTTATTTTGCGGCGAGCCATTGCCTGTATCGTCGGCGTCGTCCTGGTTGGAGGCTGCTCCGAACTCTATTCTTGAAAATTTATACGGTCCCACCGAACTGACGATTGCCTGCACGCTGTATCGGTGGGATCCTGCTCGCTCCGCGTCTGAATCCGAGCTCGGTATCGTTCCCATTGGGTATCCTTACCCCGGCATGAAAGTCTTCGTGGCGGATCAAAATCTAAACGAGGTATCTCCAGCAGAAGAAGGAGAATTGCTGATGAATGGTCCGCAGATGTCACCCGGATATTGGAATGACCCTGTAAGAACCGAAGCAGCCTTTGTCGTTCCGCCCGGCAGAACAGAAATGTTTTACCGGACGGGAGACAGGGTGCGGCGTCCCACCGAGAATGGGCCGTTAACTCATCTGGGGAGGATCGACTTTCAAGTTAAGATTCTTGGGCACAGAGTGGAACTGGGAGAAATCGAGGCAACCATTCGAAGGAACTGCGGATTGGATGGCGTTGTCGCTGTCGGCTGGCCGGCCACTCCGAGCGGCTATGGCGGCGTTGAAGTGTTCATCGAGGGCGAAGCAAAGGGCAAGGACGGACTGCGTGGCATGGTCGCATCTGAACTGCCGGACTATATGGTTCCCAGAAGAATTCATTTCATGAGCAGACTCCCTCGAAATGTGAACGATAAATTCGATCGCAAGGCCATGCTCAAATTGCTCGAAGAGGGTCTATGAGTGCTTTCAGTCCGGACGACGTCCGAATGTTTCTCACAGGGTTCATACAGAAAAGACTGTCAGCTCAAGGACAAGATCTGCCCAACCACCTTTCTGACGATTGCGACCTACTATTATCAGGGGTTATTGACTCCCTCGGTCTATTGGAACTGGTGACAGCTTTAAACCAGCACTATGGCCGGGAAATTGATTTTGAGGCTCTGGATCCCGAGAAGATGACTATCATAGGGCCACTTTGTCGGTACGTCTCTGAAGAGATGGCTAAAGGTTGACGATGCTTGTCGCTATCTATGGAAGATAAGAAACTCAGCCCGACCAATAAACAGTGGATTTCGACCGGCATTTCTAACCAGACTGCGGCGACCATTGACTCCCCTCCACCTAATGGGCGGAAGCCTGCCCATTGTTTGGGATCACGAGAGATCGAAGGTCGTGTGTTTAGTGCATGGTGCTCTTCGGATGCGGACGATTCGGATTGGGACGATTTTCTGCGAAGTACGCCGCTTGGCCAGTTTCAGCAGTCGAGTATCTGGGCGCGAACAAAGCAAGTAGAAGGATCAAAATTCATTCGGGTCATTGTGACTGTCGAAGGTCAAATCGCAGGCGGATTCCAGATTTTATGGCGGCGCCGTTTCAAGATCTTGCGCATCGGCTGGATCAGCAAGGGGCCGGTTGTGTGGCCCGAAGATCCTGTGGTGTCCGAATTCATAGTGGATGTATTGCGGTCAGTTGTAGAAACCAACAAGATCTCAGCTTTGATCGTTCAGCCACCTGATCTCAGCAAAATCGTGCCAACGAAGATGCCCGACAACCTGTTTTTGCCAAACGTCCTGACAAGGGTTATTGAAAGTACGTTGGTGGTCGATGTCACCGGGTCCCTTAAAACGATAGAACAACGAATATCCAAATATACCCTGACCACACTACGCCAAGCGGTCCGGCGAGGTACAGTGATTCGGGAAGGTGTTAAACAGGACGTCGGCACCTTTTTCCAACTCATGCTGGCGACATGCAAACGGCAAGAGGTAAAACCCAACCCGGCTACCGAGACGCCTCTGCATGCTCTTTGGGACGCAGCTCACCCAAAGGATTGTATTAGGATTACTTTTGCGGAATGCGAAGGCAAGACAGTGCTGGCATGGTCTGGATACGATTCGGCGAAACAATTACTCTTTGGAAAAAGGGATGGAATTCCACAGCTGGCGAATGTCGTCCCAATGAATTCCTTATCTATGAGGGTCTCAAGTGGGCGAATGCCTGCGGGCTCAAGATCCTCGATTTTGTGGCGCTGGATGGACGCACGGCTCAAGCCTTGATTAAAGGTGAACCACTGACCGAGGAGCAGAAGAGCAGCCGTGATTACTTCCATATACGCTTTGGCGGCCAGCCCCTATTGCTTCCTAAGGCACGCGTTTATTTCCCGAACGCAATCTTTCGCTTTACTTACAAAACGTTTGCGTTAGGAATTTATAACAAAGATCCTGAACACCGAACGATGAGAAACACATCACCGAGGGAGGTGACGACGCCGCAAGAAACTGAAGGGGTCGCCTCGATTCGGCAACGCCCCTGACCCGCTTCACGTGCAGAAAACTCTGCGCAAAGTCCTGGAATTTCGGTACAGCCCACCGAATAACCAATCATTGAAGCACAAATGAGAAAACACATGGAAGAGAGCAAAATCCGAGGCATCAAGAACCGGCTGTTTCAATACCTTGCGAGGATTTTGCCGGGTGCCCGAAGCTTAAGGGTTAAACTGCACCGAGCTCGCGGAGTCCATATTGGAAAAGATGTCTGGGTTGGCTATGACGTGATACTCGATACCTCGCGCCCCGATCTTATTACGATCAAGGATCGTGCGTTGCTCAGCGTGCGCGTGACCGTGATTGCCCATTTCAAAGAAACCCAGGGCGTAAAGATTGAAGAAGACGTCTTCGTAGGCCCTGGAGCGATAATACTCCCGAATGTGGTTATCGGTCGTGGCGCAGTCGTTGCCGCTGGGAGTGTCGTAACGAAGTCAGTGCCGCCAATGACACTCGTGCAGGGCAATCCTGCGGTCGCAATAGCAAAGTGTGGAGTTCCCCTCACATCCCACATAACGCTAAAAGCGTTTTCGCGGCGGCTTACATCGATAGCTGCAAACAAGTCCATGCCTTCCGACAAGACGTAAGGCACATACAGCACCTAAACAGAAATAGAAGGAAAGACCTTTGAGACTCGTTGTTCCTTACTGGGGTGACCTGAACAAAGCAGACGCGCGCCTCGTTCGTCTGGCGGATTTTCTGGGCGCTCAGTGTGAACTACTCCATTTGGAGAGAGGAATTACAGTCTCTCCCGAGTTTTTAGAGACACATGTCGGTGACAAGAATTCCTGCTTTGTCATAAATCCGGAAGTGATTCGGGGATCCCTGTCGAGTGGATTTTTTCCGCCAGAACTAGCCTCCTACATGACTTCGCGGTTCTTCTTCGTGCTCATTCATAATTTGTCGCCCGATCCTTTCACATCCAGCATTGTGAGCGCGTTTTCGGAAGGACTTCTGCACTCAGTGCATCCCGTCGAGAGTGCAAGGCTGAGGTATGAGATCGCATCGGAACACAAGCTGGTCTGCGGAGTTTTTTCGGGTCTCAATTTTGGTCCTGTTAATGAGGCAAATGACCGAGTCTTTTCTGGAACAGCAAGCGCCAAGACCATTCAAACGCATATATCCATTGGCGGGCAGCCATTCTTTGCCAGTATTCAGGGAGAGCGGGCGGAGGTCTTCTTTTTGGCTAGCGCTGAGATGGCGGATCTCGACGCGAGTTTGGGGCCGGAATCGCTCACGGAAAGCTTTTCACAATTAGTCCCTGCCGCCATGTTCATCCGATATGCATTTCGCGAAGAATGCTGGCGCCCTAATCAGCACCATGCAACGCTTATCATTGACGATCCACTTTTGCGGAAAGACTACGGATTTCTGAATTTCGAAAGCGTGCTTGGGCTTATGGACGAATACGACTTCCATACGAGCATCGCGTTCATACCCCACAATTGGCGGCGAAATGCGTCCGGCATTATTCGCATGTTTCGGGAGCGGCCCGACCGTTACTCAATTTGTTTCCACGGCAACGACCACACGGGCGCCGAGTTCGCCAGCAAAGACACAGGTCTGCTCAATGCCATGGTAACGGTGGCAGAAGAACGTATGGACCTACATCAGAAGAAAACGGGAATTCAGTGTGACAAAGTGATGGTGTTCCCTCAAGGAAACTTTTCGCAGAATGCCATGGATGTCCTCAAAGCGCACAACTTCCGCGCATCTGTGAATTCAGGCCCTTTTCCTCGGGGGGAACACGTCAGTCTTACTCTTAGAGAGCTCATAGAACCTGCGATTTTGAAATATGGCGGGTTTCCTCTGTTCCTCAGAAAATACGTGCGTGAAATTACGTTGCAGGATATCGCATTCAATCTCTTCTTCGGGAAACCCGTTTTAATCGTGGAACATCATGAAATATTTAAAGACCCCAAGAGCCTGACGGAGTTGGTATCACGCATTCACACGCTTGCGCCTGGGATACTCTGGTCCAATCTGCAGACTACAGTTGAAAATTCCTACCTCAGGCGACAGACGGCAGATGGGGCAGTCCAAGTTCTGGCCTATTCAAATGTGAGTAGGATCGAAAACACTTCGGACACTCTCGCGCGTTACTCTGTTGAGTGGCCTCGCTCAGGAGAATTCCCCGTGGAAAGAGTCCTTATTGATGGGGTGCCTTTGCCTGATACTCGATCTGACGATAATGGCATTCGATTATGCTTTGACGTGCCTCCTGGAGAATCGCGCAAATTCTCCCTTGTTTACAAGAATGGTTTCACCTTGTCCGATGCGAACCGCCGACTCCAATGGAAGGCCAAAGCTTTTTTACGCAGAAGGCTTTCTGAATTAAGGGATAATCAACTAAGTAAGAATCCAGAATTGCTGTCGGTTGCGAAGGCTTTGCAAAGATATCTGCTCAAGAACCGTAGTCATGACTAGTCAAGGGATAGAGCTGACCTCCTTGCACCAACTTCGGGCTCCGTTGTTCGTTTCTCGTCGCACTATCCGATTCAGCCCCTGGCAACTGAATCGGCCGCGATCTCTCGCGACGGCGGTAGTAGCATCGTATTGCTTCGAACTCTTCGCTGACGCTGGCAAACTCCTCCGGTGCATCTGCATCATCCACGGCGCGCCGCTCTCTTCTTCTCTTGAACTCCCACCTCAACTTCCTTAAGAACAAAAATCTGGTTTTCATTGAATTGAATTTTCCCATCGGTGCTTCTCCCTTCTTGGTCTCGTACCGAGAGAAGCTAACCTATGGCTAGCTGGCCTAGTCTTCCGGGGGCCAGGTGTAATCGCCGGAGCGAAACTAGACCGCGTCACGCCGTGAGAACGGGTGATGCGGCGGAGGAAAACTAGACCGCCGGATCTTGGTTTCACGAACGGTTGTGGAGAAGGCCAGGTTCGTGGGACACCGGAGGGATGTACACCGTGGAGATCTATGGACGTGTTCGGCGGGCCGTGTTGGTGGAAGGCAAGAGCGAGCGTGCGGTGGCGCAGGAGTTTGGGATCGCACGCGAGACCGTACGCAAGATGCTGCGGTATTCGGTGCCGCCGGGCTACCGGCGGGAACGGCCGGTAAAGCGGCCCAAGCTGGGGCCGTGGATCGGCGTGATCGACGCCATTCTGAAAGAAGACAAGAACAGCCCGGTGAAGCAACGGCATACGGCGAAGCGGATCTTCGACCGGTTGCGGCAGGAGTACGCCTACACGGGCGGCTACACGATCGTGAAGGACTACGTGCGTTTGCAGCAGGTGCGGACACGGGAGATGTTCGTGCCACTGACCCACGCGCCTGGGAAAGCACAAGCGGACTTCGGAGAAGCCTGGGTGATGGTCGCCGGAGTGAAATGCAAGGCGCACTACTTCGCCATGGACTTGCCGCAGTCGGACGACTGCTTCGCGGCGGCATTTCCGGCGGAGACGACGGAAGCGTTTCTGGAAGGACACGTGCGCGCCTTTGCTTATTTCGAGGGAGTGCCGCGGCAGATTCTCTACGACAACACAAGGCTGGCGGTGGCGAAGATTCTGGGTGGCGGAGAGCGAAAGAAGACGCGGGCGTTCTCGGAACTGCAGAGCCATTACTTGTTTGAAGAGAAGTTCGGACGTCCGGGCAAGGGCAACGACAAGGGGAAGGTGGAAGGGCTGGTGGGTTACGCACGGCGGAACTTTATGGTGCCGATTCCGCGGGTGGGGAGTTGGGAGGAGTTGAACACGCATCTGCGGGAGCAGTGCGGGCAGCGACGGGAACGGCGGTTGCGGGGACAGGAAAAGACCATTGGGGAACGCTTCGAGCGCGATCGCACTGCACTGTTGCCGCTGCCGGAGGCGGCGTATGAGGCATGCGAGAAGCGCACGGCGCGGGTGAGTTCCCTGTCGCTGGTGCGCTATCGCGGCAACGATTATTCGGTGCCAACCGAGTACGGACACCGCGAAGTATTGGTGAAGGGCTATGTGCAGGAGGTGGTGATCGCGTGCCAGAGTGAAATCATTGCTCGGTACGGTCGCAGTTACGAACGTGAGGATCTGGTTTTTGACCCACTACATTATCTGGCGCTGCTGGAGCAGAAGACTGGCGCACTGGACCAGGCGGCGCCGCTGGTGGGATGGGAGTTGCCGGTATGCTTTTCCGAACTGCGACGGTTGCTGGAAGCGCGGCTGAACAAGGGCGGCCGTCGAGAGTATGTGCAGGTGCTGCGGCTTTTGGAGACCTTCCGGTTGGAAGAGGTCGCGCAAGTGATCGAGCAGGCTTTGCATCTGGGAACGATCTCGTTCGATGCGGTAAAGCATCTGCTGTTGTGCCGGATCGAGCAGCGTCCGCCGCGGCTGGACTTGGAGAACTATCCGCACCTGCCGCCGGCGAGGGTGCGTACCACGCAGGCATCGGAGTACATGGCGCTGCTGGGCGAGGTGAACTCGTGAGCGGCACGGCGAACACGGCAACAGCAGATACGCCGCAGGTGCTGCTGGAACATCATCTGAAACTGCTGCGGCTACCCACTTTTCTGCGCGAGTACGACAAGGTGGCGCGGCAGTGCTCGGACGAGAGTGTGGATTATCCGCGTTACCTGCTGCGCATGACGGAGCTGGAACTGTTGGACCGAGAGCGGCGCGCCACCGAGCGCCGCATCCATCAGGCCCGCTTCCCCGTGGTCAAGAGCTTGGACACTTTCGAGTTCCTGAGCATCCCGTCCGTAAACAAGGCACTGGTACTGGAACTGGCGCGGTGCGAATTTCTCCAGCGTCGCGAGAACGTGCTGTTGCTGGGTAATTCCGGCACGGGCAAGACGCATCTGGCGCTGGCGCTCGGTCTCGCTGCATGCCAGAAGGGCCATCGTGTGCGCTTCACGACGGCCGCCGCGCTGGTGCACGAACTGATGGAGGCCCGGGACGAGAAGCGACTGCTGCGCTTCCAGAAACAGATGGCCAGCTACGAACTGTTGCTCGTCGATGAGTTGGGATTCGTGCCGCTATCAAAGACTGGTGCGGAGTTGCTGTTCGAGGTTTTCAGTCTGCGTTACGAGCGTGGCTCGACGCTGGTGACCAGCAACCTGCCCTTTCAGGAGTGGACCGAAGTGCTGGGCTCGGAGCGGCTGACCGGCGCGCTGCTGGACCGACTCACCCACCACGTGCACATCCTGGAGATGAACGGCGAGAGCTACCGCCTCAAGCAGAGCAAGCACAAACGCAACCCTCAACCCGGCCGCTAAATCACCACTACATCTCTCGCGGAGGGTGGCGTCCTCCGCTCCGGCCTAAACGCGGTCCGCAAACCGGACCGCAGGCCTCCGCTCCAGACGCCACCCTCCCTGCCAATCCCCATCTCCCACACACTCATCTGGTCTAGTTTTCCTCCGCCCCAGTGGTCTAGTTTCACTCCGCCCTTGACAGCCAGGTCTCTCCCGGACTGCAACCGCGCTTAACTGCTCGATTATGAGCAGGGATGTGTCCGTAGGTCATGGCAACACAAGTGGAAAGACAATGGACAAAACAAGCGCGTTCGGATTCATTTGCACCAATTTCCTGCGCTCTTGCAGGCGTCATTGATCCTATGCCAAGTTCAAAGCTTGCTAAGTCATTGCAGGACAGTACGTTACGGCAGTAGTCTTTGTATTACCCACAATGCTCGACCTGGACAAACGATTGCAGCCACAAATATGGATTCAGTCCGGGATAGGGATTGAAAATGTAAGTACTAATGACAGAAAACCTAACGCTCAGAGCTTAGCTGCGGAGGAGAGGTGTAAGCAACAGGCCCTTTTGGATCCAAGAATCATCATACGAAGCCACCCAGAGGGCGGCAGACTTGCCCAGATTCCCGCTTAGCTGTGGTCAACGCAAACTCGCCTTGACCTGAGAGTGCCGGTGGCCTATATTTTTGCGCAACGAGAAAGTTGAAATCGGCGATCCTGGTCCGCTGATCGTTTGGCCCGCATTTTTAAGTGTTTAGAGCTGACCACACTATGCCTCGAGAATACCGTTTCGTCCGCCTCCTAGTCATCACCCTAGGATTTCTTTTCATTACAGGCCTTGACAGCGCTCAGGTCGAATGGGGGCACCCCTCGCGCCGCATGATCACGCAACCTATCGATGAGAATAGGCGCGTGGTGCTCGCTGGTAACACACGTTCCGAGGCAAATGCAGCGAACGATAGGGGTGCCGTGGCTGACGATTTTCCTCTGGAACACTTGCAGCTTCAATTGCAGATCCCAATCGAAAAGGAGCAGCAACTTGAGCAACTGATACAGGAACTCCATGATCCCAACTCGCCGAATTTCCATGATTGGCTTACCCCGGAGCAATTCAGGCAAGAATTCACTCTGGCGCCAGAAGACATCAGCACCATCACTAACTGGCTCCAGTCTCAGGGCTTTACGGTCAACGTAATTTACCCGAGATCAATCGACTTTTCGGGGACGGCGGCCCAGGTGAGGGCTGCGTTCAAGACCGAGATTCATAACCTCGACGTAGACGGCGCAAAGCACATCGCCAATATGACGGACCCGCAGATTCCGGCCGCGCTTGCCCCAGCGATAGTTGGAGTTGTGTCTTTGAATGATTTCATGCCCCATCCGGCAAACCGCCGGAGAGCCAGCTACACCGTAGGCAACGGCGATTATTTGATGGTACCCGCCGACCTGGCCACGATTTATAACTTCAACCCGCTTTTCTCGAAAAGTGTGTCGGGCCAGGGCCAGACAATCGTCGTCATTGAGGACACCGATCTATTTACGACCGCGGACTGGACCACCTTCCGTTCGACGCTGGGCCTTTCAGGTTATACGTCCGGTACTTTCACGACGATCCATCCAGCCCCTCCGACTGGCATGAACAACTGCAGCGACCCCGGCGTCAACGCGGACGACAGCGAAGCGATCTTGGATGCGGAGTGGGCCAGCGCCGGGGCCCCTAGCGCAGCTATCGTTCTGGCCTCGTGCACGGACACAACGAACTTCGGTGGATTCATCGCGCTTCAAAATCTCCTGAACGAAAGCGGCACACCTCCGGCTATCGTCAGCATTAGTTATGGTGAGTCCGAACCAGATCTCGGCGCATCAACCAACGCCGCAATCAATGCCCTGTATCAGCAGGCGGTAACAGAAGGTGTCTCTGTTTTCGTTTCCGCGGGAGACGAAGGCGCTGCCAGTTCTGACGCAGACCTCTCTAAGGCAACACATGGTATTTCAGTCAGCGGATTCACTTCAACACCCTATAACGTATCTGTGGGTGGCACGGATTTCGGCGACAGCTACACTGGAACCAACAGCACCTATTGGGCCTCGTCCAACACAGCCACGTATGGTTCCGCAGTTTCATACATTCCAGAGATTCCGTGGAACGATTCGTGCGCCGGTGTGATTCTTGCTACTTATTTGGGATATGCCACGACTTACGGCACGAGTGGGTTTTGCAATAGCTCAACAGGCAGCGAATTTCTGACCACTGCTTCTGGAAGCGGCGGCCCAAGCGGCTGCGCAACCGGAATTCCGGGGACTGGCGGAGTTGTCAGTGGAACATGTATGGGATATGCCAAGCCAAGTTGGCAAACTGTTTTGGGCAACCCGACCGATAGCTTGCGCGATATCCCCGATGTCTCGCTCTTCGCCGCGAACGGGATCTGGGGACACTACTATGTGACATGTTATTCCGATACCGCTAACGGCGGAACTTCCTGCGCTGGCGCTCCCAACACGTGGTCCGGTTTTGGCGGAACATCAATTTCGTCTCCGATTATGGCTGCCATTCAGGCGCTCGTGAATCAGACCACTGGAAGCAGCGCGGGCAATCCGAATTCCACGTATTACTCCCTTGCCCGTGCTGAGTATGGTTCGGGTGGCGACGCCTCCTGTAATTCCTCCCTCGGCAACGGCGTGGCCAGCACATGCGTTTTCTACGACGTGACTGCGGGCGACATGGACGTGAACTGCACGGGCACCCATAACTGCTACTTGGACTCCGCCACGCATGGTGTGCTCTCTCTTTCTAACACCGCGTACCAACCGGCTTATGGAACACAAACTGGCTGGGACTTTGCTACGGGAATCGGCACAGTCAACGCCTACAATTTGGTCAACAGTTGGCCGAAATCATCGAACCCGGCAGTGCTCAGCATCATAAGCGCGCACACTGGGAATTTCACCCAAGGGCAACAGAACGCGACTTATTCAGTGACGGTATCGAATGGAGCAAGCGCGGGCCCGACGAGCGGAACAGTAACGGTGACTGAGACGATACCTGCCGGACTGACGCTCGTTTCGATGGTCGGGACGGGATGGACGTGCGGGACCACGACTTGCACACGCACTGACGTCCTGAACGGAGGGTTGAGCTATCCGGCGATTACGGTGACGGTAAATGTGGCATCGAATGCGAGTTCGCCACAGGTGAATCAGGTGAGTGTTTCCGGCGGCGGTTCTGCGCCGGCGAACGCGAATGATTCGACTGTTATCATTGCGCTTCCAGTGCTGAGTATTGCGAAGACACACACCGGGAATTTCACCCAGGGGCAACAGAACGCGACCTATACCGTGACTGTGTCGAATGGAGCGACCGCGGGCCCGACAAGCGGAACAGTGACGGTGACCGAGACGGCGCCATCTGGATTGACACTGGTATCAATGGTCGGGACGGGATGGACCTGCGGGACAACCACTTGCACACGCAGTGATGTCCTGAACGGAGGGTTGAGCTATCCGGTGATTACGGTAACGGTGAATGTGGCATCGAATGCCAGTTCGCCGCAGGTGAACCAGGTGAGTGTTTCCGGCGGTGATTCGGCGACCGCGAATGCAAGTAATTCAACGACGATCACGGTTGCTGTGCCCGCGGCGCCGACAGGACTAACGGCAACGGCGGGGAACGGGCAGGTAAGCCTGACGTGGAACGCGTCTGTTGGAGCCACGAGCTACAACGTTTACAGTTCTACGACGAATGGGGGTCCGTACACCGAGATCACCAGTGTCGCGACGACGAGCTATACGAATACGGGACTGACCAATGGCACGACTTACTATTATGTAGTGACGGCAGTGAGTTCGGGCGGCACGAGTGGGAATTCGAACCAAGCCAGCGCGATGCCGGCAGGGGGTTCAGGGTTCTCAAACGGGTACGCGAACATGCGACCGATCACGATCAGCCACCTGCAGGTAGCGAACACGGATCAAACGAATTTCCCGGTGCTGATTTCGTTGCCGGCGAACACGTATGCGGATTTGAAGACGACGAGTAATGGGGGCAGCGTCACCAATGCCAACGGGTACGACATACTGTTCACGTCGGATGCGGGGGGAACGCTGCCGTTAGCCTACGAGCGGGAAAGCTACAGTGGGTCTACCGGAGCGATGATTGATTGGGTGAAGGTAGCGACGCTGTCGCACACGACGGACACGGTGATTTACATGTTCTACGGGAATGCATCGGTGACGACCGACCAGTCGAATCCTACCGGGACGTGGAACAGCAACTATACAGGGTGTATGGCACTTGCCGAATGGGACGACGCTTACGGCAAACGATTCGACAAGCAATGGCGAACAACGGAACTATTACGAGAATTCGGCCGACGGCTACAACGGGAAAAATTGATGGAGGGGCAGCCTCAACGGCACGAATGCAATGGATTATATGAGCCGTACCTGATGCGCATCTTATGACCATCCACCGAGACGGTAACTGATTGAAGCATGGGTATACTCCTACGAGCGCTGCGATTACGAGTGATACTCGACAAGTTGAGCGGGCATCACCCTATGTTTCAGTGATGCAAATGACGGCAGCATGGGGCATTCGGGCTATATTGGAATTGGAACGGTGAGTAGATGGTAATTGCTATGTGAGCCTGGCTAACGGCACTCAATAACCTCACGCGTATACTTTGGATACGTGGACGCACGTGGTCGTAACGTATGACGGGGGCCAGTCGACGACATTACATATCAATGGTGCAGCGGCGAACGCATTCGTGGGACGGTTACAATCACGGCAACAGCGGCAATGCGGCCTTATAGGATCGGAACGATCTTCTAATTTCCAGGGAATTGAATAGACGAGGTGCGAGTCTCGAATATCGCGCGATCGGCCGACTGGATCACGACGGAATACAACAACCAGAACAGTCCTTCAACGTTCTACAGCGTAGGGGCAGCAGTAATGGGAGGAGGATCGAGCAGTCCTGCCATTACGAGCTTGTCGACCACCACAGGAGCCGTTGGGGCATCGGTGACCATCAGTGGGTCGAACTTCGGATCGAGCCAGGGAACTAGCACGGTACAGTTTAATGGGACGACGGCAAGCGTATCGAGCTGGAGCAACACGAGTATCTCCACTGCCGTACCTTCCGGCGCAACGACAGGGAATGTGGTGGTGAATGTGAATTCGACGAACAGCAATGGAGTGGCCTTCACCGTCGTGCCGGCGCCAAATATCACGAGCCTGTCAACAACGTCTGGCAGTGTGGGGACGGCGGTAACGATCAGCGGAACGAACTTCGGTTCCAGTCAAGGCAGCGGGACGGTGATGTTTAACGGGACGACGGCCAGTGTGACAAGCTGGAATGCGACCGCGATTGCGACGACGGTTCCTTCCGGAGCGACAACCGGTAATGTGGTGGTCTTTGCCAGCGGTGTGAACAGCAGTGGCGTAAACTTCACGGTTCTTCCACCCGCGGCGCCGACAGGACTAACGGCAACGGCGGGGAACGGGCAGGTAAGCCTGACGTGGAACGCGTCTGTTGGAGCCACGAGCTACAACGTTTACAGCGCCACGACGAATGGGGGTCCGTACACCGAGATCACTAGTGTCACGACGACGAGCTATACGAATACGGGACTGACCAATGGCACGACTTACTATTATGTAGTGACGGCAGTGAGTTCGGGCGGCACGAGTGGGAACTCGAACCAAGCCAGCGCGATGCCGGCAGGGGGTTCAGGGTTCTCAAACGGGTACGCGAACATGCGACCGATCACGATCAGCCACCTGCAGGTACCGAACACGGATCAAACGAATTTCCCGGTGCTGATTTCGTTGCCGGCGAACACGTATGCGGATTTGAAGACGACGAGTAATGGGGGCAGCGTCACCAATGCCAATGGGTACGACATACTGTTCACGTCGGATGCGGGGGGAACGCTGCCGTTGGCCTACGAGCGGGAAAGCTACAGTGGGTCAACCGGAGCGATGATTGATTGGGTGAAGGTAGCGACGCTGTCGCACACGACGGACACGGTGATTTACATGTTCTACGGGAATGCATCGGTGACGACCGACCAGTCGAATCCTACCGGGACGTGGAACAGCAACTATACGGGCGTGTGGCACTTTCCGAATGGGACGACGCTTACGGCAAACGATTCTACAAGCAATGGCGAACAACGGAATATTACGGAAAATTCTCCTACGGCAACAACAGGAGAAATTGATGGAGGGGTCAGCCTCAATGGCACGAATCAATGGATTGATACGAGCCGTCCCTGATGTCTGCATCTTGTGACCCACCACAGATGGAACTTTTGAAGCATGGGTAAATCTTACGAGCGATGCGGTTGGGAGCTGAGTCCAATTTGGCGATGCTCGGCAATATTTCAGGATGCGGATGAAGGAGCTGCGCGGCATATGGGTATATTGGAGTCACGGAGCGGCGGGCTGTATGGATTTTAATCTGGTATGGCAGCCCTTACTATATGGCACTCGGCTACCTCTCACCGTATACCTTGGATACGTGGACACACGTGGTGGTAACGTTTACGGGGGGAGTCGCTGACGATATACATATCAATGGTGCAGCGGTCGGTAGCATTCGGTAGGGACGGTGAACACTTGCTGGCAAAGCGGCAATGGTAAAGGATCGGAACGATCTATCTATTTCCAGGGAATTGGATGGACGAGGTGAGAATTTCGAATATCGCGCGATCGGCCGACTGGATCACGACGGAATACAACAACCAGAACAGTCCTTCAACGTTCTACAGCGTAGGGGCAGCAGTAATGGGAGGAGGATCGAGCAGTCCTGCCATTACGAGCTTGTCGACCACCACAGGAGCCGTTGGGGCATCGGTGACCATCAGTGGGTCGAACTTCGGATCGAGTCAGGGAACTAGCACGGTACAGTTTAATGGGACGACGGCAAGCGTATCGATCTGGAGCAACACGAGCATCTCCACTGCCGTACCTTCCGGCGCAACGACAGGGAATGTGGTGGTGAATGTGAATTCGACGAACAGCAATGGAGTGGCCTTCACCGTCGTGCCGGCGCCAAATATCACGAGCCTGTCAACAACGTCTGGCAGTGTGGGGACGGCGGTAACGATCAGCGGAACGAACTTCGGTTCCAGTCAAGGCAGCGGGACGGTGATGTTTAACGGGACGACGGCCAGTGTGACAAGCTGGAGTGCGACCACGATTGCGACGACGGTTCCTTCTGGAGCGACAACCGGTAATGTGGTGGTCTTTGCCAGCGGAGTGAACAGCAATGGCGTCAACTTCACGGTTCTTCCGCCCGCGGCGCCGACAGGACTAACGGCAACGGCGGGGAACGGGCAGGTAAGCCTGACGTGGAACGCGTCTGTTGGAGCCACGAGCTACAACGTTTACAGCTCCACGACGAATGGGGGTCCGTACACCGAGATCACCAGTGTCACGACGACGAGCTATACGAATACGGGACTGACCAATGGCACGACTTACTATTATGTAGTGACGGCAGTGAGTTCGGGCGGCACGAGTGGGAACTCGAACCAAGCCAGCGCGATGCCGGCAGGGGGTTCAGGGTTCTCAAACGGGTACGCGAACATGCGACCGATCACGATCAGCCACCTGCAGGTACCGAACACGGATCAAACGAATTTCCCGGTGCTGATTTCGTTGCCGGCGAACACGTATGCGGATTTGAAGACGACGAGTAATGGGGGCAGCGTCACCAATGCCAATGGGTACGACATACTGTTCACGTCGGATGCGGGGGGAACGCTGCCGTTGGCCTACGAGCGGGAAAGCTACAGTGGGTCAACCGGAGCGATGATTGATTGGGTGAAGGTAGCGACGCTGTCGCACACGACGGACACGGTGATTTACATGTTCTACGGGAATGCATCGGTGACGACCGACCAGTCGAATCCTACCGGGACGTGGAACAGTAACTATACGGGCGTATGGCACTTTCCCAATGGGACGACGCTTTCGGCAAACGATTCTACAAGCAATGGCAGAAACGGAATATTGGAAAATTCTCCTACGGCAACAACAGGAAAAATAGATGGAGGGGTCAGCCTCAACGGCACGAATCAATGGATTGATACGGCCGTCCCTATGTCTGATTTTGTGACCACCACAGATGGAACTTTTGAAGCATGGGCATATCTTACGAGCGCTGCGGTTGGGAGTGAGTCCAATTTGAGCGGCTCCCCTATTTTTCAGGATGCAAATGAAGGAGATGGGGCATACGGGTATATTGGAATTGGAGCGGCGAGTGATGGAAATTGGTATGGAGCCCTGAATAACGGCACTCAGATAACCTCACCGTATACCTTAGATACGTGGACACACGTGGTGTATACGTTTACGGGGGGAGTCGCGACCTTACATATCAATGGTGTAGCGGTCGGTACGCATTCGGTAGGGACGGTGACACTTGCTGGCAAAGCGGCAATGGGGAAAGGATGGAACGATCTTCTAATTTCCAGGGAATTTAGACGAGGTGCGAGCCTCGAATATCGGCGCGATCGGCAGATTGGATCACGACGGAATACAACAACCAGAACAGTCCTTCAACGTTCTACAGCGTAGGGGCAGCAGCAATGGGAGGAGGATCGAGCAGTCCTGCCATTACGAGCTTGTCGACCACCACAGGAGCCGTTGGGGCATCGGTGACCATCAGTGGGTCAAACTTCGGATCGAGTCAGGGAACTAGCACGGTACAGTTTGACGGTGGTTTCGCCTCATCAGCGCGATCGAGGATC
>CAWJZY010000004.1:0-133178 GCA_963847505.1 uncultured Acidobacteriota bacterium
ATGGCGTCAGAGGCAAAGGCAGGATTACGTCAAGAGCTGAAGCGAAAGGAAAACACGCTGGGTGCGAGGTTAGAAGCGCGAGACGATGAAGAGGCCGCCAGCGATGGCGGTGGCGTCTTCGAGAATGGCAATCACAAAGTCGGGGCACTTGAGAGCCTTTACGAGGCGGGTGCGGACCTGATAGCCGGCGAAGGCTCCGGCGACGCCGCCTATGGCGCCGAGTAGCGCGCCGAGGGCCAGGGATTGGCCTCCGGCCACGGCGAGGATGGCTCCGGCGAGGCCTCCGAAGATGATTCGGCCGATGAGTCCCGCAGGACTTGTGCGATTGGGAGTTGAGGGAAGCTTATCGGCAATTATTTCGCCGAGGGCGATCAAGCTGAGGATGATTACCGCGGCTGTTGAGCCCATGAAGGCGAGGCGGCTTGAGCCCACGCTGAGCCAGTTCAAATGCAGGCCCCAAGCGACTGTGGCGGGAGCGGTGAAAGAGCGGAGTCCGGCGATGACTCCGATGAGGAATGCGAGAAGGAGAACTTGAGAGGGGTTCATGAGGGAGAGGATTTATCGGGATGGGGGAGAAAGTCAATAGGGATGCGCGAGGACGCAGGAGAGGATTGAGAGGTAATGCCGATTCAGAGGCCTCAGGTCCCGGCAAGGGCGCCGGGGACCTGAGGTACACGAACATGCTCGCCGTGAGAGTTGGGCGGTATTACTTGTTCACTGTTGGCTTGCCGAGATCCAACGCTTGCGCGCCCTGTTCGGCCGCGAATTTGTTGAAGGCTACGCCGTCCGTCGCGAGGAACTGATCGAACTCCGCCGCGTGCTGCTTCACCTGAGCGGTCAGCTCGGCCAATTCATCGAGCATCATCTGGTTGGGCGGTTCGCCGTAGTTGGCGGAAATCTGACCCGCGACACGCGTCAAACGGTCGTGCAGGCGTGAGAGAAAGTGCAGATATGCTTTGCTGTCGTGCAGCGCGGCTGAATTGTAGAGAGGATCTTCCATCGCGGCCACTTTATTTTCCAAGTCCGTCGCGCGAATCCCCAACGGATCCTTGCGGGGATTACCCAATGCCCGAAGCTGAGCTCGAATCCTTTCCATTTGATTCAGCAGCGCGTTCAATTCCGAAAGCGCGGTGCTCGCCTCGATGGCTGTCTTGGTCTGCGCAGCAAAACCCGCGGGGTCGCTCTTGAAGCGCGGGTCAGGTTCAACGTGCACCATTTGGGTTTGTGTTTGCTGGGTCGCCGTGTCCAAGACGTCGACTCGATAAACGCCGGGCGGTACCGACGGAGCTGCGCCCCCGCGGCCGCCCCCGCCGCCTTCCTCGCCTCCGCCGCCTTCGGCGCCGGGGATGAAATTGAGAGCCAGCGGCGCTTCGTAATTCAGTGGCCACACTACGCGATTGATTCCCGCATGAGGGCGCGAGTCAATCCTCCGAATCACGTGTCCTTGCGCGTCGAGAATCGAGATAAATGCTGGCGCGCGCGCCTCCACCTGTTCAGGAGTCCTCGAAACATAGAATGTGATCACCGCGCCGGTTGGCGGATTCGGAGCGGTAAACGTGCCGAGAGAAAATCCTCCAGCATTGCGAATACGCCACCGATATGCATCCGCAACCGGGAAGAGATGGAATGGCGCAGTCGCGGCTGACATTTGTTCCAGTGGAGAAATGTCGTCCAGGATAAACAGACCGCGCCCGTGAGTCGCCACTATCAAGTCGTGTGTTTTCGGGGCGAATTGCAGATCAAAAACCGGCGCGGTGGGAAAACCAGCGCGGAGCGGTTTCCATTCGGCGGCGCCATCCGAGTAAAAAAGTCCCGTGTCGGTCCCGACGACGAGTAGCCCGCGCTTATTGGGATCTTCGCGCACTACATGGGCAGGCGCGCCATCCGGCAGATTGCCCGTAATTGCCGTCCACGTCTTACCGAAATCCTCGGTCTTGAAAACGTACGGCTTGTTATTTTCCATTTCATGGAAATCCACCGCGGCAAAGGCGGCGCCCGCGGCGAATGGGGAGGCATCAATTTGCGAAATGCGGCCCCACTCCTGCAGATTCGGGATAGCGCCTGCGGCGCTCGTCCAGTGCGCGCCGCCATCGCGAGTAACCTGCACGCATCCATCGTCGGTGCCAACCCAAATCACGTTCGGGTCGAGCGGCGAAATTGAGATGGAAAGAATCGTGTCATAATTTTCGGCACTGCTCAGGTCCAGAAGAATTGGGCCGCCGGTCAAGGCCTGCTTGGATTTGTCGTTGCGCGTCAAATCGCCGGAGATAGGCGTCCAGTGAGCGCCCGCGTCCTTCGAGCGAAAGAGCACATTGCCGCCGAGGTAGACTTCGCTCGAGTCCTTCGGCGAAATAGCGATCGGCGAGGTCCAGTTGAAGCGATATTTAAGGTCTGACAGTTTCAAGTCGCCCGCGCCGAGGTTATACGGCCGCACCGACGCGCTCGCTTCATTTTCACGATTTGTGCGCACGATGGCGCCGCCCTGCGAATCGCCGTACACGTAAGGCGAGCCGCCGCGTCCCGGCACAACGTATTGCCCGTCGCCGCCGACGAACACTTGCCAATCACTGGGCCCGATGCCGCCCGTTTTCACGCTATTCGATGGGCCGCACCAGCCATTGTTGTCCTGCAATCCTCCGCACACCGTATAGGGAACACGATCGTCAATCGCCACACTGTAAAATTGCTCGACCGGCAGATTGTCCAGATAGCGCCAGTGATCGCCCGCGTCAAACGAAACGTAGACGCCGCCGTCATTTCCTTCCAGCAAGTGCGACGAATCACGCGGATCAATCCAGAGCGAGTGATGATCGGGATGCACGCCGCGCGCGATGATGTGCGAATTTTTGCCGCCATCGGTGGAGAGCAAAATATCGTAGGACAAGAAATAAATGCGGTCTTCGTTATCCTGCGGCACGTACAGATGTGAAAAATAGAAGGGGCGCGCCTGAATCGAGCGATCATCGGAAACTTTCGCCCAGCGATTGCCGCCGTCGCGCGATTCCCAGAGCACGCCGCTGTTCGATTCCACCAGAGCATAGACATGCGAGGGATTGCTGGGGGCAACCGCGAGGCCAATGCGCCCCACGGGCGCCGGTGGCAATCCGGATGTCAGTTTCTGCCAAGTGTCGCCGCCATCCGTGCTGCGATAAATTCCACTCGAGGCGCCGCCGCTTTCCAGAATCCATGGACGGCGCGTGACCTGCCACATTCCCGCATAAAGAACTTTTGGATTTTGCGGATCCATCACCAGATCGCTTGCGCCGGTCGTGTCATTTATGTAGAGGATTTTTTGCCAGCTCTTCCCGCCATCGGTGGTGCGAAAGACGCCGCGATCGGCGTTGGCGCCCCAGGCGTGGCCGATGGAGGCCACGTAAACTGTGTTCGCGTCCGCCGGGGACACGAGCACAACCGGAATCTGCCCCGTTGTCTCGAGCCCCATTGGCTTCCAGCTCGCGCCGCCATCCGACGAAAAGAATACGCCGTGCCCGGTGAGCACATCGTTGCGCGGATTGCCTTCTCCAGTGCCAACCCATATCCAGTTCGGATTCTGTCGTGCGAGCGCAATCGCGCCGATCGAAGCAGTGGGCATGCTTTCCCAAATCGCGCGCCACGAGATTCCGCCGTCGGTTGTTTTCCAGACGCCCCCGCCCGCCGCGCCGACGTAAATAATATTTGGATTCCCAGGAACTCCCGCCACAGCCGCGACGCGTCCACCGGCGTTCGCGGGACCCAGATTCCGGAACCTCAAATCACCAAGCGATTCAGCGCCGCCGCGCGCTCCGCCAGATGGTTGCGTCTGTTCGCCGGACAGCATTTGAGATTTTCCCGGGAGCGCCAGGCAGGCGACCGACAGGCCAAGAATCGCGCCGATTTGCGCGAGAGATTTCATGCGGCTACGAATTGTTTTCATTCTTCGCTCCGTCACGAGATTGGGAATCATTGCTCGCAAATGATTTAATTTTTGTTTGCCGCGTGAAAATAAGAAATTTCCGACATAGGCCTCTGATTTGGGCATCGTACGCTTCTCGTGCCGTGGATACAACGGATTCGGGCGCGAGAGGGAAAGGCAAGCGTAAAGGCAAGACAAAAGGCCCCGGGTTCGGGGAACCCGGGCTACAAAACCAAATGCAAATTCAAAGGCCTCAGGCGCAGACAAAAGGCGACAGGAACATGAACTACAAGACTCGGCGGCCACCACGAGATTTTGGATTTCAGGAAGGAGGAGGGAGGCGCTAATCGAATTGTTTTTTGAAATTTGCCAGTTGCTGCTCCAGGGTAGTGACTTCTGTTTGGAGGGCGGCGACTTGCTGTTCGAGGCGGGAGATACGGTCCGCGTTGGGCGCGGAGGATGCGGTTGCGGTGGGCGCAATCGGTGCGACGGAGGCGCGAGGAGTAGAGGATGCATTGGAGGCGGCGGGCGAGGCGGATTCCGGGTGCGAGGGCTCGAAGTCACCGGAGAGGAGGTGCGTGTAACGCTGCTCCTTCGTGCCGGGCTGGCGAGGGAGGATCTTGACGATGGGCGGATCGTATTTCATGAGGCGCTGCAACGTGGAGTGGACTTCATTCAGGTCATCGAAGTGGTGCATGCGTTCGGCACGGCTGCGGAGTTCGCCGGGAGTTTGAGGGCCACGCAAAAGCAATTCGCAGAGGATGGCGGTTTCGAGACGCGTGAAGTTGAAGGCTTCCTGAAGGCGATGCTCGTATTTTGTGACGCGGCTATCCATGTTGTCAGCGCGGCCGGCAAGGTTTTTTTCGGCGAGGGTGCGCAGGGAATCCTCAACAGTGGTGTCGTCGAGATTCATGGCTGGATCTCGATTGGATTTCTGGTTACAGGCGTTGACGAGCGCGTTGAGGGAAAGAGGATAGTAATCGGGAGTGGTGATTTCCTTTTCGATGAGGGCCCCGAGGACTCGGGCTTCGACGAGAGTGAGATGGGGAGACATTGGATGAAATCATACATAAAGGTGAGGCGGTTCCCAAGTTAGGAGGAGAAACATGGAGAGGCGGCGCGGGATTTCAGATTTGAGATTTCAGATTCCAGAAAAAGCGTGGTGCGTTTGCGGCTGGGTGGATTGTGGTGGCGGGAGGCCCCGGGGCTACAAAGGCAAACACGAGAACAAAAGACCCCGGGTTCGGGGAACCCGGGCTACGGGGACTGATGGCCTGCGAAATTTGCTACTCGTACCGGAGGGCTACGATGGGATCCACTTTGGTGGCGCGGCGGGCGGGGATGTAGCAGGCGGCGAGGGCGATGAAGATGAGAGTTGCAGGGACAGCGGCGAAGGTTAGGGGATCGGTGGCGGAGATGCCGTAGAGAAAGGATGAGAGGACACGGCTGAGGGCGAAAGCGCCCAGCATGCCGACGATGACGCCGAGGAGGACGAGCTTGAGTCCCTGGCCGACGATGAGTTTGAGTACGTCGCCTCTTTGTGCGCCGAGGGTGATGCGAATGCCGAGCTCATGGACGCGCTGGGTTACGGAGTAAGCCATGAGTCCGTAGATACCAACGGCGGAAAGCAACAGCGCGCTGATGGCAAAGATGCCGAGAAGCACCGTGCGAAAGCGCGGCTGGCTGACGGACGTGGAGATGTTTTCCTCCATGGTGCGAAAGCGAACCAGGGGCTGATTGGGATTCAGGTCATGAACAAGGCTGCGAACGGCGGGAATCTGGGAGTGCGGATCGCCATCGGTACGCAGAACGAAAGAGAGAAAGAAGACGGGAAGCATGGAATCCGCCTGGCGATAGGGAACATACATTTCCGCGACGGGGTCCGTGGCGAGATTCTGTTTCATGTCGCCAACCACACCGACAATTTCCATGTAGGGAATTTGCGTGTTGGGCAAAGCGCCGAGCTGAACACGTTTTCCAAGCGGCGATTCGCCGGGGAAGAAGCGGCGAGCCATGGCTTCATTCACGACGACGGCATAGGGAGCTTTTTCGGTGTCGGCATTTGTGAGAAGACGTCCTTGAAGGAGCGGGACACGAAGAGTTTGGAGATAGCTTGGACTGACGGGACGATAGCCAACGAGAATGTAATCCTGCGCGGATTTCGGCGGATGGCCTTCGATATTGAAATGGATGATGGAACCTCCGCCACTGACGGGAAGATTGCTGGCAGCGCCCGCGGCATGAACGCCCGGAAGGGCGGCGAGGCGATCGAGGAGGCGATCAAAAAATTCCATACGCTGCGCGGATTGAGGGAATGCTTTTTGTGAGAGAGGAACGTCCACGACCAAAAGATTGGCGGGCTGGAAGCCGGGCTGAACGTCCTGCAGGCGTGCGAAACTGCGAAGGAGAAGGCCCGCTCCAATAAGAAGGACAAGGGCGAGAGCGACTTCCGTCACGACGAGCGCGCCGCGAAATTGCCGCTGGCGACTGGTGCCTGTGGAGCCGCGCGGAGATTCATTGAGCATGGTGCGCAAATCGAGGCGGGCGGTTTGAAAGGCAGGGACGAGTCCAAAGAGAATGCCGGCAAGAACGGCAATGATGACGGCGAAGAGGAGAACGCGGCCGTCGAGATTGATGGGGCCAACATTTGGAATGCTGGTGGAAGCGAGACTGACAAGGGGCGCCATGGTGAGCCAGGCGAGGAAAAGTCCCGCGGCGGCGCCAACGATGGCCAGGAGAACACTTTCAGTGAGGAGCTGGCGGAGGATTCTGTAACGTCCCGCTCCGATGGCCATACGAATAGCGATTTCCTGGCGGCGTCCCGAGGCGCGAGCGAGAAGAAGGTTGGCGATATTGGTGCAGGCGATCAGCAGGACGAGTCCGACGGCGCCGAGAAGGACGAGAAGCGCGGGGCGGACGTTTTGCACGAGCTGTTCGTGCAAGGCGATGGCGCTTGCGCCGACGTTCGTATCGTAAACGGGATACTGCTTTTCAAGGCGCTTGGCAATTACGGAGATTTCCGCGCGGGCCTGCGAGACGGAAATGTCCGGCTTCAATCGTCCGACAGCAATGAGGCCGGGATGCCAAGAGCGGTCATCGGGAAGAGTTTTCGCCCAGGGCGCGATGGGAACCAGCACGTCCGCGGGTTGGAAGAACTGGAAATTGGGAGGAAGGATGCCAACGACGGTGTAGGACAAATTATCGAGAGTAATATTTTTGCCGAGGGCGCTGGGCGCTCCGCCGAAGTGGCGCTGCCAGAATCCATAGGTGAGCAAGACGACGGGCTGGCCGCCAGCGCGGTCTTCTTCAGGAAGGAAGGTGCGGCCTTGCATGGTGTTGATACCGAGCAGTGGAAAGAAATTCGCGCTGGCCATTTGTCCTGCGAGGCGCTCGGGATCTCCCGCACCGGTGAGGTTGAAGGTGGTGTTGCGGACGAGGGCGACGCCTTCGTAAGAAGTGCTTTGGTCGCGCCAATCAACAAAATTTTCATATGAGGGGCCGAGGACTGGGATGGTGGGCATTTGCTCGTAGAGCATGACGAGACGGCTTGGATCTCGGAAAGGCAGCGGGCGGAGGAGGACGGCATTCACGACGCTGAAGATGGCGGTGTTGGCGCCGATGCCGAGCGCGAGGGTGAGGATGGCGACGGCGGTGAAGCCGAGGCTCTTGAGGAACATTCTTATGGCGTATTGGACGTCTTTGTAGACGGTGGACATGGAAGGACCTCCGGCCATGGTACAAGCGATTATGACGCATGAACGGGGAAAGTGTGACGGGTGGGGAGAAGGATATTGTAAGAAGTGGCTTGCGGGCGAAGACCGGGGTTCGGGGAACCGGGGTTACAAAGGCAAAGGCGCCGATGGAATTTTTGGAACTTGTTTGGCTGATAATTCAAGTTTTGCGTAACTATTGGAGAGATGGGAGCGTCTAATGGTATAGGTGACGGAAAATAGATCTCGCTGGGAATGCGTAGTTAGGTTCTGTGCAGGTTTCATGAAGATTTCATGCGCGGCAGGGAATCATTCCTGCTATGCTAGTGTTTGGTGCTCTGAGTTATTTCCTCCAGGTGGGCCGCACAGGTCGTTTTGAGAGCACGCCCAAAACAAGCAGGGCAATAATCGGCGCGGAAGCGGAGCGCGTGTTGGGGCTGTGCTCGAATGAGAAAAGGAAGGAAATCCCGTGGCAATGACGATTGATGATCTGGGCAGGGACCATGCGGGGGACAATCAAATTAACTGGGTGACGGCTTCTTTCATGATGCTGTTTCACCTGGGAGCGATTGCGGCGCTGTTCTTTTTCACCTGGAAAGCGTTGTTCGTAGCGATTTTTCTGTGGTGGCTGACGGGGAGCGTGGGGATTGGAATTTGCTACCACCGGCTGCTGACGCATCGTGGATACAAGACGCCCAAGTGGGTGGAGTATTGCATGACGGTGTGCGCGGTGCTGGCGCTGGAGGGCGGACCGATTTTCTGGGTGGCGACGCACAGGATACATCATCAGTTTTCGGATAAAGACGGCGATCCGCATTCACCGAATGATGGGACGTGGTGGGCACATATGGGCTGGATATTGATGGGCAAGTCCATGCACCACGACACGACGACACTTGCGCGATACGTTCCCGATCTGGCGAAAGACAAATTCCACGTGTGGATTACGAAATATCACTACGTGCCGATTATCATTCTGGCGGCGATTTTGTTCGCGGTGGGCGGCTGGCCATTCCTGCTGTGGGGAATTTTTGTGCGCACTGTAGTGGGATTGCATGCGACCTGGCTGGTGAATTCGGCGACCCATATATGGGGTTCGCGGCGATTCAAGACGGCCGACAACTCGACGAATAATTTCGTGGTAGCGATACTTTCGTGGGGCGAAGGATGGCACAACAATCACCACGCGCACCCGGTGTCAGCGCGGCACGGCCTGAGGTGGTATGAAATCGATTTCAACTGGTACGGCATCTGGACACTGAAGATGCTGGGGCTGGCGAAGAAAGTGGTTCGGGTGAAGCTGGCGAATCTGCCTAAGGTGGGAATGCCAGCGGCTACTGATGTGCCTCCGCCATCCGCGGCGGCGAGCGATTTGGTTTCGGCGTAACGTTCAGTAGCAAAGACAAGTTTGGAGGGCGCAACTGATTTCTGGTTGCGTCCTTTTGTTTTATAGCCCTCAGAGATTTCAAATTTCAGATTTGAGATTTCAGAGAGCAACATGATGTGTTTGATGGCGCGGTGCCTTGTGGCGGCGAGAAGCCTCAGGGCTTCGATGCGACCTGAGCTACAAAACCGAGCGGCGAAGCAGGAACAAAAGCCCCGGTTCGGGGGAACCCGGGCTGCAGAAATCGTTGCGCGTGGCGGCGCGGTGAGATAAAGTGCAATTCATTGATGCGGGAAATAATTCTCACTGTTGAGCGTGTAGTGGTGGCAGAGTTTACGCCAGTGGGCCAAATCCTCAGGTCTTCCAACGATGGAACTTCGTAAGGACCCCATTACAAGAAGCTGGGTGCTGATTGGGCATCCGGAGCATGTGGAAGCGCCGGCGGGATGTCCGTTGTGCCCAGGGCACGAGAGCGAGCAGCAGACGCTTTCCGTGCAGCCCTCGGCCGGGCCGTGGCGGGTGCGGGTGATGCCGCATTTTGATCCGCTATACCGGATTGAGGGCGAGGTGGCGCGGCAGGCGGAGGGGATTTACGACCGGATGGGGCTGGTCGGGGCGCACGAGATTATTGTGGAGACTCCCCGGCACGACCTGAAGCTTTCTCGAATGAGCGACGAGCAGATCGAAGAGGTGCTGACGGTTTACGCGCAGCGCATCGCGGACCTGAAGCGCGACCGGCGATTCAAGTACGTCACCGTGTTCAAGAATCAAGGAGTGGTGGGCGGGGCGGAATGGGAGCATTCGCATTCGCAAGTGACGGCGACGACATTCGTGCCGCGGAGAATTCTGTACGAACTGCGCTCGTCGCGCACGTGGTTTGAGCAGAAGGAGCGCTGCGTTTTTTGCGACATTGTTCATCAGGAGGAAAAGCGCGGGAAGCGCATGGTGGACGTGCAGGGCTCGTACTTCGCGTTTTGTCCGTATGCGTCGAGGGTGCCCTACGAGATCTGGCTGATGAGCCGCAAGCACAATCATTTGTTCGAGCAGCCCCGACCGGGCGCGAACCGGAGGGATTTGGCGGCGCTGCTCGGGCGGGTGCTCCGCCGCATTGAGAAACTGACAAAGGACTACCACATGGTGGTGCATACGGCGCCGAATGCAGCGTCGTCTAAGGGCGAAATCGCGAAATATTGGACGACGATTGCCGAGGACTATCACTGGCACATCGAGATTTTGCCGATTGTGGAATCGCGCAGCAAGTCATACAGCATTAAAGAGGTTTACTTCAATCCGCTGGAGCCGGAAGTGGCCGCGGAGGAGCTGAGAGCGTTGGATCCGGGGCTGTGAGGGATTGCGGGCGGGTTTGCCACCCCCAGGCGGGAGCCCAGGGGCTCAGCCGTGAGAGGAAAAAGCCGCTCGTGCGAAAGAAAGCCACCCAAGCCATGGCAATCCCACGATTTCGCGGCGGCAGGAATGGCGAGCACGGCGGGATTTTCTTCAGGTTGATATTTCTTCTAATGCTGGCAGCGATTGTGTTTGCGATTTATTTGCTGCGGCGTCCAATTTTGCGTGAGGCGGGGGATTTCTGGGTCGTGGAAGACCCGCCGTCCACGGCCGATGCGCTGATCGTTCTGAGTGACGATAATTTGGAAGGCTCGCGAGCGACGAGGGCGGCGGAGCTATATGAAGAGCATCGGGCGCCGGTAGTGGTGGCGAGCGGACGGATGCTGCGGCCGTATGCGGGGATTGGCGAGCTAATGCAGCGCGACCTTACCGACCATGGGGTGCCGGCGTCCGCAGTGGTGATATTCCGGCACGGGGCTGACGACACGATTGGAGAAGCACAAGCGCTCCGGGGACTAGTGGTTGAAAAGGGCTGGCGGCATGTGATTATCGTAACGTCGAACTACCATACCCGTCGGGCGCGCTATATTTTCCAGAAGGTTTTTCCGGGCGGCGTGCAGGTGGATGTGGCCTCTGCGAAGGATCCTCAATATGACCCTGAGGATTGGTGGCAGCACAAGATGGGGCTAAAGATGTTCCTGCATGAGATGGCGGGGATGTGCGAGGCGATGTGGCTATTGCGGCACACACAGGCGCAGGACGGGACACAAGCAAGCCGGGGGATCCGGCGACTGGTCTTTGGGGCAGGTTGACTGGTTCCACAAATTGGTACCGTTTGGGGGGCAACAAAACTCATTGCCCATTTACATTTGACGGGTCCGTGCGCTATATTCCGGCTCTCTAGTAGTGTCTTGGGGTACCTCGCTTAAGCCCGCCCCGTATTGACACTCGAAGGAGGAAATATGTGGCGCAGACAAGAAGAGCCCAAGGTGTCTCCTACCCCGCAGAATGTTGTGTCCGCCCCACCGGCAGCAGTTGTTCCCGCACCAACAACTCAAGCGAACGCGCAATCAACTGGGCAATCCTCCGCGCAATCTTCCGGACCGGCTATCGCGCAGGTCGCGGCGCCGAAGACGGCAACGAGCATCGTGTGTAAGGGAATTTCAATTCGCGGACAGATAAGTGGAAGCGAAGATCTACAGATTGATGGCGAAGTGAGTGGGACAGTGCAACTGCCCGGCGGCCGCGTGATGATCGGGCCCGAGGGGCGCGTGGCAGGCAACATCGAAGCGCGCGAGATTATTGTGCGCGGGGATTTGAAAGGCAATTTGCGCGCGGGGGAACGTATCCTGGTGGGCCGCACAGGCCAGTGGCAGGGTGACGGTATTTCGCCGCGGTTGGCCATTGAAGATGGCGCGGTTGTGAAGGGCAAACTTGAGGTTGCGGCGGAGGTTGAGAAGAAGCCCGTAGCCGCCAAGACTGCGGCGGTTACGACCCCGGCCGTAGCCGCGACAAGTCCAATCGTTCCGAAAGACAACGGCATCGCGAAAGACAACGGCGTTGCGACCGGCGGGAATGGCGGCGGGGCTGGGAGTAAGGATTTCACGCATCAGAACGAGGGCGCACTGGCGAAGATCGGCAATGTTCCTGGGAATGTCTGAAACGGATAACGAATGAGTTTTCTGAATCGCATGGGATTTGGTGTTGTGCGCGCTGGTGGCGGCGCTGTGGCAACGGCGCAGCCGCACATGCATGCGAAGAAGGTTTCTCGAGCTGAACCATCGTTCGCGCCGCGAACGGTGCGCACGTCCAGCAGCCTGAAAGATTTCTTGTGGAACTTGAGCGGCTTGGGACGCGGAAATCTGCTGGACCTTGGGCCGGTGTGGCAATCCACGGTGAGTTTTTTTGTGGAACGGGGATTCAAGGTTTCGACCGAAGATCTTTTGACAGGGTGGAAGCAATTCTCACAAGAAGATGCGGAGCGGCGGAAGGGGCTGCCTTCGGATGCGGACCGGCTGACCAAATCCGAACTGGCCAGCAAATTTCTGGATGCCAGCCTGCAATATGCGCCGGGGTCATTTGACGCGGTGCTGGCGTGGGATGTGCTGGATTACATGGAGGATGACGTAATGCGGCGCACGGCCGAGAGACTGGGTTCGCTCGTGCGTGAAGGAGGCGCGGTTCTTTCCGTGTTCCACAGCGCGCGGCCCGAGCAATTCCACCGGTATCGAGTGCTGGATGAGCGGACGTTTGAGATGGTCCCGGCGCCTTCTGTATTTCCGCTGGCAAGGGTATTGCAGAACCGGGAGATAGCTGAACTTTTCTCGCGGTTTCATACTTCGAAGACGTATTTGGGCCGGGACCAACTCCGAGAAGCGCTGTTTGTAAAATAGGACCCGCAGGAAAATTGGCCTACCGTAGTTTCCCCTAAGAGCTTTCTAGACGGATATTCTTGTGGTGGATGCGCGAGAGAGTGTGCGTAGACGTGGGCAGCTTCTGAGGTCAGAGGCGGCGGTGGCGCGTTTGGGGAGTATGGGATCCGTGGCGGGGAAAGGCCCCAGGGCTACGAAATGGCATGGGCTACAGGCTTCAACTCAGGGATACACCTCGACTCAGCTCGGGTCTAGCTGGCGTGCTTAGGCGCCGGGCTTCTGCGCGCAATTAGGCGCGATGGTGATGTCTGTGATGGCGGTGATGATGTGGATGGTGGCCGCCAGATGTTGCAGCCGAAGCGCCTGGAGCGGCGACAAATGAAAACGCTACCAGCGCCAGGAGCATCGGGAAAAGCTTGGAACGCCATGCGGACATGATCTTCCTCCGGTAAAGAGAATGACTTTCCTCTGGATATTAACACTAGGAAAAGAGAAAAGTTTTCGGGGGCGAACGAAAAAGTGTTCAAAAAAGAAGGGGGCCGCTCCGGAGAGAGCGGCCCAGTCACTTCCTTCCTAGAGAGAGAAAAGCATGCGGCTGTACTAGCCCATATGGCCGCCGTGAAGCGACCACAACCAACGAATGGCATCGCGCTGCTGAGTGATAATGTTGGATTCCCAGAGAATTCCATAGAGAAGGAGGCTCATTACCAAGACACTGAGCGCCAGAGCGACGCTCAGTTGTGATTCCGTTGCTGGAATCTTAAGACGCTGGATTAAAGCTCGCACTGTGTTGCCTCCATGCGCCCAAGGCGCGACAGCTTGGATGGCACCGCTTGATGTAGATTGCGGCGAAAAACGCGAATCCCCGCTCGCGTCCGGAAGGGGTGTCCCAGTCGCTTCACAGAAGAAAGGGCAATCGTGGTGCCAAGAATGGAAGGGAGGCGAGAATGGGGAAGGCCTGCAATTTCAATAGGTTAGAGGTCAAGGGCGGGGGCAGGGGGTAACTGAATGAGCAAAATTTTTCCTTTTCCAACAAATGGGAAGGCGCTCGGTACTAAAAAGCACGGCGCGCCTTTACGTAGACGGGGAAAGAAAGCCCGGGAGGCGAAGGGCGGCTTCGAGTTGGGGGCGGGTGCGGAACTGTATGGCATGCATTCCCAGGCGGCGGCCGGCCAAGACGTAGGCCCGGATATCGTCAATGTACAAGATGCGATCAGGCTGCGTTTCGGCGGCGCGTATGGCGGCGCGGAAGATCGTGCGGCTCGGTTTGCAGGCGCCAACGGCGCAAGAGTAGACCCGCGCGGGGAAGTGACGCATGAAGCGGAATCGCGACTCCAGATGTTCGACATGGAGGGGATCGGTGTTGGAGAGCAGGACGAGACGGTAGCGCCTGGACAGGCTAGCGAACAGGCGATCCGGAAGCAAGAGATCGGGTTCGGGAACGATGACGCTATTCCATGCGGCGCAGAACTTCTTGAAGGTGATGCGCGCGTGGAAGCGTGTGGTGAGGTTTTCATACCAATCCTGGGGAGTGACGCGGCCTTGCTGCCAGGAAGCCCAGAGAGGGTCCTTTTGAATCGCTCCCCACATTTTTTCCGGAGGCAAGTTTGTGGGGCTGCCAATGGCGGAGGCGCCGATGGTGGCGAGGGCGCGGAGCGGTTCGAGTCTGACGATTACACGGCCGAGGTCGAAGATGATGGCTTCGATAGTGGGCTTGGTGGATTTGGAACTGGATCTGGGCATGGGTCGGCAATAGAAGGTAATTCAGAAATACGCGGCGGGCAATCAGAGATTGGAGTCAGGTGCGCGTGGACTGATTGGGGCGACGGATTTGCCGCCGCGAGCGCGGAGGGCACCGATGATGCCGGGAAGCAAAGAAAGGAAAATGACGGCGAGGATGACGTAATGAATGCGGCCGCCGAGGTTTGGCATCAGTTTGCCGACGGCGTACCCGCCGAAGATCATGCTGCCGACCCAGAGGATGCCACCAGCGACGTCATAGGTAAGGTACTTGTGATAGCTCATTTGTGCGGCGCCGGCGACGGGCGGGCAAAACGTGCGGACGATTGGGACGAAGCGGGCAAGGATAATGGTTTTGCCGCCATAGGTAGCGTAGAACTCGTGCGCGCGGTCAAGGTGCTTGCGCTTGAAAAATAAAGAATCCGGGCGGTTGTAAAGAGCTTGTCCGGCCTGGCGGCCAATTCCGTAGCCGATTTGATCACCGACAATTGCGCACAGCATCGCCAGGGGGGCCAGCGCCCAGACATTCAGAAGACCAGCGGCGGCCGCAATTCCCGCGGTGACAAGCAGGGAATCGCCAGGAAGAAAAAAGCCGACGAAGAAACCCGTCTCAACAAAGACAATTGCGCAGACGAGAAAAATGCCGCCGCGAGCGACTAGGCTCTGGACATCGTAGAGGGAGTGGAATACGTGCTTGAAAGTTTCGAGCATGCGTCTTCTTGAATGAGCTGATTTGCGCGGCAATTCCGCACGAAAAACTCCCTGCCAATACGGTAGCAGAAAAGAGAAGGGTCCTGGCGGCTTTCTTGCCAGAAAACGGCGAGTGTGGCAACACTGGCCCAAAGGCTAAATGTGCGCAGGATCATTTGGGCTCTCAAGAAGGATGGTTCCATGGTCGTGACCAGGCCCGCCGCGAGAGGCTTATGAAACTTAGATGAAGGCGCGGCGGGCCCCTTATCGAGACCATTCTGAGGAATGCGTGCGCAGCGGGCAATGAAGCGCGAGGGGTAATTTGGGAGTACCGAAGTACTTTTGGAGAGTCAGGAGTGACCCGCTTTGAAGTATTGAGAAGGAATGCGCGCAGGCACAGGATGCCTGTGCGCCCGGCGAAAAGATGGTGAACTGGTGGCGCGAGGTTGTGCCTGAAGAAATAACAGTACTTCCGTTCCAGCAAAATAGTGCCCAGGTACCATAGGCGCGCGCTGAGCAAGGCAGCAAGCTATCTTCAGCTTGTACGCAGTCCTTTTCGGGGGAATCGAGATGCCAAGCGTGTATACAAACTGGATAGGCACACCGGTGGTGATACAAGTATCGGCCGGGGATTTGCGAGTTCCGTTGCGCGGCACAATCGTCAGTGAAAATGATGATGCAGTTCGATTCCGAGTAGGCGACGGCTGGGACATAGACGTGTTCAAGAGCATGATCCTGGCGGTAGAAGAGGACAACTGGGCAAGCATTGTGACCAGTTAAGGCGGCAAGCGAAAAATTACTCCGGCCCAGCCTCAACTCAATCCCCCGGCCCCAGGTTGTCATCCCCCTGACCAATCTGGGGCCATCCTTTTTTTTGAATCCACCAAGAACAGACGCCAGACGCTAGAAGAGAAAGACAATCCCCGCATTCGCGAGGTGCGATGGTGCGTGCTATGATACCTGCTCGTTCAACTAAGCCGAGTGCCCGCGGGTGACGGAGCCCTCCGCCCCAAAGGGTGAAGCAACTCGGCGGGTGCTAAGTTCATCTGTTGTTTGAGCAAGTAGAGAGTTGAGAAGCGCGGAGCCGCGCTCAGAGTTCCCGGCTCGAAGTTCCGAAATGCTTAAGGGGTGAGTGTGCAAGCCAGCGCGAGGCAAAGAAGGTGGCAAACCGCAGTGGCGGCGGTCTGTTTATTTATGGGCGTTATTTGCAGCGCTGGCTGTGAAAACTACAATATTCCGATCTCGCAAACGAATACGGGAGTCTCTTCCGGAGGCGCCACTGGGATCAGCGTAACACTCGCGCCCGCAGGAATCATTTTCGTGGATGTGGGTAAGTCCCGAGCCGTCATTGCGACGCTCGCAGGCGACACAGGGAATCAGGGAGTGAACTGGAGTCTATCGGGGCCAGGTTCGTTGAGCAATGCGACGACGACCTCGGTGAATTACAATGCTCCGGCTTCGGTAGATGTGCCCGCAACCGTAAGCGCAACGTCAGTAGCCGACCCTACGCAAGTGGCAAGCGCAACGATGTATTCCGTGCCGGTGCCGACAATCCAAACCACGCCGCTTCCCGGTGGAACAGCCGGCCAACAGTACAACGAGCCCATTATCGTCAACAATGGCGCGGCGCCATTCACTTGGAGCCTGGCTGGAGGGTCGCTGCCGCCCGGAGTCCAATTCTTCGTGGCAAGCCAAGCCGCTATAGTGCTGGAAGGCGTGCCTACCCAAGCGGGAACTTTCAATTTCACCATGGAAGTGACGGATGTAACGAGCGTTTCAGCGAAGCAGGCGTTCACTGTCGTGATAAGCGCCGCGTCGGGCGGCAGCGGCCAGTTGCAACCCGCAGCAACGCTTGGCGGCGGGGGTGTGAATAACGCGCTGCTTCAAGGAAATTACGCATTTCAGTTTGGCGGCTTCGGGCCAAACGGAATGGTGGGCGCGGCTGGGAATTTGACGGCCGACGGAAATGGGAACATCAGCGCTGGAACAGTGGATCGCAACAGCGCGGCGGGCGCACAGAAGGGACTGGCGTTTGCGGGAACTTATGCGGTGGGGGCGAACCAACTTGGCGAGATGACTCTCGAGTTCGGTGATGGGACGAGCGCGACATACGCGATTGCGGTTTCTTCGGGCGGCAACGCCAGATTTATTGAATTTGACGGCACGGCGGGAACTGGAACGAATGGCTCGGGGGAGATGAAGAAGCAAAATGCGACATCGCTGCCAGGACTGAAGCTTGCCGGCAACTACACGTTTGAACTCACCGGCGTGGACGCGCAGGGCGCGCGGATGGCGGTGGCGGGAGAATTCGCGGCGGATGGGAACGGCGCATTGAGCGAAGGCGCGCTGGACGCGAACGACGCAGGAACGATGACAAGCCAAACTGCATTGACGGGGAGTTATGCGCCATCGGTTGGCGGCGCGGGCAGCGCGGTAATGAATGTTACGGGGACTGGTACGGTGCATTTGAGTTTGTATCCGATCTCCGCGGACGAAATGTTTGCTGTGGAGACCGACGGGGCCGGTCAGCCGCTTCTGGTGGGGTCAATTTTGCGGCAGAGCGCGGGACCGTTTACGAACGCGACTTTTGCCGGCAATGACGTCGTTCAGATGATGGGGACCGGTAGCGGCGCAACGCAAATGATATTTGGTCTGATGAATGCGGACGGCGCGGGCAATGCGGTTCTTTCTGCGGCGCAGATGACGAATGAAGGCGTTTCCGAAATGGACGCCACATATACGATGGCCATGAGTTCGCGCGGGCGTGCGGTGCTGGGTCCGGCGGCGGGTTCACCGCTTGTGTACCTTGTGGGACCGAATGAGGGTTTCGTGCTGGGAACAGATTCGAGCGTGATGACGGGATGGATCCAGGGGCAGACCGCGGGGACAATGACCACGGCGTCATTTTCCGGAACGATAGCCGGGACATCACTCTTTCCGGCAAGCTCCGGCGTGACGGAAAGCATTGTGTCACTGAGCTTCGACGGAAAAGGAAATGTGAGCGGCACGGGAGCTTCGAGCGGGCCCGATGGACTGACCTTGTTGCCGATCCAGCAAGGAACGTATAGCGTGAGCGCGGGCGACCTTTTCCTGTCTATTACGTGGCCGCTGCAAAATCCTCAACCGATGCTAATTGATTCGCCGGGGAGGTTGATTGTGGTTCCGTCGGGAGCGCAATTCGCTCCGATTGTATTGAATAAGTAGATCGCGGGAATTTCCTACCGAGTAGTGAATTCACAAAACAACTTAGGCGGAGAAGTGCGCGCGCGCGGAGCTACAACACCGAAAGGGTAACGCAAACAAGAATCCCAGGTTCGGGGAACACGGGCTACACGAGCGGCGCAATCAAAATTTGTTTGACAGGGCGGCGAGGGACGATAACACTAGGCGTCCGACGGACGCACATGAAGCTGACCGCACTCGACTTCGTTGCCATCTTCGTTTACCTCGCAGGGACGCTGCTGCTGGGACTTTATTTCCGCAGGAGATCGGGAAGGAGTACAGCGGATTATTTCGTATCCGGGCGGCAAGTTTCGTGGTGGCTCGCGGGAACCTCGATGGTGGCGACGACGTTCGCGGCGGATACTCCGCTGGTGGTGGCTGGCCTCGTTTACACGCAGGGAATTTCCGGGAACTGGTTGTGGTGGAGCTTTTTGCCGTCGGGAATGATGACGGTGTTTTTGTATTCGCGGATGTGGCGGCGATCGGGGCTGCTGACGGACGTGGCATTCGCGGAAATTCGGTACGCGGGAAAGCCCGCGGCGTTTCTGCGGGGATTTCGCGCGGTGTATCTCGGGCTGCTGATGAATTGCCTGATTCTGGGGTGGGTGACGAAGGCGATGACGAGCATTGTGGGTGTCACGCTGGGGCTGAGCGAATGGAGAAGTTTGGCGCTTTGTATTTTTTTCTTGATGCCATTTACGGGGATTTATGTGGCGCTGGGCGGGCTGTGGGGCGTGCTGTGGACAGACGTATTTCAATTCGTGCTGAAGATGGGAATCGTGATTGCAGTGGCGTGGTACGGAGTGCAGGCAGCTGGAGGAATGCACATGTTGCTGGCGCGGCTTGCGGCGCAGCGAGCGGCGGCGGGCCCTGGCGCAGGCGACATCACGAGCATGCTGCCGGATTTTTCCCGCGGGCTTTTTAGCTCGGAGGTATGGGCGCTGCCGGTGATGACGTTTCTGGTCTTGCTGTGCGTGCAATGGTGGGCGTTCTGGTATCCGGGAGCGGAGCCGGGCGGCGGAGGATATATCGCGCAGCGGATTTTCAGCGCAAAGGATGAGAAAAATGGATTGCTGAGCGTGCTGTGGTTCAACATCGCGCACTACGCGATCCGTCCATGGCCGTGGATCCTGGCGGCTCTGGTGGCGGCGGCGCTGTATCCGAATTTGGCGCATCCGGAGGCCGGATACATGATGGTGGCGACAAGTTTCATGCCACCGGCGCTGCGGGGGATTCTGATCGCGGGATTCATGGCGGCGTTCATGTCCACGCTGGCGACGCAATTGAATTGGGGAAGTTCGTACCTGGTGAGTGATTTTTACCGGCGATTTTTGAAGAAGGATGGGACGGAGCATCACTACGTTGTGATTTCGCGGCTGGTGACGGTGATGCTGGTGCTGGCGGCGGGATTTGTGTCCGCGGAATTGGTGACGATTCGCGCGGGATGGCAATTTGTGCTGGAAGCGGGCGCGGGAACGGGAGGCGTTTATCTGCTGCGTTGGTACTGGTGGCGGATTAACGCGTGGAGCGAAATTTCCGCGATGACGGTGGCGCTGGTGTGCACGCTGTATGTGAATTTGGCGCACCCTTTTGCCGGGCCGCAGAATAATGCGCCGGAGTTTATTTTGTTCGCGAAGAACACAATGTTTACGACGGCGGTGACAACGGTGGCGTGGGTTGTGGTGACTTTTCTGACGCGCCCGGAGCCGGATGATGTATTGGAGAAATTTTATCGAAAAGTGAGGCCGCATGCGGCGGGGTGGAAGCGGATTGCGGGGTTGGCTCCGGACGTGCCGGAGACGCGCGATCTGGGGACAAATTTGCTTTCGTGGATTTTGGGCTGCGTGATGGTTTATGCCGCGCTGATTGGCACGGGTGAAATTTGTTTTGGACGGTATGCGCAAGGCGCGGCGTTGTTCGGCCTGGCGGCGGTGTGTGCGCTGCTGCTGGGCGGGCAAATTTCAAGGATGACGGGCGCTACAGAGAAAACAGTGGAAGGAACGGCTGCTATTTCGGAGTAGGGATGAATCCCCGCAAGAAAAGGAATTCGTGAGTACGGAATCGCGCCCATACGGCCATGCGGTCTTTGCCAGCTTTCTTGGCTGGACGCTGGATGCGTTTGATTTTTTTGTGGTGGTTTTTCTATTCGGGACTCTCTCGCAGGAATTCCACGTTACAAAAGCCGCGCTGATTTTTTCCACGACGCTTACACTGGCGACGCGGCCGATAGGCGCGTTGCTGTTCGGTTTGCTGGCCGACCGGTATGGGCGGCGCATTCCGTTGATGGCGAATGTAATTTATTTCAGCGCGATCGAATTGCTGTGCGGATTTTCTCCAAACTTTACTTTTTTTCTGGTGATGCGCGCGCTGTTCGGCATCGGCATGGGCGGCGAGTGGGGAGTGGGCGCTTCGCTGGCGATGGAAAGCGCGCCGAAGAAATGGCGCGGAATTCTGAGCGGGATGCTGCAGAGCGGATACTCGGTGGGATATCTGCTGGCGGCGATTGTGGCAAGATTCGTGCTGCCGACGTGGGGCTGGCGTCCCATGTTCTGGCTGGGTGGAGTTCCGGCGCTGCTGGCGCTATACATACGGTCCAGCGTGCCGGAATCGGAAGCGTGGAAGGCGCACCGGGCTCCGAGTCTGGGCGCGGTGTTGAAGACAGCGGGGCAACAATGGAAATTGTTCGTGTACCTGATGTTTCTGATGACTTTCATGATGTGTCTTTCACATGGCACGCAGGATTTGTATCCCGATTTTCTGAGCACGGTGCATCACATTTCGGCGGCGAACGTTTCGTACATCACGATGCTGTTCAACGTGGGCGCGGTGCTGGGCGCGATTTTGTTCGGGCAACTTTCGCAGAGCATCGGACGGCGGTTCAGCATGGTGGCGTCGCTCGGCGCTTTCACTGCTGGTGATTCCGCTGTGGGCGTTCAGTCACACGGCGACGCTGCTGGCGGTGGGAGCGTTTTTGATGCAGGCCGGGAGTGCAGGGCGCGTGGGGAATTATTCCTGTGCATTTGAGCGAACTGGCGCCGGACGCGGCGCGCGGGTTCGTGCCAGGATTTGCGTATCAGTTGGGGATTTTATTCGCGGCGCCGACGAATAGCGTTGAGTTCGCGTTGAGGAATCGTGTGGGATACGAATGGGCGCTGGCTGGATTTGAGATTGTGGTGATTTTGGTGCTGGTGGGGTTGTTGTTTGGGGGATCGGAGAGGTTGGGGAGGGATTTTCACGCGGGGGATGCGGCGGGTTGAACGTCTGAAATTGAGGCCTTTGGCGTGTTGGCACACAGATCCGTCGGGCATTCTGGCCGGATGCCCTCGGCATGACAACGCTTGCTGGTTCACTTATGTGAAGTGACTTGGTGGGAGTAGGCTATGGCAAATTCCGCGGAGGCTTTTGAAATAAGGTGATTTGGAATTGCTGGCGTTTGTCCTCTTTTTTGTAGGCGGCTTCGTATTCGGTTTCTACGCGCAGTCCGGCGTTTTCAAATAGGCGGCGAAACTCTGCTACATCCGCGCGAGTCATGGCTCCCTTATCGAGTCCGAAATAATTTGTCATTAATATCCGGCCGCCGGGCACGAGGGCTTCTTGCAGTTTTTGAATGAGAGGCTGGAGGGAGTCGAGGCCGAGCTGCATTCCGAGGCGGCGATCTCCTGAGACATAGGACAAATAATAGAGGACTTCGCCGAGCACGATCAAATCAAAGTGTGACGCGGGCACGGAGTAAGAACGAATATTGTCCGAGACGAGAGCGACGTTGGGCAAGCTTCGAAGATTTGTGCGAGCCTGGCGAAGGGCGCCATTGGAGCGCTCGAGGGCGACGACTTCGGTGCTGATTTTCGCCAGGCAGGAGGTGAAATCTCCGGCGCCACAGCCGACGTCGAGAACGCGCGCGTAGGTTCGATCATTGAGCAGGACGAACTGCTGCATCATTTTGCCCTGTTCATAGAGGGAGGCGCGAATTCCCCAAGGGTCTTGGCGCGAATACTTCCATTCGTGGTGCAAAAAATTAACAGCGTCAATGAAGCGAGCGAAAGATGCCATGAACCCCCAAGGAGGTTATGCACACGAGCAGTGAAAACAAGAGTGGGAGGCGTCCCTCCGACGCGTCCTCGATTGGGGCGGAGTATACATAAAAATGAGTTGGTTGGGGAATGGCAAATTGGAGAGGAGGGGAGGATAAGGCACGAACGAAAAGCGCGGGGATATTCCAAATGTGAGATTTCAGGTTCCAGAGAAAAAGTGGCGCGGTTTGAGGGGAGTGATGCGTACGTGATTCCGCCTCCAGGCGGGAACCTGGGGGCTCGCGGGTGTTTAGTTACTTAGTGGCGCGAAAATTTGTGAAGAGAGTCCTACCAGGTTTTTTGCCAGACCCGAAGGATGGGATATCTTCCGGCGGTGCTGGGGGCGTAATTGGAGCGCTGAAACCACCACATCAGGCGGGCTTGCGGATCGGCGGCGAAGGCGGGATCGGCGGCAACTTTGTCGTCGAATTGTTTGCGCAGGTCCGGGTTATCGGCCATCATGCGGCGCGCGATGGGTTCGGTGAGATAGGGGCCTTCGGCTCCGCGACCGCCGCTGAAAAGAACGGCGTCGCAGAATCCCCAGCGGGCGAGCGAATCGGGAGCTTGGGGTTCGAGCATGGCTAGAATCAGGCGCGCGCGGCGTTGCTTCATCGGCACCCAGAAGGAACCCGCGGGGACGGCGATTTTTTCTTTGACGAGCTTGGTATCGAAATCCACCATTACGCGGCCCTCGAACTGATTGGTTCCGAATTTCACATTTGAGAAACGATAGGTTTCAAAATCCTGGTCCAGCGGCTGAGTGATTTGTTCCATTTCCACGCCGTGGTAAGCCAACTCCTCGGCAAAAACTTTCCATGCCGCGGGAATGATGTAGCCGAGCGGCATTTGCGCTTCGGATGTGGTGTCAATTTTGTCGTGGATTACGGTGTCAATGTTATCGGGATCGGGAAGATATCCATTCACGGTGTTGCCGGTGACTTCGCTCTTGTAGGGGCCGAGCTTTAGCGCGCGATAGACGAGCGGATGGCTTTGCGCCTCGCTGACTTTTCCGGCTAGATAGACAGCGGGAGCTGAGGGATCGCCGGCCTGGGCAGCGAGGGTGCGGTCCGCTTCGCGCACGGCGTTTCTAAGCGCCTGGGGATCTTCCAAAATAATGTCAATTGTGTTGCGCATGATGTCGAAATCCGCCCAGGCGCGTGTGCGATTTGATTTCAGGCTATGAGTTTCCACTAACAGGCAGGGGCGATTTTGCACGGCGGAATACAAGTGAGAATAGCGCGGCGTGAAAACTTCCATGAAGAATTCGCGCTTGCCATTCACGTTGCGAAGAGCGCCATAGGGCGCGACGCCGTGGCCATCGGCGGTCATGCGCTTATCGAGTTCGGGGACGTAGCGATTATTGATCCATGTGCGGACCGGCTCGGCGATATCCTGATTGCGGGCCATGTCCCAGGTGACGTCGTACTGCATGTCCGAACCGTCGGTGACGTGATTATCGAACATGAAGTCAGGCATCCAGGAATTGTAAAGAGCGAGCCAGGCGCGCATTTCCGGCGTGTCCGCTTTGATGTAATCACGATTCAAATTTAGGCCCTGCGCGGTTTCGCGCAAGCCGGTTGCTTTGGGGCCATTCTGATTGACGCGATGATAGGGGCTGACGTCTTCATGGCCGTCTACGTTGAAAACAGGAATAACGACGAAGATGGCTTTATCGAGCCACGCGGCGTAGCGCTTGGTGACGGCCATATCGCGCACGAGCATAAGGGCGGTGTCTTTGCCTTCGATTTCGCCGGAATGGATGCCGCTTTGAATGAGGATGATGGCTTTATTTGTTTTGGCGGCGGCCTCGGGAGTGAAGGCGCGGTCTTTGGAAACGATCATCGCGATCATCGGACGGCCTTCGGGAGTAGTGCCGAAGGTAATGACCTTCACAAAATGCGAGGCGCGCTCCATGCGGTGCGCGAGATCCATGACCTCGACGTAACGGCCGGTTTCGTCCCAATTGGTTTTTTCGCTGGTGGTGAGCAAGTCTGGGGGCGAGGCTTTGGTGCTGGCGGTGAGGGAGGCGGCGTCTTTGGCGGCCGGCGGCTCGTAAGCGGAGTGCGGAGTGATGGGGTTCTGTGCGGCGACTGAAACTGCAATGATGATGCAGAGAAATAGAATTAGGGGGCGCATGTGACGCTCCTTCGACCCGCCGAACGATACAGCGATGCGCGGCTCACTGCAAGGGCAAGAATGATTGGCTTCAGGGGCTAAAGCCCCTTGTCTGCTGAGAACTGAAATGTCGGAGCTGAAGCTCCGACCCCCTAAAATACTTGATTTAATTTTGGTGTTTGTAGACGTGAATACGGCACATGTTCGACCGCAAGAATGATGTGGATGGAAATGATAAGCTTCGAGCGAGTTTCTGCTGATGCATGGAGGATTGGATCGAGTGACGGCTAAGATCGTATTTTTTGTTTGCCTGATTCTTGCGGCGAGCGGTTATGTTTCGCCGCCAATCGCGCTGCTGATCGGATTGATTTACGGCTTCACGTTGGTACATCCGTTTCTGGTCCATAGTAGGAAGCTTTCGCGGTTGCTGCTGCAAGCCGCGGTTGTGTGTCTGGGCTTCGGAATGAATCTGCATCAGATTGTGCACGCGGGGCGATCGGGATTTTTGTACACGGCGATTGGGATTGCAACGGCGATGACCCTGGGCACTCTGCTTGGAATGATGTTTAGCGTTGGGAAAAAGGTGTCGTATTTGATTACCGTCGGGACGGCGATTTGCGGAGGGAGCGCCATTGCGGCGGTTGCGCCGATTACAAATGCAGGCGATGAGGATATTGCCATTTCCATGGGAACTATCTTTGTGCTGAATTCCATTGCGCTGTTCGTGTTTCCGGTTATCGGGGGCGCATTGCATTTGAGCCAGTCGCAATTTGGGCTTTGGGCCGCGCTGGCGATACATGACACGAGTTCGGTGGTTGGAGCGGCGGCGAAGTATGGTACTGAGGCGCTCGCGGTTGGAACTACGGTGAAACTTGCGCGAGCGTTGTGGATCGTGCCGGTTGCGCTGGTGACGGCCTACTTCGTGAAAAGCAAAGCGCGCATTCAATGGCCGTGGTTTATTTTGTTTTTCTGCCTGGCGGCGGTGGCCAATACTTATTTGCCGGTTCTGGCGCCGGGGTATGCGATTTTGAGCAGGCTGGGAAGGATTGGGCTGACGGTTACTTTGTTCTTGATCGGGACTGGGTTATCGAAGAAGGTGCTGAAACAGGTTGGGCCGCGGCCACTTTTGCAGGGAGTGATTTTGTGGGCGATTGTGGCGACTGCGTCTTTGTTGGCTATTAAGGCCGGGTGGATTGGGTTGTAGGGGAAATCGGTGAATACACGGCTGACGGGCAGAAAGAAATTCAACAAGCGCACGCGCGAAAGCCCTCAGGGGGCCTCGGCTCAAATCGCCGTGGTGCCCTGAGCTACAAGGACGTCTTCGCTGAGCAAAACCTTTTCGGGGCTACATTCCGCCGGGTGCGCCGCGGCCTCCGCCTGGCAGAGTGGGCGGATGCATTTCGTATTCTTTTGGCGGCTCGGCGCCGAGGAGGTAGCGGACGAAATAATCCCAGCGGCGGCGCGTCATGTAATTGGCGTCGGGGCCGTAGCCGTGAGCTTGATTTGGAAGCAGGAGGAGATCGAAATCCTTGTTGGCTTTGATTAGCGCGTCAACAACGAGAAGGGTGTTGTTGGGCGGCACGTTGTTATCCATGGTGCCGTGAGCGAGGAGCAAGTGGCCTTTTAGATTTTTCGCGACGAGTTCATTCGCCTGATTGTCGTAATTTGTTTTACGGTCAGCGTCGGTTGTGAGCAACCCCTGCCATTTTTCTCCCCAATCGTCTTCGTAGACGCGGTTATCGTGATTGCCGGATTCGGAGATGCCGACCTTGAAGAAGTCAGGATAGCGGAACATGGCGTCGGCGGTGGCGAATCCTCCGCCGGAGTGACCGTAGATTCCCGCGCGATCAATATCAATCCACGAAAATCTCTGCGCGAGTTCTTTCATGCCGATGACCTGGTCGGGAAGAGTGTTATCGCCAAGGTTGCCGAAATAAGCTTCGTGGAATTTCTTTGAACGCCACGGCGTCCCCATTCCGTCCATCTCGACGACGACGAAGCCGAGTTCAGCGAGGGCTTGATCGTCTCCCCGCGCGGCAGAAAAGCTGCGCGAGCCGACGCTGCCGGTCTGCGGGCCGGGGTAGATGTGATTGATGATGGGATATTTCTTATTGGGATCGAAATTCGTGGGCCTGAACATCAGGCCGTAGAGATCGGTCGTGCCGTCACGCCCTTTTACGGTGAAGGGAATCGGCGGCTTCCATCCGGTGGCTTCGAGGCGGGAAATATCAGCCTTTTCCAGCGGGACGATGAGCTTGCCGTCGGAATCGCGAAGGACGATTACGGGCGGGACGTTGGGCTGAGAGTAGCTATCAATGAAATAGCGGCCGGACGGAGAGAGCGTGATGTTGTGATTTGCATCTTCCGGCGTGAGGAGCTTGAGATTCTTTCCGTCGAAACCGATGCGGTAAAGGTGAATGAAGTACGGATCACCCTTCTCGCGGCCCACTCCCTCGAAGAATATGACGCGATTCTTTTCATCCACGCGAAGGATTTGCGTGAGGTTCCAATTTCCTGAGGTGATCTGGTTCTTTAGCTGGCCAGTGGTGAGATCGTAGAGATAGATGTGGCCCCAACCTGGATCGCCCGAATAATTAGAGCGCTCGGAAAACCAGATGACTTCGTTCGTGGCCGGCAGATATTGCCAATTGATGTGGCCATTGCCGGATTCGTAGAACGTGGGGACTTCTTCCTTCAGGACGTCGCGAACGGCGCCGGTGGCGGCGTCGGCGATGCGAAGCTGCTCGATTTTGTGATCGCGTGATGTGGAGACGAACGCGAGATTCGTGCCGTCGGGATTCCACTGAACGTCAGACCATTCGCCGCGCGAGCAGGCAACATCATCGCAGAGCGAGGAGCGGTGCTGATCGGCGGGCATATCCAGGCGGACCACCTTGGGAGTATCCACATTGATGATGACGCGCTGAATCGTGGTGATGACGGCGTCGCCGGGGAGCGGATATTTGTATGTGCGCAGCTCGGGATGTCCGGCGGTGGTGCTGACGAGATACATTTCGCCGACGCCACGCTGATCTTGCTGAAAAGTGGCGATCTTTTTGGAGTCGGGCGACCAGAGAAGGATGGGGCGGTCGCTCGTAGTCCATCCAGCGTTGTCGGTAGCGTAGCCAAAATCTTTCACGCCGTCGGTGGTGAGCTGAGTTTCTTTATTGGTGGCGACATCGCGTACCCAGAGGTTGTAATCGCGGATGAAAGCAGCGATCTTGCCATTGGGGGAAAACGCTTCAGCGCGCCCGCCGGTGCCGCCACGACCGCCGCCGCGACCGCCTCTGCCACCGCCGCCTCGGCGTCCGCCTTGCGCGGGTTCGGAAGTATCAACGGCGCACTGGGTGGTGGGATTATCGCACTTGTAGCGAGAGCCGGTGCCCATGACGGCGAATGAAACGGAGCGGCCGTCGGCGGAGAGATCGAAATTTAGGAAGGGCAAGTGGTGCGCGTCATAGGTCGTGCCCGCGGCAGCGGAAAGCGCGGCGGCGAGCTTGGCGTGATCGAAAGCCGGCGCGCGAGTGCCTTTGGCTGGATCCACGAGGATGAATTCGGTTCCATCGGCGGTCGTAACGCGGTAGGTGAAGCGTTCGTCCGGCAACCAGGTTGGGACAACGGAGTTGCGCAACACCAGTGGCGTGGTGTTGTAGCCCATGAACTGTTCGGCGTGCGCGTAATCGGCGGTGGTGAGGACGCGGGGGCCATCGGAAACCGCGGCGCTCTGCCGGGCGTTGCCGTGTGCGGCGGCGATCAAACAGACAAGGATGAGTATCGTGGAAAGCGAAATGAACTTAAGAAGGGAAGCGCGGTGCGTGCGCGATGACATTCTGATTCCTCCGAAATGCGTAGCGTAAAAACCTGTTGATTGCCCAGGGAATGAAATCCCGGGGCATGAATGTTGGCGCCCGAGTATCGCACAAAACTTGGAAGGGAGTTAAGGGCGGATGATTTTTGGGGCATTGGGCGAGTGTGTTGTTTGAGACAGACGCGAGTGGTAGACTTTTTGCATGGCTAAGAAAAAAACAACTCGGAAAAAGAAAGTAGCTGCGAAGAAGAAACTGACCGGCAAGAAGAAGGTTGTGGTTAAGAAGAAGGCGGCTGCGCCGAAGAAGGCTTCGCGCGGGGGAAAGATAGTCCGTGCGAAGAAGGCTGCTCCCGCAAAGGCGGAAGTGCGGAGTGCAATGCGATCCAGCCTGGGCGGCGATTACGAAGTCGAACGGCGACCGGCACGGAGAGGCTTGGGGTCGAATGCGGGCGGCCAGTCCGGCGACACGCAGGGATTAAACAGGGATGAGCGCGATGATTCGGAGAGTGTCGAAGAACTTGCCGAGGAAGGGCAGGCGTACGAGGCCGAGGCAGTGAGTGGCGTGGAAAACGCGCTGGACCCGGATCAAGGTGAGGTGCGAACGCATGAAGTGCCGGAAGACGATGTTCCGGGTGAGTACGAGGATAAGGATTAGGAATTTCGAGTGGTGCGCCCAAGGGGCGATTTCAGAACTTTTGTATTAACGCAAGTACTGGAACTGCCGGAAATCTGTTTATCCAGTGCTCGCAAGGCTGGTATTGTCGGGCAAGGAGTCTAAGGCGATGAATATCAATCTGACACCTGAGCAGGAAAAAATCGTCAAGGACGAGTTGAAGTCCGGTCACTTCCGAAATGCCGAGGAAGTGATCGGCGAAGCTCTGCAAGTGCTGCGCGAGAAGGAGCAATCGTCAGCGGGTGTCACGGCGAACGGTGCGCAGCGCGAGGCTGTGCGTGAAATGCTTGCCTTTGTTGAAAAGAACCGCGTGCGCCTCGAGGGAGTTTCCGTGAAGGAGTTAATTCACGAGGGCCACCGTCTGTGAGTGATTTTGTACTGGACGCTTCTCTTACGCTCCAGTGGTTTCTTGAAGATGAAACGAATCGGGAATACAGCCTAGCCGTCCTCGCAAGTCTCTCCGAAAAACGCGCTCTCGTTCCCATGCTTTGGTATTACGAGGTTGGGAACGGCCTAGTGATGGCTTATCGCCGCAAACGAATCGCTTTCGACCAGATTGACGGTTTTCTGACTCGACTAAAGACTTTGCCGATTGATGCCGCGCAGCAAACAGCCTCCGAAATTCTCGAATTGCCAAACGTCGCGAACGCTCACGGTCTAACGAATTACGACGCTGCGTATTTTGCACTTGCCATTCGTTTCAAATTGCCATTGGCAACGAACGACAGCCTTCTCCGTAAAGTCTCCGCCGCTGGCGGTGTGACGATTTTGTCTGCGTAGCAGCACCAAGCTTGGAAAATTCTATTGAGGTACGGAGTACCACTTTTGAAATTCACTCTTACCTACGACGGAGAATTGCCGTCCACCGGAAACAGATCAAAAAAGCCCCGCGAGAAATGGGAAATCCGTAAACATTTTGATCCTCAGCTAAGAGAATTGTGGCGAGTTAGTCCAGCATTACGATTGGCTAATGTGTATTCAGTTCTGCCTGCAACGGGGGGATTTGGTGCCTATGATACTCATCATTCAAATCCACAGATCTTTCCCAAGAGAACTCCGCTGTCTGGGGAAATTGATATGTGTGCTGAGATTGAGCGTCAAGGCCGAAAATTTCTTCCTTTGGTAAGAGAAACCTATGCTTTGGCGTGCGGCTTAAAGATTTTATTTTTGAGAAAAGAAGGCCCAGGACGTGTATATCAAGGCGGCGATTTAGACAACAGAATCAAAACATTATTGGACGCCCTTTCCATTCCCCTCGAACAACAAGTCATCGCAGATGAGATGACAATCGAAGACCCAATCCATTGCTTATTAGAGGACGATTCAAGAATCGTGTCTTTAGACGTTCAAAGTGAGCGGCTTCTTGCTGGGCACACAAAATCAGAAAGCGAAGTTAGGTTAATAATCGAGGTCGATGTCAGAGTTACACAGATGCACATTTACAACGCACAATTTCTTGGAGGTTAAGATAGTCTATTTTCCCGTCCAAAATTCAGATGACCTTGTTATTTTCCATGCCCACCTACAGGCTTCACGCCACTCCTTGTACAGCGCGACGCAAAGGCCCGCACAAGAAGTTCCGACCAAAAAAGAGCGCCAATTCTTGTGAATTATTCCATCAATCAGAAAAAACGATCCAGCTAGAAGTGCCACAGGAATGTTTATTAAGAATCCCCAAATAAAAATGAGCATAGCCGCGCCAGTCGGCACGCGCCAAAGCAAATTCAACCTACGTTTACGTCGCCGGTAATTGTATAGGTATCTTTCAAGTTCACGTTCATTGGCGTTGATTTCATCTCTTCGTAGATACTTGGGATGCGGTGGTTGTGACAAGAGCTTACGGAGTTCTGCTACATTTTCTATTTTGTATTCCTCCATCATTCGCAGTTCCCAAGGGTCTGGCGGGATTGACATGACCTTTATCTTAGGGTGGATCGAAGACTTTCATTGACAATCGTGAATTCATGCCAAGTGCCATTGAGATTTGTTGAGGTAGTAAAAATATCAACATGCTGATCTCCGCATGAAATAGTCACGCCTTTTTTCTCCTCGCTTGGCTTTTGAGAATGAAATGGAATAACAAAGCACGGAGCCTTATTGTCGGCTAATGAAGAAGTCGCCCCCAATATTGCATGAGTTACAGCATTGCTAGTGTCAGGCTCGTTCGCATTCCATAGTTTTGTGGCGTCCGTTAGTTTTTCATTTCCAAAAGAAAGGAAACCCTCTGGAGAAAAGTGTTCTCTCTTTCCCTTTGTTTGAAAATATAAATCACCATCTTCCCCTGAAGGACGAACGTCGTATGAAGATTTTAAGGTGTCAATTACCGCTTCTCTGGGCATTCCAAGTGTTAGACGACTGGATCCGATTAGAATGGAATCTGTCGGTGGAGATTGTGTTTGAACAGGTTCTTTAGAGTTGGGGGCAGGACGTGAACTGGGTAACCCTGAAACAAAACCTTTGATGACGCCAAGAACGCAGATGATGATTAATATGATTCCAAAAACCTTCCAACGGGCACGGCGAGATGTTATTAGGCTGTCCACGGGTTTGACCTCACAGTGTGGCTGAATGTCGCGGAGCCTATATCAATCTATTTCCTGTTGCAAGTATTCTGCCAGCAAGCGTTATCTAGACGTTGGTACCGTCTGAACCCAACGTATTAGATCAATCCCTTCGTAACGCTATAACAGGCTTGCATTAGATGAAAGGCGAACGCGTCCTAGTACCCACCGCCCGGAAGACCACTCACCCAAAAAATTCTTAATTTTTCTTGTGAGATTTTCCCGAAATTTCCCCTCTATATAAGTGAGAGCAGTTGTCGTGCTATCTCGCAAGGGCAATCCCAGACTGTCACCTACAACGTGCCGTATGACTACTCAGGATTCGATCACAATTCAAGAATTGGTGGAAAACCGAATGGAAAAAGAGTTTCCTTGCGGTTTTCCTTACGGTTTTCCAGCACCGAAGCACTTACGTCGAAGTGAAAAAAGATGATTAGCGAACCAAAAATGAAAATCTGTACGCGGGCAAAAGCGCGGAAAGTGCGGGAGCGACCCCACCATGTTCGACTTTCAGCCGCCCAAGAATCCGTGGGATCGCTCCCGTACTTTCTTAAAGCCGCTTGCCCGCGCCACAAAGCAAAACCGACACCTTGCATGGCAACCTGCATGACAGCCGCCAAGACGAAAGGCGAGAAAACTTCAACGCTCTTCGACCCGAACCACACAGGTGAGTGGTCTTACTTGCTGCAAGGAGGAAGCATTTGCGAAGGGCGATACGATGCAGCATCAGGAAAGAATGTAAGAACTACATTCTTCCTTTTTTGACCGCCCACGTCTTCCGCTAGCAACTACGCTAAAGCGCCAAACAGGAAAGACATACAAACATGCAAAGCATAAAAGCGACCGCAGAAAAAAAGTCAAATCGGGCGGGAGCGACCCCACTTTTTCGGCTTCCAGCCGCCCAAAAATGTCGTGGGATCGCTCCCGCCCTGTCACGCATTCTGCGTGAGCCTTTTTTTCCAACACATACACGAACACATGCAACTTCCCAATCGAAGCAGCACTACATCCTGCAAGCAGAAAGGAAACAATCCAATGCCACTCGTGAAACCGCCATCAAAGCAACCGAAGACTACAAACGTTCAAGTCCGCTTGGAAGAAGAAGTCAAACTCAACCTCGACAGGTACGCCGAATTTCTGGACGCGAGTCCATCCTACGTCGTCTCCGAAGCACTGAAGCTTCTCTGTCGCAAAGACAAGGAATTCCAGAACTGGTTGAGCAAGCACCCACAGGAAACCAAAGAAGCAAACCAAGGAGCAATGTCCCTCTCGTAATCCGAGTCATTCCATGCAACGTCACCACTCCCAATTCGATAGGCGCAAGAATGCAGCGTCATCTCGACGACTTGCCTCGCGCCATGTTACGCACGAAGTTTCCAAAGACTTCTTCCAGCAGTCAGCGGTCGGCCCGAACAATTCGACGGTTCCGTCCCAAGAATCCAATACGTTGGGAACACGCGAGCAAGCCCCCATTGGGCCACTCGACGTGACATCGGCGGGAGCTGCTCTGGACGGAACAGCCCTACGTTCGCTTCGCGAGATGTTTTTGTTGCTTGACGAATGGGATCGCGCAACAACAAACAACTCTCCTTCTGCACAACACTCTTCTGAAGGACGCAAACCCCGGGGATTGGATACCTAATTCGACGCCACAACAGCCCAGACGTGAACCTGTCCGGTCAGAGCGGCGTCTATATGAAAGGGCTCCAGACATGCAGAGAATTCGAGATGTATTTGTACAGAACAAAAGTCTAGTGTCGATCACGGCTCGAATCATTGCCATCGCTGCTGTTGCAATGTTCGGTTTCATAGACGCGACGCCAACTCCGGCTCAACTCGAAGCACAAAATCCCATCTCAACCACGCCCGTGTACAAATACGAGGTTGTTTCAGTCAAGGCAAGCAAGCCGGGCACGAGCGGCGGATACACAATGAATACGCCCGACGGCTATACGGCAAAGGGCACTCTCCTGATGATTCTCATTCAGTCGGCATATGGAATTATGAACAATGACCTGCTCTCTGGAGCACCGGGCTGGATATCGTCTGAGAGATTTGATGTTGAAGCGAAAATGGAAAGCTCAGTAGCGGAAGCGCTACAGAAGATGAGCAAGGATGACCGCATTCTAGCCCGCCAGCGGATGCTTCAGGCGTTGCTGGCTGATCGCTTCAATCTCACTGTTCACCGCGAAACCAGAGAGCTTTCAATCTACACACTCGTGATCGCGAAAAATGGTCCCAAACTTAAGGAGGCAAAGCCTGACGACAATTCTCCCGACAGGATTAAAGGCGTGGATGGCCATCCAGTAACAAACATGGTGAGCAATCGCCTAAGTGTGGGAGGAGGCGTGACAATGACAGGTCAAGCAGTTTCCATCACGTATCTCATACTCCATTTGTCTCAGCAGGTGGGGCGTATCATTGTTGATAAAACCGGACTTGTCGGTAACTACGATTTCACAATTCAGTTCACGCCAGAGCAAGGCGGAATGCAACTGGCTCCCAACGATGCGCCCGGAAGCGCATCTTCACTGCCTCCGTCGGAGCCCGGCGCACCTTCTATATTCACGGCGGTGCAAGAGCAACTTGGACTGAAATTGGAATCGGGAAAAGGCCCGGTTGAAATCATTGTGATCGATCACGTCGAAAGACCTTCGGGAAACTAGTGGCGGGCATAGCCGGAATGGTGTGAACAAGGACGAGATGATCCTAAATGGACAGAGAACTCAAATATGCGAGTTGATTTCCATAAATCTCCGTTGACAGAAAAACTCTCTGAGCGCATGGTGAGCAAATCACGTCCCGCGAGGTAAACGGAAATGAAACACGCCGTCATTTACGCCAGAGTTTCCAGCAAAGACCAGGAACGCGAGGGATACTCCATTCCCGCGCAGTTGAAACTTTTGCGGGAGTACGCACGGACTCACGAGTTCGAGATCGTGCATGAATTCCTGGACGTGGAGACAGCCAAGATCGCGGGCCGGAAGCAGTTCGGCGAGATGGTGCGATTCCTCCGCGAGAATCCTTCGTGCCGTACGGCCATTGTCGAAAAGACTGACTGGTTGTACCGCAACTTCCGCGACTGCGTAACCCTAGAAGATTTAGACATTGAAATTCATCTGCCCAAAGAAGGCCAAATCATCAGCAAGGACTCGAAATCGCAAGCGAAGCTGGTACACGGCATTCAGGTAGTGATCGCGCGAAACTACATCGAGAACTTGCGGGAAGAAGTCCGTAAGGGAATGCGCGAGAAGGCCGAGCAGGGCATCTATCCGAGTCGTCCACCTTTGGGCTATCGCAACAACAAACTGGAACGCACCATTGAGGCAGACCCGAACAAGACAGTTATTGCACAGCGCATGTTCGACCTCTATGGCTCAGGCCAGCATTCGCTCACGAGTTTGCGAAAGGCTCTCAAGTCGGAGCAAGGTGTGAGTCTCGCGAAAGGCTATCTCGAACGCCTGCTTAAGAATCCGTTTTACAAAGGCCAGTTCATTTGGGAAGACAAGGTCTACACAGGGACGCCAACGCCGCTTGTTAGCGCCGCCCTGTTTGAGCAGGTACAAGAAGTTTTCCGAGGCCACAACAAACCCAAATACCGAAAGCACAACTTCGTTTTTTCTGGCCTGCTACGCTGCGCTTATGACGACTGCACCGTGACAGCGGAAATCAAAAAGAGCCGATACACCTATTATCGCTGCACGGGATTCCGGGGCAAGTGCGAGCTACCGTGGTTCCGCGAGGAAGAACTCGGAGATCGACTGGGGAAAGTCCTCAAAGACATTCACATTCCAGACAGTGTTCTTTCGCAGCTAGAAAAATCCTTGCTCACCGATAAAAGCCACGACGATGCGATTAGGAAGCAGCAGGGCGAACGATTGCAGCAAAGATTGAGTGCAGTGCGTCATCGGTTCGAGCAGGCTTACACGGACAAGCTGGACGGCAAAATCAGTGAAGAATTTTGGTCGCGAAAATCGGCGGAATGGGTCGCCGAAGAACAACAGGTTTTGCTTGCCATTCAGGGACTGGACAACACGAAACCAGAGAGAATCGTAGATGCCGTCAGGATTTTAGAACTCGCAAATAAGGCCCATTTTCTTTACGTTAATCAGTGTCCGGTGGAAAAAGCGAAATTATTGAAAATGGTACTTTCGAACTGCACTTTGGACGCGGTAAGTGTCTTTCCTTCCTACAAGAAGCCGTTCGATCTGATCTTCGCAAGAGCGAAAAATGAGGAGTGGTGCGCCCGGAGAGATTCGAACTCCCGACCTTCTGGTTCGTAGCCAGACGCTCTATCCAGCTGAGCTACGAGCGCACCGTTTGCTTCCCGCTGCAGTTCCACGGGAAGCGAAGAGAACGCATTTTAGCATGCGAGCGGCGCGCAGCAAAACGTCGAGCCTGATTTCGAACGTAGGTGCTTCCGCGCCGAAGCTTTGCATTGGACACATCATTCCTCTTCATGCGCATAACTTAGACGCTGAATCGTTTAAACTTCCGGCGGGCGGCAGGGTGATAAGCTGTGGAGAAATCCACCTATCGCCCGTCAACGAGACTGGAAGTGACGGGCTAATTCCGGGTAGGCCGGGATCGGAGAGGATTATGGCAAATACGTTTGGTAAAGATATTTTGATTCAAGCTAAAGATCCAATGAAGGCGGCCAACTTCTACGTCAAGGAACTCGGCTTTGAGATTACGGATAAGAATCCGAATATGATCGGCCTTCATGGAGCGAACATCAATTTATTTATTGAGCCGGGGCCTGCTCTTGGAACCGTTTTGGAAGTTACCGTGAAGAATGTTAAGGAAGCGAAAGCGAGGCTGAAGAAAAAGGGTTGCCGGGTAATTAAGGATGAATCCGATTTTCCGAGGTGTTACATCAAAGATCCGAACGGTCTTATTTACAATCTGACGGAATAACGATCATTTTCGAGTCGAGACTTGCATCATGAAAAATTGGGGATTGTGCATCTTGAGCATAGTTTGCGCGGGCGTGTTTACAGGGGCGCCGGTGCGGTTTTACGCTGCGACACTTGCGTTGCCGGGAACTGCCAGTGTGGTGCGCGTGGTTGTGGCGGCGGATGGCACAGCCGATTTCCCGACGATCCAGCGCGCGGTGGATCATGCTCCGCTCGAAGGTGACGGGCGGCTCGAGATCGCGATTCGACCTGGCGTGTATCACGAGCGCGTGAAAATACCACAGGACAGGCCGCGAGTGAGTTTGATCGGGCTCGGGGACAATCCGAGCGCGGTCGTCATCAGTTACAGCATGAGCGCGGCCGCGGCGGGAGGGACATTTTTCAGTGCGGTGGTGGAAGTGCAGAGCGAGGGATTCGAGGCGTCAAATCTGACGATTGAAAATACGTTTGGGCCCGGATCGCAGGCCGTGGCGCTGGAGGTTTATTCGGATCGCGCTATTGTGCACGACGTCCGGCTGCTCGGCTGGCAGGACACTCTGTATGCGGCGGCGGGGCGGCAGTATTACAGCAAATGTTACATCGAAGGCGCGGTGGATTTTATTTTCGGGAATGCGCAGGCGGTATTCGACCATAGCGAAATTCGCAGCGCCGGCGATGGTTATATTGCTGCCGTGAGCCGGACTACGCCGGAAAGCCCTACGGGTTTTGTGTTCAACGAGTGCAAGCTGACGCAGGGAAAAGTGGATAAGGGAGTCTATCTTGGGCGGCCGTGGCGGCCCTATGCGCGGGTCGTTTATCTGAATTGCTGGATGGATAAGCACATTTTGCCGCAAGGTTGGAATAATTGGAGCGATGCGGCGAATGAGAAGACGGCATGGTTCGGCGAATATCATTCGACAGGCCCCGGCGCAAATCCGGGCCAGCGTGTTGCGTGGGCGCATGAGCTATCGGCGCGCGAAGCTGCCGCGTTTCAAACGGAGAAGTTTTTGGCGGGGGCTGACGGATGGAATCCAGTGAAGGAAATTCAGGAGCGGGGAAGCGAGGGGAGGCGATGAGTGGAGGAGTGAGCCCAAGACAATCAAGAAGCCAGTGCAGGTGCGGGATGCACCTGGCGTTCTATTTCAGAAATCTTGCCGGAGCGCCGCGTGACTTCTAGATCGTAGAAATTCTGCAGATTAAGCCAAAACTCAGCGTTTGTTCGGAAGTATCGGGCCAGGCGCAGGGCCGTCTCCGCGGTAACCCGGCGGCGTTCGTGAACAATTTCACCGATACGGGTAGCGGGCACGCGCAGTTCGAGCGCGAGCTTGTTTACAGTCAAACCAAGCGGCTTCATAAAGTCCTCGCGGAGAATTTCACCTGGATGGACGGGAGGCATCAATGCTTTTGGCTTGGTCATTTTTACCGTTCCTTTCTTAGTGATAATCGACGATTTCCACATCGTAGCAATGGGCGCCGCGCCAAACAAAGCAGATTCGCCATTGATCATTGATCCGAATTGAATGCTGCCCCTTCCGATCCGCTCGCAGCGCCTCAAGTTGATTTCCGGGTGGCGCGGCTAAAATTCGCAGCTCCGTAGCGGCATGGAGCTGAAGCAATTTCCGTAAGGCGACGCGCTCGATGGCGCGAAAGCGCTTGCTGTGCTGATATTGAAAAAGCTCCTCCGTTTCCTTGGAGGCAAAGCTCAGAATCATACGCAAAGGGTACTACGCAAGACGTTATACGTCAATAGGTGCATCCGGCGAACAGGAGTATCCTCACCGGACGCCCTCAGGATAATAAAATCCGCCGTCGCAATTGTAAGTGATGAATTATCGGCGAACAGAAAGCACGCCGGAGATGAATAATTTTTGGAGGGCTCTAGGGCAGACGCCACCAGCCAGAGCGATGTTCCTCTCCCGCGATCACTTCTGTTGGCACGCCCGGCGCAGGAGACCAAAGTTTCATCCCAAGGTTGTCGGCAAGCTCGGTGATCCGTTCGATCGGCTGCCTCCACGCGTGCAGCGCCAGGCTGAACAATCCCCAGTGGATCGGCATCAATAGTCCATATCCGCCCAGGGCCGCAAATGCCTGCGCCGCGCCATCGGGGCCCATGTGGATAGATTTCCAAAGCTTGTTGTATGCACCCACTTCGAGCATCGTCAAATCGAACGGACCATACTTCCGGCCGATCTCCGCGAAGCCCTCCCACATTCCCGAATCAGCGCCGAAATAAACGTTGTGACGCTTTCCCTTCAGCACAAACGAGGACCAAAGCGTATCGAAGCGGTCCCACGGCCATCTGCCAGAGAAATGCCTTGCTGGCAGGGCCGTAATCGTCAGGTCAGCACCTGATTGGTTACCTATTATCGTCAGCGATTGCGTCCAGTCCAGCTCCGCGATTCTTGCGCCCAGTACTCCGTATTTGCGCAACCATTTGCCCACGCCAAGTGACGTGACCCATTGCGCTTTGCTGACGGCCTCAAGCTGCGCAAGCTTCCGGATTGTTTGCTTGCCAAGATGATCGTAGTGGTCGTGCGAAACGAGAACTGCGTCGATCGGCGGCAATTCGGTTAATGCCAGAGGGGCTTCAAAGAAGCGCTTTGGCCCCATCCAGCGGACGGGCGAAGCACGCTCATCCCATATCGGATCCACCAACACGCGCACGTGATCTATCTCGATCAACATGAACGAGTGCCCCATCCATGTCACTCGCAGTCCGTTTGCGGGGGCGCGCTCATACATGCGGGCATTCGTTCGGAACGGACCCAGGGTCTGTCGCGGTATGCGCTCCTCCTTGTTTGTCTTGTAAAGTCGCAGTACTTTCAGCATTAAGCTGAGACCGCCCACTCTGGTCTCAACGGGGTTCTGAAATTTTCGGCCCTTCTTTTTTGCACGCTCCAACGTTGGCATATTCATTCGATGCAGGCCATGAACGCCCGGTCATATGAACCCGCGACGTTAGATCGGGATCGGCAATGTCCTAGAATCCTTAAACCTCCAACGCAAGTGTTTGAACAATTGTGTTACCGTCCGTCTTGCTGGAAAATGTGAGGCGTACTTCCCCAGCGGGTTGCACAGGCGCCCGATACAAGATTGCCTCAATGGAAATGAGCGGAGAGGAGTGGTGAAGGAAAATGTCACACTTGTCACGAGAGAAATTGGATTTGGTGAATCGAACGAAAAAGGTGATTGGGCAACTGGAAAGTGTTCTGCGGGCGCTCAACGAAGATGAGCAGTGCGCCGACATGCTCCAGCGGCTTGCGGCCGCGCGCGGATCCATCAATAGTTTAATGGGCGAGCTTATGGAAGACCACATCCGGAATCACATGCCCAAGAACTCAAAGATGGCCCAGGAAGCCGCGGAGGATGTGATTGAGATTGTGAGGACTTATCTCAAATAGGTGGTTCCGAAAAGGTTGAAGAGTGAAATGCGCGTGGTTTCCGAGGTTGTCGCCGGTACGGCTGCGGTCACGCGCGGGAGCATTGACGGAGTATTCTAGGACGGGGATGGGGGACTCTGGTTGGATAGCATGATTAAGTACTTCATGGTGGGATTCGGAGGCTTTCTGGGTGCCATTGCCAGATTTTGGCTGGGCGGATATATCAGCAATCGGATGGGCACGCGGTTTCCATATGGGACATTCGCGATCAACATCACGGGATCATTCTTAATTGGATTCATCATTACGCTTCTTGCGGAAAGAACTCACTGGAGCGCGAACTGGAGGTATCTGATCCCGATTGGGTTCATTGGCGCGTATACAACATTTTCGACATTCGAGTATGAAACATTCCGCAGCATTCAAGATGGGGAGTTGCTCATGGCCGGATTGAATGTTGGGCTCAGCGTGATTGTGGGGTTTGTTTCGGTTTGGTTGGGAGTGATCGCGGGGAGGGCCATCTCGTGAAAACTGGAACTGGTTACTGGAAATGGAGGAGCAATGCTCAACGCTGGGCCAGCTAAGAAGGTGAGCATTTACGTCGGCGAAGACCATAAGTACCACGGGCAGTCGGTGTATTCGGCAATCCTCGACTTCCTGTTCTACCGCGGTGTTTCCGGCGCCAGCGTGATGCGCGGCATCGCGGGATTCGGCGCCGACCACCACATGCACACGATGCGGATTGAGCGGCTGACGGAAAATCTGCCGATTAAGATTGAGTTCATCGAATCGCCGGAGAAAATCGAGGAACTCCTGCCCAAATTGCATGACCTGGCGGGCAGCGGATTGATTGAGATCCAGGATACAACCGTGGCCAAGCCGTCCGAAGTTTCCAAGAACAAGGCCCCGCGGGGAGTTATTCCTTCGCTGAAGCGGGAGGGAAAGGCCAAGCTGATGCGGATTTTTGTCGGCGAAAACGACAAATGGGGTGACAAGCCGCTGCACAAAGCGCTGGTCGAGAGCATGCGCGCCAATGAAATCGCGGGGGTTACGGTCTACCAAGGCATTCTTGGGTACGGAGCCAACCGGCGTATCCACAAGGAGACGACACTGAACCTTTCGCACGACCGGCCGATGATGCTATCGGTGGTGGACACGGAAGAAAAACTTCGGGCATATTTCCCGATTCTGGACGGAATGGTGCAGCAGGGGCTGGTCGTCCTCTCCGACGTTGACATTATTAAGTACACCCATGACTACCAAGGGGAAGACAGAAGAAAGGAGGCGCGGCAATGAAGCTCGAGGGCAAAGCCAAGATGCTGCGCATCCATTTCGGTGAGAATGACAAATGGAATGACAAGCCTCTCTATCGCGCTATCATCGAGAAATGCCGGGAGCTGGACATTGCCGGCGCCACGGTGTTTCGCGGGATCGAAGGGTATGGGGCTAGCACACTGATTCACCGCTCACATTTACTTTCTTTTTCCTCGGATGCACCGGTCATGGTCAGCGTGATCGATTCCGAGGAAAAGATACAAAAGCTGATTCCGTTTCTGGACGAAATGGTCAAAGAGGGGCTGATCGCGACGTCGGAAGTCGAAGTGATCAAGTACGTGCATCAGGATGGCGCGAGATCGTAAGGAAGACTCAGCCATTACTAGCTGACGAGCGTCAGAAGGATCGCCACAGAGCCCGCGTACTGATCTGGGGTCCGCGTATGCCTAGATAGAACGATGGCGCGCCAAACTGGGAATACTAGGTGTTCGGACCAGATTGCCTGCTGACAACCCACTGATAAAAAGACACTTAACTCAGCATGGAATTTGCCAGAAATAATACAGGGGAATTGTGCGCCGTCGCCAAACATGCGGTGGCATTTGGTTTTGGTGCGGAGAGCCAATCCTAACGAGTATGTAACCTGTGCAATATTGCACAGACCCCATCTTTGGGAGGGCGCTGAATTAATGTATCTGGGGGGAGCAGGCCGAGCATGGGCAATACCATTGGGAATTTACTTCTTATCGAGGGCGATCCCTCTTACACCAAAGTAATCCAGGAAGCAGTCGCGACAAGCGGACGCTTCCAGATCGAATGTGTGGGGCAACTCTCCGAGGGCCTGGAAAGATTGAGCAGAGGAGGAATAGGAGTGATCCTCGCCGACCTGTTCCTGCCAGACACCAAAGGATTTGAGACATTTGATAAGTTGTTGATGGCCGCGCCGAACGTTCCGATCCTGATTCTCAGCGAGCGCGGCGATGAAGGCATTGCCAAAAGAGCGGTGGAGTCCGGGGCGCAGGATTACATTTTGAAGACGCATGTGGACAGCGAATCTTTGACGCACGCCCTGAGGAGCATGACCGAGCGCAAGATTGCGGAAAATGCGCTGTTTGTGGAAAGGCAACGCGCAGATGTAACGCTCAACTCGATTGGGGATGCCGTGGTTAGCACGGACTCCACAGGGAATGTGGCATTTCTAAACCCGGTGGCAGAATGCATGACTGGCTGGCCCCGCGCCGATGCCATAGGCAGGCCCCTATGCGAAGTGTTCAAGATTATTGACGGGGAAACGCGCCAACCTTCTCGAAACCCCATGGAGCAGGCGGTTCAGCAAGACAAAACTGTGTGGATGAAGGAGAACCGGATTCTGGTCCGGCGGGACGGATTTGAAGCGGCAATAGAAGATTCCGCCGCGCCAATCCGTGATCGCGAAGGAAATGTGACCGGAGCGGTGATGGTTTTCCATGATGTGAGCGCGGCGCGCACAAAGTCGCTAGAAATGTCGCATTTGGCGGAACATGACTTCCTTACGGGTTTGCCTAACCGGATGTTGCTGAACGACCGGCTGACGCAGGCGATTTCGTTGTCGCGGCGCCACAACAGCCAAATCGCGGTGCTGTTTCTAGATTTGGATCGCTTCAAGAAAATCAATGATTCGCTGGGACACGCCATCGGCGATCAACTGTTGCAGTCGGTTGCCGTCCGGCTGACGTCCTGCGTGCGGCGCTCAGATACGGTAACCCGCCAGGGCGGGGATGAATTCGTGGTACTGCTCTCAGAACTCAGTGAAGCGCAGGACGCGGCGATCACGGCGGCAAAGATCCTGGATGCGCTAACGCTGCCGCACCACATCGGCCCGCACAAAATCAATGTGTCCGTGAGCATTGGGGTCAGCATTTATCCGGGGGACGGCGGGAGCGCGGAATTACTCATCAAGAACGCGGACGCGGCGATGTATGAGGCGAAGGACAAAGGACGGAACAATTTCCAATTTTTCAAGCACGCCATGAACGTTCGCGCGGTGGAGAGCCAATTCTTCGAAGCGGGCCTGCGCCACGCACTGGAAAAGGGAGAATTCCTACTCAATTATCAGCCGTTGATCAACCTCGGTACAGGAGATGTTACCGGCGCCGAAGCGCTGATCCGCTGGCGGCATCCGGAGCGCGGACTCATTCCTCCGGCGCAGTTCGTGCCCATCGCGGAAGATTGCGGCCTCATTGTGCCAATTGGCCGGTGGGTACTGCGCGAAGCATGCAGGCAAGCGCGAGCGTGGGTGGATGCCGGGCTGAGGCCGACGACTGTGTCTGTGAATATTTCCGCCATGGAATTCCGGACGGCGGATTTTCTTGAAGGGGTGAGGGCCATCCTTAGCGATACGAAACTGGATCCGCGCTATCTCGAACTCGAAATCAATGAAAGTGATCTCATGAAGCACGCTGATTCGACGGCTACCGTACTTCAAGCATTGAAAGCCATGCGAGTGCGGCTTGCCGTGGACGACTTCGGCACTGGCTATTCCAGCCTAAGCCATCTGAACCGGTTTCCAATTGATGCGTTAAAGGTTGACCAGTCATTCGTGCACGAGGTGTGCTCGAGTCCAGACCACGCCACAGTCGTAAGCGCAGTAATCGGCATGGGCAGGAGTCTGAAGAAGCGAGTGATTGCCGAGGGCATTGAGACAAGGGAACAGCTTGAATTTCTCAAGGCCCACGGATGCGAAGAAGGGCAGGGCTACCTCTTCAGCCGGCCAGTCGTGGCGGACCAATTTGCAAAGTACCTCGAAGCCCATGTATCAGAGATGGCCGCTAATTGACCGGGTGGATGCTTCTAAGACCCTGGCTTGATTCCGCATGGTCTTGGTAATTTCTTCCGGTTGATACGGCGCCGGAATCTCGGGGACGTTCCCATGTCTTCGTTTGAGCCGAAAATAGCAGGCAAGACGACGGCAGTACGAAAATCGCCCCTTGCGGTAGGATGTGAAAGGCGCTATTTTAGTCTTAGTATTACTTAGTTATGTTAGGCTGGCCGGAAGCGGCCGGCTTCTCGGAAAATCTGTTTTCAACATGAGCCAATTGAGCCAGCCGGTTTTTCGGGGCGGGCAGCTTGGTCCCGCCAGAAGATGCGCCAACCGGCTCGAAACAGGATGCGGGCAATTGTGAACAGTTTGGAAGCCTGCCAGCGATGAGACGTCATCCGGAGAGGGGTGGGCCCATTTTCTACAGTACAGAGAGTTAGTTATATGCCTGCAAAGAAAAAACTTGGAACAAAGAAAAGCGCCATTTTTGACGTGCAGGATTTTCTTGATACGGCCGGCGTAGCGAGAAAAAGCGCGGAGTATCCGAAAAAAGCTGTCGTTTACTCCCAAGGCGATGCCGGCAGCCACGTTCTGTACATTCAACAGGGCGCCGTAAAGCTTACGGTGATCAATACGACAGGCAAGGAAGCTGTTGTAGCGGTGCTGGGACCTGACGATTTTTTCGGCGAAGGTTGCATGGCGGGACAGGCGTTCCGCATGGGTACAGCGACGGCGGTTACGCCGACTACGCTGCTCGTCATTGACAAGAAGGAAATGATTCGCGTCCTGCACGCGGAACATGCGTTCTCCGACCGTTTTATCGCCTACATGCTTAGCAGAAACATCCGCATCGAAGAGGACTTAGTGGATCAGCTCTTTAATTCAAGCGAGAAGCGGCTGGCTCGAGCTCTTCTGCTGCTGGCCCGGTACGGTAAGGAAGGCAAGCCGGAAAAAATAGTGCCGAATATATCGCAGGAAATGCTGGCGGAAATGGTGGGTACCACGCGCTCGCGGGTGAATTTCTTCATGAACAAATTCAGGAAAATGGGCTTCATCAGATACAACGGCGGCGTGCATATTAATAGTTCACTGCTGAGTGTTGTGTTGCACGATTGAAGAAAGATGCCCTCACGAGAAGATAGATTCGATTTGGCTCCCGCAAGAACCTACACTCCGAACCGGCGCAGAGAAACTGCTTAGACGTTGCTCCGCTGATTTATTCCGGTCTACCGGGGGACGATCTCCGATTTATCCTTCGGTATTGCGTCCAGCGTTGCTTTGTCGAGATGCAGGTGAGCGGCGACCAGTTCCGGCGGCATGTGGGAGAGCCAATCGTTTAGTGAAATATCCTGGTAGAAGCTGCTCTTGAACATTTCTAGAAAAGTAAGATCGGTGTCACCAGTATTTTCAATGTAGTGCGGGAGCGTCTGTTGGATGTATCCGACGTCTCCGGTTTGAAAATCCATGGTGCGCGCGCGACCCGCCGTGGCGAAAACCGTCATGCGCGCCTTGCCGCCGATGTAGTACTGCCACTCGTCGGCATTCGGATGCCAGTGCAGCTCACGCATGCCGCCGGGATGCAAAGTGACGAGGGCAGCGGCCATCGTCTTCGATACCGTAAACGTGGATGAATCCACGATGCGAACTTCGCCGCCCTTCGTGCGCTTCGTAGGTGGTTGCTGAAGCATGTGGAAGTCGAAACGCTCGCGAGCCATATTTGCCGCGCCGCCAATCGCGTTGATGTCATCTTCTAAAGCGCCCGGCAATTCAGCCTGAAAAATATAAAGTTCATGAGGCGGCATGTTTTTGAATGCCGCGGCCGGCACATCCATGTTCTTCGCCAGAACCTCGCGCGGCGTGTGCGCCGTCCAATCCGTGAGAAGGACGGTTTCATATTCGGAGAAGGTTCCGTCGTCGAAGACGAGCAGGAACTCGCAACCATCCGGGCCGAGTCCCTGAATGGAGTGAGGGATCCCGGTCGGAAAATACCAGAGGTCACCGACGCCGACATCGGACACGAAGGGTTTTCCATGTGCGTCGAAACCTGTGATGCGGGCCGTTCCGTACAGCATATAGGCCCATTCCGCGGCCGCGTGCCAGTGAAGCTCGCGAATGCCGCCCGCGGTGAGGCGCATGTTCACACCAGCGATGGATTTCGAGACCGCGAGTTCCCTTACCGTGACTTCACGAGACCAGCCGCCTTCTTCGATCCGCTTGTGGGCGAAGGAGAAAGGGTACTTAAAGGTCTGGACGGCGCCGTGATCCGTTGGCAGCGGGGAATTAGAGTCCGGGTTCTGGGTGTCAATCATCGGATTTGTTGGGCCCGGGTCGCTCTTGGCTTTTTGAGCTTGGTCTACGTAACCACCTGACTGGCCCTGGTTCTTCAGGGAGAGGACTCCCGCACTTGCCACAGCCCCCGATCCAATTTCTAAGAACCGGCGGCGCGTATATTTGTCTTTTTTCAATTCGTCAGTCATGTCTGATATTCATCCCAGTTGAGCTAAGAGTATTGCGGCGTAGCGCGCCGCTACCGCTGGCACATTGTACGGGTGATTGAGTCTTTTCAGCAGCAGGAATTTTGAAAAGGAGAAAGATTTCTTGTGTCACAGGGCTTGTGGTTTGAAGCAAGGGCCGCTATCTTAGCGACCGTGCGTTCGTGGTGTTGAACCAATGCTGGTAGTAGTGAAGCCTGCTGGAGTTTACTTGCGAGCGTTTGGAGGAAAAAGACAATGAATCGACCGGATCGGCGTAGCGTTCTGAAAGGCGGGGGCCTGGCATTACTTGGAACCGCTGTCCTTTCGCAGGTGGATGCGTTGGCGGTGACGCAGCAAGGCGGAACGCAGCACAACGGAGCAAAGGTAGCAACCGCGAACCCAGGCGATTGCAATTGCACGCACGGGGCGGATGGGACACTGCTCGATATTGGAACCAGCGAACTGAGGTCGGTGATCGAGCGGTACGGCGTGGAGCTGCGGGACGTGCAACGCGTTTATTCGCTTCAAGGATCGCCGATACGGCAAGCGAAGTTGGAAGGTTTCTACGCGGATCAGATCAAGTTGCTCGACGGCATCAACTTCGATGTGATGAGCCAAGCCGGGAAGATAGATTACCTGCTGCTGCGCAGCCGGCTTGAGCATGAAAGGAAGCAGTTGGCGCTTGACGCAAAGCAGGACGCCGAGATTGCGCCCTTGATTCCATTCCAACAGACGATTAACGACTTGGAAGAATCGCGGCGCGAGATGAAGACCGTCGATAGCCAGGGAGCCGCGTCGGCGCTGGTGAAAATGATTGCCGAGATCGCGACGGTTAGGGCTGCGCCCGCGACGACCAAGACCGGCGGGGCGGTGCTGAACAGGGCGGCGACGCGAGTGGTTCAACTCCGCAATACACTTCGCGTCTGGTTTAACTTTTACGACCTGTACGACCCACAATTCAGCTGGTGGCTGGATAACGAGTACAAGAACGCCGACGCAGCGCTCGACGGTTACGCGCAATTTCTGCATACGACGTCCGGAGTACCCGGTCCGCTTGAGATGGGATTTGGCGGGCGTGGAGGTGGTGGCGTACGATTCGAGGGCGGTGGCGGAGGTCGTGGCGGCGCGGGCGCCGCGGGAGAAGGGCAACGAAGCGGACCTCCGCTGGGAAGCAACGAGGAGCTGTCGGGAGTGGGGCCAGTAGGGAATGACGCTCTGGTGGAAGCTTTGCGCGGTGCGATGATTGCGTATACGCCCGACGAACTAATTACGCTTGCCAATAAAGAATTTGCGTGGTGCGACAGGGAAATGCTGCGTGCCTCACACGAGATGGGTTTCGGCGACGACTGGAAGAGGGCGCTGGAAGCGGTGAAGAACAAATACACCGAGCCGGGCCAGATGATTTATCTGGTGCGCGACCTTTCGCGCGACGCGATTAGTTTTGTGGAGAAGCATGAGCTGGTGACGATTCCCGCGATGTGCAAGGAAGACTACTGGGAAGAGGCGATGACGCCGCAGATGCAATTGGTGAATCCGTTTTTTACCGGCGGCGCGACAATTCAGGTGTCCTCACCCGCGAGCAGCATGACGGATCAGGAAAAACTGGAGAGCATGCGTGGCAACAATATTTATTTCTCGCATGATACGGTTTTTCATGAGCTGATTCCCGGCCACCACATGCAGTTTTACATGACGGCCCGATATCGCATTTACCGCAGCTTATTTGCCGTGCCGTTCTGGACCGAGGGGATGGCGTTCTATTGGGAGATGCTGCTGTGGGATTTGGGATACACGCATACGCCCGAGCAGCGAGTCGGGGCGCTGTTCTGGCGGATGCACCGGTGCGCGCGCATTATTTTTTCGCTGAGTTTTCATCTGAGCAAGATGACGGCGGTGCAATGCGTGGAATTCCTGATTAACCGAGTTGGTTTTGAAAAAGCAAACGCAGAGGGCGAAGTGCGCCGGTCGTTCAACGGCTCGTATGAGCCAATTTATCAATGTGCGTACATGCTTGGAGCGCTGGAGTTTTATGCGCTGCACAAGGAGCTGGTTGATTCAGGCAAGATGACCAACCGGGCGTTTCACGACGCGATTTTCCGAGAAGGGAACATGCCGGTCGAAATGGTGCGGCTGGCATTGAACGGACAAAAGGTCAGCCGGGATTACCAGACGAGTTGGAAATTCTACGGACCTCTTACATCATAAACACGCCCCGTACTGTGGGGCGGCAAATGCCGCCCCACAGCGCGCGCGGAATGCTGAAGGACTATTCTCCGAGATATTGAACGTGGACGTAGGTGCCCAGTCTGACGTTGTAAGCCAGGTACCAACCAATGTGGTCTGGATCGGCATAGATCACGATATCATCGCTGTCCCAGAGCCAGTCAGCGCAGTAGTCGGCATCGAACGCGGCGACTGAGAAGAAGAAACCGCCAATCCCGAAGCGTTGCCAGGTTCCTCCCCCAAGACGCCACACATGGCTGGGTCCAAATCCACCTGTAAAGTGTCCATGTTCAAAGGGGTGGTCGAGGTGATAGTTTGCGTCATTGGGGCCGGTATCATGGCCGACCCACTTTCCGGTGTCGGAATGAACGTGAGGGGCAGCAGGATGGCCCGACTGATCTGGTTGGCTAGGTTTCGCGCTCGCGGTGCCACCGCGATTTGCGGCTGGCGGATTAACGGGTGCGTGGGTGGCCGTAGGGCCGTGCGGGGGAATGTACCCACCGCCAACGTGAGCAGCGCCTTTTGCGGCACCTCCGCGTTGTTGAGCAAGAGCCGGGACCGAACAAATCAAAAGGACTGTGAGAAAACCGATAAGCTTTTTCATTTCAGCCTCCGTCGATAAGTTATCATTTTCTGCGGTGCTAGTCATGCAAGCATGGTTGCGATTGTCGAACGGAACGATCCATCTCGCTACTGTTTGGCGCTGGTGGTGTGCTTAACCGCGTAGTATTCCGGCATGTGAACGCACAGACCACCCCGCGGAGTAATCTTGGAATATCCGGCTACAAGTTGATCCTTGTAGTTGTCCATCGAGAAATCGAACGAATCCTGGGAGCCGGAGTTAAATAATTCGATGTCAGACTTATCCATTTCAAGTCTACCAAAACGGACCGCGCCGCCCTTGAACGAGAGGAAATTACGCCTTCCGCAACTGCTTGACGCACGCGGAAACTGTTCCTGTTGCCCCGGCGTTCCAAATGTCAAGACCATGGAGCCGTTCAGTACGCGAATGCCCGTCAGGTGACCACGCAACTGGGGAGGCGGTAAAATTTGTTCCGGATCCAAAATGAGATCGTCCTTGTCGAAGGTGACGCCTTGGATCTTCTTCGCGTTAATCAAATCCGCCGTATCCAGCCCGAACAGATCCATCAGACCCTTGACCTCAAGATGAAGCGCTTTTACTTTCTTCGTGTGAATACGGATTTTGCCTTCTGGCGTGAGTGAAACTGTGCCGACCGTTTCAAAGGGGACGGCGCCCTTGCTCACGAGCAGGCCCGTGAGTGCGAGATCACTATTTTCAGTCCTGACTTTCAAGTCATTCACGGGAGCGCCAGGCGCTGCAAATACGAAATCATTCAGGTCGCTCGTCAGCGCGGCCATGGTTACCGTGATCTCCGCCGAATCAACATCAAGCCTGAAGGATTGCTTGTCATCAAAGACTGGCATTTCAGAACCATTGGGTGTCAGCTTCCCATCCAGCCTGGAAATGTGCACGACAATCCGGTCAGTAAAATGGAAATCCACATTCCTTATTTGGGCTTTGACGGGCGTTGAAACGGGATTAGAAGAGGCTTGCAGGGGGCGATGGTTGGCGCCCGCCGCTTGGTGCGCGAGGATTGCAGCGATCGCGAAGAGAAAAGCCACCACACAGACAAATAAGAATCTTTTCACAGGTTATCTTCCTGAATCTCGCGCGGTGCTGAGACAGTTGGCAAGTTGAGGTTTGCCGCCATGTTATGCTTCACGATGAGAAAGACAGCGGTGAGAGACACCCTGGAAATGGTGGGTCGAACGCAAATGGACATGCAACTTTGATGCAGCACTGAAGGCTAAGGTGTCGCAAGTGCGAACTGGTAATGTGAAGGAGTCCGGCATGCTGAATGACAATTCACTGGAGTGACCATGAGATTCGGACCATTCTTGGGGTTAGCTTTACTGTTATTCGTGATATGGGCGGGCGCGTTCCTAATGTTCCACATCGCCGGGGTGCTAATTCATTTGCTTCTACTTTTTGCGGTGATTGCTCTGATCGTCCATTTGTTTACAGGTTCCAAATCCTCATGAAGATTAGAGGCTCAGGATTTTTCCGGGCGCACGGGCCGGTGAGAGCCGCGATACGATTCGTGCTGCTCTTTGTGTTTGTGGCCGCGACCGTACATGGGCAACAGCCACCAGCAACCAGTGGCGCGGGCGGAACAACTGCGAATGGGCAGGCAAAGACTCCGGAATCTACGCAAAAGCCGCACAAGTTCTGGGATCGCGAGAACCTTCTATTGTTCGCGGGGGTAGGAGCCGCACGAGGGCTCGATTACGCATCAACCCTCAACATTCGGCGCCGCGGCATTAATGAAATTTTCCTGACAAACGCCATCGTGGACGATCATCCACTCTTTGCGGGAATCGAAGCAGGGGGCACGGCGGCGTCCATTGGCGTGAGTTATCTTTTTCACCGCACGGGCCACCACACTCTTGAGCGCTGGACATCCATCGTGCACATCGGAATCGCGACGGGCGGCGCAATACGCAACTATGCGCTGAAGACGCCTCACACGGATTGAGTCACCTCTAAATTATTACTAGCCTGACTTAGTTTGGCTGCTTCTTGCGGCGGGCGAGCTTCTTCCCTGGGACACGAATTTCACTCTTGATGGCATTCTGGTCGTGGGGTGACATACCGATGAATTCGACGCCGACGCCGACGCCGGGCAAACAGTAGCGGACTTCACAACGAACCTCGATAGGATGGTTCGACTTGGTGAGGCGGAATCGTACTTTAAGGACAGCGCCTTCCGGAAAGTCCACAGCGGTGTTGATAAACATTCCTGTGGGACTGAGATCCGGCGGGTGAACCGGGAACTCTTCATTGCGACCCTCGTAACTGATGGTAAGTTCCCTGAAGTTCGAAAAACGGGGCCATCCGCGCGTCGGGGTAACGGTGCTTTCTGTTTTTTGGGGACTCACGATCGTAGGCTCCCTTCCAAAGACAACCCGGTATGGCGTTCAGTTGAGCGGGATTTTGGTTCCTGGTGTTTCGTTCCACAATGAGGGCAGAATTGGAAGGTTGGCGTAATCTTGCGGCCGCACTTCACACATAGAACAAAGCTATCGGCGTGCACAGGAACGACGCGTGCAATTTCCTCGACCGAAGTGATTCCACTGATGACTTTCTCAAGCGCATCCTGCTGCATGAGCCTCATGCCGACATCACGCATGTAATAGCGAATTATGTCGTTTCTTTCGCCAGCGCGGACGGCCTCACGAACTGTTTCATCGAAGACGAGGATTTCGTAGATGCCGACGCGTCCCTTATAGCCAACCTGATCACAATCCTCGCAACCTACCGGAACACATACGCTTTCAATCGATTCAACCATCCCGAGAGCCGCGAGGCGGGTGATTGCTTCCTTTGTGGGGGCAACCGTGCGTCGGCAATCGCACAAGCGGCGCACAAGCCTTTGTGCAAGCACCGCCGTAACGGAAGAGGAGATCATGAATGGGGGAATGCCAAGATCCACCAGGCGGGTAACGGCCGCCACGCTGTCATTCGTGTGCAAAGTGGAAAGCACAAAGTGTCCGGTCTGCGCGGCCTTCATGGCGATTTCAGCTGTTTCCTTATCTCGAATCTCGCCCACCATGATGACGTTGGGATCCTGGCGCATGATGGAACGCAAGCAGCTTGCGAAACTGAGCCCGGCCTTATTATTCACATGAACTTGATTAATTCCCGGCAACACGTATTCGACTGGATCTTCGACGGTAACGATATTAATGCTCGGCTTGCGAAGCGAATGCAAAGCGGCATATAGAGTCGTGCTCTTGCCGGAGCCCGTGGGTCCGGTTACGAGGAGCATGCCCTGAGGAAGCGAGAGCACTTCGGCCAATGTCCGCTCGACGTCTTCGGGCAACCCCAACTCGGGGAAGCCTCGGACGACGTCTCCGGCATTCAGGAGCCGCATAACGACTTTTTCGCCGTACTGAGTAGGCAGCGTGGACACTCGCAAATCAATTTCCCTGCCGCTGATGCGCACGAGGAAACGGCCATCCTGGGGAGCACGCCGTTCCGCAATGTCCATATCCGCCAGGATCTTGATGCGGGAAATAAAGGAGTGCTGAAGCGCGTTGGGCACGGTTTGCAAGTCGCGAAGAACCCCATCCACCCGGATGCGAATGACAACGTCGCCGGCTTGAGGCTCGACATGGATGTCACTGGCCTGCTTCATCTGGGCAGCCATGATTACTTCAGAAACGAGCCGCACGGCCGGAGTATGCCTGCGAACAACTTCAGCCTGCGCTTCCTCTATGGCGTCGCGATTCGCCTGCCGCGAACTGGTCGAGACAAACTCCATTTGATGTGCATTTTCGGACTGGTCGGACGTGGTTGCCGGCACGGTTGCGGTTTCGTCCGGCGCGACTTGAGCGCCGTAATGCTTCTCAATCGCAGCGACGATTTCATTTCGGAAACCAAGGCGAGGCGAGATGTTTGAGCCGGCCGAGAACTTCACTTCGTCCGAAAGGGCAACGTTTTGAGGTTCGGCCATGACGACAATGAGCTTGGCGCCTTCTTTAGCAAGAGGGAAGACACAGCATCGAATTGCCAGTTGCCGCGGGACGAGAGCCAAAACCCCCCGATCGGGATTTGCCGTGAAGCAGTCGAAATAGGGTACGCGAATAACTTCTTCGAGCGCGGATGCCAGATCGGGCTTAGTGACGAGGCCCCGTTCAAGCATCAGCTCGCCCAGGCGGATCACTTTTCCTTGCTGGTCCGAGACTACTTGTGTCAGGTCGAGGGCAGAGATGTGGCCGCGTTCTTGCAGCACCTCTCCTAGTTTTTTCTTCTTCACAGGGCCTTCTTCCTATTTATCACTCAACAGTTCATCCAGCAGTTCTGTTCCATCTTCACGAGTCAGGATGTTCTTTTGCATCATCAGACCGATGAGCCTGCCAAGGATGTGGCGTTCGATGCGAGGATGGTTCTGGATCATGTGGTTCACTTCCGGCGCGTCATGGTCTGGAGCGGGATCTCCCTTGACCTCTGAAACCCATCGGTTGAGAACAGGTTGCATGGCCGGGGGCAAGGCCTTGAAGGTCAAACCCATTCCCATGCCGGAGAGCGAATAGACGACGATTGCGGTTGCATCAAACTGCAGGTTGGAATGCCTGATGGAGAGTTGGACGGTCGTTCCGGGCGCAAAAACATTGATCCCGTCCAAATAGCAGCCCTTGAAACTGATATCAGAGACGCGCGCGGTGATTTTTGTGCGAGCCCCCATTTCCACGGCCTCGGCTACGGCCGAAAAGGGAAAGCGGTCGGAGTTGCGACGGTCAGCGGGATCATTTCCTACATTGAGCGCGATACTACGTTTCGCACTGGAAGGGTGACTTATGGTCGACAATTCAGCTCCTCAAGAGAGATGGCCTGCGCAACTTATGAGGCCCGACTAGGTCTATTCTTCTTGGACGCCCGTGTGTAAACAATAGGACAAGAGTTTGGCGGGCGCTGCAAGGCGTACGGGGTGGGAATGGTACTAACGGAGCGTGGATGGGCCTTTGGCGGGAGGCACGGACGGAAGAGGCCTTCGCCTATTCGGAAGGGGGCCGGAGAAGGAGGGCGGCTTCGGTCCTGGACAGGATGCCTTTGCGTTCCAACATCTCGATCAGGTCAACAATTTGCTGAGGCAAATGCGCTTTGGACTTTGATTGCTCTTCGACATGCAATGGGAGCAGGGAAGCTTCAAAGTTGCTGTTATCATCTGAGCCGTTCTGAGAAATCCATTGTTCCAAAACTGTCTTGTTATCTTGTGTCACGTCAGCGAAGGCGATACCCATTCCCAGACCCGCGAGCCGATAAACGACGCGACCCCGGGCCTCAAACGATGATTTCCTTTTTTCAAGGCGAATGCGCACCTGTGTGCCTGCGGGAAACGGGTTCATAGTGTCCACGTAGCATCCCTGAACGACGATATCGCAACTCCGGGCGCGCAGCTTAGCGCCTGATCCGAGCTCGACGACGTGCGCAGTGGCAATGAGGGGCTTGCGTGAAGATGCGCGGCGCTCTTCAGTCTGCGTTGAGGCGGCGCCCGAAGATCCGCGCCTCTTATATGCATCCTTGATCGTGCGTTCCATTATGAAACATCTCCAAGGGCATCCAAGCGCCGACGCCAAGGATGGCATTCCTGCGCCATTCACCAATTCTCACGCTCGGTGTCAAGTCGGGCAATAGCAATGAACTGTGGCTTGTGCAAAGCTCCAACGGGGCGACACGCCCAGGTTTCCCGCACTGGTAAAGCCCCCTGGGCGAAGGCAGCAGTGAAGGACAGAATGCTATCATCCGCCCGAGAAGGGAGTTGTGCAATATGAAAAAAATGAGCGGCAAAGTTACCCGTCATCCCAGACCGGGAACGCCGATTTTGGGCCCGGAAGTAGAAGAAAGAATGAGCGAAGGAAAGGCGCTGCGGGAGAAGATACCGAGGACTTCGCACGCGAAGTGGACGGCGGAAGCCGGAAGGCGGGATTGCATCGCGCTCTTGAAACGGAGCGACCGGGGAAAACTAACAGACCTGCTGCCGCTTCGCTACGCGCGGATGTGTCAATCTCCTTTCGCATTTTTTCGCGGCGCGGCGGTGTTGATGGCGAGAGACCTGGCGGAAACTCCGGTGACACACATTCGCGTGCAGATTTGCGGCGACTGCCACGTGGCGAATTTCGGAGGGTTCGGCTCGCCGGAACGCAGCCTTGTTTTTGACATAAACGACTTTGATGAAACGCTTCCGGGCCCATGGGAATGGGACGTGAAGAGGCTTGCGGCCAGCATCATGCTCGCGGGACGTGAACGCGGCGATCGGGATCGCGATTGCGCCGATGTGGCGCGTTCGGCGGTTGAATCATATCGTGCCCACATGCGCGAGTATGCAGGTATGCGCCCTCTGGATGCCTGGTATTCGCGCCTGGACGCGTCAATCCTGATTGACACCGCGACAAGCAGCGCCGCCAAAAAAGATTGGCGAAAAATCGAGGACAAGGCGAGGCTGCACACGTCAGAACACATGTTTCCGAAGATTACCGAAATGGTGAAAGGGCAACGGCAAATCATTGATCTTCCACCGCTCGTTTATCACCCACGGCAGACATTGAAATTCGAGCAGGATGTTCGCGACATTTTTCACCGCTATCGGGAGACGCTGCCTGAAGACCGGCGCGTGATTTTGGACCATTACCATGTCGCGGATATCGCGCGGAAGGTTGTGGGAGTTGGGAGCGTAGGCACACGTTGCGAGGTGGCGCTGATGATGGCCGGGGAGCATGACGTTTTGTTTTTGCAACTCAAGGAGGCGCGGGCATCAGTGGCGGAGCCGTTTGCGGGCAAGAGCCGCTATCAGAATCACGGCGAACGTGTGGTGACCGGGCAGCGCATGCTGCAAGCTGCAAGCGACGTTTTTCTGGGTTGGACGCGCGATGATCACGGGCGCGATTACTATGTGCGGCAGTTGCGCGACATGAAGATGAGGATTGAGATTAACGAGTTGTCCAGAGGTGAATGGACGGAATACGCCAACACGTGTGGATGGGCTCTGGCGCGCGCTCATGCGCGGACTGGGGACGCGGCTCGCATTGCGGGATATATGGGTAAGAATGAAACTTTCGATGAGGCGATTGAAGAATTTGGCGCGGCATATGCACGGCAGACGGAGCACGACTACGGTGTGTTCATTAAGGCGGTGAAGGCGGGGGAATTGCCTGCGAGGTTGAACGTGGCATCCTGATTCTCGGGACGAAAACGTGAATTTCGGGACAAAGAGGGGAAGCCTGATCGTACAGGTACGCAAGAATGCAGATAGGAGAAATTTTATTTTGAATTAAGTGATCTTCGCCGGAACTTTTCCAAGCGATTCGGGTTAAGACGATTACTGACGGGAGTTGCCATGAAGAATCGCTTGGTTGCATGGGCGTTTTTTAGCCTATTGATTAGTATCATTGTTGCAGGATGTGCCAGCGGAGGAAGCAGCACGCAGCCTCCTCCCATCGTCACGGTGGTTACTTCTCCTAGCTCAATAAGCGTCCGGGCTGGCGCGTCGCAGAGCTTCACCGTAATGGTGACGGGGACGTCGAATACGAACGTCACGTGGGAGGTCAACAACGTTCCCGGCGGAAACGCGACGGTGGGAACCGTTGACAATTTAGGGAACTATCTGGCCCCTGCGATTCTACCCAGTTCTAATTCAATTTCCGTGCAGGCAGTCAGCGTGGCGAGTCCATCCGTCATGGGCTCCAGCGCGGTGACGCTTCTCAATCCCGTACCTGTGGTTTCGGGGATAAGCCCGACGTCCATACCTGTGGGTGCATTCTCGCTTACGGTCACCGGCAGCGATTTCGTGCAAGGCGCGCAAGTGATGTTCGGCGCCACGGGGTTGACGACGACTTTCGTTTCCGCCACGCAGTTGACGGCCACAGGAACAGCGACCACAGGAGAAATTGGGAGCGTCACGGTGACGGTGGATAACCCCAACCCCGGATCCATCGCGTCCGCGACCTCTGAAACGGCGCAAGTGACGGCGGCTCTCGCGGAAACACAACCCGCAGCGGTGCGTTTTCTGGAGCAATCCACTTTTGGGCCAACGCCGGCGCTGATTACGCAGGTGGAGCAAAGCGGCTTCTCGAGCTTTTTGACGAGTCAATTCGCCGGGACGGGGTCCACGTATCCGGACCCGGCCAATGGCGTGACGTCTATCACTCCGACGCAACAGATTTTCTTTACGAATGCGATGACGAATTCAGACCAATTGCGGCAACGGGTTGCGTTCGCGCTGAGCGAAATTTTCGTTATATCCAACATTACGGTGCCGCCGCAGGGCATGGCGCCATATGAGCGGCTGCTTCTGCAGGATGCTTTCACAAACTACCAAACAATCATGCAGGACGTGACACTCAATCCGGGGATGGGCCTGTACCTGAACATGGTGGACAACAAGAAGCCCAACTCAACGAATGGCACAAAGGCGAATGAGAATTACGCGCGCGAGTTTATGCAGCTTTTCACGCTGGGGCTATACCTGCTGAACGATGACGGTTCATTGCAGCTGGATACAAGCGGCAATCCAATTCCCACGTACACACAAAACCAAGTAGACGCCTTTTCGCTCGTATATACAGGCTGGACATATCCGACGGAGCCCGGCGGCACACTTGTGGGCAGCAACCCACAGTATTTTATTGGCCCTATGGCGCTTTTCGAGAGCAACCATAGCCTGGCGTCGAAGACACTGCTTTTGGGAACTGTGTTACCCGCGGGACAAACGGGTACCGTAGATCTACAAGATGCGCTCAACAATATCTTCAATCATCCGAACCTGCCGCCATTTGTTTGCGCGCAGCTCATTCAGCATCTGGTGACCAGTAATCCGAGCCCACAATATATCTCGCGCGTGGTCGCCGCATTCCAGAGCGGCAGTTTTCAAGGTTTCGGAACGGGAACGCCGGGAGACATGCAGGCTACGATTGCGGCCATTCTGCTGGATCCGGAAGCCCGGCGGGGAGACAATCCGGCAACGGCGGTAGCGACGGACGGGCACCTGAGAGAGCCGATCCTTTACATTACAAACCTTCTGCGCGCATTTGGCGCGACAACGGATGGCGCGGCGCCGGTGACCTATGCGACGAGTATGAGCGAGCCGCCGATGCGCTCCGGCAGCGTATTCAATTTCTTCCCGCCGAACTATCTGATTCCGGGGACCACGTTGCTGGGGCCGGAATTTGATTTACAGAACACAGCGGTAGCGATGGTACGAATCAATTTTGCGAATTCGTTCGCCTTCGGGCCGGTGGGCACGGGCACCACGGTCAGTTTTACAACTTACGCGAACATGGCGGCGACCAACACGACACAGATGGTGAATTCATTGAACGCGCTGCTTCTGCACGGCACGATGTCGTCCGCGGATACCACCGCAATATTGACGGCGGTGAACGCAGTTCCGGCGGGCGCTAACCAGAGTTTGCTTCAGGCGGAGACGGCGATTTATTTAATCACGTCGTCATCGCAGTACCAGATTATGCATTAAGAGCCGCGAAGAGCTGAGCGATTGAAGCGAGAGAAGGAATCGGAGGGGCCATGGCATATTCAAGAAGAGACTTCATTCGTAACGGATGCTGCGCGGCGGCGGCGCTCGGGGTGGCAACAAGCTTCCGCAGCTTCGGGCTGATCAACGCGCTTGCGCAGAGCTCATCGCCCTTTCAATCTCTGGTGTGCATCTTTCTGTTTGGCGGAAACGACGCCAACAACATGCTGATCCCAAATGACAGCGCCGGATACGCAAATTACAACACGATACGCGGTGGTGGCGGCCTGGCGCTGGCGCAAAGTACGCTGCTGCCGATTACGGCGAAGACGGCGCAGAATGGCTCGACGCTATTTGGCCTGCATCCCAACTTGCCGGAAGTCCAAAGTCTCTTCTCGGCGGGGAAGCTGGCGTTCCTCGCCAATGTCGGGCCGCTCGTGCAGCCGCTTACGCGAGCACAGTACCAGGCGGCAACTCTTCCTCAGCCTGTCAATTTGTTTTCACATGCAGATCAACAGGCACAATGGCAAACGTCCGAACTGGACGGATTCCCAACGACGGGCTGGGCGGGCCGAGTGGCCGATAACATCCAGCCGCTGCTGAATGGCGGCGCGATATTCCCGCCGATCACTTCGGTAGCGGGCACAGCGATTTTCTGCACGGGGCAGCAGACCCAGCCGTACGCCATTATTCCCGGGAGTACACCCGGACTGACGGGGTTTGACACGACGGCGCCATCCACAGCGCGTCTGGCGGCGCTTCAACAATTGCTGACGCTGGATACGGGAGTCTCATTGATTCAATCCGCGAGCTCGATCACGTCGAACGCGCTTGCGGACAGCAAGACGCTTTCGGCCGCGCTGGCTGGCGAAGGTCCTTTACAAACAGTATTCCCGACCACCGGACTGGGCGCGCAGTTGCTGCAGGTGGCGCAGATTCTTAAAGTACGCGCCGCTTTGGGATTGAGCCGCCAGATATTTTTCTGCTCGCTGGGCGGCTTTGATACGCACAGCAACCAGATTGCGACGCAGCAGAGTCTGTTCTCGCAGCTGAGTCCGGCGGTCAACGCGTTTTACAACGCGACGGTTGAACTTGGAATCAGCAAGCAAGTGACAACATTCACGATGTCCGATTTCAGCCGCACGTTTCAGCCGGCGACGGACGGAGGCACGGACCATGCATGGGGCAGCGTTCAGATGATGGTGGGCGACTCCGTTCTTGGCGGCGACATTTACGGGACGTTGCCGGTCTTCTCACTTGGCGGCCCGAATGACGTGGCCAACAACGGCAGGTGGATCCCAACGACAGCGCTGGACCAATACGGCGCGACACTTGCGTCGTGGTTCGGCGTTCAGCCAGCGAGCCTGGCTGGAATTTTCCCGAATCTTGCAAACTTCACTACGCAAAAATTAGGATTCCTGGGATGACTAGCGACGGTTCGCTGCGTCCGCATAAAGCTGGAGCGCATTCCGCAGAAAATAGAGCCGGACGGAAGACGGGCAACTGATCCCTCGCACTTCGAAGGAATCATCCACGAAACACGAAAGGCCTCCCTTGCAGGAGGCCTTTGGTGTTTACATCGATTCGTTCCAGGTAACGCGGCAAGATAGCTGGCCGGGTTCCAAACTGTATGTTTGCTACCGCTTCTTAAAGTATCCCATGCGGGCGGCGGCTACCAAGCCCGCCATTATTTAGAATAGTCATGCATCGAATTGGCGGGGCTTTAGGCGTAAGACGAGCGGAATGGTTCCACGCAAGATTTGGCCAAAGCTCGCTTTTGCACAAGGCGCTAGGAATGCGACCATGCGCAAAGAGGCCCCGGCGACAAAGGAGGCTCTCGCCGAACTTTAGCTGTACTTAACCGGAAGACCTGCCGCCCCCAGCATCGCGCTCTACTTACGATTTTCTCGCAAAAAGACGCTTGCGGCCCACGAAAGCAAGCCCGGAGATACCCGCCCCGAGTTGAAGCAGAGCACTTGGTTCAGGAACTGGCGTCGAGTCACTATTGGACCCGTTGCCTTTGCCATTATCCGTGCAGCTGTGTCCTGTACCGTAGCCGCATGTTTGTTGCGCGCTGGCTCGCGTGCTGCAAATGAACAAACCTACGCCAAGGATGAGTGCCGGAATTGCAGCCTTGCTGATAAATGATCGAAGCAAAGCTGCGACTGGCCTAAGTGTTTGAATTTTCAGATTCATTTCATACCTCCCATTTTTCGGTCCCCTCAGTAGCTCTTGGGACTGGAAAACAAGCGGCTGGGTGAGGTCGTAAACCAGTCTGCCAATACTTGGAGCAATTTTGAGACCGAAAAAATGGCTTGTGACCTTGAAATTCCGAGATAAGCATAACCCCTTCATTGTCAATTGATTGCAAGGGGTTGAATGAAAATTGAGTTCTCTGATAGGGTTAGCTTCTTCTTTTGGGCTGCGAGGCAAAAGTTTTCCCACAACTGTACCTTAACGGAACACGAGGGGAATCATCTATTTCGCAGATGTTTACCGAGCGGAGCCCTCGAATAACTTGGCCCGTCTATGCGGTTGAGGTTTACTGACGCGATGCGGAGTTCAAGGCAAATGGGCGGCGGGGCGGCGGCGGGCTTTAATGGTGATATTGAGCTCATCGTTGCGTGGGTTCGTGAAGCGTAAGAGGGTGCGGCCTTGATCGTCGAGCGAGACGATGGCTGGTGTGTCGAGTGAGGTGAGCATCCAGCCCGCAGGGAGGGTCACGAGATTCAGAGGGCGTCCGAGGGTGCGCTTCCATACGAGTTCGTCCTTTTCCATCGTGTAGCCGACCGGGTCGGTGTACGTTTCTTCAACGCGGACACGCACGGATTGTCCTTCCGCAATTGGCCGATCGAGATCGCCCTGTACGACGACTGAATCGGGGTCGGTGGGCTGCGGATAATATCCGAGCGCGTTTACGTCTTTCCCTTTTACCGTGTAGGTCTTCAATTCCTTGCCGGTGTCCACGTCAAACATTTTTGAGTCGGGCGCGACTTCGCTGCCTTTGCGGACGAAGCTGTGTGCGTACTTTTGGCCGACCCGGTCAATCGTGAAATCGTGCGAGATGCGGAACTGGTGGGTAGAGGGATCGAGCAGCCAGTAAGTGATTTCGCGGTCTTGATCGGCGCGATGGAATTGCGCGTGGATCGCAAGGGGAAGAAGGAGGATTATGGTGAGAATTGCGCAGCCAAGTACATTGCGAAAATTCATTGCGGGGCGCATTTTCACGGCAGTCTCCGTGCTGTGATTTTTACGGGCAATTGATCGTCGCGGTCGTTGAGGAAACTGAGACGGACGCGGCCATCGGAATCCGTGCTGACTATGGCTGGCGACGCGCTGGAGATGAGCTCCCAGCCCGCTGGGAGGACAACGACGTTACGCTTGATGCCGAGCGGGCAGTCGAAAATAAGCAACCCGTCTTTTACGTAGTATGAAGGCGCGTCAGTGTAAGTTTTGAAAATGCGGATGCGGGTTTGGCCGCCCTTCGGAACGGGGCCGGGCAGCGTGACTTTGAGAAACAGGTCAGTATCCGGTGTTCGTGACGAAACCTCGCCAGCCGCTTTCGCATCTTTGCCGGTAACCGTTTCAAATTTCAAATCCTGGCCGGTGCTGCGCTCAATGACGCGTTCCTTGGTGGCCGTGGATCCTGGACGGATGGGATTAAAGAAGTAGGGCTCGCCCTCACGCGTGATAGTGACGTCGTAGGTGATGACGAAGGAGTGTGTGTCTGGTGGCAGCAGCTCGTACAGAGTGAATTCGTCCGCAGCTCCTGTTATTGCAGGGAGGAAACATAGCAGAGCGAGCGCAAGAAGAGCTTTTCGCATGGCTGGAGAAGCGGAGTCTACCACGAAGGCGGTAGACAATCGCCTTTTACCGCGCGGTTTCTACTGCGGCTCCTTCGCGGCGACAACGCCGATGTTCGCGATGGTGGCGCCCTTAGTCATCGTGGGAATCGCGTTAACGTAAAGAATTACTCCCGCGACGGGGGCGCGCGCGTCCTGAATGGTGCGGCCGAAATAGTCTGTTACGTAGCCGATTTTCATTCCGGCGGCGACGTACGTGCCGCGTTTCACGAGAGGATAGAAAATGCCGGGCTGGTCGCCTGAAACAGTGACGACCTTTTCGATCCACACAGGGTTTTCTACGAAAGGCGCGGGGCCGGATAGCATTTTCAGATAACGCATGATGTTCCGGCTGCCGTAAACGAGGGCGTCCACGTCGCCGGGCTCGACCGTGCCTGCGTATCCAGCTTCGGCGATGGCAGCGGGCTTGCCGCGTGTGAGCGCGGTATTGCTGAGGTAGCGAGAAGCGGCGGGGTCGCGCGGGAAATCAGTTTGGATGATGATGTTGTCCAGACCAAAGGCGAGCGCCATCTCGCGTGTGATGTGATCCACCTTTTCATTTCCAACAGTAGTGTAATAGCTGTAGGGCCGCAGGCTTTCGTCGAGGTCGCCGCCGTGAAGATCAATGAGGTAATCGCATTGATCCACGACTTGTTTGGTCATGAGGGCGGAGGCGCGATCGGTTTGCGTACCGTCCATTTTCCCGGGGTAGAAGCGGTTCATGCTTTTGTTGTCCACGGGATTTACGTGACGGACGACCTGTTCAAAGGATTGGATGTTGACGAGAGGCACGAGAATGACCGTGCCGGAAATTTGCGCGGGGTCGAGCTGGGCGATCAGACGCTCGACGGCGATGATGGATGCGTATTCTGTGCCGTGCGCGCCGGAAACGATCGCGAGCACGGGGCCGGGCTTGCTTCCACGGACGATCACAACGGGGATGCTGGTAGCGGCGTCCACGCCGGCGGGAACTTCTATGAAGCCAGTTACCTTCTGGCCGGGCGCGGCTGTGGCTGTGCCAACTGTGAAGTTAGCTTGCTGGGCGTGCGCAGCTGCGGAAAAGATTGCGGCGGCAAAAACTAAAAGAGTTGGCATCGTGAATCGTAAGTGGCGAGACATAAGTCCTCCTGGTAATTTGCGGGCAGGCTAACTTGTTGGAGGTGCCAGGGTCAAGCAATCTTATAATTTGCGCGGGTGAAAGGGCGGCGCGAATGCTGCCTTGCAATTCTGATAGAATCAGCGGCATCACAAGCGAGGAAACCGCAATTATGACAGCCAAAGCGACCGCAGCCGCGTCTCCGGATTTGCGCCACGATTGGACGCTGGACGAGATTGGCGAGATTTACTCGATGCCGATGCCGGAGCTGGTTTTTCGCGCGCAACAAGTGCATCGCGCTTTCCATGCGCCCGACCAGGTGCAGACGTGCCGGTTGCTTTCGATCAAGACAGGCGGCTGCCCCGAGGATTGCGGGTATTGCCCGCAAAGCGCGCACTATTCGACAGGGCTGGAACGCGAGTCGCTGATGGATCCCGCGGTGGTGATTGCAGCGGCGCATCGCGCGCGGTCGGAAGGAGTGACGCGATTCTGTTTGGGCGCGGCGTGGCGGGAAGCGCCGGAGGGCGGGGAATTTGAGCAAGTGTTGGAGATGGTCGCGGGGATCGCGGCTGAAGGATTGGAAGTCTGCTGCACACTTGGAATGCTGAATGAAACGCAAGCGCAGCGGCTCGGCGAAGCGGGGCTCACGGCGTACAACCACAATCTAGATACTTCGCCGGAATTTTACGGACAAATTATCACGACGCGCGTTTATGAGGACCGGTTGCGGACGCTTGCGGCCGTCCGCAAGGCGGGCGTCACAGTTTGTTGCGGCGGGATTGTAGGCATGGGGGAATCTGAGCGTGACCGGATCGGATTGCTGCGGCAACTGGCGATTCTCGATCCACATCCCGAAAGTGTTCCCATTAATACGCTGGTGCGCGTGGAAGGAACTCCTCTAGCGGAACAGGCGCCGCTCGATCCTTTCGTGATGGTGCGCATGATTGCAACAGCGCGGATTCTGATGCCGCGATCGATGGTGCGGCTGGCGGCGGGCCGCGCGCAGATGTCGCGTGAGGCAGTCGTGCTGTGCTTCATGGCGGGCGCGAATTCAATTTTTGTGGGCGAGCGGCTGCTGACGACGCCGAATCCCGGGCCGGATGAAGACGCGCAGTTGCTCGAAGATCTTGGTTTGCGGCCGATGGAATCACATGCGTGATGAGGATGAGGCGAAGTCTCGGCGAGGCGCTGCAAGCCTGACGCGGGCGCTTGAGAACGAACTGCGCGAAATTGCGGCGCGGGGCGAGTCGCGCTCGCTGGAAATTCCTGCCGGAATCAATCTCTGCTCCAACGATTATCTTGGGCTTTCGACGCATCCCGTGCTGCGGGAGTCGGTACTCGAAAGCGTCGCGCGAGTGGATCGCGTTGGGTCAACGGGATCGCGATTGCTTTCGGGAAACGCGCGCGAGTGGGATGAGCTAGAGGCCGAGTTTGCGGCGTTTGCTGGAACGGAGTCGGCGCTCTACTTCACGTCCGGCTATGCCGCGAATGTGGGATTGCTGAGCGCGGTGTTGGGCCGGGGCGATATTGTATTTTCAGATGCCTTCAATCACGCGAGCTTGATTGACGGCACCCGGCTTTCCGGCGCGGAAAGAGTCATTTATCCGCATTGCGATCTCGAAGCGCTCGAGTTGGCGCTCCACGACCGGGCGAGCCAGCCGGGGCGCAAGATCATCGTTACGGAAAGTGTTTTCAGCATGGATGGCGATATGGCGCCGCTTGCAGGGATAGTTGCGCTGGCGCGGCGATATGGCGCGGAAATCGTTGTGGACGAAGCGCATGCCACTGGTGTATTCGGGCCCGAAGGGCGCGGGCGCGTTGCGGAGCTTGGCCTTGGCAGCGAAGTGTTTGCCACGGTGCACATGTGCGGAAAGGCGCTGGCAAGCGCGGGCGCCTTTGTATGCGGCAGCGCCGTACTGAGAAATTATCTGATCAACCGTGCACGAACTTTTCTGTTCAGCACGGCGCTTCCTCCATATTTCGCGGCGCAGATTCGAGCGGCGCTGAAACTCGCAAGGGTGGCCGATGCGGAGCGCACGCGGCTCGCTGAGATTGCAGGGCGGTTGCGCTCGGCGTTGCGTGCGGGCGGATGGGACACGGGATCGAGCACTTCACAGATCGTGCCGGTACTGCTGAAGGAAAATGAGATTGCGACGCAGGTTGCAGCGGAATTGGGGCAAAACGGATTCGCCGTGCGCGCGATTCGATCGCCTACCGTTCAGCAAGGCTCAGCGCGGCTGCGGCTTTCGTTGACGTGCGCGCTGACGGACGCGGATTTGGCGCGGCTCGTACAAACAATGGAGAAAATCAATTCGGGCAGGCGAGCAGCATTCGCGGGGAAATCGTGACTGAGGATTTAGGAGCGCAGCGATTTTTTGTTACGGGCACGGATACGGGCGTCGGCAAGACGGTGCTCTCGGCTCTGCTTTGCGCGGCGCTGGATGCGAGTTACTGGAAGCCGATACAGACGGGCGCCGAGGAAGATTCGGACAGCCGCACGGTTGCGGAATTGGCGGGCTTGACGCCTGAGCGGATTTGTCCGGAGACGTATCGTTTTGCGCCGCCTGTTTCGCCGCACCTCGCCGCTCGCTGGGCGGGGACACGAATTGAACTTGCGAAGATCCAACTGCCTGAAGGGGCGAAGAGCGGACCGCTGATTGTGGAAGGCGCGGGCGGCGTGATGGTGCCGGTGAATGGGAGCCAATTCATGGTGGATGTGATGAAGCACCTGGGACTGCCGGTGCTGCTTGCGACGCGCAGCGCGCTGGGCACGATTAATCACACGCTGCTTTCGCTGGCGGCGCTGCGACGCGCGGAAATTGACGTGGCGGGCGTCGTAATCATGGGCGAACCTAACACTGATAACCGGGAAGCAATTGAGAAATATGGTGAAGCGCGCGTTGTAGGAGAAATTCCACGGCTCGCCGAGTTGAATCGAGCGTCGTTGCGGCAGATCTTTTCGAGCTGCTTCGATCGAGAGTTTTTCTTTCCAATGCAGAAAGTAGCCGCGCGATCATGACTCGTACTTATCCGCAAGCCGGAATTAACTCCACGCAAATTGATGCGCTGCAAATTTGGCATCCGTTCACGCGCCGAGGTGCGGAGGCAGGGCTGCCGCGCATTGTGCGCGGCGAGGGCGCGTGGCTTTTCACGGATGACGGGCGGCGGATCCTGGATGCGATTTCGTCCTGGTGGGTGAACTTACACGGGCACGCTCATCCACGCATTGCAGCGGCGGTGGCGCATCAGGCGCAGACGCTCGAGCATGTGCTGTTGGCAGGATTTGTGCACGAACCTGTTGAACGGCTGGCGGAAGGACTGCGGCGCGTGGTGCACCCTTCGCTCGAGCACATATTTTTTTCGGACGACGGTTCCACGGCCGTCGAAGTTGCGCTGAAAATGGCGGTACAGTTTTGGCGAAATGCAGGGCATCCCGAGAAGCGCGAGATTGTGGCGCTTGCGCACGGGTACCATGGTGATACCGCCGGGGCGATGTCCGTGAGCGACGATTCGCCGTTCACCGCGGCATTTGCGGGGATGCGCTTTCCCGTGCATCGCGCGCATTCGGCGTACTGCTATCGCTGCCCGGTCGGTTTGAAGCGCGAATCCTGCCACATCGAATGCGCTGATTCGCTGGAACAAATCTTGCGCGACCACGGCGAACGTATCGCCGCTGTAATTGTCGAACCACTGCTGCAAGGCGCGGGCGGAATGATTGTGCATCCAGTGGAATTTCTGGAGCGCGTCCGCGCACTTACGGAAAAATATAAAGTTCTCTTGATCGCAGACGAGGTGCTCACAGGCTTCGGGCGGTGCGGAAAAATGTTCGCCACGGAGCTGGCTGGCGTTACGCCCGATCTGATGTGCTTATCAAAGGGATTGACCGGAGGATTCTTGCCGATGGGCGCGACGCTCGTGACCGGGCGCGTTTTCGAGGCGTTTGAAGGGCCGGAGGCGGAGCGCGCATTCTGGCACGGACATTCCTACACGGGGAATCCAATTGCATGCGCGGCGGCGGTGGCGAGCCTGGAGATATTTCGGACGGAGCCGGTGTTTGAACGCATCGCGGGGATTGCGGCGATTCACGCGGAGCGGCTGCCCGCGATGCGGCGGCACGACGTTGTTGGAGACGTGCGCACCATCGGCACAATGGCGGCGATTGAGCTGCGCGCCGCTGACGCGGGATATCTTTCTGAAATGCGGCCGAAGCTTTACAAGTTCTTTTTGGATCGCAACATTTTGCTGCGGCCACTGGGAAACGTAATCTATATTTTGCCGCCCTATTGCATTGAGGCGGCCGAGCTTCATCGAGTGTATGACACTATCGAAGAAGCGGTTAGCTCTCTAAGCTGATAAGCCTGAATGACGCGCCCGCGTTTGCATCTGCTACAATGCGACGTTCCGATTTTTGCCGGGTTCACCGTCCATGAATTCCATTAAACTTCCACACTGGCTTCCACACTGGCTGCAAGTTCTGATTGCCGCCGTTGCCGCGGCCGGAGGGCCGGGCCTGTTCGTGATTGCGTTTCTTGATTCAACCGTGTTGCCGCTTCCCTCTGTGAGCGATTTCTTGATGATTGGATTTTCCATCAACAATCCGGCGCGAATGCCATATTACGCGATGATGTCCACTCTTGGTTCATTGGCGGGCTGCATGGTCTTGTATTACGTGGCCCGGAAGGGAGGCGAGGTGTTTTTTCGCAAGCGCGCTGGGCCGCGTGCGGATCGCATTCGGCGCTGGGTGGCAAATAACGGTTTTTTGACCATGACCATTGGCTCGCTGGCGCCGCCTCCGACGCCATTCAAGTTGATCGTCCTTGCCGCGGGCGCGCTGGAAATGCCGGTAAGCAAGTTCGCATTTGCGGTGCTATTCGCACGTGCGATCCGCTTTCTTGGCATAGGGTATCTCGCAATTCGCTACGGGAATCAGGCTTCCGCCTATCTTATGGCGCACAAACTCGCAACGGGTCTTGTGGCGCTCGGGATTGTGTTGGCCGTGTACGTAATTGGACGTATCGCGGCGCGTCCGGCGAAGACCGCATCTTGAAGAATTGCTCTTCAGCGCTGGAACAAATCACCAAATTGCAATTCTTCGTGAATGACATGCGCTTGAGGATTTAGGTCAATAATTGCAGCCATGGATTTTCCCTGCGGCGATCCTATTTCAAAGCGCATGTCTGTAATTTCGATGTGATATCCCCGGTCGTTTTGTTCGACGGTTGCGCGAGGAAAACGCGCGAAGCTCAGGAATAGACTTGCGGTACCGGTGGCGCGTGCGGCATCAAGGGCGGCGGACGGCGCGGGCTTGTAGAAAGGCTTGGCGCTAAACGGATCGAAATTGCCGAATGCGACGGGCACGTCAACCCGAAAGAGGGCATTTTCCGCGACGACGACGCCAGCCCAATGCCCGGGTGAGGGAGAATCGGGAAAGGCGCCAACGGCGAATGGTGTCTCGCCTTGGTAAAGCCTGGAATTCAGCAGATCCAGCGCGCGCATGTGAAGGACGTAGCGGCCCCCAACGTAAACGAGCACTAAAGCCATCGCAAGAGCCGCACTGACCGCCGCGCTCTTTGGTTTTTGCTTTGCGCCGATTTCGTCGGAGACCAGGCGAAAAAGCATCGGCAGCAAAATTCCCGCCAGCAGAAGAAACAGAATCCACAGGTCAAAGGTGCTTAGAATATCCAGCGCGAACCATCGTTCACTGAATGGCCACAGGAGTTTCACACCATAGCTGTTCGTGAGATCGAAAAGGAGGGCCAGCGCGGCGCCAATAAACGAGACTCCGAGAGCCGGAAAGAATCGAACTGGCGCGGTGGGGTGGTTGCGCGTAGCGGTTACGAAGGCAATGGCGATGACCAACGCGATCGCCGCAGTGCCAATGAGCGAATGCGCGGCGGTTCGATGTCCTATGAGGAAGGCGCGAGGGCCCGCAAGCGCCGTTAGCCAATCGAGATCGGCAGCGAGGCCTGAGACGATAAGCATTGGCGTCGCGAGGCGCGTAAGTTTACTGAGTCCCGCGCGGCTGGCGGTGATTGAAACGACGATGTGAGTGAGAGGATCCATCTGCCTGTGCGTTTCGGGAACAATGGTCCCCGATGAACATGAATCATATGACGGAGCTGGGCACAGAACGGATAAAAAAATGAAGGTGGCGAATTATTCCATGGTTCGGCAGGGTTTGCTGAATTGAAGGACTAGGAAAGATGTTCCGGAACGACGAGCGTCAACGCGTCGGGCACGATATTGAATTCGACAGGGAGTTGGTGGCATGGCTCGCCATCCACCTGCGCGTAGATGGGGTCGGAATTCACCGGTGCACATCGAAATGATTTCGTTTTCACGAAATGCACGTCCTTCAGACGGTGCAGTCTGCCCATCCAACACGCTGGCAAGTACATCATGTAGCGTAGCGCGCTCTGTGAGGAAAACAGCGCAAGCTCAAATTCGTCGGAGAAGAGATCGGCGCCGGTCGTGATGCGGAATGGCCCGCCATAATTTTTGGTCCGGCCAACGATTACGAGAGTAGCCACGATTTCCTGGGTCCCGCTCGTCACACGGAATTGCGGAAATTTGTAGCGCAGGAGCTGGCGCGCGCCTTCCACCCAGTAGGCGAGGACGCCGGCGCGCAGCTTGAGTGCGGGATCAAGCGCGTGAACGAGCGCGCCATCGGCGCCCGCGCCGCCGACACAAATGAAGTAACGCGGCGCGACAGGCTCGGCGCTCCGCGAGACAGAATCGGGAGTTGTCGTCATCACACCTAGCGCGATCCGCTTCAGAACTCCGCGAGGAATCAGAGCAGCCGCGCGCGGAATGTTCCAGGGAATACGAAGCTCCTTGGCCATAATGTTGGCGGTTCCCGCTGGCAGGAGTGCCACCGGAACCTGGCACCCGTGAATGCCGTTCACGACTTCGTTGAGCGTGCCGTCGCCACCGCAAACGATGATTAGCTGGCGGCCTTCGGCGATTGCGCGCGCGGCGATCTCTCCGCCCTGCCCAGCGGAGGAGGTGGGACGCAGATCGGCCTCAATGCCGGCGGCGGCGAGGATACGGCGCGCTTCTTCCAGATCTTCAGGGCGGCGCGAGTGCCCTCCGCCCGCAAGAGGGTTGAAGATAATGGATGCTGTGTGAATTCCTTCGAGCATATTCGTCGGGCCTGGTGGCAACTCCGCGAAGAATGGCGCGCGCATTGTATAATACGCCGCCGCATGGACGGCTTGGATTCCACGAGGCCCGTATGGGATTAAGCAAGACTGCTACCAAACAAGCTGCTGAACTGGCTGCCGAAAAACTGCGCGATAAGATCCGGCGGCACGAACATCTCTACTATGTGTTGGATCAGCCAGTGCTGAGCGACGCGGAATTCGACCGGTTGATGGAGCGGCTGAAAAAAATTGAAGTCGAGCATCCGGAACTGGTCACGCCGGATTCGCCTACGCAGCGCGTGGGGGGAGAGCCACGCAAGGGTTTTCAGACGGTGCGGCACGCCCGCCCGATGATGAGTCTGGACAATGCGTTTTCTTATGAGGCGCTGGGCGAATTCGATCGCCGTGTGCGTGAATTGGCCGGGCGCGATAAGGTGGATTACGTCGTCGAGCACAAGTTTGACGGCTTGAGCATCGCGCTGCAATACGAAGATGGCGTGTTCAAACAGGGCGTGACGCGCGGTGACGGGACAACAGGCGAAGATGTTACGCCGAATTTGCGCACCATTCGCTCGATTCCATTGAGTGTGGATCTGGCCGCGCTCCGCAAGCTGGGCCTGAACGCCACCTTCGAGGTGCGCGGAGAAATTGTGATGCCGCTGCGGGCGTTCGAGGAACTGAATCGTCAACAGGAAGAAGAGGGCGGCAAGATATTCGTGAATCCCCGGAATTCCGCGGCCGGCGCAGTCCGCGTGCTCGACCCGCAGATTACGGCGCGGCGGAAGTTGGATTTCTACGCATACTATTTATTTGCGACTCCCGCGAAAGACGGCGGGCAGCCGCTGCGCCGGCACTCGCAGGCGCTCGCGGCATTGGCAAAGCTCGGTTTCAAGGTATGTGCCGAATGGAAGGTGTGCCCGAAGCTGGAAGATGTGCTTAAGTTTTGCGATTTGTGGGACGCCAAGCGGGAAAAGCTGCCGTACGAAATTGACGGCATCGTGATTAAAGTGGACGAATTTGCGATGCAGGACGAGCTTGGCTCGACGGCGAAGGCGCCGCGCTGGGCGATTGCTTACAAATGGCCCGCGCGGCAGGAGACGACCGTCGTCAACGACATCATCGTGCAGGTGGGACGCACAGGAGCACTGACTCCCGTCGCAATTCTTGCGCCGGTGCAGGTTGGCGGCGTAACGGTAAGCCGCTCGACGCTGCATAACATGGATGAAATTGCGCGACTGGGCCTGCAAATCGGCGATACGGTCCTAATTGAGCGCGCCGGAGAAGTGATTCCGCACGTCGTGCGAGTGGTAAAGGAAGGGAAGGACCGGCACCCATTTCAAATACCGGAGAAATGTCCGGAGTGCGGCAGCCGCATTCATAAGTCGGAGGACGAAGTCGCCTATCGCTGCGTGAATGCGTCATGTCCCGCAAAGCGGAAGGAATCGCTGGTGCACTTTGCGGGGCGGCATGCGATGAATATTGACGGGCTGGGCGAAAAAATTGTCGACCAGCTCGTGAACGAGGGCATGGTCAAGGATGTGGCCGACCTGTACAGCTTGAAATTCGAGCCATTGGCGGCGCTGGAACGCATGGGTGAGAAGTCCGCGCAGAATCTTCTGGATGAAATCGAAGCGAGCAAGAAGGCCGGCCTGGCGCGGCTGATCTACGCGCTGGGCATCCGATTTGTAGGTGAAAGGACCGGGCAGTTGCTTGCCGAACATTTTGGTGATTTGGAGGCCATCGCGCGCGCCGGCGCCGAGCAATTGATCGAAGTCGGCGAAGTGGGGCCGACGATAGCAGCAAGCATTGCGGAATTCTTCTCGGAGAAGGCGAACCAGGAATTGATTGCGAAACTTCGTAAGGCCGGGCTGAAGCTCTCCGAAGAGCGGAAGAAGCTCACGGAAGATCGGCTGCACGGGCGGACATTTGTTTTTACTGGCGCGCTGGCGAATCGATCGCGCGAGGAAGGCGCGGAGCTCGTCACTCGCTACGGCGGAAAAATCGTGAGCTCCGTCAGTAAGAATACCGATTTTGTCGTGGTCGGCGCGGACCCTGGCTCGAAATACGATAAGGCGCGCGAACTGGGCGTGACGATTCTGGATGAAGCTGCGTTTGAGAAACTGATCAAGCAGGGGGTGCCGAAGGAAAGAGAATCCGAAGCAAAGCCGCCGAAAGGGAAGTCAAAGAAGAAGGCGGAAGCAGAGACGGCGCTCACGAAGAAAAGCGCCGGTAAAGCGCCGAAGCGCACGCGGGCCAGCGGCACGATGAAGTTATTTGAGGATTAGGCTGAGTGATTTGAATTAAGGCTGGACGCCCGCATTTGCAGGAATCGCGGTGCGTGAAACATTTTTGTAAACCACGCCGCCTTTCATTACAAATGCGACGCGCCGCACGGCCGTGATGTCCTTCAACGGGTCGCCATCGAGCGCGATGATATCTGCGTGCAACCCGGGCGCGATCGACCCGATCTGATCGGCCATGCCGAGCGCTTCCGCACCCAGCGAGTTGGCCGAGACCATCGCCGCCATGGGGTCGACTCCGCTGTCGCGCACGCGATGAATAAAATCCTCCGCGTTGCGTCCGTGCGCGCCCGCCACGGCGTCCGTGCCATAAACAATTTTCAGCCCCGGAATCCTAAGCGCGCGTCTAATGAAATCCTGGTGCGCGGGGATGAGATCCTTCATCGCGGCAAATCCTTCTTCGGTGTAATAGGGTGGGGCGAGATACCTGTCCTTGAACTGGAGATAAGTTTCAAGCAGCAGCCCGGCCTGAGGATCGAGATACGTCCCGTGCTCAGCCATCAATTTCAAATCCTCGTCTGATGCGCCGAGGCCATGCTCGACTTCTGTGCACCCGGCAATTGTTGCGGCGCGAACAGCGTCTCTGAAAGCGTGCACCAGCGTGCGCAGGCCCTGCTTCTTCGCTTCATCGCAGGCAGCGTTTAATTGCTCCTGCGACATCGTCATTGCGCCGCGCGTCATACCGCCCGCCGCGTAGATTTTGATCAGGTCCGCGCCCGCCGCTTTTTGCTTTCGCACGAACGCGCGGATTTCCTCGGGCGTCCCGGTCTTCTCGCCTTGTCCCATGAGCGGCTCAATGGCCGTCAGGATGCGCGGGCCTGGAATTTCCCCGCGCGCAATCGCATCACGCAGAGGAATGTCGGCGGGCGAGCCGACGCTTTGAACGGTGGTGAAGCCCGCCATCAGTGTTACACGGGCATTTGAAGCAGCTTCATACGCCGCTTCCTGGGTTGTCCCATCCTGGCCGGCATTTTTTCCGTCCGGGCCGAAGCTCCAGGTGATGTGCACGTGCGCGTCAATCCAACCCGGCAACACCGTCATGCCACGCAGATCGTAGTCCACTGGGCCGGCCTTTGGATCAATCGCGACAATCTTCGAGCCCTCGACAACGATGCGAGTGTCATGCAGTACGTGGCCCTTGCCGTCGAGCGCAGCGCCCGCGGCAATCACAATGCGCGAGGGGCTCGCGGTTGAACGCGCAAGTTCTTGTTCTGAAATGTGCGATGAATTTCCCTGAGCCATTATGCAAAATCCAAGAACGCTGAATATACACAAAATAATCTTGGCGATCCGCAAAGTCGAATCTCCCTCTATTCCCAGACCGTCATGCTGTCTTATCACGCCGGCATGGACGTGTACACGTATCCTTTAGATAGACGCGAGACCGCGATGTCTTGTGACATTGTTTATTTGGCGGGAGTTTATTGGGTTGGACGGCGCGACCGCCGCTAGGCCAATTCCAACATGCGGTCAATGGCGCGCTTCGCTTTGCGTGCGATTTCCGGGGGAACGCTGATGCGGGGAGCTGAAGTTTCCATCGAGGCGATAATGTTGTCGAGCGTGATCGTTTTCATGAAGGCGCAAATCGCTTCCGGATTCACCGCGTGGAATTCCTTGGTGGGGTTCAGGATTCGCAGGCGGTGGAGAATGCCCACCTCAGTTCCCACGGCAAATTCAGTGGCCGGAGATTCCTGCACGTGGCGCAGCATGCCTTCCGTTGAAAGAAATTGCGTGCGTTCCTTGGGCAGCGTGCCATCCAGCACCTTTACCATGCATGCGCTGACGCAACCGCACTCGGGATGAATCAGGAGCTCGATATCGGGATATTCGTCCATCATCCGCTCGACTTGCGTCGGATCAATCAGTTGATGAACGTGGCAGTAGCCGGGATACGCGATGATGTTGCTGCGCCCGGTTTGGCGCGCCACCACGGACGCGAGAAATTTATCAGGCAGGAACAGGATTTGTTTGTCCGCCGGAATGGAGTTCACAACTTTCGTCGCGTTGGCCGAAGTGCAGCAATAATCGCTTTCGGCCTTCACAGCGGCTGACGTATTAATGTACGCAACGACCACGGCATCCGGATAGCGAGCCTTCCATTCACGCAACTCATCCGCCGTAACGCTTGCCGCCAAAGAACACCCCGCGCGGAGATCGGGCAGCAGAACAGTTTTATCCGGACAGAGGATGGCCGCGGTTTCCGCCATAAAGTGCACGCCGCAGAAAACGATGACATCCGCATCCGTGCGCGCCGCGGCCTGTGACAGGCCGAGCGAATCGCCGACAAAATCAGCGGCATCCTGCACTTCATCGCGCTGGTAATTATGGGCCAGGATGACGGCATTCATTTGCGCCTTTAGTTGGCGGATGCGATCCTGCTTCTTGCGCAGCTCTTCCGGGCTATCGAGAATGGTCTCGATATCGGGAAGCGTGTAGCGCTCTTCAAATGGCAGTCGTGTGACAGTCGGTGTCATTGTTCCTTTGCCGCAATGTGTAGTCCTGAAACCGGCGCTTCTCCGCCCACCGGAACCTCCAATTTACAGCTGAGGTCAAGGGCCCGGCAAGAGTGCGTGAGCGCGCCCACGGAAATCGCGTCCACTCCGCAATCCGCGTATGCTTCGAGCGTCGCCTCGGATATCCCGCCGCTCACTTCGATCAAAACGCCGTCCCACAAACCTTCGGCGCGAAGGGTGGCGATGATTCGCGAGACTTCCTCCACAGACCTATTATCCAACATTACGAGGCACGGATACGAATCAGAATTCGCATCTGAGCGCCGGAGGGCGCGGAAGGCCCGTCCAGCGGCCAGGGCGCCCGCCAGCCCCGTAACTTCCACCTCAATGAATGCCGCCCGGTGACGCTCGGTCCAAGCCCGATTGAGGGCCATGGGAATTGCCTGCGCCTCCTCCGGAGCGAAGAGCCGGAGGTGGTTCGTCTTTATCAGGATAGCATCTCCGAGGCTCAGGCGATGAGTTCCGCCGCCGCCAAGGTGTGCGGCGCGCTTATCCAGCAAGCCCCAGGGCGTTTTCCGTGTGGCAACCACGTTCGCGTTCGGAGGCGTGTGCGGCCCGCGGTTGCGCACCAGATGCTGAAGGCGGCGCGTGGCTGTGGCGATGCCGCACATGCGTTGAAGCAGATTCAGACCGACGCGCTCAAGCGAAAGAAGCAAATTGGCATTTCCTTCCAGTTCGAGGAATGCCTGGCCCGGCTCAAGTGATTGCCCGTCAGCGCCTAAACGTTTTGCCGCCAGGCCAAAATTCGTGAAGAACCAGACCGCCTCATCGAGTCCTGCGAGCACACCACTCTCATTTGCTACGATGCGTGCCTGCGTGCTGCCCTGCGCGGCAGCAAGTGCCGTGCTGGTTAGATCGGCGGGCTCGCGATCCACGCGGAGGAGTTCCTCGGTAAATGTGCGAACCATTCTGAAATAGTCGGGATTCGCAAGGGTAAGGCTTCCCCCTCGGAAAAGGGCGCTATGCAACCGCTCTTGTCGGCTTTGGCTCATGTACTGGTAACTTACAATAATATTAGACTAAATTGGCATCAGATGCGGTGCATAGGCGCCTAACGGTCTCTGTCCGGGGTTGCGACGCCGCGTCCCACAAGCGGACACGTTCTGGAGGGTGTTGAAACTTGTCCCGCGTAACTATGTGAATTTCAGCGGCTTAGGCTAGCCAGGGATAGGCATCCGTCTTGCACTGATTGTCTTGTAGCTGAGGAACCATGGTGACCGTACCATCCGTATCAGTGCCCGCGAAGATCTTGATTGCGGATGACCAGCCGCACGTTGGCGAGGCGCTGCGTCTTGCCCTGCGTGATGAAGGTTTTCAGATCGAACTGGCTGGATCGCCCGCCGCGGTGGTTACCGCGGTGCAAGCGCGGACGTTCGATTTGGCGCTGCTCGACTTAAATTACGCGCGCGACACAACGTCGGGGCGCGAGGGCATCGAGCTGATTGAACAGCTCCGCGTTCTGGATTGTGATCTGGCGATTGTGGTCATGACGGCGTGGGGCAGCGTGGAGATTGCCGTTCAGGCTTTGCAGCGCGGCGCGGGAGACTTCATCCAGAAGCCGTGGGATAACGCGGCGCTACGGCGCATTCTGCATACGCAAATTTCGTTGGGACGCGCGCGACGCACGGAACGCACTCGCTTGCGGCAGGATGAGCGCGAATGGGCTGACGCGCGCCAAACCCAGCAGGGAATGTTGCCGCGCGCGCTGCCCGAATTGCCCGGATTTCAGCTGGCGGCCGCTTACCGCCCTGCGCGGGCGCTCGCTGGAGACTATTACGACGTGCTGGCGCTGGATGCCGCGCACGCGCTGATCTGCATCGGCGATGTAGCGGGGAAGGGAGTTCCCGCGGCGCTGGTGATGTCAAATCTTCAGGCGGCTGTGAAAGCTTACGCAGGGAAGGATTGCAGCCCGGTGGAACTGTGCCGCAGAGTGAACCGCATTCTTTGCGAGAATTGCGAGCCCGGGAGATTTGTTACTTTTTTCTGCGGTGTGCTGGATACGGCGAAATCCACTTTCACGTATGTGAACGCCGGACACAATCCGCCGCTCGTGGCGCGTCCCAACGGCAGCGTGCTGAAGCTGGCCGATGGCGGCCCGGTGCTTGGCGAATTTCCAGACTGGTCGGCGGCGCAGGGACAAATTACGCTCGGGCCCGGTGACCGCCTGGCGTTTTACACCGACGGCATCACGGAAGCCGAAGATGCTGACGGCCAGGAATTTGGCGAAGCGCGGCTGGTGGATCTTCTCGCGAAGCATCGTGGCGCTGGGGCGGGAGAACTTCACGCGCGCTTGCTGGCAGAGGCTGTGCGTTTTGCCGGAGGAACATTCACGGATGATGCGACGCTTTTGGTTGTTGCGGCGGTGTAGGTCGCCAAATATGCGAACGAGAACGTGATAGTCCCATCGCTAGATTCCGAATGATTCACCGAGCCTTCCGATAAGTACGTCGAGCAATCTCAACATGTCGCTCGCTGCCCTTCGGCAAAAGTCAGGTGGATATTGCAGTTCCCGATTGATGTGAACTGTGTCTCTATAGTCGCCGACAACGTCCGGTACCGAATCGATTTCCGCGAACCAAGCGTTGAAAATGCTAATGTAGTTCTTCAAGCCGTGTTCCGGATTGAGTGCAAACGGAGTCCCGCGCCGGGCACTGATGTATGTGGTCTGGGCTTGGATGAAGGCAAAGAGAATTGACTCAAAAAGGCAACCCGTCAGGATCAGGACGGTCTTCTCGCTTTCGGCGGAAGCGGCGGATACAAGTTCCCTAATGTCCCTGAGAATTATTTCTCTATGGCGTCGTGGTTCTGCGGGCAGGAAATCAAGCTGCGGATGGTGCAGATGCGTACACTGCTCGCAGATAGACTTCAGGGTATCTGTCATCGGATGTTCTTCCCAGGAGTCTGCCTGCAAGATCGGGCAGGGTCTTAACCTCATATTTCAGGACTTGATAAATGGCCCCACCTTCAAATAGGAAGTACACGGATCGCCCGCTCTGCAGATCATTAAAATAAGTATAGGATCGGATTTCTTCAGGGGATAACGGTAGCCACTTCTGGCCTTTCTGCACGTGCAGGATACCGCGACAATTCTCGAAATTGGCCGATTCTTCCGTTTTTACCAAAGCGAGCTCGGGCCTGCTGGGGCGCCGGGAGACCAGACTTTGGATGCCATGTGATTGCTCGTATTCTTGGGCCGAAACATACCAGCCCTTTATGAGTCCGGGAGGATCAGTAACGATTTGAAATAGATCAATGAGGTTTTGTGTCAGCAGACTCTTGTCAAAGTAAATCACTTCAAATCTTTCGTGATATGGAGCCACCTCTGCCGGATGAGTATTCAATAACTTAGAAAAATATTCCACGGATGCCGTACGGACGGTTACATATGGAGGTCCCTCAGAGCCACTGTTCCAGAGCAGCGAAAAATGGGCTGCCGCAAAGCCATCCACAGGGATTCCGGTGAACAATTCCAGAAGAAGGTGTTCATTACTCTCAGGAGATTTCTGGGCCCATACTGCTAGTGCGAGCCTGTCGGGTTGATAGGCTCCCATGTGCCATGCTGCAGTGTCGCCCAACAGGGCGCGAATTTGCGACTCTCTGCCTTTTGTTCTCGGGTCAAGTTGTGCCAGTTCAGCCATTTGTTAAAGTGTACAGCACGTTTGCCACAATTCCAATGCGCAATTAGCTCACCCGCCCGCGCTTTTTATCGTGCAGGATTTCGCGCGCGGCGTTGTAGCCCGGCGCACCCATCACTCCGCCGCCGGGATGCGTGCCTGATCCGCACATATAAAGTCCGCGCACGGGCGTGCGGTAGCGCGCCCAGCCGGGCACGGGGCGCAGGAAGAAAAGCTGCCCGAGGCTCATCTCACCATGAAAAATATTGCCACCCGTTAAGCCGTAAATTTCCTCGAGGTCGAGCGGGGAGAGCACTTGGCGGTGGCGTACGAGGCTCTTGAACCCCGGCGCATACTCTTCAATTAAGTCCATCACGCGGTCGGCGTAGGATTCCTTCACATCATGCCAACTCTTATCCTTCAATTTGTACGGTGTGTATTGCAGAAAAATTCCCATGATGTGTTTGCCCGGCGGCGCGATGGAATCGTCGTATGTGGTGGGGATCGTCATTTCAATGAGCGGGCGCGACGACGGTTGCCCGTATTTCGATTCGTCCCACGCGCGCTCGACATAATCCATGCTGGGACAAATGTGCATGGTTGTCTTGTGATGCGGCTGTAGCTGGCTACCGGGAATCGCGGTGAAATTCGGCAGGCCGTCGAGCGCGAGATTTATTTTCATCGAGCAGCCCTGCATGGCGATGCCGCGCACCGCACGCGCGAATTCTTCCGGCAGATTCGCTTCCCCGACCAATCCAAGAAAAGTTCGCTTCGGATCGGCGCAGGAAACGACGGTGCGGGCGCGAACTTCCTCGCCATTTGCAAGAACAGCGCCGATAGCGCGCGGTCCTCCCGCGCCTTGTTCCATGAGAACGTGGTCTACGGGGGCGCCCGTGGAAATTTCCGCGCCCGCCGCGCGCGCCGCGTCGGCAATGGCTTCAGAAATCGCGCCCATGCCGCCGCGCACAAATCCCCATAGGCCGCGATGACCATCCAGCGTGCCCATCACATGATGGAGCAGCACGTACGCCGTGCCGGGTGAGCGCGGGCCGCCATTTGTGCCGATCACGCCGTCGGTCGCGAGCGTGACTTTAATTTCCTCGGATTCAAACCACGGCTCCAGAAATTCCGCAACGCTTTGAGTGAAGATGCGCGTTTGGCCGATGCGCTCGTCTTCCGGCATTTGCATCAGTTCCCAGCCGAGCTTGCCGAGCCCCGCCAGGTCGCTCCAGTTTGTTTTTGTAAAATTGGGCGGTGTGCGAAGCAGCATGCTTTCCGCGAATTTTGCCAGCCGCTCGATAAATTCTTCGTAACGCGGATACGCTTCCGCATCCGCACGCGAAAACTTGGCAATTTCTTCGCACGTGCGTTTCTGGTCCTGCCACATCGTTAAGTGGCGGCCATCGGGGAAGGGAGTGAAGAACGCGGGATCTTTCGCGTAAACGTGGTAGCCGAATCGCGGCAGGTCAAGCTCGCGAACAATGCGTTCCTGCATCAGCGAGCAGAGATACGCCGCCGTGGAAACTTTGTAGCCGGGCCACAATTCCTCCGTTGTGCACGCGCCGCCCAGAATCTCGCGCCGTTCGAGCACGCGCACGGAAAGTCCGCCCCGCACAAGATACGCCGCTGCGACGAGCCCATTGTGCCCGCCGCCGATGATGACTGCATCCCACACGCGCTGTCCGGCCATGTCTTGAAATCCTCGCGGGCGCGAGCGTATCCGATTCGAATGCGCGGGGCAAGATTGGAAGAATCTGCGAAGGGTTCTGGTAGCGAGGCCACACCTGGCTGCGCAGTGTCATGCGAAGATCAAAGAAAATGCGCACAGTCACGGGAGCGGCTGTGCCACCAAGACCGGCACGTTATAGCGGAGCGATTTGCAAATTGTGTGTGATTCAGAGCGAAAATTGAGATGCCATTTCGAATTGGAGGGCAGCAACTGTGCCGCAACACAAGACTTAGGAATGTCTCAATCAAATAATGCTGCAAAATGCAGCAAATTGTTTCACGTGAAACAATTTGATTGTGGACGGCTATTTACCGCGTTTGAGCGAATTGTTTCGCGTGAAACAATCCGATCACGCGAAACGAGTTGCGCGTCTGCGTGAATTGTTCCACGTGGGACAATCAACCCACCGACCAATCTAGTGTCGATCCCTAATCCCTGGGGAGGCCCCAGTCAGCGCGGAAGGCCATGCCAGAAATATAGTCATGGAAATTGGCTGTTTACTCAGCCAGTTCAGATACCAGCAGGGGCTATCGCCCGCATGAGGGAATATGGAATGGACGCACGTCTCGGTCTGCGGATCCGCCAGAGTGAACTCGACCCGGCCATTCTCATCGTGGCCGCCCTTTTCCGGGATTTGGTAGAAGCGCTGAATCGTCATAACCTCGAATGGATCGTTGGCTGTGGGCTTCCGCATTTTGTAGCGAAGCCAGACGTAGTCGCCGGAATATGTAAGCGCCAACACCACCAGCGCAACAACGAGTATTCTTTCCACGATGGAGAGGAAGCGATTCATGCCGAAAGAGAATGGCTAAGAAGAAATTCTGGGGTGGGCGATGGGGTTCGAACCCACGACCCTCGGAGCCACAGTCCGATGTTCTACCGCTGAACTACGCCCACCGCAGGAATAAAATCTTAGCATGGCGAGGACGATTTTCACTACAAAGAGACGGCAAGAACCTAACCACGCTTACGGAAGGGAGTGACTTTGCCGGCGCTGGAGCGCTTCGTCTCGGGCAATCGCGAATGGGCGTAGCCGGCCCAGCGGCCCTGAGGCTCATACTTTAGATACTGGTTGAGATGCTGGCGCATGCGATCCTTGTGGCCGGAAGCATCGTATAGCATCGCGAGATTCAAGTGTGCGTCCGCGAGCGACGGCGCCAGGCGCACCGCGTGTTCCAGGTGGTCAATGGCCGCGCGCCGGTTGCCCAATTTCTCAAAAACGCATCCCAGGTTGAAATGCGTAAGACCGTTTTCAGGCTCAATTTCGATAGCGGCCTCAAAGCAAAGCCGCGCTTCAGCGGCCTCGCCCAAATGAAAAAGTGCTGTGCCCAAATTCAGATGCGCTTCGACCCATTCAGGCGAGAGATCCACTGCGTGACGATAAGCATCCGCGGCGCGCTGCATCGTCGCGGGGCGCGTGTCATTCGCCAAACCAATCTCGAACCATTCCTCGGCCGTATGCGAAGGTAACGCGAGAACCTTATGCTCGATGAGCGATGTTTCAAATGCGAGAACGAACTGCTTGGTGAGCGGCTCAATGGGCGGACCGCCGGGCCAGGGTTGCTCGACAACGATTTGCCGTCCGTTCGTGCCGATGCGGAGGCGGGAAAGCGGCGCGGTCGCTTCGCCGAGCTGCTCGCGGAGGGCTTCGAGCGCCCGGCGCAAGCGCCGCGCGGGCGTGCCGCGCGCGACCATGCGCTTCAATGTCTCCAACGCTACCAGATCGGTGAAATTGTAAAACCGGTCGCCCCAGCGCGCTTCGGGCGAGATCAGTTTCAGGCGCGCCCAATAGTCAAGCTGGCGCCGGGTGACGCCAAGTATGCGCGCAACTTCATCGCGAGTGAATCTCTGCCGCATCATGATTTCCGCGCTACTGTTGCCACACTCTGGAAACTTTCCGGCAGTCGCCGGAAAAACGAAAACACATCATAACTCACTTTGTGAACGTTTTCTTTGGCCGCGAACGCAGGCTCTTTCGTGCTTCCGCGAATTATCCACATCGCGTCCCGAATAGGAAGAAAAAAGATTTGCGGCGCCGGGTCTTGCGCGGCTGGAACGTTCGTTTGCACGAGCGGGCCGAATGTGGCCTTCGATATGGCACACTTCGTTCAACCCATGCAAATGCATGCTATTGAACAACGTTTGCTCGAACGCCAGGTGACACTGGCGCGCCCGATGCTGATCGCGCTCGCGCTGATGAGTTTGTTGCTCGTTGCGCCGGATTCGGCCCCTGCTGTCGAATTTTTAGGTTGCTACCTGGCGCTGAGCATCGCGGTGGCGCTGGCCCAGAGCCGCGACAGGGAAGGGAAATGGCGTTTTCCCCTGACAGCCGACTTGATTGCATTGGCTGCATTCCTGGTCATCACGCCATCGGTGGTTCCGCTGTGGTTTCTCCTGCTTATCGTTGCTTTCGCGGCGGGCGTGAGTTGGGGTGGGCAACGCGCCTATGGAATTGTGTTTGCCCTTACGCTTGCAACGCTCGCGTGGGGGTTGGTCCGAGACCATGCGAGACTGGACGACGCTCTGCGCGCTTCGGAAATTGCGTGCGGAACGCTGATTTCAGGTCTGGGATTGGCTTATTTGGGCGACAGGAACCGCCAGCAGGCCGCCGAGTCTCATTTCCTAGCTGGATTGACCGCAATGCTGCGCGTCGAAAAAGGAGTGGCGGAATCCCTGCGAGGAATGCTTGGGGAATTGGTGACTTCGTTTGAGTGCGAACGCGCGTTTCTTGTCCATCGAGATCCCGACCTTGAAAGGATTTTTCTATGGAGGGTTATCAGTGGCGGAACGGATCATATTGCGCCGGAAAGCCTGCCCCTGACGGCGACCGACGGATTCCTTCTCGACATGCCGCACGCGAGCGTTGGTTGGAACGCGTTGGAAGGAGCCGCGGAAGGTTTTAGCTGGGACCGCTTTACAGGCGCTCCGTTGCAGGAAACGCCCCGGATTCCGGGCCCGGCGCGAGAGCTGTTGGGTTTACGCTCGGTGATTGCAGTGACGATGGAAGTGGAAGGCCAGCCGACAGCGCGCGTCATGCTCGCTAATGGGAAGCAGCGCTTCACAACGCAGGATCTGCGGCGCCTCGAGCGCATCGTGCGCCATGTGGGGCCGCCACTCGAGAATCTTTTTCTATTGCGCCACTTTCGCGCCCGCGCCATTGAGTCCGAGCGCAGCCGCATCTCACGTGATCTTCATGACGGCATTCTGCAGACGCTTCTAAGCATCGAAATCCAACTCGACGTTTTGCGCCGCAAGGCGACCCAATCGCCCGAGTTGGCTGCCACGGGCCTGGGCACACTGCAGCAAACCGTGCGCAATGAGAGCGCCGAACTGCGGCGCATGGTCACGGACTTGCGCCCGCTTCACGTGCAGAGCGCCGACCTGCTCGATCTTATGCGTGGTTTCCTTGAGCGGTTCAAGAATGAGTGCGAGCTTCAAGTGGAACTGCTTGTGAATGCGGAGGACCTGCAGGCTCCGGACCGCGTTTGCCGGGAGCTTTTCCAGATTTACCGTGAAGCACTTAATAACATAAAAAAGCATGCCCGAGCGACCCACGTCGTGGTAAAACTGACGCAGTCGGAAAGCTGCATCACCTTGGTCGTGGACGACAACGGGGAGGGATTTAGCTTCGCGGGTTCCTTCTCCGGAGACGAACTGGACCGCTTGAGACTGGGCCCGATTTCCATCAAGGAACATGCTCGCACCGTTGGGGGCGCGTTAACTGTCGAGTCAAGTCCGGGACATGGCGCCCGGCTGACCGTAGAAATTCCACTGGGGTAAGATGGCAAAGAGCAAACAACCGATACGTGTGCTGATCGCAGATGACCACGCGATTTTCCGTGATGGGCTGCGCAAACTGCTTGATTCCGATGACGATATTACCATCGTGGGCGAAGCGTCAAACGGCGCTGAGTGCATCAAGCTGCTGACGAAACTCAAGCCGGATATTCTCCTGCTCGATTTGCGAATGCCGGACAAAGACGGTCTGGCCGTGCTCGAGGAGGTTAATTTTGATTCCCTGCCTACCCAAGTGATCTGCGTGACGGCTGCCGAAGACGACCGCGACGTGGTGCGCGCGATGCGGCTGGGCGCGCGAGGCGTGGTCCTCAAGCAATCCGCGACTGATCTGCTTGTGAAGAGTATCCACCGCGTCTACGCGGGTGAAATATGGCTCGATAATCACATGACCGCCGAAGTGATGAAGGCGTTTGCGAAATCCTCTGAATCCGGTCCGCGCCGCGAAAAGCCTCTGCTGAGTGACCGTGAAAAAGAGATCGTGCAATTGGTGGCGCAGGGCTTCCGTAATAAAGAGATCGGCGAAAAACTCTTCATCAGCGAACAAACCGTGAAGAACCACCTTCACAACATTTTTGACAAGCTTGGAGTTTCAGACCGCCTTGAACTGGCTCTGTATGCCATTCATCATCGGCTCATTGATAAGGCGTGATTCTGAAGGCCTGCCCGTAACTTTTCCTGGAACTTCTTGGATCGTGATTCGTCCTTCCCAGTCGAATGCGATAACATAGAATTGTCAGAGAGAATTTCTCTTTGGAGGATTTCCAACGGCGACTCCCGACAAATCCGTCACTCCGTCCGCCAGTACGTTCCGGCGCGACACATCGCTCTTAATCTCCTGCGCGATTCTGCTCCTATTATTCGCCGTAACCGGATTCGCGGCGCGCTCCTACCATGGTGAAGAAAGGCGGCTTTCCATCCGTTGGTTCGGCCGCGGGCAAGCCGCGATGGCCGCGCGCCGCGCGGACGAAGCCATCCAGGATTTCCGCACCGCGCTGGTCTATTCCCGGGAAAATGGAGAGAACTCCAGCGAAAATTCCGAATATGATTTGTCTCTTGCGCGGGCGCTTACGGCTGCCGGCCATCTGAATGAGTCGCGCACTTATTTGCTAGGCATTGCGGACCGCACGCCCGGCAGCGCGACCGTGAATCTTGAATTAGCCCGCCTGGCTGTTCTCCAGAATGACATGGAGGGAGCCATGCGCTATTACACGGCCGCAATCTATGGCGTATGGGAATCCGATCCCGCAGGGCAGCGCAGCAAGGCGCGCATTGAATTCGCGGAATACCTCCTGAAACACGGCCGGCAAGCGGATGCTCAGGGTGAGCTGATCGCCATGGCGGCAGCCTTGCCGCCCGATCCGGCGGAACACACACAAGCAGGGGAAATGCTGTTGCGCGCAGGCGAAAACGATCAGGCACTGAAACAATTCAAAATTGCATTCGACGAAGACCCTCGCACCCCGGGCGCCTTCCGCGGCGCTGGGGTCGCGGAATTTCAACTCGGTGAATATGGCGCAGCCGCGAATTATCTGGCGCGCGCCGAGCATGAAGCTCCGCTCGACGCGCAGGCACAGGGCATGCTGGTGGAATCTCAGGATGTGCTAGCACTGGATCCCTTTAGTGCGAGCCTTCCCGCGGCCGACCGTGCGCAGCGCGCGGCCCGTGCGTTTCAACTGGCGCTCAACAGGCTGCAATCGTGTGCGAGCTCGCGGAATGAATCGTTAAACGAGGCGCCGGGCACGACACCCCTCCAGCAGCTCTACGGACAAGCTCAAAAGCAGATTGCGGTTGCATCTGAAAATGGCCTTACACGCCACCCTGAAAACCTGAGCTCTGTGATGGACCTCGTTTTTCAAATGGAAGCCGCGGCGACGGCGGGTTGCGGGTCGCCTGCTGGTGCGGACGCCGCTCTCGCGCTCATAGCCCGCAACGGCGCCAAGGCGACGCAGTGAGTTCAAGCGTTCCCACGCCGGCTCCGTTGCCGCCTGAGGCCGCTGTACAGCCTGTCGGTGGATTGCTGCCCAGGCTGCGCACCTGGTATGGCAGGGGCCGGCAGCGCCTTACGTTGCGCGAGGAAACACTCTTTCTATTGCTAGCTGTCATAATCGGATTGTTCTCCGGTCTGGCGGTCGTCTGCTTCCGCATCCTGATTGAATGGACGCGCATCACGCTACTCGGATCGGGGCTTTATCCGACGGGCCTGCGCGTGCTTCTGGTGCCCGCGGCGGCGGGACTTGTCATAGCATTCCTGGTGATTCGGTTTTTCCCTCAAGTGCGCGGCAGCGGCGTCAATCAAACAAAATCTGCGGTTTACGTATACGACGGATACATCCCGTTCAATACCGTTATCGGAAAATTCATCGCCTGCGCCCTGGCGATTGGCAGTGGCCAATCGCTCGGTCCCGAGGATCCTTCGCTGCAAATAGGCGCGGGCATCGCTTCATTTCTTGGCCGGCGCTTGCGCCTCTCCCGCGATAAAGTGCGATTGATTGCGCCGGTCGGCGCGGCGGCGGGGTTGGCGGCGGCATTCAATTCGCCTATTGCCGCGGTAATTTTCGTTATCGAAGAAGTGATTGGCACGTGGAGCGCCGGCGTTCTGGGCGCCATCGTTCTCGCCGCTGTCTCGAGTGTCGTGGTCAGCCGCTTATTTCTGGGTTCCGAACCGCTATTCCGCACGCCCACGTACACGCTGGCGCATCCGGGGGAATTGGTTTCCTACGCGGTATTGGGCATAGCCGGCGGGTTAGTTTCCGTATTGTTCGTAAAGTTGGTGGCCGCGACGCGCCCGCGTTTGCGTGCCATGCCGCAATGGTCGCAGTATCTTCAGCCCGCGGTGGCGGGGCTCATTATCGGTCTTATCGCCATCCGGTTGCCGCAAGTTCTGGGCGCGGGCTATGACTACATGGATCAGGCCATGCACGGGCAGTTCGTGTGGTATGTGCTCTTCCTTTTGGTTTTCGCAAAAATCGCGGCGACCGCGCTTTCCTTTTGCTCTGGCACGCCCGGCGGAATGTTCGCGCCGACGCTTTTTATCGGCGCCATGCTCGGAGCGGGAATTGGTACTGCTGAGAACCTGCTATTCCCAGCCATTTCCGCGCCCGTCGGCGCGTTTGCGCTGGTCGGCATGGGAACGCTCTTCGCTGGATTCCTGCGCGTTCCTCTTACTTCGGTATTCATGGTGCTCGAGGTAAGCGGCAACTATTCCATCATTCTTCCTGTCATTATCTCGAACACGATTGCGTACGTGATTTCGCGCAGCTTCCAGCCGGTGCCGATTTTTGACTTGCTTTCGCGCCAGGACGGCATGGAACTGCCCTCGATGGAGGAAATGCGGGAAGGCCGCACCCTGCGCGTTGAAGATGCCATGCGGAAGCCGGTGGCTCCCGTGCTGCAATCGGATGAAACTGTTGCTGATGCGCTGGCGCGGTTGACTGGATTGGTCGAAGAGTTCTTCCTGGTGAGCTTTCCTACAGGGCGCTGGGCGGGCGTGCGAACTGAAACGCTACGCAAGCTTGCCGCGGATGGTCAAGCGCAGTCATCGCTGCGCAGCGTTCTCGGAGTGCAGCGCCTTCCGCGGCTGCACCCCGACCAATCCCTTGATCTGGCGCTGCGTTTAATCCGCGACTGGCCTTCTCTTCCCGTCGTGCACCGGGGAGATGCACGGCAGTTGGAAGGTGTCCTTTCACTTTCCGATGTGCTGAGCTGCTACCAGAGAACGGCCAGTTAACGCCTGCCTGCTTAGTTTCTTACGAGTGGAAACTTCCGGGATAGAAGTATGAAAACCTTTTGATGGTACGCGAGTACTTCCGCGCGACCCCCAAAAACGGGACTCACGAGCTATTGGTCGCGCAGAGCGCATCGCTTACCCTCATCTGTGACGGAAAGACTTTTGCAGTTGTGATGGAGGCCCTGTGACCGCAGCGGAACGCAGACACAATCAAAGATTTAAGATTCGCTTGCCAATGACCGTTCGTTGGACCAGCGGCTCGTCCGTCGGCGAAGCCAAAACAGAGTCCTCGAATGTAAGTTCCCGCGGCGTCTATTTTGTTTTGCCCAAGGGAGTGAAGCAGGGCTCGCCTGTTGAAATCCTGCTGACTCTGCCACATGAGATCACGCTGGCCGGGCCAGTGCGTGTCCGGTGTCTCGGGCGCGTGGCCCGAAGCGATGACGAGAAAGGCGGCCATGTTGGCATCGTGGCCGAAATCGAACGATACGAATTCCTGCGCAGCGACGAGTACGCCGCGTAGCACGGAGCTTGCCCACGTCCTGCGGAGGTGGGCAGGAGACACTGGGGCGCCTCGACCCCTCAGCGAGGCGCCCTAGTTATATTTTAAGGAGATTTTTTCCCCGCCGGATTCCGATTCCTCTACGCAATCATTCGTACCGCAGCGCTTTCACAGGATCGAGCTTCGCCGCGCGGGATGCCGGATAAAGCCCAGCCACGAGGCTAACCACGATAGAGAAACCGATTGCGGCCGCCACGAGCCAAAACGGCACGGACCAGATGTCCTCCGATGGCAGGTTCTGGCGCGTTAGATAAATGTTCGTCACGAAATTGATGATGCGCCCGATGCCCCAGCCGAGAAATACTCCCAGCAATCCACCGAACAATCCCATGACGCCTGCTTCGGTGAAAAACAATTGGCGAACGTCGCGGTCGGCAGCGCCAAGCGCCTTCAGAACGCCAATCTCGTGCCGGCGTTCGAGGATTGCCATCACGAGAGTATTGATGATGCCGAGCGATGCCACGGCCAGCGCGAGGCTGCCGAAAATACCCAGGAAGAGATCAAGTACCGCGAAGAACCGCTGAAGGCTGCGCGCGGCATCGAAAAGTGAAAACGCACTTAAGCCCATCTGCTTCACCGCGTCTTCGACTGCTTCCACATGATTCGGATTATCGACCAATAAGGTCAAGGACGCATAAGCCTGCTCACCCGGGCTCGTCACGACTTCGCGCACGTCTATACCCTGAACGGTATTCAGATGCTCGACGAATTCCAGCGGCAGCATGATGCGCGCGCCACCGAGTCCGCCAGGCCCGGCCGATTCGCCTGACACGATTCCCACAACCTTGACTTTGATTTCCGCGGACTCAATCGTAAAGCCGTAACCGAACTCGCCATTGGCTACGAAATCCTCCGGTGCTTGGTTAGGTTGCGCTGGAACTGCCTTGCGTTGTGGATATCGCAGCGTCAGCTCCGTACCGATAAGGTTTGCCGGTTGAATCTTGCCTTGATCCGCGAGTTGCTGCGCCAGATCCTCATGCAGGATTGCTTCGGCAACGTCTGGTCCGGAAAAGAATGATCCGGTAATGGAGTCAAATTGACCAGTGCCGCGCACCGAAGGAGGCTCGCTGGCCGCCGAGGTTACGTGGCCTACGCCACCGTAGCGCACGTCAGCCGTAAAACGCAGCTCGGGATAAACCGAAAGCACATTCGGTATTGCGGCCAATTGCTGGCGCGTCGCGCTTGTGAGCGGCTTCAACGGTTCCGCAGGATTGGCGGATGGCGCGGGTGTCTGGTTATTATTGCGGCCACCTAAACGTCCGGCTCCGCGGCCGCCACCGCGGCCTCCAAATCCACCCCCGTTTCCGTTAATGCGCGGTGTTGCGTAAACTCTGTTAAACAGGCCCGTGCCTTCCAGCCGGCTCATTGCCAGTTTCTGTAATCCAATGCCAAGCGAGAGCATGGCTACGAGCGACGCCACGCCCACGGCGATGCCAAGTGTTGTAAGCGAATTGCGCAGTATGGCCTCGCGCAAGTTTCGGGAAGCAAGCTCCATCAAGTCGCGCGTTTTCACTGGGCGTCTCCATTCGCGGAAAGCTTGCCGTCCTTGAGATAAAAGCTCCGGCCGGCATAGCGTTGTGCCAGACGCGGCTCGTGCGTCACCATGATGATCGTCATCCCCAGCTCTTTATTAAATTGCTGGATGAAGTTCATGATCTCCTCACCTGTGCGGCTATCCAGGTTTCCTGTCGGTTCATCCGCCAGAAGAATTGTGGGACGATTTACGACGGCGCGGGCAAGGGAAGCGCGCTGCTGCTCGCCTCCGCTAAGTTCGGATGGCCTGTGCGTCAACCGCGCAGCCAGCCCTACACGCTCGAGCGCTCCATGGACGCGTCCCGCGCGCGCTTCGCGATCTACCTCCGCCAGACGCAGAGGCAGTTCGACGTTCTCCTCAAGCGTCATGCGCGGCAACAGATTAAAAGATTGAAAAACCATGCCTACGGTGAGGCTGCGATATTTTGCGAGTTCGTCCCCGGGCATGTCCGCCAGGTTGCGACCGTGGGCAAAAATCGCGCCGCCTGTAGGCCTGTCCAATCCTGCAAGCAGATTCAGCAGCGTGGACTTGCCCGATCCGGAACTGCCCAGCAGCGCGACAAATTCGCCGGGCGCAATCTCCAGTGATACGCCATCCACGGCGCGAATCGTCGCGCCGCCCATCACGTAATGCCGCGTAACTTCGGCGGTCCGCAGCGCCGGTTGTGTCGTGCCGTTATCCGTCATTCTTCTCCCTTTCGCCCTCTTCTAATTATAGATACGCAATTCCGTGGGACAATGTTGCGGCGTGCCCCTGTCCTACATGCCGCCTAATTTGTATTTGATCGCCAAGCTCAAAACCATTCCAGCAGACGTATCCTGAAACGCGTGCGCCAGTATGCCTGGTTTCAGGCTGCGGCGAAGTACCGCAAGTGTGCCAAACATCGCACCATAAATGGCTAGGACGATGGTCTGCTTGCCGCCCTGATAGATGTGACACGCGCCAAACATCGCCGCGGAAATTGCCACTCCCGCCGCCGCGTTGCCCGTCCATGCCATGAACTGCCGTTGCAAATATCCGCGGAAGATCGTCTCCTCGCAAACCCCAGCCGTCACAGAAAGCAGCACCCACATTGCCATTTCGCTCACGCCCACCGGCATCATGAATTGCAAAGTCTGAATATTTGAATCCGCGTGCAGTGAGAATCGGGCCGCGCCTATAACTATCAGAGCGGCCACCTCGAACGCGGCGGCAATTGCAACGTCTTTGAATGCTTGACTTGCCCTGGTCCACCTCGGCCCGACCAATTCTCTGAGAGATACTCCGTATCTTCGGACGCCAAAAACGACATAGGCGAATACGAGCCACTCCGTCGCGAGCATCTCCGCATAAAGATGAAAATGATTTGGAGAGAGATGCGCTCGCATGTGGCCGGCTCTAACACGCCCGTAATATGCCCAGATGGCGAGAAATGCCAGCAGACCAAACGTGTGAAGACCGCTGGCCACCGATCCGCCGCGGGGTTGAGGGGCATTCGCCGTCGGGATCGACGCACCTTGCCCCGCGTGTTCCGATGCTGGCTCGGATGTATTCATGGTGTACTTACTTCTACGGCTCGGTCCCGCGCATTATTTCATCCAATTGGCCCGCGGGGAGCGCCCGCGCGAAACGAATCCACAGATAGACCGCGCTTGAATCCAATTCTATACTCTACACATGAGTTCTGATACGGATCTTCTCCCGGCGTTGCGCCGCTACTGGGGATATGACTCGTTCCGTCCCTTGCAGGAGAAAATTGTCCGCAGCCTGCTTGCGGGGCGCGATGCGTGCGTCGTGATGCCTACAGGCGGTGGGAAATCGCTGTGCTATCAATTGCCCGCGGCAATGCTCCCGGAAAAAACCGTGATCGTCGTGTCACCTCTCATCGCGCTGATGCAGGATCAAGTCGCGCAGCTCGGGCAAATGGGAATTCCGGCGGCTTTGCTGAACAGTTCCGTGCCGAAGGATGAACAATCGGCGATCATGCGTGACGCCTGTCATGGAAAATACCGGCTGCTGTACCTTTCCCCAGAGCGGCTCGCGCTGGATACGACTGTTTCGTGGCTTCAACACGTGCCCATTTCGCTGTTCGCCATAGACGAAGCGCACTGTATTTCCGAATGGGGACACGAGTTCCGTCCGGAATACCGCCAGATGAAACGTCTGCGGCTGAAATTTCCAGATCGTCCGATCGCAGCTTTCACCGCAAGCGCAACGCAACGCGTGCGTCACGATATTATTGACCAGCTCAAGCTTCGCGATCCGCAAAAGTACATCGCCAGCTTTCACCGGCCGAACCTGCGATATGTTGTAAAGGAATGCGACGCGCGCACACAGCCTGAGTTTCTTCTGGCGGCCTTGCGCGAATACGAAGATACGAACGTCATCGTCTACTCCCCCACAATCGCCAAGGTTGCAGACACCGTTAGTTTTTTGGAAGAGCAGGGAATTCCCGCCATCGGCTATCACGGCAAGATGGATAGCGATACGCGGCGGCGCAATCAGGAGCGTTGGATGTCCGACGAAGTGCGCGTGCTTGTTGGCACCGTTGCATTTGGTCTCGGCATCAACAAAGCCGCCGTCCGCGCCGTGATTCACCTCTCGCTGCCAAAATCCATCGAACAGTATTATCAGGAGGCAGGCCGCGCGGGCCGCGATGGCCTGCCCGCCGATTGCATTTTGCTTTGGCAGAAGCGCGACGCCGGGCTGCTCGCCTACTTCATCGGCCACCTTAGCGATCCGCAGGAGAAAGAACGGGCCTGGGAACGCTACAACACGATTCGCGCCTTCGTTGAATCCACGCGTTGCCGCCACCATCAAATTTGTACGCACTTTGGTGAAAATCCAAAATGGAAAACTTGCGACGCATGCGATGTCTGCGGTTACGAATTGGAATCGCTTTCAGCGCGTGCCGCGGCGAAGCCCTCAAGACATGCAAAGTCCCCAACAACCGCAACTCCGCCAGAAGAGCGCGAGAAACGGCGCAAGTCCGCGCGGAGAGCCGCCATCAGCCCCGCCGACGAAGTTCTATACGAGCATCTCCGAGAGTGGCGGCGAACCACGGCAAAGGAGCTAGGCATCGCCGCGTTCATCGTCATGCATGACACAACGCTCGAAGATCTCTGCCACAAACGCCCCAGTTCACTGGCCGAGATTCGCGCCGTCTCCGGATTTGGCGAGCGGAAGACCGAACTGTACGGATTACAAATACTCAATGCCCTGAAGGAATTTGGCGGAGCAAGTAAAGTTACCGAGGTAATGCACAGAAAATCTGAATCCAAGCCGAGAAATAAATCGGGTGCTTGGTGGGGTGCGCGCTCTAAGTAGGGAGGCAGGAATCAAGAATTGCTTCTTCTTCCATTTCCGGCCTTGCCTCCATCTGCTGGAACGCTCTCCCCGTTAACCCTAGAAAAAACTCTCTCATCAGACGCTGTCCGCTTTGAGACAGAAGGGCAACTTATGGATGTCATACATTGTTTTGGGAGCGTGTCCCAGGGATGCTTCTCGACTTTCCAATATGGCTACGCGCGGCACATTTCTTCAATTTTCTTCTCCTGTCGCTTCTCGTCCGTAGCGGTCTCGAAATCTTAAGCGCGCATCCGAGATTTTACTGGAACGATCATTGCACGCCGGGCAGTGAATGGCTCAAGTTCACGAAGAAGCAGAGGCCAAGTGACCGGGTCTGGACGGCGAGTGACGAGGAAACCTCATTCCCATCAGGCATTGCACTGCCCGGCCACGAAAATCTAGGTCTCGGACGGCACTGGCACTTTCTCGCTGATTCCGCATGGCTGCTGACAGGTTTGACGTACATCGCGATGCTGTTTATCACCCCGGAATGGCGGCGGCTGGTTCCAACTTCCTGGCAGATTCTTCCAGATGCATGGCACGCGATGCTTAGCTATCTGAGCTTTCACGTCGTGGAAACGCCGGGAGCATATAATGCATTACAGCAATTGAGCTACGCGGCTGTCATATTCTTGCTGGCGCCGTTCAGCATTGCGACGGGGATAGCGATGTCCCCAGCCGTCGCCGCTCGTTTCCCACGATATATCAAAATCTTTCATGGGCGGCAGGGTGCCCGGAGTCTGCATTTCCTGGCCCTTTGCACATTCATCGTATTCTTCCTCGGGCACGTCACGATCGTGGCTCTGCACGGTTTCCGGACCGAACTGGCGATGATTGTTCTGGGGGAGACACAGAATCCACAGCTGACGCTTGCGCTTGTAGTCTGGCTCTCTGGGTTGACGGGCGTCGTGGCGATCCATATCGTGACCACCGTGTGTTCGCGCCGCCGTCCCCGTTTTGTTCAAAAAGTCACACAGTCCATCACGGAGCCACTGCGCACGCTTCTCTTCGGTCATGAAATCTCCGCGCAGCATTACTCACCCGCGGACATCTCACCCTACTTCTGGGTGAATGGCCGGGCGCCAAAGGAGGAAAGTTACCTGGCGATGGTGCGGGAGCAATTCACGAACTATAGCCTTGAGGTGGGCGGCCTGGTCGAAAGGAAGCTGCATCTCACGCTGGCTGACCTCCGCGCAATGCCCAAACAAACTCAAATTACCAAGCATTGTTGCATCCAGGGCTGGTCAGGCGTGGCGGAGTGGGGTGGTGTGTCCCTGCGTCATATCGTGAAACTCTGCGGCCCGCTTCCTTCCGCTCGACACATTGTTTTCTATGCGCTCGACAATAAATCCACATCGGAGCCGCACGCCCAAGGGCCCGGATACTTCTACGGTACGATTCGCATCGAGTTGGCCGATGATCCGCAGACCATTCTCGCTTACGAAATGAACGGGCGGCCGCTGCCGATCTTGCATGGCGCGCCGCTGCGTCTTCGCGTGGAGACGCAGCTTGGATTCACAATGGTGAAATACATCCGCGCAATCGAGTTCATCGAGGACTACAAAGCCATTGGCAACGGCCAGGGCGGCTGGCGGGAGGATTACCAATATTTCAGCCAGGAAGCCGGGATCTGATTCAACAAATGTGGACAACCCGAATCGCCACGCCGAACCGGATCATCATAAGGAAGAGAGAGGTGAGAGGTCATGCCAGAACCGAAAATGAAGGAATCACAGCCGCGTTCCGTAGGACATGCAATGATTGGGGACTCGTTAGGCACGCCGATTCTCCAGTGTAACCTTACTGAGGAAATACAAAACTTGCACAAGGAAGAGGCATGGGTTCGGGAAACGGGACCGAGTTCAAAGACGCTTGTAAAACATTCCGACATGCGTATCGTTCTCCTCGCAATGAAAAAGAATATGGTTATGCGTGAGCACAAGACCTCGGCGCGAATTTCCGTCCAGACTCTTGCAGGACACATTCATCTTAAGCTGCCGGACCGCACGGTAGACCTGCCTGCGGGACAATTGCTCGCGCTCGATCCCTGCGTGCCGCATGATGTCGAGGCCGTGGAAGACAGCGCTTTTTTGTTGACGCTCGCGTGGCGCGGCTTGGATTCTGAGACATGCGAGACGGATGGACAGAAGTAAGTAAGGAAGTGTATTCGCCGTGGGCAAGATCAGCGCGAAGATTCTCACTGTTCTGACCGTTGGGCATTCCACACGCACTTGGAAAATGTTTCTCGATCTTCTGCGGGCGCACGGCGTCAAACGTGTCGTAGATGTGCGCAGTATCCCGCGCTCGCGGCACAATCCGCAGTTCAGCCAAGAAATTCTTCGCACAAAGCTGCGGGCCGCGAGAATCGGCTACGTGCACTTGCGAAGGCTCGGAGGCTTGCGCCACGCGCGGCGCGATTCGCCGAACATGGGCTGGCGCAATACCTCATTTCGTGGATTCGCGGATTACATGCAGACCTCGGAGTTCGACGCGGGCCTGCAGAGGCTTCTCAAATTGGCACGGCAAAAGCGAAGCGCATTGATGTGCGCGGAAGCAGTGCCCTGGCGCTGCCACCGCTCACTCATCGGGGATGCGCTGGTCGTGCGTGGAATTCGCGTGGACGACATCATGAGCGAAAAGACATCCCGGGCGCACTCCCTCACATCTTTTGCGCGCGTGCGAAAGAATCGCGTCACTTACCCTGCAACCAGCCCATCTTGAATCTACATATGCGATTCATTGGCGAAGGATCGACCGATTTGGCCTATACGGCTGGAAAAGGAGGAGGCAGATGCCTGAGCCTATTCCGGCAGCATGCAATAAATCTGTCCGGTTTTTCGGATCTCGGCGGGGACAGCAACTCATTCATTGCTTGACATCAGCTTGGTTAAATGATATTTCCTGCAATCTCAGTAAATTACCGTGGGGTATGGTCCCTGTGCACCCTCCGGGATTCCAGGCGTTGAGGTGCAACCGATGGCTAGAGAGAGTGTACACAAGAAGCTAGAACGTGTTCGTCCGCCGCGGGTCCACGTAACTTACGACGTCGAAGTCGGTGATGCCATTGAAGTAAAGGAACTTCCCTTTGTTATGGGTGTCCTTGCGGATTTGAGCGGTCAACCGGTTGAACCGCTGCCGCGTTTGAAGGAGCGCCGGTTCGTCGAAGTAACTCCCGACAATTTCGATAGCGTCCTCGAGAGCATGCGTCCTCACACAGCGTTCTCCGTCGATAACAAGCTCAGCGACGATTCGGAAGCTGGTCAACTCAAGGTAGATCTGAATTTCAGGTCCCTTGAGGATTTCGAGCCCGAGCAAGTGGCGCGCCAGGTGAAACCCCTGAAGGAACTCCTGGATTTGAGGACAAAGCTGTCCGATCTCCGCGGAGCGCTTCAGACGAACGAGAAGCTCGACGATGTCCTGATGGAAGCCATCGGCAACACTGAGAAAATGAACAAGATGAAGGGCGAAATCGAAAAGGAAAAGGGCAAGGGGGGAACAGATGAGCCGGCCTGAGAAATCTGCGCAACCATCGGCACCGTCTGCCAAATCCGGTGAGGCGAACCTCCTCGATCAAATTGTTGACCAAGGCCGGTTCGGTAAGGAGCCCGAGGCCCGCGAACGCGGCCGGGACATGGTCAAGGAGTTTGTCTCTCAGTTTCTCGACGGACAGATGACGCTTTCGCGAGATGCGGAGGCTATGATTGGGGCTCGGATCGCGCAGGTCGATCACCTGATATCCCTCCAGTTGAACGAAATCCTTCACCATCCGAATTTCCAAAAACTGGAATCCGCGTGGCGCGGTTTGAAGTATTTGCTCGACCAGAGCGAAACGAGTTCACAGCTGAAGATTAAAGTGCTCAACGCGAGCAAGAAGGATTTGCTTCGTGACTTGCAACGCGCTGCGGAATTTGATCAGAGCGCTCTTTTTCAGAAAATCTACGAGGACGGATTCGGCGTATTCGGTGGTGAGCCCTTCGGCGCGCTCATCGGAGACTTTGAAATTGGGAAACACCCGGAGGACATGGAGTTCCTCGAAAAGATTTCTCAGGTGGCGGCCGGTGCCCACGCGCCATTTCTGACGGCTGCTTCGCCGGAATTGCTGAACATGCAGAGCTTCACCCAGCTCGGTGATCCGCGCGACATCGGAAAGATTTTTGACAGCACTGAATTCGCGAAGTGGAAGTCCTTCCGGGCCAGTGAGGACTCCCGTTACGTCGCGCTGACGATGCCCCGCATCCTCATGCGCCTTCCGTATGGCAAGGATACAAAACCCGTCGAGGGATTTAATTACGAAGAGGCTGTGGACGGCACCGATCACTCCAAGTATTTGTGGGGCAACGCAGCTTATGCTTTGGGAGCAAGGGTTACGGGCGCTTTCGCCAAGTTCGGCTGGTGCGCCGCTATCCGGGGTGTTGAAGGCGGAGGTTTGGTGGAAGGCTTGCCCGCTCACACCTTCCGCACCGACGAGGGAGACGTGGCTTTGAAGTGCCCGACCGAAATTGCCGTCACTGACCGGCGCGAAAAGGAACTCGCCGACCAGGGACTGGTTCCTTTGGTCCACTGCAAAGGAACAGACTATGCCGCCTTCTTCAGCGTGCAGTCCGGCAATAAGCCGAAGAAATATGACAAGCCAGAAGCAAATGCGAATGCACGCCTTTCCGCCCAGATCCCTTACATCATGGCGGTCTCGCGTTTTGCGCACTATATGAAAGCCATCATGCGAGACAAAATCGGTGGATTCATGTCGCGTGGCGAGTGCGAAAAGTTCTTGAACCAATGGATCGCCCAATATGTCGTCCTGGATGACAACGCAAGCGCCGCCGTCAAATCGGAACATCCGCTCCGGCAGGCCAATGTCGAGGTCACTGAAGTAGCTGGGAAGCCCGGTGTCTACAGGGCGATTGCTTTCCTTCGGCCCCACTTTCAGCTGGATGAGCTGACCGTGTCGTTGCGCTTGGTCGCGGAATTGCCAAAATCTATCCGGACTTAGTTCCGGTGGCGGCAAGACTTTTTCTCTAGAATTCTCGGGACCCTATTCAGGTAACCTAAAGGAGACACAATGGCCGCAGATATCTTCCTGAAACTTGATACCGTAAACGGTGAAAGTAAGGACAGCCAGCACAAAGATGAAATTGAAATACTTGCCTGGAATTGGTCGGAGACGCAAACGGGAAGCGCGTCGCGTGGGGGAGGGTCCGGCACAGGAAAGGTGGACATGCATGACATCTCCTTCACCAAGGGAATTGATAAGGCGACGCCGAAGCTCATTCTTGCGTGCGCGACGGGCCAGCACATACCAAAGGCCGCGATGGCTATGCGCAAGGCCGGAGGAGATCAGAAAGAGTATCTGAAAATTACACTCGAAGATGTAATGGTCTCGAGTTATTCGACATCCGGGGCCGGAGGTGGCGAATCGCCGACAGAAAGCATCTCCTTGGCTTTCGGCAAAATTACGTTCGAGTACTTTGAGCAGGACAACAAGGGCACCACGACATCATCTGGAAAAGCTGGCTGGGACGTTAAGCAGAATAAGCAGGTATAGCATAATCTTCGCGCTGTTACATCTCCGGGACCTTTCTCCGCGAGGGATTTTTTTCGTCCAGGACGGATGCATATAGCTTATTGGCCAGGGGAAGCGGACAGAACTGACGTCTCTTCTGTTTTCACAGCCAAGTCCCGGGAAGCTCGCTCTTGTGCAAAGCCGGGTGCCCAATGGTTGAGCGAAGATGAACCCATTAGATCTTTTCAAGGCCGGAAAACTAGACGACGCCATACGCGCTTTGGGTGAGGAATTGCGTCGCAATCCAACCGACAGTAAAGCCCGCACGTTCCTTTTTGAATTGCTATGCTTTTCCGGTGATTATGCAAGAGCGGAAAAGCAGCTCGATGTCCTTGCCCAGGGCGGTCCCAAGTCGGATATGGGAGCCCTCCTTTACCGCGGTCTGCTTCAAGCGATGAAGACGCGGCAGGAGGTCTACCCGAAAGAAAAACTCCCCGAGCCTGTCGTCTCGCCGAATCATGCGGGCGGCACATTGAATGGTGCGCCATTTCAAACGCTTGCCGACGCGGACTCTAGAATTGGAATGAGCCTTGAAGTCCTAGCCGCTGGCAGCTATATGTTGATTCCCTTTTCGCTTATTTCCTCAGTTGAAGTTTCCGCTCCCCGCCGCCTGCGCGATTTGCTTTGGATTCCATCCGTGATTCGCACCACGCCGGCATTTCAAGGCAGGGAATTAGGCGAAACTTATCTGCCTGCATTAACACCATTCTCCGGGAAAAATGCGAGTGACACCGTGCGGCTTGGGCGGGAGACTATCTGGGAAGAGGGCGAGAACGGCGAGCCGTATCCAGTCGGACAGAAGATCTTCCTTGTTGACGGGGAAGAAATGCCGATGCTTGACGTGCGCAAGCTGGAATTTGCCGCTATCCCGCCCGCCTCCTAGGCCACAATGGCGCTTCCCGAGAACATCCTCAATCCCATCCCCGGGGAAAACCCCAGTGGTCAAAACCTCCGGTACGATCCAGTCTACGAAAAAGTGAAGGAAGCGCGTCGCGAAGAAGATGACCTGCCGCAGGGAGAATGGTCTCGTGCGGTGAAAGTTGCGGATCCTGCTGTTGTCATTCGTTTGACTACGGAAGCGCTTTCAAAGAGGAGCAAAGACCTCCAGTTGGCCGCATGGCTTACCGAAGCCCTCCTGCGTCAGGAGGGAATTGGAGGATTGAAAGACGGGCTCGTTTTGCTTCAGGGGATCATCCAAAACTTTTGGGATACCCTTTACCCTGAAGTCGAAGATGGGGACATGGAGATGAGGGCTGGCCCCCTGAATTGGGTCGGCTCTTACCTGGGAGAGCAAGTAAGAAAAACCCCTTTGACCCGGAGCAAATACGACTGGTTCAAGTATTTGGAGTCCAGAGCCGTCGGATATGAAGATGCCTGCGCCGGCAATGACAACAAAATGGCGGCGCGTCAAACCGCCATCGCTGAGAAAAAACTGGCGCCGGAAATGTTTGATCAGGACGTGAACTCCACGCAGCAGGAGTTCTACATTCATTTGGTCAAGGATTTTGAAGAGGCACAAGCTTCTTTGCAGTCTTTGGACGAACTGTGTAATGAAAAACTGGGGAGAGAGAGTCCGAATTTCGAAAAACTGCGGACCGCCCTTGAGGAAGTGCAGTCGCTCACGCAGACATTTCTGAAGAGCAAGGAGGAGCCTGAGCCGGAAGCCCCGCAAGAAGATGCGGATGTGCCTCAAGCCGTGGGTGAAGCTCAGGGTGCGCCTGCGCGCAAGCGGGTGGTTTCGGAAGAGCCGGTGGACCGCGAGGATGCTATCCGCAGGATCGTTGCTGCAACCAATTTCTTGCGTCAGATGGAACCATCCAGCCCGGCATCCTATCTGGTCTTGCGTGGATTGCGATGGGGAGAACTGCTCGCCAAAGGATCCTCGCCCGCTTCCATGGATCTGGAAGCTCCGCCAAGCGAAACGCGCCAAAAATTAAGGCATCTGGCGGTTGAGGGACAATGGAATGAGTTGCTCGAAGCGTGCGAGGCCGCGATGGCTTTGCCGTGCGGCATGGCGTGGCTTGACCTTCAACGTTATGCGATGAAAGCTTGCCAGGAATCAGGCGGCTACGATGCGGTTGCTACAGCGATTCGGTCGAACCTGAGCGCGCTCTTGGCGCAGATCCCGGATCTTCCTCAATCCTCCTTTAACGACGATACGGCGTTGGCAAACGCCGAAACGATCGCCTGGTTGCAGGAGATTTCCAAATCTGCGCAATCTTCCAGCGAAAATGATAATGGCGTGACCCAGTCCCTCGATAATGCGGCTCCCTCACCCTCCCATGCGGTGGAGCAAGCGCCTGATGCCCAAAAGTTGGCGATGCAGGCTGCTCGTTCCGGCCACATGCAGGAGGCAATGGAAATTTTGACTCGGGAGATCGCGCAGGAACGATCTGGACGCGCGCGGTTTGAGAAAAAAATGCAGTTGGCAAGCGTTTGCCTTGCCACCGGGCACGAATCGATTGCTTACCCCATACTGAAGGAACTGGCGCAGGAGATCGAGCGCCGCAAGCTTGAAGAGTGGGAATCGCCAACGGTGCTTGCGAATCCGCTCATATTGCTTTTCCGTTGTCTCAACAAGATGGGCGGCGATGCGGAGGAGAAGCAAGAGGTTTATCAGCGCATTTGCCGTCTCGACCCCGTGCAGGCTCTAGCCTGCCTGAAGTGATGATCGGGAAAATATGCCGCCACCAGAAACGACCGGAATAGTTACATTATCGGTGTTGGATCGGCTGATTGACCGTGAACCCAAAAACCGGTCGGAAGCTATGCCGACTTCCGCGCAATCCTTGCGCGCAATGAAGGCGGCCCTTCGTCGCGATCTCGAGTGGCTGATGAATACGCGCAGGGTCATCGATGATCCGCCGGAATCCTGCACGGAACTGCGGCGCTCGGTATATCACTACGGCTTGCCGGATATTTCTTCCTTGAGCATTTTTTCAACTACCGATCAGGGTCTCTTATTGAAGACCATCGAATCTGCCGTTATGTTTTTTGAGCCCCGCCTTATGCGGGTGAGGGTGAGTTTGCGGCCGATTACGGGAGCGGACCGAATGGTTCACTTCGTGATCGAGGGGCTGCTTCGGGTTGATCCGGTTCCCGAACAGATTGTATTTGACACTGTCTTGGAGTTGAGCAGCGGCGCTTATCAGATTCAAGGAGATGCCGGTGCGCGATGACCTGCTGACATATTACGAGCGGGAATTGGCTTATCTCCGCCAGATGGGGGCGGAGTTCGCTGAAAAGTATCCGAAGATTGCTTCCAGACTCTTGCTGGAACCCAATCGCTGCGAAGATCCGCATGTCGAACGCATCATCGAAAGTTTCGCGTACCTGGCCGCCCGCATTCATCTCAAACTGGATGACGATTTTCCGCAAATCACAGAGGCGCTCCTCTCGATTTTGTATCCGCATTATCTTCGTCCAATCCCATCCGTTTCGGTCGTGGAATTCCAGCTGGACCCCGAGCAAGGCAAGCTGTCAACAGGGCTTAAGATTCCTAGAGAGTCCATGCTGTACTCGCGTCCTGTGAATGGATTCCCCTGCAAATTCAGAACCTGTTACGACGTCACTCTCTGGCCTCTTCGCGTCGCGGAGGCTCAATGGATGACTCCTGACCGCCTCAAGCCGGCGATGAAAGCGCCTGACGCTGTCGCCGCGCTCCGCATTCAACTCGATTGCCTGCCTGACGCCAGCTTCGAAAAGCTCGGGATGAATTCCTTGCGCTTCTTTCTGAATGGTGAAGGCAACCTCATTTATAATTTGTATGAGCTCCTGTTCAATAACTGTACGCAGATTGTTGTTCGTGACGCCGCGCCGAATTCAAAGAAACCGCCGGTATTCCTTTCCGCGGACCGTCTGCGAGCCGTGGGATTTTCCGAGGATGAAGCGCTTCTGCCGTATCCGCGCCGCTCATTTTCGGCATACCGGTTGCTGCAGGAATATTTTTTCTTTCCGGAGAAATTTCTCTTCTTTGATTTGGAGGGCCTCGATCAGCTCGCCCATGCTGGTTTCAAAGACAAGGTTGAATTGATCTTCCTGATATCTCCTTTTGAGCGCGATGACCGTCAACAAATGCTTGAGCTGGGTGTTTCCCCGAAAGTTTTGCGGCTGGGCTGCTCTCCGATTATCAATCTGTTTCCCGTCGCGGCGGAGCCCATCTTGCTCGATCAAACGTCTTACGAATATCCGATTGTCCCCGATGTCCGCCGGAGGCATTCCTTCGAAATTTTTTCCGTTGATGGCGTCGTCAGCCCCGATCCACATTCCGACCAGTTGACCCAGTTCGAGCCGTTTTACCGTTTCCGGCATGCCGCCACGCGCCAGGAAAAGAGCCAACAGGCGTTCTGGTATGCGAACCGCAGGCCTTCTGGACGCAGGGATGACGAAGGCACGGAGGTTTTTCTTTCCTTAGTGGATTTGACCGGCCGCCCCGCGCGTCCTGACGTGGACACGGTGACGGTGCGTTGCACATGCTCGAATCGGGACATCCCATTCCGCCTGCCGTTCGGAAGCGAGGGCGGCGACTTCGAAATCGAGGGAGTTTCTTCAATTAAGCGAATCGTGACCTTGCGAAAGCCAACGGCTACCATTCGCCCGCCGACGGGAAAGGGGATGCAGTGGCGCCTGATATCGCATCTCTCCTTGAACTACCTTTCGTTGGTGAGTGAAGGGAAGGAAGCGCTCCAGGAGATTTTGCGCCTCTATAATTTTTCCGATTCCACGCATTTGGAAAAACAGATCGCCGGGATTACGCGACTTGGCAGCCGGCGCCATTTTGCGCGTGTCATCTCAGAGCACGGAATCAGTTTCGTGCGCGGAACGAGGGTCGACCTTGAACTCGACGAAGAACAATTCGTGGGTGGAGGCGCGTACCTGTTCTCCAGCGTGCTCGAACATTTTCTAGGGCTGTACGCTTCTATGAATAGTTTTACCCAGCTTGCTGCGACGACTCAGCAGAGAAAGGAAGGCTTGCGAGTATGGCCACCGAGGGCGGGGCAGTCAATCCTGCTGTAGCATATTCTGAAATTGAGTCGCGTTTACGCGAAGAACCGTTCGTATTTGAGTTCTTTCAGGCTATGCGCCTTCTCGAGAAGCTCCTGCCGGATCGCTCGCCCGTCGGAGGGTTTGGGCCTCCTTCCGAGGAGGTCGTGCGTATGGGCGCACATCCTTCCCTTACCTTCCCGGCCAGCCAAATTCAGTCGCTACGGTGGGATGAAGACCAGCCTCCATTCATGAGTGTGAACTTCATGGGCATGACTGGCATTCAGGGCCCTCTGCCGCAGTGGTACACAGCCACAATCTTGGAACAATTGCGCGCGGGCGATGCCACACTCCGTGATTTTCTTGACCTATTCAATCACCGCAGTCTTTCTCTTTTCTACAGGTCATGGCAAAAATACCGGTTCGGAGTTGCCTATGAGCGTGGCGACCGGGACAAGTTTTTCTTGAATCTTTTGGCGCTCATCGGTCTTGGCACGCCGGGTTTGCCCGAAAAGCAATCTGTCGTAGACGAAGCGTTGATCTTTTACGCGGGCCTGCTGGCTCAGCACCAGCGTTCAGCGGCCGCATTCGAGCAGCTCCTGAGCGACTATTTCGATGTTCATGTCGAGATTGACCAATTGGTGGGCGGGTGGTATCGCCTGGACTTGGATACGCAATGTTGCATGGACGAGACGGATACGCCGTCGCAGGAACTGGGAAAGGGGGCGGTTTTGGGCGACGAGACATGGGATCAGCACTCGCGTGTCCGTATCAAACTCGGCCCGCTGTCTCTCGCTCAGTATCTCGAATTTCTCCCCAGCGGTTCGGCTTATGAACCGCTGCGCGCGCTGACTCGGTTTTATTCAAACGAAGAGTTCGAATTCGAAATCCAGCTCATCCTGCGCCGTGATGAAGTGCCTCGATGCGAGCTCGGTGCGAAAGAAGATGGAGCGCCCCGGCTTGGCTGGGTTACTTGGGTGAAGTCCAAGGAGATGGAGAGGGACCCGGCGGATGCGGTCCTACCTCTTTAGGCGGGAGGAAATAATACGATGGCTGTTAATCTAAAGGGTCTGATCGGAAAATTGAATGAACCCACCCGCAATGTTCTGGAAGCAGCGGCGGGGTTCTGCCTTGCGAGGACCCACTACGATATCGAAATCGAACATTACCTCTTGAAGCTGCTCGACATAACCGACGGAGATTTCCCACGCATCTTGAAGCATTTTGGAGTCAACAAGTCTCGCCTCTCCGCGGATCTAACCCGCAGTCTCGATCGCCTCAAGTCCGGGAACGCCCGCACGCCATCGTTCAGTCCTTCGGTTGTGAAGATGTTCTCTGAGGCATGGGCCCTCGGCTCTTTAGAATTTGGCTCCGCGCAAATTCGCACAGGTTTCACGATCCTGGCTTTGGCTTCCACGGACGAACTCGCGCGCATGGTCCGCGAGATCACTTCCGAATTTCAGCTGATCAATCCCGAAGTCCTGAAAAGAGATTTTTGGACAATCGTCGCGGGATCTCCGGAAGACAACGTAACGGCGGCGGGTTTGTCGGGCGCGGCGGCTGGAACAGGTCCCGGCAAACCTGGGGGAAAGACTCCGAACCTCGATCAGTTCACGATTGATGTCACGGCGAATGCCCGCGCCGGCAAGATCGATCCGGTCCTCGGAAGAGACCAGGAAATCCGTCAGGTCATTGATATCTTGACGCGGCGCCGCCAGAACAACCCGATATTGACGGGTGAAGCGGGAGTAGGGAAAACGGCTGTCGTGGAAGGTTTTGCCCTGCGTGTGGCGAAGGGCGACGTCCCGCCCCCATTGCGTAACGTCTCGATTCGCTCGCTCGACTTGGCGCTTCTCCAGGCCGGCGCGGGCATAAAAGGCGAGTTCGAAAATCGGCTGAAGGGTTTGATCGAGGAGGTCAAAGCATCACCGACCCCCATCATTCTCTTCATTGATGAAGCGCACACAATGATTGGCGCGGGAGGACAAGCCGGTCAGGGTGACGCTGCCAACCTTTTGAAACCCGCGTTGGCCCGCGGAGAATTGCGCACCGTTGCCGCTACGACGTGGTCGGAATACAAGAAGTACTTCGAGAAGGACGCAGCCTTGGCGCGGCGGTTTCAAGTGGTCAAGGTGGAAGAGCCCGTCGAGCTGCAATGCATGACGATGATAAGGGGGCTAGTCCCAGCGTTGGAAAAACACCACAATGTGCGAATCCTCGATGAGGCCGTTGGCGCGGCGGTTCGCCTTTCGCATCGCTACTTGGCGGGCCGCCAACTTCCGGACAAGGCCGTAAGTGTTCTAGATACCGCTTGCGCCCGCATGGCCCTTTCGCAAAGCTCAACACCTCCAGCGATTGAAGACGCCAGCCGCCAACTCGACGATCTGGAAGTACAGCAGCGCGTCCTCCAACGTGAAACGGCCGTAGGTGCGGACCATAGCGAGCGTCTCACGGAGATTGCGAAACAGAAAGTGGAGGTCGAATCGAAATTATCCGCGTTGCGTACGAGGCGAGATAAGGAACACGAGCTTGTGTCGCGCATCCGCGAGGTACGCACGCAACTGGAATCGGCGCAGGCGCCGCAGGCCTCAACCGGCGACGACAAAGCCGCAGCGCAGCCCCCGCTGGATATTCCAGCGCTGCGCACGGAACTTGCGAGGCTCGAATCGGAGCTTACTGTGCTTCAGGGAGAAACGCCGCTGATGCGTGTCTGTGTGGATGCGCAGATCACCGGCGAAGTAATTTCCGCATGGACGGGTATTCCGGTCGGAAAGATGCAACAGGACGAAATTAACACTGTGCTGACGCTTCAGTCTCTGCTGGCCTCGCGCATCATCGGTCAGACGCATGCGCTCGATGCGATCAGCCAGCGTATTTCAACCGCGCGAGCGGGTCTCGACGATCCCGGCAAACCCGTCGGCGTCTTTATGTTCGTCGGCCCGAGCGGCGTGGGCAAAACCGAAACGGCCCTCGCGCTTGCCGATCTGCTGTACGGCGGCGAGCACAATCTTGTCACAATTAATATGTCGGAGTTCCAGGAGTCTCATACCGTCTCAACGCTGAAGGGTTCTCCCCCGGGCTATGTGGGGTACGGCGAAGGCGGCGTGTTGACCGAAGCAGTCCGGCGCCGCCCCTATTCGGTCGTTCTCCTCGACGAAGTTGAAAAGGCGCACCCGGACGTGCTCGAGCTTTTCTATCAGGTGTTTGACAAGGGCAAGATGGAAGATGGCGAAGGCCGCGAGATCGATTTCAAGAACACCATTATTCTTTTGACGACCAACGCGTGTACCGACACTTTGGCAAAGCTCACCGCCGATCCGGAAACAGCGCCCGGTCCGGAGGCGTTGGTGAAAGCGATCAAGCCGGAGCTGAATAAAATTTTCAAGCCTGCGTTTCTCGGACGGATGATCCTGATTCCGTATTTCCCCTTACGGGATGACACGATGAAGCAAATCGTCATCCTGAAGCTAAAGAAGATTCAGCGGCGCATCCGCGAGAATCATAAGATCGAGCTGACGTATGACCCGTCCCTGATTGATGAAGTCGCGCGCCGGTGCACCGAAGTGGAGAGCGGCGCCCGCAATGTGGATAACATTCTGACGAACACTCTGCTGCCGGATATTTCCCGGCAATTGCTCAGCCGCATGGCCGAGCGCGGGAAGCTCCAGTCCATTAACGTCGGCGTCGGTTCCGATGGTGCGTTTGTATATTCGTAGATCGGCTTGTTTTGACGCGATGAAGTAACGCACTTTGGAACAGGCGAGCGAGAAGAGGTGAAGCTTGGGCACTTTCACTCAGGAGAATAGGCTAATTCAAATTGATACCCCTTTGGGGAAAGACGTGCTCCTCCTGAAGTCCCTCGCCGGCAGTGAATCAATTTCGAGGCTCTTTGCCTTTTCGCTCGACCTGCTTTCCGAAAACGCGTCTATTTCATTCGATCAGATCGTCGGGCAAAGGGTGAGCATTTCTATAACGCAAGTCGGCGGAGATAAACGGTACATCAATGGATTTGTCAGCCGGTTCTCCCAGAGTGGTTCTGACACCCGCTTCACTCACTACCACGCGGAAGTGGTTCCGTGGTTATGGTTCCTGACGCGTTCGGCGGCCTGCCGCATCTTCCAGAACATGACCGTGCCCGATATCATCACCAAGGTCTTCACGGATCTGGGCTTCAGCGATTCTAAGAAGTCCCTGCAGGGCACATACCAACAATGGGATTACTGCGTCCAGTACCGTGAAACTGCCTTCAACTTTGTGTCGCGTTTGATGGAGCAAGAGGGAATTTTCTATTTCTTCGAACATGAAAAGGATAAGCACACGCTTGTTCTCGCGGATCGTCCCAGCGCCAACAAGCCATGCCCCACGCAGCCGAAAGGCAGGCTGGATTTCACAGCGGGCGCCCTGATAAAAGATGAGGACGTTGTAAACGACTGGCAGTTGGAGCAGGAACTGCGCACCGGCAAATATTCCCTGGAAGACTTCAATTTTGAAACGCCCAGTACAGACCTTGGTGTGAAGGAACCCAGCATCATTCATGTCGATGGCAACAGCAAATACGAGATTTATGATTATCCGGGCGAATACTCCAATAAATCCGATGGCGAAACGATTGCCAAGACACGCATGCAGGAAGAAGAGACAACAAATTTGCTGGCAACCGGCTCCAGCAATTGCCGCGGATTCATCGCTGGCTTCCGATTCGATCTCGAAGGGCATTCACGCAAGGACATGAACAAGTCGTATGTGCTCACAGAGGTGCATCATTCAGCATCGGTCGGCGAGAGTTACTATGATGATTCACCAAGCGATGGAGAGCACTACTCCAATCACTTTGCATGTATTCCCAATACCGTTCCCTTCCGTCCTGCGCGAATTACACCCAAGCCCTTTGTGCAGGGGCCCCAGACAGCTCTTGTCGTGGGTAAGTCCGGCGAAGAAATCTGGGTGGATAAATATGGACGCGTAAAGGTGCAATTTCATTGGGACCGCGAAGGAAAAAATAATGAGAACAGTTCCTGCTGGGTACGCGCATCGCAGCCCTGGGCAGGAAAAAATTGGGGATCCATTTGGATTCCCAGAATCGGACAAGAAGTAATCATTGACTTCCTTGAGGGAGACCCCGACCAGCCTATCATTACCGGCCGCGTCTACAACGCCGAGCAGATGCCGCCATACGACTTGCCCGACAACCAGACCCGCAGCACGTTCAAGTCGCGCAGCTCGAAGGGCGGGGGTTCGTCTAATTACAACGAGCTCCGCTTCGAGGATAAGATGGGCAGCGAGCAGATTTTCATCAACGCGGAAAAGGATATGGATCTGCGCGTCGAAAACGATTCGCGCGAATTCGTTGGCAATGATCGTAGCCTCATCGTCCAAGGCGATCAAAAAGAAAGCGTAACAGGTGACAAGAGCACCGATATCACCGGGAACCTCAACGAGAAAGTTGGCCAGACGTTGTCGCTCCAGATCGGTCAGACACTCTATGAGAAAACCGGGACGAGTTTCGCGCACGAGGCCGGACAGGAAATCCATCTGAAGGCGGGAATGAATGTCGTCATTGAATCCGGGCTGGAACTGACCATCCAAGCCTCCGGTAACTTCATCAACATCGGACCGGCTGGCGTGGCCATCTCCGGTACATTGGTGCTCATCAATAGTGGCGGCGCCGCCGGTTCGGGCAGCCCTTCCAGCCCAACGGATCCTGTAAAGCCGGATGAGGCCGACGACGGCACGAAGGGCGGCAAGATGTGAGGACGAAAATCTGATTCATAGGAAATAAGGAACCAATGCCTCCAGCCGCACGCATTACCGACATGCACGTTTGTCCGATGGTGACGGGAGTCGTCCCGCACGTCGGTGGTCCCATTCTGCCGCCCGGCTGTCCGACGGTGCTGATTGGCTTTTTGCCCGCCGCGCGCATCACGGACATGGCAACCTGTGTTGGCCCGCCGGATGTGATCTTGATGGGTTCGACCACGGTTCTGATCGGAAATCTTATGGCCGCCCGCATCGGCGACCCCACGGTTCATGGGGGAGTCATCGTTCTCGGCTGCTTCACAGTCATCATCGGCGGTTAACTTTCAAACGTGACGTCGCTTGTAGGGATAGGATCGCTCAAGTTTTCCAATCAGCTCAATTCAGCTCAATGTCTTGCGGCCGCCGAACGTCTTGTCGTACCAACCACGAACGGAGAATTCATTTAGGATGGTAACGTCTTCGCCATTCGGGCCGAACGCATCGATGGATTGCTCGGAGTGATCTTTGTACTGAGCTTCGCCACCATGCTGGATCATCGGTGATCCGATCCGAGAATTGATGAATCCCTGCACAGTAATTACCTTCGGACCACGGCGGTGCGGCTGGCCGAGCAATGTATCCACGAGCGCCAGATTCCGCTGAGCTTGCGTGACGTCAATGACGTCATATAGATCGTAGTCCCCGTGGATGTATCGGCCTTGGAGCTGCAAGCAGCCGTAGTGCCGCGACTTCTGATTTGTATCAACCGTGTACATCGAAGCTGAAAGAGGCTGCATACTGGCCCAGGAATTTTTCGCGGTTTGTGTTTTGCCCGGCTTGAATGCCTTCGCGTGAATCGTCGGGTCCACCACCAATCCAGCCAGCGCATACGGAGCGATATCGAAGTCCGCGGTTTTCGCCTTGCAGTCGATGCGCTTAGGCGCGTACCCCGCCCTTCCAACATATTGCAGAGATGCTACGTTGGTCCGTCGAACGAGAATCCAAACCTGGAACTGGCGGGCAGCTTCGAGAAAGGACGCTTTATCTTGAACGCGCATGTTCATCCCTCCAGCCCGACTCTAATCCACGCCTGTACCCATTCGCAAGAACCTATCGTTCATAGAAATCAAGGCTGCGGAGTTGGTGTCAATTTGTGAGCAGAGCCCAATCCGCCTGCTTTCGAAACCCTCCGAGAGCGACTAAGATGGGGCGGGAGGCAAGACTGGTGGCGGTCATTCTTGAAGTCAAAGCCGGGCCATTCGCGGGCAAACGCGTCGCCGTCATGGGCGGGCAGACGGTCACCGTAGGCCGCACTTCCCGCGCGAATTTCGCGATTCCTCACGACACGTTCATGTCCAGCATGCATTTCGCTGTCGAATACGGACCCAAAGGTTGCGTTCTTACCGATCAGAAAAGCAGCAACGGCACGTTCGTGAACGGCGCACGCGTGACGCAGGTATCACTCAATGGCGGCGACGAAGTAAAGAGTGGAAGCACATTATTTGTGGTTCGGATTGTCGACGAAGATCCTCTCCCGAGCGTTGTCAAATCATCCGCCCCGGCGGTCAAACCTCTTCCGTTGCAATCTCCGTTGCCGGCCAGGCCCGTTGAGCGGGTTGCCTCTCCGAGCCAACCCGAAATCGCCGTGCAACGTCCAATCGCACCGGTTGCTCCTAGACCGCCAGTTCCAATTCCTGTAACGAGGCCAGCAGGATTCCCCGTTTTGACGATTGGCGGGTGGACTTTTTCAACACTCCCCGCGCAATGGGCCGCCCAAGGAGAATACGGCATCCAGCTTGATGCTCCGGACGCCTTTCCGAGCAGTGCTGTCGCTACCGAGGAACCGCTGGGCAATGGGATTTCTCTCCAGGAATATGTGGAGGCGCAATTGGCGATGCTTCGCCAGTACCTCCGCGAACCGCAGATTGACGCCGCGCTGCCTCCAAACATTCACGGGTCCGAGGAAACGATTGCTGTCGAGATTCTTTACAAGACCAAAGACGGTCAGGCCGTATTTTATCGCCGAGTCTACGCTCGAGTGGGCAGAACGGCCGGCGTACTGACATTCACGACGCTTCAAACCGAACTCACGCAAGTTCGCCCGGCCTTTGAGGCAATCGTTTCCGGGGCCGGATTTGCGCCCGCGGCGAATCCGCGGACATGACATTTCCCCGATTGGCGTTTCAGTTCTGCTAAAGTTCTTTAGCCGTCGGACATCAAACCGTTCGTTGAAGAAATTCAGGCTTCCAGTCCCTTGCGGATAGTAGTCCTATAACCTTCGCAACAGACAATCTTGTCTAACCACCCTGTAATCAGTGGCTTTTCCTGACGTCAGAAAGCTCGAATCTCTAAGTACTAAGACGCACCTCGTTGCGATTCTATTGACTGTTATGTGCCGATTTGGGAGCATCAGAACAGTTTTTACCTGCGTCATCCTTCGGCGGACGCGCAGGGGTTCGTCTGTTTGCACGGGCGGAATTGTCGCCGCGGTCGAAGTTGTGAGGAGTATTCTTCGGTAAGAACCCGCAATGAAGATGCTCGGCAAATTCGAGATTCTAGAGAAAGTCGGGCAGGGAGCCATGGGCGTAGTCTACAAAGCCCGAGACCCCTTCATTGGCAGGTTGGTTGCTCTAAAAACCATCACGACAGGCCTCACTGAAGATCCTGTCTTACTTCAGAGGTTCTACCAAGAGGCGCGGTCTGCAGGGGCTCTGGAACATCCCAATATCGTAACCATCTATGAATTAGGAAAAGAAGGCGAGACTCCATTCATCGCCATGCAGTTTTTGGAAGGAGAGAGCCTGGACAAACTGCTTGAGCGCGGGTCCGCCGTGACGCTCTCGCAAAAGATTAGCTTTATTGTTTATGTTTGCCGCGCACTCGAGTATGCCCACAAGCGAGGTGTAGTTCACCGCGATATCAAACCCGGAAATGTGATGGTGACGACCGATGGCGCGGTGAAGGTCGTTGACTTCGGCATTGCGCGGCTCGGAGATACCGGGAAAACGCAGACCGGATTGATGATCGGAACTCTGGGGTACATGTCTCCGCAGCAGTTCCGAAACACGCCTGCCGACGCACGCTCCGATATCTGGGCTGTAGGCATCATGTTTTATGAAATGCTGGCCGGCCAGCGCCCCTTCGGCGGCGATAATCCCGGCAATCTGATGATGAATATCATGATGCAGGAGGCGCCCAGCCTCACTGTTGCCGCGCCGGGCACTCCGGAGGATGTGGCGGCGATCATCGAGCGAATGCTGAAGAAGGAGATCGACCAGCGGTTCCAGTCCATGGAAGAAGTTCTGGCTGATCTGGAGCCACTGTGGAGACGCCACCAGCACGCGGAAGTTTCCGTAATGGTGCAAGACGGGGAGGCCTTGTTTAAAGCGGGGAATCTTGCGGCTGCGCAAGACATCCTAATCAAGGCCTGTAAGCTTGATACAAACTTTACGCAAGCAAAAAAACTTCTCGAACAAGTTAACGCGGAAATTAAACGCAGCCAGATTATTCCCCAGGTTAAGAAGCGGGTTGAGAAGAGCCAGAACCTGCTTGCCGCCGGTCAATTTGATGAGGCCAAAGCGGAAGCGGAAGCTGCGTTGCAGTTGGATTCCAACTTCCAGCCGGCACGGGAAGTTTTGGCGCAAGTGCTAGCTGCTGTGGATCGCGCGCGGGATATCGCTCTGACGTTGCGCACCTCGAAGCAGCGGCTCGCTGAGGGTTCCTTTACCGAAGCTGAACTTCAACTCACCAAGGTGCTCGAAATTGACGCCCATAATGCCGCGGCGCAGGACCTCCTGAGGCAAATTCGTGAAGAAAAAACGAGGCGAGAACGCCAAAGGCGGCTATCGGAAACATTGCATCGCGCCAGGACTCTTTGGACCGGGCTCCGCTATGACGAGTGCATTCAGTTGCTTCTCGGCGCCCAGCAGGAATTTCCGGGAGACCCTGAAATCCTTAAGCTCTTGGAAACCGCCCGGCAGGATCAATCCGAGCAGGTGAAACAGACGCTCTTGACCGAGGCGCGGAATCTCCTGCGCGCGGAGGAGTTCGATGACGCCCTGACAAAATTAGATCGGGTTCTCGAACAGTTTCCCTCGGATTCTACCGCCAAGAATCTTCGCACGCACGCGTTGCAGGGACGCGAACAGCAGATTCGGGAACGGCAGTTGCAGGATGACCTGGCGAACCTCCGCACATTGGTCAAGGAGGAGAAATATCAGGAAGCGATTGGCCGCGGAGAACAGCTTCTTCAGGAATTCCCAAGAGAGTTCGAACTGGAAGAACTGGTTACCTATGCCCGGAGCGAACACGCCCGAAATGAAGAAAAGCGCCGGCTGAAAGAGCGGCTGGAAAAAGTCAACCAGGGAATTAATGATGGCCGTTTTCTGGACGCGATCCAGGCCGCTGAAAAGGCGCTGGGAGAATTCCCACACAACACTGATTTGATTGCCCTTCTGAATCGCGCGAAAAAGCAGAAGGAGGAAAAAGACAAACTGGACTTGGTCGGCCAGCGGTTGAAAGAAGTGAACAGCAAAATTGAAAATGGGAATTTAACCGATGCGATTGGTCTGGCGCGCAGAACTCTAGTGATGCTCGGCCCGAATCCCGAATTGAGTCAGCGCCTGCGCGATGCGGAAGCGGAATTCGAAGAGAGAGAAAAAAAGAGACGAGAGCAGAAAGAAACCATTCAGGCGGCGCGGACTATGGTTGGTGCCGGGGATTTTGCTGGCGCTACGATGATGCTCCAGCGGGCGGTCGAGACGCGGATTATCTCTGATTCCGACCCCCTCCTCGGCGAGATCCTCCACGAAATTGATGAAAAGCAATTCCCCTCGCCCTCGCCGCCGTCTGCCGCGCCCACTTCTGCTCCTAAGATTTCTGGTCCGGGACTGGCGCCCTGGGCCAAGCCAACAGGCGACCCTGCAAAGGACTATGTCTATCAGGGGAGTGCGGCGCCGCCAAATGTTCCTGCTACCTCTCGTCCAGACGCTGGCGCTTCGGCGTTGTTTTCTGCCACTAGCTTAACGGGACCGTCGATCCAACAGGTTCCCCCGCCCGCGCCGCCTCAAGCACCGCCGGTTCAGCCAATCCCCCCACCTCCGCAGTCCGCACCGCCGCAAGAGAAGAAAGCTCCGGAGAAGACCGGGAAGTCAAAGCGACAGAAACAGATTCCTGCCCCGCCTGACCAGTTTGGCGCCACAAGCATTGCACAACCGCCAGCACCTGTTCCGGAGGTCGCCTCCCCCCCGCCTGTGCAGCATGTGGAGCCCGCGGTCGCCGAGCGCGTGCCAATTCCCCAAACTCCACAACGGGCCATAGAACCACCTCCAAAGCCAGTCGCGCGGCCTGTGCGGCAACAGCCGGCGGCCATTGCCGTGATAGTCGTTCTTGTTCTCGGGATCGGAGCGGGTTCATTCTATTATTTAAATCGGAAACGGGAAGTAGCTGAACATCTCGCGTCGGAGCCGGCTTCTTCACCCAAAAATACTTCGAACGTCGCAGGTCTTCCGGAACAGCCGCAGCCTTCACCGAGCGATCCGCTGGCTCAGGAACAAGACGACCTGATCAAGCAGGCCAAGAAGGTAGCCGGAATTGGCGATTATGACGGCGCAATCAGTAAGCTGAACGAGGCCGAAAACCTTCACGGGCCTCGATCAGTGGACATCACCAGGCTGCGGAAGGCCTATCTCGAGGCCAAGACCGATACTGCAAAAGCCGATGTCATGAGGCAGGAGCAGGGTCTGTGGGACGAAGCAAATGCGGATTTCGATCACGGTGACCTTGGCGCGGCGGGGAAGCTTTTTGCAAAAATCACCGATCTTCCCGATGGAGGAGTTCATAAGAAGGAAGCGGAAGACTTCGTGGCCACGCGAATTCCGGATCGGAAAGCGGCGGAGCAATTCTTTGACAATGCGAGCCAGCAATCCAAGCAGGCGAAGGATGAGGTTGCGTGGGGGCAAGTGGTGGACAATCTCCACCAGGCTATGAGTAAGGATTTGAGTGACCAGCACAAGCTGGATGCGCAGGCGCTTCTCTCGACCGCTCAGGATAATCTGGGACAATTGAAAAAAGATCGGGAAACGTTTGAGGGGTTGCAGGCTCAATATAACGATCCAGCGACCAGGAAGAACAAGCGGGCGCTCGAATCGTTGCGGGATCAATTCCAAAGAATCGCCGCCCAAGGTGGGCCGTTCGAGCAACAATCCACGGAAAACGTAACCCATATTCAGGCTCTATTGAAGACCTTGGATACTGCACCCCTCGACAAGGCTGCCACCGACAAAGCTGCCATTGAAAAGGCAGCCGCCGACAAGATAGCCGCCGATCAGTCAACAGCCGACAAGGCGGCCATCGACCAAGTCTTCGCCGATCTCTCGCACGCGTGGAGCAGCATGAACGTGAACGCCCTTGAGGCGATTTGGCCTTCAATCCCGAAACAGCAAGCTGCGGGCCTCAAAACAATTTTCGGTTCGTATAAGAGTTTTTCCCGTGAATTCGCGCCCGCAAGAATCACTCCGAGTGGTGACGCTGTTCTTGTTTTTGGGAGTTATTCGGGAGCTTACGTCAACAGCGAAGGGAGGGTTTCAGCGGACGGCACGTTTCAGGCGGTGCTTAGTAAGCAAGACGGCCGATGGAGCATTTTGTCCCTTACCATGAAATAGCGGCTTGCGACTTCTCCAAATTTTGTCTCCCTGCTGGATACTTCTTCGAATCCCGATGGAAAGTCAGCGATTTACCCTGCAACTGTCACTAAGATTTGAAAAATAGCCGCCCTGAAGTGCAAATGGACTCGCCCCGCCGTCAAAATCAAGATGAACCACGATGGGTTTGCCGCTTCCGCTGAGGGTGAGTGGAGTGCTGCCGTCGGCTTGAAGAGCGTGCCATTGCGCGCTCAACACATAACCAGTAGTTGTCACCTTGGTGTTCTGCAGGGAAAGAAGCCTGATGATCGCCCACGGTCCTGTTCGGGATACCAAGTCGGTATTCTGTTCGCTTCCGGCCCGAAAGCTGATTCGCGCCTCTTGCGCTCCGCTACCGGGCCAAATGAATGGGCCGGGTGAAGCGCCCGGGTAATTCAACGTATGTCCATTCATAGTGAAAGTGACTCCGGTAATTCCGCCTTCGGGCAAAGTCGCGCGAACATTGAAACTGTACTGCAGCTGAACTGGCCCCGCCGTCCCTGCGGGATATAAAGATTGTTGAAGAAAAAGCGCGCGGTTCAAGAAAGCAAGGAATTCTTGACCCCAATCCACCTTGGCGCCGGGCTTGACAGCGTATTTATTCCCTTGCAGAACCAGAACTCCTTGATTCGCTTGGACGAATTTTTGGAGCGTGCCATTGTCGGGCCGGAAGAATGCGTCAAATTCTTGGAGTGTAACGTCTTGCGCGGCGGAGTTATCATTAAACGGATATTTGATCTTAATTTGGCCGAACGAATCGCAGAGCGCCTTTGCTCCGCTCCCTGCCGGAGCTGGCGCACCCGGAGCGGCAATGGGCGCCTCAAGAAGTTGCTGGATTGTCTGGTTGAGGTGCGCTACGGGGTCTATATCAATTCCTGGCATGATGGTAGCGACGACCAATTTGGCGTCATTCGAGGTGGAATTGCACGTTTGCCTTAAGCCCTCCTTTTGATCTGGGGGCGCTTGGACCATAGTGTCCAGGCAAATTTGGAGTTTCGCCAGCCCGCCCACGTAAGGGATCAACATCGGTGGGACGCTGGTTCCGCAGGCCGGGGCTGGAGCAACTTTCTGGACGGATCTGAACGCCATGTCTATATCGGCAGAGCGTCCGGTGGTGTTTTGCGACGCATCGCAGAATAAGCCAAGCAATGGCGACTCGTTAGCCGAAAGCTTCTTGAGTTTGCGGATTTCGTCCTCTGGCCCTCCGTACGGCGCAACCTTGGCATTTTTCAGAAAATCTTGCCACCGCTTGATGAACTCAGTTTGGTACATGGTTCGCAGTTGTGCTTCAAGGTCCGCTGGATTCGTGGTCGCTTCGCTCTGGCTGCCCAGCACCCATTCCTCTCCGCGAAAATATGGGTCGGAGTGGGCAATTGCGTTCTGCATAAAATCCCACCCGCCTTTGGTAAACGCGCCCGGGACATCCGGCACCAGCCGAATCAAATCGACGGCATCCGGGTGTTCGCGGTAGAAGGCGACCGCCGGGTTCTGCTTCGCCGCCGCGTTCTGCATAGCCGTGTAAATTCGAGGAACGGCGCCGAAGTGGTTGAGGTAGTCCCGCGCATGATCGACCACCTGGACGTCGATGTCCGATGAATATGGGTTCTGGACTTTGAGTTCGGCGCCATAAAAGTCGAATTGCGCGCGAGCCAACGCCTGGCTCATGCTGTCCAGATTCTGGTCTCCCACCAAATATCTTTGGAGCACTGGCGAAAGAAATTCAGGCGTACTCTTTTCGGGATTCGACGTGGTGATCAAATACGCTTTTAATGTGTCGTAATTTGGACTGTATTCGTCGCTGGGCCCTGGAGTGTCCGGCAGGCTTCGCAGCGCGTTCATCATGGAAGCTTGAATTTGCCCGAAGAGAAGCCGGTGAAAGTCCAGGAAGTAAACCCGCCGCGCCTCTGGATAAAAAGTATGACCCGCATAGAGCCCCCAGCGAAGGTGTAGCGGCGCCCCGTTTCTTTCGTAGCCGATCAGTTCTGCGAGGGATTTCCGCAACGTCTCCAGCTGCTGCAAGGACTCCGGCGAAGGTGGTTGCCCGGAAGAGGAATCCGAAACGTGAAAATTCCGCGCTGCCTGCAAATAATTAGATTCGAGCGCGCGGTTTGAAAAATACGAGACGATGAGCCCCAAAATCCAAACAAAGCACAGGATTGCCGCCGTAGCGAGCAGAGCGCGCCGCCAGAAATTCATCCGCGTGCTGACGCTGCTCGCTCCAAGCGCTCCGCGGTCCTGCAGTAGAATTTGACCGAAGATATGGCTCGCAAAAACGCTCTGTGCAACCTTGCGGGCTTCCGCGGCCTGAATCTGCGTGCCAGTTTGCCAATTCGGCATGGCAGCCAAATCCTCTTGGCGGAGCATGCTCGTGGCGTTGGAGCCGGACGGCGCGGCTGGTCCCATTAAACTGGTTTTCGTCGCCATCATGGTGGAAGAACCCGTGCTGCTGGCGATCATGCGCGTGCCGGTGAAGTAGAACCCGCGCAAAAATGGCCCCGCCCGCAACTGGCTCGGGCGGCACAAATCCACCAGAAACTGCACGGCGGGCTTGGCAAGCTTGCGGAATTGCCGGGGGAATTCATACACGCCAGCCTGTTTTTCGGTGTTGCGTTCGCGGGAAAGCAAGCCTGGACGATGATCGGCCAGAGAGGAAAACAGTGAGGTAAACGCATTGGTCAGGCGTTTCGTTTCGCGTTCCGCGTAAACGCTCGTCGCCGAATCAGACGCGACGGGAAGCGTGACTCCGAAGACCTGGGAACTTTCCTCGTTCGACATCGTACTGACAAAATCTTCGAAGAAAGGTAAGCGATCTGCCCGCGTAAATAAAACATAAACGGGAAAGCTGCTTCCTAGAGCTTGCGACATTTCTTCAAGGCGGGTGCGCAGAGAGCGCGCCGAGCTGACAACCGAGTCGGGAGTCTTCGTATCGGCGAGATTTTCGCAGTCGTAACAAACTAGCGCTGCGCGCTCGCCTTGGGTTTTCCCGCCAAAGATTGACCGAAGTCCCCTCGGCGCAACACGTTGGACCAAACGCACCCACAAACGGGGTTCGGCCAAAAGACTGGATCCTGCTTCAATCAATACAGATTTTCGCGCGAACCAGAAATTCGCCACTGGCGTGGGAGCCACGGCGCCTTCCTGAAAGACTTGTCCGGCAAGGAGTTCCGGATCGAGTCCCGAGTGCAAAACGGCTGACGTCTTGCCTGATTTCGCCTCGCCAAGTACAAATATCACGCGAAGGCTTGCCAGCTTGGCGCCTTGTCCCAGGCGGGCGGAAGCGACCTTTGATTCCGCCTCGCGAATCAGAAGGTTAATGTCTTCTGGAGCCAGCCCCGAGCCTGTGAAGACTGCTCCGGCGGATGCGCCCGTGGCCGAAACCGAGATCCCCGGCACGCTGGGCACGCTTGGCACACTGGGCATGCTGGGGATGCCAGGCACACTGGGCGCCTGCATGGACACGGATGGCCTGGCAGGTTGTTTTGAACGCGCCCACATTAGGAAGCCGCCGATACCGGCAGCCCCAATTACAAGGATTCCAACGCTCAGAATGATGCGATCGGAACCCGCCACGTGAAACCAAGAGCCGGAAAACCATGCCAGCAGAACGACAATCACTGCTGCGCCGATTGCTACGAGATGTTCCCAAGAAAATCTCATGCGGCTCCCTAAACACCAAGGAAAACGGAAATTGCGCGAAGATCCCCTGTTCCCGCGCCCAACAGCAGCTTAAAAACAATAAACAACAGCAGACCACCAAAGAGACAAGCTGCCGCAACAATGAAAAGCCGGCGGATCGATGGGTCCGACCCGGCGGCAATCACGGGGACGTCCGGCACGTTCCAGGATGGTGACAAGCCGGACAACGGCCCTCGTATGCGGCGAATTCTATCCAGGATGGATTCGGTTAGCGGGCGCACAGCCTCCGGCCCGGATAATGCATACCGCCCTTTGAACCCCAGAAGCAGACAGATGCAATAGAGTTCCAATATGTCGGAAACATCCAGGGAGTCGCTGCGGTTCTGTAACTGTTCCAAATTCTCGAAGAAGGATTCTCCGGCGACGTTGTGGCCAAACAATTCCTGTTGCAACGGCATTCTCGACCAATCAGAAAATACGGGATTGGACGAGTTCAATATCGATTCATCCAGAAACGCGACAACCGCCGTGGTAGCCAACCGCACATCTTCAGGCGCGTAACCCTTTCCAACCCCCTCCTTTTCGGCGGACCGCAATGCCGATTTGATGTGGCTACGAAAAGCCTGCGAATCGCTCACAGCCTGCCGATTGGCCCGCACCCGTACGGTAGCCGTCAATACTTCCTGGTAAACCAGCGCGAGAGTTTCAGTCCGCCGCGCTCCGGGGGCCGGGGTGGGCTTGACGCTGGAGGCTCCATAAAGTGTGGCTCCCATAAAGACTCCTCAGGATTCTAGAACGATCAATAATTCGAGTTCTGGATTTGGGAAATCGCCGGGCACATACAAGCCGACCTTCCGCGTCTGGACAATGTGCTCCCAGGCGGAACCTGTCCTGCTGATGCCGAAATATTGAAAGTCTACTTTTGGAGCAATGGCGGAAGGCGGAACCGGCAGGTGTGTCAGACCTAGGCCTGGAAGGGAGGTTTTAACCAGCTCTTGGAGAAGTTCAGCCGAGCACATCTTCACCTGTCGCGGTGCTCGTGAGATCAGATCCGCCTCTCCGACATTCGACTGCATGGCCAGAATCCAGCGCGCCCGGCCAAGGCATCGCTGGTCCGTGATTTCTCCCTCGCGCGTATATCGCCCAGTGGACTTAAGCGGGACATTGATGCAGTTCGTTGGAACCACGAGTTCCAAGTGCGCCCGAATATGTTCATCGAGCGCATGAAAGCACTTGTCCAGGTTAAGATGGTCGTAAGCCGGCAGCGTTTGCGGATGCGATTCCATTCCAAATGTGCAGAGCGCGCCGCCCAGGCGCGACATTTCCGCATAGACTTGCTCGGGGTGTCCACGTTCCGCTTTGCACAAATGCCGCAGGACCGTCACGCTGGAATTAACAGTATGTACGAACCAAAAGCTTGCCACTTCGCCGGAGGAAAATCCGGCCTGGAATTTTGAAGCGCCCCGCCGCGATGGAGAAAGTGTCGCGCTCTTTTCGTCAAGAATCTCAATGAGCCTTTGCAGGATCATCATCAGTCGCTCGCTCGCGCTGATTTGAAGGCAAGGGGGAATAAAGCGCGGATCGTAAATGAAATGGCCCGATCCATCCCGCATAATCCGGGCGACGGGCAACACGGACAAGCCTTCCGTGTTCTCATTCTCGAAAACATAACGTATATTCTTCCGCCCCAACTGCACGGAACGCGGGTCGGCCCCGGTATTCTCGTCGCAAAGGGAATACTCTTCGGCACTGTACCGAGTGTTGGCGTCCGGGTCCTGTGATTCGAGCGTGCAGTTTGGCCCGTCGGATCTGTGCGGGGGCACAGCAAGCATCACCCCGAGAGACTCCCGGGTGGGTGGAAAAGATTCCTCAATCCTGCGAGGAGCAGGGAGCGCGTCGCTGTCCGGCATTTGAAAGACGAGCCCATCCGGGAAAATCCCCCGGGCATGTAGCAAAGCGACCGTGCCGTTGCGCAAGGCCTCAGCGTCGAGTCTATAGCCGGTAAAACCGAAGGGTTCAAACCAGAGGTTGGATGAAGAAAAATGGACCAGATCTTCGAATGATTGTCTTTGTACTTGAAAATGATGCGGTCCAAGATACATTCCCTCAGACCACACAACCTTGGAGAGATGTTTCATTAAAGCGGATAAAGAATGGGGTACTGGATTAGAACCCATTGTCGGGACTCACTATGGATTGTTCCCGCCACGGATGTCAAGTGCTAGAGCTTACAGAGTTTATCTCCGAATTGCAGAGTGACGCGAACCTCTATTCGCTGCCACGGCATTCGCGGAAATCAGGATTTCCGCGACGTCAAATTGCTTGAGGCAACAATATGATCAGCTCGAGTTGCGGCTTCGGAATGTCGCTTGGAACAAAGGCGCCAAGATTGCGCGACTTGCCCACTGCCTCCCAGGCTGGCCCCACCTGGTTTAGAGCAAAATACTGGAATGCCAGCTTCACTGGAATTGCTCCGGGAGGCTTGGGAAGGTGGGTCATTTGAATTCCCGTTAACGCCTGGCGGACCAGGTGTTCGACCTGAGAAGCCGAGGAGACTTTGATCAACTGGGGAGCGCGCCTGATGAGGTCGGCCTCGGGCATTTCCGCGTTAACGGCCAAGTACATCTTCGTGCCCACAAGGTACTTGTCGTCATCGATCGTCGTCGCGTAGATCGAAGGTTGCACCAATTTCAAGGGTAATGAAACGTAATTGCTGGGAACAACGGTCTCGAGCAGTTCGCGCAGTTTCTCGTCCAACTCCGTGAAACAGCCGCTCAGTTCATCATGATCGTAAGCAGGCAAGTCGCGCGGCTGAATCTTCATTGAGAAGGTGGTCAACGCGCCTGCAAGTGAAGTGAGGATGCGAAACGCGCTGTCTGGGTGGCCTTTCCGCGTTTCATAAATATGACGCAGAACGGGGAAATGACTGTTCACTGTGTAGAGCAGCCAGAAGTTCGCAATGTCCGCTGACGTGAAATCAGCCAGGTTTTGGCTTTTCTGGCGCCGTTTTCCCGCCAATATGCTGCTCTTTGCGGCGAGGATTTCGACGAGCCTGCGAAGAATGGAGACCAAGTAATCGCTCGCTGCGATGTTCAGCAACGGCGGAACAAATGTTGTATCCAGCTCAAATGCCCCGGCGGTTCGCCGCACCCGCGCGACCCTCAGCGCCATGCTCCCCTCGCGAGACTCCCCTTCAAGAAGAAAGCGGAGATTTTTTCTGGCAAATTGGATCGGTTTCTCGTTTGCGCCCGTGTTTTCATCGCGCACATCTACCACTTCCGCGGAAAAACGAGTGTCAACGTTTTGCCTCGCGACGGAAACGTTCAGTCCCTTCTCATGTTCGGACGGAATAGCCAGATACACGTCTACGGTTTGTTGGTCCGCATCAAAAAATGGAGCCAGTGGCTTGGGCGCGGGCGCGGCATCGGAATCAGGAATTTCAAACGGGAGGCCATCCGGGAAAATCCCCACGGCTCGGGAAATGGCAAAATTGCCTTCCGACAACGCTTCATGCCGGATGCGCAAATCCGCGAAGCCCCACGGGCGAAAGTTCAGCGCCTCAAGGCGGAACTGGAACGTACTTTCGATGAATCGGTCCTGCGTCTGCAAATGCTGGGGCGTCAGGAACGTCCCCTTTGCCCATATCACCGGCCGAAGTTGTCGCATATTCGCTTGTCAAGCTATCAATACTATCCCCGCTAAGTCAAAGGAGATTCTTGCTCCGCGTCTTCTAAGGGATTTTGGAAAATGTTGAAGCCGCCGCCGCATTGACCCTGGGTTGCAAATTATTGAAGGTAAGGAATTTGGTCGGGGCGTGGAGATTCGAACTCCAGGCTTCCTGCGCCCAAGATAAACTCTAGAATGGTAAGTAGTTGGCTCATCTATGTTTTTCGCGCATCCTGTATCGTGGTTCATGGCGTCATTCGTCGCTTAGTGTTCCCAAGTCGTTCCCAAGTTTCTTGACACTGATTCCAGAAGTGGGACACCTCATGATTAGTGCGGAGAGAGTTCCAGTTTGCTCCATTCATTCTTGGGGCATATTGGGTTCGAACGGCACGTTTGCCGTTGGAAAACTGAATGTCCGGGCGCGGCAGATTCGAAAGATCGAACGTCGCTGAGTTCAAGCCTATAGCGATTGACTGTCCGTTTCTAGTCTGTAGAGATTGCGCTTCCGGATTACTGCTCAATTTTGAACGGCCTGTACATTCGTGCCATTCACGATTATCCAGGCAATATGGGAGAATCCATTAGATTGAAATGCTACGATTTCATCAGCACTCGCAAGTGGGGGTGGCTGCAAACCGGACTGGACAACTTTCCTTGGCGCGGAACGCATGAGTGGATGCTATTTTCACGAATTCGCGGGAGAATCAACCGCAGCCAAATACGAGCGAGGTTGAGAGTAACCCATGAAACTCCAAAACAAAGTTGCCGTAGTAACCGGCGCTGCCACGGGAATTGGGAAGGCGATCGCTACGGCAATGGCGACTGAAGGCGCATCCGTCGTCATTGATTACGTGGGAACGCCAACATCAGCGAATGCCGTTGTGCAATCCATTCAGGCAGCCGGCGGCAAATCCCTTGCTGTCGCCGCCGACGTTTCAAACCCGGACCAGGTAAACCAGCTCATTCAAAAAACAGTCGACTCATTCGGGCGGTTGGACATCCTGGTGAACAATGCCGGACTTGAGTACAAACATCCATTCCCTGAGTTTCCGTTCGACCTCTGGCAGAAAGTCATCGCCGTCGATTTGACCGGTCCGTTTCTATGCGCGCAGGCGGCTGCCAAAGTGATGATACGCCAGGGCGACGGCGGGCGAATTATCAACATCTCCTCGGTCCACGAAGACTTACCAATGCCGACAAATGCCCCCTACTGCGCTGCAAAGGGAGGGCTACGCATGTTGATGCGAACGATTGCCGTGGAGCTGGCGCACTACAAAATCACTGTGAATAACATTGCGCCTGGTGCGATTTACACACCCATCGATACCGATGTCGAATCCAATCGCAAGATCGAAGGGAAACTCATGGCAGAGATTCCGCTCGGGAGATGGGGAAAGCCGGAAGAGGTCGCCGAACTCGCCGTGTTTCTCGCCTCCGATTCAGGGTCCTACTGCACAGGCGGCACGTTCTTTATCGACGGGGGAATGATTCGCCAGTCCGGTAGTTTGTAAGTGTGTCTCTCGATTCAAACTCAGCAGCTCGCAACAGCCATTTTCACTTGGTTTCGCCTTGTTTCTCGTGACTGCGGGAATCGAGGAAAGCAACGAGGTTCTGCAGTTCCGAAGCGCTGAGAATTCCCCCAAAGGCCGGCATGTTTGTGCCGCCGTTGACGATTCGAATCTTGATTTGATCGCTCGAAAGCCGGTCATTGATAAACGTGAGAGATGGTCCACGGTGGCCTCCGTAGCCTGAAATTTCGTGGCAATATTCACACCCTTTTGAGTGAAATAATTGCGCACCTTCGTAGACCGCGCCGCTACTCGCACCCACGATACTTGCGGGCAATGGTTTTGCTGAAAAGTCAGGAGACCATGGCGATCTTTGGCCTTCGACCCATAAGGTTCCGATGGTCGTCCAAATTGCAATCACCAATAAAATCGCCCAGGGGCGGCGCCATGGGCTGCGTTCACCTTTATTGAAAAATAGCGGGGGCACGATCAACAACGCGATGAAGACCAACGGCCCAAGGACGATGAAGTAGTTTTCAAGCGCATGCGGCAGCAACGCAAGAAGCGCAAAGTACCAAAGCAAATACCAATCCGGCCGCGGCTGCGCATCGAGAATCGTCGGGTCAGGCGGTTTTCCAAGATGCGGAGCGCCGATCACCCATGCTAACGCGAAGAGAACAGCGATCATCGCGACACTAAATACCACGTCTCGCCATACTGCATTCGGCCAGAACGCGTGGCCTTCTCGCTTCAGCATGTCTTCGTACCAGGAGCGGTAAGTCTTTGGATCGACCGGACGGCCGGCTTTCGGGGGTTCCGAGATCCCGTTGCGAATCACCAGGTACAGATGGACTCCGATGAATCCGAAAATCATCATGGGCACAAAAAAGACGTGGAAAGAATAAAAGCGGCTTAGAGTCGCTCCTCCGACGGTGTCACCGGCCAGTATGAAATGTGCGAGTGCTTTTCCCACGAACGGCACCCGCCCTGCTTGCTCCGCCGCAATGAACACCGACCAAAAAGCTCCTTGGTCCCAGCGCAGGAGCTGCCCGGTGAACCCCATCCCAATCGTGAAGAGAAGCAACGCGGCCCCACTCAGCCAATTCATCTCGCGCGGATACTTATAAGCCGCCATGAGAAATGTTCTCGATACATGAATGCCAACGAACAAAATCATAGCGGAGGCCCCGAAATAATGCATTCCACGGAGCAAATGTCCCCACTTTGCCTGGTAGGAAATAAATTCGAGAGTGTGGTAGGCGTCGGCTGTCGACGGGACATAAATCGTTGCGAGAGCGATTCCGGTGAACACTTGCACCATAAAAGCCGCAAGCGTGGCGCTTCCGAACACGTACCACCATCCGGTCCCCCGAGGCACAAGGTGGCCGGCGGTCGCGTTCCAGACCTTTGAGGCGCCGGTCCGATCATCGAACCATAGCCAGATTTGTTTCAGTTTGTGCATCATCGAATTTCTAATTCACTAGCTCAGGTGATGGGAGCAGGGCTCGTAAGAATTTCAACTTGCCCATCTTGTAAGCGAACTGGATATTTGGTCAGGCCTCTTGGGGGAGGGCCTGCGGCAACCGAGCCATCCTGGTAGTACACGCCGCCGTGACACGGGCACATAAAAAGCTTGGCTTGAGCCTCCCATCTAACCGGGCATCCGAGGTGGCTGCAGTTTGCGGAATAGGCGACGAACTCATTGGCTCCCTGGCGATAGAGCCACGCAGCTGTCTTGCTGCTCAAACCCGCCCACGGGAGCGTGGAAGTATCCTCGAAGGAAACCTCTGTAACGTCATTAATTTTGAAATTATCGATTTGACCCACGGCACGCCAGAGGCGCGGTGGTTGCCGGAATAGAGGCGCTAACATGAAACCAATGATTGGAAACCCAACTAAAGAAGCAACAAAGCCGCTCAATGCGAGGCTCAGCTTGTTCAGAAAACGGCGGCGTTCGCGGCATTTCGGGTCACTTGCAGCAGGTCGAGGAAGCGGCGCGCCGCTAGATTCCGAACTATTCTCGTTCATTGCGAAGCCCTCCTATCCAGTCCGTCAACCCGATGCCAAGTAAGACCAACCCTAAGAGAGAAATCAAATACGTCGTCACGAGTCCCCACAAGAGGCACACGATCGCCAGCGCAATGATTGCAGGGGCATAGGTGGGCGCTGGAACCCTTTGAGGCCGCGGACTGATCCACGATTCATTTGGGGAAGCATCTACGCTTGTCTGCGCTTTTTCGCGATTTTCAGCTTCTTGTTCCATCAAGGTCCCTCAGACCAAATGTTCAGTCTCACCGGCAATTGAGCAATGCACTCGTTACGATCTAGGCTTTTGTGTTCCCTCGCCAACTATTTGCGCCGACGCCTGCTGGTACTTGGCTCGAAAGTGGCACAAGCGCCCCATCCACCTCCGGAGCGCGATACCACCGCGCGAGAATGGCCAGAATGAAAGCTAGATACACCGCGCAAGCGGGTACCCACATGAGCAACCCTCCCCACTGCTGATCAACACCCGGCGTCAGTCCCCACTGATTTCGCAGCAAGGGCAGTATGTTGAACGCGTCCGAGGGCTGCAGATAGGCTGGATAGATTCCAAGCGGCGCGAACGTAATGAGAATGGCGAGAATCGTGTGGGCGGTGCATGCGGCGAACACATAAACCACGGCCCAAAGAGGCGCGAGCCGCAGCTTCTCTATTGGACTTATGACCGGCCACCAGAAAATCACGGACGAAACAAGAAACATCGAATGTTCCGTGATGTGAACAGGTTCGCTTGCGAGCGCTGCGTTATATAACGGCGGCCAATGCCAGAGCCACATGGTCCCGACGCCTATACTCCAGGCAAGAACCGGAGCGCTCAAAATTCGTTCCGTATTTCCAATGATCGGCCACCGAAGCGCTCTCCGCACAACTTCCTCCGGCATGCCGATAATCAGCAATGGCGGAACGATCAAAATGAGCAGAATGTGCTGCACCATGTGGGCGCTGAACAGATACGTGTCGCCCAGCGTGTCAATCGGAGAGACCAGAGCCAAGAACAAAAGAAGGACGCCGCCTACAAAGCACCACGCACGCCACACCAGGTGGAATCGAACGGAGGCAAAATACATCATCAGGAGAGCCGCGCAACCGACAATCACGGACGGCTCCCAATCCCAGCCCGAAATGAAGAACTGCCAGATCGTCACGAACACAGCCTCATAGAACTGCCCACAAGTACACGATTGAAAAAATCACAAGCCACACCCAATCCACAAAATGCCAATAGAGAGCGATTGTCCGCACAGGTGATTCCCGCAGTTTTTCGGAACCCTTGAACGCCAGGCCCAGAAGAATGCCAAGCGCGATGATTCCAAAGACGACGTGCAAGCCGTGAAAACCAGTCAACGTAAAGAATGAGCTGCCAAACACATTCCGGCTCACAGTGACGTTGGACCGATACAGAAGGAAGTATTCGCGCCCCTGGCCAACCATGAAGATCGCCCCGAGTGCAATTGTGACCGCCAGCCAATTTCGAAAAGACCCAAATTGTCCGCGTGCGTGGCTTTTCTCTGCGCGCCACATAGTGAAACTGCTGGCAAGCAGCGCGACAGTGAAAACGCCCGTCGTCAACGGGTGCAGACTATTCATCGCGTTCGGGCCGGCTTCATCTGAGCCATGGAAATACACATAGGCAATGATCAGAAAAACAAAAAAGGCTCCTTCAGAGATCAGAAATAGGATCATTGCGAGCCTATTCTCATCGCTGATCCCGAATGCCTCGACGGTATTTTCAGCGTCCATGTTTCCAATCCGGATTTTCTGGGTGCGCGAGATCCCACAGTGGTCGCCGGCTGCGAATTGGCGGCAGGCGATCGAAATTTTCCGGTGGCGGAGGCGAGGTCGTCGCCCACTCCAGCGTCCAAGCATTCCATGGGTTGTTGCCGGCGATTTCACCGTGCCGCAAGCTGCTGAAAATATTCCAGGAAAATACGAGCACCGCGATTCCCATCACAAATGCGCCGAGCGTTGAAATCACATTCAGCGTTCCCCAGCCGGGCAAATTGGGATAGCGTGAAGACCCGGCGCGGCATGCCCATCAGACCCAAAAAATGCTGATCCAGAAAAGTCATGTTGAAGCCCAGCAGCATCAGCCAGAAGTGAGCTTTCCCAAGCGTTTCAGATAGCATCCTTCCCGTGATTTTCGGGAACCAATAATAGAGCCCGGCAAAAACTGCGAAGATCGTTCCGCCAAACAGAACGTAATGGATATGAGCGACCAGGTAATACGTGTCCGTGACTTGCCAATCGATCGGAAAAGCCGCAAATGAAACGCCGCTGAGCCCGCCAATGGTGAACATGATGAGAAATCCGACGGCAAAAAGCATCGCGGTCGTAAAACGGATCGCTCCGCCCCACATCGTGGCGATCCAGTTGAAGATCTTTACGCCCGTCGGCACTGCGATCAACATGCTTCCGAGCGCGAACATAATGTCGATTGAATGTCCCAGCCCCACCGCGAACATGTGATGCGCCCAGACAAGAAAACTTAGAACGGCGATAGCCACGGTCGAAGCCGGCGACAAATTCGTAGCCGTAGATCACTTTGCCGGAGAACACAGGGATGACTTCCGAAATCATTCCGAACGCGGGCAAAACCAGGATATAAACTTCCGGATGCCCGAAAGACCAGAAAAAATGCTGCCACAGCAGAGCCGAACCGCCTGAATCCGTGACGAAAAAATGAGCATTCAGCAAGCGGTCGATCAGCAACATCGAGAGCGAGGCATTCAGCGCCGGAAGCGCCAGCAAGACCAGAAACTGGGTGACAAGAACCATCCAAACAAAAAGCGGCAATCGCCGAATCGTCAGCCCTGGCGCGCGAAAAAGTAGAACTGTTGAGATCAAATTGATGGCCGCGATTATCGATCCGATGCCCAGCGCAAAAAGCCCGAGCGCGTAATAGTCGACGCCGTTTGTGGAGGAGTAGGCCTTTTCGCTCAGCGGCGCATAACTGAACCAGCCGGCCGCGGGCGCGCCACCCGCGAGAAAACTGAAATAAAGAAACACGCCACCGAACACAAGAAGCCACAGGCTCAACGCATTCATCCGTGGGAGCGCTACGTCTTTCGCGCCGATCATCAGCGGCACCAGATAATTGGCCATGCCCGTCAGCACCGGCATGGCAACCAGAAAAATCATGGTCGTGCCGTGCATGGTGAAGATCTGGTCGTAAGCGTTGGGAGAGAGGAAGGAGTTGTTCGGCCGAGCGAGTTGGATGCGCATCAATAGCGCCTCAATTCCTCCCGCAAAAAAGAAAATAAGACTGACCACAAGGTACATGATTCCGATTTTCTTATGGTCAACTGTTGATACCCAAGCCAGGAGTCCCGACGAGCGGACTGGCTCCGTTACTTCCTGCGCGGGTGGCGCCCGGCAAATAGGGAACGTCACTCATTTCAGTGTCTCCAGATAAGCGACCAGTTCATCACTTGTTCTTCCTCAGCTCGAAATTCGGCATATTCGAACCGGGCTTAACGGTTTGAGGATTGGTGAGCCACTCTTTCAGATTTTCCGGCGTGTTCTCGATGACTCCCGCGGCCAGCGTCTCACGGCCGGCAACATGGGTTAAATCAGGACCGACCTGCGCATTCTTCGATACGCCCGCGATCGCATGGCAGGCGGAACACGTGAGTTGCTGGAAGAGTTCCGCTCCTTGCCCGGCAATCCCGGTCGTGGGAACAAGGGATGCCTCTTCAGCTGGTGCGCTTCCCATTGCTCGAACTCAGCGTTCGATTGAGCGATCACGAGAATGCGCATCCCGGCATGCTCCGCGCCGCAATATTCCGCGCACGTTCCCAAATAATGGCCTGCGGCATCCGCCTCCAGCCAGAAAGAATTGGGATGGCCCGGTATGGCGTCCATTTTGGGCCCGAGCGGGGCTACCCACCAATCATGGATCACATCAGCCGATTCGAGGCGGACAAACAAGCGCTTGCCGACAGGTATATGAATTTCGTTCGCCGTGGTGACGTTCGCGCCGGGATAATGCGCTTCCCACCACCACTGATGGGCGATGATGACCAAATCCGGCTGCTGGTCAGATGACGGCGTAGGATTGGCGCCTGCATCGCATGGATCGTGGCGACAAAAATAAAGATGAGCACCAGGAATGGCGCAATCGTCCAGGCAATCTCCAGTGCCGAATGGCCATACTTCTGTTCAGGGATAACATGATTTTTCTTGTCTCGGTATCGAATACAAACATAAAGGACCAGCGTCGTAACCAGAAGGAGGATCACAGCCATCACGATTCCGACAATCCAAAAAAGGTGCCAAATCGGATGGGCCAGGGACGAGTTCGGATTAAATACGGATCCGCCTTGCATGATTTCCTGCCACCAACACTTTCAGCACTATATCGCTTGGCTTTTAGCCTAGCCGCTCCAACAGATGGTCTCCCACGCGGAGCGCGTTTGCAATGATGGTCAAACTGGGATTCACCGCTGCAATCGACACAAAGAAGCTCGCATCGACAACATAGAGATTATCCAAATCATGCGCCTTGCAGTTCAAGTCAAGCGCCGATGTTTTGGGATCGCGGCCGAATCGAACCGTTCCGGCTTGATGAGCTGTGCCGGCAATTGGGATTGTCTTGCCCAGATACAACGATCGCGGCATCAAGTGATCGTGAAGGCCGAGATCCTTTAGCATGCCTTTGAGCTTCGCGACCAAACGAGCGTGTCCCTCCGTGTTGTTTTCCTCAAGGCTCAGCGTGATTTCTCCCTTGCGATTAATCGTGACGCGATTATCCGGATGCGGCAGATCCTCGGATTGCGCCCAAAAATCGATCGAGTGCTCCGCCATGTAATCCAGCGCAAATTCGGGCTTCCAAATGGCCCAGCCCGGCGCTTCGCCTTTCAGCATTTCTCCATCGGTCTTCCCGAGCATCTGGATGCCACCCAGGGGATACTCCCAGTCATCCGAGCGAAAATAGAAATCGTTCAGACCAATAGTCTTCTGGAATACAGTCGGATTGGGTTCTTGGAAATGGCCATAATGCGGAGCAGTTGTGCCGCATATAGTGCCGCCCCACCACATTCGAACTGTTCGCGAGCCCGTTCGGATGTTGTCGTTCGCCGAGCGCAGCAGCAGTGTGGCGGAGTTGATCGCTCCGCATGAAACCACCACGATGTCCGCCGAATATTCCTCGGGTTGCCCATCGCGCTCGGCCAGCACCTTCGTCACCACGCGCCCGGACGCGTCCGTTTCCAGGTGTTTCACGTGCGCGCCCGTAAGAAGCTGGACATTCGCGCGTTCGAGTGCCGGATCGACGCATATAATCTGCGCGTCCGCTTTGCCGTTCACCAGACACGGAAATCCATCAAAAGCCGCGCACCGCACGCACGCGCTGGTGTGCAGCGCTTTGCATCCTTTTCATCGAGCAGAATGCCCAGCGGCAAGGGAAATGGATGATGCCCCGATCGCTGCAAATCATCGTACAGTTCTTGAATGCGCGGTTCGTGGCTCACCGGCCCGTAACGATACGGACGCTCGCTGGACCCTCGGTGG
>CAWJZY010000005.1:0-1138925 GCA_963847505.1 uncultured Acidobacteriota bacterium
CCGTGCCCCAGCTTCCACCACCGATAATGGCGATCTTTTTCATTTGCTAATTTTGCTCGGGACTTGCCTTCCGGCGAAAACTAAACTTGTCTTCCGTACCCCCGATGAGCCGTGAAATGTTAGGCCTGTGCTTCAGGATAATCATCAACGAGCCCAGCGCGGTTCCGACGGACACAACATGGGAAGGCGCGTGTCCCGGAGAATAGAGAATATAAGTGAGGAAAGGCAGCGATGCCGCGGCCAGAATACTGGCCAGTGAAACGTAGCGCGATATAGCCACAACTACCAGCCATACTACAATCGCCGCCATCACGGCGGGCCAACAGATCAGCAGAAATCCTCCGGCAGCCGTGGACACGCCGCGTCCTCCGCGTCCTGCAAGCCAGATGGGGTAGATGTGCCCGAGCATCGCGCCCAGCGCCGCGGTCACCATCCAGGTTACCGAGCCGCCTGTAACGATCGCGGCAAGCCACACCGCCAGAGTACCCTTTGCAGCATCGAGCAAAAGCGTCAAGGCGCCCGCGCCCGCACCAGCCGTGCGCGCTACATTCGTAGCGCCCACGTTGCCGCTTCCCGATGAGCGAATATCACCGCGCCCCGTGCTCCGCGTAATCAGATAGCCAAAGGGCACCGAGCCGATGAAGTAAGCGGCCAGCGGAATCCACCAATAAGCGTTCAGAATTTCGGGAGTCACGTTCGCGATTTCTTCCTTGATAAGAGAACATCACTTCGTTGCCGCGAAAACATATGTTTCGAGTTTCGTGTACCGCGCGCCTCCCCGTCCAAGTTCGCTCCGCATCAAGTGCATCTCATTCGTGCGCACCGCGCCGAATTGCGGCTCGCCCGCTTCACGCAACGCCGCGCGCATCCGGTCGAGCCCACTTGTCTTTTCAATCCGCGCTAAAGTTAGGTGGGGCTGAAACACGCGCGATTTGCGAGCGACGCCCAACCGTTCGAGTCGCAATTCGATCTCTGTCACAATTTCGAGCAAGTTCGGCGAAGCCTTAATGCCTGCCCAGAAGATGCGGGGGCGCCGCGCATCAGGAAAAAAACCCACGCCACGGAATTCCATCTCCACCGGCGCAGCCGAGTGGACAGTGCTGAGTGCTTTCCTGATGAGCGCTACGCGATCTTCGCTCGTTTCCCCGATAAATTTCAGCGTCACATGGATCGCTTCCGGACGAACCCATCGCGCATCCAGAAGCGCGGGCCTGATCTTGGCGCAAAATTGCGCAATCGCCTCGCGCAACGCCACGGTTAGATCCAATGCCACAAAGAGACGCATCGCGGCTAGCTCTTTGCGCTGTGACGCTTGCCGGGCCCATAAAGAAAATAGCGCCGCAGCATATCAAGCGCCGTTTGCGAGGCTTGCCATCTTACGCGCTCGCGGTCGCCTGGGAATCGCAAACCGCGTTCGACCGGAGCGTTCCCGTCTGCCAGCGCGATGTGCACCAATCCAATTGGTTTCTCCGGAGTGCCTCCGCCCGGCCCTGCTACGCCGGTGATGCCCACGCCGAGTGTGCTGCCCGTGCGCCGGCGGATGCCGTCGGCAAGCGCCAGAGCCACTTCGGCGCTGACGGCGCCGCGGGATTCGATTATCGCGGCAGGCACATCCACCCATGCGGACTTCAACTCATTGCTATAACTGACTACTCCGCCAAGAAAATAATTCGAGCTTCCGGGGATGCGCGTGAGCCGCTCTGCAAGCAGGCCCCCCGTGCAGCTTTCCGCTGTCGAAATAGTAGCTTGGTTCAATGTGAGAGCGTTGGCAGTCACTTGCTCGAGCGATTGCCCTTGCGTTGTAAAGACATTTTCACCCAGCGCAATCGAAATGCGATCAGCCAATTCGTCGAGTATTTTTCCCACCTCGTGGACGTCTGTGGACCATGCGCGCAAGTGAATCTGAATCTCGCCGGGAGCTGCCAGGATCGTCGTCTGTACGCCGTCATATCCTGTGTAGATGGGCGAAATACGCTGATCCACATCGGATTCCGGCATTCCCGCCACGCGCAATTCGCGCGTGACCTGCCGCATTCCGCCCGAGCGTTTCGCAAGCTGCTCGGCCACTTGTCGCGCGAACATCGGTTGCATTTCCTGCGGCGGGCCAGGCAGCAGGATTACAGCACGCCCGTCAGCTTCAAGCCAAAGTCCCGGCGCTGTGCCGCGTGAATTCTCCAGCACCGTGGCGCCTTCAGGAACCATCGCCTGACGCGCATTTACATCCGCCATTTTCCTTCCGATGCGCGCGAAGCGCTCCTGAATTCCGCGCAGAACCTCTAAGTTGGATTCCAGTTTCCGGCCCAGCAGATCCGCGGCTACTTCGCGCGTCAGGTCGTCTTCGGTGGGGCCCAGGCCACCTGTGGAGATAACAACCTCCGCGCGCTCGAGCGCCTGCGCAAAAGCTTCGCGGATGTCACGGCGATTATCGCCGACCACCGTCTTGCGAACCACTTCGACGCCAAGTTTATTCAGCTCCGCGGTAAGAAAGAGGGAATTGGTGTCAATCCGGTCGGGCGTAAGGAGTTCCGAGCCTACGGCGATGATTTCAGCTTTCATTGGCTGGACTATGAGCCACCCAGTATCAAACCGGCAGCGGCAAACCTTCGACATCCCAGTCGAGGCTGAACAGCGCTCCGGTCGTTGTGACATAAGCGCGGCGGGATGGCAACAGCGCCAGCCCCACGATGCTGTTTCCACCAAGCACGAGTTCGGCCTTTGAATCAGGCGTAATGCGCACGATCCCGCTCCGGCCGCCGAGCGATGCTGCAACGTACAGACTACCCCGGCGGTCAAATGCCAGTCCCTGCGGACGGCCAAGTCCGCGGAAAAACAACTTCACTTCGCCGCCCTGCGTGATGCGATAGACGCGGTCAAAACTCGACGTCGTCGGTCCGGATACATAAAGATCACCTTCCAGGCTGAACGCCAGATGGTAAAACGCGATGGAAGGCTCGAGTGTGGCGAAAACGAAGATTTCCTTGTCAGGGCTGATCTTGAAAATTGTTCCGCTGCGGTCACCGACGAAGAGATTTCCGTTGCGATCGAACGCCAACCCGCTGGCGATGCCCATGCCTTCAACCCACAATTCAGCGCGCCCGTCGGCTCCGACGCGATAAATCGTGCCGTCATGCCGGCAGGAAACGTAAAGCATTCCCTCCCGGTCGAGCGCCAGCCCGCTCGGATTCACCAATTGCGTGGTGAACGGTTTCACGGTGTAATTCGCCGTTACTTTGTAGAGTGACACCGGCACACGTTTTCCACGCTGCCCGCTGAACGTGACGTAAATGTTGCCGCCGGAATCCACGGCAGGGTTGGCTACGGGGTGAAGATTGTCAGCCACCTGCATGCCGACGGAGATTGGATAAGGTTGGCTTTCCGCCGCCGTCTCGACGCGAACGATTCCTCCGCCAGCGCCTTCCGGCACTCGCGCAATCACATACGTATCCGCGTGGAAAAGCAGACTTGCTTCAATTTCACCGAAGCGCACATGCGGACGCACTGAACCGGGCGTCGCAAATCCGCTCCCATGAATGACGACGTCGCCGCCGGGGATTGCCGCAGCCGGAGTTACCCGCTCGATGCGTGGGATGCCGTTTTTCGTGAGCTTTTCTGGCAAGATGTTTCCTGCTTACTTCAATACGCCCAATGCCTGCACACCCAAAAGCACGAGGCCTACATAAACCCCAGCGATCCAATCATCAGCCATGATGCCCCAGCCGCCGGGCAGAGATTCCGCTTGCCGCGCTGGAAAAGGCTTCCAGATGTCAAACACTCGAAAAAGTATAAAGCCCAGCAGCCAACTTTTCCAGTTCAGCACGATAAAAGGAAGACAAAGTGCAATCAATTGCCCGGACACTTCATCAATTACGACAAATTGCGGGTCGGTAACGCCCGAGTCCCGTTCCACATTTCCGGCAACAATAACGCCGGTGGCCGCGACAATTAGAACGAGAATTAAGTCCAAACCGCCTGGAATCCAGCCGTTCGTCCAGAAATTGATAGCTCTTCCCATTTGAAGGATAGACAGGATCCTGTGCGCGCTAAACCATGTAAGCAGGATTGAAAGTCCCACCCCCATTAGCGAACCCCATGTTCCCGGACCTGGCTTCAAATACCCGAGGCCGCAGGCCGTCGCAAGAAAGTAAGAAATGTGTGGTTTGCCTTTAGGTGTGGCCGCGCCGGTAGGTGGAATTGTCGTCACTGGTGGGATTCATCGGAATCAGAGGACGGGCCTTCACTTTCGTCATCCGGCTCCTCGATCATCAGCTTTTCCAGAGCATCTTCATCAAACGCAGGCTCGGAGATGATGTAGCGTTCCGCGGCCCAATTACCCAGATCAAGCTCTCTGCACCGGTCGCTGCAAAAGGGAAACTCCGCCTGCATTTCAGAATCGGTCGGTTTGCCGCAGATGGGACATTGATGTTTCATCGCCCAAAGCCCCGCGTATCAATCTCCTACTGCAAAACTCGCAGCGCAGCGCCGGTGGAGATTCGTTGCACTGGAATGGGCGGCGGCATGACCGTTGCATTTGGGGGCACCGCCGGTCTTTCCGCGCGCCGCACGATTTCTGTCACTTTTCCGACCAGGTCATAATCATGCGCTTCCGTGATCTCGATGCGTACCAGGTCGCCCGCCTGCGGTAACGAATTAATATTGAATGCCGAATCGCCGCCCGGCACAACGTCGTTCACGTACACTTTGCCGTCGATATCCGGCGCCATTCCTTCCAGCCGCGCCTGCCAAACCAGTTCGCTTTCAGCGGACGCGCCTTCCAGGAGCGCGATTTCGCTGCGGCCAACTTGCGCTTTCAGTTTCCGCGCGGAAATCTTTTTCTGCAAAGTCATGAGGGTGTCGCGCCGCTCGGCTTTCACTTCTTCACCAACTTTTGAATCGAGCGCGAAACTACCCGCCGTGTCTACATCCGAGTAGGAGAAAACTCCCATCCAGTCAAATTCCGCGGCGCGGACAAAATCGCACAACTCGCGAAAGTCTTCATCAGTCTCGCCGGGAAATCCCACGATGAACGATGTGCGCAAAGAAACGCCGGGTATCGTTTTGCGGACGCGCCCAAGCAATTTGAGAAAAGCATCGCCATTCGAGCCGCGCTTCATACTAGCCAAAACACTTCGTGATGCGTGCTGCAACGGCATATCCAAATACTTTACGAGACGCGGATGCGCAGCCAGCGTATCGAGCAATCCCTGGGTCACGCGGTTTGGGTAAGCATAAAGAAAACGCACCCACGCCAGTTCGCGTACCTCCGCCAGCCGGGCCAGAAGAAGCGCCAGGCCGTCGCGCAGGCCCAGATCTTCGCCATAGCTCGTCGTGTCTTGTCCGATGAGCGTGACTTCACTCACGCCCGCGCGCGCGAGATTTTCAGCCTCGCGCACAACCGACTCGAATCTCCGGCTGCGGAATCGCCCGCGCAATTGCGGAATAATGCAGAACTCGCATGGGTGATCGCAGCCTTCCGCGATCTTAATATAGGCGGCATGGCGCGGTGTCGCCAGCATTCGCGGCGTCAATTCGTGGTAAAGAAAATCGGAAGGTCCCGCGTGCGCGCCATCTTGCGCTCCCGGTGTGCCGCGGACGGCGTCCATGATCCGCTCTACTTCACCGGTGCCGATTACGGCGTCCACTTCCGGAATCTGCGCGAGAATTTCCTTGCGGTAGCGCTCCACCAGGCACCCAGCGACAATCAACCTTCGCGCCGCGCCGAATTTCTTGTACTCCGCCATTTCCAGAATGGCGTCCACCGACTCTTTTTGCGCCGGCTCGATGAAGCTGCACGTGTTTACAACCAGAATGTCGGCTTCATCCGCGCGCGGAGTTAGCTCATAGCCCTCGCGAGCCAGAATGCCCATCATCACCTCGCTATCCACAAGGTTTTTCGGGCATCCGAGGCTGACGAAGCCTACTTTGGGCATGGTGGTTGGTTTATTCATCTCGCGCTGAAGCACCAATCTTAGCACATGGTGTCGCGGCGGCAGTTGCGGGGCAAGCTTCAGCAGTCTGCTTAAAGAAATGCAATGCTGGAAATCAGCCGATTCAGGAGAGAACTGCCAGCCGCTGGCGAATCTCGCGAAGCAACTCAACCGAGCGCCTCTGCTCAATTTCCAGTTCGCCGAAGCGGGCAGCTTGGTAAAGCTCGGTGAGCCGTTCAACGGGCGCGGCCAAGTCCGTTTGCGGAATGGACGCGGCAAATTCAAGTGGCGTGATTCCATCAGCTTTGCGATAACCGCGGCGCGCCAGCAAGCGCAACATTTCCGAATAGTGTTGGCTGGCCCGGCGCGGCGAAAGACTTCCGGTCGCCGATCTGCGAAGACTCCACATCCTTGAAATGCGGCTTCGCAGCAACGGCCCGCCGAATATGAACGCAAATACTATGAGCACGGCGGCGATGATGAATGGCGTCCACCGCGATTTGGCGGCGTGGATCTGCCAAACGCGCATCCGTTCGACTGCCGCGTCGTAAAGCCGCCCACCACGTTCCCGAGCGCCTGACGCCCATTGGTGTGACGTTCGCCCAACTCCTTGGCCAAGCGTAACCTGATGCAGAAAATCGTAGTTGATCACCCACTCGCCCCACTGCAACTGAAACCAATCCATATATTTCGCGACTCCCGTGAACCATCCGCTCGGGCCGGCATCTCCAGCGGGCGTGGGGTCAAATGTGGTCCAGCCGTGATCGGGGAAATACACTTCCACCCAACTGTGCGCGTCGCTGGCGCGGACGATGAAGTCACCGCCCACGTCGTTGTATTCGCCAGTTTGGAAACCATTGATATAGCGCGCAGGAATTCCCAGTGTCCGCAGCATGATGGTCATCGCGGACGCAAAATATTCGCAATGGCCCGCACGCCGCACAAACAGGAAATTAGGAAGCGGATCTCTCACCGCCGCGCTGCCCTGGTCAAGAGTGTACGCATAGCGTGTTTGTAGATAACTCTGCACCGCCATGGCTTTATCGAAAGGAGTCTTTGCCCCCGCCGTCACATGCAGCGCAAGCGCCTGGATGCGTGGATCGAGATTGGGCACCTGCAAGTAGGTATCACTGATCTCGGCAGGATAATCGCTGCCCGACGCGCGCAAATCGGCTGGCGTCGTAGAAGGAGGCAGTGAATACGCGTCGTAGCTCAACTCCGAGTAATTCGGGAACGGATTGAAAACCGAGCCAGTCGCATCCATCACCAGGTAATTACGCCGTGGAGCATCGCCCAGTCCCGAGGCTGCCGAAAACCTTCCGTGCAGCGCCACCACGCCGGGCGCGACGAAGACGGCGTTGCTCGCCACTGGCTCGAGGAACACGGTGTAGCGCAGCAACGCCGGGGAATCCGCCATTTGCTCGCCGGGGAGCACGAACCAGCCATCCGCGGTCGAATAAACCCGGCGCCGCTCCGTCGCCAGGCCGGACCACCGCCAGCCGTCGAACCGCGTAAGCGCAATGCCCCGCCACCGTTGGTTCGAGAATCGTTCGGCGCCGCCTTCCACCTTGATGCGCATCACCACTTCCGCACTCTTTTGAATTTCACCGATTTGTCCGAGTTCGACGCTGTCGGTGAATCCAGTCATCAGCTTCGGCCGCAGCGAATACGCCGCGAAGAACCCTGCTGTGAAGCGCGGCAGCGCGAAGAAGATCACTCCGCCCAGCACCAGTGTGCCCAGCGCGACAATCGCGGAAGTCACACCAAGCGCGCGCATAAGCCGTTTCGCCGGCTGACTGCTTGTTTCCATCGGCGGTGACGTGGCGCCTTCCGCACCTAGTTGCATTTCCAGGCCAATGAACGTAGAAATTCCCAGCGCCAGAAAAACCAGGAAAAATGCGAGGTACGCCGTATTAATTGTGAGTACGGCGGCGGCGAGCATGCAGGCAAAGCCGATCATCGCCAGAAAAAGCGAATCGCGGCGCTCACGCGCGCTGTAGAGCCGCACCATCATGGCGAATAGCAGCAGATGTACCGTCGCAATCAGCGCGCCGTAAAGTACGGGATTCGGCGAGCCCGCCGCGCGATTCCGCGCAAATATGTAGTCCACAGGCGCCAGCAGAAAATAGCCCGCCATGCATGCGGTCGCCACGCGGGAGGAAAGCTCCGGTCCGCGACCGCGCCACCGTCGAAAGCCTTTCCAAACCAAAACCGCGGGAGCCGCGATCGTTGTGAACAAATCAAGCTTGCCCGTCGAAACCAGCGTCAGAACCGCTGTATACAACATCAGGTAAAGCGACGCCTCGAAATATCTTGAGAGGACGGACGCAACCGCGTTCGAGCCTCCTTCGGACGGCGAAAGTAAACGTGTCGCGTTGTATGATGGAGCGGAGTTGCTCATGGCCGATCTTCAATTCTAGCAGCGTAAAGCTTCATCCCGTCCGCGTGCCGCGCCAACGAGTAACGGTCATCAACCAGCGCGGCTTTCCAGTATCCGCGAAGCATGTCGTCTGAACAGAGAGGATTACTCCTTGAAGATTTCCGTTGCCGCGGAGGTTACAATTTTGCGGGTCGCGGAGGAAATTGCGAGACGGCGCACGGCGGCGAAAGAAAGAATCTGTGTTTTCACTCCGTCGGCGGCTGGAAGCTTTGCAACGCGTATTAAGAATGGCGCCAGCGTAATTTCCCGGAACGTCACCGTGTGGCGTCCCGGCGAGAGTGCTTGCATCTCCAGTTTCAATCCGCCGCGCTTTGGTCCCCAAAGTTTGCGCAATTCTTTGCGAAGCTCCTCTCTGGCATCCTGCGCCGCCATCACGGCAGGGAATTGCCACAAGCGTGAAAATAACGCCTCAGCTTCTTCGGCGACGCCGCCCGATGCAGACCGCACCAGCAGCGTGCGTCCCTGAGGATCGAGGAGCACCGCCGCGGCAAGCGTAACCTGTACAGTGGCGCGCTTATTTCGCTTTGCGGGTAAATCATTCTCGATGCCTAACAAGCGCGCCCGGCAGGCATTTCTTAGTGGACATTCAGGGCACCTTGGCGTGCGCGGAGCGCATATCGTTGCGCCTAACTCCATCATGGCTTCGTTCCAATCGGCGGCCGCGCGCGGAGCAAGCAATCTATCGGCCGCTCTCGCAAGCTCGCGCCAGCGTTGGGGGGCGCGCAAATCTCCGTGCACTGCTCCCAGGCGCGCCAGGACGCGTGCAACGTTTCCATCCAGAACGGCGTGCGGCGCGCCGTACGCGATGCTCAACACCGCTGCCGCGGTGTAGTTGCCGATGCCACTCAGAGCGACCGCCTCCTCCCATGTGCGGGGAAATTCGCCGGCGTGCCGCTGGACCATTTCTTTCGCGGCGCGGTGCAAATTCCGGGCGCGACTGTAGTAGCCCAGCCCGGCCCAAAACCGCAGCACGCTTTCTGTTCTTGCGCGAGCAAGCGCGCCAACCGTGGGGAAACGCCGCAGAAAACGCTCGTAGTATGGAATTACCGCCGCCACGCGTGTCTGCTGGAGCATGATTTCTGAAATCCAGATTCGATACGGGTCTCGTTTCCGCCGCCACGGAAGGTCGCGCTTCTCGGCGTAGAACCAACGAAGCAGATTCTCACGGAGGCGCGCAACCGGCGGCGCATCAAGCGTCCATGGAGCTGAAGGAATCTTGGGTTTGGAGGCGCGAGGCACGCGCTATTTTCGCATAAGCTACAGCGAATCGAAGAAAACCATATAGGCTGAAGTCCACAACGCCGTGGGAATCGAGCCGTGAGGCTGGCTCGTGAGCACGATCTTGAACACTTGAGACTCATTCGCCAGAGCTTTCAGGAAGTCGCGCCCGTGTCCGGTTTCGCGCGGCTGGACGGTGGCGAGCTGCCGCAGAACATCGTAAACATTTTCGGCGGCGGGTCCGAGCGGCACTTCAGCGCCCGGCGTCCGAAAGCCGATCACAGACTCGATCTCATGGAAATGCCATGCGAGGCAAGCGCAGAATGAAACGGCGCGCTCGAATTGTTCGGCCGCCATCCGCGGGCCATTCGATGGGGCCGCCTCGTTCGGCGACTTCGAGTGCGCGAACAGGAATGGATCGAGAGCGAGCAGCACACGCCGTTCGTCTTCGCGGGCAAACTCCCGCACTTTAAGCGCGCCGGATTTTGCCGACGCTTTCCAATCCACAAACCGGGCGCCGTCCGTGGGCACGAAATCGCGGATCGCATACAGATCGTGCCCACGCCCGCGCCGATAACTTTCCAGTTCGCCGCTCAAAAGCGGCAGGATTTCGTAAAAGGTTTCCGTCGGCGTAATCGCAGGGTAAACGTTGATCTCCGCGCGGGCGGGCAGCTTGCGGGTTTTTTCTAGAAAACCGAACGGGAATCGAGAACGCAACGCGAGCGTATCCTGCCGGTAGATTCCGCGTTTTTGAAACAACACCTCGGCACGGCTTCGCACGGTCTGTCCCCGCGCCAAGTAGGGAAAAAAGACGGGTTGATCGAGCAGCGCCCCGTCAGTTTCCGATTGAGTATCATTCATTGGCTGGCTCATTAGGCGCAGCGCGAAAGACGGCAAAGTCTGCTTCAGATTGTGCAACTCAACGATGGCCGTGGCAGGTTTGCCCGCGAAGACGTGTTCGGGAAGCTCAAGTCGCAGCTCGATGCCGGTAAGTGTCACACGTGAAAGAATACCGGAGAGGACGATGCCCGCGAGCATGCATCCCAGGATGAGAAAGAGCAGGTTGTTGCCGGTATTTAATGCCGCCGCTGCCACTACTAGAATTCCCGCGAGATAGGCGATGCCCTCGCGCGTGACTCGGTAACTCACTTGGTATGTAAGCCAGCGCAGCGGAGAGCGCCGCGCCAGCGCGGGCACAATCGTGAATGCCACCCACCCCGCAAGCCCCAGCGCCAGCACCGCGGCTATCACTGCCGTCCATTGCGCTCCAGTTTGCGCGGCCGCCCCTGAATAGATTGCAAGGCCGAATGCGAAGAGCAGCGCGATCATCGCTACAGCAAAGTTGCGCCAGCCCGCAAGGGCATGCCGCCCTGCGCGATCGTGAAGGGAGGTCTCGGCGCGCAATTGTGTGGATGCGGACATTCACTGGTTCATCGCGAAATTCGGATGGGGAAGAGGCCGCCACCAGCGGACAGCATGGGAAGCTTCAGAGGACGCCGGCACTCGGGATGGCGACTCCATCAGAGCGGCACGGAGACCGATTCGACCATCTCGCGAAGAATATTCTCCGCCTGTTCGGATTTCTTCTGCGTCGACGTGTATCGCGTGTTGACCACTACGCGGTGCGCGAAGACAGGCACGATGAGCCGCTTGAAATCGTCAGGCACGCAGAAGTCGCGTCCATGCAGGAATGCATGAGCCTGCGCCGCGCGATGCAGCATCAGCGCTCCGCGCGTGCTAACGCCGAGGCTCAACTGTTCCGTCTGGCGCGTGCGCTCGACGATCTCGAGCGCGTAATCGAGCAGACTTTCTTCCACCCGCACTCGCTCCGTCGCTTTCTGCAGCGCCACGACTTCTACGGCTTCCATCGCCGGCTCAAGAGAATCTACTTCCGCGTTTCCGTGAGCGCGAAGAATTTCCTTTTCACTGGCCCGTCCCGGATATCCCATCTTGACGCGCAATAGGAACCGGTCGAGCTGCGATTCCGGCAGAGGATAAGTGCCGTGGTGTTCAACCGGATTTTGCGTCGCCAACACCATGAACGGCTGTGGCAATGGATGAGTGTGATTGTCTATTGTGACTTGCGCCTCGTTCATCGCTTCCAGCAGCGCCGATTGCGTTTTCGGGGTTGTCCGGTTGATTTCGTCCGCAAGCACGATGTTTGCGAATAGCGGCCCCGGCTTGAATTCAAATTCCTGACGCGAAGGATTGAAGACACTTACGCCAACCACGTCCGAAGGCAGCAGGTCGGACGTGAATTGAATTCTGTGAAACGAACAATGGAAAGAGCGCGCGAGCGCCTGGGCCAATGTTGTTTTTCCAACGCCGGGAACGTCTTCGATTAGCAAGTGTCCACGCGCGAGTAACGCGATCAGCGCCATTTCAATTACTTCGTCTTTGCCTTTGATTACGCGCGCAATTGTGCGCTGCAGTTGCGCGACCTGCGATGCGGCTATCGCTCTTTCACTTGATGTCTCTACCGTTGTGGCTGCTTGGGGCATGAGTGTAATTCGCTCTGGATACAAAGTTATCCTTTTCTCCCCAACACCGCACCAACATTCCACTGGTCGCTTGTCCACTTTATTCATACTAAGTAGAAAAGGTTTATTACCCTTTATGACGTGTGAAACGCTGTTTTCGATTGGATACATTTGCCCGCGACGCCCCAGACATGGCCGCAGTGGGCGCCCGAAAAGCCTCCGGCCTCTTGAAATGAGAAAAACTCCCAGCATTTTCCTTGTAGTGTGGAAAAGAAATTCCCAACGGCGCCGTGTCCCACAATCTCTAAGAGGAGTGTTATCTGCAATTTGAACGGATGAGGAGTTTGGTCTCCAGAATGCTCCTAGCCGGTCTGGAACTCAAACTTTTCATTTTCGCCGTCGTCTCGATATCGGCGAGGGGAGACCATTTTGAAGCGATTAATCTTGAGCGCATTGTTAGCAGCATGCGTCGCGGTAATTCCTGCCTCAGCGACCACAGATACTTTAACGCTTGTCAATGCTACCGGCCCGGGCCAGGGCGGTGTTATCACCTATCCGTATGAGATCACCCTTAACGGTGGTTCCAGTTTTAACGTAGCATGCGACGATTTTTTCAATGAGGAATCCATTGGAGACTCGTGGAACGTCAATGTCTACACTATCGGCAGCAATGGAGTTCCGACTGGTGGATTGTTCACCAGCTTTGCAAATAGCACACAGGTGTATGACGAAGCTGCTTGGCTTTTCACCCAGATGGTTGCGGATCCTTCAGATTCCGCAAATATCAATTTTGCAATTTGGGGCTTGTTTGATTCCAACGCGACTTCCAGCAGCGGCTACACAACGTCTGGAGCAGGCAGTTCCGCTTCATGGGCAACAGCGGCGGGTACCTGGTTTGCCGGTGCGGGAGACGTTTCGGCCCTATTTAGCGCTGATGACTTCGTAATCCTCACGCCATGCACCGAAACGAATTTGGGATGCGTCTCAGATTCTTATACCAACTCATCGACGCCACAGGAGTTCATTTTCGCCACTCCGACGCCGGAGCCGGGTTCCTTCCTGTTGTTGGGACTTGGGCTTGCCTTCTTGGCTTTCGTTGGCAGCCGGAAGTCTTTGCTTCGATTTGCGGTAAACAATCAACAGGCCTAAATTCGCTCCACAGTATTGATCCAAGACGGGCATCGTCCCCCCAGTCTTGGAACCCAGCCTGAATCTCCTCCGTAGTATTTGCTCTCACAGAAAATTCTCGCAGCCTTCGCGTATGAACAAAATTCTACAAATTTTCCGGGCAGCAGGGCTCAACCCATCCGGATTGCAACTAATCGCCAACCCAAGTAGTATTTTGGAGTTCGGCTGGCAGAAATGCTGCTTTGAAATGGGCGACTAGCTCAGTTGGTTAGAGCGCTCCCCTCACACGGGAGAGGTCCAAGGTTCAAGTCCTTGGTCGCCCACCATTTTTGCGCGCGCCGTCCACCATTGCGTACACAGTTTTGTTTTGGCGAATTCTCACCATGTCAACCGCGCTGCGAACAATCGAGTTTCTATGTCTGGGGATTTGGCTTGGCGGCATCTGCCTGCTGAGTTTCGTGGTCGCGCCAGGCGCGTTTGGCATTCTGGCGAATCGGGATATGGCCGGCGCCATGGTCGGCTTCACGCTTGGCCGCTTGCACTTAATCGGCATCGGCGCCGGCGTAGTTTATCTCGTCGCGCACTTTCTGCATTCGAGTTCGTTTCCCGCCATCGCCCGTCTGGCTGCCATCGCTGTAATTCTGATGCTGCTCCTCACTATTTGCTCTCAATTCTTTGTCACCGCGAAGCTTGCCGATCTGCGCCAGCAGATGGGTTCCGTTGATCGCACCCCCGCTACCAATCCTCTGCGCGCATCATTCGACCGCCTGCATCAACTGTCCGTGTGGTTGGAAGGCGCGGTGCTCTTGCTGGGTCTCGCCGCCATGTATCTCACCGTTCGCGCTTCCTGAATCTGACTTACTTCGCCATGTTTTTGACATGGGTGGCGATGTACCACTCATTGCCGAACGGATCGGCCACGGTGGAATTCTAAATGGAAGGGAATTACGTGGCCGCAAGCAAGACGCTTGCCGGGGAAACGCGACATCAAGTCGCCGAGGATGTTGACAACTCTCCCCCACTAACTTAGACGCTGCCCGGCAAAGTTTGGATGCCTGCTACTGCGCATTGGTAGGTTTGAGCTGAAGGGTTTTCGTCTCTCCCGCCTTTACACTTATGCTGACGGCATCCTGCTGATTGCGCTCCGCGAAATCGAGCGCGTAGTAGCTGTTTTGCTCGTCGCGTTGCACGGCGAACAGGAAATAGTCCCCGGGTATCAAGTCCATATGAAACTGCCCGTGGACATCAGTCCATACATCGCTTGTGTATTGTGGATTCCGTCGCACCGCGCGCGACTGTGGAATCGCGACGACGTGGAATCCTGGAATGGGTTTATCTCCATCCATTGCCGACCCTGTGATCGTTCCGACATCGGCGGAAATCGTCACGTGGCAGTCTTCCAGCTTCGTGCCAACTTCAATTTCAATTGGCCGGAGCGTGTAATCCCTTCCGCCGCATTCAGCTTCCTTCACATAGTCGTTAGTCTGTCCGTCATCCACAGAGAAGAAATACGATCCCGGCATGACATTCGTGATTGTGAACATCCCATTCGGTGCTTTCATAGATTGTGGAGAGTCATGCCCCACCAGACCGATTCCTGACTCCGGATCTAACTCAAGATCCGTCCCGTTGAAATCGATCTTCACGGAGTTTTCCAAAGCGAACCTGCCGTGCACTTCACCCACATCGCCCATTTGGATGTTCACGCTTGCGTCGGTGTCCTCCACAGTTACTTTCGCATATCCAACCATACGCTGAATAAGTTGCGGCGTGGCGATTCCTGCGGACTCAGGAGGATAACTGAGCCCGAAAGGTGTTCGGGCCACGATGGTGTACTGACCCGGAGAGACTCCCGATATCGTAAATTTTGCGTCTTTACCTCGATCTACGCGTAGGTCTTCTGTGATTTCATCTCCCGCTAAGACATTGATCTGCGAAAATATTGACGTGCCAGAAACATTGCCCGTTATATTGTGTGTATTCCTGCTGACGCTTGAAACTTGCAGGTTGATGGCGCTTACTTCGAGGCCTGCGTCCAATTTGATGCCTTGCGCTCCTTCTATCTGTGGCAAGCCAGGATAATAGGACGTGTGGTAGCTCCAGACACCTCTTTCGACAATTGTTCCGGTGTTTTTCCCTGAACCGCCCGCTCTCACATAATAGGTTCCAGCTCGCAAACCAGTCAGTCGAAATTCACCTCTGTCGTCGGTCTTCGTTTCACGAATCTCATCTTCCTGAAAAGTCCCGCCTTCGTAATATGAAGGACGGATGGCGTACACATGCAAGCCTTCGACCGGGTCGCCATCAAGGTCGGCTACCCTGCCCGATATGACGCCTGCCAGAGGCAGTCGCACATCAACGTTTTCAGCTTTGCCTCCCGGTTTGACCAAAGCTTGATAATTTCCGCCGATGAACCCTGCTCGTACGACTTCTATTCCGTAATCTCCTGGGCTTACATTGACGAACGAATAGCTGCCGTCCGCTTCAGTGCGCGTCACGCGCTCCGAAGGTCCAGTGAGCGTGACAATTGCCTTCGATAAGGGCTCCCCGTTGTCGGCGCGATATACGTGTCCTGAAATGCTTCCGGGTGGTCCGGCTGGGGCAACCGGGATCGCGTTTCCTTGACCAAATCCGGCGGCGTGCAGCGCACCAGCCGTATGGATTGCGGCAAAACAGATGCAGAGGAGCACGATTGATGTGGGAACCCGAATGCGATTGAGGCGTTTCACGGCGCGATTCTAACTCCCCTCCTTAACGGAATCCATACTCCACGAGGCCCGTGCCCGCCAATTCCGTTTTCTCCCGCCCCTCATGCTAGACTTTCCGCACAATGCAAACAGGAATTATCGGCCTTCCACAGGTTGGCAAGACAACGCTGTTTAAGATTCTGACCAAAGCGCATTTGGATGCCCAGGCTGCGAAGGCCGCGACGCACGTCGGCGTGGCTCGCGTGCCGGAGCCCCGACTGGAAAAGCTCGCGGCCCTATTCAATCCAAAGAAAATCACCCACGCCACCATCGAATATGTAGACGTCGGCGGCCTTGCGCGGGAGAAAGCGCGCGAGTCGGCGTCACTCACTCAACTCCGTGACGTGGATGCACTCGCGCACGTTGTGCGCGCATTCGAGAATCCAACCGTTCCGCACCCATCTGGTTCGATAGACCCGTTCCGCGATGCGGAAAATCTTGACCTTGAGCTGATGCTTGCCGATCTGGACCAGGTCACGCGGCGGCTCGAGCGCCTTGAAAAAGACCTGAAGAAGAAAAAGGAAACGGAGCTTGAATTCGAGCAGGCCGTGCTTTTCCGGTGCAAGAAGGCGCTGGAAGCAGCCCAGGCGCTGCGTGAAATCGAGTTCACTGCCGCGGAGCGAAAGAAGCTCACCGGGTTTATGTTCCTGTCGCAACGGCCGATTCTTTACGTCCTCAACGTCGGCGACGAAGAAGTCGCCGAACTTGACGCTGCCATTGGAAAGCACGGTTTGAGTGCGCTTTCCAGCCGGCCCAATACTGCCGTGGTGCCAATCTGTGGTCGCATTGAAGCGGAGTTGGCCGAACTGGATGACGCTGCCGCCACCGAATTGCTCGACGCGTATGGCTTGAAGTCAACCGGCCTCAATCGTGTCATCACCGCCAGCTACGCGCTCTTGGGTCTTACTTCATTTTTCACCGCGGGAGAGCCCGAAGTTCGCGCGTGGACAATTAAGCAGGGCATGACGGCGCAGAAAGCCGCCGGCGTAATCCACTCCGATATCGAGCACGGATTCATCAAGGCCGAAGTCGTCCGTTGGGATCAATTGCTCGAAGCAGGAAGCTGGGCCGCGGCGCGTGAACGCGCCTGGCTGCGTCTGGAAGGGAAGGAGTATGTTGTGCAGGAAGGCGACGTCATTCTTTTCCGCCACAGCGGCTGACCATCGCCTAGCTCATTAAGATGGACGCAACTCGCATCGCGCTCGCTCTCGGGTTGGGACTCACGGCCGCCCTCGCTAACGTCCTCGGCGGTTTTTTCGTTGTGCGCCGCAACTGGTCGCGCCAGTTCCTGAAATATTTTCTCGCGCTTGGTTCTGGTTTCATGCTCGGCGTAGTTTTTCTGGATATCGTCCCCGAATCCGCGCATCTGGTGGGCATTGAAGCGGCAATGTTCTTTTTGCTCGCGGGATATTTCCTCGTCCACTTATTTGAGCACACGCTGGTTCCGCACTTTCACTTCGGCGAAGAAACTCACACCCATGAACTCGCGCCTAACCACGCGGGAATTTCCGCTCTGCTCGGTTTGGTGATTCACACATTTTTCGACGGCGTTGCAATCGCTTCAGGTTTCCTGGTTTCCGTGGAACTGGGCTGGGTGATTTTCCTTGCGATCATTCTGCACAAATTGCCGGAAGGCTTCGCGATCTCATCACTGATGCTGGCCACGGGACGCAGCAAGCGCAGTTCGCTCTGGGCCGCAGTCGCCCTTGGCATAGCAACCGTTGCCGGCGTTTTGCTGATGGGCGCCCTGCGTGGCGAAGTGCGGTACGCTCTGCCGCTCTCTGGAGGCGTCACACTTTACGTTGCTGCCTCTGATTTGATCCCCGAAGTGAATCGCGAACCGGGTGCGCGAATCGCCGGACTTGTTTTTCTCGGCCTAGCTCTCGTTTTCATTGTCCATCATCTGTTTAGCGCTCTGTAAGTAATTGATAAATAAGCACTTACTATTGTCTGTTTCAGGCATTACACGTATTTGCTTCCACTTTGCCACATTGGTGCGAGGCCTCAATCGCCACTCTTGCGTCGGGCCCAGACGAGGGGTAAATTACTGCCACAGGGAGGCATCCACGAGCGGCGAACACCTTGCAACTTTTTGACAGTGCTAGGGTTCTACCAATTGTGGAGGTCATGGCCAGGTCGGACGTCCAACTGATGCTTGCCGTGAGGGCCGGGGACGAAATGTCCTTCGAGCTCTTGCTCCAGCGCTATCGGACTCCTCTGGTCAATTTCCTGAACCGGATGGTTCGTGATTCCGGCTTGGCGGAAGATCTCGCGCAGGAGGTTTTTCTCCGCGTGTATCGTGCGCGCAAGGATTATGCTCCCAGCGCCAAGTTCACGACGTGGCTGTTTCGTATCGCGACCAACTTAGCTCTGAATGCGCTGCGCGACGGCCGTCACCGGATGATGGAAATTTCGATTGATCAAACGGTGGACTACGGCGAACAGGAGCAGGCCCCATTTGAAGTCCCGGACAAAACTCCGGGCATCGAGCACCAAATGCTCGAGCGCGATCGCGCGGCGATGATTCGCCGCGCAGTGGATGCGTTGCCGGAAAAGCAGCGCGCCGCGGTGCTGCTGCACAAATATATCGAACTCGATTATGCGGAGATCGCGCGGACACTGGAGTGCTCGGAAAGTGCGCTGAAGTCGCTGCTCTTCCGGGCGTATGAAACATTGCGGATTCAACTGGCTCCGCTGGTGCAAGCTGGAAAACTTGCGGCGCCTGAAGGACAATTGGAGTTTGGGCCGGAAGGGAATTGAAGAGATTTAGTGTTGTAGAAATTAAATCTGGGCAGAGAGGAACGTCATGAGCTGTAAACGAATGGAATCCCGATTAGTTGCTTATATGGACGGACGGGCCAGCAATTCGGACCGCCGCGCTGTTGAATCCCACCTCGAGCAGTGCGCGGCCTGCCGCGTGCGTGTCGAAGGGTTTGAAGGTGTGTGGAGCGTTTTGAATGAGATGCCTGTGCGCGAACCTTCACCCGCATTTGAGGCGCGCTTGCGTGCGCGGCTTGCCGCGGAGCCGCAGCGTACGGGCTTCTGGGCTGGCCTCGAGGCAATATTGCCCGCGCCTCGCCTGGCTCTGGCGGTAACATTGCTGGCTGCATTTTCGATCTGGCAGTCGTCGCGGCCCGTCTCGGTCAGCCAGCCTGCTTCGCAGGCTTCAAGCGAGGCTGATTTCCGTATGATCCAGGACTTGCCGGTACTGGAAAACTACGACGTGCTTACGAGTTTTGACGGGCTTTCGCAGCTTCCCGCGCAGCCGGCGCATGCTCCGCAGAAGAATTGAGTTGCGGATTCGTTCTCGTGCCGCGGTGGGTAGTGAGGTGATTGTGCGTTGGATTGATTTGCGCATGGACTTTCCAGGATGTGAAGATTTTTTCGCTAGGTGATCGAGTAAAATTGAATCGCGTCGGCCAATTCGTGTGTGTTTTGGGAACGTTGTTGGTGATGTGTGCGTTCTCCATGCCTGTGGCAGCGCAAAAAGGGGGTCGCAATCCCGCTCCCCCGCCAGCGAACGATAAGCCGGCGAAGAATCCCAACAATGCGAACAACAACAATAAAGAAGGGGCCGCTCGCGGGATGGCGGGTTTGCCGCCGAAATTCATCGAAAACCTCAGGGAAATGTCGCCGGAACAGCAAGAACGGTTCATGAGCAACAATCAGCGGTTTCAGAATATGACTCCTGAACGCCAAGCTCAGATCCGTCAAGTCATGAAAGACTGGAATAACCGCACGCCGCAGCAGCGCGTGCAGATGCGCGAACGTGAAAGACTCTTGGAACAGATGACACCGGATGAGCAACGGTACGTGAGACAGGATTTACTTCCACGATGGCGGAACATGCCTCCGGCTCGCCGGCAGGCCGTTCTTCGCCACCTGCGGCAATTGGACGGTCTGAATGATGCGGAGCGTAATGCCAAACTAAACGATCCAAAATTCCTCAGGGGACTGAAGCCTGAGGAGCGGCAGATGATGCCCTATCTGAGCCGCCTTCGCGTCGGCGCCGAACCTGAAACTGAACCGCCGCCCGGTTTCTAATCGCTCAGTACGCAATTCGCATCACTTCTGCCTGCCAAAAACCGAGACGCCCTAATGCAAAATCCGGCCCGATATGGGAATTGAAGGATGGTCGTAGCGATTCGGAAAGCCCTAGTAACTGATACGCGACAATTCTCCGAGGGCGTCGCAGGAATACGCGTACCTACTGTTCGATACAAGTACAATCACTACCCCAAGCCCTAGTGGTATCAGGGTAAGGCCCCTCTTCGAGATTTCCACAGAAATTTTCAAAAATATTTAAAACATTGCGGATTCTACTTGACAAGATTTCGTATCTATCTACAATCGGGGCACAAAGTGGTAGAAAGTGGTGGTAAGTGTTCGGTGGTGGTGAACTTGGCTGACTTTCAGCTAACTTTGAGTGGGTCCTTGAATGTTACGGGGAAATTCTCCGGCAAAAGTCGACGAAAAGGGGCGGGTAAAAATACCTGCTGCCTTCTTGGACACCCTCAAAGAGTGGGGCGACCGGTTCTACGTCACGAGCGATAACGGTGATCACGTGCGCATCTACCCGATGAAGGTCTGGAATGAGATCGAAGAAAAGCTGGCGAAGCTTTCTTCGCATAACCGGACCAAGCAGAAATTCCTTACACGGACGAATTATTTCGGCCAGGTAGTGGAACTTGACGGGCAGGGAAGGGTGCTGATTCCTCCAGTATTGCGGGAAGCAGCTCAGATGAAAGGCGACGTGGACGTGCTCGGTAACTTGACGTTCCTGGAAGTCTGGAACCATGCACGGTTCCTGGAACAGCTAAACAAGGGGCCAATTACTCCAGAAGACGAAAAGATTTTGGACGATTTGGGCATATAAGGCTTGGACGCGGCGCATACGCCGGTCTTGGTCGAAGAAGTCCTCCGATGGCTGGAGATTCGGCCCACGGGGACTTACATCGACGCGACCGTAGGTTTGGGCGGACACGCAATAGAAATTGCCGCGCGTCTGACGACGGGGAAGCTTGTGGGTTTGGACCGCGACGCGCAGGCACTGGAAATCGCGCGCGAGCGGCTGAAGGGATTCGAAAAGAACGTGACGCTGGTACACGCCAATTTCGAAAAGCTGGACGAGGTTGCGAAGGATCTGAACCTTCCGCCCGCCGATGGAGTACTGGCGGACCTGGGCGTATCGAGCATGCAGCTCGATCAGCCCGAGCGCGGTTTTTCTTTTCGCGCGGCTGGACCGCTCGACATGCGCATGAATAGCGATGCGGCGGATACCTCGGCGGAAACCGCCGAAGACATTGTGAACGGCTGGGATGAACGCGACCTGGCCGATGTGCTCTACAACTTCGGTGAAGAGCACGATTCACGCAGAATCGCCAGGGCAATCGTTCGGGCGCGGCCTATACGGTCCACCGAACATCTGGCAACGATTGTGGCAGGGGCCCGGCATTTTGGGGGAAGGCAGAAACTGCATCCCGCGACAAAAACGTTTCTGGCGCTGCGGATAGCGGTGAACCGAGAGCTGGAGGCACTCGAGCAGTTTCTTTTACGGACCCCCGCCACTTTAAATTCTGAAGGACGCTTTGTGGTGCTGAGTTATCACTCGCTCGAAGACCGTCGCGTGAAATATTCATTCCGCGAGCAGGCCGCCGCGGGCGTCCTCCGCATTTTGACCAAGAAGGCGGTGCAATCTTCCGCCGAAGAAACTTACCGGAACCATCGCGCGCGGAGCGTAAAGCTGCGTGCAGCGGAGAAACTGGCAGGCGTACAGTGATCGAATTTTTCACGGTGAAGAGAATCGATAATTCACGGGTAGTTCGCGCGATGGCGCCACAGCGTCTGCGCGCTTGCGCCCGGATCGTGGGGCTGAGCGCCCTGCTAGCGGCCGTCGTGCTCCTGTATGCCTGGCAACATTTTCAGTGCATTCAGATGAGCTACCGGCTGGAAGAATTGAAGGCCGCGCATGCGCAAGCGGTCGAGCTGAATCAGCAGCTCCGGCTGGAAGCCGCCGGGCTGCGCTCGCCGATGAATATTGATGCGCTCGCCCGCCAGATGGGGTTGACGGTCCCCGTGCCAGGCCAAATCGCGCCGGCGCAGGGCCCGGCAGGCGCCGTTGTGGCGCAAGTGCAGCGGGATTCTTCCCCGAGCCAATAGAGTTCCTCGTCTCGACCGTAATTCGCGCCGAGCATAGCGGCAGCAGGTCTCGTATGAGGGATGTGACCTTGTAGCTGGAGTCTCCAATCCAAATGGGCTGGCGTAGTCCCCGCGTCCGATTATTCATCGTTGCCGCACTCGTGATGCTCTGGATGGGGGCCACGCTCGGCCGTCTAGCCTATCTTCAATTGTTCTGCTACGGCGATTATCTGAACCGCGCCGGGCGCCAGCAGCAGCGCATCGTGGAAATCAGCCCGCGTCGCGGCATTCTCTACGATCGCAACATGCACGAGCTGGCTATGAGCATCTCCGTTGACTCCTGCTATGCCGTTCCTTCGGAAATTGCCGACCCAGACATGGTGGCGCGCCTGCTCTCCGGCGTGCTGGGCACTTCGCCGGATGAGATTTCTTCCAAGTTGGCCGCCTCAAGCGCCTTTGTTTGGATTCAACGCAAATTGCCGCCGGAAAAGGTTCAGCGCATTACAGAAATGAATCTGCGGGGCATTCATTTCATGCCAGAGCGCGAGCGCTTTTATCCCAAGGGACAACTTGCCGCGCATGTGCTCGGTTATGTGGATACGGATGAAAAAGGTCTGGGAGGGGTCGAGTACTCGCTTGATTCTCAGATCCGCGGCAGCCCGGGGCGCGTGATGGTCACCGCCGACGCGCGCAGCCGCTGGATTGATAGTTCCGAGAAGGGCGCCGAGGCGGGCTCAGACGTCGTCCTCACTTTGGACCAGACAATCCAGTATATCGCCGAGAAAGAAATGGCGCAGGCTATCCGTGACACTCACGCCCTGGCCGGAAGCATCATCGTCGAGGACACCGCTACCGGTGAAATTCTCGCGATGACGAACTATCCCACTTTTGATCCCAATGCGAAGGGAGATACGCCTCCAGAAGCGCGAATGAATCGCGCCGTGGCCGCTCTCTATGAGCCGGGATCGGTCTTCAAGATTGTCACGCTCGCCGGAGCGCTCGAAGAGGGCCTTACCCAGCCCGATGAAGTTGTGGATTGTCAGATGGGCGCGATCTACGTTGCAGGACACCGCATCCGCGACCACAAGCCATTCGGCATGTTGACGGTCTCTCAAATTCTTGCAAAGTCGAGCGACGTCGGCGCAATCAAGCTCGGCCTGCGCCTGGGCGCTCCCAAACTTTACGATTACATCCGAGACTTCGGCTTCGGAACGCCAACGGGCATTGATATGCCCGGTGAGAATCATGGTTTGTTGCGGCGGCTTGAGAATTGGACGCCTGTTTCTCCCGGCTCCATTTCAATGGGCCAGGAAGTCGGCGTCACTGCCATACAACTCATCTCGGCGATGAATTCCATCGCGAATGACGGCCTCTGGGTGCGCCCGCACGTTGTGCGCGGCATGCAACAGGATGGCAAGTTCGTTCCCACGGCGCAGTCTGAGCCGCGGCGCGTTGTCCGCGCCACTACCGCGGCCACCCTGCGCTCCATGCTCGAAGGAGTTGTGCTGCAAGGAGGCACGGCTCCCGCCGCTCGTCTGGACGGCTACACCGCGGCCGGCAAGACAGGCACCGCACAAAAGATTGATGTCGCTACGGGACGGTATTCGGCTACGCAGGTCATTGCCTCATTTGTTGGCTTCGCTCCCATCAACAATCCGTCGATAACGATACTCGTGACGCTGGATTCGCCTGTTGGCCCGCACGAAGGCGGGCAAGTTGCCGCCCCGGTTTTTAAACGCGTTGCCGAGCAGGTTTTGTCTTACATGAACGTTCCGCAGGACGAGCCAATTACTCCCGGGCTCCGGCGCGCAAGTTATCACCCCGGCAATTCCGTTTCCAACTCTGACTCCAGCGACTTCGATCCATCACAGGTTGAATCGCTCAACACGACTGACGACACAGTGGCTCCGCCGCCGAAACCCGAGGCTGTGGATGCGCCTCCTCCCACGCTGGCATTCGCAGCGGATGAAGGAGTGATCGTTCCCTCACTCGCGGGGAAAACCGTCCGCGAAGTTTCACAGGATTGCGCGCGTGTGGGAATTTCTCCGGTGCTGGTTGGCAATGGAGTTGCTCTCGAAGAAGAACCGGAAGCAGGCACGACCGTACGGCGCGGCAGCCGCATCACCGTCCGATTCGGACATCCTCCTCCGCTCGCTGCTCAGTCAACGGCTCGAAAGAATAATTAACCGTGCCCGCCAAAATACATCCCGAGACAAATCCAAGCGCGCATTCGGATGACTCTGCCGTTCGCCCTCATGGAATGAAACTCAAGGATCTTCTTGCCGGAATACGCACCGCGCAGCCTTTTTCTGAAGCAGATGCTGAAAGGGAAGTAAGTGGAGTGGCTTACAAAAGCACCAACGTTGCGCCCGGCGCGGCGTTCTTCGCCATCCGTGGAGAAGCCACGGACGGAAACCTGTACGTCTTTGACGCCATCGAGCGCGGCGCCACTGTGATCGTCAGTGAATTGACGCGGCCCAACGGCGGCGCCGTTAACGATGAGTGGCGGAAGATCCTCGCACGCGCCACCACAGCGCCCGAAAAACGAATCATTCCTAAAATCGTCGCCTGGATTCAAGTCCCCGAAGCGCGAAAAGCTTTATCACTCGCCTCGGCAAATATCTTCAAACATCCGGCAGCCTCGCTGAAGCTCGTCGGCATCACGGGCACCAGCGGCAAAACGACCACCAGTTTTCTCGTGGACTCGATCCTTCACGCCGCGGGCCTCACCACCGGGCTTTTCGGCACCGTCGTTTATCGCACGCCTCGCGCCGAAGTCCACGCGACGAACACGACGCCCGAGTCCTACGAAATGCAGCGCTTCCTTTCCGATTTGCGCGACGCCGGCGGCTCCGCGGCTGTGATGGAGGTCAGCTCTCACGCGCTTTCGATGGATCGTCTTTGGGGCTGCCACTTTGACGTAGCCGTCTTTACAAATCTCACAAGCGACCACCTTGATTATCACAAAGATCTCGACGGCTATTTCTCCGCCAAGCGCCGCTTATTTGAAGGCACTGGCGCGGGCAAGCCATCCGTCGGTGTGATTAACACCGACGACGCGCGCGGGAAGGAGCTTGTGGGGCTCGCTGAACGCACGCTGACCTACGGGCTCACCAACGGCGCGCAAATTACAACGCGCAACTTCGAGCTTTCATTTTCCGGCTTGCGGTTCACCGTGCAAACTCCGGAGGGAAAGATCGAAGTTCGTTCGCCGCTCGTAGGCCGCATCAATGTCTACAACATTCTTTCGGCCATCGGCGCGGGGTTGGCGCTCGGAATTCCAGGCTCGATGATCGAACAAGGCATTGCGAAACTCCACGCAGTTCCCGGACGGTTTGAGCGCATTGATTGTGGCCAGCCATTCCTGGTGATTGTGGATTACGCGCACACTGACGATTCCATGCGCAAGCTTCTGGTAACCGCACGCGAGCTTCACCCCGAAGGACGGCTCATCACTTTATTTGGGAACGGCGGCGACCGCGACCGCACCAAACGGCCCGCGATGGGTGAAACTGCGGGGCGCGCCAGCGACTTCGTGGTGCTCACCGTGGATAATCCGCGCACCGAAGATCCGCTGCGAACCATCAACGATTCAGTTGTTGGTGTGCAGCGCACGCGGACGCCCTATCGCGTGGAACCTGACCGCGCGCGCGCCATCGGAATTGCATTTGATGAAGCACGCCCCGGCGACATTGTTCTGCTGATTGGCAAGGGTCATGAGACTTACCAGATCATGAAGGAAGGCCCCGTTCACTTCGACGAGCGCGAAGTGGCTCGCCGTTTGCTCCATGAACGGGGGTACGTCGGCGAACCGAAGTAACCCGGCCAGAGTTGTTCCGCGCCGGCGCTCTAAGATTTCGTGCAGGAGCAAAATTCGAGTCGTGCAGCCCAGCCCTCTCGAGACGCTATGCGGTGGACAATCAATCAAGTGGCGCACGCTCTGGAGGTTCCGGTTCCCTCTGGCCTCGATCCCGTGGCCCGGCTGGCCGGTGTCTCGATTGATTCTCGGTCTGTGGGTCCGGGAGAGCTGTACATCGCCATACACGGCCCGCGTCACGATGGACACGCTTTTGTCGGCCAGGCCCTGGCAGCGGGAGCGCCGGCGGCCGTGGTGGCTGGCTCGCGGCTCGGCGATTATCCGGAGGGAATACGCGAGAAGCTTTTCGCGGTGCCCGAGACATTGGCGGCTTTGCAGCAACTTGCGCACGCCATTCGACGCGAATGGGGCGGGCGCGTCGCGGCGGTTGCCGGTTCGGTCGGCAAAACCACAACCAAAGAGATCCTGGCGGCCCTTGTGGCCGCGAAATTTCGCGTATTGAAATCCGAGGGAAATCTGAACAACGAATATGGTCTGCCGCTGGCGCTGGCAAAGATCGAGCCCGAGCACGAAGCCGCGGTCGTCGAACTGGGGATGTCGCGGCGCGGCGAACTTGCGCGTTTGACGGCCATTGCCGAGCCTCAAGTCGGCGTCATCACGTGCGTCGCCATCGAGCACCTTGAGTTTTTCGCCAGTGTGGACGAAATCGCATTAGCCGAGCGCGAATTGATTGAAGGATTGCCGGGACGCGACACAGTCGCCGTGCTCAATGCGGACGACGAGCGCGTCGCGCGATTTTCTGGCGTCGCGCCGGGCCGCGTCGTGACGTTCGGCCTTTTCGCTAAAGCCGATTTCCGCGCCGAAGCGGTTGAAGACCGTGGCGCCGACGGCAGCGTCTTCACATTCACTTCACCGGAAGGGCGCGATCGTCTCACACTTTCGCTCGTGGGTAGGCATAACGTGACGAACGCGCTTGCCGCGCTCGCCGCCGCAAGTGTCTGGGGAATCGGCGCGCGCGAAGCCGCCGAGGTTTTGCCGCGCTTGGCGCCGGTCGCCATGCGCGGCGAAGTCTTACGGTTCGACGAAGGATTCACCGTCATCAACGATTGTTACAACTCGAGTCCCGCGGCAATGACGAGCATGATGGATTTGCTCGCGAATACTCCGGGCTATCGCCGCCGGATTCTGGCCGCGGGCGAAATGCTCGAGCTCGGCCCTGCTTCCTCTGAACTACACAGCGAAGCGGGCCGCTATGCCGCTTCTAAAAAATTGGACTGGATCATTGGCGTGCGAGGCCATGCCGCGGAGCTGGTGCGCGCGGCGATTGAAGCAGGCGCATCCGCGCCACACGCGAAATTTTTCGGCGGCTCGCAGGAAGCGGCGGAATTCGTCTCCGCCATGATTGAGCCGGGCGACTTGATTCTCGTGAAAGGCTCGCGGGGCGTGCGCATGGAGCGCATCGTCGAAGCCATTCGCGCCAAACATTCGCTGAGCGGCGCTGTACCCGAAGTCTCACGCGTCTCGGAGCGCCACTGAAATGCTCTACTACCTTTTTTACGAAGTGCTGCGGCCGTACTTTAAGGCGCTCAACGTCTTTCGCTATATCACTGTGCGCACGGCGTACGCGAGCCTCACCGCGTTGTTCCTCGCGCTAGTCCTTGGTCCCTGGCTTATCCGCCGATTGGGTGAATTGCAAATCGGCCAGTTCATCCGCGAGGAAGGCCCGAAGAGCCATCAGTCAAAAGCGGGCACGCCAACCATGGGTGGAGTTCTCATCGTAATTGCCACTGCGGTTCCCACGCTCCTCTGGGCGGACTTGAGAAACGCGTACATTCTGCTCGCTCTCGGCGCCATGCTGGCTTTTGCGGCCATCGGTTTCATTGATGACTACGAAAAAGTCGTCCGCCGCCATAACAAAGGTCTTTCCGTGCGGGCGAAATTCAGCTACCAAGTGCTCACCAGCCTGGTGGCGGGTGTAGTGCTGATCGCGTTGCTGAACCACGGCGTCTATTCGACGCAGTTGATCATGCCGTTCTTCAAGAATTTCCATCCCGATCTCGTCGTGCATAGCTTGCTGGCGCATTCTTATTTGTGGCCGCTGGCCTTCGTGCCGTTCTTATTGTTCATCGTGCTGGTGGTTGTAGGCTCCTCGAATGCCGTGAACCTTACCGATGGTCTCGACGGACTGGCCATCGGTTGCACGATCATCGCCGCGGGCGCGCTAACCGTTCTCACTTACTTGACGAGCAACGCCCGCTTCGCAAGCTATCTGGATATTCAATACATTCCCCATGCGGGGGAGCTGACGGTCTTCTGCGGAGCGCTGGTCGGGGCTTCGATGGGCTTCCTCTGGTATAACGCCCATCCCGCTGACGTCTTCATGGGTGATGTCGGCTCGCTTTCGCTCGGCGGCACGCTCGGCGTCATCGCCGTCATCATCAAGCAGGAAGTGTTGCTGTTTTTTGTGGGAGGCGTTTTTGTTCTCGAAGCCGTCTCCGTCATTTTGCAAGTGGCCTCTTTCCGGCTGACCGGCAAACGCATTTTCCGCATGGCGCCGCTGCACCACCACTTTGAACTTGCCGGATGGAGCGAATCGAAAGTAATCGTTCGCTTTTGGATTGCCGCGCTGATTTTTGCGCTGTTTTCGTTGACGACTTTGAAGTTGAGATAAGACGAGGTAGCTGAGTGAGGCCCGGAATCGAACTCGAAGGAAAGCGCGTGCTGGTCGTAGGACTGGCGCGTACAGGAATCGCGACCGCATTATTTTGCGCGGCGCGCGGAGCCATCGTAACCGCCACCGAAGGCCGCCCCGAGGCCGAAATATCCGAAGCCGCCGCCAAACTTCGTGCTGCGGGCTGCACCCTCGAGATGGGTGGTCACCGCGAGGAAACATTTCTTTCGCAGAACCTGATCATCCCCAGCCCTGGCGTCCCCGCCAATTTGCCATATTTAGAGGCTGCGCGCGCCACTCGTATTCCTGTCTGGAGTGAAATCGAACTCGCTTGGCGTTTCTTGCGCGGAAAGCTCATCGCCATCACCGGATCGAACGGCAAAACCACCACGACTTCGCTTGCGGGCCACATTTTCGAAAGCGCGGGCATTCCGACCATCGTCGCCGGAAACATCGGAACGCCGCTCATCTCCCGTGTTTCGGAAACGAGTGATGCCACGGTTACAGTCGCGGAAGTCAGCAGCTTTCAACTCGAACTCATTGACCAGTTCCGGCCCGACATTGGCCTTCTGCTCAACGTCACGCCCGACCATCTGGACCGCCATCCATCTTTGGAATCCTACGCCCGCGCGAAGGGGCGGATATTCGAGAATCAAACGGAGACTGATGCGGCCATTCTGAATGCGGATGATGCTGGCGCGGCGCAGCTTACGCCATCACGTTCGCGGGTTTACTGGTTCAGCCGCACGAAGCGCGTCGCGGGCGGAATTTTTCTCCGGGATGACCAGTTGGTTTTCCGCCGTGACGGCGCGGAATCCGTTCTTTTGCGCCGCGGTGATATTGGCTTGCGCGGCGAGCACAACGTCGAAAACGTGATGGCCGCCGCGGCCGCCGCGTTTCTATCCGGAGTTGCGCCGCAAATGATCGCTGGCGCCGTGCGCAGTTTCACGGCGGTCGAACACCGCCTCGAATTCGTCGCGGAAATCAACGGCGTCAGCTATTACAACGATTCAAAAGCCACCAACGTCGACGCCACTCTGAAAGCTCTCGATGCTTTTCCCGGCAACCTGTTGGTCATCCTCGGCGGAAAAGACAAGGGCGGCGATTTCGCCCTCTTGCGCGACCTTCTCGGTAAGCACGCGAAACAAGTGCTCCTGATTGGCGCCGCAACCGAAAAAATTGCCACGCAAATCGCAGGCGCCGTGCCAATTGAATCCGTTGGCACGATGGATCGCGCCGTGGATCGCGCCGCCGAGTTGGCGCAGCCCGGTGACACCGTATTGCTGGCGCCTGCGTGCGCCAGCTTTGACCAATTCCAGAATTATGAGCATCGCGGACGCGTTTTCAAGCAGCGCGTTCGTCAACTGAAGGAGGAATTCGCCGCGCGCGACCGCGCCAGAGCGAGCTGATCATGTTCCGACGACTCGAAACCGACCGCTGGCTCTTCCTTTCAACCGTGGCGCTCTGTCTTGTCGGCGCCGTGATGGTTTTCAGCGCTTCCGCCGTAACCGCGCGCGAGCAGTACGGCCACGCGTATTATTTCCTGCTGCGGCAACTCGTCTGGCTCGTTCTGGGCGCGGGCGGCATGCTGCTCTTAATGAACATTGACTACCGCGTTTTCCGCAAGCCCACCGTTGTCTTCGCCGGGTTGGGCTCCGTTCTTCTCATGTTGGTCGCCGTATTTTTTCTCGACAAGCGGCATGAGACGCACCGCTGGATTTCCATCGGCTCATTTGGATTGCAACCTGCTGAACTCGCCAAGCTCGCCGTCATCGCGTATCTGGCCTGGTTTCTCGATCGCCGCATGCGTGCGGGCGGAAACAGCATGAACGATTTGCGCCACACAATCGGCCCCGCGCTCATCCCCGTCATTGTCGTCGTGGGTTTGATCGCCAAGCAGCCTGACCTTGGCACGGCAATCGAAATTTTCCTCATTGCCCTGGCGATGCTGTTCGTCGCCGGCGTTTCCATGAAATATATTGTCGCTGCGGGCGCGCTCGTCTCACCTTACGTTCTCTATCTGGTGATCTTCGTCCCCTGGCGCCTGCAACGAATCATCAGCTTTCTCCACCCCAGCGTGGATCCGCAGGGCAAAGGCTTCCAGTTGATTCAGTCGCTGATCGCCGTGGGTTCCGGCGGACTTACCGGCGTAGGCCTTATGGAAAGCAAGCAGAAGCTTTTCTATCTGCCGGAGGCGCACACCGATTTCATTTTTGCCGTTTTGTGTGAAGAGCTGGGATTCATCGGCGGAGCCATCGTGCTTGCTCTGTTCGCGGTTTACGCCTGGCGCGGTTTGCGCGCGGCGCTCGAATCGCTCGATCCGTTTGGCCGTTTGGTCGCGCTGGGCATCACGACCATGGTTGCAAGCCAGGCGCTCATCAATTTGTGCGTCGTGCTTGGGATGTTGCCGACCAAGGGCCTCCCTCTGCCATTCATCAGCTACGGCGGCTCCAGCCTGCTCGTTATGCTGCTGGCCACCGGCGTGCTCCTGAATATCAGTCAGGAAGCGAATCAGAACGTTAGCCGGCGCGTGGGTTGATGCGCGGCGCACGCACATGGATCGGTAAGTGATGAAGTTGCTAGTCGCGGGCGGAGGCACAGGCGGGCATGTTTTTCCAGCGCTCGCAGTGACGAAGGAATGGCTGCGCCGGGGTGAAATCCTCGGAGAACGAAGGGAAGCAGTGTTCGTGGGAACAGAACGCGGATTGGAAAATAAGCTGGTGCCGCAAACAGGCATTCCGCTTGAAAAAATTCGTTCCGCCGGGCTGAAGGGCATGGGCGGGATGAAACTTGCCAGTCACGTGGCCATGCTCGGCCCGGCCCTCTGGGATTCTGCCGCCATCCTGCGGCGTCACAAGTTTACCGCCGCCTTCGGAATGGGAGGCTACGCCGCCGGCCCCGTCCTTCTTCTCGCGGCATTGAAAAGGATACCCGTGGTTATTTTTGAGCCGAACGCCGCGCCCGGTTTCACGAATCGCGTCCTCGCCCGTTTCGCAACGCGCATCGCAACCGGATACGAGGAAACCGCGCGCGCCTGGGGACATAAGGCCGTAGTCACCGGCTGCCCCGTGCGCGAAGAATTCCAATTCGTCGCGCCCCGCCGTCCGGAACCGCCATTCCGCATCCTTATTACCGGAGGCAGCCAGGGCGCCCGCCCCATCAACCGGGCCGTGAAAGATGCGCTCCTGCATCTTGCCGCACACAAGGACAAACTCTCGATTGTCCACCAGACCGGAGAGCGCGAATATGATGATGTGCGCGCCGCTTATGCCGAACTTGAATTCCCAGCCCTCGTGCAGCCATTCCTTCCCGATATGCCGGAGCGTCTGGCGTGGGCGGATCTCGTAATCTCTCGCGCCGGACAGACAACCATCGCGGAAATCGCCGCTGTCGGCCGCGCAGCGCTCTTCATTCCATTTGCCGGAGCTGCGGACGCCCACCAGTTGCGCAACGCGCAGGCCCTCGAGCGCGATAACGCGGCTCGCGTCCTTCCGGAAGAGGCCGCAAATGGCGAGCGGCTTGCTCAGGAAGTATTGAATCTGCTTGGCCATCCCGATGAGCTGGTTGGACTGGCCAGCCGGGCGCACAAATTCGCGCGTCCCGAAGCGACGCAGGAGATCGTTAATCTGATCGAACGGGTGGCGCGGCCATGATGGTCACATTTCACAATTTCAAACGCATTCACATGGTGGGTATCGGCGGCATCGGCATGAGCGGCATCGCCGAAGTGCTTCTCACTCTGGGTTACAACGTCTCAGGTTCGGATTCCAAACTTTCGCCCATCACGGACCGCCTGGCAAATCTCGGCGCAACGGTTTACGAGGGGCACCGCGCGGAAAACGTTGCGGGCGCGCATGTGATCGTGGTCAGCTCCGCTGTCCGGCGTGAAAATCCCGAAGTTGCCGAAGCCACTCGTTTGAAAATTCCCGTGATTCCCCGTGCCGAAATGCTGGCCGAGTTGATGCGCCTGAAGTACGGCATAGCCGTGGCCGGCGCGCATGGCAAGACCACGACCACCTCGATGGTTGCCGCCGTTCTCGCAGCGGCTGATCTCGATCCCACGTTTGTCGTGGGAGGCCGCGTCAATCAGGCAGGCACCACAGCCCGCCTTGGCAAAGGCGAATACATGGTCGTCGAAGCCGATGAAAGCGACCGCACATTTCTACTCCTGGCGCCCGTTGTTGCCGTCGTGACCACGATTGACCGCGAGCATCTCGATCATTATTCATCTCTGGAAGATATCCAGGATGCCTTCACCAAGTTTGTGAACCGCGTCCCTTTCTACGGCGCGGCAATTCTTTGCATGGACGAGCCAAATGTGCAGGCCGTTCTTCCCAACGTAACGCGCCCGGTGATCTCTTACGGCACATCGAGTCAGGCCGACCTAATCATTTCCGATATTGTGCACACCGGCCTCGAGAGCGATTTTCGCCTCACCTATCGCGGCGACGATCTCGGTATGTTCCATTTGCAAGCGCCTCCGGGGATGCACAACATCCGCAACGCCGCCGCCGCCGCTGCCGTTGGCCTCTATCTTGACGTGCCCGCCGACCTGATCCGCGAGGGTCTGGCAAGCTTTACGGGAGTCGGCCGCCGCTTCGATCTGAAGGGCGTTATCAATGGCATCACCTTGATTGATGACTATGGCCACCATCCCGCGGAAATTCGCGCCACGCTGGATGCCGCGCGGCTGTGCAGATTCAACCGCCTGCTCGTGCTCTTTCAGCCGCATCGCTTCTCGCGCACCATGCACCTGTGGGATGACTTCTGCCGCGCGTTCAATCAGGCCGATGTGCTCGTCATGACCGATATCTACGCCGCCAGCGAGCCAGCCATCCCGGGAATCACTGCCGAGGCGTTGGTGGGAGCCATTCGTGATGCAGGTCACAAGCACGTCGTCTACCGGAGTTCAATGCAGGATGGCATTGATTATCTCCTCAAAGAAGCTCGCTCAGGCGACGCAATCCTCACCATCGGCGCCGGTAACGTTGGCCGAGCCCTGGGTGAAATGGTGATTCTCCTGAACGCAAGAGTAGCGCCTGGTTTTACAGACTGAGGTAATAGGAGCAGGGAAGAATCGTGAGAATTGACGATCCCAAAGTATTGGCAGCTCTTCCCGAACTCGATGTCGAGCGCCTTCCCGGGGCTTCGCTCGCCGAGCGTACGTCCCTCGGCATTGGCGGCACTACAGATATTTTTCTTATCAAGCGCCATGCCAGCTTGCCCGATCTCGTACGCCTTCTCGATGCCGGCGGCTACGCCCACAAATTTCTCGGTGGCGGCAGCAACGTCCTGATCCGCGATGGCGAACTCCCTTGGGTCATGCTCCATCTTGTGAAGCCGGACCCGGAAGTCCGCCTCGAAGGCAACATCGCCTACGTTGACGCCGCGGCCGACCTCGGCCGCACCGTCACCTTTTGCGCCAAGCACGATCTCGGCGGCATGGAGGGCCTCATCGGCGTGCCCGGCAGCATCGGCGGAGCACTGCGCATGAACGCAGGCGCCTATGGCACCCAAATCGGCACATATGTTAAGGAGGTCGAGATGTATCGCGCCGAAAGCCGTTCCTTGGTCACCCTCCGGGGAAATGAAATTCACTTCGAATATCGTCACACTTCTTTTGCGCCCGATGATATTATGCTCGCGGTGAAACTGGAGCTGCCCTCCAAACCCTACCGCGAAATTCTTGCCGGAATCCGTATCTGCAATGAGAAGCGGCGTGCCAGCCAGCCGCTCAATCAGAAAAGCGCGGGCTGCATCTTTAAGAATCCTCCGGGCGCCAGCGCCGGAAGGATGCTGGATGAATTGGGTCTGAAGGGTTTCCAGGTTGGTGACGCGCGCGTCAGCGACCGCCACGCCAATTTTTTCACGAATGGGGGCCACGCCTCGGCCGCGGAAATGCTTTCACTTATCGAAACCGTGCGCGAGCGCGTCCACCAAACTTATGGAGTCACGCTTGAAGAGGAAGTCGTAATCTGGAAGTGAAGTCGTAGTTTGGAAGTGACACCGGAGCTGTACGATACTTTTATTGAGAAGCGACTATGGCGAGCGAACAAGAAGCCATCTCTCACGAAGTCATAGCTGACGAAGAGCCGCGATATCTTCGCCGGCAGAAGCCGGTCGAAATTCGCAGGCGCAAGTTCGGCAAGCGCACCTGGCCGTTCTACCGCCGTGCGATGGTGCTGGGCGCTGGGTTGCTCGTTGGCGGCTTCGTGCTCTACGAAGCGGGCAGCTTCTTTCTATATTCTCCGCGCGTCGCCCTTGCGAGCCTCGATCAAATCGAGGTCACCGGCAATCACTTCCTCGCACGGCAAAACATTGTCGAGAAATTTTCCGCCGACGCGGGCAAGAGCGTCCTGCGCGTTCCGTTGGACGCGCGTCGCGCGGCTCTCGAGAATATTCCCTGGGTGGATCACGCAGTCGTCTCGCGCATCCTGCCGGACCGCATCCGCGTCGAGATTGTTGAACGCACGCCTGTCGCTTTTCTTCGCAACGGCGCCGACCTCGGTCTGATTGACGCGCACGGCGTGATTCTCGATCGCCCCGTCGAAGGCGATTTCCAGTTTCCTGTGGTCAGCGGCATTTCCGACGCCTTGTCTCCCGGACAGCGCGAGCAGCGCGTTGGACTGTACATGGAACTCTTGCGCGATCTTGCGCAGGTCAGGCCGGACGCCTCCGATCACGTAAGCGAAGTGGATCTCTCCGAAGCTTCCGATGTCCGCGCGACGCTCGCGGGTTTGGGGCAAATGGGCATCGCCGGCCTTGACGACCAGGGTCCCGTGCTCGTGCACTTTGGTAATAAGGATTTCGAATCAAAGTTCCGCGTCCTCGTGGACAACATGGGGCAATGGCGCGCCACGGCCGGACGCGTGGATTCGATTGACCTGCGCTTTTCAAAACAGGTCGTCGTAAATCCTGAATCGAAGGCCGCGGCTTCGAGCGCGGCGAATACGCTGGCGCAAAAGAAACCTCACTGACTGAGTATCGCGTGCGGCCCATGCAGGGATCGTGCCCGGCTGATTGGCTCAGCGGAAAAGATGGAGCGGCGGATTGGCAAAGAAAGAGCGGTATTTGGTGGGGCTTGATATCGGCAGCACGAAGACGTGTGTCTTGATGGCCGCGCTCGAAGATGGCGGATTGAAATTTCTTGCGCTCGGCGCAACTGAATCCAAGGGCCTTCGTAAGGGTTTGATTGTCAATTTGGATGCCACGGTGAGCTCGATTCGCCGTGCGGTCGAAGAAGCGGAAAGTGTTGCAGGCGTGCCTGTGGAATCGGTAATTCTCGGCGTAGCTGGAAGTCACGTGAAGGGCGTCAACAGCCGCGGCGGCATCACCCTCGGACAGCGCGCCCGTGATGTTCAGCGCGATGATATTCGGCGTGCCGTGGACGCCGCGCGCGCCATCACTTTGCCGGAGGACCGAGAAGTCCTGCACGTTCTCCCGCAGGAATTTCTCCTGGACGCGCAAAATAATATCCGTGAGCCCGTGGGTATGGTCGGCCAGCGCCTGGAAGTGAATGTGCACATCGTGACGTCGGCCATCTCCGCCACGCAGAATCTCGTGACCGCCGCGAATCGCGCGGGCGTCATTGTTGCCGATACGGTTCTTGAGCCGCTCGCCGCGGCCGAAGCGTGCCTCACTCAAGACGAGCGCGAGCTCGGCTGCGCTCTGCTCGATATTGGTGGCGGCGGCACGGACATCGTTGTCTATGCCGGAGGTGTGGTGCGGCACGCCGCGGCCGTGCCCATCGGCGGCGACCACTTTACGAATGATCTCGCTGTCGGTCTTCGCACTCCGGTTCCGGAAGCCGAGCGCGTTAAGCTCGAAAACGCCTGCGCATGGCGCGGAATTCTCGGCGAAGATCACGCCATCGAGATCGCCAGTGTTGGAGATCGTCCGCCGCGCACCGTTTTCGCGCGCATGCTTTGTGACGTTGTCGAACCGCGCGCCCAGGAATTGCTCACGCTTGTGCGTGACGAACTGAAGCGTGCTGGTTTGGACGCGCTCATTCCCGCCGGCCTCGTTCTGACCGGCGGCGGTGCGCGCCTGAAAGGTTTGGTCGAGATCGCTGAGGACACTTTTTCGCTCCCGGTGCGTATCGCCGCGCCGCGCGGTTTGCCGGGTCTGCCGGAAGAATTTGCTCAGCCGGAATATTCCGCCGGCGTCGGCCTGCTGCTTTACGGGGCGCGGGCGCGCCGTCAGGTTGCGGCGCGGCCAACGGGGTTGGTCGGAAAGCTTAAGGCTATGTTTGCGGGACAGTAGCGAAGGCATTGGCGCGCGAGGGTCAGCCCGGCGCGCGCTTTTAAGAGCGGGATGCAGTTACAAGAATAGGGGGATATCACATGACATCGAAGGACTCGGGAATTCGGCTTTCGTATAGTGAAGATTTGCTGCAAGGCGCCAAAATTCGCGTTGTTGGCGTGGGCGGTGGCGGATGCAACGCCGTCAATCGCATGATTCGCGCCAAGGTGGAAGGCGTCGAATTCATCGCCGCCAATACCGACCTGCAGGCGCTCAAACTCTCGCAAGCGCCCGTGAAACTTCAGCTCGGCGCGAAGCTCACCAAAGGGCTCGGCGCCGGCGCCAATCCTGAGATTGGCCGCAAAGCCGCTCTCGAAGACACCGAAAAAATTATCGAAGCGATGGAAGGCTCGGACATGGTCTTCATCACCACCGGCCTTGGCGGAGGCACGGGCAGTGGCGCCGCGCCAGTGGTAGCCTCGCTCGCAACCGAACTTGGCGCCCTCACCGTGGCCGTCGTCACCAAACCCTTCGCGTTCGAAGGCAAGCGCCGCATGCTTCAGGCCGAACAGGCCCTCGCCGAACTCGTCGGCTGCGTGGATACCGTCATCGTTATTCCCAACGAGCGCCTGATGGATACCGTCGAGCGCGGCACCAGCTTCTTTGAAGCCTTCCGCATCGCCGACGACATTCTCCGCCAGGCTGTGCAGGGCATCAGCGACATCATCACCGTGCCCGGCATCATCAACCGCGACTTCGCCGACGTGAAGGCTATCATGCACGGGCAAGGCTACGCCGTCATGGGTACCGCCGTCGCATCCGGCTCGAACCGCGCGATCGACGCCGCGAACCGCGCCATCAATAGCCCGCTCCTCGAAGACAACTCCATTCAAGGCGCGCAGGGAATCCTCATCAACGTCTGCGGATCATCCAGCCTTTCACTGCATGAAATTCACGAGGCTTCGTCCATCATTCAGAAGGCGGCCCATGAAGACGCGAACATTATCTTCGGCGCGGTCCTCGATGAGGCCATGAAGGAATCCGTGAAGATTACGGTAATCGCCGCGGGCTTCCGCGAAGCCGCCCGCAAAGTTGTCCAGCAACCAAGGACGTCTTATCTTCCGAAGACTTGGAAAGCGGGCCGCGATCCAGTTGCCGCCGAGCCGGTCATTCAGGAAGCGCCTCCAGCCCGCCCAGCTCCAGAAATCATCCATGAGGTGCAGACCGACGATCTCGAAGTCCCGACGTTCCTGCGCCGCAAGGCGCAGAACGCTTAATCATTTTCGGATTTAGCGCGGAAGTCCCGCCGGGGGCGGCTCACTCAAGTGAGCTGCCTCCGGTTTGCCGTTGTAGCCCGTCCCTAATCTTCGGGACGCATCTCCAGTGCCCAACCATCCCGCCGTTGTAGCCCGTCCCCGCTTCGTAGGGGCGGGGCCTTTCGTTGTCCGCGTCTCAATTTCAATTGCCAACACTCCGTACCAGCACTCCAACCGCGCTAGAATCCCAACCGTGTCCGATACCATCCGCATCGCGCGCCCCATCCTCACAAAAATGCTCGAAGAATCTCGCCGCAACCCCACACACGAATCCTGCGGCCTGCTCGCCGGCAAAGACGCCGCCATCACCGCCATCTTCCCAGCCCACAACTCCCTAGCCAGCCCCACCGCCTACGAAATCGCCACGCGCGAACTCTTCTCCATCTTCCGCGAAATCCGCGCTCAGGGTCTCGAACTCCTCGCCATCTATCATTCCCACCCAACCACCGGCAACTTCCCATCTCCAACGGACGTCGCCCGCGCCTACTATCCCGATGCCGCCTACTTCATAGTCTCCCCCGCGCCAAACGCACCAAATCCCATCCGCGCCTTCCGCATCCAAAACAAAATTGTCACCGAAGTATCAATCGAGGAGTTTTTGTAGCTCAGGGCGCGTCGGTCCCGAAACTTCGGGACCGACGGCCCTGAGGCCTTTGAATCTGCAGGGAAGGATACTCATTAGCAGCCCGCCAACCCCAAAAACACAGAGCCCCCAGGCTCCAGCCTAAGGGCGGCACGCACGACAGATGTTTTTGATTCTGACTCTTCGTTGAATTAGAACTTGTCGTCACCCTGACGCGAAACCAATTCGCCTTTCCCAAGTGATCGGGCCAACACTCAGGGGGTCGGAGCTTTAGCTCCGACATCTCGATTCTTCGGAATTGGGGGCTTTAGCCCCTGAAGCGCACTCCTACCACCGTCCCCTGTACAACGGAAATCGTTCCGTAAATTTCTCAATCTCACCGCGCACGCGCGCTTCTGTGCCTGTATCGCCCAGATGCGCCAGCACTTCCGCAATCCATGCCGCGATCGGCTCCATTTCCGCTTCGCGCATTCCTCGCGTTGTGATTGCAGGCGTCCCCATACGAATGCCGCTCGCCGTCATCGGCGGCAACGGATCAAATGGAATTGCATTTTTGTTCACCGTAATGCCCGCGCGATCCAGCGCCGGCTGCGCATCCTTTCCCGTCAGCCCTTTGGAATAAATATCCACCAGAAACAGGTGATTGTCCGTCCCGCCGCTCACAATTCGGAAACCGTGCTTCACCATTGCGGCCGCCAGTGCGCGCGCGTTCGCCACCACTTGCTCCTGATAAACGCGAAATTCCGGTTGCATTGCTTCCGTCAGGCATACAGCCTTCGCCGCGATCGTGTGCATCAGTGGCCCGCCCTGAATTCCTGGAAACATCAGCTTGTCGAGCTCCTTCGCATATTGTGCCCGGCACAGCACCAGCCCCCCGCGCGGCCCGCGCAAAGTTTTGTGCGTCGTCGTAGAAACAAAATCCGCGTGCGGCACGGGACTCGGATGCACGCCCGCCGCCACAAGTCCGGCGATGTGCGCCATATCCACAAACAGCAGCGCGTCCACTGCCTTCGCAATCTCCGCCAGCCGTGGAAAATCAAAGATCCGCGAATAGGCGCTGGCGCCCGCCACGATCATTTTCGGCTTGTGCTCCCGCGCCAGCCGGTCCAGTTCATCGTAATCAATCAACTCCGTTTCGCGCGCCACGCCATACGCCACAAACTTGTACATCCGCCCGCTGAAATTCAATGGGTGTCCGTGCGTCAGGTGCCCGCCGTGCGCCAGGTTCATTCCCAGAACCGTATCGCCCGGCTGCAGCGTGGACATATATACGGCCGTATTCGCCTGCGACCCCGAATGCGGCTGCACGTTCGCGTGCTCCGCGCCAAATAACTTTTTTGCGCGGTCAATCGCGAGCTGCTCCGCTCGATCCACAAATTCGCATCCGCCGTAATACCGCTTGCCCGGATATCCCTCGGCGTATTTGTTCGTCAGCACCGAGCCCATCGCTTCCAGCACCGCTTCAGAAACGAAGTTCTCAGAGGGAATCAGCTCAAGTCCGGTCGCCTGACGCTTCGATTCAAGCTGTATGATGTCCGCAATCTCCGGATCCACGTCCTTCAATGGCAAGTTCATCCGGTCATCCGCTGCTGTGTGTGTGGTCACGTTGTCCATGTCCCTTTCACAAATCTTGGTTTACCCCTTGGCGTTCCCGCGTTCGGCATCCAGCGCGGAGATCTTATCAATCCGCCGCTGGTGCCGCCCTCCCGCGAACTCCGCGCCCAGGAAATCTCGTACGATTTCCGTTGCTGCTGCGTCATCCACAATTCGCCCGCCAATCGTCAATACGTTCGCGTCGTTATGTTCTCGCGCCATGCGCGCAGTGGTTGCGTCGTGCGCCAGCGCCGCGCGGATGCCTTCAATCTTATTCGCTGCGATGCTCATCCCAATTCCCGTGCCGCAGACCAGAATCCCGAATCGGTCTTCGCCGCCCGCCACTCGTTCGGACACTCGCCGCGCGTAGTCGGGATAATCCACCGATTCGTCCGACCAAGTTCCCATATCTTCCACCGGATAACCGGCTCCCAGCAGATATCTCTTGATGGATTCCTTCACGGGGAAACCCGCGTGGTCGGCGCCCAGCGCAATCCGCGGTTTTTGCATGGAATCGGGCATCAATTTCTCGTTGGGGAAAGCCATTGGCGATTCTATCGGATTGTCGCGGCGAGGCGCAACGCCGCGTGCCCCTCAATGCCGGCCAAGACTCGCTCGTTCACAAGCCTTTCATAATGTTTTTCATTTACAGAACCATACTAATCGTTATATATATGTAGGGACGAAGTTGCACCTGCCTAGCCCGTTCTTGTCGGAAAAGTCGTTGGGGGTTGCCGGTAACAAATTCAAAAACTCGGAAGTCTGAAAGGTGAGGGAATCGCTTATGAAAAAGATTGGACTGTCGCTAGTAGCCGTAGCATTTTGCGTGGCTTGCGTCATGGCCGGCACAAGCCGCCCCGCTGCCGACGATAACGTTCGCGGCTGGGTCATTGATACCAAGTGTTCCGCGAATCCCAAGATGCTTGGCAACGTTGAATGCGCCAAGAAATGCGAAGCCGACGGCGCGAAGCTCGTCATCGTTGCCGATAAGGATAAGCATATCTATACAGTAGACAATCAGGATGCTCTTCATGGTCACGAAGGTCATCACGTCTCCATCGACGGCAAGCTTGATGGCGATAACCTTCACGTGGACAAAGTAACCATGCTCTCCCAAGCGAAACCAATGTAATGAATGCATCAAGCGGGGCCTGCTGCGTTTCACAGGTTTCCAGAAAAAAGGGCGGCCACAAGCCGCCCTTTTTCTTTTTAGCCGGAGGTTTTCGTAGCGCCGGCGTCTCCGCCGGTTCTTATCTTGCAGTCCCGCTTCTAGCTTGTCCGCCCCGAACTCTCGGTGGTTGGGGCCGCTCTCATCGGAAGCAATACGATCAGCGTATAAGTGCCCAGTGTAATTCCCAAAGGGATCTCGCAAAGCGACAGGAACGCCACAAGCAGAGCGATGCCGCGCGCAGACCGCTGTCCCCCCATCAATGCCAGCCCCGCGATAATCCCGAGAATTCCGCACGCCACGGACAAAACGATGATCGCCGCATAAACGAAATGAAACTCACTCATCAACGCAAAAGGATTGGGCGCACGATTCAAAAGCGCGCCAAACATCACGGTCGCTGTGCCACTGAAGTAAAACAGGCCAAGCGCCACAATCAACCGGATCACTCCATAAATTACCCAGCACAATCCCAGGGTGCGCAAACGGCCGCTTGAGTTTTGAGAAACAGAATCGTATGTGGACATTGAGTGGCTCCTATCCGCTGGAAATCGCCTGGCAGTATCACTTGTCAGATGACCGGCAAGCCCTGCCGGTTGCGGTGTTACCGCGCGTAATATCCCGTCTTCAACCGCACCTTGATCTCCTCGTTTTTTGGCCGGATTGCAACTGTCCGAAATGTGTCATCTCTCCTGGTGTCCGCCGGATAATACCCGACCTCGTACGACGTCCGCAGTTCCTCCCCGATCCGTTTAAAGTACGCATGGGGATCCATGGCCTTCGCGTCAAATTCTTCCCCGCCGGTTTCCTTGGCGATTCGTTCCATCACGCGCACCCCATACTGATTGCGGGCGTTCAGTTTCCCGAGCGTGGCGTCCGTATACCGGATTGTGAACACCAGCACGTCCGCTCTCTGAGCCTCTTCGATGGTTGTCATCATGTCATGTGAGCTCGCGTTGTCTTGGCCGTCGCTGAAAACCAGCAGCGCGCGTCTGCCGTTCTCCTTCTCAAGTTTTTCCAAAACCGAATAGTAGATGGCATCATAAAAAGCTGTGCCACCTTCCCGCGCTTCCGGCGGCCCCAGCTCAATCGTGGGTGGGCCATTGACGGCGCGTTTGCCTTTCAGGGCGGGTTTCTTTCCCATGTATTGTCCCAATCGGCCCATCAATTCGTCGCCGGATTGCGAAAAATTACTCACCAACTGAACGCGATCGCCAAAGCAAACCAGGAACGCGCGATCTTTCGGCCCCAGTACGTCCTTAAGAAAAACTTCCAGGTCTTGTTCATGACGTTTGGTTTCGTTTTTCTGGCTGAGGCTGTCATCCAGCACCAGTCCCAGGGTAAGCGGAACATCAACGCTCCGCGCAAAGTACGCGAGGATCTGCGGCACGGCAGCTTCAAACACATCCACGTCATTCGCGGTAAGGTTGCCCACGAGCGCGCCGTGCGTGTCCCGCGCCGTAAACGCCACATGCACCAATGTGCTTTGAACGCGGATTGGTTCCTGGCACAAACAAATCCCGCCGCTCACGGCGAATAACATGGGCAGCAGAGCTCTCACCGCGTTGCTCCCGCGCACACGATTCCAGGGCCGTGACCTTCGCGCCCGAAATGTGCCGGTATTCATATTCAGCGGCAACCTTTGGCGCATTCTAGCTCAATAAATGGCGCGAACGCATCATTCGCGTCCCGGCGCATACCGTTTTACTTTTTCTCAATAACATTCACTTCGCTGTAAAACGTATTCCCAAAATCATCATCCATCTCGGTTGCAAAACAGCTAAACAACAAATAGCGATATCTCCCCAACGTCCCGCGTGGGCCGGTGACGCTTACTCCGTATTGGCCGCCGGTGTCGCCTTTTGCCGCCTGCGTATCCACCGTGGCGATCAGTTGCCATCCGCACGACGCCGGATCCACATTTGTCTTGGGCGTCGCGCAAAACTTCGGATCGCTCCCATCGCTGCCAAACAGCCGGTAAAGCTGCGGCCCGCGCGAGTTCGGGTGCCACGAATACGTCCGCACCTCCGCAATCTCGACCGCGCTCCCAAAATCCATTCGGAATCGTCCTCCCGGCGTCCCGGCATTGAAAAAGAAATTTGCCTCCGGCTCATCCTCTTCCGTCGGCAGCACGCCATCCGTTAAAGCGCTCAGCGGCGCGCCGTTCGGATCCATCTCTCCATCCACCAGCAGCAGCCCCGCCTTGTATGCAATATTGCCTGCGGCCTCGCCAATGGATGGCGCTGCGACGCGCGAAAACAAAAATCCCTTGGTGGCCTTGTCGTTGCTGTTGTGATCAATCGTGACTTTTGCCTCAGCGCCTTCTGCCGCCACCGCTTGCGCATGCATTTTCAACGCTCCCGCGGCCGACGCGACCCATACGACCGCCGCAAGCATCAATCCAATGTGATTTGCACTCCGCATCACGTTCTCCTCGCCAGAAGAAATGGCAGCCTACAACCTCTCGCTGCCCGGATTCAACCGATGCCAGTTCTAAGCGCGTCGTGTTAACATGCGCAAACCCGGCGGCGCGCGCGACAAGAGAACGCGCTCGCTGCGTCAGCCGGTCAAGTGCCGGCATAAAACAGAAGAGGAACAGCCACCGTGAACAGTTATATGATTCGCGTTTCCACCGCGATTGTGTTCGTCAGTACGATGGCACTGTCGAGCCTCATGCTGGCCACCCCGGCCGCCGCGCAGAAGACGTACGGCCCAGGCGTAACCGATACCGAGATCAAGATCGGCAACGTCACGCCTTACACCGGCCTTTCCAAGGATTACGGCGTGATCGGCCTCGCGGAAGCGGCGTATTTCCAAATGATCAATGATCGCGGCGGCGTGAACGGCCGCAAGATCAACTTCATCAGCGTTGATAGCGACTCCGATCCCAGAAAATCCCTCGAGCAGACACGAAAGCTCGTTGAACAAGACCACGTTTTCCTGATGTTCAGTTCCTTCGGAACGGAAAGCAACCTGGACGTGCGCGCGTATCTGAATGAAAAGAAAATTCCGCAACTCTTTGTGGATTCCAGTTCCGCTGTTTTCGACGATCCATTGCATTTTCCCTGGACCATGGGATTATTCGCCACGTACCGGCTCGAAGGGCGCGTCTACGCGAAATACATTCTGGAAAACAAACCTCGCGCGAAAATCGCCGTGCTGTATGCGAATGACGACGTTGGAAAAGAATATCTCGCGGGCGTTCACGACGGCCTCCGCGAAAAAGCGTCCACCATGATCGTCAAGGAAGTTTCCTATGAGGATTCTGATTCGACGATTGACTCGAAAGTCGTGGCCCTTAAGGATTCCGGCGCCGACGTCTTCCTCAACCTTTCCGTGGGAGTTTTTACGACCGTGGCGATTCGCGAGGCGTATGACATAGACTGGCACCCGTTGCAATTCATTCCCAATGCGTCTCTTTCGATCGCTGCGTTCCTCGATCCCGCGGGCCTCAAGAAATCCGCGGGAATTATCACCAATGCCCGCTCCAAGGGCTGGCTGACGGCGGGATCTCGAAGCGACTACTCCGTGCGCCAGTTTGTGGATTGGATGGGCAAATACAATCCTCAAGCAAGCCTTCGAGACCAAAACAATGTGGCCGGCTACGAACGCGCCCAAGTGCTGATCGAAGTCCTGAAAAATTGTGGTGACAACCTAACGCGCGAAAACGCCATGAGGGAGGCCTCCCACCTCGATCTGGAACTCGGCATACTTCGTCCCGGAATTATGATCAAGACAACTCCCGACGATTATCAGCCAATCAAACAGCTGTTCCTGATGCAGTTCAACGGCAGCGATTGGGATTTACTCGGCCCCGTAACCGATCACTGACCGTGGCAGTCACCCTCTGCCGCCCGGGAACGCCAATCTCCCGATTGGCGCCTTTGTGCGCAACAACGCATCTCTCCAATCAACAATCTCCAGATCGGTGGCAAAAAGGGCCATTCGGGAGAATGGCGATCCCGGGAATTCTCTCCCGTAGGGGCGCTGCTCGCTGCGCCCGGCGAACCCTCGCCGCCGTCATCCTGAACCGAACCCACCAGGTTCGGTGAAGGATCTTCCGCCCTGAATCGGCGGGGCCGGGAATTCACCCCGCTTCGTCTCCGTGCTCCCTCCATTCCCGCCGCTCGCGCCTCGTAGGGGCCACCTTCAGGTGGGCCGGAATTTTCTGTGGTGGGGGCGGGTCGACCCCGTCAATAAGGTGGAGATCCTCTTCAAGTTCTCCGATATCTCCTGTAAAGCTTTGATCAGCATGTCCGGCGGGACTTTGGGGAAAGCGGCGAGCTGTCTCCCAAAGCCCGTAACGCCGTTCATTGCTTCCCTGAGCTTTGAATAAGTCTCGCGCGCGACTTGATCGTCGTGATCGATGGACATACGCAACCGCGAATGAAATGCTGGCACGGCCAGCGTCCACATAATCAACTGCCAATCGTCCACGGCTGTCCACGGTCCACAGGCTGCGTCCGTTTTCTCAAGGAGATCGGCCTCGTGCACAATTCGGTTGCGCCTCTTCGCCATCTGAATTAGGGACGGGTAAAGAGGCTTGAAGGGCGCAGGGTCTACCTTACCTCTTAGAAGAATGTGATCAATGTCCGAGCCCGAAGAGAAAGTGAATTTCTTATTGCCTTGGCGATCCCCGCTGCGCAGAACGTCTTCAAAGGTTGCATGCAAGAACACAACAATTGCCCGGAGTATATCGGCCCTTGGCCCTTCGCTTCGAAATAAGCCCCTGGGCTTAACGACATCAACATCTGACCATATCAGTTTGCACAGGCCGTGGATTCTTCCCATGTTTAGTGAGAAGCGTGCCGTCATCAGATTGTCGCGCGCATTCATGATGCAAGGATTCTATCCCTGAGGTGTTGGTACGACAAAGGAGTCGCCTTGCAAGTGAGCAGCCTGGCGCGCGACTACAGCTTTAGCTCGTCGCTGAATAGGGCAGTGGCCCATCCTTTCCAAAGTGTTCAGCTTTGCCAAAGATGGGCCGGCCACGGCTCAGATCCGTGAGGAAATGAATCGCTTCGGCAGACCGCGGGCGAATTCACTCGCTTTGGCTAAGGTGTAAGGATTTGACGGCAGCCGATAGTTCTTTGGCCTCCCAAGATGTCTGTAATGGTTCGCGGTTTGCCGGACGGCACGTGTCAGCTTCTTGTTCGCATATCTGGCTTTAGCGATGCCGTTTTCACCGCCGAGAAATTCTATGATGTCATAGACTTGCGACCAGCCGAGTCCGCCCTTTCCATGAAGGGCGAGCGCCTCCTTGACAGTCGCATCATGGATCACGGTGTGGAAAATCGCGGATGCCAGCGGCTGTGTGCCTCTCATGGTTTTGAGTTCGGCCAGTCCCTGGGACGAAATCACGTTGATAGTTAAGGCACCCCGAATCGCACGCCATTCCTTGCCTGCCGCATCAATAAAGTTTATATGCCCGACTGACAGCGTTTCCTCCGCGCCGCAGTATAGCGCCAGAATACGCTGAAGACGAGACGCTATGTCGTCAGCAATCGGGAAAACCAGCTCGCCCGTCGTACAGGATGTGAACTCAGACGACTCCAGAATCCAATCCTCTTCATGCTTCCTGATTCTCGCGTCGTCGCTCACGAAACATTCCGCGAGCGACTCAAGCATGTAGGGTTGCCCCTTCAGCACTGCCGCTGCATATCGTATGGGTTGCGGAGTTCTGGTCGGGTTTGGTTTCGCCCCGGCCTGCGGAGCAGGGGCAGAGGGAGTGGTAGCAGGGACCGGTGCACCTGCGACAATCTCTAGGCCTCGGGCCGGGGATTCCGCAGGTACGGTCCCGGTTGCCGTTATGATTCCCGTCTTGTTCATCTCTCCCCCCAGTTTCTGCGTTCAATGAAGGCACCCTTTTCGAAACGCGAAGCGTCGAAAACGTGGGCGGTTTTCGTCATTATAGTCATCTTTGAATCGTCCGCCCACCGCGCCGATGCCCATGCGTATCCAGGCGGTGCGGCAAATCCTTTACGTGCGGCAAAGGGCGGAACTTTTCGCGTACTTATTCGAATTCCTTTCCACAGGAAACCCACCGCAAAGAGATCACTTTTCCATTGACCATTATTTAACCCTTTGGTACACTGCATTGCAGACTTGGCCGAGCCGCTCGAATAGTCATCCCGAAACGGAACTCGCCCACCCTGCCGGATACTCGACATTTATGCGCTCTTCGCATTGACTTGGAGCCATTCCACGACGGCATCATTTTAGGAACCTTTAAGTTCCGCAGTCACAGTACATACGAGGAGGTTTCGCGTGATTCTCATAAGTCGTTTATTTTCAATGAATGGATATTAAATGAGTACACAGCTAAGTCCTGTATTTCCCATACATACCCGAGGGGTACCACCTAACCCCTGTATTTCCCATACATACGAAAAAGGGGGGAGTGGGGGGTAGAAGTCGATTTTTTCGGAAGCAAAGAAGCAGGAAGACACGGAAGAAAGCGGTTTACCGCAGAGGCGCAGAGGGGCCGCGGAGGAAGCAAAATTAGGTCGGTCGTTTGGCAGGCGAGCGGCGCTTCTTGGGGGTTGGTTTCTTGGAGGCGGCTGAGCGGTGGGCGCCACGGAGAAGATCACGCATGGCGTCGGGATGAACTCGCGGCAGGCGAACGAGCACCCACTCGTAGTTGAGGTAGTGGTCGGTGATGTAGTAGGTGCGCGGGTCGGCGGCGATTAATTCGTCGCGGCCTTCAAAGCTCATGCGGACGACGAGCGTTTCGCCGTCTTCTTTCAGCCGCGCGATGAGCTCGCCGCGTATCTTGAATGCCGGAGTGCCGTAGGAGGTGCTTTCCTCGACGTTGTCGAGGGAAAGCGCGAATTGGCGAACGGTCTCGAAGGTGACGGGCATTCTCGTCGGCACGTGAAAGCATTCTATCACTGGAGCCGGATTCGCTTTACCGCGGAGACGCAGAGGACGCGGAGGGGGCGAAGAACAGAATGACGGGGATGGTGGCGTTGAACAGAAAAAAGGAACAGTCGCGGCGTCGAATCTGTATAATCCGCACACTGACATGCGGAACTTTTGGCGGAACTTCTGGGGAGCATTGGGGCGTGTTTGGCCGGCTTGCGTGACGACGACGCAAGCCGTGGCGTTCAACATGTTCCTGGCGTTTTTCCCGATGCTGCTGCTGTTGCTGGGACTGGTAAGCCGCTGGGAGTTTCTGCGCAACGGCGTGGAGGATATGTTCACCAGTCTGGGCCCGCTGATGCCGCCCGGCATGGTGCAGGTTCTGGCGGATTTTTTGGAGCGCCACGCGGTGCATCCCTTGAGCTGGGCGACCGTGGGTTTGGTGGGAACGCTTTTGGCGGGCACGCAGATGATGCGCTTGCTGATCGAGGGTTTCCATCTGGCGCACCGGATTCAGCGTCCCGGAATGCTGGAATTGATTCTTCGCTCGCTGGCGTTGCTTTGCATGACGTTTGCGCCGACGGTGCTGGCGGTGGCGATCACCGTGTTCGGCAAGCAGATGCGGATCGCGATGACGCTGCGATTCGGATCGCCTGTTTTGATCCGCGTATTGTTCGCTGTAACGTTGACCACCATATCGCTGCTGCTGGCGATGCTGGTGCTGGCGGTCATCTATCGAGTGGGAACGCGCGACGTGCGCGGATGGCGGGAAGTGATGCCGGGCGCGGTGCTGGCGACACCACTGTGGTGGGTTGCAAGCTGGACGTTCGGTGTGTACATGCGCCACGTGCCGTACAATCTGGTGTATGGCGGGCTTGCGACGGCGATTGGCCTGATGATCTGGATGAATTTTACGGTGGTCATTATTGTTTTGGGCTCGGCTTTTAACGCCGAACGCACGGCGGCCGCGAGACACGTCGCAGCGGCGGCCTAGTTTTTGCGCCGCGAGGCAGGGGAGCGCGATGCGCGAGATTCGCGTGGAATGTTATGCCGGCTATCGCGCGGACGAACGGCCGGTGCGTTTTTTCCGCGGGGATCAGACCCTCGAAATTGTGTTGATAGATGACCGCTGGTATTCACCCGGCGCGACTTATTTCCGCGTGCGCGCCTCCGACGGAAACCTCTACGTTTTGCGCCACGATGAGGGCCAGGATTTGTGGACGCTGGACGCCTTCCGATCCGAATCAATCCAAGCAGATTGATGAATTTGAGAGCGCGGAACGCCGCGGTTTTCCAATAGGAACGTCGAAAATGCCAGGACGCAACTTTGCCCTGTAATTGGGGTTAAAGTGGTTATACGAGCCGCAATGCGCCGATCGAGCGTTACCCACCAACGCGCCTGGCCAGCGGAGGGAAAAGATGTACAGTCAACGAGACATTGCTAAAGTGCAAGTCACCAATGTTCGAGGTGAGGGGCGAAGGCGTCTGCCATTTGGAGGCGCGCTGTCTGTGGGCGCCGTGGCGCTCGTGATCCTTGCGGCGCCGTTTGTTGCCACGGGCAACTCCGCGACAGATGCGAGCGGGAAGACTCAGAAGAAGGGCAATGCGCCGACGGCAGCCGCGAGCAAGACTCTGAGGGGATTGCCGATTACCGAGCTGAATGAGACAGAGGCGATTCTGCACGCGCTGAACCGTCTGAGTTACGGCCCGGAGCCGGGGGATTTGGAACGCGTGCGGCAGATGGGATTGGCAAATTGGATTGACGGGCAACTGAATCCAGATTCGATTGATGATTCCGCGGTGCAGGTGAGACTGGATAAGTATCCGACGCTGGGCATGAGCTCCGCCAAATTGATTAGTGAATTTCCGCAGCCGCAGGTAGCGGCGCGAAAAGAAGGCGTGACCATCGAGGAATATCGCAAGGAGCAGCAGGCGAAGCAGCAAGCAATGAATCAGCAGATGAATGCCATGCTGAACACGCAGAGTGACGATACCGCCGATGATTCCGTTGCCGATGGCGGCGGGAAGGCCAAGATCACAAAGCAGGGATATAACGGCGGAGATCCGAACCGCGCGCTGGAAGCATACGAGAAGACCAAGGCGCCGCAGCGAATTGTGGCGGAACTGAGCATGGCGAAAATGGACCGGGCCATCTACAGCGAGCGGCAGCTTTATGAAGAGATGGCGGCATTCTGGTTCAACCACTTCAATGTATTCGCCGGCAAGGGCGCCGACCGGTGGATGCTGACTTCCTACGAGCGCGATACGATTCGTCCGCAGGCGATGGGGAAGTTTGAAGATTTGGTGGTGGCGACGGCGAAGAGTCCCGCGATGATGTTCTATCTGGATAACTGGCTGAACACGGACCCGAATGCCGCGCAGCGCATTGCGGAGGACCGGCGGCGGGGGCCGTTTGGCGGAACGTACGTTGCGCCACAGGGACAACAACAGAAGAAGCGCGAGTTCGGCATCAACGAAAATTACGGGCGCGAGCTGATGGAGTTGCACACGCTTGGAGTGGATGGCGGCTACACACAAAAGGACGTCGTGGAAGTGGCGAAGTGTTTTACGGGCTGGACGATTCGCCAGCCGCAGCAGGCCGCGGACTTCTTTTTCAATCCGGTGCTGCATGTTGACGGCCCGAAAATAGTCCTGGGACAGACCATTAACGCCGGTGGAATGAGCGACGGGCTGGCGGTGATTCACCAACTGACGCACGATCCGCACACCGGGCATCACATCTCAGAGCAGATTGCGCAGCACTTCGTGAGCGATACTCCGCCGCCTCCGCTGGTGGACCGGATGACGCAGACGTTTCTTTCGAGCGATGGGGACATAAAGGCTGTGCTGCACACGATGATTTATTCGCCGGAGTTCTGGTCGCGGGAAGCGTACGGGGCGAAGATCAAGACGCCGTTCGAGCTTGTGGTTTCCGCGGCGCGCGCGGTGGGAGCGCAGGTGGATATGCCGCTGCCGATGGTGATGTGGACGGCGCGAATCGGGGAGCCGTTGTATCAATGTCAGCCGCCGACGGGATACAAGGATACGTCGGATACCTGGGTGAACACGGGAGCGTTGCTGAACCGGTTGAATTATTCATTGACGCTCACCGGCAACCGCTTACGCGGCGCGCACGTGGATCTGGCGACTCTGATGGGCAATGAGGCATCGCGCGATCCGCATGAAGCGTTGGATCACGCGATTCAGATATTGCTTAACGGAGATGTTTCGCAGGGAACGCGAGCGACGCTCGAAAAGCAATTGACGGATCCGCAGGTTTTGCAGGCGAAGCTGGATGATCCGGTGAAGCAAGTGAACACCGGGGCAGTCGCAGGGCTGGTGCTTGGAGCACCGGAGTTCCAGCGCCGTTAGTGGTTCGGACATGATTTAAGCGGCGGCTTGTAGAGGGAAGGGAGCAAGACAATGCAACCAGTAAACCGGCGAATTTTTATCAAGAACAGCGGGATCGCGATGCTTGGACTGAGCACTTTGCCGGGCTTTCTGCGGCGCGCCGTGGCGGGCACAGCTATGCCCAACAAGAAAAAACTGGTGGTGCTATTCCAGCGGGGCGCTGCCGATGGATTGAACATCGTGGTGCCGTTCGCGGAGCCAAACTATTACCGCATTCGTCCGAGCATCGCGATTCCCGCGCCCAAGGCGGGCGGGGATTTGGCGGCGATTGATCTGGATGGATTCTTTGGCGTGCATCCATCGCTGGCGCCGCTGGCGAAGCTTTTCCACGAGCAGCAGCTTGCGATTGTGCACGCCGCTGGATCGCCGGATACCACACGTTCGCATTTTGATGCGCAGGATTATATGGAATCGGGCACGCCGGGCGTGAAGGCCACGGATGACGGATGGCTGAACCGCACGATGCAAACTCTTCCTGAGCACGACGCGACGCCTTTCCGCGCGGTCGCCCTGGGAGCGAATCTTCCGCGCACCTTGCTTGGGTCGGCGCCTGCTGTTGCGCTGCCGGATGTAAAACAATTTCAAGTGATGGCTGGCGCGGGCTCGCCGATGATTCAGGGCGGGTTTGAGGCGATGTATGCGCAGACGGTGGATACGGCGTTGCGCGGAACCGGCAATGAGACATTTGAAGCTATTGATATGCTGAAGAAGGCGAACCCATCGCAATTCCAGCCGGAGAATGGCGCGGACTACCCGAAGAACCGTTACGGGCAAAGCATTCAGCAGGTGGCGCAACTGCTGAAGGCGAATATTGGGCTCGAGGTCGCGTTCCTCGATACAGGTGGATGGGACAATCATGTGAATGAAGGCGGAGTGCAGGGGCAGCTTGCGAATTTGCTGCGCGATTTGGGACAGGGGCTGAACGCGTTTCATCAGGACATGGGCGACCGCATGGAAGATATCGTGGTCGTGACGATGTCAGAATTTGGGCGCACGGCGCACGAAAACGGCAATCGAGGAACGGATCACGGGCACGCGAATTGCATGTTCGTTATGGGCGGTGCCGTGAAGGGCGGCAAAGTTTATGGGAAGTGGCCGGGGCTTGCGCCGGAACAATTAAATGAGGGGCGAGATTTGGCGCTGACGACGGACTTCCGGTCCGTGCTAGGTGAGATAATTCAGGGGCACCTGGGCGCGAAGGATTTGAAGGCCGTGTTCCCTGGATTCGATAATGACCCGAGAAAGTTTCCGCAGTTGATGAAGGTCTGAAAATCGACCGGGCGAGAGTAATTAAGTTTCCACTTCAGGGGCTTCCCGGCAAAAAGCGCCGGGACGCAAAAAGCGCGAAAGCCCCTTCAATTGTCAGCCACTCGTGTCGGAGCTGAAGCTCCGACCCTCTAAAGAGAATTTCAACAAACTCAAGTTGGTAGTCGGAATCGCAGGCGATCCGCTGCGCGGAGATTTTTCAATTCTTGCCGGCGGGAGCTTTGGCGCGGAGTTCGTCGAAGAAATTGAAGATGAAGTTGACCTTTGTGACGGGAGGCGGAGCCGCGTCGGCGCCGCCGGTCTTCAACACTGCGAAGCGTTTTCCGTCAGGGTGCAGAATAAAGTTGACGCTATTCCCGCGATTCGTGAACTGGCCGGGCGACCACAGGCGCGGCTTATCCGCATGGAAAGAATCGCCGGAGGAGGTGTAGTTTACCGCCATGATCTTGTCGTGAGTCAGGGTGCTGTAAAAAAGCTCCTTGGCGTTTCGCGACCATTCGGGGAAGGCACCTCCACCGGTGGAAATCTGCCACCGGCCGCCCGGGCCCGGGAAAGGACGGACATAAACTTCGAGCGTCCCGGATTCGTTGGACGTGTAGGCGATCCATCGACCGTCGGGAGAAAACGCGGGAAGTACTTCGATGAAAGGAGTATTCACGAAGGGCTTTGACTGCCCCGGCTTCCAGCCGGACTTCTCACTGCCTTCGACGGGCAGGGTCATGACGTCGTAGCTTGTTTCGGGGTTGATTTGAAAGAAAGCGAGGGTCTTGCCGTCAGGGCTCCATGACCCCGGAAACTGCACGTCCTTACTTTCGGTCAAGCGCTGTGGATTGCCGCCGCCATCGGCGCGAATCCACCACAGGTTTTCGGGAGCCCCTTTCTCCGCGGACGCGTAAACGATTCGTTGGCCGTCGGGCGTCCAAATGGGAAAGGCATTATGATCAGCGCCAAAAGTGATCCGGGTGAGAGTATCCCGCTCCCAGTCGTATACCCAGGTATCGGTTCTGCCCCCCGCCGTTATGTCCATCGCCAACCGTTTGCCGTCGGGAGAAATCGCGAGATCGTTGTAATTTTCCGGAATCTCGCGGAGAGGAGAGAATTTGCCCGAAGCATCCAACCAATAGATGGAAACGTTTTGATTTGCAATGGAGCCCGGGAGATAGACAAGGGTTCCCGAATCAGAGAATGCGAATTGTGCCCCGCCGAAATCGGGATTCGATGCCACGCCCTCGACCACGGGCGCAGGCTCGCCGGTCACCTCAAGCCGATTGACGTCGAAGGGAACGACAAACAGAGTGCTGTCGTGCACGTAAGCGATATAACCGCCGGGCAGATAACGGGCGTAAGAGCCTCCGCGAAGAATCGTTTTCATCTTTCCCGATGCTGCGGAATACACGACGATATCCGCATTATCGAAATCAGCCGCTGAGTTACTGGAAGTAAAAAGCACAACCTTACTGCCGGGAAGAACCTGCGGCCAACGCTGCGTGATTTCTCCCTTTTCTTTGTCGAGAGGGGTATAGAGCTTCGGTATTCCGCCCTCCGAGGAAACTCTCATTAGACCAGAACTGCGATCATAGGTTGAAAACACAATGCCGCCGTCGTCGCCCCAGGCACCCCCGCGAGCGGAGGTGCCCTCGCAAAGAGTGATCGCCGCGCCACCCCGGACAGGAATTTTTTTCAGGTCATTCCCTGAGAAAAAAGCGACCCATTCGCCGTCGGGCGAAAAAAAGGGATCGTGGGCATTCTCGGTGCCGGAAAGCGCCGTGGCCTGCATCTGATCGAGCGAACGAATGTAGAGGTGCGGTTTCAGGTCGGCGCCTTGCCCCACAAAAACCAGGTGGGACCCATCGGGGGAAAGGACCGCGGCGGCGCCGTAGTTGGTGGACGTGAGAGTTGCATCCCCGCCGAGTTCCGCGCTGAGGAGGACCGGCTGCGCAGGCTTCGGCGCGCGATCGATGAATCCGATAGCCAGCGCGATTGCAGCTAAGGTGACCGCACCCGCGATGAGCCACGCGATTCGCTCGCGATTCTTGCGATGCGACACCATCGGCGCAGGGACGCCCGCTTGCGAGCCAGCGCCTGAAATCCACTTGAGTTCCAATAGAAGGTCGCGCGCGGTCTGCCAGCGGTTGTCGGGATCTTTCTCCAGACATTTGCGCACCGTGCGGTCCAGTGCGGGCGGGGTCATCGGCATGAGTACGCTGATTGGCTCGGGATCTTTTTCCAATATTGCCGAAGCCACGCTGAGTTGGCTGCGGCCCTGGAATGCGGCGCGGCCGGTGAGCATTTCATAAAGCACGGAGCCGAAAGAGAAAATGTCGCTGCGCGCGTCCAGTTCTTTGGCTTCAACCTGCTCAGGTGACATGTACTGGAATGTGCCCATGATCATGCCCTGCTGCGTGACGGGAGTTGTACGCGTCGCCAAGATTGACAGTGTTGCTCCCGCGGCGAGAGGCAAAGTTGCCTTGGCCAAGCCGAAATCCAGCAGCTTCGCGCCGGACTTGGTGAGCATGATGTTGCCGGGCTTCAGGTCGCGATGGATGATGCCTGCGCGGTGCGCTTTGTCCAGAGCGTCCGCAACTTCAATAGCAATTTTTAGCGTCTGATCGAGAGGGAGGGCGCCTTTTTCCAAACGGGCGGCAAGCGTTTCACCCTCAAGGCATTCCATGACGATGTATTCGGTGCCGTCCTGCGAGCCAACGTCATGCAATGTGCAGATATTCGGATGATTTAGCGCGGAAACGGCGCGAGCTTCGCGCTCGAAACGCTGGCGGGCTTCGGGAGTGCCGGCGAGATGCTGAGGTAAAACTTTGATGGCAACGGTGCGATCGAGGCGCGTATCCCGCGCGCGATAGACTTCGCCCATGCCGCCCGCGCCGATGGGCGCGACGATTTCGTATGGGCCGAGCTTTGTACCAGGTGTCAGCATCACTTCACACCTTCGACGACCGCGAGATGCGAAATGTTCTTCAAGTATGCATAGGCGTAGGATTTCTCATCGCTGGAAAATGAAGCATCGATAATTTGAAGCGCCCCCGCGCGGTCGCCTGACGCAAATTCAGCTACGGTCGTCCGGTGACCTGTCGTCAAGTCAACCTTCTCGACGCGCGATGGAATTTGGGAGTGACGGTAGGTAAGAACTCCACGGCCGTCCACGGTCCAGCGGATCACGATCTCTTCCGGCGCAAGCCATGACACGGGCTGTGCGGCGCCGCCGGCAACGGAGAAGATGATGTGTTGCGCGTCGGCTGCCAACGCAAGAATAGATTTTCCGTCCGGTGAAACCAGCCCGCCGCTCGTTCCTTCCGGTGTAACTGGCGTTGGTGAGCCACCGGAAATGTCCTGGATGTAACAGCGCGGGGAATGCGCCGACTCATTTCCGCACGCGAGCACATGATTTCCGTCGGGAAACAATTCTGCCGAGGAATAGTTCACAATATTTCCGCGGTCAAGAATGCGTTTTTCTCCCGCACCCGTGGGATAAAGCACGAGTTGCGCCGGAGGGCCCGGCACCAGCGAAAGAGCCCAAGCGCCGTCGCGCGAAAGGCCCATCGCCATCCCATCTCCCAAACGCACAACCGGCGATCCATCTGTGCGTTGCAGCAAGAGGGCATAATTCGTGCCTGCCTCGGCTGATACTTCGGTGAAAAGCACCTCTTTGCCGTCTTCGGAAAGGTTGGGACTCATCGAGCCATCAAGCCAAGAGAGATTTCGCTCGGATTTCGCGCCGGGCGCCAAAGCCATCAACACATGGTCGTACGAATTCCCAGAGGCCAGAAGATCTCCCTTTTTATTGCGATCGAAAAGGAAAAGATTATCGGTACCGGCCAGCACGGTTTCCAGGTTGCCGGACAATGTCACCCGGTTAATTACATAGCCGCCCTCATCGCTGAACACCGCGCCAAAGTAGATCGCGGACTCGTCATTCGCCCAAGCCATGCCTTCTTCGCCTGTGAATCTATCCGCGAGTACCTTCTTGTGGCCCTGAAGGTCCACAACGTCAATGGATCCACGGTCGTCGTAACGGATAGGATGGTCGAAGAAAGCGATCTGATCGCCTTTCGGAGAGAATCGCAAATCACTGACGTAGCCCGCCGTCTGGTAAAGCACGTTGCCTACGGGATATTCCAAGCGGCTCTGGCCATTCATCTCGCGGATAATGGCGAGGCTGGAAGCGTCGGGACTCCAATCAGCGTCCTGAACATTTTGCAGCATGGCCCGCGGCGCGCCGCCGTCCAAATCCATTCGCGCCAACGTTCCGTTGAACATTAAGTGTGTAACGAAACGGGTTCCCGTGAGTACCGCGACCTCTCCCTTCGAGGATATCGAAAGCAAGTGCGTGTTCGGCTGGCCCATGGATTGAGGCGCGGGATAGCCCGGACGGTGAATCAAAAGCTGAGGGATGTTTCCCTCAGGTGCGGCGCTAAATAAGACGGTTTCGCCATCCGGCGCGAATCGCGCGTTGAAAACCATTTCTGTTCGATAGTTCAGAGGGTGAAATCTTATTTTTACCGAGGGTGCAGTGTGCTGAAAGGCCAGCGGCGCGAGAAAAACTCCGGCAACAAATCCGACCAACAATGCGACAGTCGCCGGCAGAATCCACTTACGCTCTTTTTTCGGCTCGGCTAGCCCTGAAGGCGATGTGCCGTGTGTGCTGGATGATCCGGAAATAGCTTCGAGCGCAAATGCCAGGTCTCGCGCGGACTGAAAGCGCTCGCCGGGAGCTTTCTCCAGGCAGCGGCGGACAATGCGGTCCAAAGTTGGCGGAACGGCGTGACTCGCCGTCTGAAATTCCGGCGGATCATCCTTCAAAATTGCATTCATCGTCTCGACCGACGAATCCCCTCGGAAGGGACGATGCCCTGAAAGCATCTCGTAGAGAATCGTGCCCAGCGCGAAGATGTCCGAGCGCGCATCGGCGGGCATTCCGCGAACCTGCTCCGGTGACATATAACCGACCGTGCCAAGAACCGCGCCGGGCTGAGTTTGGATTTGCGCGCGCGCGTCTTGAGTGACGAGAGTCTGTGCCGCGTTATCCTGAAGTGATGACGAAACTTTTGCCAATCCGAAATCGAGTATTTTTATCCGGCCATCGCCGGTGACGAAGATATTTTCCGGTTTCAGATCCCGGTGAACGATACCTTTTTCGTGCGCCGCGGCCAGGCCCGCAGCGATTTGCGTCCCGTAGTCGAGTGCTTTGCGCGCCGGTAACGAGGCGCCATTCAGCCGGTCGCGAAGCGACGCACCCTCAAGCAATTCGGTGACAAGGAAAGGCGAGCCTTCATACTCGCCGACGTCATAAATCGCGAGAATATTTGGATGATTGAGTGCGCCGACAGCGCGGGCTTCCTGCTCGAAACGGCGGAGACGCTCGGAATCGCCGGCGAACGGCGCATGAACAACCTTGATGGCGACGGTGCGGTCGAGGCGAGTGTCACGCGCGCGGTAGACTTCGCCCATGCCGCCTGCGCCGATGGGCGCGACGATTTCGTATGGGCCGAGCTTTGTGCCGGAGGTAAGAGGCATCCGCGGTGGATTATACGCGCAGTATTGCATTCTTGCCTCCGAATGCTTATCTTTCCTTCGCATGCTTGTGATGATTGATGATTCCATCTCGCGGGAGACATATTTGCGAGAGGATCGGATGGACTAAAACCAATGCTAAAACTGAATTGTAACTCCACGATTATGGGCAGGATGATATCGAATTTGGCGAAGGGCGCGGTTGTCCTGGCGATGCTGATTACGCTGGGATTTATGCCGCGCGGCGCGGCGAATGCCCAGTCGCCGGGCGCCACTGCGACTGCGAAGACCGCACCTTCCGCTGCCGCTACGCCGGCGGCAAATGGCACACCGCAGTCATCGGGGCATGTGGACCTTACAAAGACGCCGACGCTTTACGTCGTGAACTACGCGCACCTGGATACGGAATGGCGGTGGGAATACCCGCAAACGATTCAGGAATATCTGACGAAGACGATGCGGGACAACTTCGCGCTGTTTGAGAAGTATCCGCATTACGTTTTCAATTTCACGGGCGCGAACCGGTACATGTTTATGAAGGAATACGATCCGGCGGATTACGCGGAGCTCAAGAAATATGTGGCGGCGGGCAGATGGTTTCCGGCGGGCTCGTCCATGGAAGAAAACGACGTGAATTCGCCGTCGGCGGAATCCATCATGCGGCAAGTGTTGTACGGCAACGAATATTTCCGGCATGAATTTGGAAAGGCCAGCGCGGAATACATGTTGCCCGATTGCTTTGGATTTCCGGCGTCGCTGCCGAGCATTTTGGCGCACGCGGGGATCAAGGGATTTTCGACGCAAAAGCTTTCAGCGGGTTGGCAGCCTGCGCCGCGAGTGGGTGGCCCCGATTCTCCAGAACATACTCCGGAAGGAATTCCGTTCAACGTGGGGATCTGGGAAGGGCCGGACGGCAAGACGATTATTGCTGCACTCAATCCGAGCGGATACGGCAGCCAGGTGAACTCGGATCTGACCAAAGATAATTCGCGACCGGGCGCTGGCGTGAATACGGGAGACTATGTATTCGATTGGCCCGCGCGAGTGGATTACAACGGGAAGGTGACCGGGCTTTTCACGGACTACCATTATGTGGGGACAGGTGATGTGGGCGGTTCGCCAAATGAGAACTCGGTGAAGATGTTGGAGGCGATTGAGACAAAGAGCGTTACCGTAATTCCGCCGATGGGGCGCGGGGGCCGCGGAGCTCCGCCGCCACAACCGGGACCGCCGGTTCGCGTAGGAGATGGGCCGTTGCGCGTGGTGGAAGCGCGGTCGGACCAAATGTTCCTGGATATCAAGCCCGATCAAACGTCCAAGCTGCCGCGATATAAGGGCGATCTCGAGCTGATCAATCACTCGGCGGGGTCAATTTCATCGGAGACCTACCACAAGCGTTGGAATCGCGAGAATGAATTGCTTGCGGCGGCGGCGGAGGAAGCCTCCGTAGGCGCTGCATGGCTGGGCGGGCGGACGTATCCGCAGGAACGGTTGAATCGTGCGTGGAGGCTGGTGTTGGCAGGGCAGTTCCACGACAGTATGGCTGGAACGGCGACGCCGAAATCGTATGAATATATTTGGAACGATGATGTGCTGGCAATGAACCAATTCGCGGGTGTGATGACCAGCGCGACTAGCGCGATTGCATCCGGCATGGACACGCAAGCCAAGGGCGTGGCGATCGTCGTGTACAACCCGTTGAGCATCGCGCGGGAGGATGTGGTGGAAGCTACGGTTTCTTTTTCCTCCGGCGTGCCACAGGGTGTTCGCGTATTCGGTCCGGATGGCGCGGAAGTGCCTGCGCAATTGGATGGAGGGAGTAACGGCGCGGCAAAAATTCTATTTCTGGCCAAAGCGCCTTCGGCTGGCTTCGCAGTTTATGACGTTCAGCCGTCGGATACGCCGAGCTCGGCGTCTTCCGATCTGACGGTCTCCGAGTCTTCACTGGAAAATGCGCGCTATAGGATAGCGATTGACGCGAATGGCGATGTTTCCAGCATCTTCGACAAGAAGATCAATCACGAATTGCTTTCAGCGCCGATTCGTCTGGCGATCATCACGGATAATCCGAGGAACTGGCCGGCCTGGAATATGGATTTTGATCAGGAGACGGCCCCGCCCCGGACGTACATTGGACGTCCGGCATTGATTCATGTGGCTGAAAGCGGGCCTGTACGCGTAGCTGTGGAGGTTTCGCGTGAGGGCGAGGACTCCAAGTTTGTGCAGACCATTCGACTTTCGGCGGGTGATGCGGGCAACCGAGTGGAATTTGGCAACGTGATTGACTGGCATGCCAAGGAAGCAAACCTGAAGGAAACCTTTCCGCTGACGGCTTCAAACAAGATGGCAACTTACAATTGGGATATTGGGACGGTGCAGCGGCCGAACGAGGAAGAGCGGCAATTCGAGGTTGCGTCCCACCAATGGATTGATCTGACCGACCAGAGCGGATCTTACGGCGTGACGGTGCTTACGGATGATAAGAACGCGTCGGACAAGCCAGCCGACAATACTCTGCGATTGACGCTGATGCGCACGCCGGGAACTCGGGGAGGTTATCCAGATCAGAGCAGTCAGGATTGGGGCCACCACGAATTTGTTTTTGGCCTTGCGGGACATGATGGCGACTGGCGTCAGGGTGAGACGGATTGGCAGGCGTGGCGTTTGAATCAGCCGCTGATTGCGTTTGAGAGTTCAAGTCACAGTGGCGCGCTTGGCAAGAATTTTTCATTGCTTAAGGTCAACAACAGCCGTGTGCGAGTGCTGGCTTTCAAGAAGGCCGAAGAAAGCGATGATGTGATTGTTCGCTTTGTGGAGATCAACGGCAACGACGAGCCAGAAGTTCGCATCAGTTTTGCAGCGCCGGTTCTTTCCGCGCGCGAGGTTAACGGACAGGAGATGCCGGTGGCGGGTGCGGCGGCAAAGATAACGGGCGGGGACCTGGTGACTTCGCTTACGCCGTACCAAATTAGGAGTTTCGCGGTGAAGCTCGGTCCCGCGCACACGAAAGTCGCTGCGCCCGTGTCGCGGTCTGTTTCGCTGCCCTACGATATATCTGTCGCTTCCCACGACGGCAGACCGGCGGAAGGCGCTTTCGATTGGCTGCCGAACGGCCCGAGTTCACCACAGGGGAAGGCGCTGCCAGCGGAGATGGTTCCTGCGGATATTGCGTTTGCCGGCGTGCACTTTAAACTGGCTCCCGCCGGAACAGGGAAGCCCGATGCGGTAACGGCCAGCGGACAGACGATTGCGCTGCCGGAAGGGAAATTTAATCGCGTATATATTCTGGCGGCGTCATTCGGAGGCGGGCGGGGCGGCGGACAAGATTCCGCAAACGCGGGTCAGAAGGCCATTTTCAAAATTGGCGAAACTCCCGTTGACCTCTCGATAGAGAATTGGACGGGCTATATTGGCCAGTGGGACAACCGCAATTGGGAAACCAAAGACGTGCAAGTGCCGATCAATCGTCCGGCAAATGCGCCGCCATTGCCAGCTGGAGCGCCCACTACGCGCACTGTGCGGCAGATGGAGTTTACCGGGCAGCTCACACCGGGATTCATCAAGCGAGCGGATGTGGCGTGGTTTGCATCACACAGGCACGATTCGGCGGGACTCAATGAGGCTTACGCGTATTCGTACTTGTTCTCATATGCGATTGATGTGCCGGGAGGCGCGAAGACATTGACTTTGCCGGATAATGAACGCATACGCATTCTGGCGGTCACTGTGGCGAACGAGCCTGCACCGGTGAAGCCAGCACATCCGCTTTACGATACTCTGGAGCGTACGGATCATTAGGCGCGGGGGCCTCAGCTATTTGCAGTGCGTGATCTTTGGAGTCTGGGGCGTCCGCAATTCCCAAGCGGAGAGCTTTGAGCATGCAAAGACTTGGCGATGTATTTGGAGGCCGCAGAAAGCTATTTCGCGGCGCGATTGGATTAGTGGCCATCGCCGCGCCCATCGTTTTCGGAGTGGGCCACGCAACGCCAGGTAGCGCTCAGTTGCAAGCCACCGTGCCGCCCGCGCCCACCTTCGAGATCGCCTCGATAAAGCCGACGAATCCGCAAACACGCGTCATCGGGATGTTCACTTATCCGGGAGGCAAGCTGGTTGTCACGCGGTACACGCTGAAAATGCTGATCCACGACGCTTACGGCGTCAACGATTATCAAATTTCGGGCGGTGCACGGTGGACCGATGAAGAACCGTACGATATTGAAACCATTCCGCCGGCATCCTCCGAAGCGAGCAAGTTCTCTCCGCCAACCCCGAAAGCACCTCCATCCACAGAGATGTTGCTGATGTTGCGGAACCTTTTGGCGGATCGCTTCCAGTTGAAATTCCACATGGAAACGAAGATGGGGCCTGGCTACGCGCTGGTGATTGCGAGCCATGGGCCGAAACTGGAGGAGACGAAAAATCACAATGCTTTCCGCGTGGTGGGCAGCGGCCGCACCGGCAATTCGGAGCGACCTGCCTATATCTCCGGCGAAAATGCCTCCATGTCAATGCTGGCAGCAAGCTTGGCCCGGGAATTCCGGTGTCCAGTGCTTGACCAAACCGAGCTAAAGGGCGATTTTGATTTTAAGTTTGAGTTCGCAAGGGATGACACTCAGTCCGATTCCGGTCCTTCTCTATTCACCGCGATTCAAGAGCAGCTTGGGCTCAAACTGGCGCGGATAAAGGCCCCAGTTGAGATCCTTGTAATCGACCGCGCAGAGAAGCCTTCGCCAAATTAGCGCCGGGCGGGATTGAAATGATCTCCAAAATGGACAGGGAAGTTAAATATGTCGATCCCAACGGTTATCAGTTCTTCTCAAAAACACAGCGGGGCGGGCCGTGTGGCGCGCCCGGTTGTGCTTATCCTGCGGAGGATGGAAGTGTGAAATAGTTGCCTAGAGGAACAGCGGCGCCATCACGAACGCCACGGTGCAAAGCAACTTGATGAGAACGTGGAGCGATGGTCCAGCGGTGTCCTTGAAGGGATCGCCTACCGTGTCGCCAACTACCGCGGCTTTGTGAGCTTCCGAGCGTTTCCCGCCCAGTTGTCCGGTCTCGATGAATTTCTTGGCGTTGTCCCACGCGCCGCCGCCATTGTTCATGAATGTTGCCATCAGGATGCCGACAATCGTGCCAACCATCAGAATGGCAGCGACGGCTTCGGCGCCGATGGTTGGGTCTTCGACCGTTGCGAAAAACCTGAAAGTATATCCGACGGCGACCGGGACGGCTACCACGAGGAGTCCGGGAACGACCATAGCTTTCAGCGCGCCTTTGGTGACGATATCCACGCACTGGCGATAATCGGGTTTGGAGGTGCCTGCCATGATGCCCGGGTTCTCACGGAATTGCCGGCGCACTTCCTCGATCACCGTTTGTGCCGCTCTGCCAACCGCTTTAATCGCCAATGCGCTGAAGAGGAAGACCAATCCCGCTCCAATGAGCGCGGCGATGAAAATCACGGGTTTGCCGAGGTTCACTTGATCGAAGCGATAGGCAAGGTCGCCGGTCCTCGCTTGCATGAGCTCTGTTATCTCATCCTGGAACGCGGAGAAGAGCAGGAAAGCAGCAAGCGCCGCTGAGCCAATCGCGTAGCCCTTCGTGAGGGCCTTGGTCGTGTTGCCCACTGAGTCCAGGCGATCGGTACGTTTGCGAACATCTTCCGGAGCACCGGACATTTCGATGATGCCCCCGGCGTTATCTGTGATGGGGCCGAAGGTATCCATGGCGAGAATGTACGCGCACGTTGAAAGCATGCCCATGGTCGCGATGGCGGTGCCAAAAAAGCCAGCGCCATGGACACCTGGAAGGGCGTACCGGCCGCAATAGTATGACGACAGAATCGCGGCGGAGATGACGAGCACAGGCAGCGCCGTACATTCCATTCCCACGGCCAGGCCAGTGATGATGTTCGTAGCGGAGCCGGTAAGGCTGGCATTGGCGATGCTTTGCACCGGGCGATAGCGATACTCGGTGTAATACTGCGTAATCCAGACGAAGAGGAAGCTGGTCACAACTCCGATGATGCCCGCGGCGAAAAACCACAAGTTGTTCTGCAGCAGGTATCGCACGGCGACATAGAACCCGGCGATGGCAAGCACCGACGTGATCATGTAGCCGCGGTTCAGGGCGACCATCGGATCTTCGTCTTCGTTCTTTAGTTTCACGCACCAGATGCCGATGATGGATGCGAGCAATCCGAACGCGCGCGCGACGAGCGGGAAAAGGATCCCTAGCAAGCCGAATCGGCCGAAGAGCGCCACGCCTAGGATCATCGCGCCGATGTTTTCAGCAGCCGTGGATTCGAAGAGATCGGCGCCGCGTCCCGCGCAGTCGCCGACGTTATCGCCGACGAGATCCGCGATGACTGCGGGATTGCGAGGATCGTCCTCCGGAATGCCCGCTTCGACCTTTCCTACCAGGTCGGCGCCGACGTCAGCGGCCTTGGTGTAAATGCCGCCGCCAAGCTGGGCAAACAAAGCTACGAAGCTGGCTCCAAAGCCAAAGCCGACAATCTGATAGGGCACGATTTTGGGGTTGGCCAATCCGCCGAAGGCCAGAAAAATGAGTCCAACGCCCAACAGAGATAGGGCCACAACGCTCAGGCCGGTGACCGCGCCCCCGCGCAGCGCCAATTGCATGGCGCGGTTCAGACTGGTGCGCGCGGCGCTGGCAGCGCGCAAGTTAGCACGAATGGAAACGAACATCCCGGAAAAGCCCGCCAGACCCGAGCAGACGGCACCGGCGAAGAACGCGATCACCATCTTGAACGCGAGATCACCACCCTTATTCAGATAGAACACGAAAATCAGCGCGGCCAGGACGATGCTCAGGGCATAGATCGTCCTGTACTGGCGCTTCATAAAGGCTTCGGCGCCTTCTTTAATTGCAAGAGAGATTGCCTGCATTGCCGCGGTGCCTGTGTCCGCCCCCAGGACTTCCCGCGTGAATACCCAAGCCATGGCCAGCGAGGCTACGCTGACAACCACGATGAACCAGACCCACCCATTTACCGACATTCTTCCTCCACTTTCGAATACCCTCAGGAGACTCTGCAGGCGAGAATTGTATAGACAGGCAAAGCGAAGTTTATAGCAGGGTTAGCGCAGCCGGTCAAGGACGGGGCGTGCATCGAGTTGCCAACTCGAAACAAGTGGCTCTTTTGGCGTGACGGGCTTCGCGTCGCCAACTTGCGGCTTGTCGCCAATGGAGGGCTCGTATAAAGTAAAACTGGAGGCGGCCGTGGTTGAACGCGATGTCTGCGCGGTCTGTGACAAGCCGGAGCGCGAATGCAAATGCGACCGGTACTGTTGTTACTGCAAGGGTCAGCACGGCATACGGCTGTGTGTAGACGGCCTGTATTACTGCTCGGACTGCCGTGAGGCCTGCGAGATTAACGTGGTGAGCGGTGCAGCCAACTGAAACTGGCAGGGTAGAACTGAAATTTTCTGGGGACTCCCGGATACTGGCCGGAGTTTGCGGCGCGGTCAATCATTTGGCCGAGGTGACGGGAATGGACGAACCGGGACGCGCCGCTCTGGTCGCTGCCATTGAAGATGCCTGCCAAGAAGCCTTTCATCTGCTTCCCCATGGAGAGGGCCGGATTGAAATGTCGCTCGCCGCAGTGGATGGACGCATCGAAGCAATTCTGACATTCAGCGGGGTTACCGGCCAAAACGACCGCGCTGAAAAAATCCAGCGCGCGCTGAGCGGAAGGATAGACCGTGTTACGCAGGACTCGCGCGGCGACACTATTCGGCTCACGCTTGTGAAAAATCTCCGCGCACATGGCCCGAAGCGATAGCTTGGCGGGCATTTCCTAAATGAAGATCTTCAGGTTTCAATCGGCCCGAGGCCGGAGCCCCGGGGGTCGGCGGAATGTGTTAAGCGGAGTTTGTTGGTTTCAGAGATCAGGATTTTGAACACTGCAATTTTACATTTGGAGCGCGAAGGTCTTGCTCTGAATGAGCGCCGCCACTTGATCGTTCGTAAGCGCAATACTCACCGTTAACTGGTTGCCACTGGGATTGATCCTCGCGGTATCGAGCATCTGTCCGAGCGTGGGGTTGTTTTTAGAGGTTGCCTGATAGCGTTCCAGCATCAACCCGGCTTGCAGCAGGCTGCCCATGGTCACCGCGTCGTCGGGGGTGGCGCAACTCGCTATGAAGTCGGCCCGAATTCCGTTGGAAGACTGCACATTGATTATGAGTGACTGCATCTTCGCCAGAAGCTGCGCGGCCTGGGGGAACGTCGAGGCTTGCGGCACCAACTGTTGCAGGGCAAGACGTGTGTACGCGGGGTTCAGGACCGCCCAAACCATGCCGTGGCCATTTGCCTGGCTAATCAGCGGATAGATGGTTGTGTTGGTCATTATATTTGGCTGAGCGCCAAAACGCACCTCGAGCATTTTCTCAAGAAGGCTGCGCTGTCCGAACGCGGCCGTATTCGCATCCAGGAACATAAAGCACAAATCCGCAGATCCTGTGGCTCCGCCGAAAGCGTAAAGAGTGTAGCCGCGCACCTGAGCCGTGGCCGATTTCTTAGCCGCGAAATATGCCTGAACCGCGGCGGGCTGAAATTGTCCCAGCGCCACGCCAACGATTTGTTCGCCTGTCGGAACCCCCGCGGCGCCGCTGCTGGAGTTCGCGCCAGTGGGCACAAGACCCCACAAGACCTCTTCGACCTGAGTATTCGGGTCCATCCCCGCCGCGGTCAGAAACTGTTCGAACTGGCGGAACTTCGCGGGAAGCATCTGGTCTTTCAACTGCGCGAACCATGGGAACTGGCGGGCCTGGCGCAGATCGGCATAAGCGAACTCCCCCACGGTGCTGGGGAACATTGCAATTACGTCGGAACTGACCGCGGCACGAGCAGGCGGCCCGAATGCGGGGATCAGCACTGCCAAGATAAGTAGAAGCCATACGCTACGGAATCGTCGTGCGATCATATTTCACCCCTCAGAAATTCTTGATGTAAATTGCCTATCCTGCTGTGGCGGCGGCTGGGCGGGGAGCCAGGCTCAACTGGACGGCGGACCAACGTGCTCTCATGGCGGACACGAACTCCGCATCGGTGAGCGATTCGAGGTTAATTTCCACATTGGCCAAAGCGCCATGCGCGGACGCGGCGGCCATCATTCTTCCCACGCGAAGGTCTGATCTCATAGACGCCGGAGTGATGGCCTCCAGTTGCCCGAGCAGCTCATATAAAAACATCGCGGCCTCGGCCACTTCCATGGGAACTTCGGCGGCGACTCGGAGCGCCTGTTCGATTGCTATCGTCCGGCCGTTTTCCTCTTCCGGTGTATTCTTGGGCAGCTTGAATGCCGTAAGCACCAAGTCGTACGCTTCGGCATCGCGGTCCATGGAAGCGGCCAGCGACCGCGCGGCGTTGTTCAGCTCCCCAACCGCCGCGGTGAGCCCGTCCACAAATTGCGCTTGAGATTTTTTCTTCCGGGCGAGCCCAGCCACCATCTGCCCCAGGGCTGCCGCCAGCGCGCCCGCCAGTGCCGCCACGGAGCCTCCCCCGGGCGTGGGTGTGGGCGCGGCCACCGCATCCAGCAGCGGTGTGGCCATCGCCGCAAACTTGCCCAGCCCCTCAGCCTCAACATGCTCGCCTGCCAGCGCGGCCGACAGACGGTTCTCAAAGACCATTTCCGGCCGGAAATCCTCAAGTTGCAGGAAAAAGTCGGCTGCCATTTCCAGCGCCTTCTTGGGCACCAAACCAACAATTTCGCTGCCCACAATCCGGCAGCCGTAACGTTCGGCCTCACGCCGCACCATTTCGAAAACGCGGTGCATCGGAGTCAATTCGAAATCCGTCAGGTTGATAGAGACCTGCGCCAGCCCGCGCGAGTGAAGCTCCACGCCCATGGACTTTACGTAGCGCAAGCCGCCCGTCGAAAAGCGGATCGCCTTGGCAATCTTGTTGGCGATTTTGATGTCCGGCGTATTCAGATTGACGTTGTACGCGATCAGGAACTTTCGCGCGCCAACAACCGTAGCGCCGGCCGTGGAGTGCAGTTGCCGCTCGCCGATGTCCGGCGCGCGCCGTGAGTTCGTTTGGACTTCTTCGCGAAGGCCTTCGAACTGGCCCTTGCGAATGTTTTCGAGGTTGGCGCGTTCGGGCCGGTCGGCGGCAGCTTCATAGAAATACACAGGAATCTGGAAGCGGTCCCAGATTTCATGGCCCACACGGCGGGCCAGCGCGACGCAATCCTCCAACTCCACTCCCTGAACGGGTATGAAGGGCACCACATCGGTCGCGCCAATGCGGGGATGCGCGCCGGAATGCTGGGTCAGATCAATCAACTCCTTGGCCTTGCCAACTCCGCGCAGAGCGGCTTCGGCGACGGCGTCGGGCTCGCCCGCAAGCGTCACGACGCTGCGATTGTGATCGGCGTCTGATTCGCGGTCCAGAATCGCGATGCCCGGCACGTCCCGCATGGCGGCAATGATGGCCTCTACCTTAGAGACGTCGCGCCCTTCGGAAAAGTTCGGCACGCATTCGATTATTTTTTGCATTGTTCAGAGGCTGTCTCGGAATTCGATTTAGCTCAATTTTATTTGGCCGCGCGAATAAATTACTTTGCCACGCTTAATCGTGAGCACACACAAGTTTACTCCAAAATAGTACGGGATTTCGCGGTAATCGGCCACATCGAAGACCATCAAGTCCGCCGATTTGCCAACCTCGAGCGAGCCGATGCGGTCCGCACGGCGCAAAGAATAGGCAGCGTTTACAGTTGTCGCGGAAATGGCCTCAGCCGGGGACACTCCCAGGTACGCGCACGCGAGCGACAGAATCATGGACATGTTGAGAGTGGGGCTGGTTCCGGGGTTGTAGTCAGTTGCGAGGGCAACGATGGCTCCGGCATCTATGAGTTTTCTCGCAGGCGCGCGATGTTTGTGCCCCAGATGGAACCCACATCCAGGAAGCAGCGTCGCGACTACATCAGAGCCGGCAAGAGCGCGAATATCGGATGCGTTGGCGCATTCGAGGTGGTCTGCGCTGGCGGCGTGCAACTCGACGGCCAAGCGAACCGCTCCGGTGTGCGCGAGTTGCTCGGCATGGATACGTGGAACCATGCCGCAAAGGCGCCCGGCGGTGAGAATTGCGCGCGACTGTTTCACGGTGAAGGCCCCGCGATCGCAGTAGACATCGCAGAATTCGGCTAGTCCTTCGTGAGCAACCTGGGGAATGAGTTTCATGGCCAGGAAATTGACGTAGGCGTCGCCGCCGTTCTGCCGCCTGCGATATTCAGGAGGGACAACATGCGCGCCGAGAAACGTGGATACGATTTCGACCGGCTGCTCCGCGGCCAGCTTGCGGTGCAAGCGGAGAGTCTTCAGCTCCGAGACTGCATCCAGGCCATAGCCGCTCTTGGCTTCGATGGTAGTGGTTCCGTGTTCGGCGAATCGCTGGAGCGCTTGAAGCGCGCGAGCTTCGAGGTCGGCGGGCGTGGCGCGCCGGAGCTTTTTTACGGAATTGAGTATGCCGCCACCGGCGCGCGCGATTTCTTCGTAGCTGGCTCCAGCGATACGTTTTTCATGCTCATCGGCGCGGCTCGCGGGGAAGATGAGGTGCGTGTGCGAATCCACAAAACCAGGAAGGACAACGCGGCCGTCGAGATCGAGTTTTCTTGCGCGGCGAGCAAGCGCGTGGCGCGAAACTTCGCGGCGAGTTCCGATGGCGACGATGCGGCCTTCGCTGATGAGGAGCGCGCCGTCGCGGATGATGCCGAGATTGCCGAGGGCGCGGCCGCGCCGGGGCGCGGGGCCACGCAGAGTCAGTAACTCAGAGCAGCCAGTGATGAGGAGTGTAGTTGGCAAGGCGTGAGTATTATCGCTCAGAACGGCGGTAAGCGGAAAAGACTGTCACACCAGAGATACTGATTGCCCGTCGCGAAGCGATCTCAGGCCGAGGCGGATTTTCCTTTGTACGCCGGCACCAGCACCTCGGCTGTAAAGGTTTCAAACGAAGTAGATGTCGTGTTTGCCGCGTTGCGCGTTTCGAGCGGAACCATGATGCGATTGCTTACGGCTTTGGACATCTCGATCAATTGATCCGCCATATCGGAGGACATTCCGGACTGCACCATCGCTGGTTTCGCCATCATGGCTGGGGCCTGCATGTAGCTGAGGCCCGGTTTTCCGGTTGCCGTGCCGAAAATGGCTGCACATTCGTTCATGGTCAAGTCGCGCTGGCCGAGGAGTTCTTTTGTCTGTTGCCCGCTGAAATCGAGAGCGCGCAGGGCAGCGGCGGCCCTTTGGCCGATGTCGCGCGTGGCGATCATCGGCATGGAAACATCATCTTTGATCAATCCAGCAAAGAATCCCATGCTCTTGTATACGCCAACGGTTGCAAGGAAGTTTTCCATATAGGAGGCGGGGCGAAGGAACAGAAAATCCACGCCGGGCACGCGTTTCAGGCGCTCTTCAACATGGTGTATGGCGCTGACGGGCCCCGCGCCTTCGGCGAGCTGAGCTCCCACGCTGCTTAGAACGACTGCGTGAGTGACGCCGGATTTTTCGAGTGCCGTGGCGAGAGATTCGCCAACGAGCGCGTAGTAATCACGGATACTCTTCGCCTTGTTGTCAGGCGGAATCATCACGTAGGCCGCGGTTGCTCCGGTGAAGGCGCGTGTCATGGCCTCGGTATCAAGAACGTTGTCGGCGAATGCCTCCGCGCCCTTCGCGACGAATGGCCGCAGTTTTTCGGCGGTGCGTCCGATTACGCGGACCTTTTCACCCGCCGCCAGCAGTCCTTCCGTGACGACTTTTCCTGTGTTTCCCGTTGCCCCGGTTACGACGATCATGGTGTCCTCTCAAGAATGTCTGGATGTTTGTCCCCATTGGAATAGATGCCGTCGTGGCGGCGCCGGGTACAAGACAGGAAAATGGATGCGGTTGGTTTAGGGCATGGGAATCTTAATGGCGTGCTTGCGCGCGAAATCAATCGCTTCCGGGTAGCCGGCGTCTGCGTGGCGAGCGACGCCGATGCCGGGGTCATTCATAAGAACGCGTTCGATGCGCTCGGCCATTTCCTTTGTGCCGTCGGCGACCGTCACCTGGCCTGCATGCTGGGAATAGCCGATGCCGACTCCGCCGCCATTATGGATGGAAACCCAGGAAGCGCCGCTGGCCGTATTGAGAAGGGCATTGAGCAGCGCCCAATCGGCCACGGCGTCGCTGCCATCGCGCATCTTTTCCGTTTCGCGATACGGTGAGGCGACCGAGCCGCAATCGAGGTGGTCGCGGCCAATCACGATAGGAGCTTTCAATTCCCCGCGCGCAACGAGATCGTTGATTGCCAAACCGAACTTATCGCGCTCGCCGTATCCCAGCCAGCAGATGCGCGCTGGCAAACCCTGAAACTTTACGCGCTTCTGTGCCAGCCGAATCCAGCGGCACAGAATTTCGTCGTGTGGGAACATTTCAAGGACGAGCTGATCCGTGCGGTGTATGTCCGAAGGCTCGCCCGAAAGCGCGGCCCAGCGGAACGGTCCGCGGCCCTCGCAGAACAGCGGCCGTATATACGCGGGCACAAATCCGGGAAAATCGTAGGCATCGGTAACGCCGCGCTCGAAGGCAAACGTGCGGATATTATTGCCGTAATCAAATGTGACGGAACCAAGCTTCCGCAAATCAAGCATGCCGCGAACATGCGCGGCAATCGAATCAAGCGCGCGGTCGCGATACTCATCGGGATTATTCTTGCGAAGCTCCGTGGCTTGCTCCACCGTGTGCCCCTGCGGAATGTAGCCGCCGAGCGGGTCGTGCGCCGAGGTTTGGTCGGTGAGCAGATCGGGCACGACGCCGCGCTTGGCCAGTTCTGGAATTACATCCGCGCAATTTCCCACGAGGCCAACGGAAACGGCTTCGCGTTTGCGCACGGCATTCTTCAGAATGCGCAGCGCCTCGTCCAGATCGTTGACCATTACATCGCAGTATCCGGTGCGGAGCCGGCGCTTTATGTGCTCGGGGTCTACGTCAATGCCAAGAAATGCGCCGCCGTTGAGCGTCGCGGCCAGCGGTTGCGCGCCGCCCATGCCGCCCATGCCGCCGCTGACGACCAGTTTGCCTGCCAGATCTCCGCCGAAATGTTTGCGCGCCGCGGCGGCAAATGTCTCGTAAGTTCCCTGCAGAATTCCCTGCGTGCCGATGTAAATCCAACTTCCGGCAGTCATCTGGCCGTACATCATCAGGCCGGCGCGATCGAGTTCCCCGAAATGCTTCCAATCATTCCAGTGGCCGACCAGATTTGAGTTGGCGATGAGGACGCGCGGCGCATAAGAATGCGTGCGAAAAACCCCAACCGGTTTGCCGGACTGCACGATAAGCGTCTCATCGTTTTCAAGGGCGCGAAGCGAGGCTACAATCGCGTGGAAACATTCCCAGTTACGCGCCGCCTTGCCAGTGCCGCCATACACCACCAGGTCCTCCGGCTTCTCGGCGACTTCCGGGTCCAGATTGTTCATCAACATGCGCAGAGCAGCTTCCTGCTGCCAACCCTTGCAGGAAAGTTGCGTGCCGCGCGGCGCACGCACTGGTTGGTAGCCGGTCTCGCTTGTCGTGTTGGTAGGCGTCATAGCCGCTGCCTCATGCGCCATCTTAACGCGAGAGGCCGCTACAAGGTAGAGTGATGGAGGAGAGCGTACCTTCGTGACTGAGCGCCCGCGTTGCGCAGAGGCGCATGCTGAGGTAGAGTTTCGAATTCGAGCATGCCCACTTATTGAGAACCCATGAGCTACGCGACCCTTCCTCGCCGCCTTCTAGACACTGTTGAACGCTTCAACAATCCACGCGCTCAGCTTTTTCGCGCCGCAAACGGATGGCAGGCAATCTCCGCCGGAGAAATGCTTCGCCGCGTGGCGGGACTCTCGCGCGCGCTGTTCGAGTTGGGCGTGAAGACGGGCGACCGCGTGGGGCTTTTTTCCGCGAACCGGCCCGAATGGCATATCGCCGACTTCGCCATCCTCGGATTGGGCGCGGCGGATGTTCCGGTTTACTTCCGTGAAGCCACTGAGCGGATGGTTTACATCCTGAATCATTCAGGAGCGACGGTCGTCTTCGTGGCGGGAGGGGAGCAGGCCGAAAAACTTATGGCCTGCCGGCACCAGTTGAGAACGGTGCAACACGTAATTGTCGCCGACGCTGAAACCGATTACGGCTCTGAAGCGTTGAGATACGAGACGCTGATCTCCAGCGCCAGTGACGCCGACGTGGCAGCTTACCGGATGCGCGCGAGCGATGTTTCTTCCGCGTCGCTGGCGACGATCATTTACACCTCGGGTACGACGGGCGAGCCCAAGGGCGTCATGCTGTCGCATTCAAACCTTTCCTCGAATTGCACGGACTCGATGCGCGCGGGCGATTACAGTCCCGCCGATACAGAACTCGAATTCTTGCCCCTGGCCCACGTTTATGAGCGGACGCTGGGCTACCTCTTCATGTTTAGCGGAGTGAGCATCGCCTATGTCGACGCCATGGAAAAACTTCCTCAGGCGCTGCTTGAGGTTCGGCCTACCCTGGCGGGGGCCGTCCCGCGCGTTTTCGAAAAGCTCTACGCGAATATTGTGGAGAAGGGCAGGCGCGAGCATGGAATGAAGCGCAAGATTTTTGACTGGGCACTTCGCGTCGCCGCGCAGTCCGTGGCCTGGCGCGCTTATGGCAAACCAGCGCCTCTAAGTCTGGAGTGCAAGTGGTGGCTGGCAGACAAGTTTGTTTTTTCCAAGATTCGTGCAGGAGTCGGCGGGCGCATGCGTGAATTTATTTCTGGCGGAGCGCCACTTGCAAAGGAGCTCGCGGAATTTTTCTGGGCCGTGGGACTGCACGTTTTCCAGGGCTATGGACTGACCGAAACTTCGCCGGTAATCACCGTGAATAACTCTCGCGAGAATAAGGTTGGCACAGTGGGCCGGCCCATCCCCAACGTCGAAGTCCGCATCGCGGAGGATGGGGAAATCCTAACGCGCGGGCCGAACGTGATGAAAGGGTATTACCTGCGGCCGGACGAAACCGCGGCGACAATTTCTCCGGATGGCTGGCTCTCCACGGGCGACGTCGGGCACGTCGACCAAGATGGATACCTGGTGATTACGGACCGCAAGAAAGATCTGCTGAAGACGGCGGGCGGGAAATTCGTAGCGCCCCAGCCAATTGAGAATTGGCTTAAGATGAGTCCTTACATTCAGGGCGCGGCCATCATCGGCGATCGGCGGAAGTTCGTGACCGCGTTGATTGTGCCCAATTTCGCGCGGGTGAGTATGGCCGCCGCGGAGCGAGGCGTACCGATTGCTTCGCCGGCGGAAGTGGCGCGTGATCCCTGGGTACGTGATCTGATTGGCAGGGAAGTGGAGCGCATCAATGCGAATATGGCGCAGTACGAAACCATTAAGCGTTTCGCTCTGCTCGATCAGGACTTCAGTTTTGAGAACGGCGAACTCACTTACACGATGAAATTGAAGCGGCGTGTGATCGAACAGCGGTACGCCGAGAAGATCGAACAGCTTTACGCGGACGTGGAAGATCCGCGGCCCATCACACATTTGTGACTCACGGAGTAGATCCAGACGAGTTGTGTGTAGTTCGCTTGGCCGCGCGGCGGCGCGGCGGTAGAATCATTGCAGGAGAAATGAATGAGCGACGAGTTGGTGATTGCCGGGCGCGCCTTCCGTTCGCGGCTGATCGTTGGTACGGGCAAGTACCGTAGCTTCGCGGAAATGGCGCGCGCCATTGAGGCTTCCGGCGCGGACATGGTTACGGTCGCGGTCCGGCGCGTCAACCTGACGGACAAGACGAAAGAATCTCTGCTCGACTATCTGGACCGCGGGAAATACTTCCTCCTGCCGAATACGGCCGGATGCTATTCAGCTGACGAGGCGATCCGCGCCGCGAGGATGGGACGAGAGGTGGGACTTTCCGATTGGGTAAAGCTAGAAGTGATCGGCGACCAGCAAACATTGTTCCCGGATACAGCCGAATTGATACGGGCGACAGAGATTCTTGTGAAGGAAGGGTTCACCGTATTGCCGTACACCAGCGATGATTTGATTGTCGCGCGGCGGCTGGTGGATGCGGGCGCGGCAGCAGTGATGCCATTGGGCGCGCCGATCGGCTCGGGGATGGGAATTCAGAACGCAGCGAACCTGCGAATCCTGCGCGAGCGCATCACGGAAGTGCCGCTGATACTGGACGCCGGCGTTGGCACGGCATCCGACGCGGCCGTGGCCATGGAACTTGGCGCGGATGGGGTGCTCATGAATACGGCAATCGCCGAAGCGCAGGATGCAGTTCTTATGGCCGAAGCCATGCGCGCGGGAGTGGAAGCTGGACGGAAGGCGTTTCTCGCGGGGCGCATTCCGAAGAAGCTCTACGCCGCGGCGTCAAGTCCGCTCAGCGGCGTAGTGCGATAGCGCTTTCTGCAATTTCGCCTGGATGACTTAAGTTAAGCGAACATCACGTGCCAGATAGTATCCACAGCAGCATGCAATAATGCTGAGCCAAAGATCGTCCCTGTTTTGCGCCACACCCAGCCGTAGCAAAGGCCCGCAAATGTCGCCAACAGTGCGTATTTCCAGTTGGGGAAGAATCCATTGGCGATATGCGAAAGACCGAATAACACTGAAGCCACGCCCAATCCCGCGTTTTCATTTTTCATCGAGCGCGAGAGCATGTTCTGGAGCAATCCACGAAACACGAACTCTTCCGGCCACGCAGTGAAGAAGAAAATTCCGAGGACGCTGAGGGGAAGGGAAGTCCAGCCCGCATGTCCGGGCGCCCAGTGCAAGAAGTGCAGCGCAAGTCCCGCTGGAATATCCACGAGAGCGACGGCAAGAAAGCCCGCGGCAAGCACGAATCCTTGGTTGGTTGACCAACTAAGGGAATAACCCGCCCCATCAAGCCGCTGGACGAAGAGAAACCCCGCGACCGCGACGTTCATCGCCAGCAGGATTGCCATCGTGTGCGCGATGTGGTTTTCGGGGTAGGGCCAAAGTCCATTGAGGTATCGCAGTTTTACCGGCAGGGCAATGGCGAGGAGCGCCGCATAATCATTCCAGCCGGGAGCGGCACCGTGGCGAAGCGAAAGCAGCGCCAGAGGCAAAAGCACATAAGCCACGACAATCGCCCAGCGCCAATAAGCGGAGCTATCCGTGCCAATTGCATAGATGGCGTATGCCGCGAGAAGTGGCACGGCGAGCAGCCACGCGATAGGGGCCACGAGAATGCGTTGCAGGGCTTGAGTGACTCCCGCTGCGGCAGGGAGCACTTCTCCGGCCAGCAGAAGTGCAAACGCAACCAGCGCCGCGACAAGACCGCGGCCTCCATAACCAAGCCATATGGCATAGAATGCCGCGGTTAGAGTTAACGCTAGCCAAAGACCGAGTGCGCCGGGCAAACGCAACTGTGATTGTGATTGGCGCGGAGAGGGCATGACGCGATAGTCTATCGCAATTTCCAATTGGCGCAATTTGCTCAGGGAGATGCATGGCGGAGAAAAAGCAGCGGCTGGCATACATAGACTGGATGCGCGGGTTCGCGTGTCTGATGATGTTCCAGACGCATTGCTACGATTCCTGGCTAAGCCCCGCGGCGCGCCAGAGCAAGTTCTTCAAGTGGTCGCAGGTTGGTGGAACGCTGCCCGCGCCGCTATTTTTGTTTCTGGCGGGAATTTCCTTCGCGCTGGTGACGGACCGTCTCCGGCAGAAAGGATTTTCCGCCGGAGCAATTGCCCGGCAAACGATATTACGAGGCGCGGAGATACTCGCGCTGGGGCTGCTATTTCGATTGCAAGAGTTTCTGCTCGGCCAACCCTATGCTCCCTGGACTGATTTGCTTCGCGTGGACATACTCAACATCATCGGAGTTTCGATTATGTGTATGGGAGTTGCCTGCTGGATTGTAGGGGCGCTGGCCAGCTCAACCGATGCAGTGGGGTTGCGGTGGAAGAACATTATTCTCTCCGCGCTTATTTCGCTCACAATTTCGGGCATCTCTCCAATGATATGGACTACGTGGCGGCCGCGCTGGCTGCCCTGGTACTTCGAGTCCTACATTGACGGCGTCCACATTTTTGATAAGCCGCAACCCTGGCTTTTCCCGCTTTTTCCGTGGGCTGCGTTTGCGTTTGCGGGGCTGGCGGCGGGATTCATTCTGCTGGCCGGTTGGGCGCGCGTACATGAAGCTCAAACGATCACACTGCTGGGAGCGGGTGGGTTCGCGCTGGGCTGGTTCGCTTGGTGGCTGGATGCGCAGCCACGGCAGCTTTATGCGAATTACGATTTCTGGCACACAAGTCCAAACTTTTTTCTGATACGCGTTGGGATACTGATGATGGTGCTTCTCGGCGCCTATGTTTGGTGCCGATGGGGAGCGGGGCAAAAGGGATTCAGCCCCATGATTCAAATGGGCCACACGTCGCTGCTGGTCTATTGGGTGCACATTGAATTGGTCTACGGAAGCTTGTCTATCCTCACCAAGGGCAGCCAAACAGTTGCGCGGGCATCATTTGGACTCGCGGTTATCTTTGTGCTGATGGTGCTGCTCTCTATCGTGCGTACGAACACCAAAGGCAAAGGCGCTGAGATTTTGGCGTGGCTCAAGGGTGAGCCGGGAGTGGCGGATGCGTAGAAAGATGTTCTTGCCAGCTAGTGAGATTTGCTGGGATCGGTCTTTGTCGCGTCATCTTGAGAAGCGGGCAGCTTGAAAATCATCTCGCCAGGGCGCGCAAGGCCCATTTCTTCGCGCGCAATGCGCTCGATAATCCGCGGATCGCTCTTGAGAGATGTCACCTCATCCGTGAGCGCCTGATTGTCCTTATCGAGCTGCTGCATTTGCGCGTTGACCTGTTCAATTTCCATCCGCGTGCGGTGCATGGCCAGGAAGCCGTGAGGCCCGAAGACATCGTGAATCGCCAGCGCAAAGACTGCGATGATCAGAATGGTCCGGAGATGACGGCGGAAGAAGGATGGATTTTCTTTGCGTGTATTCACTGCTGCATTTCCTCGTCGCTATCTGTATTTACCGAAACGCATGGGCGAATCTGGCATCGTCCGCCCTGGTGCGGTATTGTAGCGTGCCGCGCGATAAGTTGTGAGACGAGAATAAGCGCGTGCCGGAAGAAACAACCTCTGGGGAATGTAGCGCGCATAGAGGGACTGTTGGAATTCAGCGTCAACAAAGCATGTGAAGGGTGAAATGGCACGCGAGGCAACAGCGATCGTTGTTTTCGTCACATGCGAGTCTTCCGCCGAGGCGGGTCGCATTGCGACCTGGCTAATCAGGAAGCGTCTGGCAGCGTGCGGGAACATCGTGGGCGCGCCAGTAACGAGCATTTATCGCTGGAAGGGCAAGATTCAGAAGGCGAAGGAAGTTCTGCTAGTCCTTAAATCAACGCGCCGGGCATTTGCAGCACTTGAAAGAGAAGTCCGGCGGCTACACAGCTACGACGTGCCGGAAATCATCGCGCTGCCTGTAGCATTTGGATCCCAGCAATATCTTTCCTGGATCGAAGAAAGCACCACCAAAGGGTCGAAGGTCAGCCGCTAGTTTGTCGCTTTGTCACCCGCTTTGAATTCGGTCCACGGGCCCGACTTCATGTCGCGGAGGATGGGCGCCTCCCATGAGAATTCCGGATGCGCTTTCAGAAATGGCGCAGCAAGGAAATCTTCGCCGCAAGGATGTCCAGTGTGCGCATAAAAACTCAGGGATTCCGCCATGTTGCTATCCATGGCTTTGCCCTGCACGGCCCCGCCGGGATAATAGGGAGCCCATTCCCACTGTTTAATGCCACGCGGAGAGGCATCCGTGTGGCCGCATAGCGTGCGCTCGTCCGCGCCAGGCTTGCCGGAGGCAACATCATTGTGATCCGCCAGAAATCCCTCTGCAGCTGTGACATCAATCTTGCCGCGCGAGGTCTGCATAATCTGCTCCCACCGCGCGCGGCGGGCGTTGGCTGAGCTCTTGGTATCGCCCGGGTTGAAGGTGGTTTCTTCTTTCATAAGTTTGGGATCGCTGGGGAAATTTGAGCCGACGAAGTAGCCGTCCTTCGTGCGCCACACGCGATGGTCTTTCAAGCCAAGCTCGAATTGAGCGACTTCTCCGGTTTTGCGATCCCCCAGCAGCCAGTCATTCGCATAGCCACCGTTGTTCCCATCGAGCATGATGCGCACGTAGTCGTCAATTGATGAACCGTACTGGATCGCTTTGCGCGCGCGCACGAATTCGGGGATGCCATTCGGGTCAAATCCAGTGAACTGGCTGATGGTGGTTTCCGTAATCATCAGTCCGGAGGCGTTCACAGCGAAATCATCGTCGCTGGTGATTACGCCAGGGAATCCATCCATCATCATGCGGAATCCGTGCGTGGGAACAATGTCAAAGATGATGCGCCAGCGCTCGCCTTCCCAATAATCCGTCCAATTATTATGGGCAATTACGATTTTGCCGTCGCGCGTGTAGCTGCCCGTGGCGACAAAAGCGCTGCAGTTTCCGGGGCTGGTTAGATGCGGAGCATTTTTCACATGTTTTTGCGCGTTGAGCCAGGGGACGTAGTAGCCGGGCACTTCCATAAACGCATTCAGCTCGACGATATCGTCAAGGTCAACTTTCACGCCATGCGCATTCACGCCGTCCACGATGCCCTGAATCTCATCACGATATTCCTGTTCGACGTGCGGCCATAACACATTCCGCGAGGTTTCACGGAAAAAATTCCAATCGCGCTTGGTCTGATGCATAGCGCCGACCTTGTATGCGTTCAACGCGTCGGCGATTTCGGGCGCCAGAAGATATCCGTGCTGGAAGCCGATTTGCGACGGCGTCCCTTCGGCATGGATGTAAATCCATCCGCCTCTTTCGAAGCGGTAGGAATTGGCAAGGCGGGGGTCGTTTTGCTGGCCTGATGGTTGCGCGGTTGAGGTTGAAGCGCTTTGTGGAGGGCTCGATGCGCTCGAACATGCGTTTATCCAAAGCGCAGCGCCGCAAATCAAAGATGCCGCAACGGTTGCGCGCCAACTCCACATTTCTCGCATAGCTGCCTCCGGTCTAGACCTTTGAGAGGGCGAAATCCAAATCCGCGATCAAATCCTCCACGTCTTCAATTCCCACGGACAATCGCACCAGGCCGTCAGTGATGCCGATTTGTTGGCGCATTTCGGCCGGGACGGATGCGTGAGTCATGCTGGCAGGATGTGAAATGAGCGTTTCGACTCCTCCCAAGCTTTCCGCCAGCGAGCAGAGCTTCACATGGTTCAGCAGACGCCGGGATGCTTCGAGGCTGCCCAGATCGAAAGAAAGCATCGCGCCGAAGCCACTCTGCTGCTTTTTGGCGATTTCATGCTGCGGGTGTGACGCGAGGCCCGGGTAAAGCACCCGCTTCACCTTCGAGTGCGCTTCCAGATATTTCGCCACGGCCATTCCATTCGCTTCGTGTTGCTTCATCCTTACGGCAAGAGTCTTGATGCCTCGCGAAACAAGGAAACAATCCATGGGCGCCAAACCACTTCCCACCGACCTTTGGAGGAAATAGATGCGGTCGGCATCTTCCTGCCGGGTCAATATGGCTGCGCCGCCGGTGCAATCGCTATGGCCGTTCAAGTATTTCGTCATCGAATGAACGACGATGTGGGCGCCCAACTCAATGGGGCGCTGAAAATACGGGCTCAGGAATGTATTGTCAACAGCGAGGGTGAGCTTGTGTCCGGCCGCGAGCTTTGCCACGGCCGAGATGTCTGTGACTGTCATGGTGGGATTCGTAGGCGTTTCCACGTATACGAGCTTAGTCTTCGGGCGTATGGCCTTGGCGACGTTCTCCGTGCAGGACGTGTCAACGAAGCTGAACTCCATCCCGAATTGAACCAGGAACTGCGTAGTGAGCCGTACCACGCCGCCATAAACCGCTTGCGAAAGGATGGCATGGTCTCCGGGACGAAGCAGGCGGAACACGGCGTCAATCGCCGCCATGCCGGAAGTAAAAACGAATGCTGCCGTGCCGCCTTCGAGTTTGGCGACAGTGCGTTCGAGCGCCCGGCGGTTGGGATGCGCCGTACGGGCGTAATCGTAACCCTTGTTCTTTCCCAGTTCGGGCTGGACGTATGTCGAAGTTTGGTAAATCGGCGCTACGATCGAACCTGTGGAAGGATCCGGTTCCTGTCCGACGTGAATGGCATCGGTCGCAAATCCCATCCGATCCTCCCGTATGCGCGAGCCTCAGCCCGCGATAACCTGGCTACCGAATTTTAATTGCAGAATGCTCTCGCATAGCGTATGAGTAGAAGAGACTTAGACGCGAGCGCTACCCAGCGCCGACTGACGTTAGCGCAGGTGCGACTGCCAGTCAATTCGTCGCAGGGCAACGCCGCGGATGCGGAAGGTCTCTGATCCGCTTAGGTGGCAAGATTGAGTTCTCGTTCGATCCATATCTCAAGGATTGTCTCAACTGTTGCGCTGGTTGTAGCGTTTGCCGCCTCTTTTTCTTACGCGCAAGGGAAGGATAAGAAGGCACAGCCTGCGGACGATACGGGCGTGCGCCTGCGCATCGAAGTTACCGGAGGCGACAAGCCGGTGGATGCGGCCAGCGTCTACGTCCGCTACGTCGTCAAGCATACGTTAGGCAAGGACGAGAACGTCGAGATGAATGTTAAGACGAGCCCCGAAGGTATCGCGCTTATACCGACTGTTCCGCGTGGAAAAGTGATTGTGCAGGTTGTCGCGGAGGGTTGGAGACCCTTTGGGCAATCCATTGATGCCACTCAAGATCAGCAAGTCGTTAAAGTTCACCTCGAAAGGCCTCCGCACTGGTTTTAGAACTGTACTGCAAGTTGCCATTCGCTTGCCATCCGCTTATGCCACAAGTCTTTTCAAAAAAGCTTTCGTGAAGAGACCGTGTGGAACCGTATGGCACAAAAAGTGCCTGTGAAGAACGGCGCTCTTTGCACCATTGTTGTGCAAAGAGCTCCAACCGCAACTTTCGCAAATGGTTACCGCGATTCGAAGTTCCATTTCCACAAAGTTTTCAACAACTCTGTTGAAAAAGTTAGCTCCATTGCCGGTGCGCTTTGGTCCGCGCGGCAAAATTCGGTGGATCTCGACCAGGCAAAGTCCGCTTTTGAGAAAAAAGTGCATTTTGGGAAGAGGCCATTGAGATAACGGGCGAAGCGAACGATTTTGACCGCAACGCGAGCGGGTGATAGATTCAGTCTACGGTGTCACCACAAATCTCAAGGCGGCCATCCAAAAACTTCACTCGATGGCAAATGGTGTGGCACAACCTCAAAGCGCGTCCGCTCCGTTCGGTGCTGAGCGCGGTGGCAATCTCGTTGCAAGTCATACTCGTGCTCCTTCTTGTGGGATTCACTTCCGGCTTGCTGGCTGATTGGGGCGAACGCGCCGAAGGGGTTGGCGCCGATATTATGGTTCAGGCGCCCGGTTCGTCGCCTTTTCTGGGACTTTCGAACTCAGTGATGATGGAATCCGTCGCCGATCAGATCGCGAAAATACCGAGCGTTGACGAAGTCGCGCCGGTGTTTTTCGTAGTAGACACGAAGAGCCTGCAGGTCATTTTCGGCATAGATGAGGCGAGTTTTGAAGGTCTAAGTAAAGGCTTTCATTTTCTGGCTGGTCATGGGTTGGAAAGACCCGACGACGTGATCGCCGACGACTTGGTGGCGCAGTCCCATCATCTGCATGTGGGTGACACGATCCAGCTTCTCAATCGTCCTTTCCACCTCGCAGGCATCGTCGTGCACGGCAAAGGTGCGCGCTATTTCATCCAATTGCGCACGGCTCAGGACATCGCCGGGGCCGAGAAGCGCATTTCCATGGTCTACGTCCGCAGTAGGGGGGATACGGAGGCTGCTCGCGCGGATTTGGTATCCCTGCTGCCCACCTATCGGATTCGTTCGATAGGGGAGTATCTGACCATGATGACCTCTTCAAACCTCCCAGGGCTGGAACCGTTTATCCGGTCATTCATATTCCTTGGAGTAGGGATCAGCTTCTTGGTGGTGCTCCTGACGATGAACACGATGGTCCTCGAAAGGACACGCGAAATCGGCATTCTGAAGGCGCTGGGAACCTCGCGAATGGGAATTCTGAGCTTGATCGAAGTGGAGGCCTGCGTCATGGCTGGCATTGGCGCCGTTTTGGGTTTGGTGGTGACGTTTGGAACGATTCGCGTTCTGCGATACTGGGCGCCGACTCTTCAAATTCGCGTCGGACCGATGTGGGTGGCCCGGGCAATTTTGTTGGCGGTGGTAGCCTCAGCGCTAGGCGCGCTCTACCCCGCATATAGGGCTGCGAAGGCCGATCCCATCGAAGCGTTGTCAGACGAATGATGACAAATTGTATCGGCGACAGGCCGTTTTGCTCCTAATCCGGCTGTCCTTGCGCTATAATCTCTTTCAGGACCGTTCTCGCGTATCACCAATGGTTATTGCGCGGCAGAAGGAGAACTGGTAGGAACCTCTAAGTGAGCGTGGTGTGACTGGCCGGAGGAAGGCAACGGCCACGATTCGCGTCAAGCGGGACGCTTTTATGAAATTGAGCGATATTCAGCAATGCAAGAAGCGGCCTGGAAGGCTGCTTTTGCGAGGAGAAACATTTATGTCGAAGAGAATGATGAGTCTGATGGCCGCGGGACTGTTGATGGCTGCCGCTGCATATGCTACCGATGTGTGGAAGGACAAGGATTTTCAGAATTGGGATCAGAAAGACGTTCAGAAGATACTCACGGACTCACCCTGGTCGCATAAGATTCAATACGGAGGTGGAGGCGGCGGAAGCATGTCTTCGCCATTCACGGCAGCAGGAGATCAGGCGCACGGCAGTAGTGATTCCGACCCCTGCGGATCCGGCGGCCCGAGAGACAAGTCAGCGATTAACGGAACTTGCGGGTCTCAGGGGATGGGCGCGGAGTCGTCCTATACGGTTACTTGGTATTCGTCCCGGACGGTTCGTGAAGCAATGGCCCGGAACAAGGAACTTGAGGGAACGCCTGCCGATGATGCACGGAAGGCGCTTTCCGCGGAGCCGACTGTCTATCAAGTGGCCGTCATGGGAGGAAACTTGATGGCTTTTGGCAAAGAGGGATCCGACAACCTGAAGGCGCATTCCTACCTGATGTCGAAGAAAACTAAAGAAAAGATGACCCCGACGAAGGTAATCATTCAGACAGGTCAGGACGGCAGGCGCCCCACCGCGATCATTTTCGAGTTTGCCAAGACGACGGCGTCCGGCGAGCCCACGATTGCCAAGGACGAGAAGGGCATGGAGTTTTCTACACAAGCGGGGAACGCGAAGGTGTCAACCACATTCGATATACCTAAGATGGCCGACAAGCAGGGAGTAGATTACTAAGGCGAACTCATCCCGCATTCAGAGCTGTTCCAGCAGCAAGTTTACAAGCGGACGCGAGTTTGCCTGCATTCGAAGTGAACAGCGCGGCGAGTTTCTTTTGTATATGGCTCGATAGGATTAGAGGTTTTTGAATTCCACTCCGGAGGTATTCATGCTGAAGCGAGCAGGTGTTCTGCTGATTGCAGCTGTTGTGTTGACCGGCGCTCCATTGCTGGCGCAGAGGGGCGGAATGATGGGGATGGCCCCGCCCGCGATGAACGGCCTCTGGAATCCTGTCGTTGGCAGCGGTGCAACCTACGAAGTGGTCGGTAAGGACGGTCAAAAACAAGTCATTACGCTGGAGATCGTCGGCAAGGAGGATTCCAATGGCCAGCCCGGCTTCTGGATGGAATTCCTTGCCAGTGATAAGAGTGGCCAACAAATTGTGATGCAAGAGCTTATGGTGAAAGACGGATCCCAACTCACAAATGCCAAGATGATTATCCAAGCTCCCGGCCGGCCCCCCCTGGAAATGTCTGGGAATAGCCCCATGATGGCGATGGGTAATCGAGGGGGCGCTCCACCCGCGCCAGCGAAAACGGATTTCCGCGAAGGTGGAGAACGCGTAGGAAGTGAATCCGTCACGACGCCGGCGGGAACATTTGATTGCGAGCATTGGCGTAACAAGGACGGCTCAGGCGACGTGTGGTTTTCTTCCAAAGTAGCTCCCTGGGGTCTCGTCAAGACGACATCGCCGAACAATTCGATGACCCTAATTAAGGTCATCACGGATGCGAAATCCCACATTGTCGGAACTCCGCAGTCAATGGATTCCATGATGGGGCGCGGGCGAGGACAGTAATAGGCGGCGTGCGAACCTCTTAAAACGCTAAGAATGGAATTGCGGTTCGTGGATTTGAAAAAGGCGCTCGCTGCGGCGAGCGCCTTTTGTTTTCTTTGCGGGGCCGAATGAAGGCGAGCCGCGAATGTCTAATCAGAATGGAAGCGCGCCTCGAATGAATCCGCCATATCGTAAATTGCGCGGAGCGGAACCCATACGTGCACGTGTTCCCGTGGCGATTCTTCTTCCACCTCCAGGCCGTCGCCAACTTTTGCGACACGTACGTGTTCATCATCATCACGCACCTCGACCAGCACCGAATCGGGAAGCTTCTCAAGCTCCGAAGCAGTCAGGCGCAAAGCCGGCAGCCATGGGCTAAGGCGCTCACGAGATCTTGCTAGTTCGCGCTGTGGTATTAGGTGTGCTCCGAGTGGTGCGAGCGCGGCAGGCACCAGCAGATGAAGATGAGTGCCGTCCTTTTGGAATTCCTCGACGGTTACATGCACGAACCCGTCCTGCAAAAGATAAGCGGTGCATGCAGCGACCGTCACGAACATTCCAAGCGCGATTTTTGCAAGCATTTAAGTCTCCCCATTCAACTGGATTGCGAGGATTTGGCGCCGGTCCACGTCAGTCGCTCGTGTTTTTGGTATCGAGCCAAATGCGGACAGTTTGCCTGCCATCCTTGACGCTTACGAGTTCGGTATTGCCGACGTGCAGCGCAAGCGCATGGAGCGCGGCTGCGATGTCCAGATCGTGAAGGTCGTGTCCAGCAGAGGCAACCAGCGCATCTACGACGGTCATGGGCATGTGTATCTCAACATTCTGTTTTTCGGCCTTGTGCGTATCCGCTACGTGGATAACGAAAAAGCCGTTCTGCTTGGCCACGCTGATGTCCTCATCTCTGTTTTTTACGGTGACAAATTCACCGTCGGCCGAAGAGCGCACTGCATCAAGCATGAGGTGCAGGTCCACGCCATTCAGGTCGGCGTGTCCAAAGTTGATGTGGCCGTGCTGTAGCTGGCCGCTATTTACACTGGATACGAGGGCTTCGGCCAGCGCGAGGGGAACATTCACGCGCACCATTTGGTCTTTATCGCCTGGATCGTCTACACGGACGTGCAGCCAGCGTTGATCCTGCTGGGTTTGCGAAGTTTGGGCCTTCATTACAGTTCCCGCCAGCAGCGCAACCGCCAGAATAGCTATGCCACCCACCGCAAATCGTGTGCGTGTTGATTGGAGTTTCATAGTCAGCCCCTCCCAGGGCACGTTGATTATTCATACGCAAACGGCGTGAGAAATGTTCCGTAAGGATGTTTGAGGATGATGGCGGTTGTCCGGGTCCCAGTATGCTTTGAGCGAAGGCAACCCGGTGTACAATGCCGCGTGAGCGGTTCATTCCTCGATTCACCAAGGCGCCAAAGCCTACAGTTCGGAGGCATCTATGCGGAAGTTTCCATTAAAGGTTTTCTTGATCGTTTTGGCTGGAATTTCCCTTTGCTTGGAGATGAATGCCGTGTCTGCAAGTAATGATTCCTCCAAAGGCTGGCTGCTGGTCGCCAACAAGGGGGAAGCGACGTTGGGGATCATTGACCCTGCAAGCGGCAAGCAAGTCGCGGCCATCGAGGAGGGAGGCGTAACCGGCCATGAAGTAGTTGCCTCGCCGGACGGAAGAACCGCGTTTGTCCCAATTTACGGAAATTCAGGCGTCGGCCTGCCAGGAACGGATGGCTCGACAATCGCGGTTATCGATCTTTCAAGCCGCAATGTCACCGGGCGGATTGATCTCGGAAAAGGGTTGCGGCCTCACTGCGCTGTTTTTGGACCGAAGAACGGGCTGCTCTATGTCACCACAGAGCTTGCCGAAGCGATCACCGTGATTGATCCGCACACGCTGAAGGTCATTGGCACTATCCCCACGGGCGCGGCGCAATCGCACATGCTCGCGATTTCCAGCGATGGCAAGCGCGGCTACACGGCCAACGTGGCGTCCGGGACCGTTTCCGCCATAGATCTTGAAGCAAAGAAAGTGGTTGCGATCATTCCTGTGGCGAGCGTAGTCCAGAGAATCTCAATCAGCGCCGACAACCGCATGGTGTTCACCGCGGACCAGAAGCAACCCCGGCTCGCCGTGATTGATACGGCCACGAATTCGCTCAGGAATTGGGTCGCGCTGCCCGATGTTGCTTACGGAACGGCTGCTACTCCTGATGGCAAGTGGCTGCTAATCACACAGTTAGCGACAGCGAAGGTCGCTGTCCTCGATCTTTCGTCCATGAAGATTGCACGGACATTCGAAGTTCCGCCAATCCCCCAGGAAATCGTCGTGCGGCCGGACAGCAAGAGGGCATACATATCCTGCGACAAGAGCGCAAAAGTCGCCGTCTTGAATCTTGATACATGGCAGTTAGAGCAGCCCATCGAGACGGGCAAAGGGACTGACGGGCTGGCGTGGGCTAGACAGTAAGAAGCCTAAGTGAGTTCGTGCATTCGCTTACAACGAATTGACAGCGCAGTCTACACTCGTTCGGGCTTGAGGATGAGAGCGCCCAACGGGGGCAATCGCAAGTTCAGGGAGTAATCGCGGCCTGTCCACGGAATCGGGTCGGCGTTGACGTTTCCTTGATTGCCTGCATTCGTGCCGCCGTAGGCTTCAGCGTCTGAATTTAGCACCTCGCGGTAACGGCCAGGCTTGGGAACTGCCACGCGGTAGTTTTCCCGCAGGACGGGCGTGAAGTTTGCCACGACAATTAGGAAATCCTTGGAATCGCGGGCGCGGCGCACGAACGAGAGGACGCTCGCATCGGCATCGTTGCAGTCAAGCCATTCGAATCCCTGCCAGTCAAAATCCACTTCATGCAGCGCTGCTTCGGTTTTGTACAGACGGTTCAGATCCGCTACAAGCTGCTGGACGCCCAGATGCGGTTTGTATTCAAGCAGATGCCAGTCGAGCGATGCGTCGAAGTTCCACTCGGCGGGTTGCGCAAATTCCTGGCCCATGAATAACAGTTTCTTTCCCGGGTGAGCATATTGGTAGGCGTAGAGCAGACGGAGATTCGCGAATTCCTGCCATGAGTCCCCCGGCATCTTGCGGAGCAGGGATTTCTTGCCGTGGACTACTTCATCATGCGAGAGCGGCAAAATAAAGTTTTCCGTGAAAGCGTAGAGCATCGAAAACGTCATCCGGCTTTGATAATACTTGCGGTGGATTGGATCACGCTCAAAATACGCAAGCGTGTCATTCATCCATCCCAGGTTCCATTTCAACGTGAACCCGAGACCGCCCAGGTAGGTCGGGCGCGAGACCGCCGGCCACGCCGTGGACTCTTCCGCAGCCATGAGAACGCCGGGGAACCGGGCGTGTACCACTTCATTGAGCCGTTTCAGAAAACCGATAGCCGCGAGATTTTCGCGCCCTCCGAATTCATTCGGAATCCATTCGCCTTCTTTGCGCGAGTAATCGAGGTACAGCATGGAAGCGACAGCGTCTACGCGTAGACCGTCAATATGATACTTATCCAGCCAGAAGAGAGCGTTCGAAAGCAGATAGTTCTGTACTTCCGTGCGATTGTAATTGAAGACGTAGGTGCCCCAGTCCGGGTGGAAGCCCTGGCGCGGATCAGCGTGCTCGTAGAGATGCGTGCCGTCGAATTCGCCCAGTCCGTGGGCGTCGGTGGGGAAATGCGCGGGGGTCCAGTCCAGCAAAACGCCTAGCCCCTCCTGGTGACACCGGTCGACGAAATACATCATGTCGTGCGGCGCGCCGTAACGGCTGGTTGGCGCGAAATAGCCAGTGGTCTGGTAGCCCCATGAGCCGTCGAAAGGATACTCCATGATGGGAAGTAACTCGATATGGGTATAACCCAGTTTCTTAGCATAGGGGACGAGCTGGTCGGCAAGCTCGCGGTACGTCAGCCAACGGTTGCCTTCCTCCGTTATGCGCTGCCAGGAGCCTGCGTGGACCTCATAAATCGAAATCGGCGCGGCGAGCCAGTCGCGTTCACGGCGCGCGGACATCCAGCTGTGATCAGCCCAGGAATAGCCGGCCAGTTCGCAGACAATCGAGCCTGAAAGCGGGCGCACCTCCGCGCGAAAGGCATACGGATCCGCTTTAAGAATGGGAAGAGGCGCTCCCCGAGGCCGAATCTCAAATTTGTAGATCGAGCCAAGCGCGACTTCCGGAATGAATATCTCCCAGAGACCTGTTTGGCCAAGCGATCGCATCGTGTGCATCCTGCCATCCCATAAATTGAAATCACCCGTTACGCTGACGCGCAGCGCGTTCGGCGCCCAGACGGCAAAATGCACTCCGCGCACGCCAGCTACTTCGCGAGGATGCGCGCCGAGCTTTTCGTATTTTTCGTAGTGCGTGCCCTCGCCAATCAGGTGCAGATCAAAATCTGTCAACAGGGAAGGGAAGTTGTAGGGATCATGAATTTCAACTGTGACGCCGCCAACATAACGGACGCGAAATTTATAGCCACCGGGAATCGCGCGTGTGGCCGCTGTTGCTGGCAGCACAGCTTCAAAGACGCCACCGGGATGGATGCGAGCGGCGGGGAACGCAGCTAAGGGCTCGCCTAGAACGACCTGCACTTCTTCGGCGTTTGGGATCAGCGCTCGAATAGCGAGTGCATTGCCGTTTGGTGTGCTGACAGGATGCGGGCCCAGGACGCTGAAGGGATCACCGAATTCAGCTCGGACGAGTGAATCCAGCGCGGCCTGCAATTGGTCACGCGGAACGGGCTGCGTCCGCGCGGTCGGGCCGCCTTGGCGGCCTCCACGAACAGATTCTGTTTCCTTCGCCTTGGTCACTCGAATCGCTCCTCGGTAGGCTGCACTACCCGCGGGATTCCATTCTAACCAATGCGCAAGGCGGGGCCAAACAAATCCAAGATGAAACAAGAGGGTCCGGCTTCGGCAGGGCATTGTGGAACGGGGATGTTTCAGGCTACAGTGCGGTACTGCAAAAGACGCGGGAGGAGATTTGGTCTTCGCGCATTGGGCGCATCACACTGCCAGCCGGGCACGCAGGAGGAATCACACTCAGTCATGCAATCGCGAATTCATTGGTATCTCGGCATTGTCGCTGTGTTGGGTATGGGGCAGATGATGACAGCATCGCAGATAGACGCCCAGCGGGGGCAGCCGGCCGGACCCGATCGTGTCCAGGCTCGCTCGATGGTTATTTCGCAGGATGGAATCGTGGCGGCAGAATCTCCGCTTGCGGCGCAGGCAGGAATAGAAATCCTGAAACGAGGTGGAAACGCAATTGATGCCGCGGTGGCTGCGAATGCTGTCATGGGAGTCGTGGCGCCAATGTCGAACGGCCTTGGGGGCGACTTATTTGCAATTGTATACGACGCGAAGACAGGCAAGCTTTACGGGCTGAACGCGAGCGGCTGGGCTCCGGAGGCGCTGAACGCGCAGCTACTGCGCGACAAGGGATTCCGCGAGCTACCTACCCGTGGGATTTACACGGTTACGGTGCCGGGCGTGGTGGACGGCTGGCAAAAACTGCTCGACCGCTTTGGGAAGATGAAACTGCCCGATGTGTTGGCGCCCGCGATTCATGTGGCTGAACAGGGGTTTGCCGTTCCAGAGTGGGTTGGCGGACTATGGACGCAGAACGCCGCTGTGGTGCGCGAAAACGATGAAGCCGCGCATGTGTATCTCATAAACGATCAGGCGCCAAAGGTTGGACAGCTCTTCAAGAACCCTGATCTTGCCTGGTCGCTGCGCCAGATTGCCACTGGGGGACGTGACGCGTATTACAAAGGAGAAATTGCGAAGCGCATCGTGCAGGTGTCACAGCGGCATGATGGAGTCATGACCCTCGATGACTTGGCGGGATATTCAAGTGAATGGGTTGAGCCCATTTCGACAACTTATCGAGGCTGGACCGTTTATGAGATGCCGCCCAACGGACAGGGAGTGGCGGCTCTCGAAATGCTCAACATCATGGAAACGTTTCCGATGCAGCCGCCGGCCCCGCAACCAGGACAACCGGCGCAGCCGCCGCAATTTGGCTTGAACCAGACTCGCACACTGCACATGATGATTGAGGCCAAAAAGCTGGCCTATGCCGATCTACAGCGCTATATCGGAGATCCGAAGAATAATCCGGAAGTAATGAAGGAAGCCGAAGCAATGATGCAAAAGGCGTACGCTGCCACCCGCGCCAAACAGATCGATATGGACAAAGCGAACTGCGACGTACCTCCAGGGACGCCTCTGCCCCCAGGGGGCGACACAATCTATTTGAGTGTTGTGGACGGTGAAGGCAATATGGTTTCCCTAATTCAGAGCAACTACGAAAATTTTGGCTCCGGCCTTGTAGCGCAAGGCACAGGTTTCGTGCTGCAAGATCGTGGCGCTCTGTTTAATTTGGATGCTGATTCGCCGAACGTGCTTTCAGGGCACAAGCGGCCGCTGCATACGATCATCCCGGCATTCATGGAGCAAGGTAACCTGCGCATCGCTTTCGGAATCATGGGTGGTTGGAATCAAGCGCAGGCGCATGCGCAATTCGTCTCGCACGTGGTGGATTACAAGCAAAACATCCAACTGGCTCTGGAAACGGCTCGCTTTACGAAAGCAACTTTCGGAGGCTGCGATGTCGAACTCGAAAATCGCATACCGGGCAATGTGCGGGCAGAACTGGAAGCAAAAGGCCACATCGTCCAGATGCACAATGGCTTTTCGAATAGGTTTGGCGGCGGGCAGGCCGTGATGCGGGATTTTGCCGCGGGAATTAATTATGGTGGGTCGGATCCGCGCAAGGATGGCGCGGCGATTCCGGAGTTGCCATTCTGAAGTTGGGGACATTTTTCTTTTCTTCCTTGCGTGCGTAGTCCGCGCTCCTTCCGAGGAGAATGATTCTCTTCATTAGAGCAAGAATCTTCTCTTATCTAGTGTGCTGCCAAAGCGAAGGTGCGTTCCGCAAGGATACGGGATGTCCCGATGCGGGGCACTCCGTTCGAGACCGCGTAGTTCTTCGAATTTCCATCCAGCCGAAAACAGGACTTACGATCAGGCGTAAAGCGTTTCCGTTGCTATAATTGCGCGTCACAAATCGAGATGGAAGAAGACGAAGTGCTGGCGCGCCGTATGTTTCAAATTGAGATTCGAGATACAAGCCACAAGTCCGCCCCAATGGCCACTGGGATGCACATAGAGACGCTGTTGGCGCAGGTAGACAAGCTGGAGACAACGCAGAGCCCATGACAAGTATCTTCATTCTGATCATATCTGGTGCGGCGATGTTTCAATTTGGACTAAGCTATTGCCGATCCCTGCTGGCTGGCTATGCCGAGTGCGGTGTATCTGCACAGACGCGTGAACTGGGCGCGTTGGCGGAAGGTGTGGTTCGTGGCGAGGACTTCGGCAAATTGCTTAGTCTGATTCGCATGTGCCCTCACTGCGGAGATGACGGCCGTCAGCTTCTGTTTGTGCGTCTGTATTTCACATTGTTAGGCACGATTAGCATGATTGGTGGACTGTCTCATCGTATGGTTAGCTGGACGGCCGGAGAGCGCGGAAACTGCGCGCACGCCGCAGCCGTAATGCTTGATCGCCGAGTACTTGCCACTATGCCGTCTTCCAGATAGGTCCGGTTACACTCCAGCCGCCACCGTACATTGAGTGAGTGTTTCGTCACGCAAAGACGTTTCAGCACGGCACACTTTCCATTCATTTGCGCGTACGCGCAACAATATGCTTCCCGAATCAGCAAAGCCAATTCTGGACGTGTCTGCAAGTGATTGCTGATAAAGGGGCGCCGGGGTTTTCCCTTGTTGTCTTCATGGGTGGGTTTGGCCAGGCCATTGCCTCCATCAGTGTGGAGTCACAGTGCATACGCGGAGGGGTGGGTGCGATGCATTCAATGGCGGAGTCCTACATCGAAGTATGGGCTGAGCAAAGGATTTGGACCGCGGTAATCGCGCGCGCGGTGGAGGAGTGGGCATCCGGGACGGTACGCTCACAGCGGGAAGCGGAGTCATATCTATTTGGAGACCAAGAGGATTTTCCAATGGTGTGCCGATCCGCTGGACTGGACCCGGAGACATTGCGCCGGAAACTGCGCAAGCTTAAAGCCTCCGGCGCGGGACCTTCAGAGAGGCCAATCCACCAACCGTTTTCTGCAACCTATACTGCAATATAGGCTTAGGCTTGTTCCCTCAAACACATTCACTCAAATCTTCATTCATTAGTTCCAGAGTATAAATCCCTCGACTCTTTCGCATGCTCCTGCCGCTTCTTCTCAGACTGGTGGTTTTCATTCTCGTTCTACAAGGATACACTTCGCGTGGTGAAAGTTTCGCCTGGAGTGAGGATCGTCAATGTCGGTGATTGATGTGCTGTTTGGCCGTCCGCTGAGTTCTTCCGAAGAGAGAGGCGAAAGACTCGGCGCCCTGGCGGGAATTCCCGTCTTTGGATTGGATGCGCTGAGCTCCGCCGCATATGGACCGGAAGCAGCGCTGGCGCTGCTGATAGTTCTAGGCGCGGCCAGCATCAATTACACCATTCCGATCACCATAAGCATCGTAGTGCTTTTGATAATTGTTTTCTTTTCTTACCGCCAGACCATCGAAGCGTATCCGAACGGAGGCGGTTCCTACACCGTGGCCGGACAGAATTTGGGGGCCTTCGCGGGATTGCTTGCTGCCGCGGCGCTCATGATTGATTACGTCCTGACGGCAGCGGTGGGAATTTCCGCCGGCGTTGGTGCGCTTGTCTCCGCCGTTCCGGGGCTGGAACCTCATACGTTAAAGCTGTGCCTCGGTATTTTGGTGCTTATTACACTTGTCAATCTGCGCGGTGTCCGTGAGACCGGAACTCTCTTCATGATTCCAACGTACTTGTTTGTGGGAACTCTCCTAACAACGATCGTAATCGGCATTGCCAAGACAATTGCATCTGGAGGGCATCCTACGGCTGTGGTGGCCCCGCCGGCCATGCAGGCAGCGAGTGCGACAATCGGCATTTGGCTACTGCTGAAGGCATTTTCAAGCGGATGCACGGCAATGACCGGTGTGGAGGCTGTCTCCAACGGCGTGACCGCCTTCCGTGAACCAGTTGCAAGAACCGCTCAGCGTACTTTGACGATCATTATCGCGATTCTTGTTGTGCTGCTTCTGGGAATTGCATTCTTGTCACGCGTATATCACATCGGCGCAACGGAGCCGGGCCCCGGATACCAGAGCCTTCTTTCCCAAATAACAGCCGCCGTAACGGGCAAGAACACTTTTTACTTTGTCACAATTGCCTCGATCCTGCTGGTGCTTTCTCTTTCCGCAAATACGGCTTTTGCGGATTTTCCCAGGCTAAGCCGGCTTCTTGCCGATGGCGGGTATCTTCCATCCCCATTTGGAGTACGCGGTAGGAGGCTCGTTTACACGCAGGGAATCATCGTCCTGGCAGTCCTCTGCGCAGGACTCCTGATTTTATTCGGTGGTATCACAGACCGGCTGATTCCGTTGTACGCGGTCGGAGCTTTCCTCGCCTTTACGCTTTCGCAAGCCGGGATGGTTGTCCATTGGAAGCGAAACGGCGGCCCTGGATCGCGATCCGGTATCCTGATAAATGGTCTCGGAGCAACTGCAACCGGGATAACCGTCCTCGTCGTGACGTTCACAAAGTTTACGGATGGCGCTTGGATTACCGTTCTGTTGATTCCGATGATTATAACTTCGATGTATGTGATTCGGCACCATTACGATCAAGTGGCGTTGCAACTTCAGAATCCAGAGCCCCTCAATTTACATGCTTTGTTGGCGCCTGTTGTTGTAATTCCAATGCTCACGCTAAACAAGGTCGCGCGGAGGGGATTGCAACTTGGATTGAACATGTCTAAAGATGTGCATGTGGTGAACGTGAACTACGGTGGTGATAAAGAGGAGCTTTCAAAGGAATGGAAGGAGATCGTAGAAGATCCCTTGCGTGCGGCTGGATTGCCGGTCCCCGAGTTAAAAATACTGGATTCGCCGTACCGATTCGTAATCAATCCAATCGTGGACTACGCGTTGGAACTTGCGAAGAAAAACCCCGATCGTCAGATTGCTGTAATCATTCCTGAATTTGTCGAAAAGCATTGGCTAAGTTATACCCTTCATAATCAACGAGCGACATGGCTGAAAGCCGCGCTTCTCTTGAAGGGGAATGACAGAATCGTCGTAATTAACGTGCCCTGGTACTTGAACTGAATTGCCAAATGAACTGGCGCGGCACACGTGAGGGCCAAGCAAAGTCCGACCAGTGGCGCGGTTGGGACTGGGCAGCGGCCTCGGTGCTCTTTTTCGCAACGGCCGCGGTTGTGGTCTGGCAGAACTTACATGTCGGTGTTCTGTGGGATCTTAGCTATATCCTGGAAAACGCTCATCGCATATCTCTCGGCGATTTTCCTTACCGCGATTTTCCATTTCCATATGCGCCCGGGACGTTTTTGGTTCAAGCGATCATCATCAAACTTGGCGGGCGGGTGTTCTTTCATCACATCATCTATTCCGCTGTCGTGGGTGGAATGGCCACGGTGCTCGCCTGGCGAGTTCTACTGAATGTGCTGCGGAGATCTTTGGTACCCCCTCGTTTGGTGGCATTTCTTCTAAGCGCACCGCTTACCGTTCTGGGGATTTACTGCATCTATCCACATCCCTTCTATGATCCCGACTGCACGTTCGCAATTCTAGCGTGCATTTATCTTCTACAACAATTGGAACGGACTGAATGGCCTCCTCTTCGCGCATTTCTAACCGGAGCGGCGCTGGTCGTTCCACTATTCATAAAGCAAAACGTAGGATTGGGATTCCTCGGGAGCGTAGGGCTGGCGATTGCAGTGCTGATGGGAATAGCGTCTTGGCGACGACAGCGCATTTTTGACTACTTGTCGTTGGCGTTGGGATCTGCAGTTACGCTCGGAGTGGCAGCACTCCTTCTGCACTTAACCGTAGGGCTTGGAAACTATTGGCACTGGACGATACAGTTCGCGGCTGCGCGACGCACGCCGTCGCTTGAAGACATGTTCGGTGCGTTCATGATTCATGCGGTTTGGTGGTGGATTGCCGCGTTCGCATGCGGAGCACTGCTTCTCCAGGCAAATTCACAAAATAATCTGGGGGGCACAGGACGGTTGAGCCGCTTGATAGCGTTGGCGTCCGTCTCCCTAATGTCGGCGCCCTTTGTTTGGCCTGTGATTTACCTGTTCTTGGATGATGACTCATCGGAGCGCGCGGAAAGGCTACTTGCCCTGTGGCCCTTCGTTTTAATCGTGTCTTTTGGATTCGCCCTATTCAACCTCCGGAGGCAGTCGGGCATCGCACCAGCGCTGCCATTCGTCGTGATTGGCACAGTACTGGGAGCCTTTCTGTCGCAGCAACTTTGGGGCTCAACATATGCCCTCTGGCCTCTGCTCATGATATTGGCCGCCTTCATATTTGTTTCGCTCGGAAATCTCTCGAAGAGGCCGCATGCATGGGAGATGCGTGCATTTGCTTTTGTGGTAGCTGTTTCGATGTTAGTTTCCGGCGGTTTTTATGCGTTCAGCCACGAACGCTTGGCATACGCGAATGTTTCGGATGGCGAAATCGCCCGATCAACACTGCGGCCCCTGGCGGGACTTTCCGTTCGCGGCCCGTGGATTCCGTGGTTCGAGGAGTTGGTTCGTTTTAGCGACCGCGAGATTCCCAGGGGCGATGGGCTGCTGATGATCCCGGGTGAAGACCTTTTTTATTACACAACAGGCAGACATCCGCGCTTTCCAGTGATAATGTTCGACCACACGGTCAATCCTTATAGTCCGGAGGAGATTCTCGATCTTGCCAGGGCCCGCGATATCCGCTGGCTTGTGGTAAAGCGGAACCTGCAGTTGGAGGATCAGCCGGTCGAGGACAATGATCGCCTACTTGGGCTTTTGCGCCAGGATTTCAAGCAGGTGGCGCATTTGAATAACTACGACGTTTACAAACGTCAATGAGCGAGCAGTCCCCGGGAAGAGGGCAAGCATGCGGCGTGGGGCCGGAGGTACGCTGCGGAGAGTGGTGTGTGCTCTTGCACTGTCGGGGGTGGCCTGCACCGCCGTGCAAGCGCAAAGCACCCCCGCATCAATGCTAGGTCAGGTATTGGATGAGGATGGCCATCCAATCGCGCGAGTGGAAGTCACCGCTCACTGGGGCAACAACTCATCTTTGACGGTCTATAGCGATGCGGCCGGCAAATTTCAAATCGCACCTCTTCCCGCAGATCGAGTTGTCCTATCGTTCTCTAAAACAGACTTCTTTCGGATCGAAAATAGCGTCATTGAACTGAAGCCTGGAGAAAACCAAGCCTCCTTCACAATGAACCATGCGACCGAGCTTCAGGAGAAAGTAGAGGTTCGGTCCGATCCCGTGCAAATTGATCCGGACACAACCAGCCACCAAGAAACTCTCGTCGAGCACGACATTGTGAACACGCCCGTTCCATCAAGCCACGACCTGCAGCAAAGCCTCATCACGATGCCCAATGTCATGGAAGACGCCAACGGACGTATTCACGTCGCCGGCGCGCGGCAAGGACAAACCGAAATTCTGCTGGACGGATTTGAAATCAACGACCCCTCGAATGGATCGTTCACACCGCGCCTGAATGTGGATGCGATCCAATCCGCGACGGTGGAAACAGGAGGGTACGGCGCTCAATTTGCACACGCCGGAGCCGGGATCCTCATGCTTGACACAAAAACCGGGGACGATAAGTGGAGATTTGGCACAACAAACTTCTTTCCGGGCATCAGCTTTAACGAAGGAGTGCACTTCGGCAACTGGTTTCCGCGCGCGACCCTTTCCGGGCCTATTAAGAAAGGGCGCGCGTGGTTTTCGGCTGCGGTCAGTGCTCAGCATACTTATGGCGTGATCACTGGATTGCCGGAGGGACAAAACGTTGCCACGCAGTGGGCGGGTGATAGTCTGCTGCGCGCCCAGGTGAACATTACGCCGCGAAACATTCTTCAAGCGAGCTTTCTGTACAACCGTTCAAGCGATCCGGAATTGGGGTTGGGTCCATTCACACCACTCTCAACCACAACGAACCGTCAGGCGAACCGTTACTTCGTTTCTGGGAAGGACCAAATATGGATGAGGCGAACTTTGATGGAATTGGGAGTCGCTGTAGACACCGGGCGCAGCACGAATGACCCGCAAGGCAACGCGACCTATGTTGTCACTCCATCGGAGGCGTCCGGCAATTATTTCCAGACAATTGATCAGCAATCGAGCCGGGTGCAACTCGTTGGGAATGTGATGTCCAGTACGCTCAACCTGTGGGGAACGCACACTCTTTCCGCCGGGCTGAATGCTGATGAGCTGACTTTTTCGCAGCAAGCTGCGCGAAGCGAAATCGATTTCGAACGCGAGGACGGCGCACTTTCCGACCGCGCCACCTTTGGGGGGGCCGGTTTATTTCATTTGTCGAATACCCAACTTGGGCTGTATGCGCAGGATCTTTGGAGGCCAGTAAAGCCAGTTGTATTTTCGGTTGGCATGCGCGCGGATTGGGATCGCTTGGTCGGGGAAACACTAGTGCAACCGCGGTTGGCCATGAACTGGATTCTCAAGGGAGACGGGCGCATGAAGTTCACATTGGCTTGGGGCGAGCACTACCAGCCGCTGAACCTGTCAATCATTGGACAAGCCCTCGACCAGCAGCGTACAGATGTGTTTTATGACAGCACTGGCACGGTTCCGCTTGGCAACCCGATTGTCAGCTCGTTCGTGCTGCCGCCAGGAAGGCTCTCACAGCCGCGGTCTGATAATACGACCGCCGAATGGGATGAGAAGATCTTCGCGCGTACTTATGTGGGCGGAGCGTTCTTGCTCCGGGATGGGCGCGACGCTTTTGCATGGAACGTCCAACCGTCTGGCGTATTCCTTTTGGAGAATGCCCGAAGCGATCGCTACGTGTCGGGCGAAACTTGGATTCGGCACGCATTCGGCGAGCAGGCTGAGGTAATGGTGGACTACACTCGTTCCCGCGCGACCTCGAATCAAGTGCTGGATCCCACGCTCGCTACGCTATATTTCAGCCCGCAACAATCTGGTCCGCTTCTTTGGGATGCGCCCAATCGTTTACTATCTCGCGGGTGGGTGCCCCTGCCGTTCTGGCACCTGCTTGTTAGTTATTTCTTTGACTACCATAGCGGTTTTCCCTTTACCGCAGTGAATGACGAACAGCAACTTGTCGGCGCCGCGAACACGTACCGCTATCCCAGCTACGTGAGCCTGAATGTGGGTTTGGAGAAGCAGTTCCTTTTCCGCAAGCGTGAGTGGGCAGTGCGCGTCTCGAGCAATAACATTACCGGCCACAATAATCCGGATGCCGTTGTCAATAATGTTGACGCGCCCAACTTCGATACGTTCTCTGGTGGTACCGGCCGGTCGTTCACCTTGCGTCTGCGTCTTGTCACGCAACATTGAATCTGGTTTATTCCCGGCACAAACCAGTCCCGTGATCCGCGCCACCGCCCCGCTAGACCACCGGATAGTAACCTCTTCACCCAGCAATGCCTCTGATAAGATGCTCCGAATCGGTGTTTGCGACCATCTAAGAGACGAGACTTGAAGATAGGGTGCACCGGAGGGGTGCTTGGTTTCTTCTGAAGGTTCAAAATCCGCTATGCCTGAAATTGCCGCGAGGACCACGACCGCGCGGCGCCCGGGAAGGTTACAAATCGCAGAATTGATTCGCCCGTACTGGAAGGCGCTGACCCTCGCAATGATTGCAGTGCTCGGCGAAACGGTGACGGACATCGCAGCTCCGTGGCCCATTAAGATCGTTGTAGACAATATCGCTCAATCGAAAAAACTGCCGCCCTGGATGGGTGGATTTGTCACGAAACTGTTCGGGCAAAACAAGTTGGCGATTCTGGATTTTGCCGTGGCAGCCGTTGCGGTGATAGCCATCGTCGGCGCAATCAGCTCCTATGTCGAGAATTACATGACGACCAGTGTCAGTCAGTTGGTGTCCCACGACCTGCGTCTGACCGTCTACAACCACATTCAACGGCTTTCGCTCGCCGACCATGACGAAGCACAAACAGGGGACCTGATTACTCGCGTGACGAGCGACATCGAATCCGTGCAGGATTTCATCAACTCCGCGCTTCTCGGCATCCTTGTGGATGTCCTGACACTAGGAGGAATGATGGGCGTGATGTTTTATATCAACTGGCGATTCACGCTGATTGCGCTTTCCATTACTCCGGTTCTGATGGTGGTCGTGTATTCCTTTACCCGCCGGATCAAAAAGGCCGCGCGCGCTGTTCGGAAAAAGGAAGGTGAGCTCGTCTCCGTAGTGCAAGAAGTCCTCACATCCTTCCGGGTCGTTCAGGCTTTTGCGCGGGAAGACTACGAGCAGGAGAGGTTTGAAACCGAGAGCATGGAAAATGTCGAGGCTGCGCTCCAGGCGCGCTCTATTAAAGCGAAGCTCTCGCCTTTTGTCGAAGTCACCGCGGCTGTTGGCACGTGCCTCGTGCTTGGATTCGGCGGACGAATGGCACTGACCAATCCGGCCCAAATGCCTCCGGGAACAGTGGTGCTCTTCGTGTTGTATCTGGCGGCGATGTACAAGCCCATGCGTGACCTTTCAAAGATGACCGATACGGTATCGAAAGCCGTGATTGGTTATGAGCGCATTCAGGAAGTGCTTGAAATCGAAAGCAAGGTCCGCGATTTGCCGCGAGCTCGTCGCGCGCCGAAGTTCAAAGGCAAAATCGAGTTTGACCACGTAAACTTCAGTTATGACGTCGACAACGAGATTCTGAAGGACCTCAGCTTCACAATCGAACCTGGACAGATCGCCGCGATTGTCGGCCCTTCTGGAACAGGGAAGAGCACCATCACCAATCTGATTGCGCGCTTTTATGATCCTGTGTCGGGCGACGTGAAGATTGACGGCACGAGCGTGCGGAACTATACGTTGAAGTCTTTGCGGGAACAGATAAGTTTTGTTCTGCAAGAAGCGCTGCTTTTCCGGGCCCCGGTGTGGGTAAATATTGCGTATGGCAAGCCTGACGCGCCTCGAGCGGAAATCATCCGCGCCGCCAAGCTGGCCAATGCTCATGAATTCATAGAGCAAATGCCCAAGGGCTATGACACGTTGATCGGCGAGCGCGGCGTCACACTTTCCGGCGGCCAACGGCAGCGAATGGCCATTGCGCGGGCGATCCTTCACAATACGCCAATCCTGATCCTCGACGAGCCCACCACAGGGTTGGATGCCGCGTCCGAGCAGGCGATCATGGATGCATTGAACGTCCTGATGAAGGGCAAAACCTCCATCATTATCGCGCACCATCTGAGCGCCATCAGCCATGCCGACGTGATTTTTGTGGTGAAGGATTCCGAGCTGGTTGAATCCGGAACACACGAGCAATTGCTGAAGGCCGGCGGGTCGTACGCCGAACTCTACAAGATTCAGAGCGGGAACGTATTGCGTGAACCCAGCCCGACCGTCGGCTAATCGGCGGCGTTTATTTTATAGGAGGTACGTACCGATGCTGCGAACCGGAATTATATTGGGATCCGCGATTGTTTCACTGGTGCTGATTTCTTCAACACTGGCCGTTCCGCAGAAAAAACCAAAGAATGACCGCAAGGAGAAAGCCGCCGGCCTCCCAGCTGTGATCTGGCGCGCGCCGGGCGATCCCAGTTCATTGAATCTTGTGTACGGCATCGGAGGGCAGCAAGATGCGCCCGATCCGAACGGCAAGTACACTTTCGTCAAAGAAGACATGGAAGGAACCAGTCCGAAGTTCGACGTAACAGACGAGCAGGGAATTCGATGGAGAGTAAAACTCGGAGATGAGCCACAAGCGGAAACCGCGGCCACGCGGCTGCTGTGGGCGGCGGGGTATTTCGTTGACGAGGATTACTATCTGCCTGAAGTAAAGGTGGAGAATTTGCCGAAGCTGCGCCGGGGCGAGCAGTTTGTCTCTGATGGAGTTGTCCATGGAGCTCGCCTGGAACGTCGTATGAAAGAAGTTAAGAAAATCGGTAACTGGGATTGGTTCGATAATCCTTTTGCGAACACGCGGGAACTAAACGGACTGCGAGTGATGATGTCTTTGCTTAACAACTGGGATTTGAAAACCGACAATAACTCGATCTACGAAGTAGACGGTGAGCGCCGCTACGTTGTCAGCGACGTGGGCGCCACATTCGGCAAGACCGGGAACACCGTGACGCGCTCAAAGAGCGTGCCAGACGATTATGCAAAATCGAAATTTATCAGCAAGACTACGCCCGGCTATATTGATTTTACGTTGCACAGCCGTCCATTGTTCATCACTGCCGTGGATGTTTCCAATTACGAGACTCGAAGCAAAATGGATAAAGTGACCGATCACATTCCGAGGGCTGACGCGAAGTGGCTGGGCCAAATACTTTCTCAACTATCCGTGGACCAGATTCGCGATTGTTTCCGTGCGGCAGGTTATACGCCGGAGGAAGTCGAGGAGTACACCAAGGTTGTTCAAGGGAGAATCGCTGACCTGAACGCGCTTTGATCGCCGGCCCAGGAGCAGGCCGCTTACACCAACAGATCTGGAGGAATTCAGACGTGAAACTGATCATTGAGCCCAACGATGGACCGGCAGCGATTCTTTCCGCCATTAAGAGTGCCAGGAAAAGTGTGGATATCGCTATCTTTCGCTTTGACCGCAGGGACATCGAGGTGGCATTGAAGGCGGCGGCGGACAGGGGCGTCAAGGTTACGGCATTGATCGCGTACCTCAACCGGGGTGGAGAAAAAAACCTGCGCAAGCTGGAGTTGCGTTTTCTGGCCGCGGGCATCACCGTTTCTCGTAGCGCCGATGATCTTGTCCGGTATCACGATAAGTACATCGTGATTGACCGGCGCGTTCTTTGCGTGTTGTCCTTCAATTTTACGCATTTGGATATTGATCATAGCCGTGGTTTCGGCATCATAACCAGGAACGCGAACTGGGTTCGCGAGGGTTTGAAGCTCTTCAGGGCTGATTGCACCCGCACTCCTTACGTCGCGGGAAATGAAACGTTCGTCGTTAGCCCGGTCAATTCCCGGAAGGTTCTCGGCACATTTCTCAAACGGGCAAAGAAGCAATTACTCATCTACGATCCGAAGATTTCCGACCGGGAGATGCTCCGTATTTTGCAGGATCGGGCAAAAGCTGGCGTGGAAATTCGAGTGATCGGGAAAGTCCCCGGGAATTCCCAATTTGACTGCCAGAAACTGGCGGGACAACGGCTTCATACTCGGACTATTATTCGCGATCGGAGTCAGGCATTCATTGGAAGCCAGAGCCTTCGCCCGGCAGAGTTGGATTCACGCCGTGAACTTGGGCTTATTCTCCATGATGCAAAGGTAGTTAAAAAATTGTTAGAGTCATTCGAATCAGATTGGACGCCGTCCGCCCGCGCGAAAGAACGGGCGGTGCCGAGCGAGCCGGCCGTTCGTGCCGAGACCGCGGCAGCCATTCAGAAGACAGATGTGGACCAAAAGGCGGAAGAAAAGGAACAGAAAGAATCGGCGAAGGCCGCCCAGGTTCTGGTCAAACAATTGGATCCGTTGGCGAGCTCGGTCAAAAAGGCGGTTCGAAAAGCAGTGGCTAACGCTGGCGAAGCGGCCCTGAAAGACAAAGACGTCAAGAACGCCATGAAGAAAGTCGTAAAAAAGGCCGTGAAACAGGCCGTCAAGGAAGCAGTCCAGGAGTCCAAAAAGGAATGAGTAGGCTCTCCTTGGTGTGCTCCGCCTGTTGCCATCCCGTTTCGAAGCGGGCATCGATCCCTTATCTAATTGTGATTACGGCTCAGGCGCCTCCCGAAAGCCCTTCGTATGCAGCTTTCCAAAAGCTCTAAAAGTTCCAATCCCGGCCAATCTCACAAATTGGGATCTGCCGCAGGCGTGATTCTGCTCGCGGTCCTTTTCGTAGCGGCTGGAATCTCGCACTTCTTGCTTCCAGCACCCTACCTGCAAATCATCCCTCCCGCACTGCCATACCCGAGGATGCTTTTGTGGATTAGCGGTGCAGCCGAAATTCTTGGTGGGATAGGATTGTTACTTCGCGAAACGCGGCGGGCAGCGGCTTATGGATTGGCGCTATTGCTCGTTGCTGTTTTTCCGGCAAATATCTATATGGCGGTAGCCCATGTGCCGTTTCCTGGAATCTTGGGACAGGCGTGGCTCCAATGGCTACGGCTTCCGCTGCAACCGCTTCTCATCTGGTGGGTATTGAGCTACAGGAAAAGAACGCCCGCTCGATCCGCATGAACTCGTAACCAAGATATGCCCCGACGGGCGCTCCGTATCGTTAAGCATACCCTTTGACGTAAATCTAGTTGGCGCGCCAACCGTACTACTGTATTCATACAGTATGCTTTTCCATGTGAACCCATCGTCGGGGGTGCCGATTTATTTGCAAATCGAAACCCAGGTTAAGAATGCGATTGCGACGGGCGCCCTGAAGGCCGGTCTGGCGCTGCCTTCGGTTCGTAAATTAGCCTCGGAAATTGGGGTCAATCCGAACACTGCCGCGCGCGCCTACCAGAATCTAGAACGAGACGGTGTCATTTCGACGGTTCCTGGCGGCGGAACTTACGTTGCGGACAATGTCCCCCGCTTCCTCAAGTCGGAAAAACTGCGTCGCTTGCAACCCTATGCCCGGCAGATTGCCGTCGAGGGCACGCAACTCCGCCTTACGAACGAGGAAATCCTGCAGACTGTAAAAGAGGAACTGGAAAGCTTAACCGTAAGAGAAGAAATAGAAAGCCTGGGAGGTCGCAAGTGAAAGAGCTTGCTATTGGCACGAACGCACTGACGAAAACGTACGGCGACATACATGCTGTGAGTGGACTAACCCTTAACGTCCCGCGCGGTGCGATTTATGGATTCCTTGGCCGCAATGGAGCGGGCAAGACAAGCACGATCAAAATGTTAATGGGTCTAATTCGGCCAACGGCAGGTTCGGCCCATGTCTTGGGCATGGACATTCGCAAACAGAGCATCGCCATTCTCCAGCGTACCGCTTTTGTCAGCGAGAAGAAGACGCTGTACCCATCGCTGACTCCCTCTGAACTAGTTCGATTCAGCCGTGGTTTTTACCCAACGTGGCCCGATAGCGCGGTAGAAAAATACGCGCGATTGCTCGATATTCCCATGAACCAGCACTTTGAAAAGCTGTCCAACGGCAACCAAACGAAGGTCTTCTTGTTGCTGGCGCTTTGCCAAGGCGCGGATCTATTGGTTTTGGATGAACCCACGACGGCTCTGGATCCCATTACGGTGGATCAGTTAATGCACATACTTGTCGGGGATGCTCTTGACCGAGGGTGCACTATTTTCTTTTCGTCCCACCAACTTGAGGAAGTGGAACAGATCGTGGAATACGCCGCAATCATTGATCACGGCAAGCTCCTGATGGAGGCACGACTGGATGACATCAAGAGTGAATTTCGGCTGATCACCGCGGCGGGAAACTCGCTTCCGGCGGAAACATCATCGCAAGTGTTATCCGTCGATGTCGATGGTGACTTCTATAAGTATGTAGTAACGAAGGATGCCGAGCGCTTCGCCGCCGGACTTTCCCGGAACGGCGCAACTGTCACGAATATCGTTCCCCTGGGCCTGCGTGAAATCTTTTTGCAGCTCATTCGAAAGGAGCAGTCATGTACCTCTGGAAATGCTGGCGCGACACCCGCTCTTTCTTCATCGCCTTCGCGGTAATCTCAGCGGCCGTAACGCCTGTCACGGCCGCACTTGGTGTGGGCACCGGTCTACTGAATGGATTCGGGAGAAATGTTTTCATACCCACCCTCGGCGTCGTGACCGTTATGGTGGCGCTGGGGTTGGGCACATTGTGTGCCATCCAGGAATTCACTGATAAGACGGCTCATTTTTTGTTCACGAAACCGCGCACTCGCAGATATTTTGTGTGGGCCGGTTGGGCCGTAGGGTGCGCTGAATACTCGATGATCGTTCTGGCGAATGTATTGGCTGGTTGGTTGACTCTTTCCCACTACAGCAAAGGTCCATTTATGTTGGCGCTTCTTGGCGCGGTCAAGTTAAAATATCGTCGCTGTGCTTATTTCTTCCCTGGTCATTTTTAGTCTTACCTATTCCCTTACTGCCGTGTTGCGGAATGGCTTGAAAGGGCTGGGCGCAAGCATGGCGACATTAATGGTCCTTCAATCTGCAATAATTGGGATTGATTTGCGATGGAACTTCAATATCGATCAGCTGATTTGGAAACTGTCTCCGATAATCAGAGATATAGGATGGATGCTCGTTGCACTCCTCTTAGTGTTTGCTGCGCAGATGGTCGTCGAAAGAGCCGAAATATGACGGTACACGCCGACGGAAGCCCAAGTTTCGTCGAGGGGAGGCAGAAGAGGTGTATTCGCGAAGCAACTTCCAGGGCCGCAGCCGCAGCAAAAAAAGGCCGGACGTCTGGAGTCCGGCCTACGAATCTCTTAATTGGTTGCGGGGGTTGGATTTGAACCAACGACCTTCGGGTTATGAGCCCGACGAGCTACCAGACTGCTCCACCCCGCGATTGAATGATAGCGGAACGATAGGTAGGCGTCAAATTAGCGAGCGCGCAGAGTTTTCAAACGCCTCGCTCACCACGAGTTATAGGGGGTGTTTTCGAATTTCGAAGTCCCGCCGGACGCGGAATGCACGTCGGAAATTCCGGTCGTCGTCTGGTCGGGGCTGAGCAAAATATCTTCATCGTCTATCTTCCAGTCTTTTTGCTGAGTGATGGGATCTACCGGCACTTCACGCAGATACCCCGCGCTAACCAAATCGTCGAGCGATTGCGGCGCGACCAGTTTGTCCAGGGTGTATTGCTGGATGGCCTCGCGCATCACGCGCAGGTCTTGCTTTAGTACGGCTTCCCGGGAGCGTAGGACGGAGCGCTGGTACTGTCCCGCGGCGAGGCCAAGCAGAATAATGATGATGGCAATGACAACCATTATTTCGAGAAGGGTGAAGCCGAAAGATCCACGCAGTGAAGCGCGGTGTTCGCGGCTACGCATGGGCGACGTGGACCGCTCGCGCGCCGCCAAAGACGCAAATGGGAATGCCGGTCTTCTACCAGTCGGCATATTTTGTTCCGTCCATCGCCGTTCCCGATGAAAGGGAATAGACGTCAAAAACGTTCTTACCGCCCCAGGTAGAGGAAGTCGGATCATCCTGCACGGCTCGCAAGCCCCATTCCGCCCGGCCAGTCATCGGATCCACTGGAATTTTTCGCAAGAACCGCACTTTCTGCTGAGCTTGCGCGCTACCGCTGCCATTTGCGCCGCCGTTATTTGAGCTGCTGCCACTGCTTGAGCTGCTGCTACTGTTTGAGCCACTGCTGCTAAACGTGGTGCTTGAGCTACTGCTGCTTGAACCGGCGGGATTTAGGCCGCCGCCCGCTGCTCCAACCTGGTTCGCGCCCACTTGCACGCCGTTCACGAGCGTCTCCAGATCCGGCGGGTAGCCTTCCGTACCTTGTTCAACGCGGATTAAACCGCGATCGGCCGCGTCTTTGTACCGGTCAATGGCATCGTGCATCTCCCGGAGGTCGCGGCGCAGCTCCGCCTCGCGCTCCCGCTTGATCGTAAGCCGGGCGAGCGGCATGGCGGCCGACGCTAGAATCAGCAAAATCAGCGTGGCGAGCATCAGCTCGAGCAAGGTCATTCCGGCGGTTGGAAGAGAGTGTTTGCGAAGGCGCTGCATGGATAACTTTCGAGCCTGGTTTACAGCCTACTGCTGCACATGGATCGAGCCTTCGGCCGTTACCAATTGAATTGGCCGCTGCTGCGAATCTTTTGCGTTAACCTGCACGATCGAAAGTTTCGTATCGCCAGGCGCGATTGCCTTGATATCGAATGCCACGACGGTGCCAGTGCCGTTGACGCCCGGAGTATTCGGCCCACGCGTAACGGAAAAAGTGGCCTGCCCATGCGGTTGATCAACGCGCTGTACGATGGCATCTTGTGAGTCGCCACCAAGGAATCCGCCGTGCCGCGCTTCCCCCACGGAAATCACCGCTGGGTTGTACTGCAAAAGCAGCGGGATGGAGGAGAGATCCTTCACGTTCTCCACGACAACGCCGACGGTGGCTGTTTCACCCGGTTTGAGCGTGAGGTTGGACGGTTCAAATCGTAGTCCCGGCGGCCCGTTTGGCGTTACGGGCGACGTGGAAGACTGTGCGGCGACGGTTGGGCCGGCCGCAATCACATTCACACCCGGCGTCTGATAGACAACCAGAGGTTGAGGCGTTGATTGCACCTGCGGGACGGCAGTCGCTGCCAGAGGCTGGGGTGGCGCTTCATCAACCAGTCGCACCTGGGGATTCGCGTCCGTTCCCGAGGCAATGCTCTGTAAGTCTTCCGCCGTGATGTCCGGCATGCGGACAACACGTGGAGTTAGAATAATAAGAATTTCGTCGTCCACGTGTTCGGTGTTATCGCCCGAAAACATATAGCGCAGGATGGGAATCCTTGCCAGACCCGGATAGCCATTCAGAGTGTTCGTATCAGAGCGTTCAATGAGTCCGGCCAGGACGTTGACTTCACCATCCTTCAAGCGGACGTCATGCTCAACGACTCGCTGGCTGATGGTCGGTTGATTGATTCCGCCGATGTTCACGCTTCCCGTCACCGAAGAAACTTCCACCTTCACATGCATAGCGACGTCGCGATTGGGAAGAATGTGCGGAGTAAGGTCCACGTTTACGCCGACGTCCTGATATTGGAATTGCGTATTCACCAAGGGGCTGACGACTGAAGCTCCAGCCGTGCCAACGCCCGCCCCGATACCTGCCTGGAAACTGCCTGTCGCAACGGGGACGCGATCACCGATGCGCAGTGTGGCGTGTTGGCCATCCACCGAGCGGAGTTCAGGGTTCTGAAGGATCTTCGTATTGCTGTCGTTGAGCATGGCATTCACAGTGGCGCTGGGGAGCGTCACCTGGTAATCCGTGCTCGACAAATGCTTCAGCATGTTGAGGGCAATGCTTGCCGCGCTGGTGGCTGTCGTGGTTGTACTGGCCGCAGAGGTAGTGCTCGTGGGCGGGCTGAATGTAAGGGCCGCAACGGGGCTGGTGCTGGGCGTAACTCCCAGGTTGCGCACCACGTCGCGATTCACCTCAGCAATGGAAACCTCTACGACAACCTCGGCCCTTGCTTTGTCGAGGCGATCAATGATTCTGCCAACCAACATGACCTTGTCCGGCGTGTCACGGACAACGATAGCGTTCTGTGCCGTAATGATATTGATCTTGGAGAGCGCCGGCTGGAAAAGATTGCGGATCGCGGTAACGATTTCTGTCAGGTCCTTATCCGACGTAATGTTCGAAAGATAGAAAATGCGGACGACCTCTTCCTCAAATTCCTTACGTTTCGCCGCATCGCCGTTGGAAACAAAAATAATATTGCTTGTCACCGGTTTCCAGAACGCCTTGGATTGCAGGGCGGCGATGTCCAGCGCCTGATCATAGGTAACGTTGGGCAGTTCAACAGTGATGCGGTGAGATGTAAAATCCGGGTCGAAAATAACCGTCAGGCCCGCCAGCTTCGCGATCGTCTCGAAAATCACCTTGGAATCGTTGGTCATTTTCAGTGGATGAATGGATGGTGTAGGTGGTACGAGCTTCGGCGGCCCTTCCATCAGTGCGGGTTCGGGAACGGAGGGCAAGCCCGGAGCAGCTTGCGCGGCGTTACGTTCGCCTACCAGTTCCAGCGTGTGCTGTAATTCTTGCCCGGCAAGGGAATTGGATGGATCAATTGACGCAGCTTTTTGGAACTCCACAAGCGCGTTGGAAAGATCGCCCTTATCGCGGAACTTTTGGCCCAGCCCCAAGTGATAATTCGATGCCTCGAATCGTGCCCGGGCGGCTTTCAGCTTGTACTCGGTATTATTCGGGTCTTCGTGCAACGCGTGCTGGTAGTGTGCCAGGGCCGCGTCGTAGTCCTGAAGCTGTTCCTCTTTGGTGCCCAGTTTTGCATCCTGGCCGCCCTTCGGGCACCCGGAAAGCAGTATGGCCGCAATCCCAAGAGCTAGTATCGGCAAACGTCGGCTATGCATAGTAGTTAGACGCCAAGCTTCGGGGTTCAGTTTAGCATCCGTGATTAGGATGCAACAACAATCCATCGGGAGGTTGCTTGCTTCTAGTTAACATCGGCGGATAAGATAACATAGCGTGGCGCAGAAACCCCAAAAGCAGAAAACCCAGCAAAAGGCAGGCAAGGACCGCGAGGCCGAAATGCTGGTCGCGCAGAACCGCGCCGCCAACTATCATTACTCCCTACTGGAGCGGTTTGAGACTGGTATGGTGCTCAAGGGCACCGAAGTAAAGGCTTTGCGGGAGGGCAAAGCTAATATCCGCGAGGCATACGCGCAGGTCCGTGGAGGCGAATTGTGGCTTGAGAACTGCCACATCTCGGAATATAACGCCGGCGGCCCGTGGAATCATTCACCGTTGGGCACCCGCAAGCTCTTGATGCACAAGGCGGAGATCCGTAAGCTTTTCGGGAAAACGCAACAGAAAGGTTTGACGCTCATCGCCACGCGGATTTTCTTTCGTAATGGCATCGCTAAATGCGAGTTGGCGCTGGCGCGCAGTAAGAAGGATTGGGACCGCCGCGCTGACGAGCGCAAGAAGGAAGCGAATCGAGAAGTAAAAGAAGCCATATACCGATCCCGGAGGCGTTAAAAACACGGCCATGAGAATAACTACGGAGTCCCGGCAGGCGATAGCGATTGAAACACAGGCTCTGATGACGTACATCTTTGAAGGAGACGATGCCGTTGGCGGACGAATCGGCGGCCTCGATCAAGCGGCCGGTGGATTGCTGCGGCGGCTCGCGAAGAGCGGCGAACTGACCGGCAAGCCGCTCGAAATGACCTTGGTGCATGCCCCCGCGGGCCTGAAGGCCGAGCGGTTGCTTTTAGTGGGGGCAGGCAAAAGAGACAAGTTCAGCGTAGCCGACCTACGGAAGCTCGCCGGGTCGGGCTTGCGGTTTCTGAAAACGCGCGGTGTGAAGCAAATCGTGTTTCTCGTGCGTGAAGGCGACGTCACTGCGGAGGCGGCGGAGGTCGTGGTCGAAGGGCTGATCCTCGCGGATTTCGAAGGCGATAAGTACAAGACCAACAAGAAAAACAGCGGGCCTTTCGAATCGGCCGCGCTGGCAGGCTGGGATGCCGATGGCGGAACGGCGGAAGCAATACAGCGGGGAACCATTATCGCTGAAGCGCAGAATTTTAGCCGCGATCTCGCGAATGAACCTTCGAACAAGCTGACTCCGACCACGCTGGCTGATCAGGCGGCCGCGATGGCCCGCGAAGAAGGGCTAGCCTGCGAGATTTTGGACGAGAAACGCATCGCTGAATTGAAGATGGGCGCGCTGCTTTCGGTCGCGCAGGGTAGCGCGGAACCTCCGCGGCTGATCGCCATCACCTACACGCCTGAGCAGGTGCCTGTGGGAGCGCCGGTGCTGGGCTTGGTTGGCAAGGCCGTCACTTTTGATACGGGCGGTATTTCCATTAAACCCGCGAGTGACATGGACAAGATGAAGTTCGATATGTGCGGTGGCGCCGCGATGATTGGCGTGATGCGGGCGCTGGCAAGACTGAAGCCGGGAGTAAAAGTGATCGCGGTTGTGCCGGCGACGGAAAACATGCCCGGCGGACGGGCGCAAAAACCAGGCGACATCCAAATTGCGATGTCCGGCAAGAGTATCGAGGTGTTGAACACCGACGCGGAAGGCCGCCTGATTTTGGCTGACGGCATCACCTATGCACGGAAGCTCGGATGTACCCACCTGGTGGATGCCGCCACCCTTACCGGTGCAATTGTCGTTGCACTGGCTGGAGTCAACTCCGGAGTTTTTGGCACGGACAAAGGGTTTACAGACCGATTGTTGGCCAGCGCTCGCGCGGCGGGCGAAAAGATGTGGCCCATGCCCATGGATGATGAATACCGCGAGATGATTAAGGGGACCATGGCGGACATCCAGAACATCAGCAACAGCAAAGGCGGAGGTGCAATTACCGGCGCGATGTTCATCCGCGAATTTGTGGACGATGTGCCCTGGGTCCACTTAGATATTGCAGGAACGGCGTGGTACGACGACGCGAAACCCTGGATGGCGAAGGGCGCAACAGGCGTGGCCGTGCGCACATTGGTTGATTTGGCGATGAATTTCAACACGCAGAAGTAACCGGCGAAAGCCTTTCATCCTAAGTTGATAGAGAAATCGCGGGGACTTCGGCGGACCCTAAGCCTTCGCTTCGCGCGATGAGATTGTTGCGATGTCGCGCGCGGCCAAAATCGTATTTGTGTGGATTCGCACTGTATCTTCCAATTTTCGCGCGTATCCTCCGGCCAGCGTGATTACCACCGGCAGAGCAAGCCTCCGCGCATGTTCGAAAACCAGCCGGTCGCGCCGTCGCAACCCATCCAGCGTGAGTGCCAGGCCTCCCAACTGATCTTCCCGATAAGGATCTGCGCCAGCGACGTAGAAAATCATGTCCGGGTGAAAATCACCGAGGGCCTGGATCAATCCTCGCTCGAGAATCGCCAGATAATCGTCGTCCTCGATGCCGTCGTACACGCCGAGATCAAGGTCTGAAGGCGGTTTCGGCACCGGGTAGTTGTTCTCCTGATGGATGGAAAGGGTGAAGACGGAGTCATCGTTTGCGAAGATCGCCGCTGTTCCGTTGCCCTGGTGAACGTCCGTATCCACTACCATCGCTGTACGAATCGCTCGCTCGGTCTGCAGATTCCGGATCGCGATCGCCACATCGTGAAGCATGCAGAAGCCTTCGCCGTGGCCCGGATATGCGTGATGGAACCCACCCCCGATGTTGACGGCAAATCCGTCAATGAGCGCGTGACGCGCAGCCAATATGGAGCCGCCCGCGGCAAGCCAGAATGCCCGAACGGTGTCAGGCTTTGCTCGGATTTCCAAGCGCATCTCCTCCGTCGCGCTCAGGCTCTCGGTCTTCAGTTTGTGGACGTATTCGGCTGTATGTACTCGAAGGACGTCAGTATCCGTGGCAGGGTCGGGTTTCAGGATATCTTCCGGCACCGCGATGCCTTCGGCTAGCAGGGCATCGTGCAAGAGGCGGAACTTCTGGGAAGGGAAGACGTGAACTCCGAGGCGAAGGTCGTAATCCTCGTGATAAACCAGCTTGAAAGGCAACATAGGCGCCGCGCGATGGTTCAATTGCCGTCGGTCTAAGAGTCACGCGCAAGAATAAAATCAGGGACACTCATCAGCGCGCGGCCATATTCGGTATTGGCGCCGCCGTTCAGAGATGCTTTGGCGCGATCGGCGAATTCGCGCGCCAGGAGCCGTGCCCGATCCAGTGCTCCGGTTTCTTGCACGAGTTTCGTGATTTGCTCGGGGCGCACCGTCTTGAAATCTTTTTCGTCAAGCACCGTTTTCACCAGCCGGCGGCCGGCCGCTCCGTCGCTGGCAAGCGCATAAATAAGCGGCAAAGTAACTTTTCCCTCTTTCAGATCACTCAGCACGGGCTTTCCAAGCTGAGCCGGGGAAGCCGTGAAATCCAACAAATCATCCACGAGCTGGAAAGCAAGCCCTGCGTACCGGCCATATTCAGCCAGCGCATTTTCAGTGATGTCGTCTTGTCGCCCTAGGACCGCGCCCAACCGTGCGCAACCCGAAAACAGGCATGCTGTCTTGCGTGTGGAAAGCTCGATGGCTTCTTGCTCCGTCAGATCCATGCGGCCGATGCGCGTGAGTTGTAACAACTCACCTTCGACCATGTTCTGGGTCAGTTCGATTAGGAGATCCAGCACACGGAAATTGCGCTCGGTCAGCGCCATCTGGAACGCCTGCATATAGAGCCAATCGCCCGCCAGCACGCTCATGTGGTTGCCCCACCGCGCGTTCGATGAAGGCCGGCCACGGCGTAACTGCGCGCCATCAATTACATCGTCATGGATAAGGGTCGCGCTGTGGATCAACTCAACAACAGCCCCCAATCGTATGGCAGCCGTGCCCTGGTAATTCGAATAGCCCGCCGCAAGTAGTAGCAGGGCCGGCCGCAGGCGTTTGCCTCCGCCGCCCAGCAGGTAACCCGCGATTTCAGCAGCTGGTTCGTAGGCCAAGGCGCTCTGCGCGGCTAATTCCTGCTCAACTTTAGCCAGATCGTCACGGACCAAGTCAAATATCTCTTTTGCCATCAGCAGCGGGATGGGCTGCCTCCCCTCGGGACTCGGACATGCGCCAGTGCTCATACAGTTAGAGGCCGAAGAACCTGCGGAAGTTGGCGGCTGTGGATGCTGCCATATCCTCGGCGGGTAAGTTTCTCACACTACCGAGCGTCCGCGCCACCTCTGCAACGTATGCGGGCTCGTTACGACGGCCGCGGTGTGGTTGCGGGGCGAGATAAGGTGAATCCGTCTCAATCAGAAGGGAATCGAGCGGAAGCTCACGCGCTACGTCGCGCAGGTTCTGAGCTTTGGGATAGGTCGCGTTTCCCGCGAATGAGACCATGAAGCCCATCTCAATGCCTTGGCGGGCTTCCTCAAGGGTTCCTGTGAAGCAGTGCAAGATGCCGCCCAGACCGGAGCTACGCCAGTCTTGTTCCAGAATCGACAAACAATCCGTCCAGGCTTCACGGCAGTGGATCACAACGGGAAGTTCTTCCTGGCGCGCCAGGGCAAGCTGCCGGCGAAAAACAACGTGCTGAACCTCACGTGGAGAAAAGTCGTAGTGGTAATCCAGACCGATTTCACCCCAGGCGATCACGCGGGGGTGCTTGGCGAGCGTTTCAAGGGTTGCCAAGCGCGCGTCGGTTACTTGCGCGGCTTCGTGCGGATGGATGCCAATCGTGGCCCAGATCCAATCATGTTGCTCCGCGAGAGGCAACGCGGCATCCAACTTTTCGGGACCCGGGCCGGTTCCGATGGCGAGCAAGGCGGCAACTCCCGCCTGGCGCGCGCGCTCGATCGCCGCGGCGCGGTCTTCGTCAAATTGCGGGAAGTCCAGGTGCGCGTGGGAGTCTATAAGTTCCATGGATTCACGATCAGACTGCCGCCGTGCCGAAACGCATCAAGAGTGAGCCTGGGAAATGCCGGACGATTGTAGTTACTTCAATCGCGTGCCAACTGGTACGTCTTCTAAGAAGCCTGCAAGCACCGGCCGGTTTTCTGGCTCGATCGAGGCAGCGACAACCATTCCATTCGATTCGACGCCACGCAGTTTGCGCGGCGCAAGATTCGCCACTACGACAACTTTGCGTCCGACAAGTTTTTCGGGTTCGTAGGCGGTCGCGATGCCTGCGACGATTTGGCGCACCTCGGTGCCGATATCCACCATCAGCTTTAAGAGCTTATCGGCGCCGGCGACTTTTTCCGCGGATTGTATCTGGCCAACGCGCAACTCGACCTTCATGAAATCATCAATGCCAATTCTCACCGGGCCTGTGGCTGTGACTGCAGCAGCGGATGCAGTTGCGGAGGCCGGAGTTGCGGGCGTTGAAGGTGTAGACCCACTGGGTTGGCTAGGCGTTGCCGGCGCGGCCGGTTTGCTCGCATCTTGTTCCATGGTTTCCATCCCTTCAATTGCTTCTGCCTTATCAATTCGCGGAAAGACTCCGGTGGGTTTGCCAATCCGCGTGCCGGGTTTTAGTTGGCCCCACTTTAGCGCGTCAATTTGTTGCTCGCGCAGCATACCCGGTTGCCCAAGCAATTTCCAAATGCTGTCCGTGGCCGCGGGAATCACAGGATGCGCCAGCACAGTCACAATCCGAAGCGCTTCCGCGGCCGAGTAGAGAACCGCGTCCAGTTGCGGCTGGTGTTCCGGATTGGCCAGTGTCCACGGCTTTTCGACCGTGATCATTTCATCCACTCGTGCAATCAAGCTCCAAATCGCTTCGAGCGTAAGCGAAAACTGGAATTGGTTGTAGCCTTGGTTCGCCGTGGCGATCGCGTGTTCCGCGTCCGCACGGAGTTTGGCTTCCACATTGTTTGCGGTGGGTTTAGGCACCTGTCCGCTGCAATACTTTTCGATCATCGTGAGCGTGCGGCTGGCGAGATTGCCCAGGCCGTTTGCGAGGTCTGAGTTGTAGCGCGTCACGAGCGCGTCGTAGCTGAAGTTTCCGTCCTGTCCGAATACAGTCTCGCGCAGCAGATAGTAGCGCAGCGCGTCCATCCCCATCACACTGACGATTGGCCGCGGCCGCACAACATTCCCGCGTGACTTGCTCATTTTGGCGCTATCCATCAGCAGCCAGCCGTGCGCCCATATCTGCTTGGGAAGCGGCAGGCCTGCCGCCATCAGGAACGCCGGCCAATAAACAGCGTGGAAGCGGATAATTTCCTTGCCGACCAGATGCAAGTTTGCGGGCCAATAGCCGCGGCGCGGATAATCCGGTCCTCCGACGGCACTCAAGTAACTGGTCAGCGCGTCAAACCACACATAAAACACGTGCGGAGACTCATCCGGCACGGGAATCCCCCACCGAATTGAAGTGCGAGTGATGCTCAAATCCCTTAGGCCACCTTGCACGAAGCTCAATACTTCATTTCGCCGCGATTCCGGCTGAATGAAATCCGGATGCTGTTCGTAGTACTCGAGCAGCCGATTCTGAAATTCGGAAAGCTTGAAGAAATAGTTTTCTTCGGTAACGGTCTCGGTCGGCCTGCCACAATCAGGGCACGGGTCGCCCGGCTTGGCGTCATTGACGTATGCATTGTCGAAGACGCAGTACTGGCCAGTGTAATGGCCCTTATAAACGTAGCCATGCTCCCGGCAAAGTTTGAAGAGCCACTGGACAGTGCGCGCATGCAGCGGATCGGTCGTGCGAATGAATTCGTCGCCCTGAATCCCGAAATCGTCCCAAATCTTGCGCCACTCGGCGGCCATGCGGTCCACATAGTCCGGCTCCGGCACGCCCGCGGCGCGCGCCGAACGCTCGACGTTTACTCCGTGTTCATCCGTGCCGGTGGTCATCACCACGTCGAAGCCGCACATGCGCTTGTAGCGACGTATGGTGTCGCACACGATGGTCGAATAGGTGTGGCCGATGTGCGGCAAACCGTTCGTGTAGTAGATCGGCGTGGTCAGGTAAAACTTCGGCTTGGCGCCTGGGGTTGGCATTGGCTAGGAAGCGTCCCCGCGTTTGTAGTGGGGCTCGATTGTTTTCACGGCGACGTTTGATACTATTCGCGAGCTTCCAGCCTGTCAATTCGAGCCCAGTCCGCATCGGAGCGTTTTGACCTGCGCAAACCCATTCCCTATAATGATTTTCCCCCCTTCTGAGTTAGCATCACGCAAAGGAGCAGCGTGTATCACGAGCTGGAAAGCCGCGTTCGCAAGCAATTGGCTGCCTTCATCAGCCGCCGTTACGGCATTGAAGCCATGATTTCGGTCGAGCGCCCTCCGCGCCTGCAAATGGGCGAGATGGCATCACCGATTAGCTTTGAGCTGGCGAAGCGGCTGAAGCGCGCCCCGCGACAAATTGCGCAGGAAATTGCGACCGAGATCGGCCAAATCCCCGGCGTCGCCAAGTTAGAAGTCGCCGGCGCGGGATATTTAAATATATTTTTTGATCGTGGGGCATTCTTCCAGGGAATGCTTGCAGCTTCTCAAAATGTCGCGCCGGGAACAGATCATCCGCGTATACCCCCGCCGGGTGCTCCCAAAACAGTGGTCGAGCACACCAACATCAATCCGAATAAGGCCGCTCATATTGGGCATCTGCGCAACGCGATTCTTGGCGATACGTTTGTCCGTCTGCTGCGGCACTCAGGCGAGCGTGTCGAAGTGCAGAACTTCATAGACAACACCGGGGTGCAGGTTGCCGATGTTGTCCTCGGCTTCATGCACATGGAAAAGAAATCGCTTGCGGAAGTGAAGGCGCTCGCGGCGGCGCCGAAGTTCGATTACTTCTGCTGGGATCTATATGCGCGGGTCACTCATTTCCTCGAAGAAGATAAATCGCGTCTGGTGTTGCGCGGCGAAACGATGAAGGGAATCGAGGAAGGGCATGGCGCTGAGGCTGAGATGGCGCAGATCATCTCCGACGCGATTGTGCACTGCCACATGCGTACCATGGACCGCCTGGGCGTCACCTATGACGTTCTTCCTCGCGAAAGCGAAATCCTTGCGCTGAAATTCTGGGACATGGCGTTCGCGGAATTGAAGCGGCGTGACGCGATTCACATGTCGTCCGGGGGGAAGACCGCTGGGTGCTGGGTGATGCAAGTGGGAGAGAGTTCAGAAGCGGAAGCAGCTGCCGAAGGCTCCGCTGACGATGATTCGAAAATTATTGTCCGCTCGAACGGCACCGTGACGTATGTGGGCAAGGACATAGCCTACCAACTCTGGAAATTCGGTTTGCTGGGCCGGGATTTTCACTACGGCAAGTTTCATACGACTCCCCAAGGCCACGAGGTCTGGACGAGCCGTGTTGAAGCCAGCGAACCTGGCGCGCCCTCTTTTGGTCACGCCACACGGGTTTACAACGTCATTGACATACGCCAGAGCTATCTGCAGAACATCGTTATCGCTGGTCTACGCGTGCTGGGTTACGAAGGTCAGGCCGCGCGTTCCACGCATTTCAGCTACGAAATTGTTGCGCTCACGCCCCGCTGTGCGCTCGAAATGGGCTACCAGCTTTCTCCCGAAGATGCCCAGCGCAACTACGTTGAAGTCAGCGGGCGTCGAGGTCTGGGCGTCAAGGCGGATGACCTGCTCGACAAACTGGAAGCGGCGGCTCGCGGGGAGGTCGAGGAGCGCCACCCGGAACTTGCTCAAACCGCTCGCGAACAAATCACAAATTCGGTTGCCATTGGCGCGTTGCGATACTTCATGGTGCGCTTCACACGAAACACAATCATCGCTTTCGATTTCAAGGATGCGCTGAGCTTTGAGGGCGAAACCGGGCCGTATTGCCAATACGCCGTCGTTCGCATTCGCGGGATCTGGCGAAAGGAATCGGAACGCCAGGGTCCGGGCAAGGATATAGATGACCACGATTCCATGAGGGGTATCGTTTGGAAGCTTGAGGATTTGCCAGGTGTTGCCTCCATCCTGGAGCAACCACAGGGCGACGATATGTGGGAACTTTTGCTCCTGGCTGGTTCGCTCGAGTCGCGCGTGGAAGCAGCATTAAAAGCTCAGGAACCCGCATTCGTGGCGAAATATTGTTTTGAACTCGCGCAGGCCTTTAACAATTTCTATCACAAGCACCACATGCTTTCGGAAACCGACCGTGTCAGGAAAACATTTTTGTTTTCGCTATGCTTTCTTGTGGAACGCCAACTGGTTGCGGCGCTAAGTCTGCTTGGAATTGATTCCCCGGAAAGGATGTAGATTGCTCTAAGGAGTCTTTGCCGCCTGCAAGATCGCTTGCGCCAGGCTTGCCTGAAACGTATCCGGGTCAACCCCATCCGAGCGATAAGAGATTTTTCCCGTCCGATCGAGCACGATGACAGTGGGCAACGATCGCACATCCAGAAGAACGTCCAGCCCATCGGCAAATGCGAGTGTGCCCGTAATCTTCTCTTTAGCCGCGTAGGGAACCACCCGGCTGCGATCTTCATCGCTATTCAACGCAAGAAAAACTATATCCGCCGAGCTTTTGAACATTTGCGCGACTTGGTCCAGCAATGGTTCTGTTTCGCGGCAGGGACCGCACCAAGTGGCCCAGAAATCGATCACGACGACTTTGCCTTTCTGGTCAATCATCTTGAGTGGAACGCCGCCATCCGGCCGCCGAAGCACAAACTCGTACGGTTCTTTCGCGTCGCTGTTTGGCTCGGCGCCGGACGACTTTGGCTGCTCGTTGAGTTTGTCGTAAGTCTGCAAAATGCGCTCGCCGAGCCCGGTTTGGCTGCCGTGCGCCTGCTGCCACATGTTGCCGAGTTTCTTGCGCACGTCAGCGCGGTCAACCTCGGCGCCCTCCTGTGAGGGAAGAACGAACGCGATCAAATACTGTTCAATGGCCTGGTCCGGTTTCTTCTGCAGTTCTGCAATTTGGCCAAGCTCCAATGCCGCAGCTGGATTTTGTTCAATCTTGAAGCTAGTCTGAAGATCGGCGATCGCCGAGTCATAGGTGTGGCGCTTTTCTTCGAGTTTCCCACGGACCATGTAGAGCGTCACTTCCGTATCCTTTTGCTGCGCGCGCCACTCCGCTTCCGAAGTGCGCGCAGGCTTTTCATCGATGGACGTCTTTTCCACTCTATCCAACACTGTGCTGACGTACCCTATCGCGCGCTGCAGCCCGGCATCATCACCCTGGTCTTCCAGGATGTTCGCCGCCATCAGCATCATGGATGAGTCTTCTGGGTCTGCCGCAATGGTGAGCTCGGAGTACTGGAGAGCCTTGGTTTGGTCTCTGAGCGCCAATTCCGCTTCAACAAGCGCGCGGTATATGGCGGCCTTCCGTGGCGTATCCGGAAAGCGCTTGAGATAGTCTTCCAAGTTTCTGACGAATGCAGCGCGGTCGTTTCCGGCGGAATCAATGGCCTTCTGCAGCTCCGCTTCGGGGTCGATTGGAACGGGCGGCTTCTGCGCCGAGCCGCTCGCCGGAGGCGCCTTCTGAGTTTGTGCCGGCGGAGTTGTAGGAGGTTTTGCAGGTGGCGTCTGTTGCCCCGGAGTTGCCAAAGCCGCTCCGCCAAATAGGAACGCAACCAGCACAACAGCGGAAAGAATGCTCGTTCCGGGTCCTGCCTGCGTTCTTAAGAAGTTGCGCTTCACTGCGGTAATTGTAACCCGGATGCCAGGGGAATACCTCTTAGCGAATATGGATTCCGCCGGAGCCGGTTTCCAATTCAACATTCGCTGCACCGCCGCCTATGTGACCTCGCGCCTCATGCTTGGCCTGCTGTTCGATTATGATAGGTAGATCGCTGCTTATAGAAGATGAACGAGAAACGGCATGCACCCGAAAACTGGCGTCCGATGGGACGTCAAGCGTGATGCTGCCCGAACCTGTATGGACTTGCCAGTAGCTGCCGGGCGAAGGATTCCCCTCGATGCGGATGGTTCCGGAGCTGGTGGTAGCGCGCATATCATCAGCTGCGCCCGTTATCTCAATGCCCCCGCTTCCGGTACGCGCATCAATGCGCCCAGGGGTTTGCTCCAAATAAATCCGACCGGATCCGGTTGACGCTCGAATGTCTCCGTTGATCCGGCTGAGCTCGATAGTGCCTGACCCCGTGACAGCGCTGGCTCGTCCCGAAATATCCGCAAGAGCAATGCCTCCGCTCCCGCTATTAACGTCGGTATCGTTGCGGATATGCCGCGCAGCGATCCCTCCGGATCCTGTGCGCAACACCGCTGGCCCCTGGACGTCGCTCACGTCCAGGTTGCCGGAGCCAATCTGCGCCCGCACTTCAGTGTCTTCAGGCACGTAGATCGTGTAATCCATTCGCACTCGCATGATCGCGTCATCCTGATACCCCACTCGGATCACATTTCCTTGTTGTTCCACGGGTGGATGTGCAGTCACCTCCTGGACTTGGTTATGATTATCCTCAAAGATAAAAGACCACACGGAAAATTCGGCGTGGACGCGAACTTGGCCCGCTTGACCTGAGCGAATCTCCACATGTCCCGAGCCATTGTGTAGTTCGAGTTGCGTGGGGCCCGTCACTATCAGGGTACGATCAAAGCTTCCTGAATCCCCGGGTCCGGAGGTGCAGGCTCCGGCCACAACAGCAAGAACAATGATAGTGCACAAAGCAGCTTTGTTAACGAGCCTTCGCAAAGGTCTCCTTCGATGTCGAGCTCCCCGTCTTGGCGGGGCGGCTCACTTCAAGATACGTATTTTCGGGGCATTCGGTTCCGTATCACAACAAAATGACTCGGATTGGTTCCCGCCAGACTATTACTGGAAGTCCAGCAAGACGTCAACGATATGCTTATCCTCATTGCGCCGGGCCAATCGCCCGACCTTTTCGTAGTGAACGGGGATATTCCCGAAGATCGCGTCAGTGGGCTTTGCGATCCTGGTGACGAAATTATCAAAATACGATTGGTCATAAACAGCGCCGGTAGCCAGCGTCCATGCCTGGCGCAGTTTTTTTTCGCTATCCAGGGATAGGCCTGTAATCACCAAATCTCCCATGTGGTATTGCGTGCCTTCCGTAACCTGCACGTGGTAGCTGACCTTCGCGGCAGGCTCGTCAAAGGTGGCCTGGGGGTCAAGCTGCGCGTCGACGTATCCGATGCCCGCGTAGGAATTTGTGATGTTGGCCCAAGCAGTCTGAATCTTATTACCATCTGCAATAGAATCTGGCGGAAAGGGAATCATGGTAGAAAGTGCGATCACACTGTATGCCACATTTCCCGACCATGTGACGCCCCCGAAGTGGTACTGCGTTCCGAGTTTGATGGGCAATGTGATACGTACGGAGTCATCTTGGCTGCCGTTTGGCGATCGTGTGAACGCAGAGATTGGCGTACCGAAAGATACCTTCAAGTATCCCACGGTCAAATAGACCGGGCGAATCTGCTCAAACGCGTAGAGCGCGATTGCAAGCCGAGAATATGGGTGCCCGACGATGTCTGAAAGTTGTGCCGTCACAACAAGGGATTTCCCGGCGAGCGGATCGGTAAAGTCGACACTCCGAAGGGTTACGGCGTTTCCAACCACAACGAACTGCATCACCGAAGATGAAGAATCAGGCCATTCGATCAGTGTATGTTGCACCTGGCCGTGGATGCCCTTGGTGGGAAGCAGTTTTTCAAGCGCAGTGGACATCGTATCCAGCACGGCTCCCTGTTCGGGTGCCGTGCCGTCAAAAGCGCCTACAGCCTTCCGAATAGCAGCGGCGAGCTCGTCATCGGTGAACCAGGGAAAATTGTCAAAAACTACGGGAACACCGGCGGCGTCCTTCACTTCAAATGTAAGATGCACGCCGCTGGCGTCTGTCTTGTAGCTGTAACTGATCGAGGAGAATAGCCCCAGCGTCGCCAGGCGGTTTGCCGCATTCTGAAGCTCCTCCTTGCCGACAACGTCCCCCACCTTAAGGCCGCTGGCCGCCGCGGCGTCCGCGCTTGAAAGCTTCGTGGTGCCTGTGATTTCGATAGAGGCGAGTTTAGCCGTGGCGCTAGCGGTTTGCGCCTGCCCGTACGCCGGGATCGCGGAAAGTGCGAAAGCCAGCGCGACAATAATTGACCAGCGATGCCTGAGGACGCGGGCGCATGCGAGGAAGGAGTTAAGGCTTCTCACGTGACCTATTGTACGGGATTTTTCGGCGTGTGACAGCCACTCTAGCGCCCTTAATGGCGAGCAGGTCTTCACCGGATTTGCATTTCCATGTCCACCACGTGTGTTTGGGAATTCACCGTCGGATTGAAAAACACGCGCGCGGCTGCGTTCGAATTGCTGGATCTCGTTGCCTCGGGCATATCCCTCTGCAGAAATGTGTTTTGATACGAATCGTCGTACACTTGCCCAGGCCGGAGCTTCCACGCGGCTTTGAGCTTGGAGGCCAAAGGTTCAGAGACCCCGGTAACGCTGAATTCACCCATATGGTATTGCGGCCCTTCGGTGACCGTAGCCTCAAAATGAACCTGATGGTGCGCCGGGTCAAATTCAGGCTTGCTCCCCGTGCGAGCTTCCAGGTATCCCATTCGCCCGTAGGCATGCTTTATTGCCATCCAACCCAATTCCAATTTATCCCGCCGCGCAATATCACCGGCCTTAAATTCAAGCAGTTTCGTCAAATCGGCATCTGGGAGCGACTGATTTCCATTCCATGAAACGCCGCTCCAGTTGTAAATAGGCCCGGGTGTTACGTCGTATTTTATTGTGATACCGGCCGAAGCGTCGCTGCCCTGAGGGTCCTTCAGAGATATTTGGGGCTCGGAAAATTGAGCTTGAAGATATCCCTCATCCTGATAGATCTCGGTGAGGCCTAACTGTCCGGATCCGCGTGCCAGCGTGCGCGAATAATCTTTTCCAATGAGGAGGTGCGTTGCCTTTGACAGAGCCTCGGGGCCGATCGAACCACCCGAAACATCTATGGCCACAACGGGCATCGAAACGCCTGTCACTTGCAGCGTATATCCGGAAATCGGACCTCCCAGTGTTCCAGTCATAGTTGCGGTTACAGTGCCTGGTTTTTTGTGCTCTTGAAGGAAGTGTTCAAGAGCTGTGGAAACTTGCGTAACCATCTCTCCACCTACGGGAACCGAGCCGTCATACAGAGGTACTTCATGGCGTACGGCCGCGGTAAGATCCGCGTCGGCGAACCACACGAAATTGTCATATAAACACGGAAGAAACCGTGATGCGTCCGTGATCTGGAATTCGACGGACATGGAATTGCCAACAGAGCTATATGAGTAACCGATTTTGGCGATTGCTCCGGTCTTGAATAGTCTGTCAGCTGCTGCGTCCACTCCGGCCAGGTCTATTTGCTGCCCCTTTCGTAATCCGCCCGCGGCGGCAATTTGCTCCGATGTAAAGTGACTTGGGCCCCGGACGGTTACTTTCGCGAGCGTGTAGCTTTTGACGCCTGCAGAAGTCTGAGCGCTAAGCGGCAGGGATGCCACCAAAGTAATGGCTGCAAGCGCGCATGCGCATCGTACAGATGGTGGGAAAAGAGTCATTCGGGGAATGTATTTACAGGTTCTTTCTACAAAAGGCAATAGGTACCGTTGTCGTAAGGGGAATGAGTTTCGAGGCTTCTTGCCGCGCGTTATTCCACCGTAACGGACTTGGCCAGGTTGCGAGGCTGATCCACGTCGCAGCCTCTTCGCACGGCGATGTGATAGGCCAGCAATTGGAGGGGAATAATTTCCAGAATCGGCGCAAACAACTCCGGCGCCATGGGAATCTCAATTACATGGTCGGAGGCTTCACGAGCCAGCTGATCTCCCGTGCTCACAATGGAAATTACAATTCCGTCTCGCGCCTTAACCTCTTTGATGTTCGAAACGCTTTTTTCGTATCTCGTCATTGATTCTGGATCATTCTGATCCCGTGTGGCGAGTACGACGACCGGAAGATTCTCGTCGATGAGCGCATTCGGCCCGTGTTTCATTTCGCCCGCGGGATAGCCTTCGGCATGAATGTAGGAGATTTCCTTGAGCTTGAGCGCGCCTTCAAGCGCGATCGGATAATGGATTCCGCGCCCGAGGTATAGGAAATCGGAAAAGCGGAAGAATTCGCGGGCCAGACTGTCATAAACTCCAGCCTCATCTCCTTGAAGAATGGTTTCCATCTTGTGCGGAAGCCGGGTTAGCTCCTGCATCAAGGCCTTCGCACAATCGTTGGTGACAGTTTCGCGTACCTGCGCAAGATACAGGCTTATCACCGCCAGCGCGGTAAGCTGTCCCGTGAATGCTTTCGTCGAAGCGACTCCGATTTCCGGTCCAGCGTGCGTGAGCACCGTCCCGGAAGCCTCCCGCGTAATCATTGAGCCTTGCACGTTACAAATCGCCAGCGTCTTCGCGCCCTTTTGTTTTGCCTCGCGCTGCGCCGCCAGCGTGTCGGCGGTTTCGCCGGATTGGCTGATACTGATGCAAAGCGTGTCTGGGTTTACGATGGGATCGCGATAACGGAACTCGCTCCCGTAGTCCACCTCCACAGGCAGGCGGGCCAGGCGCTCAATCATGAATTTTCCGGCAAGGCCCGCGTGCCAGCTCGTGCCGCAGGCGATAATCTTGGCGCTGCGGAAGCTGCGGAAGTCTTGCTCGGTAATAGCCATCTCATCCAGAAAAACCTTGCCTGAATCGAGTGAGATGCGGCCCAAAATCGTGTCCCGGACGGCGCGCGGCTGCTCAAAAATTTCCTTCTGCATGAAATGCTTGAAGCCGCCCTTTTCCGCCATGACGGGATCCCAGGTAATGTGCTGCACCGCGCGCTGGATGGGTTTTCCATCGAAGTCGGTCAGGGATACACCCTTCGGTGTGAGCACGGCCAAGTCGCCATCGGCCATGAAAAAGATTTCACGCGTATGGTAAAGCACGGCGGGGATGTCGCTGGCAACGAAGTATTCATCTTGCCCCAGGCCAATCACAGCCGGGGGACCCAAGCGCACCGCGACGATCTTGTTCCGGTCGCGCGTTGAAAGAATCGCCAGCGCATAAACGCCGTGGAGTTGCTTAACGGTCTTGCGCACCGCATCTTCCAACGGTCCGCCATCCTTCATGTATTTTTCCACCAGGTGCGCGACCACTTCCGTATCTGTTTCCGTGACGAACTTGTGCCCTTCGGCGATGAGCTGTTTCTTCAATTCCACATAGTTTTCGATGATCCCGTTGTGGACGACTACGATTTCGCCAGTGCAATCGCGGTGTGGGTGGGCATTTTCTTCAGTGGGTCGGCCGTGCGTCGCCCAACGCGTGTGGCCCAGGCCGTACGTACCATCCAGGGGAGAAAGCCGAATGACCTCTTCCAGATTGCGCAGCTTGCCCGATGCGCGGCGAATATCCATTTTCCCGTGTTCGTCAACGACGGCGATGCCTGCTGAATCATAGCCGCGGTATTCGAGCCGCCGCAGCCCATCCAGTATGAGGGGCACAACTTTCTTCGGCCCGATGTAACCTACGATTCCGCACACAGGAGTTTCTCCAGTCGCTTGAGCACTTGAAACCCACAGCGCAACAATGTCAGAACAGCGTAGCATACCCGCTAAACGAAACCGCTATCTGGGGCTACGCGTGGTTTCCAATCGAAAACTGGTGGCTATTCCACGATTTCGAAGCGGAATTCCTCGATGACGGGATTGGTGAGCACTTCCTTGGCCATCCGCTCGACTTGCGCGCGGGCATCCTCGCGGCTCGCCCCGTCCAGCTTTATGACGAAGAACTTACCCTGGCGGACGTCGCGCACGGCTCCGTAGCCGAGCGAAGTGAGCGCGTGATGAATGGTCTTGCCTTGCGGGTCAAGCACCGTGGATTTTAGCATTACCCAAACGTGAGCTTTCATGCCGGGCATTATAGCAAGTTGCCGGACGGTTTTGCTTTGTCGCGCTGAGCGGAGCGCACACTACCCAGGAGGCGTTCCTTTTCATCGGCCGGCAAAAACGCGCTCTGGAAACTCATCTCCGTCAGGCGCACCAAAGACTCAGCAGGAAGCCCTAATCGCGCGGCACACCGGTATTCATCCAAGAGTGTTGTCTCAAACATGGCGGGATCGTCCGTGGAAAGCGCAATTTGCAACCCGCGCTCAAAAAGAAGCCGCAATGGATGCTCCATAATGTTTGCCGCAGGTTTATCCAGTTGCCGCGCCAGCGCACCGGTGCGCACATTGCTCGTCGGACAAACCTCCAGCGTCACTCCGCGCTCGACAAGGAAATCCATCACTCGCGGATCGCGCATGGCGGCGATCCCGTGCCCGATGCGCGTGACGCCTAGGACTTCGACAGCTTCGCGGACAGACCTTGCGTCGCCAATCTCCCCGGCGTGTACGAGCAGCCCAAGCCCGCTTGCAGCCGCGGATTCATAGACGCCGCGAAAGTCGTTCGCTGGCAGCGCCAGCTCATCGCCACCCATCCCAAATGCAACCACGCCTTCCTTGTGGCAGTGCGTGCCTACAGTAACCACTTCCGCTGCAGCTGCCACACCGAATTGCCGCACCGCGTCGAAGATCCATTGGATGTGTAATCCACTACCCTCATATGGCTTTGCTGCTTGCCGAATAGCCTCGAAATTGGCAACCGGGTCTTGCCTCCGCCGGAACATCACTCCAACGGAAAGCGTTACTTCCGCATAGACAATGTTTTGCGCGAGCAACTGCTCGCAAAAGCGCTCAGTGATGAGGGCGTAGTCAGCGGGAGTCCGCAGGAATGAGGTCACCCATTTGAATCCCTCGAGAAATTTCGCAAAATCTCCCGGCGCGTAACGGACCGCGACGTCTGGTTCGGTAATGATGTCGCCATACCTGGCGGCAAGCAAAACAGCGGTCCGTGGCTCGATTGAACCCTCCAGATGAACGTGCAATTCAGCTTTGGGTAACGCTGCAACCGGCAGCTCAATTTGTGTAGGCAAGCCTGAAAGGTTGGGCACGGCGCGGGATCAATGCTGCGGAAGCGTTGGCTTCCCGGCGTTCGTCCATGCGGTTAGCCAGTAGGAACCGACCGCGGACGCCGCATCGGAAAGTTGCCGGATGAGGACGGCTCCGACTTGATTGTAGAAGTGATCGTAATATTCGTCCGTATAATCCGCCAGTCCTCCGCGCGAACGGCGGTCCGCAAGCAGGATAATCTGCAGCCAGCTATGCGCGCTGAGGCAATCCTCGAACGCATTATCCGTGGGATCGTTAATGTATGAAGCGTCGTTTGCGCGCATCGGGAAAAAAAGCGAATAGCGGTCCACCAGATTTGTGCCGAAGCGATTGCTGACTCCTAGCTGATCCGTTCGCTGGCCGTCTGTGTTGTCAGTGGTGTTGAAAGGGTCATGAGCTTCAGCCACGTAGTGCGCCAGCAGGGAAGAATAAAGCCGGATGTCTTCCATATTTCGCTGGCGAAACGCTTCGGTCAGTTTTGCGCTGTACACGCCGATTTGCCACGGCAGCACGCCATTAGCTTCAATCTTTGACAGCCCAAATTTCTCAACAGCCTTTTTGTAATTACGCGGCAGAGACTCAAACGGAAATGGCGGATAGCGGTTCAGATAAATAACGTGGTAACGCATCTCCTTCGGATTCTTGGCGAGGGAATCGAGAGGATCGGTCACCATCGCCGTGATGCGATCCCTGTTTGCTTCATAAAATTCGCGGAGTTCGGGCGGCAGTGTATCAATCGCCTTGCTGGTGATCAGGCGATGCGCGTTCGCGCCCCAGGCGCCCACGCATGCGGCCAGCAGCAAAGTTGCCGCGATCGTCGTAACTGTGCGCACGCTGACCCGCATCAGTTTCCCCCGCGGTTCGCATCCGGCGCGAACTCGCTGTGTTTGCGGCTATAGACAATATAAACGAATAACCCCAGCACGAGCCACACCACAAAGCGGATCCAGGTAATCACCGTAAGGCCCGTCATTAAGCCGCCGCACAGCACGATGGAAATCAGCGGAAACCACGGGACAAACGGAACTCGAAAGCCGCGCTTTCGATCCGGCTGATTCCGCCGCAGAAGTATCACACCCAGCGACACAAGGGCGAATGCGAACAGAGTTCCGATGTTGGAAAGATCGGCGGCGTCGCTCACCGCGAAAATTCCCGCCGGAATCCCCACGGCGAAACCTGCAATCCACGTTGAATAGTACGGCGTCCTAAAACGCGGATGAACTTTGGAAAATATCTTGGGGAACAGCCCGTCACGGGACATCGCATACCATATGCGCGCCTGCCCGTATTGAAAAACCAGCAGGGATGAGATCATTCCCATCAACGCGCCAATCACGATTGCCGAGCCCGCAAAACGGTTCGCGCCCATGTGTTTCAGGGCGTACGCCACCGGGGAATCCGCCGCCTCGCCGGAAACGAATGTCGTGTACTTCATCATTCCCAGCAAAACGATGGATACGCCGATGTACAGAACCGTGCAAACGATAAGCGAGCCGATGATTCCAATGGGCAAGTCGCGCTGTGGATTTTTCGATTCCTCGGCCGCCGTCGAAACAGAATCGAAACCGATGTATGTAAAGAATACAATCGCGCCGCCCGTAACGATTCCGCCAAATCCAGACGGGGCAAACGGCACCCAGTTGCCCTTATTCACTAGCATCCCGCCAACCGCAAGAAAGACAAGTATGGCGGCAATCTTGACCGCGACCATCACGTTATTTGTCTGTGATGACTCGCGTATTCCACGCACCAGCAGTACCGTTAGCAGGAAAATAATCAGAAATGCAGGAAAGTTAAAATAAGCCCCCGTCCAATGTCCAGATTCCCACACGGGACTCGACCAACGGTCTGGCAAGTTGACGCCGAACGACGCCAGCTGCGATTTCGCATATGCCCCAAACCCGATCGCCACCACCACATTACTCACAACGTATTCGAGAATTAGATCCCACCCGATAATCCACGCAAAAATCTCTCCCAGTGTGGCGTAGGAGTATGTGTACGCGCTGCCGGCAATGGGAATCATGGACGCCAGCTCTGCATAGCACAGCCCCGCAAAGCTGCACGCGACCGCCACCAGCAAAAATGAGATTGCGATGGACGGCCCCGCGGGCGGGCGCCCGTGCATCAGAACCGCGGCTGTGCCGCCATGCCGCAGGAAATTTACGATGATGTCGAGAACTTGCGCGTGGAGGATTGACGGAGCCTGGAAATATTCTCCCGCGGCCGCTGTTCCGGTTAGAACGAAGATGCCCGACCCGATAATGGCGCCGATCCCCAGCGCCGTAAGAGACCACGGTCCGAGCGTCTTCTTCAGCCGGTGCTCGGGTCTGTCAGCATCGGCAATCAGTTTATCAATGCTTTTTACGCGGAATAGTTGTGAGGCCACTCGTACCGTCCCTCAACGGAAGGAACTCTACCTTGCCCGCCCCCATCGCGCAACATCGCCGCGCATGGCGCTCGCCGCGGCCGTCAAGCGCGGACCAGATTCGCGTAGCGCTCGATCAATTTCTTCGTCCCGTGATCCGCGAAGCTCACTGTCAACTTGCGGTCGTCATCATCACCCTCTACTCCGATAATCGTTCCGTTGCCATACGTGGCATGACGCACGCGCACGCCGATCAGTGGATGGCCGCCACCAGCCGGTGTCCGTGATCGTGAAGCGCTCGGAGCGCGCGGGCTGCGCGGTGCGCTCGCGCCGCGTTCGGGAGAGGCCGGGATGCGCCGCACTCGGCGTTCAAATTCATTCGAGGAATAGGAATATTGCGGATCCGATTCGTAGCGCCGCGTTTCACCCGCATCCGCCAATGAGCCCGCTGCCGTCTCAATCAGATCCCCGGGAATCTCCATCAGAAAGCGTGACGCAAGTGAGCCCTCCACTCGTTCATTCCCATAAATGCGGCGGTAGACGGCGCGTGTCAGCGTCAGCGTTTCTTTTGCTCGAGTCATTCCTACGTAGCACAGCCGCCGCTCTTCTTCGATTTGGTCCTCGCTGCCCATCGAGCGGCTATGCGGGAACACGCCTTCTTCCATGCCCGTTAGAAATACGTGCTCGAATTCAAGTCCCTTTGCCGCATGCAGCGTCATCATCGTGACCGGAGCGCGCTCGTCAAATGTATCTGAATCCGCCACCAGCGCCGTGCGGTCCAACACGTCAATCAGTGTTTGGCCTTCCTCCGCGCCCTCGGCAACCGCGTTCACCAACTCTCGAAGATTGTCGGCGCGTGAAGCATCCTCCGCTGTGCCGCGTTGTTCCAGCATGTCCAGATATCCGGTTTTTTCAAGTATCAGGTCCACGAACTCGGCAGGCCCGACGGAATGGACCTGTTGCTGAAGCTCCTCGATGAGTGTGTGAAAGCTGCGCAGTGGCGCTTGTCCGGCTGGGTTATTCTCAACCGCGGCGCCAATTGCCGCCCAGAGCGAGATTTTTCCCTCGTTGGCCGATTCCCGGAGCAACTCCAGCGATCGCGCGCCGATTCCGCGCGGCGGCGTATTCAACACGCGCAAGAGCGCCACGTCATCTTCCGGATTCAACGCCACTCGCGCGTACGCGAGTGCGTCCTTGATTTCCGCGCGCTGGTAGAAACTGAATCCGCCCACCATTTTGTAGTGAATTCCGAACTGCCGCATCGCATCTTCCATTGCCCGCGACTGGAAATTTGCGCGGTAGAGGATCGCGATATGCTCTGCCGGATCTTGGCGGTGGATCCGCAGAATTTCTCCGGCGATGAATTCCGCTTCTGTCTTCGCATCGCGCGCTTCCAGATATCTTGGAAGAGCGCCTTCGCCGCGGGTAGCCGTGAGCTGCTTGCCAAGCCGCTTCTGGTTGTGGCTCACGACCGCCGCCGCCGCGTCCAGAATGCGCTGGCGGGAACGGTAATTCTCCTCCAGACGGATCACTTGTCCGCCGGGAAATTCGTCCACAAACCGCAGCATAATGTTGATGTCCGAGCCTCGCCAGCTGTAAATGGACTGATCCTCGTCACCCACAGCGCAGATATTCCGCTCTGCATTCAGCAGGAGGCGCACCAATTCATACTGCGGACGGTTTGTGTCCTGAAATTCATCTACGTGGATGTATTGAAAACGCGCCTGCCAGTTGGCCCGCGCATCCGGGAAGTCGCGCAGGACCTGAGCGGCTCGCAGCAAGAGATCGTCAAAATCCACGGCGCCTGCTTGGCGTAGAACGTCTTCGTAGACTTCGTAAACGCGTGCCGCCTTGCGCGCATCGTCGTCGCTCGCCGTAGCCGCCATCTGCGCGGCCGTAATTCCGTGATTCTTCGCATAACTGATCCGGTTCTGAAACGGACGCAGATCCGCGCCGCGCTCCGTCATCTTCAGCCGCTGGATGGCAATCTTGATCGCGGCCGATTGGTCGTCTTCGTCGTAGATGGCAAAGTCCCGCGAAAGCCCCAGCCGGAGAGCCTCGCGCCGCAAGAGTCGCGCGCAAAAAGAATGAAAAGTGGATATCCACGGGTCGGCCGCTGCCAGCCCAGCACGCACCAGCAGGTTACGTATACGCTCTTTCATCTGGTCCGCTGCCTTGTTGGTGAATGTGACGCCCAGAATTCGTTCCGCTGGCACGCCTTGTTGGATGAGATACGCAACGCGGTAAGTAATCACGCGCGTCTTGCCGGTGCCCGCCCCCGCCAGCACAAGCAGTGGGCCGTCTGTTGCGAGCACAGCTTCGCGTTGTCGCGTATTTAGATCATCCAGAAGGTTCATCAGAAGGTAGCCTGAAAGTCGAAGTGATTGTAGCTGACCATTGTGAACGGAGCAAAACAGACTGATCGCTCTAGTTCACAACGAAAGCATTCATTGCCCCGGCGGCGGAAAAAGCGGCACATCGAAAAAGAATAGCGCCTTGTCCGTCCCCATTTGTTTCAGGTCAGGAACGTACAGCCGGCAGTAGGATATCCATTCGAAATGGCCGCCAAGGTCAAAATATACAAGCCCGTGTACCATTCCGTGAGGAGGAACTAGGTCGGAAGAAAGCTGAAGTGTGCGCAGGTCACCTATGGTCTTTTGCATTTCCTTGCTCATCGCGCCCGACTTCCCGGGAAGCTGAGGTCGGCGCTTTTCCGGGTTGCCCGGGTCTTTGGCCAGCATGTAGCCAGCAACTTCCGCTGGCGAAAGCGGCGGAATATTCTGTTCGGGTTGGTCCGAAAATGCGAGCGTTAGGCGAATCGTATTCAGGTTGATTTGAACCGGCGTCGCCCCGTCGTTGCGCAGATAAACGTCAATGGCGATAACTCCAATATCATATGGGCTTTTCTTGGGGAATCGTGGTTTATAGTCTTCGGGATGGGCCCAGGGATCAGCTGCCACCAAAATGTCCTGATGTAAGTCATGCGCGCGAAGTTTCGCTGGGTCTTTGGGACCGTTTGCCGCCGGCGTGACCTGCTGCCGGGCTTCAACGCGAGGCTCAAGCGCAACAGGAATCAAAACGAGTGCAAGAATTAGAATCCGTGATTTCATGTGATCGGGCAGTTGGATGCACAAAGGGCAATGAAGTGTCGCCCGCAACACTGCCAGTGACCATATAATAGCTGATTCGATGGTGCGCGGGTACGGCGTGTTTCCGAAGAGCGCCACGGGAGCAGGGCGTCATACAATGTATTTTTTCTACAGTCTGCTGATTGCTTTGGGCGCCCTTGTCGCCTCGCCGTATATTGTTTTTCAGGATTTGCGAACCCAGAAAAGCCTGAAACATTTTTCCCAGCGATTCGGCAATGTTCTCCCCGACGTGTGTCCGAAAAGCGCCGGTTGCATTTGGCTGCACGCCGTTTCCGTCGGCGAAGTGTTGGCTGCGCTACCCCTCGCCCGCAGGCTCAAAGAAACATTTCCAGAACGCGCGCTCCTGGTCTCCACTGTGACCGTGACCGGTCAAAAGGTTGCCCATGAACGATTCGATTTTGCGGACGGAATCTTTTATTTTCCTTTTGATTGGGCGTGGGTCGTGCGGCGTGTGCTGCGAACGATCAAGCCTTCCTGCGTTGTGGTAGTGGAAACGGAGATCTGGCCGAACTTCCTGCGCGAAGCACGGCGCGCGGGAGTATCAGTGGTTTTTGCCAATGGACGCATCTCCGAGCGCTCATTCGTGCGCCACAAACGCGCCCTCAGGTTGCTTGGCTTCGCTCTGCGCGGGTTCTACAAGAGCGTCCTTTCAAACGCCTCTTTATTTCTGATGCAGAGCGAAGCCGATGCCGAACGCATTCGTGCGATGGGAGCGCCGCCGGATCGCGTCGCGGTCACAGGGAACATTAAGTATGACTCCCGAATGCCGCCGGAGAATCCTCTCGAAGCGTGGCTCGCAAAGGCTGCCTCCTGCCATGGCCGCAGGCCGCTGATAGTGGCCGGAAGCGTCACATCCGGCGAAGAGCCCCTGGTCCTAATCGCTTTCGGAGTGCTTCAAGGGCAGTTGCCTAACGCGTTGCTGGTTCTGGCGCCGCGAAAGCCGGATCGCTTTGACGCCGCGGCGCGGCATATTGAGGAATCGCAACGCGCTTTCGTCCGCCGGAGCCAGATCAATTTGGACCGCGGCGCAATTCCGAATGACGCTGTTTTCCCCCCCGGGGTCAGCGTGTTTCTGCTCGATAGCATTGGCGAACTGGCCGGTCTATACCGCTTGGCTGACGCGGTCTTTGTCGGCGGATCTTTGGTCCCGGATGGCGGCCACAATATTCTCGAGCCGGCAGGTTTTGGAAAGGCGCCGCTGTTCGGTCCTTCCATGGAAAATTTTCAAGCAGTCGCGGCGATGTTCCTGGCGCGAGGCGCGGGGCGCCAGGTGGAAAATCCCGAAGACCTGGGCGTAGCCTGGATTGAGATCGCGCAGAATAATGAAAAGGGAAGGCGAATGGGTGAAATTGCCCGTGCGCTGGTCGAAGAAAACCGGGGCGCGACGGAGCGGATGATCGAGCAAATTGTCAAAATCCTGCCGCGCGAGGAAAATACCGGAGGCAATGGGAAGCGGGCTGCGGCGGCAGCGAACGTACAGGGCGGCGCGTGAAACACCGGACCGCATTGCGCGTTTTATTGTGGCCAGTTTCTCTGGTTTGGAGTGTTGTCGTTCGTCTGCGTTCAGCCGCTTATCGGCGCGGTTTCTTGCGCGCAAAACATCTGCCCGGCATCGTTATCAGCGTTGGCAATCTTACGGCCGGAGGTACCGGGAAGACCCCTCTGGTGCTCTGGCTTGCGGAGCGATTGCACGCGGAAGGAAAGCGCGTGGGAATTTTAACGCGCGGATACCGCTCGCGGCCCGGTGTGCCGCCGGGCGAACCTCAAAGCGACGAAGTTGCTATCTATCGCGAACGATTGGCGCATCACGTTGAGCTGGGTGTCGGCGCGGACCGGTACGGCAGCGGCCAGGTCCTCGCCCGGCATGGCGTCGAATGGTTCGTGCTCGACGACGGCTTCCAGCATATGCAACTCGCTCGTAACGCCGATATCGTGTTACTGGATGCGACTGATCCTTTTGGCGGCGGATGGATGCTTCCTGCGGGATTGCTGCGCGAGCCAAAGTCCGCTCTCACGCGAGCCGACATAATTGTTGTTACCCGCAGTTCGCATACGCCCGCAGTCGAAGCAATCGTTCACCGGTTCACGAATGCTCCTGTTTTTCATGCCGTGATGGCCTTAAGCGAGATATTACCAGTTCCGAACCAGCCGAACGACTCGGTTGTTTCTACTGACGGCCAGGAGTGGCGCAACAAAAAGGCCTTTGCATTTTGCGGCATTGGCAACCCGCGGGCTTTCTTTGATGATCTCAAGCGTTGGGGTGTCACCCTGGTTCGAGGAATGCATTTTCCGGATCATCACACTTATACGCCGGCGGATGTGGCGAAGGTTGAAGCCCAAGCGCGCGATTGCGGAGCGGAGATTCTGCTCTGCACTGAAAAAGACGTTTTCAATTTGCAGGACGTGCGATTCTCCAGAATACCGGTATATTTCGTTCGCATAGCTGTCGAGATCTCTGATCCAGAAGAGTTTTGGGGCGTCGTGCAGAAGGCCATTCAACGGCGCCACAGAGATTGAATGTTGAACCTTGGTGCGGACATCCGCATGCCCGTCATTGGTGACGCCGCCGCCGATGTGATACTTTTCGACGCGGTTACTTGCCATCACGAATTTGCAAAGGAGCGGAATTGAGCGCAGACCTGAGCCGTCTCGAGGATCTCGTCGAGTCTTTTCCGAAGCAAACCGTTGTCGTCCTCGGAGACTTTGTCGCCGACCGGTTTGTTTTCGGCGAAATCTCGCGTGTCTCACGTGAGGCGCCGGTGCTCATCTTGCGCCACCGTGGGACGGAACTAATTCCTGGCGGCGGCGCCAATGCTGCCAATAATCTGGTTGATCTTGGCGCGCGCGTTCTGCCTGTGGGCGTCGTGGGCGACGATGAACCTGGCCGCGCGCTGCTGGATTATTTCCGCGGCAAACACGTGGATGTCTCGGGCCTCGTCCGCGTCCGCGAGTGGGCAACTCCCATGAAAACCCGCTATCTCGCTGGCTGGACGCACACGACTCGTCAGCAAGTCTTACGCGTTGATCGTGAGCCTACGGCCCCGCTTTCCGTGGCCGTGCAAAAGACATTACTTGGAAAAGCGACCCAGCGCCTACGGCGCACAAACGTCTTGTTGGCCTCTGATTATGGTTTTGGCGCGGTCACCCCCGCGGCGCTGCGTTCCGTGCGCCGTCGGATTGGAGCGAAGCTCATCCTCACGTTGGATTCGCGATATGCCTTGGGCGAATTTCGATCCGCGGGCGTAACCGCCGCCACGCCCAACGAAGCCGAATTGGAAGCGCTCTATCACGCGCGCATTGGCAGTGACGCGTCCATTTGTGAGCGTCTGGGTCGCCGAACTCTCCGTTCGTTGGGGCTTGGCGCGTTGCTCGTCACCCGCGGCAGAGACGGCATGGTCATGTTCGAGCCTGGGAAAAAGCCGGCAGTCATTCCGATTCACGGCTCGGAAGAAGCCGTTGATGTGACGGGCGCGGGAGACACGGTCATAGCGGTTTTTACGCTGGCATTGGCCGCAGGCGCGAGCCCCCTGGAAGCCGCGGAACTTTCCAACTACGCCGCTGGGATAGTGGTGATGAAGCGTGGCACGGCCACGGTCCTCCGAGGCGAATTGCTTGCGGCGTTGCGAGGCGACGCAACCGGTAAAACCGCCGCTCGCCCCGGCCATTCTTGAGGAAAGATCCTTGGTTGGCCGACCAACTAAATAACAGGCGTTCGATGGATACGCGTTTAAAGATATTGTCACGGGATGAGGCTGCGCGCCGTCTCGCAGACCACCGCGAGAAAGGTCACCGCATCGTATTGGCGAACGGGTGTTTTGACATTCTGCACGTGGGTCACGCGCGCTATCTCGCGGGAGCGCGCGCCGAAGGGGATGTCCTGGTTGTTGCGGTTAACTCTGATGCGAGTGTGGAGAGTTTGAAGGGCCCGGGCCGCCCAATCCTTCCCGCGGAAGCGCGGGCGGAACTGGTTGCAGCACTCGCGGTGGTGAATTACGTCGTCATTTTCGACGAGCCTAACGTCGAGTCGCTCTTGGAAGGGCTCCGGCCGGATGTGCACGCAAAAGGAACGGACTATACGGTTGAAAATGTGCCGGAGCGCGCCGTTGCCGCGCGGCTCGGAGTGCGCGTAGCGATCGTGGGTGACCCGAAGCAGCATTCGACACGCGATCTGCTGGCGCGGCTTTCCGGGAAATCAAATGCCTGAAGAGCGCTTTCTGATTGTGCGGCTGAGCTCGCTCGGCGACGTGATTTTTACGCTACCCGTATTGGCCGCGCTGCGCGACGCATTTCCCCGAGCCCACATTGGCTGGGTAATCGACAAACGGTGGCAACCGCTGCTGGATGGCGATCCTGAACTGAACGAAGTGATTTCGCTCCGCAGCCGCTCTGTGCGGGAATTGTTCGCTTGCGGGCGGCGCATGCGCGACTTCGGCGCTACCTGCGTGTTGGATGTTCAGGGGTTGTATAAATCGGCGTTCCTGGCGCGGCTGTCCCGGGCGCCTCGGCGCATCGGGTATTCATTTTCGAGGGCGCGCGAACGCGGGGCTTCGATGTTTTATACACAACGAATCCTTCCACGTGCGGCGCATATGGTAGACCAGAATCTCGAATTGGCAGCAGCAGCTGGAGCAACCATTGGAGCGCCGCGGTTTCCACTGCATGTGTCGCGTAGAGCGCAAGGCGCGGTGGACGAGTTCCTTCTGACCGCCAGCATCGCGCGATATGCGGTGCTGAGCCCTGGTGGCGGCTGGATATCAAAATGTTGGCCGCCGGAGCGATATGGGGAACTGGCCGTGCGGATTTGGAATACGCACGGATTACGAATCATCATCAATTGTGGTCCAAAGGAAATTCAATTGGCGGAAACCGTTATGGCAAATTCTGCTCCAGCCATGCCCATCGTCGTTCAGTATGAACTGCCTGAGCTGATGGCTCTGCTGCGCGGCGCGGAGTTAGTCGTAGCCGCCGATTCGGGCCCGTTGCACTTGGCGTGCGCGCTCGGAACGCCCGTGGTTGGATTGTATGGACCGACTAGTCCCGAGCGCAATGGCCCCTATGGTGAACACGACATTGCCTTGCGCAATGCTTCGGCGGCGGACACAACCTATAAACGTGGAAATGCTTTTTCAGAGGCGATGCTTTCGATTTCCGTTGAGCAGGTTGCTGCGGCCGTGCAAGAAAGATTGGCGAAGCGACAAAGCAGCCGGCTGGATAGCCATTTGGTGGACCGATTGGGAAATCGAGTAGCGCAGCAATCAAGCCAGGGATTGACTCCGGTTCCGGGCAAGCCGCTGGGACCTGCGCAATGAAGGGAGGCCACGCGAGCTTCTGGGTGCGCTGGCGCGTGACGGCAGGATATCCCCTGGCATTGATAGGTCTTTGTTTCGCGCGGCCTAATTGCAGATCGCTCGTGGAAGGCGCGATCGTAGCTGTGATCGGTTTGATGGTGCGTTGCGCAGCCGCAGGAGTTGTGCGCAAGGGCGAACAGCTCGCCACTTCCGGCCCATATGCGTGGACGCGCAATCCTCTCTATCTCGGAAGCACCATCCTGGCGGCGGGTTTTGTTCTTGCCGCTAATTCATGGCCGGTAGCCGCGCTGGTGGCGGTTTACATCGTGGTATTTTATCCCTCTGTGATTCGCCGGGAAGATTGTGACTTGCGCGAGCGCTTCGGCGCGCAGTTCGATGGTTATTGCGCGCGCGTGCCTGTATTTCTACCTTGGCCCGCGCGGCAGCCTGCCGGAGCGCCCGGTTTTTCCTGGGCGCAGTATCTACGAAATCATGAGTACCGGGCAGCGGTGGGAACAGTTGCTGCGCTCGGACTTCTCGTCTTGAGGATGTGGCTTCGCCTTCGCTTCGGTGTTTGAGAATTATCGCCGGGTTTAAATTCAATTCAAATGGTAAACGCTGGCGATGAGGCGCTGGAATTTTCTCCCGTAAAGAATGTCGTAAACGGATTCCTTGCCGGGGAAGAGGGTGAGGGCGAGCCTTTGAACTCCCGCGGCCATCTCTTGGGCTTCGGCGAGCGAGACTTCGCCTTCCGCGATGACCTGCAACGTGAGGCTCACGGCGACGGCCAGGCGGCGAAGCTGCCGTGACTCGGCGTCAATTTCTTCTCGCGTAGGAACAGGGCGTCCGGCCTGTGACATGGAAACCCTCCTCGTGTATTATAAGGCCTGCACAACAATGCACAAATCCCACAAACCCGCCGAAGAAGAACCGTTCATCATCGTTTATGAGGCGGAAACGCCTGAAGAAGCGATAATCCTGCGCGGTTTGCTACAGAGCGCCGGAATCGAATCCCCGGGGACAACCTTCAGCGACCCTTTCCCCTTGCCCACTCATTCTGAAATTACGCGAGGCACGGAAGTGCTGGTGCGTGCTTCGCAGGTCGAAGCCGCTCGCAAAATTCTGGATAGTTACGGGGAAACAGCCGGTCAGCGTCCCAACGAACCGTAAAGCCGCGTGGCGGCCGTGGGCGCCGTTTGCATAAACGTCGTAACCCCCTCTGATTTTCCATCCGTCGTCACCGTAATCGCGCCGTCACGGTCCGTGCGAAACACCTGCGCGCCCGCGGCGCGGAGCCGCTCAATGACGGCGGGCGCCGGATGGTTGAACGGATTGTTCTCACCAACTGAGATAGCGGCGAAGGCCGGATGAACAAGTCCCAGGAACTCTTTCGTGGATGAGGTGGAACTGCCATGGTGCGGCACCTTCAAAAACCCCGCGGAGAGGGGCACGTCTTCAGCCTCAAGGGCGCGCTCGACAGGCTTTTCAATATCGCCAGTGAGCAAAAGAGACTGCGCGCCATACTCGACCCGGAGCGCGAGAGAGTCGTCGTTTGTAGCTTGCCGCACCTCCGCGGTTGTATCAGGCCAGATGACCGCGCCGCGCAATTCGCCCCACGTGAAAGAATCGCCGCGTTCGAGATGTTTTATGATTGTTCCACGGGAACGCGCGAGCGCCAGTAGCCGTTGGTAGGCTGGCGAAGCCACGTCGTGCCCAACCCAGAGTTCGGCGACGCGGAAATTTTCAAGAACCGCGAACAATCCCTCCAGATGATCTTCGTGCGCGTGCGTCAGCGCCACTACATCCAAACGTTTTACGCCGCGAGACCACAGGTAAGGCGAAACGACTTCCTCGCCAATGTCGAAGCGCGTTTTCACTCCTCCGACCCTCAATGGCCCGGCCTCTCCTCCACCGTCAATCAACATCGCGTGCCCGCCCGGCGCAGACAGAAAAAGGGAATCGCCCTGGCCGACATCCAGAACCGTGAGTTCGAGTTGTCCGGCCGGCAGAACTGGAGAGAAGGGATGGATCGCCACAACCAGGGCGCACGCCGCAACAGCGGCTCCGGCCGCCCATTGAAAACGGCGCAGGCGCGCGCGCGCCGCGGTTGAAAGGAATAAGAATGAGGCAAGGAAGCACACGAGAAGCCACGGCGGCAAGCTGGGGACCCGGAAATTCGCAAAGCGCGTAGCCGCAAACCAAGTTACAACTTTCAAAAGCAGATAGACCGCTCCACCTGCGCAACGCGCCATCAGATGCCCGGCCATCGTGGAAATAAAACTGACGGCGAGTGTGATGAACCCCAGCGGCACGATCACAGTCGTAAGCAGTACCGCGGGAATGTTGGCGAGCAGTCCGATGATTCCCATGCGATGGAAGTCGTCCACCAATAACGGCATCAGGCCGAGTTGAATGACCGCGGAAATGACGAAGGTTTCCCAGAGGAGCAGCGCCGCGTACAAAGGAAGAGTGGCAACGCGCGGGGCGTGGCCCTTCATCCATGCGGGGAATTTTTTGGCGATTGCATTTGAAATCGCGCGCAGGTCCAGGCGAAATTGCACGAGGCGCGGGCGAAAACCGGGATCGCGAGTCACATCCGTGAGGTGCTGAAGAGCGTGGCGCAAAGGCTCCGCCGTGCGATCAAGCCAGGGAAGAGCAATCCCTCCTATAGCGCCGACGGCCAGAAAAGAAAGCTGGAAGCTGGAATCGGCCAGTTCGTCCGGCCGGAAAAACAGAATCAGCAACGCCGCGAGAAAGGCGGCCTGAAGAATATCCAGCCTGCGGAAAAATGCGCGAGCCAACAGGTACGCAGCCGCCATCAGCGTGGCACGAAGAATCGGCGGACGATCCTGCACAATTCCTACATATACAACCAACGCGGCGAGGGAAGCAAAAGAGGAAGCCATGCGGCTGAGCCGGAAGCGTCCGCAAACCCATACGACGAACGCGGCCAGCGCGGCCACATGAAGTCCGGCGATGACGAGAACGTGATAGGACGAGGTCTTCCGGAAAGCATCGGAAACTTCGTTATCAACGAAACCCCGGTCGCCGAGAAGCATCGCGCGTAGCACGGCCGCCTGCTGCGGCGCGGACGAGAACATTGTGTTTATACGGTCGAGGAGCAAGCCGCGCAATCGCGCGAGCCGGTGGCGCACTGTTGGCCGCGGTCCGCTAATCTTGGCAACCAGAGCAAGGTTGCGCAGGGAGGCGGTCAACTCGATGCCCTGACGCGCAAGCTCTCCGCGGTAGTCAAATGCTCCGGGGTCTTTGAAATTGCGAGGCACACGCGCCGAAGCGATCAATTCGACGCGATCTCCGGCGCGCAGACCCGCGACAGGGTCCAAATCTTCACCGAAGTAACTTGCGCGAAGCCCGCCCGAGACAGAAACGGGTTGTCCATATGCTTCAACCTCGTCAAGGTCAACATCAAACCGCACGCCCCAGGGAAGGCGCTCGGGATTTTCGCGCAATACGCCGCGCCATCGCAAAGGCTGACTGGTATCCAATTGCGCGTTTTCCACCAGATGCGACGCGAGGTTTGCCGGGCGGTTGCGCTGCTCGACTGTAAATGCCATAGCTCCGAGAGCGGCCCAGCCTGCTAATGCCAGAGCGAGAGCCAGGGTGTATTCCCCGGCATGGAAACGCCACATCGCCGCCGCGCCAAGAAATAGAACGCCGGCCAATGCCGCAACGGCGCCCCCGTGAAAGGGGTGCAGGGCGGCGGCAATAATTCCTATGCAGAATGGGGGCAGAACATACAGCCCGGGAAGTTTCATGCAAGGCGCTGGAGCTTTACGAGCGCCTCGATATGATACGTCTGCGGGAATATATCGTAAAGCGTAATATCACTAATCTGATAGCGCGCGCCGGCTGTGGCGCTTCCGGTAAGCACGGCGAGATCGCGCGCCAGCGTCGCTGGATCGCAGGAGAGATAGGTGATCCGCGGCGCAGCAATCTCCCGAAGACGCTGGAGTGCGGCCATCGGAACACCCGCGCGCGGCGGATCGAGCACGACGAGGTCAGGAATCTCTTTGCAGCGCGCGAGAAACGATTCGGCATCCGCGTGGCGTCCGCGGGCTGTGGGATGATCTTTCAAGTTGGCTTCCAGGTCGCGCGCGGTTGCCACGTTTCCTTCCACGGCAATTACGCGCTCGTAGTGAACCGCCAGCGGAATAGAGAACAGTCCCACGCCGGCGTAGAGATCAAGAGCCAATCCGCCCATTGTGCCCGTTGACGTCTTTTCACCGGCCACGGCTCGAACGAGATCATCCAGAACAAAACGATTCACCTGGAAAAACGAAAGATGCCCGACCCGGTAGCGGAACCCCGCCGCTTCGTAATGAATGTAACCTGCCCCGGCCAGATCGAAGCTCTCCGTTTTTTCGTCTTGCAGAAGGATGGATTCGATGTTGGGAACAATCTCTCGCAGCCGCGCGGCAAAAGCGGGCGCAGCCAGCCCTTTTTGCGAGAGGGCGACATTCAGCAGGAGATGCTCGCCTGAGGAATCCGCAAAGCATTCAATGGCACGGATATTGTCCGGAAGCTTCGTTTCGGCAAATGCGCCAGCCAGCGAAGCCAGCGCGCTTTCCAGTTGGGGCGCAAGAATCCCGCAAACATCCGTCGGCGCAAGAGTGGAAGACAGAGGCTGGAAATACCCGATGGCCAGCCGCGCAGGCTCGCCCACGGGCTTGACGGCCCACTGCGCGCGATTCCGGTAACCAAACGGCGGTGAGGCGTGTGTATGGATTTCGCCCGTCCACTCGATTTTACCGATGCGCGCCAGCGTTTCGCGCAAAATGTCGGCCTTGTAACGCAATTGCGCCTCGTACGGAATGTGCTGGTAATGGCAGCCGCCGCAAATCCCGAAGTGTGGACAGGGCGCCGCAATCCGCTTGGGCGAAGACTCCAGAATAGCCTCGGCGCGTCCACGAATGAATTTCTTGCGCTCTTCAACAGGGAGGACGCGCACAAGCTCGCCCGGAAGCACGTAGGGCACAAAAACCGTGCTACGGGCGTTGTGACCAAGGCCGTCGCCACCGTAGACAAGTTTCTCGATTCGAACTTCAAAAGGTGAAGTCATGCGTCAGGGTTCCGATCTATTCAGATTGATGCAGCGTGGTCCAGACAGGACACATCAGATAAAACAACTACGTCAGATAAAACAGGCTGAGCCGTGGCACGCCATGTGCCTCGAAGAGCCGCTTCTGTGTGTAGCGCCGCTCGAGGTCGCCCAATTGGCTGGCAATCATCTTACGCCGATAAGGAGAAAGTTGCCGGTCGAGTTCGCGGCGGATATCCAGGAGAAGCTCTTCGCTTGCCAGTGGTGCCAGCGCGCCGGAAAGCTTTTCTTCCAGGATGGTGAGCCGCCGTTCGAGATCTTCCAGATCCAGCTGCGATGGAGAATCCAGCAGCGGCAGCATCCCCGCAAGTTTTATTCCCGCATCACGCACGTAGATTGACAGATCAGGCTGCTGGGCGCCGAGCTTTTCAGATGCGCGCGCCAGGCGCTCGCAGTTGCGCGCAAAATATCTTTTCAATTCCTCGCGGGAAAAGGGTTCCTTTGCAACGCTCGTCGTAGCGCCAATCGAAGGCCCCGTGCCTGCCGCAGCTTCCTTTTCCTCTTCGGCGGCATCCAGGACGGCTTCAACGCAGTAAGCGATACTCTTCAATTGTCTGCCGGATTGGCCTCGGCGTGACCGCCCATAACTTTCAAATGCGCGGTCGATCCCTTTCAGCACCGCCGAAAGCGGAATATCGGCGTGTTGCCACGTTTCTAGAATCGCCCAGTCCAAAGGCGATACCAGCAAATGCGCGCCACGTTTACGCCAGAAGTATTCTTCAATTTCCGTAAAATAATTGAAATAGTTGAACGTGCTCATGGCCGCGCCGGAATTCACGCTCAACGCTCCGGCTTCCGGGGAGAAACCGGCTGCGGTCCTGATCCGGTAGGACGTTGCGCGCGGGTGGGCTGTGGCGCGGCCGCACGCTCTCGCTCGGCGGCATTCCGCTCCCAGATAATGCGCAGACCTTCGAGCGTCAGAAATTCGTCTACGTGCTGTATATGCCGGGAACCGCGCGCCAGAAGAGGCGCTTGACCGCCCGTTGCAACCACCTTTGTTTCCGGGCCGAGGGTTGCTTTCATCCTCGTGAGAATTCCGTCCACCAAGTCCACGTAGCCGTAATACAAGCCGGATTGCAGCGAGGCCACGGTGTTCGTGCCGATGACTTTGCCCGGATCGCGGATTTCAACGCGGAACAGCCGCGCGGCGCGCGAAAATAAAGCGTCCGCGGAAATGCCAATCCCAGGCGCCAGAACTCCTCCCAGATATTCCCCGCGCACGGAGATTGCGTCAAAATTAATCGCCGTGCCAAAGTCCACGGCGATGCACGGCCCTCCGTATTTCTCAAACGCCGCAACGCTGTTGACGATCCTGTCCGCGCCGACTTCCTGCGGATTGTCGTAATGCACGGGCATACCGGTGCGCACTCCGGGTTCCACGAAAAGAGCTTCGCGCTCGAAATATCTTTGGGACGTTTCGGCAAGCGTCGAATTCAGCGGCGGCACAACCGAGCTGATGATCACGCCATTGATGCCGCGAGGTTCTATGCCCGCCAGGCTCAGCAGATTGCGCGTCAGAATGCCGTACTCATCCACGGTTTGGTCGCGTGCCGTGGTAAGGCGCCAATGCGCGACCAGTTCCTGCCCGCGGTACACGCCAAGCACGGTGTTCGTATTGCCGACGTCAATTGTGAGCAGCATCTGGAGCCTCGGTGATGTCCGCAGCGAGCAAAGTCTCTACGCGGCCGTCCTCTCGGATTACGCGGAGAAGGCCGCTGGGATCAAGCCCAGCCGTCGTACACGTGAATGCCTCACGGCCGGTCGTAACACGCACGCGGCGTCCCCGCCCGTAGCTGGAAACTGCAGCGAATCGCGCAACAATCGGCGCCGGGCCCTCGTTCAGCAATTGATTGTAGTAGTTCTCGAACTGCCTCAGCAACCGCACTGTTAGTTCCAGCCGCGATTGCACCTTGCCGGTCTCGATCCGCAGCGAAGTTCCGATGGACGCGATCTCCGCCGGCATTTTTGTGTGATTTACGTTCAGGCCGATTCCCACGACAACGAATCGTATGCGATCCGGCTCGGCGTACATTTCCGTCAGAATGCCGCAAACTTTCTTGCCATTCAGGAGCAGATCGTTCGGCCAGCGCAGGTCGGGTTGCATGCCGGTTTGTTCCGCGACGGCGTCGAACACCGCGAGGCCCGCCGCCAGCGTAAGCGCGGGAGCCTGCACCGGAGTAAGCGGCGGCCGCAGGAGAATGCTCATGTAGATGCCATTGGATTTCTCGGAAATCCACGCGCGTCCCGTGCGGCCGCGGCCGGCGGACTGCTCCTCAGCGATTACGAGAGCGCCGTGCGGCTCATCTTGCTGGCCAAGTTCCAGCGCGACGCGGTTGGTGGAATCCACCTTGAAAAAGTGCAGGATGCGTTTGCCAAATGGCGTGCTCTTCAGGCTGCGCCGTAGCAGATTCGGCACCAGCACGTCCGGCACGCGCTCAATGCGGTAGCCGCTGTTCGGATGCCCCTTTACGCGCACGCCTATTCCACGCAGGCGCGTAATCCACTTCCAAACAGTCGAGCGCGTAACTCCAATCTCTTTGGCGATCTTTTCTCCGCTGATGACCAGCATGGGACTATCCGAGAGAAGCGTGAGCAGCGCGTCAAGCTGCTTGTCGGTGGTACCGGCGGTTGTTCGCGTAGTGTTTCGCGGAGGCATAATCTTAAGCAATCGCCTTGAGTACTATTCTGCCGCACTTAAGCAGCGGTTGAGCCGCCTGCGCCGGTTCCTATTTGTTCCATGCGCTTGAGAACCTTGCTAAGCTCTTGCACCCGCTCCGCCAGTGTGGCCTCAAGCTTTGCGACGATGGTTCTTGGCGCCCTCTCTCGGAATACTGGGTCGGCCAATTGGGTTTCCTGCGACGCAATGATCTTCTCGAGACGTTCTTTTTCCTTTTGCAGGTTGGGCAACTCTTCAGGATTGTCCTGCGCTTCGCCGCTCAGAATTCTCAAGTCGAATTTGGAGGTTGAACGGATCGGGCCTTCGGTCGAATTCAAAGGGAGTTCAACGATATTCAACGCCGAAAGGGAAGCGAGTTGGCGCACAGGCGCAAGATTCGCTTCAAGGAGCGCGCGCACATCGCCGCTGGGAGTGCGGAAATCCACGACGACGGGCTTGCGCGGGTCCAGTTTCATTTCGGCGCGTAAGTTTCGCACTGCGCCGATAATCTCCTGAAGCAGCTCCACATCGCGTTCGGCGCCGTCGTCGAGCCACGCAGCGAGAGGAGCAGGGAATTGAGCAAGCGCGATGCTGCGTGCCCCGGCGGATTGCGGCAACTGATGCCACAGCTCCTCAGTAAGGAAAGGCATGATGGGATGCAGCAGCCGAAGAGCAGCTTCAAAGATTGCGAGAATGTTGCGCCAGGCCGCCCGAGCGGCATCCCGGTCCTCCGCATTCAGCCGCGGCTTGCACCATTCGATGTACCAATCGCAGAAATCTCCCCAGAAGAAGTGATAGATCTCGTGTGCGGCTTCGTGAAATCGGAATTCCCGCAGGGCGTCATTGACGCGCGGCACGACGCGCGCGAACCGGGAGAATATCCAGCGATCCACCAGCGGTAATCCCGCGCCGGTCTTGTGAGGAGCCGCGGCGCGCGATGCCGGGGACGCGAGATCTTCAAGCGTCTCCCCGCCTGCCTCGAACTTCTCCAGATTCACGAACAGGAAGCGCGCGGCATTCCAAATCTTATTGGCGAAAGCGCGATAGCCGAGAACGCTTTCTTCGCTCAGAGAAATATCCGTGCCGGGTGCAGCTTTAATCGCAAGCGTGAACCGCAAGGCATCGGTGCCGTGCTTTTCAATCCAATCGAGCGGGTCCACGACGTTCCCGCGCATCTTGGACATTTTCTGCCCGTGCTCGTCGCGCACAAGCGAGTGCAGATAAAGCTCGCTGAACGGCGCGCGGCCCGTCAGGTGCAGCCCGAGCATGATCATCCGTGCGTCCCAGAAAAAAAGAATGTCGTATCCGCTGATCAGAAGATTCGTCGGATAATACTGTTTGAAATCCTCCGTATCATCCGGCCAGCCAAGCGTTGAAAACGGCCACAGTCCGGAGCTGAACCATGTATCCAGCACGTCGGGATCTTGCGCAAGTTCCTTGCCGCCGCACTTGTCGCACTGCTGCGGAGGACTCGCGGCGCGCGCGTGCCCATCCACCATTTCAACATTGGAATTGAGGGCTGGCATCATCGCCCCGCACTTGCTGCAATGCCAGATGGGAATTCGGTGTCCCCACCATAGCTGCCGCGAAATGCACCAATCGCGTATGTTCGCCATCCAGTCGAGAAAAATCTTCCGCTGGTTATCCGGAGCGATTGCGATCTGTCCGCTTTCCACCGTGTGAATCGCCTTTTCGGCCAGTGGCTTCATCTTGCAAAACCATTGCGTGGAAATTCGCGGCTCGACCACCGTCTTGCACCGGTCGCAAATGCCGACGGAGTGCGAATGATTTTCCACCCGCTCAAGCAACCCGAGCGTCTTCAGATCCTCGACAATCCGTTTGCGCGCTTCCATCCGATCCAGCCCCGCATAAGGCCCAGCGGCCGCGTTCATTTGCGCGCTTTCCGTCATCACGTCAATTTCGGACAGCTGATGCCGCCGGCCCATCTCAAAATCATTTGGATCGTGCGCAGGCGTAACCTTCACTGCTCCAGTGCCGAATTCACGGTCCACGGCGGCGTCCGCAATAATCGGAATCTCGCGCCCCATCAACGGCAACAGAACTTTCTTGCCGATCAAATGCTTGTATCGCTCGTCATCCGGATGCACGGCCACGGCCGTATCGCCAAGCATCGTTTCCGGCCGCGTAGTTGCCACGATGATGTGCTCGCTCGTGCCGATAACCGGGTAGCGCAGATGCCATAGGTTCCCTTGGCGCTCCTCATGCACCACTTCCAGATCGCTCAGCGCCGTCAGGCAGCGCGGACACCAATTAACGATGTAGCGCCCGCGATAGATCAGCCCTTCGCGATAAAGCCGCAGAAAAGCTTCCAGCACCGCGCGGTAGAGCGGGGGATCGAGCGTGAATTTCTCTCGCGACCAATCGCAGGAATCGCCCAGCCGGATCATCTGTTTCTTGATCGTGCCGCCGCTCTTGGCCTTCCATTCCCATGCGCGCCGCTCGAATTCCACTCTGCCGATCTGCTGCCGGGTCAGGTTTTCTTTGGCCAGTTCGCGCTCCACCACGACTTGCGTCGAAATGCCGGCATGATCCATGCCCGGCAACCAGAGCGTGCGATCGCCGCGCATGCGGCGCCAGCGCGTCACAACGTCAATCTGCGTGTGCTCCAGCATGTGTCCGATATGGATGTAACCGGTCACGTTCGGCGGAGGGATAACGATGCAAAACACCGGCCCGTCGGCGCTTTCCTCAGCGCGGAACAGCCCTGTATCCACCCAATGCTGCGCCCAGCGCGCTTCAATGAGCTGTGGTTCGTACGCCTTTGGAATTTCGCGGGTCATGGATGCACGCCGCGGCAAGAAGCAGCCTCGGTAGATTAATCACTATACGGGCCGCGCGCGCAGGGCGTCAATCATCGTTCGAGACTTGCCCGGGAGGCCTAACGACGACAATCTATTTTGTACAAGCGCGACGTCGCACTTTGTCATCCTTCGGGCATCCGGCCAGGATGCCCGAAGGATCTGTGTGCCAATGTGGCCGGGCAGTCCGATGCCTGCCTCTATTGTCAGGTGAAGTGAATAACAGGCTGCTTTAGAGTATGAAACTTCGTACGGCAGGAATCGGAGACTAGATTGAGGTGATTATTTTTGATCGAGCTGGCGCCGCACAAGTGCCTCGACAACGGGCCGAAGGACTTCACGGGTTACGATCTCGAGGATTTGCGGCTGCATGCGCTCGACTACTCGCGCGACGATTTCTTCCACTACTCGTGGATCCGCGGCTTCCGGAGCAGGCACGGAGAAGGATTCAGCCGTACCTTCGTTTCCAGCGCCAGTCAGTAATTCTGTGGGACCAGATTCCGCTGGTGCTGATTTGTCCTGCTCAGGTTCAGCCTGTGCCGCATGAATATCAGCCGGGGCGCCTTCGATCGCTTCAGAAGTTCCGGCGAAGTTCAATGCGTGGCCAGTCTCCGGCAACGGCAGAGCAACGGGCGCCGGCACGGAGTCAGCTTCAGAATGCAAGATTGTCTTTGAGTCCCACGGCGCTTCTGAATACGGCTTTGCCTTGTCTCCGGCCAAATCCGCAGCCACATAACCGGATGTACCAGCAGGAACGTCGCTCACGGCTTCACTATCAGCGTGTTCGCTCGTATGGGCGGATGACCCATGAATGTGCGGCCACGATGGCGGCAACATTTCAGGTAAATCGGATATCTGCGTTTTCTGTTCCTCCGCCTGAGCGAATGATGACTTCAAATCCCCCACGCGAGAACTCGTTTCGATGGAAGGAGTCGGTTCTGCGTGAAAAGCCGTATCGCTTGAAGGATTCACATCCACAGGCGAATTTACTTCATGCTCCGGTTCGGCGACGGGCTCGGCTATCCGTGAAGAATCTTGCTCCGTCACGGCCGCGCCAGTCGGGCTCGGCTCCTCGTCTGTGAAAGTCACCGCATCTTGTTCAGCCGAGATCCCGAAGTCGCGCCAAGGCGACAGTGATGGGGCGTTAGGTACGCTAGTGCTGAAAATCTGCGCTTCCTGGCTGCCGGATACAGGGAACGAAGCCCGCCAGTCATCCACGGCGGAACTCATCCCAATTGGGGAATTTGCTCTTTGCGCTGATTCGGCGTCTGATTCCTCATCTGAATTTTCAGGCAATGGAGAATGGACACCCCAATCACGGACCATTTGTGTCCGCAGCGGAGGAAATTGCGCCGAATCCTCGGCCGAACTCTTTTCCTCTGTGCCCGCTGAAGCATTCTCGGCGCCAGCCGCGAAGCCCGGCTTGGGCGCGGAGACTCCGGGTGAATGTGCGGGGGCTTGCGCCTCCTGCGAATGATCCTTCTCAACAGGCGCTTCCTGCGAAGGCTTTTTGGTCCCCAAAGGACCCGTATCCAGCATGGCGCTGAATGCATCGGCCCCGCCCTCGTGACTGGAATCAATCTGCGGTGGAAGAAGCGAGAAATCTTTAGGAAGTGCCGCTTCCTCGATTTCTTCTTCATCTGGATCTGGCGAGTCATCACTCACCTGCGCGGTCGAAAATCTCGCCGGTTGCACAACCGCTGCTAAGACAGGTTCTGGAACAGAAACTGCGACGGGAACCGGGCGCGCGGCCAAGGCTTTTGCCAGCAGACTCTTCACAATTCCCACCAATGGGTCGGGGGGCACGAAGGGTTTTTTCAGCACGCCGTCCGCGCTGACTCGTTGCGCTTCCCGCTCGTTAAAGGGATCGAAGGCGCCGACCAGCAGCACCACGGGAATGTGCGCGAGCTTGGCGTTCTGCTTGATGTATTCGCACACCTCGTAGCCGTTGCGAACCGGCATGAAGATATCGGCAAGCACCAGATCAGGCAAAATCTCAGCCGCTTTTCGGACGGCGGCCTCGCCGTTGCCAACCGCTACGACGCTGATGCCTTCTTCCTTGAAGGCAAGCGTCACCATCTTCTGAATATTGCTATTGTCGTCGGCAACCAGAATTGTCGGCACGCGCTGTCTCCGCCCAGACTTCCGAACGTATGGCCCGGAGTCAATTGGAGCACTGCGCGAGAGGTGAGTCAACCAGCGGTTGGGACAGATGTTTCACAGGTGTCCATGCCCTGTACTTGCGGACAGTCGGTCCAATTAGAGGCTGGATCCTGACCATGGAATGATTTTCTTGATTCCCTTCTTTTTCTTGCTGGAGGATTCCTTGCCGTTGTTTTGCGTGCAGCCGGTCTGGCTTCCTGTTGAGCTCGCCGTTGAACCACCCGTTTTGCTATCCGCAGGGCTCGCCGTCTTGCTATCAGCCGGTGGGCACGGCTTGGCCGAAGCGTCCGGAGCGGTCGTTTGCTCGCTTTCGCCGGTGGTCGAAGGCTGCGCTGAGGAGGAGGAGCTACCTGAAACGGGATTTGGTGGCTGCGTCCCCGGCGCAACCGGAGGATTGCCGGTCGAGCTTGCATCCGTCGCCGGTTTCGCACTTCCGTCTGTGGACACTAATTGTTGACCTACCGTATTGGAGGTTTCGCTTCCATTCCCAGTGCTTGAACCTTCGCTATTGGTTGTGCCTCCGCCTGTGGCCCCCACGCTCGCGTTTCCATTCGTCGAGATGTTCATGCCGCCGACCGCGATTCGAAGCGTCTCGCCGCCATTATCATCCGGCGGATTCATGTTCGGCATTCCTATGCGAGAAGCCTTTGAGACATCCGGTCCCGAATGGACAAGGCCGGCAATGTGAGTGACGGGAGTGGCGCGCGGGCGCGGCATATTCTGTTCCTGTTGCATGCGGGCCAGCGCCGCGGCATCGGGTTGAGGAATTGGCGCACCCATTTCCTTCAACTTCTGCTTCGCCTGGGTGGCATACGGCGATAGAGGATAATCCTGCACGATCCGGGAATACAGTGACAACGCAAGCTGTTTTCGCGCGGCAGCCACTTGCTCCTCCGCCTTCGTGGCCATGGGGGCCTTCTGCCAGATGTTTGCAAGCATCCAGAGCGTTTGATCCGCTTTGCTATACAACGGGTATCGATTGGCGACGTCTGACAGACGGCTCGCTGCGGCGCGATAGGATTTCTTGGTGTAGTAATACTCCGCAACCCGGAAATCTCCGTCGGCCAAAGTCTCCTGGACATCTCGTAGACGTTGCTGGGACTTCGCGGCGAGCGGGCTATTGGGATATTTTTGCAGGAAGATCTGAAATTCCTGTTCGGCGAACTGCGCCTCGGTGCGATCGCGATCCGCTTTGCCCATGCGGCGATAGTGCGTCATGGCAATTTGCATCTGGGCGTAGGCGGCTTCATCCATGAAAGGGAAGAACGTGATGAAACTCTTGTACTCATCCACGGCAAGATTCAAATTGCCCGTGCCGCCTTCGTTGAAATAGGAATCGGCGATAGCCAGCTTCGCTTTGGCCAGGTATACGCTCTCTGGATAGGCATTCAGCAGAGTATTCAGTTGCAACCGCGCCACTTCATATCTTCCATGTTTGATTCCGTCCTCGGCCCGGTCATAAAGCACCTTGTCCGGGGCCAGCGAGTCGCCGCTAGTCACCGGCTCCGGTTTCTTTTTCTTGTGCAGTAATTGGCCATAAGCAGGGAAGGTGAGCGCCACAACAATCAATGCCAGTCCAAAGGTTCGCGCAATTTTCACTACAAGCACCTCAAACTTTTTCCGCCACCGCGTCGGTGGCAATTTGTTGCAATCGGCGAACTGCTTCGGCTGGGTCCGAAGTGTGAAACACGGAAGTACCCGCTACGAGTATCTCAGCCCCCGCGCGCACTAACTCAGCGGTGTTTTCCACCGCTACACCGCCATCTACTTCAATCCGGTAATTATAGTTATATCGCGCGCGCAAGTCGCGTAATTGTCGAATTTTCTCCAGCGAATACGGAATGAATTCCTGCCCCCCAAAACCCGGATTCACGGACATCACAAGCACTTGGCTCACCTGGCTGAGCACTTCGCTGAGCGTGGCCACGGGCGTTGCGGGGTTTATCACCACCCCAGCCTTGCAGCCTTCCTCCCGCGCCATTGCCAGCGTGCGATCCAGGTGCGGCGTAGCTTCCTGATGGATCAGCAGAGTATCGGCTCCCGCCCGGGCGAACGCCTCTATATAGCGCTCGGGGTTCTCAATCATCAGATGCACATCTAGTAGGAGCCGGGTTGCCTTGCGCAAGGATGCTACAACCGGCACGCCGATGGAGACATTGGGCACAAAGTGGCCGTCCATCACGTCCACATGAATCATCCGCACGCCCGCGCCCTCGACGGCGCGAATGGCGTCGCCAAGATACGCGAAATTAGCCGCCAGAATGGACGGAGCGATTTCTACTCGCGGCCCCAAGGATCCCCCGGGCTCATTTTAGCAGGGAATTGCGCATTTTGAACCGGAAAATCAAAGGATTTCGTGATGTATATCACCAACTGAACTCGGGGAAGACTCCGCGACTTTGATTTCCACCGGTCCGTCGGCGGCCGCCCGGGCGCCCGCTTCCGGCGTCTGATCAATCACTGTTCCAACGGGCCATTGCGGCGCAAGGACTGGCGTGACCTTAATATTGCGAAATCCCGAATTGGTTAGCTGCCGTTGCGCGTCTCCGCTGGGCAACCCAATGAAAAACGGCATGACGAATGCCGCCGGGCGCGGTCCCTGGGGCGCAAGCACGTCCACGCGCGGGCTTGATGCTTGTGCGCCAGGCCTTTGAGATTGCTGCACGACAGTATCAATCTCCGTGTCACTTAGGTAGGGCGCGGATACCTCGCCAAGTTGCAAGCCCGCCTGCAACAATGCGATGCGCGCCATGCGCAGACTCGACCCCTCCATCGCCGGGACGGTTACCCTCATTTGTCCCAGACTGATCACGACATGCGCATTTTGAGAAACCTTCACCTGAGTCCCTGCGGGTGGGGTCTGCCGCACCACTCGCCCGGCAGGCAACGCATCGTACACGCGATCGGCGATTTTCAGATCCAATCCGCGCTGCTGGAGAAGGTTTTGCGCGTCGGACACCGTCTTACCCGCCAGGTTTGGCATTTGAACCTGGCGGCTGTGGATAGCGATGCGTATCGTGGTAATGGCGCTCAAGAATGCAACGGCCGCAAGAATGAAAATGAGCAACCCCATATGCATCGCCCATTCCATTCGTTGACGAAATTCCATTGCGCTATTCCTCCTGTTCAACCGTATCTTCAGATTAAGATGCCGCTCAGAATCCGGCCAATTCCGCTAGAGCATCGCAGTCAGTTTACGACGTAAACGCGTCTCCAGCCGTCAAGCGCGCTCCGTTTGCAAACTCTGCGGCCGTTACCCGCTTCTTTCCTTGCAGCTGCGCCCCTTCCAACAGCAGCCAGCTTGACTGGCCACACGCCACTAAGAGGTTGCTGCCAATTACGGCAAGTGATCCCGGCTTATCCAGTTTCAGCGGCGTCGCCCCCACAATTATATGTGCACCGGTTTCAGGATGCCCCCACACGCGGCACGTTTGCCCTCGAAATGATGTAAATGTCCCCGGCCACGGCTCAAATCCGCGAATTCGATTGTAAATCTGCTGCGCCGATAAATCCCAATCCAACCGTCCCATTTCTCTTTTTAGCAGAGGCGCCTTGGTTGCCTTCGCATTATCCTGCGCACGCAGCGAAACCTCTCCGTGGTCTAAGCCATGTAGCGAATCAACGACCAGCGAGGCCCCTGCTTCGGACATCCGCCGCGAGAGCTCCGGCGCGGTCTCGTCCGGCCCGATTTCGATCTCACGCTGTAGCAAGACCGGCCCCGTATCCATGCCCGCATCAACCTGCATGGTTGTAAGCCCGGTGCGCGTATCCCCATTCACAATCGCCCAATGAATCGGCGCCGCGCCGCGGTATCTCGGCAGCAGGGAACCGTGCAAATTAATCCATCCCAGCCGTGGAATCTCGAGGAGGCTCTGAGGAATCTTTTGGCCGTACGCGATAATCACCACCGCGTCCGGTTTCATGCGCCGAAAGAACGAAGCTACGGATTCTTCGCCGATTTTTTCCGGCTGGTAGAGATACAGTCCCGCGTTGAGCGCAAAATCCTTTACAGCGGAGGACGCCACTTCCTGGCCGCGCCCGCGCGGACGGTCCGGCTGCGTGACAACCGCCTCCACTTGGAACTCTCTGCGCGTCAGCAGAAGGCGCAACGATGGCAGCGCGAATTCAGGGGTTCCGAAGAAGACCAGCCTTAGTGCCATTACTGCCCGCTACCACTCGCCGGCTTTGCGCATTTTCTTGATCCGGCGCTTCATCAAATCTCGCTTCAGCATGCTCAAGTATTGGATGAACAGAATGCCCTGCAAGTGGTCAATCTCATGGCAGAACGCGCGCGCCAGCAGATTTTCGCCCCGCATCTCAAAGGTCTTTCCATAAGCATCCTGCGCGCGGACCGTCACAAATAGCGGGCGCATCACGTTTCCGCGGAATCCCGGCACGGAAAGACAGCCTTCTTCCTCGCGTTGTTCGCCTTCCATATGAATGATCTCCGGATTCGCCATCACGATTTTCGCTTCCGGGTTCTTGCCCACGCTCGTGTCAATCACGGAAAGCCGTATTCCCAAACCAATTTGCGGAGCCGCCAGTCCCACGCCCGATGCCGCGTACATGGAAATGAACATGTCGGCGCAAAGCTGCCGCAACTCATCGTCGAATTTGGTGATGTTGCTGGCTGGGCGCTCCAGCACTTCCGCGCCGTACTTCACAATGGGATAGATCGTTACCCCCGGCGGCAGAACAATCCCCAGCGGTTCTTCCACTGGCGTCTGCTCCTCCTTTGGACTCATGCGAGATGCGGAATCTTTTACTTTGCTCATTTGATTTGTTTTCCGGCTTCTAATTTCAAAACTCCCCGCGCGAACGCCGCTTCCTCAAAATTCATCGAGCTGCTTTTGATATCCCTCAAAATTTCTCTGTGTCTCGCCCAGGGAATCGCCGCCGAATTTTTCCAGGAACGCCTCGGCCAGCACCAGCGCTACCATGGCCTCTCCGGCCACTCCCGCGGCGGGCACCACGCATACGTCTGAGCGCTCGTACGCCGCGCGAATTTCCTGTTTGCTCACCAGATCCGCGGTCCCCAAAGGCTTGCGCAGCGTTGAGATCGGCTTCAAGTATCCTCGCACGATCACATCTTCCCCATTTGTGATTCCGCCTTCAAGTCCGCCGGCGCGGTTCGTCGGACGCGTGAATCGCCGCCGCCCCGCATCGTAACCGATTTCGTCCTGAACTTCCGAACCATAAGATCCCGCATTCGCAACCCCGCTGCCGATCTCGAAAGCCTTCACGGCTTGTATGGACATCACCGCGCGCGCCAGCCGCCCGTCCAGTTTTTCATCCCATTGCGCGTGCGATCCCATTCCCGGTGGAACGCCGTGTGCCACCACTTCAAACGCGCCGCCCACGGAATCCCCCGCGCGAAGCACGAGATCCACTTCGGCCTTCATGCGTTCTTGCGTCGCGGAATCCACGCAACGCAGCGGGGAATCAAGATCGGCGCACACGGCGCGAATTTCGTCCCACGTAGCTCTCCGTTCAAGCTTCACTTTTCCCACTGAGATCGTGTGGCTCAGCAACTCCACCGCGAATTGTGACAGAAACATTTTCGCCACCGCGCCCGCCGCCACCCGCGCCGCCGTCTCGCGCGCCGACGCCCGTTCCAGCACGTAGCGCGCGTCGTGCAGATTAAATTTCAGCGCTCCCGCCAGGTCCGCATGTCCAGGCCGCGGGGCCGTCAGTTTCCGCCGAGCGTCTTCTCCGCCGGCGGCATCCTCCACCGGCAGCGCCTTTTCCCAGTTTTGCCAGTCGCGGTTTTCAATCCGCAGCGCGATCGGCGCTCCAATCGTTTGACCGTGCCGTATCCCGGCGATCGCTTCCGCGCTGTCGTGTTCAATTTTTTGCCGTCCGCCACGCCCGTAGCCCAGTTGCCTCCGGTGCAATTCACGCCGGATAAATTCCAAGTCCACAGGAACACCGGCCGGTAATCCGGATATCCAGGCAATCAGTGCCTGTCCATGAGACTCTCCGGCGGTTACAAAGCGCAGCATTGATATTGTCCAGGTGATTCGTTTGTTCGTTCAAGCAGGCATCCGAACCCGCTCGACACGCAAAAACAGGAACGAGGCATTCTATCGGAGCCGCACCGGGCGGTAAAGCAACTCCGCGCAGAAGGCGCGATGAAAACTGAAGAGCCGTCCAAGTACAAAAAGAGATGGTGCCCCGTTGGCGCACCGGCCGGTCGTTAACTCATATAAGCTTCTCTATTGCTGAGCGGCCGAAATCACCGCGGACCTCTTCGGTGACGCCGTTGTGTTTTCTTCGACGTAGACAAATCCCGTTCCGAATCCAACGGCCACGAAGCTGTCTCCGTTGGAGTCAGTCGCGGTTCCCAATCCATTGCCGCTTTGGAACGTGAAGACTACGTTGGCGAATGTGACCGAGGAAAGGCCGGTCAACTGGCTTTGGTCTTGCGCTCCGTTGGCGGTAACCGTGGTGGTGGGTGCGCCGAAGCTTGCGACTCCGCTGTCGTTGATAACGTTATTGTCGCCCGGGCTCAATGTCCCGAAGAAGTATGTGCCGTTGCCTGAAAATCCTGAAGTGGTCTGGCTAATCATGATCCCGTGATAAGTGGAACCGTCCGTGCCCACAAAAATGCCGCCGATATTATCAGTGGCGTTGCTTGAAGTGGTCACGTATAGGACGCCATTGATACCGCTTCCGAAAGTTACGCGTCCTTCCGTGGAAACCGCATAGCTAATGCCATTCGTGACCTTGGGCGTACCGCTGGGCGTATTCACAAATCCCGTTCCCAGCCCGTACTGCCAACCGGTTTCCGCCACCGTGGCGCTTCCTGAGTTGAACGCAAGCTGTTCCAGTTCCACACTCGCTGCGCTACCCGTTACGCCGGTCGCCTCCAGAATAAAAGAGTTGCTGACGGACTGCGTTGTGGCACTGCTTGGAGCCGCAAGTGCCCGCCCTGCGGCAATGGGGGTGTCCGTTCCCAGAGTGTCTGTGGTCATTACGAACATCTGGTCCGCGTTAATGATGTAGTACACGAGGTTAAACGCGTACGTGGTCGTGTTCACTGTTCCTGCGGTGAATAGTCCCGTTGTTCGGCCCGTGGGCAGCAGATTTACCACCGTTGATATGTGGCCGAATGACGTGCCGCTCGTTCCCGCGCTTCCAAACGGAAGCAGATTGTTCGCGTCGTTGTAATCGAAATACCCATTTGTGATGCTGCCCGTGGTCAAGGCGTATGTTCCGCCCATATCCACGTGGCCTCCTGTTGGGTCGAAGCCTTCCAATCCGAACGCGAAATTGGGCGATAGTCCGCTCACTGCGAACTGCTGCGCATTTTGTTGCACGAAGATTCCCGAGGCGCGGTTGCCTGTGCCCGTGCCGGAACTGTCGTCAAATTCGATGATGTGCCCGTGACTGGCAACACCCGACGTGACCGTTCCGAGGCTGAAGCGAAAAGTATTTGTCGTATTGTCGTTGTATGCGAGGGTCAAGCAGCCGCGATTATCCGGCCCAATCGAGTACGAGCTGCCGGTGGCCAGTATCGCGTGATGAACGTTGCCGTTGCTGGAGACATTCAAATCTTCCTCACCACCATCGCTCGTGTTGACGCTGGCCAACTGAATCTTGCCTCCGCCATTCGCCGTGAAGCTGCCTATTCTGGCCGATGGAGCTCCGCTTGCGCCGCTCAGACCGGTAAGGAAATACGCGTAAGAACCGGAGAGAAGAGATTCGTTTCCGGTGGCGCATGCGCTGGATGTCCCCGCGTTCAGCAGGAACGCTTCGTTGTTGCTCGTCAGGGCCGAGACCGTCACAGAGACGTTCACCATGCCGGGCGTGATCCCGCTCGGCACGTCAACCAGAATGCTCGTGTCGCTCCAACTCAGAACCGGCGCCGTCGCCGCGCCGAACGTGACCGTCCCGTTACCTGCGGCTTGCGTGGCTCCGAATTCTGTTCCCGTAATCGTCATCGGCGTCCCCGCGGTTCCCGCCGTGATGCTTAGGCCTGTGATGACAGGCGTTTTTGGTGCACCGGATCCGGAACCGGAGGAGCCCGAGCTTCCGCACCCCGCTATTCCCATCATCACAACCATCAGAGTGGTGGCGAAAAATAAACCCCACAATGCTTCTCGGGACTTGCCCTCGGATCTCCGTCCCGCGGAATTTTTCCGATATCCGGAATAGCCGATCATTGGTCCCCCTGTCCCCACTCTTATGCGCAGCATCAATTTCAGATTTTACCGCCCTTTCCGCGCAAGAAAATTATATCCACACACGATTGTGCCAACTTCAAACCCCTGCGCCGAGCCCAATGAAGATTGCAATGTAATTTCCGTGACCAGAACGACTAGCCGTGAATCTTCACTCGCCCTGCGCTTGACGTTATACCGCTCGCAAGCTAGCCTTGCATGACATTGTCGGCGCCTTAGCCCGGCGTCCCAGGGATGGCCACCCAAGACCCCAATTTGCCGCCGCCAGACTCCTCACCGCCTGTGTGGGGCGCGCCATTGCGGGCAGTGATGCATCTCATTTTGTCCTTTCAGAATTATTCAATCCTCACTGTGCAAGCTATGGCCGGCATTTTTACTCCGCCTCACTATATTGGGGATCTTCTCGAGCAGATGGATTTGATCGGCGTGGGTTCGTTGCCCATCGTGCTCATAACCGGCTTCTTCATTGGCGCCGTCATGGTGTTACAGACAGCTTCTCAATTTGCGCGCTTTGGCCAAACATCTCTCACCGGCGACGTTGTTTCGCTCGCCCTCGTGCGTGAACTTGGCCCGACCATCACAGGTTTGCTCGTCGCGGGCCGCAACTCCTCGGGCATGGCTTCCGAACTTGGCTCGATGCTCGTCACCGAACAAGTCGACGCCATGCGCGCCATGGGCACAGACCCAATCCGCAAGCTGGTCACCCCGCGTGTGCTGGCCACGATTTTGATGTTGCCCTTGCTTGTCGCCTTGTCTGATTTCGTGGGATTGGGCGGCGGCTTCTGCGTATCCGCATTTACCCTTCATCTGAATTCAGTTCAATTCTGGTCTCGCGCTGTCCACGCTCTGGAATTCTCGGACTTGATGCAGGGTCTGACCAAGCCGCTATTCTTCGGATTTATTCTTTCTACCGTGGGCTGCTACAAAGGGCTTTCTGTTACAGGCGGAACGCAGGGCGTCGGTCGCGCCACCACACAGGCCGTTGTTGTTTCATCGGTCATGATTATTGTGACCGATGTGGTGTTGACCAAGATTATGTTGTTTCTAGCCGGCCATCCGTTTTAGAAAAGAACATTGGAAAACCATGAATGCCGAACCTCGCGTTATTGAAAAAACAGTGAACGATCCCCAGGCAGGTCCCGTAATCGCCTTTGAGGACGTTCATCTCGGCTTCGAGGAAGGCGATGTGCTTCGCGGGTTCTCGTTTAAGGTTGCGCTCCACGAAACGAAGGTCCTGATCGGAGAAAGCGGAACAGGCAAAACTCTTACCATGAAGCTCGCCGCCGGTTTGATTCGTCCGGACTCCGGGCGAATCTTGGTTTCCGGGCAGGACCTGGACGAATTAAGCGAAAGCGACTTGCTGGATTTTCGCCGCCGCGTGGGATTTGTTTTCCAGGAAGGCGCGCTGTTTGATTCGCTTTCTGTTGCCGAAAATGTAGCCTACCGTTTGCGCGAAGACGGCGACCCGGAAGACGAAATCGAAGCGCGCGTGCTCGATGTTCTCCGACTTGTCGAAATGGAACAGTCGATAGACAAAATGCCCGCGGACCTTTCCGGCGGAATGCGGCGCCGCGTTTCCATTGCGCGCGCTCTGGCGAGCAAGCCGGACGTCATATTCTATGATTCTCCGACGGCCGGGCTTGACCCCATCACTTCGCAAACCATCATCAATCTTCTTTTGCGGCTGCGCGATACCCAGGGTGTAACTGCTTTGCTGGCCACTCATCGTTTGCAGGATGCCTTTGGAATGGCGAACTATCGTTTTGACGCGCCAACGAATCGCGTCGTGCCGCTCTCGAGTGATGATAGAGTGCGCAAATTGTCCGGCGAAATCAATTTCGTTTTTCTCCGCGAGGGCCGCGCTTACTTTGAAGGCGGTCCGCAAGCCCTCTTGGATTCCGCGGACCCGTATTTGAAGAAATTTCTTGTGTAACTTGCATTCCGGCCGTCGCCGGAGATTTTAAGGGGGGTGGGCAATGCCGCAACGCAATCAATTAACCTGGGGTGAACTTCGCGTGGGAATTTTTGTTCTGGCCGGACTCGTTCTCCTGATCGTGGCCATCTTTTACGTGACCGGCTTCGGAGATTTGACCGCGAAATATCGCCTGGTCACCTACCTGCCCAATGTCAATGGATTGACGGTCGGCGCGCCCGTGAGTGTGGACGGAATTAACGTTGGAAACGTGGACAAATTGACCATCAACACGCAGAAGGGTCAGGCAAGCCTAAACATGGAGCGCAATATCGAAGTGATTATGCGCATTGATGAAAAGTATAAGAATTATATCCGCTCCGATTCAAATGCAAGCCTCGCCACCCAGGGATTGCTCGGCGATAGCTACGTCTATATTACCCGTGGCTTCAAAGGTGCTCCCCTGCAAGACAATCAGGAAATCCCCGGCGTAGGACAAAACGGTATCAATGAGCTTGTTTCGCAAGGCGCGAATCTCGCACAACATTTCAATATGCTCACCGATCAAATCAATGGCTTAATCGCGGACATTCGCGCGGGCAAGGGTTCGGTTGGTAAATTCGTGACGGATGATGCTTTCTATAATAATTTCGCGAGCGTAACGGAAAAATTTAACGACATGTTAGCAAGCGTCCAGGCCGGGCAGGGAATCTTCGGCAAACTTTATACGCATGAAAGTGATGAGCTGTACGCCAAGGCAGATAGCTCCGTGACGCACATTAATAACATCCTCGACGCCATCGAGCAGCAGAAAGGTAGTGCCGGCAAATTCATCTACGATCCCAGCCTTCACGACAATTTGAATCACATGATCGCAAAGGGCAACGGCATCCTCGACGACGTCCGCGCGGGGAAGGGCACGGCCGGCAAACTCATGACCGACGATACTCTTTTCACTACTTGGAAGCAGGCAGGCGCGAATCTTTCCACGGCCACCGCGAAATTCAACACGACTGACAACACCGCCGGGAAATTCTTCAACGATCCGCAATTGTATGACAATCTTACCGGCATGACGGCCGATATGCGTCTGCTCCTAAATGATTTCCGCAAGGACCCGAAAAAATTCCTGCACGTGAAATTTTCAATTTTCTGACGTCAGCCTCGGCCGCGCCATCGCCACAGCCGCGTCAGCGAATCCGGCTGCACGAAAACTCCCCACGCCCCGGCTGCGGCCGTCGTTCCCGCGGACACCAGAAAAATGCCCCGCGGCGGCAGATGGATCACTTCCGCACAGAAGTAGTAAACGCCGGAAGCCATTCCGATGCCCACCCAAGAAATCAAATTCGCTGTCGCGATTACCCCGCCCCTTTTTTCGATTGGCGGTTGATGCTGGATCAGCGCATTCACCGGCACGGCGAAAAATCCAGCAAAGAATCCCAGCAACGCAAGCACGGTGAACACTGCGCCATACGTGAGCCGCGGCAGCGAAAGCGCGGCGCAAGAAAGCGCTATGCCCGCCGCGCCCAAGGGCACAAATCCATATTCGATTTTCTTTCCCGATGCGTAGCCGGCCGCCACGCTCCCCGCGCCAATCCCCAGCGCCATCGCGGCTTGCAAATAGCTGGTGCGTAACGCGCTGAGCCCCAATACCTCCGTGCCGTAAATCACCACAACCAGCACGATCAGCGCCGCGAGATACCAGAAGTACGTATTGCCCGCCACGGCGAGCGCAAGCAGCCGGTCGCTCCCAATCGTGGAGATCTGCGCGCGGAAATCCTTCAGTGGATTGCGCACGAATACCTTCGCCGGATCCGCCGCGGGCACTTGTGAAATCGTGTAGCTCGTCACAAGTCCCGCGAGCGAAATCGCCAGCAGCGCAATTCCGGACCATTCTTGCCGTCCGCGGAAAGTGTCAGCCAGAAATGCGCCAAGCATCGTGCCGGTAAGCACTGCGACGAATGTTCCCAGTTCGAGAATGCCGTTGCCCCAGGAAAGTTCCGGCTCCGGCAGAAGCTCCGGAAGCAGGCCGTATTTGGAAGCGCCGAATAACGCCGCCTGCGTGCAGACCAGGAAAACAGCCGCGAATTGCAGCGACAAACTCGTGAACGCCAAACCCATCAGCGCGAGAATCATCACCGCAATCTCGAGATACTTCGTCCAAATTGTGACGCTCCGCTTGCTGTAACGATCCGCGAGGTATCCGCCCGCAAGGGAAAAAAGAATGAAGGGAATCGCGAATATAATTCCGACCATCGAGATGAGCCGGTTGCGCATCTCGTGCGGAAAACTCATTCCCAGTATCAGGAAGATGACAAGATTCTTCAGCGCGTTATCGCTGAACGCGCCTTGAAATTGCGTCGCAATCAGACTCCAGAATCCGCCGCGGCCTTCGCCGGATTTCACATTCACCACGCCAGCGCAACCAATCCCAGCACCGCGTACGCCGCCAGAAGAATCAGGCTTTCGCGCCCGGTCTTCTTATCGGCAAATCCGTACGCGTAAAATCCCTTCACCAGATTATTGCTCGACGCGGAAATCACCACGCCCGCGGCCGCCAGCCCAAGCGGCGCGATCCCTCCAATGGACTGCGTCAAGCTCATCACGAACGGAGTCACGTCGCTCAGTCCCATCACCGCCGCCAGAGAATAAAATCCCGCGCGCCCAAGATAGATCAATGCGTAGTGCGTAATCACCAGCATCGCCACAAATAGCGCGCCGAACAAAATCGCCGCGCTGATTTCCAGCGGGTTTTTCGGCGGCTCGTTCGCGCCAATTGTCCCGCTGTTCGCGTCCGGCTCGCGGCGGCGCGACCAGAGCCACCCTCCCGCCGCTCCGGCAACGGCCAGCGCCAAGAACGGAGCCAGCAACCGGTGCAACAACGCGGGACTGAACAGCGCCAGCAGCGCCAGCAACCGCAGATACATCATTCCGCAACCCGCCACCATCGCTCCGGCAAAAAGGTGCGGCTCGGATTCGGTCCGTGCGCGCTTGGCCAGCACAACCGTGGAAAGTGTCGAGGAATATAGTCCGCCGAGCAACGCGCTCAGCATAATGTCGCCGCGCCCGTGCATGGCAAGTTGCAGAAGATAGCTGCCGTAGGAAATGGCGCTCACCGCGACAACCACGAGCCACGTCTTGAATGGATTGAATCCGAACGCGCCAAACGATTTGTTCGGCACAACGGGCAGAATCACCGCCGTCAAAATCAGGAACTTTGTAAACGTCAGAAGTTCGTTGCCGGAAACTCGCTTGGTCAAATTTTCAAGCGGTGTTTTCAACTCGAGCAGCACCGCTCCGATCACCGTAAGCGTGGTGGCGATCCAGTATTGCTCCTGGTACACCAGCGCCCCGATGACGTACATCACGAGTCCCGAAATTTCGCTCGTCATTCCCGCCGGAATCGCGCGCTCCAGTTTGTGCCGGTAGGACGCCCACAAAAACGCGCCGAGCACTGCAAATCCCACCGCGGGCAGAATCAAATTCCCATTGGAAAGCAGCGACAGCGCGTATCCCAGCAATCCGATCAGAGGGAACGTGCGCACGCCGCCGAATCCATACTGATCCGAACCGGCTTTGTGTTCTTCTCGCTCCAATCCCACAAGAAAGGAAAGGAACAGCACCAAAACAATCTTCGCGGCCTCTTTCGGAATCAAATTGAACAATGTCGAGTGCATAGTTTCTCCGGACGGCGCGATTCTGTCCCGAACCGCGCCCCAGAGCAACGGAAAAAGATAAAAGCACCGACGTGCCCCCCACCCTCATTGCCTTTCCACCCATCGCGCCCGCCGCCATGATGCGGCATAGGACACGGCCCATATCCATCAGCGCAGCGCCGTGGTTAGACTCATCAATAACCCAATGCCTGAAGAAAAGTCCGATAAACGCCGGAAGTACGCCCGCATAAAAGTGCCTGAGGGGATGTTCGTCGGATGGAAGTCCCCCGGCCGCCCCGATGTTTCGCGCACGAAAGAAATGGGCCTGGGTGGCATGTTTCTTTATACCGCGAAGCCGGCGCCGGTAGGCACCACCGTCCAATTGCTCTTCGACGTATCGCTCGGAGAAGTTCGCGCCCGCGCCGTCGTGCGTTACTTGATTCCCGGCACCGGCATGGGCCTGCAGTTTGTTCAAATGCTGCCGGAACACCGGGCGCGGCTGAATCAATTCCTGACGTCGCGAGAAGCAGCGCCGGCCGGGACCCCCGGCCACAGATCCGCTCGCCCGGCCGCGCAACCCGATACTCCAACGCCCGCGGGACCCGCGGAGCATCTTCAATTCGAGCGGGAACTCATACAGTTGCTCGAAGTGGCTGAGAAGGGAACCTACTACCAGCTTCTCGGAGTCACCACCGAAGCCACGTCCGCGCACATCAAGAAAAACTTTTATTCCCTGGCCCGGAAATATCATCCGGACCACCACATGGCAAGAGCCGATTTGGTGCAATCCCTCCAAAATCTGATGGCGGTTGTCATCCAGGCCTACTTGACGCTCACGGACGAGAAAAAGCGCGCCGTCTATGACAAAAATCTTCCTGCTACCGCCGCCACAAGCCATCATCGAGGCAAGACCAAATGGCAGGAGGAGCTCGAAGAGTCCGTCGCGAGAGCCAACGAATGCCTCCGCGCGAAAAACTTCGCCGGCTCGATCATCTGGCTCCGGAAGTGCGCGACCATCGCGCCAAATAATTCCAGATACCATGCCATGCTGGCCCGCAGTCTGGGCACTTTCGCCGAATACCGCGATGAGGCGGCCGCACATTATCAGGCAGCCATCGATCTCGATCCTCTGAATATCAAAGTCCATTTACAGTTCGCGGAGTTCTGCGAGCAGATTCAACTTCACTCGCGCGCCCGCCGCCTCTACGCGAAAATCCTGGAAATAGATCCCACGCACGCCAAGACTCTCGAAATGATCGCTCAGTTGGACTCCCGTGGAAAAGCCGGGAAATCTTCCTCAGTAATCTCCCGCATGTTCAGCAAAAAATCCTGAGGTGCGGACCCCCGCGCCCGGTTCGCAATTTGATTCACCAGGGCGCAGCAAGCAGCGCCCCTACGACCTCCAATCTTTTCGTAGGACCACATTCAGGTGTCCGCTTCGTATAAATTATTGTTAACCATTACCCCCCACCTCCCCCCTATTTTCGTATGTATGGGAAATACAGGGGTTAGGTGGTACCCCTCGCGTATGTATGGGAAATAAAGGACTTAGCTGTGTACTCACTTTATATCCTTTCGCTGAAAATAAACGACTTACGAGGATCACTTCAAAACTCCTCGCATGTATTGCAGCTGCGGGTCTTACAAGTCCCTCGAATGGTGCTCTTACGGAAATGCTCTAATCCCATTGATAATCTTTGGGCCTGCAGGGCCGCAGCAAATCGCGCCCTGTCAGGCTGCGCGCACCCTATGTGCGCAAATCGCAGCCGTCGGACCGCAGGCGCCAAACCGATTTCGAGGTTCCGGCAGGGTTGGCGGGTTCCGTTTCGGGACGCCATTCGAAGAACTCGGCCAAGTCTGCAACGCAGATTAGCATATGAGTAATTGCCAGTCAATTAAAAAATGAGGATTCTTCTGTGGAAAGTGATTCGAATGGAAGGGCTATTGCAAAAGCGCCACGCTTGCTGCGGAAGGATGGGCCCCCGTCACGGTCGCCCGCTCAAGAGTGATGGGCCATGTGCCCATCCTTCGTTGAGATCGAACGTCAGTTCTTAACTGTCTGATCGGGCGTGCCGTCCGACCACTTGGCGACCGGAACCATGAATATGGTCAGCCGGTCCTCGGGGTCCTTTGATGCGAGAATCGGTGAGCCGGGCAGATCCGCGCCCCAGGTTGTATCGTCCGTTTGCGGAACAAAAAACATCAGATGCGGATGCCAGTGCCCGACCTCATCGTTTAAGTATCCATCCTTGGACAACATGTAGCACATCGCGCCGGGTTCAATCGCCGGCAATTCTTTCTTGTCGAAGCCGGCCTTTATGCCCGCGAACATTTCAGCTTTGGATTTTCCAGCCAGCACCAGCTCGGTCTTTTTGATGGTGAGTGGAAGATAGGTTCGTGCGGCCGCTGCATTGAAGCAGATCGGACCACGCAGCTTGGGATTCCAAAAGTCAGGATTGTCAATTCCCGCGGTCCACCCTCGTTCCACCACGCACACGAAACCGTTTTCGCCTTTCACCGCGGTTTCGTAGCCGTGCGCTCCCATCACCATTACCTCGGCATTGCGTGAGACGGATTCCGGGGCCGCGCTCCGCGCTAGGGCTATCTCGGCATTGCGGTCCATCATATATTGCTGCACTGGAGCCATGCTCGGATACGGAGTTTTGGCGTCCTGCGCTTGCGCCGGCCGCGCGGCTCCACTCGGCACAACGACCAATACAACGGCCAGCAAGGCGGCCAGCACGAAGCCCGCTAATGTGATTGTCCTGACGATCTCTCGCTTCATCGATTTGTCCTGGGACATAGGGCATTTGCCACGTATCGACTGGTACGGTGCCAAGATTACGATGCGGACATAATTATGCATATATAGCAGTAAATCGGAAAGCGAGAAAATATCTGTGGGAAGTAATTTGAATGGGGAGGCGACTTCAAGAGCCCCCACCCTCCCAAGAGCGCTATTACGCTGTGGTAGGCTAGTTCCCAGACATGGTTTCAAGACACAAGAAAATCGGCCACATAAAACTCTTTCTTGGGAGTGCAATCCTCGCGCTTTTCGTCGCCTTACTGTTCGCGGCAATTAATTTATATGGCGGATTTACTAGTATGCTTGCGGGTCGCGTTGTATTGGGGATGTGTGGCGGAGTCGTATGTCTTGGGTTCGCGCTGTCAGAGTGGTGTCTAAAAAAATCGAACAAATTTAGGACCTTTCTGATCGTAACGACAGTAGCAGTAGTTAGTCTAGGATTTTGGAGATTGGACGCGGAAATAGTTTGGTCAAGGGGCCGACACATTAACTCGGACCAACGGAAAGGTCTCGCGGAGATACGCGATAGCTTGCCCCATTCATGCGGAATGCTCGTGTACGTCCCAATCGGGAGCGCGGAAGCGCAAGCCTATGGGAAAGAAATTCAGGCTGCCCTACAGTCCCACGGACCGAGGGCTAATATCGTACTCGCTGGAGCAATGGACCCTCCAGTTGGTGTAGTAGTCGGACTGCATTCAGAGATGACCGCCTGCGGCCAAGCTGGAGAAGTTGTGGCGATCAAAATGACTCAACTAGGTATACCTGCGAGGATTCAAGAAGTTAGCAACGATTCGGATTCAGTGATTATAATTTTTGTTGGCACCAAGCCACCATATGAGTAGGTGGCTAATTCTTGGACGGGGACCGTCCTTTCCGGGGGAGAAGGTGGGGCTCTTTGTTTTGGTGTGTAGGGTTGTCGGCGCGGTTGGATCTGGCAACCGTTCAAGTCCCCACCCTTGCTGCGCAAGGATTGGCCACCCGTCCGCGCCGCGTTTCTTGGGTTAATTGACTGCATTTGATCCCCGACCGCCTCCCTCATCGTCTTGCACGATAACCTTATTCAATGGCTCGCCGAAGATTTGCTCGAAGAGGTAATTGAACTCTGGTGATTTCCGAAGGTTCTTGAACAGGGGCCAATTTCTGTAGGCATGTTTATCGAGCACCCGATCATCCTTACCAACTTGCTTCACGATCGAGTTGGCTTCTGCGAAATCGTCTCGGAGGACAGCATAAGCAAGCGTGAATTTGGGACCAGTCGCGCTCCAGTCCTCGGCGTCGAGTATTCGTTTACATCTTTCCTCATCACCGGTCCACTTATAGGTTTGGGTTCTGTTCACAACCATCGTCAAGCGGTAGTTTTCTGTTGAATGCGACTTCAATGTTTCAGTTGCGAAGTCGAGAAGAACACGTGCAAGTTGGTGGCGGTTCTCGGTTATTAAGTTGTAAGTGATTACTATGAGATTTCCGTCGGCGTTCTCGATTTCGGTCGGCCGTATCTTTCGCCATAGGACCTGCCCCAGTTTGACTCCAATTTCCATCAGGCATTCATATGCCGCCGCGAAATATTCTCGCGAGAGCGGTAACGACTGCCCGAGGCGGATGTCGGCGGGGACGTTGCAGCCGTGTTTGCGACACACTTCTAAGTATTGCCGTGACACGATTCCGTTGGTATGGACAAACAGATTCCTTCGTTCCATGACTTCTATGAAGACTGGCCACGCGGGGAGCTCTTTCTTCAGCGGGACGTTGAACTTGCCCTCAAGCCACTCGAACTGTTCACTGTGGCTGTCCCGAAGGACCGCCTCGATCTCCTTGTCGATGATGTACTCTCTAGCGCCTTCGATGGAGCCAAACTCAGCCAATTGAGAAAATGTGAGATTTCTTCCCGAGGCGTCAACAATCTCGGGTCTTAACTTGAACAGTTGCCTTATGAGTGCGCCCACATAGGCATCGAACTGACTTACTAAGGCAACCAGCAGGCCGCGGGGAACTAGCAATTGCGCCAAGTCGGCTTTGTCGATCCTTCGCTTGAGACGGTGATAGGTCTCGTATTGGCCTCCCCGAATAGCATAGGCCGTCTCTTTTCCGTCGGCGCTGGTAACTTTGCATTCCTCCTTCAGGAATTTATTCATCTGCACGTTCGATGTGAGACGTACCCCCAGAATTGCCTTTCTCGCGAGTGGGAGCGTCTCGGCTAACGCATCAATTTGGTTCACAAATAGGTCAATCTCCGCACCTACGCCGGCGGGGGCCGCGGGTTCTTGTTCGCCTTGCTTTGGTTCAGGCTCATTCTCGGTCAACGGCTCACCCTCCTCGCGAAATACTAGACGTTGTCGCGTTACCGCAGTTTGTGAATTGGTGCTCGGCTTCTTACATCGTCATGAGCCTCGACCGCCTCACGAGTGTGTACTCGTTGATGATACCACCGAGAGTTTTCACCGGGGAGTAACGAGGAGCGATGGGGAGCACGAGAAATTCCCGCCTCTTGCGAGTCAATCCCGAGGTGTCAAGGAGGGAGAGGATTGTGAGTTTCAATTCGAAATCCTTTCCACAGGCCAGGTGCCCCACGTTTGGCGCGGCTAAACATGGGGATTATGACTCTGAGAATTTACGGACCGATAGACCCCACGTTCGCCCGTTCGGGACGAACATTGGGGCAGCCCGGCCGAAGATGCCCACCTTCGCATGAATGGGCCGAACATTGGGCACTCGGCATACGACTGAGCCTAATCTGGATTGGGCAGTGTGGCAACGTCTGCAACTCTTACTACTAAATTCGCCAAAGCAAGTAGTGTCTCATTCTTGACTTCGGCTTGTTTTTCCTTCACCGTTTCTCCCAGCTCTTGAATTATTTCCAAAATTTCGAGAGCCAAAAGGTCCCTTGGGCTAGGGAACACATTTAGCTGAGCTACGACCCGAGCCCAGCCCTCATCAAATTGTGACAAGACTTCGGGCAGTCTGTTAGTCATCATCATGAGCAGATGTCTTGTGGTAGCGTCGTGAGTATCATTGTTTTCTCGCACAAACCTCCCTAGCTGCGATAGATGAGATGCGGCCCTCTGAAGGAATATGAGATTAGACTGTAGCTCCTGCCAGTGCTTGCGGATGGTCTCTTGCCGCTCCCTTCGGACCTGACGCTTTTCGGCGTTTTCCTCTCGGAGAATTAGGCGATTCTCCGATGCCTTATTCCATTTCATTTGAAACGCCCAAAGGCCAATACCAACCACCCCAGTCGAGAATAGCCATTGAAGGAATTCGGCGTGGGCTTTCAAGTACTGAGGCATGATTAGATGATACTAGGAAATTAAGCTCTCTCACACAGCGAACAGTTCGGATTGACTAATCCACGATTCACGTCCAGACGGGCTGATTGGATGACGGCGTCGGCCGGGAGCCCCATGTTCGACCCGCTCGCGGGCGAACGTGGGAACTCTTTTTCCTTCATTCGAATCACTTTCCACAGGAAATCCTCCGTAAGTAAATCGCTTTCTGATTGGCGGCCGGGCGCCCCGTGTTTGGCGTAGCCAAACGTGGTTAATTTGACCCAGGAATTTCTCGAGCTTATAGACCCCACGTTCGCCCGTTCGGGACGAATATGGCGCACGCGGCATCAGCTTTCTAATCGCGAAGTGAAGGGTTCTTGACCCTTAGCGCAAGAAGGAGTATAAAATATGTAGCTATCATAGATGGGGGTATCGCCCGAGAGGGCGCCCCCCTTTTTTATTTTATGGGGCCTCCCACGTAGCTATCAGTCCAAGCGCCAAAATCCATTTCACAAAAATCCACTCCGGGAAACAGAAGCGAAAACCTCTGCTTGACCTGTGGATCTGTATTCACTACGACGATATTCCTTTGACGGGGCGGGATGCCCCCTGATCTGGCCGATTGTGCCAAGAGTCTTAGCATCCAAACATCAGCCAACGGCAGACTATAGCCTACAAATATCCACCTGGAAGCTCCTGCCAGTACGTGTCCTGCTCTTCGCCAAACGTCCTTCCAGACTCTGTGCCGGAAGTCTTTTAGAAGAGTCGGACGTATAAGCATGGGCCTGGCCGCCTGTTCGCCACAATCCACGCACTTATCTCCAGGCCAGATGACGTATTCCTTCAGGTTCCGCAGAATATGACAGTTGTCACACGCTCTCCAGTTGAGCGATCCATGGAGTTTTAGAATTAAGACAGAAGCGCGTTCCTTTTCGTCAGAACTTGCCTCTGGACCCGGATCATAGAAACCGTCGATGCCATAGTCCGGAATGTGGCTTACGGAAGAGTGGATCACGCGATCGAGAAGAACGTCATAGTTCATAGAAAGGAAGGCTGTTTCCTCAAGTAGGCCAGCATCTTTAAGGAAATGAACAAGGCGCGCATAGGGAAGATCTGAATTCGACCTAGGCGCGTAATAATTGTCATATGTCTCCCGTTCTTCGGTTGCCCTTGCTCCCTTGCCAGTCGCAGGTTTGGGAATGTTCTGAGGGTCGAGAGCCATCGCAACCCAGGTGTCCAATGAATTCAGAACCTGTCTATTTGTAAGCAATACGCCGTGATCTCCTGAACCTCCAAAGTGAAACCAGTATTCCTCAGCCTCGGATATTTCAAGTGGGCCAACGATGTCCTCGAATCGGACGTTTTCCTTGTCAGGGTTCATCTTGCTTGCTAGTAGTCCTGGGAAGGTATGTCGCAAATACCTTTTTGCGGGCCATATACGGGGATTTGTTTGATTATCCAAAAGCTCTCGCACCAAACCTTGCTGGCTGGTGAGAGGGGGTACGCTGGCCCCCGCCCCAAAAATAATTGCGGTCTTATAATTTGAAGATGTTTTGGACATGGATCGCGGCCACCTTCAGAATAATGCTAGATATAATCGCGCAATATACTTAGGAAACGGTAAACTAGTCAAGCTGGACCAGTGCAGGTGGCCCTAATTCATCCCATTCCATTGAACGTCAGGCATTTTGAACCTTCAATTCGAATCACTTTCCACAGGAAATCCTCGGCAAGTAAATCACTTTCTGATTGACGTCTATATACTCATGTGCCAATATACATTGCAGAATTGCCGAGAGCTTCGAATAGTCTTTCTGGAACGGAACTTGGCAACCCTGCCGGAACCTCAAAATCTATTGATTTAGAGCCGTTTCGTAAGAGCGTCATTCTAAAGGGAGTTATAAACCCTTTAGAATGCGCAGTTACGAGTTTACTGTCTCGTAAGTCCATTAGAATGCGCAGTTACGGAAAAGATGGGGGGTGGGGGTAGGAAGGGCATCTGAATTCGTGCGGCCCACCTGAAAGGTGGCCCCTACGAAAGTGAGAGACGAGAGGACGGCGATGGGGATGATGGGCGCCAGTAGCACAGACATTCTTGTCTGTGCGGGTTTGGAGTTGGATGCGAGAAGGCACACAGACAGGAATGTCTGTGCTACTTAAGGCGTTACTGTGAGCGTGGGAGGGAGGGGGTAGAATGCTGGGAATCTGCGCGACGTTCTAGAGCACAGATGGAGGGCAGCGATGTTTTGGCACAAGAGGATCTTTGCACCGGGCGATTGCATTCCGGTTGAGGTCGTCAATGTGGATGCAGCTCAAAAGTGGTACGCGGAAAAATTGGGCCTCAATTACACGTCCAAAAAGATAGCCGAATGCAACGTGGCTTTGGGATACGAGGAGAATGATTTGCTGGTTGGTATTTGCCAGGTTGTGGGCGGCGAACGCCACGACGTGCCCAACCATCCGCCGATTCTGTTTGCGAGGAAAGTGGATGCGGCGCACGAATTTCTTTCGACGCAGGGCGTGGATGTGGGGCCGTTACAAAGCGATTCCGGCGGGAACCGGTTTTTCCGGTTTCGAGATTTGGAATCAAATGAAGTGGAGGTTTGTCAGCATTCGTAGGGATGAACGGATGAAATTCCCCGCGCTTGTAATTCGAGGACTGGGCAGCCGACGGAGGGGCACGGAGGGAACAGGTTTACCGCAGAGGCGCGGAGGGCGCGGAGGCTCCGAGACGATTCGGTGTAGAGAGTGCGGAGGGAACAGGTTTACCGCGGAGGCGCGGAGGGCGCGGAGGATCCAACACCGTTCGGTGTGAATGGCGTTCCCGGGGGAGGATTTACAAAGGCAACGCGTAGTGAAGCGGACGGGTTTTGGTGGTGCGCCAGAAGTAGACGAGGATGATGATGCTTGCGATCGCCGCGTAGGCGCACCACAGCGAAGTGAATGCGTACCGCTTGACCTCCATTACGACGAGGAGAATCGCGAGGTTTGCCGCGCCGAAGATCACCATTGGCCTGACCTCGGACAAAAACAGCGAACCGCACGTCGCAATCACATACAGCACCGCAACCGTCATATTGTTTGTGGCTTGATTGATGTAGACGATGCTGTTTCCGCGGACGAACACGTCCAACGGAAACGCCGCCAACGCCCACAATATATACAGCGCCGTTCCTGTGCCGAGCGCGAGGAACGGCAACATGCGCTTGCGGCCTTTGCCGTCAGGCTCAAACAGCAGCACGCTTAGAGGTAAAAGGAAAGGAAGGAGTCCCTGCGCGTAGAGCATGTACGCCGAAGCCATGGCATGCGTCACCGCGGGCGAGAGTTTGCCGTCCAGGCCGAGCCAGACGAATCCTTCGGTGAACTGGTGAACGGCAAAGAGCGTGGGCAGCGACGCGAAAAGCAGTTCGCGACGGTGCTTCACCTTCGTCAATGTGACGACGCCGATGGCGCCCAGAGCTCCGCTGCCGACAAAGTTCGCTGTTGCTGAAAAACACATTGGCCGCCGTCTCCGGTGGGAGGATTACATCTATCGTCGAAGAACGCAAAATATTTTTTAGGAGATATGCAAAATGTATGTACGGAGAGAGATGATTGATTCGCTGACTGTATGTCATTGGACAGTTCGAGGTGGCGACCTGTTCCAAACTGGCGCGAGTGGGAATGTACAAGTAGAATAGCGGGACAGCCGGAATGGCGGAATTGGCAGACGCGCCGGACTCAAAATCCGGTGGCCGCAAGGCCGTGTGGGTTCGACCCCCTCTTCCGGCACCAGAATTTTCCATTGGAATTCACGCGAACAGATTAGAAGCCTCAGGTCCCGGCGGGAAACGCCGGGGACCTGAGCTACAAGAATCGGCGCTACTGCGGGCCGCCGGCTTGCATTAGGCGCATCAGCTCGTCGAGGCGCTGAGGCGAGCCGGTAATTATGTTGGAAGGGAAGGTCCGATAGCTGAGGATGGTTTTGTAGATGGAGTCTTCGCGGCTGTTGTTCAGGGCGAGGCCGGCCATATATTGCAATCGCAGGTTGGAATCGCGATTAATTTCAGCATCCTGCAGCCAAGTTTGCAGATCGGATTCCTGGCCGGAGTAGATGGAGAGCAGGTCAACCGCGGAAGCGAAGCCGACAATGCGGAGCGAATCCGCTACGCGCGCGTAGGCGGGGCTGTCTAGCCGGGCCTGCATCTGGTCCACATCAATTTTCGTGGGACCGTTCTGACCGAGAAGAAAAAGATCGTAGCCGGCGCCTTCGACGGCGTTGGCCCAGACGGTTCCGCCGGGAAAAACGGAAAAGAACGTGGCGATTTCGCTTTTCACCGTTTGCTCATCGCTCTCGTAGAGTGGCACCCACTGCGTTACGACTCCGCCGGGATTTAAATGCGCCTTGACCATCTGAAAATATTCCTGCGAGTAAAGCGTGGCGCTGCCCTTCACCCAGGGATGAATGGGATCTGAAGTAATGATGTCAAACTTTTCGTGAGTGGTGAGGATGAAGTGGCGCGCGTCGTCGTACACGATTTGAGTGCGCGGGTCGTGCATTACATCGTAATTTTGCGCGCGGAAATATTTTGTGGCCGCGGGAGGAACGAGCGGCTCCATTTCACAGATGACGATGCGCTGAATGCTGGGATAGGGGACGAAGCTTCCGGCGGTGACTCCCGCGCCGAAGCCGACGATAAGAACTGACTTGGGATCCGGATGGACGAGCGCGGCCAAGTGTCCCAAGGATCGCTGGAGGCGCATGTCATACATTTCGGTGCTGGCTTCGACTTTGCCGCTGACGTGGAACTGGATGGCGCCGTCCTGATATCTGGAAATTGCGATGGAGGAGTTCAGTCCCTCGCCCACGTAGAGAATTTCCGAGTTGTCGAGATTCAGCATGAAGCGGCGGCCGTAGGCAATGAGGGCGGGCGGCATCGGGGAAACGGTGGACGCCAGATATCCGGCGCCGACCATGGCGGCGACCAGCAACACGGCGGCGGCCGACGCGCGAGCGGACCAAATGTAAGGCGCAAGGACAATCAATGCGCTGAGCGCGGAAACCAGAATGAGCGCTTGCTCGCAACGCTGAGTGCCGATCGCGGGAATCAGAATCATGCTAAAGGCGATTGCTCCCACAATCGCGCCGCCGGTGTTGGCCGCGTAGATGCCACCGACGAGGAGGCCGGGATCGTCATCACGAGAAGCCGCGGCGGCGAGGGCGAAGGGGAAACTCGCGCCCCAAAGAAGCGTGGCTGGGAAGATCGCCCAGATGACGCGGACGAAATCAATTTGAAACGTGAACCAGGGATCGCGGGAAAGCAGGGCGTTGACCGGCCAGTAGGGCACGGAATCGGCGAGCATGAAGGCGGTCCATGCAACGGCGGCGGCGGCGAGCAATTGACTGTAACCGAGCGCGATACGCGAGCGCACGACACGGGACAATATGGATCCAATTCCGCTGCCGAGGCCGAGTCCCACGAGGAAGACGGCGAGAATGATTGAGAAAGTATAGACGGTTGCGCCGAGCATGAGGCCAAGCAGGCGCGTCCAGACAACTTCCGCCCCCAGAGCGCAAAGGCCGGAGAGCGCGATAGTCGTGTAAATGGACCAGGGACGCGGCTGCCCGACGGCGCGCACTTTTTCAGTAACGGGTTCCGGCTTGGAATGATCGGGCGTGCGCTCGGCCAGGCCAAAACTGACGAGTGCGACGGCTACGTTGATGGAAACGGCGACGTAGGTGGCCGAGGACATATCAAAAACTCGGAGCAAATAGAATCCAGCGAGCAGGCAGCCGAAAACAGCGCCCGCGGTGTTGGATCCATAGAGAAGGCCGAGCCAGGAAACTCCGCGCGGGGTAGCTTGAATCCAGCGCGCGACAGCCGGGAGCGAAGCGCCCATCAACAGTGTGGGCGGCAGCAGGCAGACGGCGCACATAATGGCGCGAAGCAGGATTGCCGAGAGACCGTGGCCAACGCCGGCAACGTAAACCCAGTCAATCAGTGGCATGCAGATGCGGACCAGAAGTCCGCAGATGCCGATTCCCAATTCGATGGCGCCGTAGATGAGCATTGGATGATACCGGTGCTTGGCGAAGACGCGCGGCAGCGCGAGACTTCCGAGGCATAATCCGCCCATGAAGGTGGCGAGGAGAACGCCGAGAGAAATCGCAGTCGAGCCGATGACGAGCTGGAGCAACTGATACCAGACAATTTCATAGATCAGCGCGGAACAACCGCTGGCAGCGAAGAGGATCAAGAGCAATGGGAGATAGGGTGAGGCGTCAAAGCCTCCCGTCTTTTGACCGTTTTTGGCTGTCTTAGCTGTCTTTGCCATCTTTGCCATTTCGTTTGATCCGTCCTGATGAAGCCCGGAGACACTAACACATTCGACGGATGGGCGACACTTTGGACGGAGGGAAGGGGGACCGGCGTTTCGGTTGATATCACCATTGGATGAGCTGGAAATTCTGCATAGCGGGCATCACTTAGAGCGCATTGCAAGTTGACGGGTTCGGGGGCCTACATTGTCCGCAGGCTCGGAAGTCAAAATTGAGATTCCCGCTAAAACGGAAACTCCAGCCAAGAAGAGGCAAAGAGAGATGAAGAGTCTCACGCTCGTGTTTTTTGCGTTATTGGTGGCTGTAGGCCTGCCCGTCGGCGCCCAGACGAAGCTGGACGAGGAAGCTGTCCGCCGACTCCCACAGGCTTTCTGCGATGCATGAGGCTCGGTCGAGCCTGATGATTTGGGACCGAAGGAATAATGGCGGGGGAGGCTTACTGTTTACATATTTGGTGAACTCACCCTAATAATCCTCTTGCGCCCTTGGGTGCTAGTCCTTAAGATAGCCGCTGTTCAGCGAGTTGAGCCCGTGCCCAAAGAAAAACCGAAAGTTAACATCGGACAAGTCATTCGCGCATATCGCGGCCAGCGTGGTTTGTCGCAGGGCGATATCGAGCGGCGGACCGGTTTGCTGCGCTGCTACCTTTCGCGCGTGGAAAACGGCCACACGGTGCCTTCGCTGGAAACTCTGGCGAAGATTGCCGAAGCAATGGATATCGCGCTGGCTGAATTTTTCCCTGGAGCGGAAACGCAGCATGATCGTGAAACACAGAAAATGCTGGGAGAGCTTTCCGAGGACGAAATCCGGTTCCTTTCGGAGATTAAGAAATACAGCTCGACGCTTTCTGATGGTGATAAGCGCTTAGTTCTGGCGATGATCCGAAAAATGGCTACAATTTTGCCTCCAACGCCGCCGGTTCGTAAGGCCGCGCCGCGGCGGCAAACCTTCTAGTTTCATTTCCCGGAGTTCATCGCATAAACACAGTCTGCTCCAAGGGTTTTCCAACCTAAATCGCCGGGACGCAAACAAGGCGAAAGCCCTCACTTCATTCGCAACGGATTATGTCAGAGCTAAGGCTCCGACCCCCTAGGAAGAGATGCATCCATGCATGGCGGCGCGACAGTTGCAGAATTCGAGGTTCTCTTGGGAGATTTCTTGCCACTCTGGAGGGCTCCCACGCTCCTGTCTGGCGGTGGAGTTATCCAAGTTTCAGCCGCCCCGAGGCGGGGGCCTCTGGGCTCGACAGAGCTTAGAGATATGAGAGATCGGGAATACGACGAGAAAGTGGAAGTCTCTAGGCTTCGGCTTCAGCTTCGTGCGTGCGACTGGTGCGGCGGCGGAGCAAGCTTCCCGCAGTTTCGGCGAGCGTGATTCCGAGTTGTCCCCACAGGCGAGCTTTGAGGGTACGATAGCTTTGCGAGCCGGCAAAAACATCGGCAAGCATGTGGCGGAACGTGGGGCTGTGCCGGGCAAACGCGATCATGCGCGTGGTTACAGCGCCGCCGAGGAAATTGCCGTTATAGAAAAACGGAGAAAGTTTGGCTGCGCGCTCAAGTTCCAGACGGAATGCAGTCTGCACCCGCGCGGGATACTCCGCGGGTGCGCCGGCAATCAGAGCATCAGCGAGAATTTCTCCGGAACGCATGGCGTAATAAATTCCTTCACCGGTTACTGGATCCACCCAGGCGGCGGCATCGCCGACAAGCGCCCAATTTGCGCCAACTACGGACCGTTCGCGCAAAGTTTGGCGCCGTGGCGAAGGCAGGATGTGGCTGTACAATTCAGCTCCCGCCATATCGAGCTTTTCCTCGGCAACAAATGAATCCAGCAGTGCGCGCAGCTCGCGCGAAACATGTTTGGCCATGCTGGCGCAAATTCCCACGGAAAGATGACCCAGCCGCGGGAACGACCAGAGATAACCCTCGAGACCTTTGACGAACTTCACCTTGAGCAAATCCGATTCGGCTGGGATGTAATAACCGAGGGTGAGTTCCAGATCCTCCGGGAGAAGCGCTTGCGCCGAGGGCAGCAAAACATTGCGTGCGCCCGCCGCGATCACCACAAAATCAGCGTCGTGCCATCCGCCCGCGGCTTCCAGGCGCACACGGGGATTTTCGGTATCAATACGTGTGACACGCGCGCGGACTATCTGGCAACCCGCTTCGGCGGCGCGGTCAAGCAGCAGGCCGTTGAGCACCTTGCGGGCATAGATGACGATGGGCCAGTCCAAATGTAAACGGGCGCGGCGGCCGTCGGTGGAGATAAGTTCCACATCGCTGACGGGTTTCTTCGGGATTGAAGAAGAAAGGAGAAACGGAAATGCGGCCAGAGCTTTTTGCGTCAAACCACCACCGCAGGGTTTCTCCCAGGCGAGGTGCTCGTCGTAAATCGTGACGTCAAAACCAGCGCGGGAGAGCCGCTCGCCGCAGGTTGCGCCCGCGGGTCCTCCGCCGAGAATGGCGATGTGGCGTGTTGGCGGCATAATTCAGATGCGCACAGGCGCTTGACTGAGAAACTGTCTGCTTTCTGAGGCCAAGCGCAAAGTATAACACCAAATTATGAAGCGTTGATGACAGCGGAGACGCGTTGTTGCCATGCCCGGACGAGGCAGCTGGGCCGAGCGCCGAAGAGCACGTGTTAAGATGAGAGTGGCATAACGGCACTCGCAGAGAAACCTCCGATGGGAATTGTTATCGCAAAGGATGATTTGATCGAGAAGGCGTACGCGCGTAAACAGGCCGGCGAGCGCGTGGTCATTACGCGGGGTGCATTTGACCTTCTGCATCCGGGGCACATCAGCTTTTTGGAAGATGCGCGATCTTCCGGGGATATTCTGATTGTGGCGTTGGAAGATGACGCGAGCGTTCGCAAGAACAAGGGAAATGACCGGCCGGTCTTGCCCGAGCAGGAACGGGCCGAACTATTGGCGGCGCTGGCTTGCGTGGATTACGTGGTCATAGGCAATGAAATCTCGTGGCAAGCAATGATCGAACGAATTGGTCCGGATGTGGTCGCGGGGAACGCTGCTCGACATAGCGCGGAAGGCAGAAAGAGGGGCGCCGTTTCCGCGCCGGAGACGCCACGCTACTCGACGAGCGCGCTGATTGAAAGAGCCAGGAACCTCAAACGTGCAGTGCGAATGCCTGCCGGAGAATCTTCGCAGCAACATCGGAAAGAATGATCCTTTCGTCCGTAGATGAACTGCTGTCGCGCGTCGTCCATCATCCCGCTGTGGACGCGGCGCTTGATGCGTTGCGCCGGGGAGCGGGCGAAGCGCGTCTGGACGGCCTGACGGAGCCTGCGCGCGCAATCGTGGCCGCGCAATGCGCCGCGGCGATGCGGCGGCCCGCGATTGTGATTGTTGATTCGGGTGCTCGGGCGGAATCCATGCTCGAGCCGCTGCGCTATTTTTTGCGAGCGGCGAATGGGAACGAATCGGCGCAGGCGGTGCTGCTGCCCGGACTGGATGCGCTTCCGTGGGGAGAGCTACCTCCTCACCCTGAGATTCTGGAAATGCGCGCGATGGCTTTGTGGCGATTCGTCACTGGCCAGGCGCAGGTACTGCTGGCGCCGGTCAGCGCGGCGATGTTGCACTATCACGCGGCGGAGACGTATGCGGCCCTCGCTTATATGGTTGAGAGGCACGCCGAAGTGCCGCTTGAGGACCTGGTGCGGCACCTGGATTCGACGGGGTATGTGCGAGCTGAAATGGTGGAAGCGGCGGGACAGTTCGCATTTCGCGGGGGTATCGTGGACGTGTTTCCTCCGGAAGCGCCGCGGCCCGTGCGCATCGAGCTGCTGGGCGACACCGTGGAATCCATCCGGGAATTTGATCCAGAGACGCAACGCTCGGTGAGCCCCGTCGGGCGAGTGGCGCTTCCGCCGCTGCTGGAATCCGCGCGGGTCTCGCGGAAAACCGAGGAAATTCCTGGGGCAGAAGACGAAGGCGCAAATTCCGAAGCATGGGGGAAACAAAACCTGTTTGATCTTGTTGCGCGTCCGCTGGTCATTCTGGATGAACCTTCCGCCCTGGACGAGTCCGCGCGCAAATTTGCCGAGCGGATTGCGGAAAGCAGCGCGGCCAATGGAGAAGAAGACGCGGCGGCAGGCTTTGCGCTGAATCGCGGATCATTCCAGCAGGAAATCGGAAAACAACAGCGGCTCTCACTTGAGCAATTATCGCTCGAGCTTTCTGGGCCGAAACCCGGCACGATTCTGACGCAGACAACGACGCGCTACCACGGCAATGTGACCGTGTTTATGGCGGAGTCGCGCGCGCGCGTTTCGTCCGGGAAACGAGTGATCGTATCCGCGGCAACACTTGGAGAAATCGAACGGCTGGCTGATCTGTGCCACGAATATGAGATGGCCTACCAATTAGCTGAAGTGGAGGAAAGCGCATCGGGCGCGCGACTGGCGGAAGATTCGACGGCCGGCTCCGTGCCGGCGCTGGTGCTGGCGCGGATGCCGCTGACCGAGGGCGTCGCGTTCCCTGAATGCCATCTCACGATCTACGGCACCGGCGATTTGTTCGATACGCACGCATCGGCGCCTTCAAGACCGCACGCCAAGACAGCGAAGTTCTTCAGCGACTTCGCGGAGTTGAAGCCCGGAGATTACGTTGTGCATGTGGACCACGGGATCGGACAGTTCGAGGGGCTGCGCCAATTGCAGACGGAAAGCGCAATTGGTGAGTTCATGCTGCTGCGGTACGCGGACGACGCGCGGCTTTACGTTCCGCTGGCGCGGATGGATCTGGTGCAGGGCTATCGCGCAATAGAAGGAGTTGAGCCACAACTTGACAGGCTGGGCGGGACGGCATGGGCCACGCGCAGGGCGCGGGTAAAGAAATCGCTCACCGAGATGGCCGATCAGCTCATCCGCTTATATGCTGAGCGCAAAGTGACGGGAGCGCATGCTTTTCCGCCGGACACACCCTGGCAGAAAGAATTTGAAGACGCTTTCGAGTTTGAGGAAACCAAGGATCAAATCGCGGCGATTACCGACTTGAAGCGCGATATGGAAAAGCCGGTGCCGATGGATCGCCTGCTGTGCGGGGACGTTGGCTACGGCAAGACGGAAGTCGCCATGCGCGCGGCATTCAAAGCGGTAATGGACGGCAAACAGGTCGCGATTCTTGCGCCGACCACGGTGCTCGTTTTCCAACATTACGAGACTTTGGGGCGCAGATTCGCGGCATTTCCGGTAGATATCGAAATGCTCAGCCGGTTTCGCACGGCCGCCGAGCAGAAGAAATCGCTGGTGGCGATTGAATCGGGTAAGGCCGATTTGGTTATCGGGACGCACCGGTTGCTTTCCAAAGACGTCAAGTTTCACGATCTGGGCCTGCTGATCGTGGATGAAGAACAGAGGTTCGGAGTCGCGCACAAAGAGCGGATTAAGGAGCTGCGCAAGGACGTGCACGTTCTTAGTCTTTCGGCGACTCCGATTCCGCGGACGTTGCACATGTCCCTGGTGGGCGTGCGAGACCTGAGCGTGATTGAGACGCCGCCGAAGGATCGTCTTGCGATTCAGACTGTCGTCGCGCCATTTGAGGAAGGACTTGTGCGGCGCGCGATTGAAGAAGAACTCGCGCGCAACGGCCAAGTTTATTTCATCCACAACAGGGTCGAATCCATTTACTCGCTGGCGACGCTGGTACAGAAACTGGTGCCGAAGGCGCGGGTAGTGGTGGGACACGGGCAGATGGGTGAACGCGAACTGGAATCCGTAATGCTGAAATTCATGCATGACGAAGCCGATATTCTAATTTCGACGACCATCGTCGAGAACGGCATGGACATCCCGCGCGCCAACACGATCATCATCAATCGGGCGGACCGCCTAGGGCTTTCCGAGCTTTACCAGTTGCGCGGCCGGGTAGGGCGATCCAATCAGCGGGCCTATGCATATTTGCTGGTGCCGCCGGATACGACGCTCACTCCGCTGGCGCGGCGGAGGCTTTCGGCGCTGAAGGAGTTCAGCGAGCTTGGGGCAGGTTTCCGGATCGCGGCGCTGGATTTAGAACTTCGTGGAGCGGGGAATCTTCTGGGCCGCCAGCAGCACGGGCACGTCAATGCCGTCGGCTTTGACCTCTATACGAAGATGCTGGAACGCTCTGTAGCCGAGTTGCGGGGTGAAACGGCGGCGCCTGAGCTAAGGGCTACAATCAACCTTGGAGTGGATGTACGCATCCCACCTGAGTACATCCCCAGCGAGAATCTCCGGTTGCGCACATATAAGCGCATCGCTGAAATGGCGGACGAGGGTCAGCGCGATGAAGTTTTGAAGGAGTTAGAGGATCGCTTTGGGCCGCCGCCCCAGGCGATTTATAATTTGCTCGACTATGCGCTGTTAAAGGCGTTGGCGGAAAAGATGCTGGTGGCTTCCATTGATCGCCGTGGCGCACAAGTTGCGGTGAAGTTTCACCCAGAGACGCCCGTGAAGCCGGAGAAGATGGTCGAACTGCTGCGAGAACGCCGTGGATTGCGATTGGACCCGAGCGGGGTGCTGAGCATTGAGATTCAGCGCAGTCCGGTGCCCATGGCGCAGATGGTGCGGAATATATTGCTGGAACTACATACGTAGGGATAAGATAGATGAGGGGGAACGCATGAAATCCAGATGGATCATTTCAGCACTCATTCTTGTCTGCGCGATGGCTTATGGCGCAGCGCCGGGGCAGGCCCAAACTCAGGGCCAAGGGCAAGGAAAATTGGAGCCGCCTCCGCTTGCTGAAGACAAGCCGGCTGCGCCGGCGACGAAGCCCGCGACGCCAGGCGTGAAACCTGCGGCACCCGCTGCGAGTGATCCGTCGAAAGCCCGCACTGTGGAAGAAATTGTTGCGCGAGTAAACAGCGATGTAATTACCACGGTTGATCTGGAGCAGAACAAGGCGCAGGCCATTGAAGATGCGAAGGCAGAATGTGAAACCGACAAATGCACCCCCGAACAGCTTCAAAAGGCAATCGACGATGCACAGAAGAACGCCTTGCGCGATTTGATTGATAACTCACTGCTGAAACAGCGAGCGCTGGACATGGACATTAGTGTGGAAAGCGAAGTGGTGAAGAAATTGGATGAAATCCGGCAAGACAACAAGCTAGAGACGATGGAAGATCTCGAAAAGGCGATTACCGGAGAAGGGCACGATTACGATGAATTCAAAAGCGGGATACGCGACCGGCTTTTGAGAGACCAGGTCATTTATCAAGAAGTGGGTTCGAGGATTACCAATGGGATCGACCGGGCCGAAATGCAAAAATACTACGAGGCGCACAAGAGCGATTTTATGGCGCAGACGGACGGCGTGCGCATCCGCGAGATTTTGGTGAGCACGGCGGGAAAGCCCGAATCGGAATGGCCCGCGCTGAAAGCAAAAGCGGAATCGTACCGGGATCGCGTTACAAAAGGCGAGGATTTCGGCGATCTGGCCAAGCATTTCTCGAATGGCACATCGGCAAAAGACGGGGGAGAACTTGGCGCTTTCGAGCGGGGACAATTGGCAAAGCCGATCGAGGAAGAAGTCTTCAAGCTGAACCGGCGTGAGATGACTCCCGTCATTCAGACCAGCACGGGATTTCTTATCATTCAGGTGGAAGAACGGTATGAGGCGGGAGTCCAGCCATTTGAAAAAGTGGAGAACGAAGTGATGAACCGCATGGCGCAGTCGCAACTTGCTCCCAGGCTTCGCGCATATCTGGATACTCTGCGGAGGGACAGCTTTGTGGAGGTGCGTCCCGGTTACGTGGACACCAGCGCGGTGGCCGGTGACAATTCCATTTCTGAAGCAAAGGGCGCCGCAGCCGATGATCCGAACCAGGTGACGAAGACTCCGAAGAAGCACAAGAAGCTGCTGATCTTTTGATCCGCGCAGCATCCAACATTATGAAACCCTCGTACGTTGGAGATCTGACACCCGATCAGAACATTACTTCCTTTTTTCTCGTGGTTGAAAAGGAAATCCGCGCCACCCGGGACGGAAAGCCCTACCTGCGGCTGGAGCTGGGTGACCGCACAGGCACCGTCGAAGCGCGGATGTGGAATCATTTTGAGGAAGCCGCGGAGACGATAGCGCGCAACGATTTTGTGAAGGTGCAGGCGCGCGTGGAACTGTACCGCAACCACAAACAGCTTGCACTGGATCGCCTGCGGCTGGCGGAAACGAACGAGGTGGATGCCGCGGATTTTTACGCCCATACGGAAGCAAATGTAGAGAATTTGTGGGCGCGCTTACGCGAGCTTGCCGCCGGGATCGAAGATCCGTGGCTCCGGCAGTTGTTGGACGCCGTGCTGGACGACGGAGAGATTGCACCGCTCATGCAGCGCGCGCCTGCGGCGAAAACAATGCATCACGCGTTTCTGGGCGGATTACTCGAGCACGTCGTAAGTTTGTGCGAGCTGTGTTGCGTTGTAGCGGCCCGTTATCCGGAAACCAACCGCGATCTATTGCTGACCGGCGCCGTGCTTCATGACATCGGCAAGGTTTACGAATTATCCTACGACCGTTCGCTGGGCTACACGATTGAAGGACAACTGCTGGGCCATATCGTAATGGCCGTGGAAATCATAGGGCGGAAAATCAAGGATATTCCGGGATTTCCAGAAGAGCTCGCGATTCTGGTAAAGCACATGATTCTGAGCCATCACGGCCAGTACGATTTTGGATCTCCAAAGCTGCCGATGTTTCGTGAGGCGGTGATGCTGCATTACCTTGACGACCTAGATTCTAAAATGGGAGCGATGCGAGCGTTGTTCGCCTCGGACAAAGGTGACCCAGAGTGGACAGAGCGCGGCGGGGCGCTGGAACGGCGATTGCTTCGCGTGGAGCGATACTTGGCAACGGAACCCGCGATGATGCCGGCCGAACAGCTTCCGCTTGAGTCAGCGCCGCGGGAAGCCGCAAGAGTTTCGATGGCAGAGAGCGGCGTAAGTTTTGGCGATAAAGCCAAGGACAAAAAGGGATCGTAATGGCATCCGCTGCCATGCCCGCAATGAACGGTAGCCGCAGGCGATCCATACTAGATCTGGCGCCGTTTGAGCTCGATTGCATGAACGCGCTGTGGCCGCTGGAGGAAGCGACCGTGAAGCAGGTGCAGGAGTCTCTGGCCGCAAAACGTCCTCGCGCGTATACAACGATCATGACGATTCTCGACCGGCTGGCGCAGAAGGGAATTGTTACGCGGCGGAAGGCGGGCCGTGCCTACGTGTATCGGGCAAACCTGCGGTCTTTGGACGCGCAAGAAAGCGCTGTTGAACATGTCATCGCGGGATTTTTTGGAGGATCGCGCGACGCGCTTGCGGCACATCTTGCCGGGCAATCGTTTCCGATGGTAGATACCACCGCTCAAACGAGGGCAACGGCTCCGGAAAAAATTCCGGCGCCAAATGTCGCGGTTGCACGAGAGGAATCGGATGCGCCGGCATCACCCGTTCCGGAACTGGATCGAACACTTCTTTAGTGACGAGAGAGAATGCTTTGACTTCGGTGATTCCAACTCACTATCAAGTACGAGACACCGTCATACGTCCGGCGACAGTACTGGCGCCAATGGCGGGAGTTACGGACACAATCTTCCGCCGTGTGATTCGGGCGCAAGGCGGGTGCGGCCTGCTGATGACGGAATTCACAAGCGCGGAAGGAATCGCGCGCGAGTCATCCCGCATTCTCCGGTATCTTTATTTTCAAGAAGATGAGCGGCCCATCTCGGCGCAGCTGTTTGGCGCGAACGCAAGCGTTCTGGCGGACGCTGCGGCAGTAGTGGAAGATTTGGGTTTTGATTTTGTGGATATCAACCTGGGTTGTCCCGCGAAGAAAGTCGTGAAGTGTGGAGGTTCGGGACTCCTGCGCGACTTGAAAAATCTGGAAGCGCTGCTGAAGACGGTTCGCGCGGCGGTAAAAATTCCTCTCACAATAAAAATTCGCGCCGGATGGGACGAGAAGAGCATCGTCGCCGCGGAAGTGGCGCGCCTGGCGGAGCAAGCGGGCGTGGAAGCAATCGCCGTACACCCGCGGACGCGGGCACAGGGCTACTCCGGCCATGCTGATTGGAGTATTATCCGCGCAGTTCGGGAGGCGGTGACGATGCCGGTAATCGGCAACGGGGACATTCTGACGCCCGAAGATGCCGCGCGCATGGTTACGGAGACTGGATGCGACGCGGTAATGATCGGGCGGGCCGCATCGACCAATCCCTGGATTTTTCGCCAGATTCAGCAATACTCTGAAAGCGGGCAATACTCACATCCATCCGAGATGGATCGTTACCGCCTGCTGACGGGATATTTCCGGGATTTGGTTGCCGCGGAGCTGCCGGATGCGATCGGCAAGATGAAACAGTTTGCAAGCTCGTTCACGCACGGGGTGCGCAACGGCAGCGAACTTCGCCGCCAGGTACACACGTCGCGAACAGCGGCCGAAGTGCTGGAACGCGTGGAAGAGTTTTTTGCGCCAATCACGGCGTCCGAGGAGTCGAGGTGAACGCGACCGGTCAGGCGCCTACTCTGGAGCGCCGGAGAGAACGACGGCTGGATGTTCGTCTGCAATTGCAGGTTCGAGGAACGGATGCGGAAGGCGCGACTTATGAAGAAAGAACGCGAACGGAGAACATTTGCCGCGGGGGAGTCGCGTTTGTAACACGCCGGAAACTGGGCGCGGGCACAAGTGTTGAAATCCGCATCCCGCTGCCGGCGCGAAGCGGCGCGTCCGAAGACGAATTTGCCACCGTAGGGCGGGTGGTGCATGTTGCGAACGCGAGTGAGCCGGCAAGCTTGCTGATCGGTGTGGAATTTACCGGACCCCGTTTCTCGCGAATCTTCCAAGCCGAATCAACAAACTAAATTTCCGTTTTCCGCGAGTCAGTCCCAATTCAAATTGTCCGGCTAGCCTTTATCCAGCAGAAGCTGTCTGTATGCTTCCCTGCGGGCTAGTCCAAATTCGCGGGCTGCTTGTTTCAGCGCGGCTTTGCGATCCAGTCCCCGGTCGCGGACTAATTGGTCGACGCGCGCGCGCAGGGTTAACCCCCTGGGGATTACGGTGGTCACCGGTGTTGCGGGCCCAACGACCAGCGTCATTTCGCCGCGAGGCGGAGCCTCCCGCACTTGCCGGGCTAGTTCGTCCAGCGTTCCGCGAAGGAACTCTTCATGAAGCTTGGTGATTTCGCGCGCTAATGCGGCCTGGCGCGGGCCCAGAAGTTCGGCGGCATCAGCGAGCGTTTTTGCGATTCGATGAGGCGCTTCAAAGAAAATCAGAGTGCACGTATGGCTTGCAAGAGCGGCGAGAGCGCGGCGGCGTTCACCCTGCCGCGCGGGCAGAAATCCAACAAATAGGAATCGCTCCGCCGGAATCCCAGAAGCCGATAGCGCCGCCAAAGCAGACGACGGGCCGGGAATCGGAATTACTGGAATGCCGCGCTCCACGCAGAGCGCGACAAGCCGGTGGCCGGGATCGGAAATGACAGGCGTGCCAGCGTCGCTGACCAGGGCTATAGATGCGCCATTTTCCATTTCCGCGAGCAATTCCGGCGCGCGCGTATTTTCGTTGTGCTCGTGGTAGCTGACGAGCCGGTTCTGAATTCCGTAGTGGTTCAGCAGCTTCTGCGTGTGGCGTGTATCTTCGCAAGCGATCGCGGTGCATTCCTTGAGCACGCGTATGGCGCGCAGAGTTATATCTTCCAAGTTGCCGATAGGTGTGGCGACGAGGAATAGCCTTCCGCGATTCCAGCCAGGATTTACGATAGTTTTCATTGTGGCGAACGCGAGTCTAGCATGGAGGGAGGTGCGATCTTGCTCGTGCAAAGCGAGTGGCCGGTTTTGGGATGAAAGAATTGGGTAGTGGGCCAGTTTGGGGTTTTGACCCCCTTGATTTGACCGCCCGTATGTGCCACTCTCTTTTCCATCATGCCAAAACGCTCAAGCAAGACCTCAGACCCCGTTAAGAACGCCATGCGCGTTGTCGAGACAGCCACGGGCGGCTCGTTGACTCCCAAACCACCAAAGCATCGCAAGAACCCTCATGCCGTCGCGCTGGGACGCAAAGGCGGCAAGATTGGCGGTGTCGTTCGAGCAGAACGCCTCTCGCCAGAGCAGCGCCACCTGATTGCCAAAGCAGCAGCTAAGGCTAGGTGGGGACGTAAGTAGTTGCTCACGCGTTATAGGGCAAAGCTGTCTTCTTAACTCCTTCCTCGAATTTTTTCTTGAAGTCTTCGCTTTCTAATTCATCTGTCGTTTTGAGACCAAAAATGTCATTGAGTTGCTTCATCGTCGTGACCCCGTCGTCTTGGAAAAGCATAGGGGTTCCAGTCGGCGGAATCCAAACGATTTGCGTCGTTCTGGATACGGTAGGGTCTATTTGAGCAAATCTCTTTGCTTCTATCATGTGGTAGAAGGAGCGGGCGACACTCATATTGCTTCGCTGTTCACGTATTTTCAGCCAACTAATTACAGACTCTGATGGAGCACCGCTTACGTGGAATTCAGTGGATTCGTCTAGATCATATCCATTTGCCCTGAGCAATAGCGGCCCCCGATGAGTCTGTCCGGCAATGATGAATTCCGCAGGGACAAGGCCAGTACCACCTTTAAGAGCCTCATCCGCACGCTTGCGCAGAGATGGCCGCAGCTTTTTGTCATATAGGTACTGCCTGACCGTTATTCCCACTTGCGTGCGTAGCAAGGCTTCCCGATACCAACTGAATGCGTAGTCAAAAGACTTCCGTACCTCAATCTTGATTAAGTCCTTGATTCCATCACTCGAAAAATCGAGCTTTAACATGCGCCCGTGCAGCTCAGTGGCAACCTCATGTGATTTGTAATAAGAATCACAGAATGCAGCATAAAAGCCACTTGGGAGGGCATAGATTTTTCCTTGAGCTGGGTGGCTGGTAATCGGGACTCCCGCAAAATTTGCATAGGTGGCCATTGAATCGGCACACAGCAACAAGTGAGACGAGGTAGGCACAGATGGATCGGCGGGTTGCCGAGAATCGGCCATCATACCGATAACAATTGTCATATCTTCATCCTCGCGTTTCATGGGTGGAGGGGCAAGCGTATATGACGGATGTTCCCTGCGGCCACCTGAACGCGAGTATAGCAATGCCTAAGCGCTCAAAAATAACTCTTGCCAATGCTTGAGCGGTTATGCATAATTGGGTGCATGAACAACCTCCCAATTGACCGCCAAATAGCAGTTATCTCGGCCCTTGTAGAGGGCAATTCGATTCGTGCAACCGTGAGAATGACGGGCGTTGCGAAAGACACTGTTATCAAGTTGCTGGCGAGGATTGGGCAGGCTTGCGCGGAATATCAGGACAAGACGCTGCGCAACCTGCCTTGCAAACGAATACAGTGCGACGAAATTTGGTCGTTCTGGTATGCGAAAGAGAAGAATGTTCCTGCCGATAAGCGCGGTCAATTTGGTTACGGCAATGTGTGGACTTGGACGGCCCTCTGCCACGCACTGGCGCTCTATTCCACGTACTACAACTTCTGCCGCATCCACCAATCGCTTCGCGTAACTCCAGCGATGACCGCGAATGTAACCGACCACGTTTGGGACATCGCTGACATCGTTTCTCTTTTGAAAACGGAATCTGCTAAAGCCGCTTAGGTGTATCATTTGGCGCTATGAGTTCACCTACCTTTCAATTGCCAAGAATCATCGGCAAAAAGTTTAAGGACGCTTCCATTAACCTCGACAACAATCGCTGGGAAAATTGCGAGTTTAGGAACTGTGAAATCATTTATCAGGGCGGCCCCGTCGAGACTTCTTCCTGTTACTTTGAAAATGTGCGGTGATCTTTTCGAGGGCACGCGGCCATGACAGTGCAAGCGATGCAGGCGTTCGGGTGGCAGATTCTACCGCCCAAGTAATTACCTTTCGCGCTTGGGTTTCAGGGGCCATTTCAAACTGGCCCACTACCAAGAATTGCCTGCAGATGAAGAGGCAGTCGGGTTGCATGTTAGAATCAATTGGAATCGCAAAACGGAGGAGCTACGAGTGCCGCTTTACGAATACGTATGCCGTAAGTGCCACAACCGGTTTGAATTAATCGAAAAGTCCACGGCTCCGGAAACGCATAAGTGCCCCAAATGCGGGGGCAAAGGGGACCGTCAGGCTTCCGCGGCCGCTATCCAGTTCAAGGGCGCGGGATGGTACGTGACGGAGTACGGCGGAAAGAGCGCCGCCGACCCCAAAGCGGACAAATCCGAGAAGGCGGAAAAGTCCGAGAAGACAGATAAATCCGGGAAGACGGAAAAATCCGAGAAATCCGAAAAGAGTGAGAAGGCAGACAAAGCTGAGAAGAAAGAATCAAAGCAGGAAAAGTCATCGGGCAAGGCCAAGGAAAAATAATTCGTCCTTGCGTGATCCTCAGAGCTTCAATGATTTCAAATAATTGCGGAACGATTCTCCCAGATCCTGATTTTCGAGCGCCATTTCAACGGTTGCCTTCAGGAAACCGAGCTTATCGCCGGCATCGTAGGTTTTCCCATGACAGACGTGCGCTAGAAGACCGTTCTCCTTGGCGAGCAGGCGCAGAGCATCGGTGAGTTGGATTTCTCCGCCGCGCCCCGGTTTCGTGCGGTGAAGACAAGAAAAGATTTCCGGCGGAAGCACGTAACGTCCCGTAACGGCGAAATCGGATGGCGCTTCAGAAGGCTTGGGTTTTTCCACCAGATCGAGAACCTTCAGAAGCCTATGTTCCCACGGCGGGAGATTCATCGGCTCGGCGTCCACAATGCCGTATAAATTGGTTTGTTCCGGCGGGATTTGCTCGACGGCGATCACACCCAAGCCGGTAGCGTTGTACACGTCAATCAATTGACGGGTAGCGGGCCACGGGTCAGGAGCGATAACGTCGCCAAGCAAAACGGCGAATGGCTCGTCGCCAACAAGTTCTTCCGTTACGAGTACGGCGTGACCGAGACCAAGCGGCTCTTTTTGCCGCGTGTAACTTACTTGGACGAGGTTGCCGATCGCACGCACCATTTTCGCCATTTCTGGATGCCCGCGCTCCTCGAGAAACCGTTCCAGAGACGGAGAGGAATCAAAATGATCTTCAATCGCATTCTTGCCCCTGCCGGTTACGATGATGACGTGCTCGATGCCCGAGGCCACGCACTCTTCGACGGCATACTGAATCAGCGGCTTATCCACTACGGGAAGCATTTCTTTCGGCTGAGCTTTGGTGGCGGGAAGAAAACGCGTTCCAAGACCTGCAGCCGGAAGCACCGCTTTGCGAATTCGCCGTTGACCCGTCATGAAAATGCGCCTCCAGGGATTTGTGTGAGCTACGTCAAGAAATCAGTTCACGTTACGTGCCGCGCTTCCGAGTGTCAACCCTGAGCGGCGGGATAGTTCTTCGCAGGCGGCGGAGGTATGTGCGGACGGCCGCTGGCGCCATCAGGCCGCCCTCCGTCAAAAACCGCATTTCCGGAAGAAATGGAACAAGTTCATGGACCTGATCCAAGAGACGAACGCCGGCTGGCGGATGATCCCAGAAGCGCCAGTTCTTCTTACATTCGCCCAGATTTGGCGCGAAAGGCGGCGGATAGGGCCAGAACTTCAGCGTGTCAGCCAGCACCCAGACCTTTGCGCCGTGTGCAAGACCGGTGCGCAACAGAAGGGAACTGCCCGTCTTGTTGAAGAAGCCACTGGAAAGAATCGTGTCCGCGCCAAAAACGACGTGCGATACGGGCGGCAATTGGCTCAATAGCACAACGTCTGGAAGAAGGACGACGCGCATGCCTGCGCGGGCCAGTCGCGCAGCGGTGGTGCGACCTTCGTTTCCAGGTCTTCCCTCGGAGCAATAAACGAGCGCGATGCGGCGGCGGGCGCGAATGATTGCCGAAACCGCCGTCGAACTATAGGAATACGTGGCCACGTGGATGCGGTGGGGCGGCAGCAAGCGTGAAAACCGGGCGCTAATTTGGTTTGGCGCCGCCATGGCTTGTTTTCTGAAATGATTGAGGCACTGTGCTAACGCCGTTATGGGATTAATCGATTTAGATGCCCAGGCAATTTCCGCGGACAATCGTTGAAGCGGCGCCATTTCCGCGTGCGCCTGGCGAAGTGCCTGAGCGGCTTCGAGGATTGCGCCGGCGGACACGTTGTTTTGCGAGATGGTCCAGGAGCGAAGTGCATCAACGGCGGTAAGCGCCAGTTCCGCGGCGCCGGATTGGTCGTCGCGCGCGATGTCTGTGATTTTGCGGGCAAGAACGCGGTCCATAACCGTATGCTAGCATAGTGCTTTACGAAGACAGGGAAGCATCAGAGACATGCATCATGGGGAAGAAAAGTTGTGAGCGTCCGTATTCTTGGAATTGAATCTTCATGTGATGAGACTGCTGCGGCGATTGTGGCCGACGGCTGCGAGATTCTTTCGAGCGTGGTCGCATCGCAAACGGATATTCACCGGAAATATGGCGGCGTGGTTCCAGAGCTGGCTTCACGGGAGCACCTGCGCCAGATTGTTCCCGTAGTGCGCGAAGCTCTGGAGCGGGCGGGACTCAGTCTGAATGATTTGGATGCGATTGGAGTGACGCAAGGGCCGGGGTTGGTGGGCGCGCTGCTTGTTGGCGTGACGTATGGAAAGGCTCTCGCGATCGAATTGCGAAAGCCGCTGCTGGCCGTGAATCACCTGGAAGGCCATGTTCACGCGGTACTGCTGGAAGCGCATCGAGCTGGAAGGCGGGTTTGTTTTCCGTCGATATGTTTGATCGTGTCGGGCGGACACACGCTTTTGTATGAAGTTACATCGCGCGAAGCAAACGGCGAACCAACGGCTGCGCTTGCATATCGGCGTCTGGGTGGCACGCGCGATGATGCCGCGGGCGAGGCATACGATAAGGTCGCCAGGCTCCTCGGCCTTGGCTATCCTGGCGGTCCGGTGATTGATCAGCTCGCTGAGGGGCCTGTACCGGAAGATCTTGCCGGTGCGATTCGGTTTAGCCCTACGAAGATGAGCGGTAACGCGCTGGATTTCAGTTTTAGCGGAGTCAAGACGGCGGTGCTGTATTACCTGCGCGAGCATCCAGAGCTCGATCCGGAAATTGCGGAGCGGTGCGCGGCGCTGGCTCGGGGCGTGCGGTCCGCGGCGGAGCTTCGGCCATTGTGCAGTACGCGAACTCTCGGGCTGATTGCGAATTTCCAGCGGAAAGTTATTCACGAGCTGGTCAGCCGAACTTTCGCGGCCGCCGAACAGAGCAAGGTAAGAACAATTATGGTTTCCGGCGGCGTGGCGGCGAATCGCGAGTTGCGGCAGGCGTTTGAAGCAGAGGGGGTCCGGCACGGCATGGAAATATTCTTTCCGAGCCGCGAGCTTTCCACGGACAATGCCGCGATGATTGCCGCCGCGGCTTTTGCCCGATATTCCGCCGGCGAATGCGCAGGAGCGGAGCTGAACGCTATGCCCAACTTGCCGCTTGGCGTGACGGGAGTGTTGTAGAATTCCGCGGCCATGCGAATCGCAATGGATACCGGCGGAACGTTCACCGATTGCGTCTTTGTACGCAACGGGCGCCTGGAAATCCTGAAGATACCTTCCACTCCGGCAAATCCCACTCGCGCAATTGTGCAAGCTCTGGAAAAGGTATTGCCGTCGCGGGACCCGTCCTTGGAGCTCACTTGCGGCACTACCGTGGGGACCAACGCACTGCTTGAGCGGCGTGGTGGACGTGTGGCTCTGGTCACCACAGCGGGCTTTGAAGATGTGCTTGAGATTGGGCGGCAGGCGCGGCCAAAGCTTTACGATTTCTTCGGGGATCGTCCAGCGCCGCTGGTTCCCACCGAGCGGCGGTTCGGCGCACGGGAGCGCATCGGCACGGATGGGCACGTAGTAGAGCGTTTGTCGCGAGCGGAAATTGCGCGCGTGGTCCGGCGAGTCGCGGGCAGCAAGGCCGAATCAGTGGCCATCTGTTTCCTGTTTTCATTCGTGAATTCCTTGCATGAGCGTGAGCTTGCGCGGGGGCTCCGCAAGGCTGGTTTTCGAGTATCCGTTTCTCATGAAATCCTGCCGGAGTTCCGCGAGTTCGAGCGCACGTCAACGACAGTGGCAAATGCGTATCTCGTTCCCGTGATGAGTAGCTATCTGGCGGAACTAGCCGGCGAAGCAGAGCGGTTTGCCGGCGCGGGAACGCGGCCGGCCGTCCGCATTATGCAGTCCAGTGGCGGAATTGTTTCCGCGGAACTGGCATCGCGTGAGCCCGTGCGCACAATTCTTTCCGGACCCGCGGGTGGTGTTCTTGGTGCGCAGTATGTCGCAGGTCTCTCCGGGTTCAGCCGCATCATCTCCTTTGATATGGGCGGAACTTCCACGGACGTTGCGCTAACGGATGGAAGTGCGGGAACTACGAACGAAGCGCGGGTAGCCGATCTTCCGGTTGCCGTGCCCATGCTTGAAATTCACACGGTTGGCGCCGGAGGGGGATCGCTTGCGCGATTTGACCGCGCAGGGGCATTGCGCGTTGGCCCGGAGAGTGCCGGGGCTGATCCGGGCCCAATTTGTTACGGACGCGGAGAACGTCCCACCGTTACAGATGCGCATTTGATTTTAGGACGCATCCCCGAGAGCGGATTTCTCTCGGGGGATTTCCCGCTGGACATGGCGCGCACTCGTAAGTGGATGGAACGCGCGCGCGGGCCAATGCGCACGATCGAGCAGCTTTCTCAGGGAATCGTGGACGTCGCCAATGCCGTCATGGAAAAGGCGATTCGTGTTATCTCCGTAGAGCGTGGACACGATCCGCGGGACTACACGCTGGTTGCCTTTGGCGGCGCCGGCGGGCTGCATGCCTGTGACCTGGCGGCGTCGCTGCGCATTCCCCGCGTGCTGATTCCTCGATTGCCCGGCGGTCTTTCGGCGCTGGGCATTCTTCGCGCTGACGTAATCCACGATTACTCTCGCACGCTGCGTTTGACGGTCGAATCCGTGGCAGCCACGCGCCGGGCGTTCGCTTCGGAATTCGCCAAACTTGAATCTCGCGGGCGGGCCGTGTTGTGCTCGGAAGGGTTTGTTGGGTGGGGGATCCGCGTCGAGCGCTTGCTGGATATGCGATACATCGGCCAGGCATATGAATTAACCGTGCCCGAGGCGGGAGATTTTCTTGGCGCGTTCCACCGCGCTCATGACCGCCGCTACGGCTACTCTGATCCGGGGCGGCCCGCGGAAGTCGTCAATGTGCGCGCGCGAATCATTGGTGTAACCGCGAAACCGAAGCTTGATCGCTTGCGTAGGTTGGCGCGAAATGCCAAAGTTCCTGTAGTTGAAACTCGGCGTGCGATGTTTGGCGGGCGTGCGTTCCAGACGCGCGTGTATGACCGTGCGCGATTGCAACGAGGCAATGAGTTTGCCGGGCCTGCTATCGTTTCGGAATACAGCGCGACGACCGTGATTCCTCCGGAGTGGCGGGGCATCGTGGATTCGTGGGGCAATTTGATATTGACTCAGAAAAAGGCCGTAGAAGGGAAGCGGGCGGTGCGGCGATGAGATTTGATCCGACGCGCCTGGAAATCTTCAAAAACCTCTACCACTCCGTGGCCGAGGAGATGGGCGCGAGTCTGCGCCGGTCCGCCTTTTCGCCAAACATCAAGGAGCGGCGCGATTATTCCTGCGCGGTTTTCGACGGCGCGGGCAACGTGCTGGCCATGGGCGATCACATGCCCGTGCATCTCGGATCGATGCCAATGTCCGTGGCCGCGGCGATGACGGAACTGGATCTTGGTCCCGGCGACCTGGCGTTGCTGAATGATCCGTACGCGGGCGGCACGCATCTTCCGGATTTGACGATGGTAATGCCTGTATTCGTGAAGGGCGCGCGGCGACCCGTTTGCTATGTCGCTAACCGCGCGCATCACGCTGATGTCGGCGGGGCTCAAGCCGGCTCGATGGGTATTGCCCGCGAGATTTTCCAGGAAGGCTTCCGCATCCCGCCCGTGAAACTGATGCAGGCCGGAAAGATGCAGCAAGATATTCTGAAGTTATTTCTTTCGAATGTCCGAACGCCTGAAGAACGCGAAGGAGATTTAACCGCACAAATTGCTTCATGCCGCATAGGAGAACGCAGGCTGACCGAGATTTTTGCCAAATACGGCAAACAGGAAGTTGAAGAGTACGCAGCGCATCTGCTTGATTATTCCGCAGCGATGATGAGAGCCGCGCTGCGCGACATTCCGAACGGAACGTATCGCGCTGAGGATTTTCTCGACGGTGACGGGATCGTGGACCATCCCATTCGGATCGCGGTGACGATTCGTATTCATGGCGCGCGTGCGGAAGTGGATTTCACCGGCAGTGATCCGCAGTGCGCCGGAAGCGTGAATGCCGTGGCAGCCATCGCGTATTCAGCCGTGTACTACGTGTTCCGGTGCCTCCTGAATGAACAGGTCCCTGCCACGAGCGGCTTGATGCGGCCCATCATTGTGATCTCTCCCGAAGGAACAATTGTGAATGCGCGGCCGCCTGCCGCCGTTGCCGGAGGAAACGTCGAAACTTCACAGCGGATTGTGGATACGTTACTTCGTGCAATGGCACGCGCCCTCCCCAAACGAATTCCCGCCGCAAGCCAGGGCACGATGAATAATTTCACGCTTGGCGGGGCCGACCCTCGGTGCAATGGCGCCCCTTTCGCCTACTACGAAACAATCGCAGGCGGAATGGGGGCTAGACCCGACCGCGACGGCATCAGTGGGATCCACACCCACATGACCAATTCTTGGAATTCGCCTATCGAGGTATTGGAACATGCCTACCCGGTTCGCGTGTTGCGGTATGGTTTCCGTCCCGACTCTGGCGGGGAGGGTCTTTACCGGGGCGGCGACGGATTAATCCGTGAGGTTGAGCTGCTGACGGATATGCAGGTGGGAATTCTAAGTGACCGGCGCAAGGTAGGGCCGTACGGCTTGTCAGGCGGCAAACCAGGAAAGTCAGGCCGCAATGAGGTTCGCGTGGGAGGAAAAAAGAGGATGCTTGCGGCAAAGTGCGCCTTTTACGCGTCAGCTGGCACGGTGATTCGAATTGAAAGCCCCGGTGGTGGCGGCTGGGGCAAGCCAAACCGCCGCAAACCGCGATGAATCCAACTCGGCTCTAGTCCTAATCCCCAGAGCAAAAAAGACAACGGGCGCAAGCTTTGTCAGCCTGCGCCCGCCGTGGACTGATTCGAATTGCGATGATGTAGTTAACCTTCGAGAACATCCGTCAGAACAGGCATCTGCAAACGCGCCTTGGCGAGTGACTTAACCAGTGCGCCTTCCATGTTTTCGGTGGAAGAGTTGCGGGCCGTCGCCAGCTCGCTAACAAGCAGATACTTCGCCCGCTCGAGCATTTTCTTTTCGCGGAACGACAGCGGTTTTGTGCGGCTTAGGGCTACCAGACTTTTGAGTACGGCTGCCACTTCAATCAGAGATCCCGTGCGCATGCGTTCGGAATTTTCCTTGAAGCGGTGTTTCCAATCGTGGTGAGAGGTGAATTTGCCCTTCTCGATATACTGCATGACCTTCATGGTTTCGGCCTGTCGAATCACTGAGCGCAAGCCGACTGTGATTGCGTTGCTTTGTGGAACCATTACTTTTAAGCCACTGGAACTGATCTTAAGCATGAAATACTTTTCGCTGCGGCCGTTCAACATCCCGTAGTGGACCTGTTCTATTACACCGACTCCATGATTCGGATAGACAACCTTGTCCCCAATTTTGAAGTCCATTCATGTCCCCCGTGAGGATACTGTAATTGTAAGGGGGATTTAACCTGAGAGTCAACATATTTCGTGTGGAATCAAGGAGTTAAGTGGAATTCCGTTTATGGAATGGCACTTGAATTGCTTAGCCAATTCGCTTAATTTCTCCCGCATGGACTACAATCCAACCGATGCGAATCCTGGCCATAGATACCAGCAGTCCTTCCGGAGGGTTAGCTGCGTTTGATGATAAGCGGTTGCTCGGTCATGTATTTACGAGCGCCCGGGACGATTATGCGATCCGGTTCTTTCGGGAAGTGGAATCATTGCTGGATGAAATCCACGTACAGATGGCTGATTTTGAGGTGTACGCAGTAACAGCGGGACCTGGGTCATTTACCGGGTTGCGCGTAGGGCTTACGGCGGTAAAAGCCTGGTCCGAGGTGCACCACAAGCCAATTGCTGCGGTTAGCGGCCTGCAGGCCGTGGCTGCTCAAGCTACAGATCCATCTGAGTTCGTGGCGGCAATCCTGGATGGCCGAAGGAGCCAGGTATTCGGTGCGTTGTTCCGCAAGGCCGGCGGGCGGTTGGAGTGGGTGGGCGAGGAGGTAGTGATGAGCCCGCGAGAATTTGTGGCGGAGGTTTCCAAGCGTCTTTCTGGGCAGGGGCCCGATTGCCAGGTTACATTTGCCTCTCCCACCCCCGAGCTCTTCCGTGAGGCACTATCGTCCTCGGGGCTTCGTGGGGTGTCCGCTCAAACGGTCTCAAATGATCTCGCCCCGTGGGTCGGACGGCTGGCGTATGACCAGGCGCAACGCGGAAACCTGGTTGATGCGCTCACGCTCGATGCGAACTACATCCGCCGGACTGACGCTGAGTCCTACTGGAAGGATTCCGTCAGCCTTCCGCCCAAAGGAAAAATCATTCTTCGGCCTCTAACGCGAGAAGACGCGCCTGAGCTTTCGTCAATCGAGTCGCTTTGCCCGGAAGCGCCACACTGGGGAGAAATCGGGTACCAACAAATCGGAGTTAACGGCATCGAAGGGTGGGGAGCCCATACGGGGAATTCTCTCGATGGTTCCGTTCTTGTACGGGTTGTGGCCGACGAAATGGAAATTCTGAACGTCGCGGTGAAACCGATGGCGCGCCGCCGAGGAATGGCGTCAAGGCTATTAACAGAAGCCTTTGCTCATGCGTCCAAACATACGGTGACGCGGGCTTACCTTGAAGTCCGGGAATCTAACGCTGGTGCACGAGCTTTTTACACTTCGCAGGGTTTTTCCGAACAAGGGCGAAGGAAGCGCTACTACGCGGATCCCACAGAGGATGCCTTAGTCCTCGTTAAGGCAATCACGGGCACCCCGGCCCAATAGCATGTAATAGGACTATCAGAGAATTTTATGGATTGGTGCGGAATTCTCTTTGCACGAGATAGTTTTCTGTGCTAGTTTTTGCCCGCTATGTGAACCACATTGCCAAACTGGAGGGTAAAGATGCCCATCTCGCAGCGGGATATCCGCGAACAGCTTTTGGCCAGCAATTCAGAATTTCAGCGACTCGCACAGGAACATTCCAGGTATGACGCTCAGATCGAACAGCTTTCCAAGTCAGCCTTTCTAAGCACCGAGCATTTCACTCAAGAAGCAGAACTCAAAAAGCAAAGGCTCCGCGTGAAGGACCAAATGGAGCAGCTCATCGCCGCGTCATGGCGGGGCGACAGGGCTTCTTGAGCGCAACCAGCGGGTTTTGAAACGCTGAGTAATCTTCTCGCCAGTTGACGTAAAATGAGGCCGCGCGGAATCCGGAAGGCCTCGGCTTCCCCAGATGGGTGTACGTGGTCAAAGATGGATATAAGTTTGCCTCGGCGCCAATACTGATTGGATTTTTGGCGCTCGTCCTCGGGTGGCACATCCTGGGATTGCAAATTGCCGCGGGCGCTTTGCTGGGACTTGGTACGTTCATTCTGTATTTCTTCCGTGACCCCGTGCGAATCATTCCCGAGGACACATCCACGGTAGTTTCTCCGGCGGATGGAAGAGTGCTCGAAGTCGTGGATGAATCCCTGGGGAGCCGGGCGGGAAACCGCATTACCATTTTTCTCGCAATCTGGAACGTCCATGTAAATCGGTCTCCGCTGGCGGGGCGGATCTCGCGGATTGACTACCGTCCGGGGCGTTTTCATATGGCCATGAAGAAGGCCGCGTCATCGGAAAACGAACAAAACGTGATTTACCTTGAGACTCCCCGCGGACAAATTGTATTCAAGCAGATTGCAGGATTGATAGCTCGGCGCGTGATACTCTGGAAGAAGGCCGGGCAGCGGGTGGAACGCGGCGAGCGCATCGGGATCGTGCGCTTCGGCTCCCGGATGGATCTATGGCTTCCCGTGGAAGCGAAAATCGCTGTGAAACCCGGCGACCACGTTGCCGGTGGATCGAGCATATTGGCACGGTGGCCATGAATTGGCGGACCTTGGAATGAATGACGCGGAACGGCTTGCCGGAGAGATGGCGGACCAGCGGGAGCTGAGTTTCCCGGGCCGGCGCACTGACAACCACCGCCGTCGCCGTGGAATCTATCTTCTGCCTAGCATTTTCACGTGCGGTAACCTTTTGTGCGGTTACTACGCCATCTTGGCAGTCCTCACAGGCGGGGAAGCCCGGCTGGATTACGCGGCCCGGGCAATCGGTATCGCCATTATTTTCGATTCCTTTGACGGCTTTGTTGCACGGTTGACGGGCACGAACAGCGAATTTGGCAAGCAGTTTGATTCGCTGGCAGACGTGATCAGTTTCGGGATTGCTCCCGCAGCGTTGGCGTATGCGTGGGGTGTACAAAGTCTGCAGCGCGAGATCTCCTCCTCCGCAAATGTTGTCCACGAATTGGCATGGTTTGCGTGTCTGGCCTTCGTGATCTGCTGCGCGTGGCGTCTGGCGAGGTTCAACGTCCATGGAATGGCCGCCGGGAGTTCGCGCTACTTTGTGGGAATGCCCACACCCGCCGCGGCGGGAGCGATTGCGGCCACGGTGCATTACTTCAAGTCGCCACTCGATTCGTGGCATATTTCGGCGATATTTTTGGCGATGGTATGCGGTCTGGCTGCTCTAATGACCTGCACGATCCGTTATCCGAGTTTTAAGGGCATCAACTGGACGCGCCGCCAGCCTTCCGTGGCCATTGTGCTCATCGGCTTGCTCGCATGGTCCATTATTTTCTATTCCGAACAAGCGCTTCTGCTTCTGGCCGGGATCTACGTTCTTTCCGGAATCACTATGGAAGTGGTGCGCATCGCGCGCCACAGATTTGCTTCGCGCCCGGCCTGAACGATGCCTTCTTCCGCGGACTCCATGAGGATAGTTATCGTTGGCGCGACGTCGCTGCGCGGCAAGGAATTGGTTGAGGTGCTTAAGGAACGATTTCCGTCCGCTGACCTGAAGTTGCTCGACGAAGAAATTGCGGCTGGGGTTCTTACGGATGCAGCGGGCGAGCCGGCAATCGTCCAATCCGTGGACGATGAAAGCTTTGAAGGGGCGCGGATTGTATTCTTTGCGGGGAAGCCGGATTTTTCCGCGCAGCACGCAGCCGCGGCTTTGCGCGGCGCGCCGAACGTAATTGACACGAGTGGAGGGTTCCGGGACCGGCCGGATACACGCCCGTGGATTCCAACTCTCGATGCGATTTTTCCGCCACCTTCTTCCGGCGAAGGGCCGGAGTATCGAGCCTATTTCTCTCCCTCAAGCCCGGTGATTATCGCATCAGTGCTTGCCGCGGTTTTAAAACAATGGAATCCCTCTACTACCAGCATTGTTTTTCTTCAGCCGGTATCCGAGCGCGGGCAGGAGGGCATCGAAGAACTTGAACGACAGACGGTGAATCTACTTTCGTTCCAACCTATCGCCCAACCTATTTTCGACGCCCAAGTTGCGTTCAATGTTCTGGACCGCTATGGCGAGAGTAATAGCCAGCCGCTGGCTGAAACCCGCAAGGATATTGCGCGAAACATTGCGGCCTATCTGGATGGGCGCGCCTCCGTTCCGGCCGTACAACTTCTTCAAGCACCTGTGTTTCATTCGCACGCGTTTACAGGTTTTGTGGAGTTGGCAGGCTCGCCGGAACCCAATCAAATTGAGGATCAGCTCGCGGCAGCGGGATTTCTGTTTCCGGATGCCGGCGAACCGGCTCCTTCGGCCATTTCCGCGGCGGGCGCATCGCGGCCACTGCTGGGCCACGTCGAGCGCGATCCAAATCACTGGAGCGGCTATTGGTTCTGGGGAGTAGCGGATAACCTGCGCTTGAGCGCGGAAAATGCGGTGGCCATCGCCGAGCGCATCTTGGACGCCGAGGATGAATGAAGCATCACAGGTATTGGAAGTTGCGACCCTTGCGTAGACTCGTTAACCCGCTGGTTGTCACGATGACCTTTGTCCTCGCGCTGGCCGGGTGCGGTTATCACGTTGTCGGGCAGGGAACTACATTGCCACCGAATCTGAAAACGATCGCCATTCCAGCGTTCGTCAATCACACTCCTAGATACCGCCTCGAACAGAAATTAACGGAAGCAGTTGACCGCGAGTTTTTGTCGAGAACTTCTTACCGTGTCATAGCTGATCCGTCTGGGGGTGACGCAGTGCTGCACGGCGATGTGACGGCAATTGAGTCCGCCGTCGAGGTATACGACACGACTACCGGCCGCGCCACGGCAATGTTGATTACGGTGCGCATGAAGGTTTCGCTGGTGGACCAACAAACGAAGAAAGAGCTCTACCGCAATGACAATTTCGTGTTCCGGCAGCCGTACGCGATTTCGACAAGTGTAAGCAACTTCTTCGACGAGCAGAATCCCGCGCTGGACCGGATGTGCAGGGATTTCGCGTCCGCGCTCGTGGCGGCAATCGTGGAGAACTTCTGATGCGGCGGCCGTTTTAATGTCCGGAGCGACCGTAGGACAATTGCTCGAGCGCGTGGCCTTGGGGAAATCTGTGCCGGGGGTGTTGCTTCTTGGCGGCGATAGGTACCTTCGGGACCTGTGCCGGAAGAAGATCGTTGAAGCATACGTGGAAGAAGCGAGCCGCGACTGGGCGATTGCGCGTTTTTCCGCCAAAGAAGATCCCGCGGATGCCGTTATAGGACAGGCGCAGATGCTGCCGATGCTGGCTCCGCGCCAGGTTGTGTTCTGGACTGAATTGGAAGCTATCGAAAAACTTGGCGAGAAGTCACGAGAATCCATAGTCGAGCGGCTGGCTGAATACCTGGAGAATCCCGCGCCGTTCACGGTGCTGGTCTTGGAAGCGGAACAGCTTGACGAGAGGATGCGGCTTTTCAAACTGCTCTCCGAAAAGCTCATTGTTGTGACCTGCGAGTTGGACGGCGAGCTTTCCGAACGCATCGGCGTGGCCGCGATCATGGCTGTGGAGATGGCGCGCGACTTGGGCGTGCAAATGGATCGCGAAGCCGCGCAGTGTCTGGCCGAATGGACGAATGCCGGGCTTGCACGAATGCGCACGGAATTGGAGAAACTTGCCACATATGCCGGCGGCCGGAAAGTTACGCGCGCGGACGTGGAAGCGCTGGTGGTTTCAGATCAACGCTATTCCGTCTGGCAACTTTCGGAGATGCTGGCAGCCGGCGATCGTCCCAGGGCGATGTTATTTCTGGAAAGCTTGCTTCGTGAAGGCGAGCAGCCGGTTGGAATCGTCGGAGCGATGGCGTGGATGTTCCGAAAGCTGATTGAAGTGCAAGAGCTTCCGCGCGGAGCCACGACATGGGATGCAGCGCGATTGGGCATGCGCAAAGACACGGCTGAGCTTGCGCTAAAGCATGCTCCCCGCATTCCGCGGAAGCAGTTGACGACCGGGCTGCAGGAGCTTGCCGAGGCAGATAACCGCCTCAAGTCCGGAAGCGCAAATCCGCGAGCGGTGATGGAGTTTCTGGTGGCTCGGCTGACTATTCGGGAAAGCGGAAAACATTCGGCGGACGCGAGCCGTTAGACGCGCTGCCCGGCGCCGCGCGCGTATGTAAGATTATCCGAGCTTACCGCTGGAATGATTCAGGCCTTCTTCGCGGCTTGAAGGGTGTTGAAAGAAAGCGCCAGGCGTGACTTGTAGCGATTCCCCGTATTTTCGTGGAGTACGCCCTTCGCAATGGCATGGTCGAGCGCAGAGAGTGCCGGCTTAAGTAAATCGGAAGAGGCTTTCGCGTCCCCCGAGCTGAGCGCCGTGCGCAAGCGCTTCATGATGGTTCGCACCTGAGTGCGGTTGGCGCGGTTGATCGCTTCTTTCTCCACAGATTGCCGAGCGCGCTTTAATACGGATTTCTTCTTTTTCTTGATCTTTTTGCCTGATGCCGCCTGCGCCATTCAGTTCTCCCTTTTGTTTACGTCCGCGTTTCACTCAATGCGTTGACATAATTGCGATTTTGGTAAAGTAGCCGACCACTCCGGCTTTGTCAAACTTGCCAGCGCGCGTCATGCCTACTATTGCTGGGCCTACTGAAGCAGCCCGAACACGGCCACTCCATTCTGAGTAGCGACGTAAACTCTTCCGTTGGCTACGACTGGGATTACAAAACTACCCGCGGCGCCAAAACTGTCGCGTCCATTTGAGGCTTGGCCCGAATTGTAAAGTTCTTGCGTCAAATTGGCAGCGTCGTAGGCGCGCAGCAGGGAGCCGTTGCCACCATTGTCGACCGTCCATAGGATTGCGCCGGTCGTAAAGTTCGCGGATATGGCCGGAGATGCGCCGGTCAAGCCGAAAACATTGGTGGTTTGGCTTACAGGAGCGGTAGAAAGCATTGCATTTGTGATGCTGAACGCTTTGATCGCGTCGTCTACGGCCCCGAAATAAACAGTTTGGTTGTAATAGGCGGGCATGGACTGCACGCCGTTCAAGGACAGAGCGCCCGGGATTTCCTGGTAGATGCTGCTTGAGTTCAGCGCCGTCCCGTTCAGGGAATCTCGATTCACAACGTAGATATTTGCATCTCTGCCCGCACCAACCGCCAGATGCCAGATTTTGCCCGAGGCATCGGTTAAGTCAGGCAGCACCAGCGCGCCGCTCAAGTCAATTTCGGCGGCACTTGGGGATGTAGGGACGGCACCGGACATATTCGAATAGCCGGCGACGGCCATTTGGGTGGAAGTCGAGAGTTTAAGGAATGCATTGCCAAACGAACCCTCGACACCGGTGCTGGGGGCGTTAAGCGTTCCCGTTAATGTGGTGTCCCCGTTGAATAGGTACAAGTTTCCCGCGGCATCAGCAGATAGCCCAGCGCCGTTCAGAGAAATGGGGACCTGGCTGCCGTCTGGTGCAAAGTTCAAGGCTCCCACCAGGCCAGGTGGGGTAGTGCTAAATGCCATAACCCATCCGCTGCCGCCCGCGTCGCCGCACAGAGGCGCAAAGGTCGCGTAGATCTGGCCATTCAAGAATTGCAGGCCCGCCTGGGCTTGCACTCCCGACGGGTCGAATACTGTTCCCGCAACGGAGGGGTTGGCGCCTGCTGGTGAAGATGATGCGTGAATGGTTGCCGGGCTACCGGAAAGTTCAGCTCCAGTCGCCGCATCGAGCGCGTGAAATCGCTGGTAAGAATTTCCACCAGCGTCTTTCGAAGCGGCAATCACGTAAATCGCGCCGTTCGGGCCTCGAGTCCGATCAATCACGGGTGTTGATGTAATTCCGGCTTCGGCGGATTGCTGGCCGCATCCACCGTTGCTGGCAACCGTTTCGCCGAGCGGAATCAAAGTGTTCTGCCACAGGACAGCGCCGGTCGCAGCATCGAATGCGTAAATGCTGCCATGTTCCGTGGCGACATAAAGGACGTTGTAGGCGCCCTTCCCAGCGATAGCTAAATTTGAGAGATAAAGGGGTTGAGCATCTACCGCACCGTCCACCGGAAAGAAATCAATTTTTCCGAAAGTAGACGAGGCGACGTTCGTGGGCGTCAGGATGGTTTCGTTGAGGTTTTGACCACTGCGAGCCGCGTCGTTATGGAACGTAGGGACATCCTCTGACCGCACAGGAACAAGCGAACCGGAGGTTGCACTCACCACCAGATTAAAGGTCTGCGTAGCATTTGGGTTTATGCCATTTTTTGCGCTAATAACGATGGCAAATGTGCCTAACACGGTCGGCTCTCCGGAGAGCGTGGCAGTACTATTTCCATTGTCAACAAACGTGACGCCCGTTGGGAGCGCCCCCGTCTCCGTCAGGGCCGGGATGGGTGCGCCGGTCGCAGTTACCGTGAAAGAATCGGCATTGTCCTGCGAAAACGTCGTGGTGTTAGCGCTAGTGATCGCGGGAGGCTGAGTCGCGACCGTGAGTATGAAATTCTGCGTAGCATTTGGAGAGATACCATTCTGCGCCGTAATAGCGAGCGGAAAGGTGCCCGCAGCAGTGGGCGTTCCGGCGATCGTCGCGTTACCGTTACTATTGTTAGTGAAGGTGACGCCGGCCGGGAGGGCGCCCGTCTCCGTTATGGTTGATACGGGCGTGCTTAATGTCGTCACGATGAAACTTCCAGCTTGGCCGACCAATAGAGTGGCTTTCGTGGCGCTCGTGATCGTGGGCGCAGTATTCACCGTTAAAGTGACTTCATCGCTCTCGATACTGCCAATTGAGTTGCTGATCACCACAAAAAAGAATGAGCCGTTATCGGATCCCGCGACGATAGGCGTCGTATAGGATGCGGACGTAGCATTCCTAAGCGGCTCGGCGAATTCATACCACTGATAGGAGAGCGGACCTTGCCCAGAGGCCGTCACGGTGAACGTCGCCGTCTGCCCGACGGTGGTCGTCTGATTGACTGGCTGAGTCACAATTGCAGGGAGGTTGGGATTCACTGGCGTGCCCCCGCAGCTCCCAAGAAGCAAAGCCAACCCGGCGATGGACGCCCAACCAGAAAACACCCGAAATCTCATCAAAACCACCCCTCAAAGAACTTTTTTGGATTGCGGAAAATACGATGCCACGCTTTGTACTTACGTTGCTAGCGATGCAAGGCCAAACAAACCAGTAGAAGAGTACATCATCAGCCTGCTGGCGTCTTTCCCCCGGGAATTCGATAACGACAGATAGTATCATGCTGTAACCTGCTGGCGCATAAGACCTTGGTCGCATCATCTTGATTCCCACGCCGGGCTGCGTTACCCTATTTGAGTATAGTCCTGCGTTATTTGCGCCGGACAGGCCGGAGAATGAGGCCAAGAGGTCGCGTGCTCTTTCAGACGGGACCTACCCCAGATGCGACGCACCGTAGAGATCGCCGGCAGCGTTGGGACGCTGTTCGGTACCCTTGATGAAAACCTGAGATTCCTCGAATCAGCCCTGCAAATCACCGCGGACCTCGAGGAGAACCATCTGCGCCTGGAAGGCGACCCTGAGCACGTTGAGCGCGCCGCGCACATCCTGGAAGAATACAACCAACTCGTGCGCGAAGGACGCAAGTTTGAAAACGGAGAGGTTCACTCGCTGCTCCGGCTGGCCACAGAAGAACCCGGCGTGCCACTGCGCGAGTTGCTCGAACCCGCGGGTCGCGCCCGGCCGCGCACGTCCGGCAAGAAAACCATCGCGCCGAAGAGCGCGAACCAGCGGCGATACATGGAGGAAATTGAGCGGAACGATATGGTCTTTGGCGTGGGGCCGGGAGGTACGGGAAAGACTTACCTGGCGGTTACGATGGCCGTCTCGGCGCTACTGACCAAGCGAGTAAATAGAATTATTCTGGCGCGTCCAGCCGTGGAAGCGGGCGAGCGGCTCGGATTTCTTCCAGGTACTCTGCAAGAGAAAATTGACCCATACATGCGACCGCTTTACGACGCTCTCTACGACATGCTCGATCCGGACAAGCTCGACCGTTTCCTGGAGAAGGGGATTATCGAGGTCGCACCGCTGGCGTTCATGCGTGGCCGCACGCTCAACGATTCCTTCGTGATACTCGACGAAGCCCAGAACACCACTTCGGAACAGATGAAAATGTTCTTGACGCGGTTGGGGTTCAATTCCAAGGCCGTAATTACGGGGGATATTACGCAGATTGATTTGCCAACAGGACGCCGGTCGGGATTGATCGAGGCGCTCGAAGTCGTCGGCAAGATCGAAGGCATCGGAACGGTCACTTTCAATGAGAAGGACGTAGTCCGGCACAACCTCGTGCAGCAGATCATTCGCGCCTATGAGGAATACGACATGGCTTCCGGGCGGCCCGCGGCGCAAAAATCCAAGGCCGATTCCGCGCACTGAGAGCCACGGCGGCAACGATGATCCTGAACAGACAGCGTCGCGTTCCCCTTCGAGAAGTGGTCTTTCGGCGGTTTCTTGCGCGCGTACAGGGAGAACTCAAGCTGCGCCGGCGGGAAGTGACTGTTTGCTTTGTGGACGACGGCGAAATTACGCGGCTGAACGGCAAGTTTCGCGGCAAGCCGAAAGCGACGGATGTATTGTCATTTGCGGAGAATGGTAAAGGGCATGACAGTCAGAATTTTCCGAAATCTCGAAGTGCGAAATTTCTGGGTGAAATCGCCATTTCGCCGCAAGCCGCTCGCCGCAATGCGAAGCGCTTTGGAAGAACGCTCGACGAGGAGTTGCGTGTACTGGTGTTGCATGGAGTTCTGCACCTGGCGGGATATGACCACGAAACGGATCGCGGTGAAATGGAGCGGATCGAAACGCGGCTTCGACGCAAGCTGGGCCTGACGTAAGGAATCAATGTTATTAACTACGCATCTCGCGCTACACATTCTGGGCGTGCTGGCCATGCTGGCGGGCCTGACGGTGTTCGCCTACCTGGATCGCGTTTATCGCGAGTTGGGCCGCGTGACAACGAAGCGCATTCACGGGCATTTGGACGTGTTTGAGGCGGAAATCGAGCCGGGATTCGCTGTGACGCGACGGGCTGGAGCTCTTGCGTTCAGTATGTTGGCGAGGTTGTCGATGGTGGCCGTCGCGGTACAGACGGCGCGAGGCGTGATTTACTACGTCCCCGAGCGATGGAATGCTTTCGCCGAATTGCTGGTCTTCGTCCCGGCGGAAGTCGTCATCGCCATGCACTTTCTGCCCGATTTACTGCTGGCACGAACCACGGGACGCTGGCTGCGTCCTCTGATGCCCATTATTCGCGGCTTTCTTTGGATCGTCTGGCCGCTGTGCGCGATTGTGGAACTGGCGGCCTCGCTTGCCCGGATTTCTGATGAAGGCTCCGGGGAAGAACCTGAGCGACGTACCGAGCAAGAGGGCATCGAGGCGCTCGTGGAAGCAGCCCAGGAAGAGGGCATTCTGAAGCATGACGATGCCGAGTTGATCGAGCAGGTGATGGAATTCGGCGATAAACGCGTGAGCGAGGTCATGACTCCGCGGCCGGAGGTGGCCGCGATTGCCGCGGACGCGACTCTGGAGGATTTGCGGCAGCTCGTTGTGGAGAAGAAATTTTCACGCATCCCGGTATACGGTGAAACGCTCGACGACATGTTAGGAATCGCATACTCGCGCGACCTGCTTGAAATTTCCGATGATGAGGCGCGCCATCTCAAGGTGAGGCAGCTTGTGCGCCCGGCTTTGCTGGTGCCCGAGTCAAAGTTTGGCTCGGACTTACTGAAGGAAATGCAAAAAAAGAACCAGCAAGTGGCCATCGCTTTTGACGAGCACGGGCTTTTCGCGGGGCTGGTGACGGTGGAAGATTTGGTAGAGGAAATTGTTGGGGAGATCGGGGAGCAGGACCGGCATCCGTTACCTGACGTAGTTCGCGATCCCGACGGAAGCCTGGTTCTGCGAGGCAGTCTTTCACTTGAAAAACTGCTTCAGCTTTTTGATCTGAAACTAGAACCCGAGCGCGACGAGCAGTTTACGACCGTCGCGGGTCTGTTGAATCATATTGCCGGGCACGTGCCAGCGGCCGGAGAACACGTGGACTATCAGGGGCTACGCTTCGATATATTGGAAGCGAACCAGCGAAAAGTATTGAGGCTGCGAGCTCGACTTCGCGCAGCGGCGGCGCGGTAGATGGAAAGCGGGTAGGTTGTGGCGTGGGGTCATCGAAAGTGAAGTTGGCAGCGGTGGGATATGACGGTTCTTTGCGCGTACATCCGATAAATGTCCAACGATAACCAAGCAGAGTTCAAGTGTGGTTTTGTCGCCATCTTCGGGCGGCCGAACGTGGGGAAATCCACGCTGGTCAACCGTCTTGTTGGACAAAAAGTTTCCATCGTCACGCAGAAACCTCAGACGACACGCAATCGTATATTGGGAATCGTTACGCGCCCCGGCGCACAGGTTGTGTTGATTGATACGCCTGGGCTGAACGAGGGCGGCACGGCCTTGCGGCGGCACATGCTGCAAGAAATCGCGCAGGCCGTGGAAGGCGTGGATTTGCTCGCGGTGATGGTGGATGCAAGCGAGCCTATCGGTTTGGGGGACCGCGCGGTGCTTAAGCGCGCAGCTCAATTCGAAGGGAAGGCAATTCTCCTCCTTAACAAGATTGATCGCGTCCCAAAGGAGAAACTGCTTCCGCTGATCTCTTCCTGCAGCTCGTTACGCGATTGGACGGATATCATCCCCATATCCGCGCGGAATGGTGACGGAATCGAGTTGGCGCTGCGAAAATTCACGAAATATCTCCCTGAAGGGCCGGCTTTATACGCCGCGGATCAGTTTACGGATCAGCCTGCACGATTCCTCGCGGGCGAAATGGTGCGTGAAAAGGCGATGGCCCTGACGCACGAAGAGGTCCCACACGCGATTGCGGCAATCGTGGATTCCTTCGAGGAATCTCCGAAACTCACGCACATCCGCGTCACGCTCTATGTTGAACAGGAAGGGCAGAAGGGAATCCTCATTGGCAAGGGCGGAGAAATGCTGAAGCAAATCGGGATGGCCGCGCGGATGGAAATCGAAGGTCTGCTTGGCGTGAAAGTATTCTTGGAATTGCATGTTACCGTGCAACCCGGCTGGCGGGACAATCCCGCCATGGTGCGCCAGATTGACTGGCGCACCCAACTCGATCAATTGGCTGATTTTGGCGTGCAGGAGGATTCCGGTTCTGAAGAAGATCAAAAGGACAAATAGGCCCCGGAATTATTACTGTGGGATTCCCGCTTTAACTTGGACATCGGCAGGACAGTTTTGTTTCTCGCAGTAAACCATAAGACTACTTCCAAAAGGAATACCAATAGCCCCGAGAGTTTGTTGCTCCATTCGTGAAATCCAATAAAGAGGACGATTAATCCACGCTGGGGGCACGCGTGCAACGGCAGCGGGACGGCGGGAAACGCTTTCGACGAATCGAATTGCGAGTTTGACCGGGCAAGTCCATTGATACCAATACCGCTCTTCGAGAATTGCGTATCCAGCCTGCCGAAGTAGTGGGCGCATTGTGCGACGGCGATAACGCACATGGTGATGGTTAATGACGTCATGGTTGGTCCAGAGGATTTGAAATGCCGGAACCGTCAGCAGCAGCGCGCCTGATGGAGTGAGGAGTGAATAGGCATGACGCAATGCTTCGCCAGGATCATCGAGATGCTCGAGGACGTCGAGCATCAAAATGAGGGAGTAGCATTCTTTTGAACGAAAGTTACCGTCAAAGGGAGCGATTCGGATTCGTTTTTGGTGCCGGCCTTGAGGGTTGACTAGCCCGACATCGGGTTCGACGCCTTCGACATCGCCGAATTCCGCGAGCCGGTCAAAAAAGAGGCCATCGCCGCAGCCCACGTCCAAAATGTGGAGCTGAGCTTTCGGCGTGATGTGTCGGCGCAGGACTTCTAGAATTGCCTCCTCGCGAGCACGCCACCACCAATGGCGCGTGTAGAGATCGCGGTATTGCCGGGCATATTCTGGCTCCAATGTCACTCCCTGGAGTGCTCACTCGCAACGATTGCGCTTTTAACCAGATGGAAAGAATAACCCAGGGTTCGGGATTGGCCGGCGTCCCTTTTAAGGAAGCGGCGAAGCGAGCGCCGGTGTAGATGGAACGGAGATCCCGCCGACATGTTTAACTCACTTCAGTTTGGCATATTCGGCCTGCGCTTGCTTCAAGACCGGCAGATCCGGATCTGCATCTTTCCAAATCGCGAAAAAATCCTGATATTCCTTGCGAGCGCCATTTACGTTGTTGGTCATCACGCATGCACGAGCCATTCCTAGGTAAGCAAGCGTGGCGACAATTGACGTGCCCGCAACGCCACGGTGATCAATTACCTTCTGGAATTCCGTAGCAGCTTCCGTCCCCTTATTCAGGCGCAAATATGCCATACCACGAAGTAATGCTGTACTCAATTGCGCCACGTTGCCTAGATCGTATTTCGCCACCGGTTGCAAGAGTTCGACCGTTCTCTCGAAATTGCCCCGTCCATATTCAATTGTCGCCAAGAGGCTGGGCAGAAGAATATTCTGGTACACCGTGTCTTCCGGATTAAGTTTTGAGAGGTCGTCGTGAACGGCCTGGGCCCTGACACTGTCACCTGCGAGTGCCAACGTCATCGCCGCAAGCACTTGTGTGGGCCTAACCGTTGATCCTATGCTGCCTAGAGCATCTTTCTTGGCACGGTCTGTCTGTCCAATCAGGATTTCAGTCAGAGAGGCCCCCGCATCCATGGTCTCAACTTGCTTTTTATCAGGTGTTCCACCGGAAGCGTTCAGCGCCTGCCGCGAAAGGTCCCGCGCTCTAGCTTCCTGGCCGTGATATTCCGCAAGATTGCTTTCCCCGAAAAGTACCGTTGACGCTGTTTCTGGTTTCGTTGAGAGCCAATCAATTTGGCGTTTGATCTCGACGGGGTCATCTTGGAGAAAGGCAATCTGAAGCAGGATTTCGTGATAGTCGACTGAATCCTGATTATGTGCAAACGTCTTCTCAAGAATTGCCCGGCCTTCGTCTATGCGTCCTAGAGTGAGGTAGGCTCCCATGAGCTGGGTGGACACCAGTATGCTATTCGGTTGAAAGCGAGCGGATTCCTGAAAGGATGACAATGCCTTATCCAGATCGCCAAGCTGCTGGTAAATTACGCCGACGTTCAAGTCAATCGCACCGGAGTCCGCGGGATATGTTTGGCGGCACGTGTCGTAAATCGTGACGGCCTTTTCCAGATTGCCCGTGTAGAACTGTTCGTAATGCGAAGCGATGTAAAATCGTTCACGGTCACTCACGCGATCGCGAAGTTCGTAAGCCTTCTTGATGTTCGCGTGGGACAAATCAGTTTTTCCCGCATTGCTATACACTGTGCCAAGGCTGGCGTACGCCATAGCAAAATTGGGGTCCAGAGCCACTGCGCGTTCAAACAGTGGAATTGCGCCTGTGTTGTCGCCTTTCTTGACCAGTGCATCCCGTCCCATCGTATAAGACTTCAGCGCATCCAGAGATGTTGTTGTGGCGGCTTCGAGGGGCGCGTCGAATTTCTTAACGGAACGCAGCGACTCTCCGAGCTTGCTTCGGATATTTGATGCGAGATCGTTTAGCGCCCCGAGAACGTGGTTCTTGTCCGTTGCAGAGGCGTCAACACTGGCAAGTGTTGCGCCGTTCGCGCAATTGACCGCCTTCAGAATCAAGCTGTACTGGCTGCCAATCTGGCTAATGGAACCTTCGAGTGTTGCAGTGCTATTTGTTCTCGCGCAGACCTGCCGCGCCATGTCGAATGTAAGGCGCTCCATCGGCGGATGGCCCATCAAGCTCATCGTCTGCGCGATCTGCGAATCGGAAAGAATATTCAAAAAGGGAGACTGTTCAAGTTGCACCGCGAGGCCTTGGCGGAGGGTGCCATCAAAAACTGCATCGCCGGTAGTGTTCGAAAAGTCCGCAACGACCACTGAGTTCTTTCCCGCCAGCATAGGCGCCCGGTGCACGAAGAAATAGGCTCCAGTAGCGCTGGCAGCCACCAGAATCGCCGCGAGGGGAATCCATAGCTTCCATAGCAGACCGCGTGACACGGGAGCTGCAGACGAGCCTGATCCGCCTTGTGTTGGCCGGCTCGTTTCGAATGAGGCTACGATTCCAGAATGGGCCCCTGTTCCGGGGAGGGAGGTGCTGGCGCCTGTGGTTCCTCTCTGCGGAGTCGCCTCGCCTGAATGAATGGCAGTTCTTGAACGGCCCGAGCCGGTGGCGTCCACCGGCTCATCCGAAGCGGTCCGGACAACTCGTGAGGAATCCGTCTCACGTTTCAGCCGCTTCAAATCACTGCGGATATCGGCTGCGCTTTGGTAGCGCATCTCGGGATCTTTTTCGAGCACCTTGTTGATGATGCGCTCAAGTTCCGCGGGCAAATCTGGATTGAGCCGCACGGGCGCCGGCGGCGCTTTGTGCAGGATTGCGTCAAAGATCGCGGCAGTCGTTTGCCCTGAAAAAGGAACCGCTCCCGTGGCCATTTGATAGAGGACTACTCCAAAAGAAAAAAGATCAGTCCGGTGATCCAGGGGTTTGCCAAGCGCCTGCTCGGGAGACATATATGCGACTGTACCAACGGCCGTGCCGGGGCTGGTGAGGTTGTCCTCGGTGATGGTCTCGACGATGGTAGCTTCAGACACAGGCTCGGAACGGCGATTGATGCCAGTTTGCTTGGCCAATCCGAAATCGAGCAGCTTTATGTGTTTCCGCGTGGTGACGAAGATGTTCGCCGGTTTGATGTCGCGGTGGATGATTCCTTTAGCGTGCGCGGCATCGAGCGCGTCGGCAATCTGCGTGCCCAGATCGAGGATGTCGTCCAGGTCCATAGGCCGCGTGCCGATAAGGTGCTTGAGCGTCGAGCCTTCCAGAAATTGCATGACGATAAACGGTTTGCCTTCATATTCAGCAATGTCATAGATGGTGCAGATATTGGGATGGTCCAGCGCGGAGGAAGCGCGCGCCTCGCGGGCAAATCGTTCGAGGGCGTTCGGGTCATTCGCCAGATCCTCAGGAAGGAATTTGAGGGCAACGCTGCGTCCCAGGCGCGTGTCCGTAGCCTGGTAAACCACACCCATGCCTCCGCCGCCCAGTCGGGCAATCACTCGATAGTGGCCGATTTCTTTGTCAATCATGCAAGGACTCGCAGGCTCGCGCGAATTATACGGGAAATCGCGTGAGAAGCACTAGACTTCGGCGGTCGAGATGCCGAGGATTTTCATTTTGCGATAGAGATGGCTTCGCTCAAGGCCAAGAGCCAGAGCGGTTCGCGTCATGTTCCACTGATTTTCCTCCAGCTTGCGGAGGATGAAATCACGTTCGTATGCTGAGCGGGCTTCATGCAGTGACGCATAAGGATGTTGCGCGTTGCGCGCGCCACGGAAAAGTTCCGGTGGCAGGTGATGCGGCTCAATGCGTTGCTGCGGACAGATGATGACCAGACGCTCGATAAGATTGCGCAATTCACGGACATTCCCCGGCCACGAATAGCGCATCAGGATTTCGAGTGCGGCCTCGCTCAACTCTCGCGGATGCTTGCTGTACGCGGCGCTGAATTCTGCGAGGAAGCGCCGCGCGAAGAGCGGAATATCTTCCGAGCGGTCACGAAGCGCGGGCACGAAGAAGGGAATCACATTGAGACGATAGAAAAGATCCTCGCGGAACGCGCCGCGCGCAATTTCTTCATCGAGTTTCTTGTTGGTGGCCGCGATCACGCGTACATCCACAGTCGAGGCGGCGTTTGATCCCAGCGGCTCAAAGCGCTGTTCTTCCAGCACACGCAGCACCTTGGCCTGGGTTTTGAGGCTCATATCGCCGACTTCGTCGAGGAACAGAGTGCCGCCATCCGCTTTTTGGAACTTGCCGATCTTGTCCTCCGTGGCGCCGGTGAAACTGCCTTTGATGTGGCCAAACAGCTCGGATTCAATCAATTCGTCAGGAATTGCCGCGCAGTTAACTTCCACGAAGGGGCGATGGCGGCGGAGGCTAGCCGCGTGGAGCGCGCGCGCTACTACTTCCTTGCCGACTCCGCTTTCACCGTAAATCAGCACGCGGCCGTTTGTTGGGGCGGTGAGCGCAATCTGCTGGCGGAGGGCCTTCAAAGGCATGCTCTGACCGATCACCTCATAACGTTGTTCGAGTTCGGCACGGAGCAGCCGGTTTTCTTCTTCCAGCCGCAGATACTCAAGGGCGTTCTTTACGACGAGCCCGATCTTTTCCAGAGAAAGCGGCTTTTCAACAAAGTCGAAAGCACCAAGCTTCGTCGCGCGGACGGCGGTCTCAATATTTCCGTGGCCGGAAATCATAACGACCATGGGACTGGGTTCGGTTTCCCGCAGGCGGCGCAAGGTCTCCAAGCCGTCCATGCCGGGCAGCCAGACGTCGAGGAGAATGAGGTCCACGGTCTTTCGCTGGATGAGGTCCAGGCATTCTTCACCCGACCCCGCTGTTTCGACGCGGTATCCGTCCTCCTGCAAAACTGACCTGAGAGACTGGCGAATACCTGTTTCGTCGTCCACGATGAGAATTGTCGGTGGCATGGTGAATGGAAATCCTGCGTGCTAGACCCCGGACGCGAGCGGAACCGCGGCCACCTCAGCGGCCGGCAGGCGAAGAATGAAGCGCGAGCCGACAGGAGAATTATCCTCCACTCGAAGGGTGCCATGGTGTTCCGCGGCCACGCGCGCCGCGATGGCTAAGCCGAGTCCGGTGCCGCGATGTTTAGTGGAGAAATGGGGCAGGAAGAGCTTGTCCTTGTCGTCCGCTGAAATGCCGCAGCCCGTGTCGGCGACAATGATCTCGAGTGCATCGCCATGTCCCGCGACACGGGTGCCGAGAAAAAGCTCCTTTGCGGGCGAACCTTCCAACGCTTCCGCTGCATTATCAATCAAATTGACGAGGACTCCGCGAAGCAATTCGCTATCGGCTTTGACCGGAGGCAAGCCCCGTGCGAATTCCGTGCGCAGAGTAATACCGTCAAGCCGTCCGTGGAAAACGGCAAGCGCTTCCGCAACTATGGTGTTGGCATCGGCGACGGCCAACCGGGCCTGCGGGAAACGCACAAATCTCGAAAATTCGTCCACGAGAGATTTCAGAGCCTGCACCTCACGCCCGATGGAGGTTGCGCAGTCGTTTACAATTTCCTCAAGGCCGAGATCGCGCGCCTCGTTTGCCTGATCGCCGGCGCGCCGGGACAAAAAGCGAGTTAGCCGTTCTGCTGAAAGTTGGATGGGCGTAAGCGGATTTTTAATTTCGTGAGCGATGCGCTGAGCGACCTCCTGCCATGCGGCCAGTTTCTGCGCGCGGAGAAGGTCCGTCAAATCGTCAACGACCACGACATAACCGGGGTTTGTGCTGCTCACTCCCAACGCGCTGACGGTTACGGCGGCATGCACAACACGCCGATCGAGACGCAGCTCGAATTCTTTGGAGACGGTTCCCAGACGCAGCGACCTGCGCAGGAGTGCGTGGAACTCGAGGCCTGGTTCGGCGCCAACAATGTCATCCAGCGTTCGAGCCCCACGCGCGGAATTTCCAAATATCCTGAACGCCGCGCCATTCAACCGCACGACGCGCCCTTCGGCGTCGAGTGAAATCACGCCGGTGGGAATGTTTTCCAGCACAGTTTCGAGCAGCTTGCGCCGCCGATCGATTTCCTGGAGAGCCGTTTGAAGGTTGCGCGTGAATTCGTCAATCTGCCGCCGGCTGTCGGCAAGTTGGGAAGTCATGTTATTAAAAGACTGCACGAGCATGCCCAGTTCGTCCTGAGTTTCAGCCTCTACGCGGTATTCAAAATTGCCGCGTGAAACCTCTCTTGTTCCTTCCGCTAGAGCTTGAATGGGCACAGTAACCTGCTTGGAAAGGAAGAGCGCAAGCCAGGTGAGTGCGAAAAGAAGCGCGACCGTGAAGAGTGCCAGAGTCAGTAACATCTGCCACTTCAGACCGCGGTACAAATGCTCGAGTTGACCATATTTCTGGAGCTGATCTTGAATTCGATCTGAGCGCTTATAGACATCCGGTGTCGTGCGGCGTAAGACGACCAGGGAACTCGCGCCAAGGGGCGCACGGCCGGCATAGGCATACGTATCTCCGGTTTTCCAAACCTCAGCGCCGCTCGGCAGGGTACGTTCCAGTGATGCCGCGGCGTGATCGGGCAGAGGAAACGTGGAAGACCCCACTACGACATGGCCGGTGGGATCTAGAACAATAATCGCATCCACGCCTGGCCCGAAGGCATCCAGTAAGGCTTTCATACTCGCGGTCGTCGGGTTAGCTCCAAGATGCAGCGCGGTGATTCGCGCGTAGTCATTGAGGCGTTCATGTTCACGTCCGCCCAGTTCGTTGACGAGCTTCTGACTTTCCTGCGCTGCAATCTCGAGGGGCTCGGGAAACCACCGGCTGAGCGAGTGATTCACCAGCGCATAGCTTGTAAAAAACATAAAGACCACAGGCAGCAGGGAAATACCCATCGCGCCAAGAACCATTTTGGTTTTGAACCGGGCACCCAGGCGCCCTTCGCGGCGTTCGGCCGCTAGCCGCACGAAGCTCCTGCCGAGTACAAGACTGAAAATGATCAGTGCGGTGACGAGAAAAGTTGAGACAGCATAGAGGATCAGGACTTCCGACGTGTTATTGGGATCGAGGTGTGGATCCATCGAGCCGAGGGTGAATACCGCGGCCAGTAGAAAAGCGACCAGCAGTCCACCGAGCCACAACCACAGGCGTGACGGGCGCTGTTTGGGTGTCATGGACTTACCTCAGCCGCCGCATCCCCGGGGAGAAATTTCCCCAGAGGGCATTCATCGCAACGAGGTTTCTGCGAGCGGCACCAGTTCTTGCCTGTATTCACGATAAGCGCATGGTATTCGTTATAGAGCTGCACGTCTTGAGGCAAGTGGTCCTCAAATAGAGTACGGACCTCATCATAAACCGTTTTGTCTGTCGCAAGGCCATGCCGAGTAAGAATTCTTCGCGTGTAGGCGTCCACAACGAAAATCCCGTGGTTTCCCGCGTAGAGCAGAATGGAATCGGCCGTCTCGGGCCCGATTCCGTGGACCTCAAGGAGTTCCTGGCGGAGCTTCGCGGTGGGAGTGGCAAACATCTTAGCGAGTGATCCGTTGTACTCCTTCCGCAGAAAACGGACGAAGGCTTTGAGCTTTTTGGCCTTCTGCCGAAAGTAACCAGATGAGCGAATAAGCCTCGCCAGCCGAGAAATAGGCGCCTTTTCGATCGCCGCAAAACTCAGAAGCCGTTCGCGGCGAAGGTCTTCGATTGCCCGCGCTACATTTGTCCACGCTGTATTTTGCGTCAGGATCGAGCCGACAATCACTTCAAAGGGAGTCCGCGCCGGCCACCAATTCATGGGGCCAAGCGCGTGGCTCATCGCTTCGTAGAATTTCATCAGGACCATTCGTGTCTGTTCAGGTTGTGCAAGCTTCGCTTGTCCGGGCTGGAACTGTTCCAATCCGGACAAAACCTTAGTAGGCATGGGAGAAGTCACCAAAAATGAAGATAGCGGCCCCTTTCCGACGAGTCAAGGAGGGCTTGGCGGTGAGGATACACCTGTACTTTAGGACAGGTGCTTCTAGATTCCCCAAAATGGTTCAATTTGTTTCAGCCAGACCGTAGGTCTTTGCGGCTGTGTGTTTAACGAGAAGTACGTGAGGAGTTCCCTGCATGTCGGGTAGGCTCGGCGAAATTCTGGTTAAGGAAAGCCTGATCACTTCCGATCAGCTCAAGCAGGCGGTTGAGCATCAGAAGAAAAATGGCGGCCGTCTGGGGACTGCTCTGATGAAACTGGGTTTCGTCCGCGACGACGAAATCACGCAAGTGTTATCCCGCCAGTATGGAGTGCCTTCCATCAATCTGAAGTATTACGAAGTTGAACCGTCGGTGATCAAACTGATTCCGCAGGAAACGGCGCTGCGCTACCAGGTGGTACCGCTGTCGCGCGTCGGCGCAACGCTGACGATCGCGATGACCGATCCGACGAACGTTTTTGCGATGGACGATATCAAGTTCATGACCGGCTTCAATGTGGAGCCGGTGGTCGCCTCGGAAACGGACATCAACGACGCCATACACAAATTCTATGGCGAAGTATCCAGCGTCGAAGAGCTCAGCAAGGTGATGAAGGATCTGAGCGCGGAGGAAGCAGCGGATCTGGAACTGACGAGCGAAGAGGCGGAATTGGACGCGGCAGCGCTTGAGCGCGCCGCCGAAGAAGCTCCCATCATTAAGTTAGTGAACTTGATTATGACCGACGCCGTAAAGCGCGGAGCAAGCGATATTCACGTGGAGCCTTACGAGAAAGAACTTCGCGTCCGCTTGCGGATTGACGGCATCCTGCAAAACGTAATGTCGCCACCGCTTAAATTGAAAGACGCGATTACAAGCCGCATCAAGATTATGTCCAAGCTTGACATCAGTGAAAAACGGTTGCCGCAGGACGGCCGCATCATGCTGAAGTACGTGCGTGACGGCAAGAAAAAGGACCTCGACTTTCGTGTTTCCATTGTCCCGACGATTTTTGGCGAAAAACTTGTTTTGCGCCTTCTCGATAAGGAAAACCTGCGGTTGGACATGACCAAGCTGGGGTTCGAGCAGGAATCATTGACAAAGTTTGAGCGCCAAATCATGAAGCCCTACGGGATGGTGCTGGTCACAGGCCCGACGGGATCAGGAAAAACGAACACTCTGTATTCTTCGATTTCTACGCTGAATACCGTGGAAACAAACATTATGACCGCCGAAGACCCGGTTGAATTTCAGCTTTCCGGTGTCAACCAGGTGCAGATGAAGGATCAGATTGGGCTCAACTTTGCCACGGCGCTCCGTGCTTTCCTACGGCAGGACCCCAATATCATTTTGGTCGGAGAAATCCGCGACTTCGAGACGGCGGAAATTGCCGTAAAAGCGGCGCTCACCGGCCACCTGGTACTTTCCACGCTGCATACGAACGATGCGCCTTCAACGATCAGCCGGTTAATGAATATGGGTATTGAGCCGTTTCTGGTCGCAACCTCGGTGAACCTGATCTGCGCGCAGCGCCTGGTACGCCGCATTTGTGCGGCCTGCAAGGAGCCGCTCGAGGTCCCGGCGCAAGCGCTGTTGGAGGGCGGTTATACGCCGGAAGAATCAAAGACCACAAAGATCTTTCACGGCAAGGGATGCACGACTTGCAATGGCACGGGCTATAAGGGCCGTGTTGGCCTTTACGAAGTGATGGAAATCAATGACGAGTTGCGTGAACTGATCCTGGTTGGCGCGTCGGCGATCGAGCTGAAGAAAAAAGCGCTGGATCAGGGAATGATTACGCTTCGGCGCAGCGGGCTTACAAAGATTGCCTTGGGGCAAACAACCCTCGAGGAAGTTTTGCGGGAAACCGTACTTTAAGGCGAGGTCAAAATGGCTGGAACGACATTAAGTGAACTTCTTCAGAAGATGATCGAAATGGGTGGCAGTGATTTGCACCTGACTACCAATAGCGCGCCCCGCGTGCGCGTGCACGGAAGGTTGCGGCCGCTCGATATGGCGCCGTTGACCGCCGCGGATACCAAGTCGCTCGCTTATAGCGTCTTGACCGATGCGCAGAAGCACCGGTTCGAGGAAAATCTCGAACTGGACTTTTCGTTCGGGCTCAAGAACCTGGCGCGGTTTCGCGGAAATATTTTCAATCAACGCGGCGCGGTCGCGGCCGTGTTCCGCACGATCCCCTGGGAGATTAAGGGCTTCGACGCGCTGGGGCTGGCCCCAGTCGTCAAGACGCTCTGCGAAAAACCGCGCGGGCTTGTGCTGGTCACGGGTCCAACGGGATCCGGAAAATCCACCACTCTCGCGGCCATGCTCGACAAGATAAATGCCGAGCGTGAAGAGCATATGATCACGATCGAAGACCCGATCGAATTCCTTCACAATCATAAAAAGTGCCTCGTAAACCAGCGTGAAGTCCATTCCGACACGCATTCGTTCGCAAACTCTCTCCGTGCGGCGCTTCGCGAAGATCCGGATGTGGTGCTCATCGGCGAAATGCGCGACCTGGAAACCATTGAATCCGCGCTGCGCATCGCTGAGACGGGCCACTTGACCTTTGCCACATTGCACACGAACTCGGCGCTTTCCACCATCAATCGTATCGTGGACGTATTTCCTTCGCACCAACAGCCTCAGATTCGCGCGCAGCTTTCCATGGTGCTGGAAGGCATCCTCTGTCAGTCGTTGCTTCCAAGGGCCGATGGGCGCGGGCGCGTGATGATTATGGAGATTTTGGTTCCAACGGCGGCAATCCGGAATCTTGTTCGCGAGGACAAGATTCACCAAATCTATTCGGCAATGCAGACCGGTACGGGGCAAACCGGCATGCAGACGTTCAATCAGGGACTGGCAAACGCATATTTCAATAAGTTGATTACGTTGGAGGTGGCGATAGGACGTTCCTCCAACGCGGATGAGTTGCAGGACATGATTAACCGTGGCGTTAGCGGCGGCTCGCATTTGGGCGCGGCCGGGATTCGGAAGTAGTTTTCGGCCATTTTTGTAAATCTCGATCAAGCAGGAAAAAAATCAGGAGGGTAGCAGCATGCCGGTATTTGTTTATCGAGGGAAAAATCGCTCTGGGACGAAAGTAACAGGTGAGCAGATGGCCAACACAAAGGCGGAGTTGGCCGCGCTGCTCAAACGCCAGCAGATCAATGTCACGAAGGTTTCTGAAAAGGGCAAGGAATTCTCATTGCCCAGCTTCGGAAGCGGCGTCACTCAGGAGGAAATCGCGATATTCACGCGCCAGTTCTCCGTCATGATTGACGCAGGATTGCCTCTCGTGCAGTGTCTGGAGATTCTTGGCGGCCAGCAGGAGAACAAAACCTTTCAAAAAGTGCTGACGGGCACGCGCGGGTCGGTCGAGGGCGGTTCCACACTCTCGGCGGCCATGCGCCAATTTGAGAAAATCTTTGACAACCTTTACGTGAATATGGTGGAAGCAGGCGAAACGGGCGGTATTTTAGATATCATTCTTCAACGCCTTTCGACTTACATCGAAAAGAACGTGAAACTAAAGCGCGCTGTAAAATCCGCGTTGATTTATCCAATCGTCGTATTGGTGGTCGCGGGGGGCGTGATCACCTTGCTGCTTTGGAAGGTGGTGCCAATTTTCGCGACGTTATTCGTCAGCTTGGACGTCGCGCTTCCTTTGCCGACGCGTATCGTAATCGGCCTTAGCCATTTTGTTGGCAGCATCTTCGGATTTTTGGCTCTAGTGGCATTTATCGGAGCTTGTATCGGTCTGAAGGTCTGGTATGGCACGGAAGCTGGCCGGATGGCGATTGACAAGACTCTGTTGAAAGTCCCGTTGATCGGAATCCTGCTCCGTAAAATTGCCGTCGCCCGTTTTACGCGCACGCTCGGAACACTCATTTCCAGCGGCGTGCCAATCTTGGAAGGTTTGGAAATTACGGCGCGTTCTTCCGGCAATGCCGTGGTTGAGAAGGCCCTTTTGCAGACTCGCAAGGCGTTGGAGGCTGGAAGGACCCTTGCTGATCCGCTCAAGGAATCGGAAGTTTTCCCTGGCATGGTTACGCAGATGATCTCCGTCGGCGAGCAGACCGGCGCCATGGATGCCATGCTACAGAAGATCGCTGATTTTTATGAGGACGAAGTGGACGCGGCAGTGAAGAATCTGTTGGCGGCTATGGAACCGCTGATGATCGTATTCCTCGGTGTTGTGGTGGGAGGAATCGTGATCTCGATGTATCTGCCGTTGTTCGTTCTAATTGGCAAACTTGCAGGGCACTAGAACCATTCAAACCTTCAAGCCTGACCCCTGGTTTGCCGGGGGCAGGCTTGAAGGAGCGGGAATTGATCGACAGCTCCTGCGAAAATCTGACGGCTTATCCCGTCGCGAATCAGTACATCCCATCTACTTGACCACGTTTTCAACGTAGCCGCACAATGAATGGAAGGTGCGCCTGAATGGAGTGGACGCAGAATTCAACGGAATGGCTTGGCTGGCTTAGCAGGGTACGTTTTCTAGTTATCACTTTTATCCTCGCTATTTCAATGTTCTTGTGGAATACGGGCCTTCTGGCGCTGGATCTAAAACTATTCGCCACGCTCATCGGGCTTTGGTACATGCTCGGTTTCCTTTACGCGATTCTGGCGCGCTGGGTGCCGCAAGCTCGATGGCAGGCGCCTCTTGAGATAATCTGCGACCAATTGGTGATCACGGCCCTCGTGTATGCCACCGGGGCGAATGAGAGTCACTTTATCTCTCTGTACCTGCTGGCTATCATCGTCGCCAGCATACTGTTTTCACGGCGTGGGCCCTTTCTCACTGCCGGGTTCAGTTTCGTGCTTCTTGGGGGAATGGTCGAGCTGACTTATTACGGCAAGCTGCCGGATACAGCTATAAGCCCGGCTGGCGCCCACGAGCTCCAAACATTTGTTTTCAGCAATCTGGCCGCGTTTATGGCCGTGGCGTATCTTTCCAGCCTCCTGGCGCAGAATTTGCGGCGCAAGGGAGCCGAGCTCGAACAAAAGAGCGGCGAGTTGCAGGACTTGCAGGCGTTCAACGAGAACATTATCAATTCCATGCGCGGAGGTTTGCTGACCACGGATCTTGAAGGACGGATCCTTCTGCTCAATCAGACCGGTGAAGAAATCACAGGCTTCCGCTTTGCCGATGTGCAAGGAAAGATTTTAGCGAAGTTGTGGCCGCAATTCTGGACGCTGGGCGAAGGCGAATCCGACGCAAGCCGTCTTCCGCGCAGAGAAATTGATTTTAGCACCGGAGACGGGAAGCAACGCGTGATCGGCATTTCTATTTCGGGTTTGCGAACACGGGAGAAGAATGTTCGGGGCTACGTTTTTAACTTTCAGGATTTGACCGCGCTGCGCCACCTGGAGAGGGAAGTCGAGACCAAAGACCGCATGGCGGCCCTGGGCCGGCTATCCGCGGCTATCGCGCACGAAATAAGGCAGCCGCTTACGGCCATCGCCGGCGCTGTGAAGGAGCTGGCGCGGCTCGTTCCCCTTGAAGAAGATGAAAGGCATCTGGTGGGCATCGTAACCCGGGAATCCGAACGGCTGAACCAGATCATCACGGAATTCCTCAATTACTCGCGCGAAAAGACTTATGAATTTGCGGATGCTGATATCGCCTCACTACTGGATGAAACTTTAACTCTGTTAGAACGGCATCCGGCCATGGACGGGAAGTACCGCATCGACAAAAGTTTTGCATCGCGTCCAGTTCGCGTCCGCGTGGACGCTAACCGCATCAAGCAAGTGTTCTGGAATTTCTGCGATAACGCAGTTCGCGCCATGCCGGATGGAGGAACGCTCAGCGTTCGTCTGGAGCTTGGAGGCTCCTGCGTTCGAATCCGTTTCCGCGATACTGGTGTGGGACTCGACGCGAAGCAGCGCGCGAAGATCTTTGAACCTCTACAATCGGGTTTCATCGGAGGCACCGGCCTCGGTTTGGCAATCGTTTACCAGATTGTGCAAGCGCATAGCGGGCACATCATCGTATCCTCGGAAAAAGATCGCGGCGCGGAGTTTACCGTCGAGCTTCCGCGCGTTGCCTGAAGTTCCGAGCCGCGATTAAAAGCAAGCAACTTTTGCAGTGGGGCGAAAGCGGGTTATGGCTCATCTCTTAGTGGTGGACGACGAGCGTTCCATTTGCGAACTGCTGGAGATTACTTTCCGCAAAGAGGGGCATCGTGTAGAAGTGGCCACTAGTGTGGAATCCGCTCGCCGGAAAATCGAATCGCAAATATTCGATATCATCATCTCCGACATTCGTATGCCGGGGGCGACGGGAGTAGACCTGCTGGAGTATGCGAAAGAGGTTGCGCCGTCGACAGTATTTCTGATGATTACGGGCGTGCCTACGGTGGAAACCGCTATTGCCGCCGTCAATGCCGGTGCGGATCGCTACGTCATTAAGGATCACGATCTGGTTGAGCAACTCCGCCGTGCCGTCCAACAAGTTGACGAAACTCTCAAGCTCAAAAAAGAAGCCGGTTATCTTCGCCGGGAACTGCGCCGTTTGACCGGTCAGGACAACATCATTGGTCACAGTGCCAAGCTCCGGGCGATTTTTGACATGATCCAAACTGTCGGACCGCAGTCGAGCCGCGTTCTGATTACAGGGGAGAGCGGCACTGGCAAGGAACTTGTAGCGCGAGCCATTCACGACCATAGTCCGCGCGCCCAGCGTCCGTTTGTTACAATTGATTGTGGAGCTTTTCCAGAGACCCTTCTCGAATCGGAGCTTTTCGGCTACGTCCGCGGGGCTTTCACCGGAGCGAATGATAATCGGCAGGGCTTGTTTCAGGCGGCGCATGGCGGAACGCTTTTCATGGATGAAATTGCCAATATGCCGCTCAGTATGCAGGTGAAGCTATATCGCGTACTGCAGGAAGGCAAAGTGCGTCCTCTCGGAAGCACGGAAGAAATCGAAGTGGATGTGCGCATCATCGCGGCAACGAACAAAGAACTTGAAAAAGAGATTGCCGCTGGCCGCTTCCGCGATGATCTCTATTACCGTTTGAGCGTGATTCCGATGCATCTGCCCTCACTGCGCGAACGGCGAGATGATATTCCGTTGCTTGTGCGCGCGTTTCTGGACCGCTTCCGGAAGTCCATGGGGAAAGCTGTAGAAGGGATTGAGCCCGAAGCAATGCGTCTGCTGGAAGCCTATGATTGGCCCGGAAATGTGCGCGAGCTGGAGAACACCATGGAGCGTTGCGTTGCGCTTGAGGCCGGCCCTCGAGTGAGTGTCAGTGTACTGCCTGAAAAGATCGTCCATGTGCCGCTGGCCCCGGTCATGGAAATGTCCTCAAATGGCCATCCTGTCATACCCGAAGGTGGGGTGGACCTCGAAAAACAAATTCAGGAAATGGAACGAGGGTATATTCTGGAAGCACTCCGGCTTTCCGGTGGAGTTGGCACCCGCGCGGCCGAGCTACTACGGATGACCTACCGTTCCTTCCGGCACTACGCTAAGAAATACAATCTCTAAAAAAAACGCAATCCAATCGAAAAAGAACGAAGTCCCCAGATTTCTGTTAGTAGAATTGCGTGTAAAGCCTCTCGGAGAGTTACAGAGCGGTCGAAGGCTCAGTATCGGGGACGCTGCCACCAATGGGTGCTGGGATGGATGAAGCTCGCTTCCCAGCGAGAGTGCGCACGAGATAGGTTATCCCAAAACCCGCCAGGACAATCAGTACGGGATCAATTGGGTGCCGATAGCGTCTGGATGGGTGCGTGATGTAATACACCACGGGAAAAATGAGCGGGTACATCGCCACGGGAAATATGTAGGGATTCTTCTGCCTCGAAAGAACGAAAAGCCCGAGGAACCCGAGAAACGAGGGCGCGAGGTTCACTATCAATTTACCACGCCCGTTCCACCCTAGGTGACCCCATGCGTCTTGCACAGGATCCCAGCTCATCGTCCAGGTCTCCGCGAACCGGCGCCAGAAAAACCTTATTTCGTCACGCGGATGGCCTATCATGAAGTGGATCGCTTCTTTCTGTTTATCGCGCATGTACGCGATTTCACCCAATGCAAGGAATTTTGCGCGCTCTGGCGGATAATCATTGGGATGCAGGAAACCAGCCCACGTGTCCGGTACCTGATCGTTGTTTCCCAGCCAGAGCTCGAGGGCAAAATTCGAACGGAAAGGAATGAACTGATGGAAGACGACGTAATTCCGCACCGTCCATGGAACGCAGACCAGGGCCATCACAATCGCAGCCAGCGAAGGCAGCCGTAACCACTGGCTGGTAACTTTCCGATGTTCCCATGCCAGCCATCCCAATAAGAACGGCATGAGCGAAAAAAGCACAGCGTTGATCATCAGGCTCGTGCCCCAAAGCAAGCCATAGCCAATCCAATCGCGTGTACGGCTGGAATCTCGAATCTCGAGTGTCACCCAAAGAATAACCGCGGCAGCCAATGCGGAAAGGGAAGTGTCCCAAATCCACTCAACTGGAATCGTTATCGCAGTCGGAAAGATCACCCACAGCCACGCGGACAGTACCGCGACGCTGAAGCCGCCGATTCGCTTCGCGATGTGGAAAATTGGTATGCAAGTAAGGGCGGAGAACAGCAGATTGAAGGTGGTGGCGACGAGCAAGGATGCATACGTATAAACACCGAAGATCTTGAATATGCCGGCAAGAAAGTATGGATAGATCGGAGTCAGCCATACCGTCGGGCCGCTATCCACGGAAAGCGGTGAGCTGAAACCCTTACCCACAGCGATAGACTGGGCGATGCGCCCAGTTTCGAATCCGAAGGGAGGGAGAATGATGGGCAAGCGCATGTGAATCTGCCCCCACCAGAAATAGGCGCCGCGCAGTATGAATGCAACGATTACGATAACCGAAAGTGAGGTGCACCCACGTCTAAGAAGCTTCATCACGTATTCTCGTACGCCCCGCTATACAAAGTGAGTCCGACGCAAACCCTATCCTATCGGCGCCGTTGGTTGCTGACAACAGTGTTGGCCGCTATTTGCGTGGTGCACTTGCCCAGTTGATTACAGGCCGTAAGGTGGGCGCGTCCTTCATTCCAGGGTTTCAGCAAGCTCGACTGTTTCGTTTCTCTTGAGGTTCTGGGTCTGCAGAAGGCACGACTCGATCAGCTTCTTGGCACGTTGACACTTTCGGTCATTTGCAAGTGACACAATTTGTCACAAAATTGGGAGCAATCATTTCGAATGGCACCGGGTCCGTAGAGCGACAATCGTGTACGCCGCGTAACTACAACATAATAATGGACGTACGATGCCTGTACCCTTGTGGTAACGCGCTGTCCAAGATTGGAACACCCCTTGCATTCTATCTAGCCGAACCCGGTAAGGGTCACTCAAAATTTCAGAGGAGAGAATCGAATGCGCAATAAACAGAAGGGCTTCTCACTTATCGAACTCTTGATCGTTGTGGCGATTATTTTGATTATCGCCGCTATCGCGATCCCGAACTTGCTTCGCGCCCGCATTGCGGCTAACGAGGCTTCAGCAGTTAGTTCGATGCGCACCATGAACACTGCTTGCATTACGTACAATACGAGCTACGGCGCTTATCCAACGTCCCTGACGAACCTTGCCCCGATCCCTTCGGGCACCACGCCGTCCAGCACTTCAGCCGATTTGCTTGACGCGACGTTGACGAGTTCACCTTTCCAAAAGAGCGGCTACACATTCACTTTTGGCGATACCGGCGGCGCCGGCACAGTCTACACCATCAATGGTGACCCGATAACCCTGAACACAACCGGCGTCCGCCAATTCTATACGGACCAGACCGGCGTCATCCACTACGCAATCGGAGCATCAGCAGCCGCGACCGATTCGCCACTGTAAGACTTTACCCCCTCAACGCGACAGCAAGGCGGAGGCCAAAAGCCTCCGCCTTTTTTTTATTCGGATAGCAGTTTGTGAAAGGTTATTTGGAACCTTTTAGTTTATCCACGACGGCCTTCGCAGCCTTTGCCTCGGGGTCAGTGCCAGCATCGGTTCGTTGTCCAAGGTCAAATTCCCGCAGGGCTTCCGCATTGCGGCCGCTTTCTCCGTAAATGCGAACAAGTTCGTAGTGAGCATGATGATCGTATTCATCGATATCTACGCCTTGACGGAAATACCTCTCCGCCGTCGCTGTCTGACCTTCCGCGACAGCGATATCGCCCAAGCCATCAAGTGCCGCGGCATTGGGCTGGGCAGCAAACGACACAAGATATTGTTTTTGCGCTTCTTCGATACGGCCGGCCTTTTGATAGAATGCCGCGAGGCGATTGTGGGCGTCGTAATCTAAAGGTGAGCTATCAATCGCCGCTAGAAACTCTTTTTCGGCTTCACTCGCCTGGTGTAACCCGTCGAAGGCCCCGGCGAGATTCAGATGGGCATCTGAAAATTCAGGGCGCAATTTCAATGCTTGTTGCAGTGGAGGAATTGCGTCAGCGTAGTGCCCCTCAGTTACGTCCGCCATTCCAATATTGTTCAGTGCCCAAAAATTATTGGGATCCAGACCAATGGAGATTGCCCACTGGGCGCGGGCGGCGGCGTGATTCCGAACGGCCCAGTTCGCGAAACCCAGATCAGAGTGAAGGTTGGCGTTTTCGGGATTCTGTTTGACACCATCTGTAAAAAAATGCAAATCGTCGCGCCAGACTGCATTGCGCTTCACGATGAGCAGTGCGGAAAGCGAGACAGCCAGCAATACCGTTGAGGCTATGGCGACGCGGGCCCATGTGAAAAGTCTGACTCGTGGCGCCTCCCAGAGTGCCAGCAAACCGCTGGCTACCAGCCAGCAAAACCCTATTGATGGAACATACAGATAGCGTTCGGCAAACACATTCCCAGGCATCCAGCGTGCGTTAAGAGCCGGCGCCAACGTCGCCACCATCCACAGAACTGGCAGTACAAGAGGCCGGTTACGTTTCCAAAGGAACCAGCACAGAAGCCCAAGTGATAATATCCAGGCCACTCCTATTAAGAAACCTGGATCGCGTAGGCTATTGGCGGCCCTGAAGGCATAGAACATTTTCAGTCTTACCGGCCACGCCAGCTTGTTCATGTACTTGCCGAACAACGAGACTGCGGAAAGCAGCGCGCTGGGCCACGAGAGTCTCGGCCGCTGGAGCTTAGGAATGAGGCCGCCTATCAGAAGCACACGCGCAATCAGGTAGACGCCCGTTAGTATGAAGAGAGGGCCATATCTTCCAAGTTTTTGTTTCCAGTTTGTGCGGTCACGATCCGCGCGCAATAGATGCTCGTAGAACACGGCAATCACGGGAAACGCCACGGCGGGTTCTTTTGAAAACAATGCCAGGAAAAAAACGCCATTCATTGCAACAGGTGTCCACCACTGACTGCGACTGGGCTCGCCCATTTCCAGATAGAACCAAAAGGCGATCATGAGGAATAGGGCGAGTTGGATATCGGGTATTGCCGCAACCCAAGCCACCGACTCCGTGTGGACCGGATCCAAGGCGAACAACACGGCAGCCAGAAACGCCACTCGTTCGGAGTTCAATAATCTGCGTCCGACGGCAAATAGAAGGACCACCACAGCCGCGTGCGTCAACACATTCGCCAAATGGAAAACATATGCGATGGGACCATACGTCTTGTACAGAAAGACGTACTCCAGGCTCATCAGCGGCCGGTAATAATTCGTCGGAATTCTCGAATATTTGAATGACCAAACGGAACTAATAAGAATCTGCTTAAGATAATGAAAACTATGCACGTATGGATTTTCAACAATTTGATAATTATCGTCGTAAACGAATCCAAAGCCGAGGGTGTTCAGATAGGGAAGAACAGCGACTGAAAGGAGGACAGCATAGTAAAGCGCGTCCCGCCGGTGATCTAAGGGCTCGGCCGCGCGCGTCCCGCTGTGGTCAATTGGCGTTTTTATCTCTTGAATCTGATCCACTGGTTCTCTCAATGGGGATAGCGTTGGCCATAGAGAACTGCGGCCGGCGGTGAATGCCGGGCCGTGAGTATTCTACTCAAATGCGCCGCGACGTTGCGCAACGCTGTTGCGGCCTGTTGTGCAAATGTGAAAGATGCGTCAGTGGTGTGCCTGACGTCAACCCCGAATGGGCAGATTAGCGGGAATCATTTTTCTGGATACACAGATGGACTCCTGCTATACTGTCGCTCTATAAACCATGTTAGCCGGGCCGGGAACTGAGGGCTCGCCCTGCGCTTGTGGGATTAATCGAGCGGGGGAGGTTTGTATGAAGAATCGTGAGCGGGGATTTTCTCTTCTAGAACTTCTGATCGTGGTGGCAATTATTGTCACCATCACTGTTGTTGCCGTTCCGAATCTCCTAAAAACCAGAATGACGGGCAATGAGACTTCGGCAATGGCTTCTCTGAAAGCAATGAACGAAGCCTGCGCGATGTACTACGGCTCCTACAGTTCGTATCCGCACAACCAGTCAGACTTGGGGGCTCCCCAGAACGGCCCTGCAACAAAAACAGCCGCTGATTTGTTGGATTCCGTCCTGGCTCCCTCCGGCGGCACGGTAGCGAGCAAGAGCGGTTATGTATTCCATTATGTCGCTGGAGCCGCTGAGCCAAGCGGGAACGTCAATAGCTACTCCATTTCGGGCGATCCGGAGAGCTATAACCACACAGGCGTGCGGCGGTTTTACACGGATCAGAGTGCGATCATTAGATACACTACAGACGCATCGCAGCCGTCCGTGACCAGTCCGCAAATGTAATTGGCCTTGGGGCGTTATACAATTCGTGCGCTCCTTTCAGCGCGTTAATTCCAGCATCTGTTAAGCTAGGGATATGCGCGTACCTGCGTTCGTTGCATCGCTTTTTATCTGCGGATCACTTGTCTTTTGCATGGACGTAATGGCGAAGCCTGCGGATCAGAATTCAGGTCAAGTTCAGCAAATTGTTCGTGCCATCGAAGCGCGGTACCACTCCTCGCACACGCTTAAGGCCGTATTCCTGGAACGATACAACGAAGGGCGCCCGACCGATCGGGTAGAATCCGGCACCGTGTATTTTTCCAGGCCAGGACGTATGCGCTGGGAATATGAAGTGCCGGAGCAAGAACTTTTTCTCACCGATGGAAAAACGGCATGGTTTTACGTTCCCGCGGATCACACCGTAACTCGGTCACCGATGAAGGAAAGCAGCGATTGGCGCACACCTCTGGCGCTTTTGACTGGCAAAGCTGACCTGGGGCGATATTGCAAACACATCGAGTTGGCCGCAACTCCCCTCGAAAACCCCGGTGACGTTACGCTTCGTTGCGTCCCTTCTGGTGTCCCTGCGCCCACTAAGAACGCAAACGGGGAAAGTGACGGTGAGGAAAGCACTGCGCGCCAGGCGCTCTCTTTGGACCAGAACAGCGTGATTCAGGACGTTCTGCTTGAGGTGGATCCCAAGACCGGGTGGCTGGCGAGCGTGACGATTCGCCAACCGGGCGGGATCGAAATGGAATATCGCTTCGGCAAGTGGGAAGAGAATATGGACCTTTCCGAGTCCATGTTTCACTTTACTGCCCCCAAGGGCGTCGCTATTGTTGGAGAAAGTGCCCCCGGAAGTGCCGCGCACTGAACCATTTCATCGTATCCAAGGTCTTATAGGAGGGACACTATCCGTTGGCCGACCTCAGCGGCCGGCGGATATGTACCCTTATGCGCATAAGGTGCGGGGCGAACGCATTTGCCCCCTGGTGAATGAGGTAAACTGGCCTCGTGGCGGATTTTGTCTGCAAGGTCGCTGACGCGACAGGACATGTGTATTCCCAGGTCGAGGCTGCTCAGTCGCTGGATGAAGCGCGGCAGAAGCTGGCGGACCGCGGGCTGTACGTCTATTCGATCCGTCTGCAGGGAGGCCTGGTTGGGGCTCTCCTGAATCGGAAGCGGATCCGTGCCGTCGGAGGTACGGATTTTCTAATCTTCAACCAGCAATTCAACACGCTGATCCGGGCAGGACTTCCCATTCTGAAAGCGTTGGATCTTTTGTCCGACCGCGTCGCGGCGCCGCGTTTGCGGCCCATGTTGGTGGAGGTACGGCAAAGGGTCCGTGAAGGCGCATTGCTTTCCGAGGCGCTGGAACAACAAGGAAGCTTCCCGAAGATTTACACGACGGCGGTGCTGGCGGGTGAGAAGAGCGGCAATCTCTCTGGAGTACTTGAGTATTACATTTCGTACCAGCGAGTTACGACGGGCCTTCGGAAGAAGCTGGTCGCTGCCTTGATTTATCCGGCAATTTTGGTGGTCGCGGCGGTCTCCATCGTCAGTTACCTGGTAGCCTACGTGATTCCACAGTTTGCTCGCCTATATTCCGACATGAACATTACGCTGCCGTTGGCCACGCGCCTTTTGATATCGCTCACGGTAGGGTTCCGGCCGTATCTTCTCGCAGGTGTGGCCGCGCTCGCACTGGCGGCAATTGGTATCTTTTTGTGGTCTCGCACAGAAGCGGGGGGACTCGCGCTCGATCGCGTCAAGTTGCGCCTTCCGATCGTAGGAGAAACTTGGGTCAAGTTCCAAGTCGCCCAGTTCGTGCGCACACTTTCGACGTTGCTTACCGGCGGGACGCCTTTGGTGCAGGCACTTGCGACCTCCGCCGAATCCGTGAGCAGCCGGCTGGTAGCCGATGCCGTTCGCCAATCCGCGGAACTTGTGAAGGAAGGCCAGTCTCTGCACGCGGGAATGAAGGCCACCGGCATTGTGCCTCAACTCGCGCTGGAAATGGTGGAGGTCGGCGAAGCCAGCGGCGCACTACCCGCGATGCTCACGAGCGTTGCTGAATTTTATGAAGACGAGGTCAATATTCGGCTGACAACCATGATCGCGATCGTGGAACCGGCGATTCTGGTGTTCATGGCTGTCGTGGTATTGTTTATTTTGTTGGCGCTTTATCTTCCGATTTTCAGTTTCTCCTTGGGATCGAACGCTGGTTAACCTATGAGCCATGTAAATCATGTCGCGGGAGCACCCATCATCACGGACGAATTGGGCGAGCGGGAGCGCTCGCATCGTCTCGCGGAGCGGTATCGGTGTCCCTTCGTGGATTTGCGGGAGCAGCGGATTGACCCGGAACTTTTCCGTAGCATTCCGGCGGAACTGATGTTCAGGTTCAACTTCGTGCCCATCGAGTCGCGCGAAAATGCTCTCGTCATCGCGGTCGCCGATCCCGCACAGGTGCTTCTGAGTGACGAGCTGAGTCTTCTGATTGGGAAGAAGCTTATCCTTAACGTGGCCACCGCGGGGCAAATCAGCGATCTTCTAAAACGCACCGAGCAATCACAGCGCGTCTTGGAACAGGCCACGGAAGCATTCACGCTGCAGGTCGTCGCGGGCGAAGACGATAACGACGAGACCATCTCCGCTGACCGGCTGACGAGCGATTCGGCCGTTAGTCCTGTCGTTCGCTTGGTTGACACAATCATCTTCACCGCGCTCGAACGGCGTGCCAGCGACATTCACATCGAGGCGCGGGACATTGAAGTCGTGGTGAAGTACCGCATTGACGGTGTCTTGCAATACGCCATGACTCCTATCGCCAAAGAATGGCACTCCACGATCCTTTCCCGCATTAAAGTGATGAGCGAGTTGGATATTGCTGAGCGCCGCGTTCCGCAAGACGGCCGCTTCCGAGTCCGTTACAAGACCCGTTCCGTGGATTTCCGTGTTTCCATCATGCCGTCCATTCATGGCGAGGACGCGGTTCTCCGCGTCCTCGATAAAGAGACGCTCTCCGAAAAATTCCATAACCTCACTCTCGACGTGGTGGGATTTGACGAGGACGACCTTCGCAAGCTTCGCCGCTACATCCGTGAACCTTACGGCATGGTTCTTGTGACCGGTCCGACCGGTTCGGGAAAAACGACCACCCTATATGCGGCCATTAACGAGATAAAAACCGACGAAGACAAGATCATCACCATTGAAGATCCCGTGGAGTACCAGGTACGGGGCATCACACAGATTCCCGTGAATGAGAAGAAAGGTCTTACGTTTGCCCGCGGTCTTCGTTCGATTCTCCGCCATGACCCCGATAAAATCATGGTCGGTGAGATCCGCGACGAGGAAACCGCTCAGATCGCCATTCAATCCGCGCTCACAGGACACCTCGTCTTCACAACCGTGCACGCCAATAACGTGACCGACGTCATCGGGCGGTTCATCAACATGGGCGTCGAGCCGTACAACTTCGTATCCGCGCTGAATTGTATTTTGGCGCAGCGGCTGGTGCGCGTCGTGTGTGAGCACTGCAAAAGATTCGCCAAGCCCACTCCCGAAGAATTGAAAGCCTCGTCGCTTGATCCCGCCGTCTGGGGACAGGTTCCCCTGGCAAATGGCGCCGGATGTTTGGAATGCGCCGGGACTGGCTATCATGGACGCGCAGCTATCTCCGAGCTGCTTGACCTGACGGACTCGATCCGCGAAATGATCATCAATCGCCGCCCGACTTCGGAAATCAAACGCGCCGCCAAGGATTCTGGCATGACCTTTCTGCGCGAAGCTGGACTATCGAAGGTCCGTGCCGGTATAACTACACTGCGCGAGATCAATAAGGTGACGTTCATTGAGTGATTCAACGGGAATCCGCGAAGGTATTTACCGTAACGCATTCGTGCGGCGCATAGCGCGCATGCTGGACGCAATTCCGCATCCTCTCGTGGCTTGCGAGATTGCGAATGATTACGTCGCGGCTGCGCACTGGAAGCGCGGCACCTACGGACTGGCTGATTACGCCATGACGGAACTTCCCCCAGGCGCGGTGAAGCCTTCTGCGGTGGAATCCAACCTGGTCGATGCTCCCACGGTACGCTCGGCGGTTGAAAAGGTACTGCAGCAAATCGGCATACGGAGCCAACCCATAGCGCTTCTGATTCCAGACTCCGTGATTCGCGTGTTTGTGTTGCACTTTGATGTTTTTCCGCGCACGGCGGCTGAAGCCATTCCCATGTTGCGGTGGAGGCTCAAGAAGAGCGTCCCGTTTGAGGCTGAAGAGACCATGATTTCGTACATGCGACAGGCTCCGCGCGATGAAGGTGTGGACATCGTGACGGCACTGGCGCGCTTGCGCATTGTGAAGGAGTATGAATCTCTGCTGGAATCCTCAGGCGTGCACGCGGGGGTCGTGCTCAGCTCGACCTTGGCCACGCTTCCCCTTCTTGGTGACGCGCGCCCCATTATGCTCGCGCGCATCGCCGGCGCCATGCTCACGACTGTAATTGTGCGTGAAGGCATTCTTTGCGGTTACCGTTCCACAGATCTTCCGGCTGAATTGAATCAACTGGAACCGCGCGCGCTGTTGGATGAAATTTTTCCTCTTGCAGCCTATTACCAGGACGCCTGGAGCGAAGGCATCCAGGGTGTGCGCCTTTCAGGATTTGGAAATCGGTTGGAGAATTTTCGGTACTCGCTGGAAAATGAGCTGCATTGCCCGGTAACGGGACTGCTGGCTGCGGCTCAGGCGGAAGGCCGTTTGAGTTCGGACGCGAATCGCTTGGTTGACCAGGAATTGGATCCTTTGCTTGGCTGGAGTCTGAATCGGGGGGCCTAAGGCCCGATTCGGATAGTTACATGGAGAAACAATGCGCATCCGCCTAAACCTAGCCACTTCGCCGATGGAAAACGACCATCGGTTCGTTTTCGGGGCGGTTGTTATCGGCACCGTTGCGTGTCTGGCCCTCGTCGGTTTGTCCTGGAGGGCATACAGTGTGCGCCAGGCAGATAAGGAACGCCGCGCGGAGATTGCTCTGATTCAAGACGAAGTGAACCGGCTTAGCCGAAACCGGGAGGATCTTGAGGCTTTTTTTAATAGCCCGAACATTCTGGAAGTTCGTGACCGGTCTGCGTTTCTGAACTCCCTGATCCAGGAACGCAGCTTCCCCTGGACGCGGCTCTTCATGGACTTTGAGAATATTCTGCCCGAAGGTGTGCGCGTCGTGAATATCGCGCCGCGCCTCGTGGAAGGTCACGTGGAGCTTCATCTAAGCGTCGCCGCAACCACCGACGAGGCCAAGTTGAAGTTCTTGCGAGCGATGGAAAAATCTCCCGCGTTTCCCCATGTTGAATTGTTGGCTGAAACTTCCTCGCAACATCAAAATGACACGGATCACGTCTATTTGGAATTGGTCGCCTGGTACGCGGCGAGCTGAGGCACGTGAATGGGTCCTAAACGACGAAAGACGATAATTCGCGCGGCCATCGCACTGATTCTAGTGCTGGATGTGCTGCTGATAGTGGTCAATTGGCGGCTGGCATCTTCGCCGGATTCGCCCGGTGAACAGGTCCGTTTGTTGCGCCACAGGCGTGATTTGATGGCTGCGGACATCCGACGCGCCGAACAGATTCGCGCCAGCCTCCCGAAAGTACAATCGGAAACCCAGGATTTTTTCCAGAACGATTTGCGCCCTGCCGCCGCCTGGAACTCATCCGTGTCCGAGGATTTGGGGGCTCTCGCCAAGGATGCGGGCCTGCAGATTACTTCCACACGCTTTCGGGAGCGCCCCATCGAGAAACGCGGCGTGGACGAAATCACGATCTCGATCAGCTTGGTGGGTCCGTACTCGAGTGTGGTCAGCTTTATCAATGGGCTGGAACGCTCGAACAGCTTTTATCTGTTGGATAGTCTGCAGCTCGATTCAAGCACCGAAGGCGAATTAAAGCTAAATTTGGAATTGCGGACGTACTTTCGCTCATGACCAAACCAGAACGCACCCGCCTGACGGTATTGCTCGCCATCCTGCTTGTTGTGGGTGTGATTTCGTATTTCGTAACGAGAGACAATTCCAGCGGCCCGGCATTGAGTTCGGCGCTGGGGTCATATGAACCCATCGCGGTGGAAAACCCGTCCCTGCGGCTTGATTTGCTTGAAAGTCTGCGCAAGGTCGAATACACGGGCCGCCATCGCAATATTTTTAGCGAAATAGCTCCACCTCCCGTCCTTACACCCGCGGAAATTCAGAAAAGGAATGAGGCAATGCATCCACAGGTTGTCTCTGGGCCGCCCCCGGTCCCGCCCGTGCAGGTGAATTTGAAATTTTACGGCTATGTAGACGATCCACGCACGGGGAATCGCCGCGCATTTTTCACCAATGGAGATGATATTTTCATCGCTGGAATCGGCGACACGCTGGAAAACCGTCTTCGCGTGGTGCGGATTGGAAACGATTCGGTCGAATTGGAAGAGATTTCCTCCCAAAGACACACCACGCTGGCCATCGAGCCGGATGCGGCAACGCCATGATAGCCACGCAAGAGCAGCGAGCAGCGCGGAACCGCGAGAAAGGATCTGCCCTCCTAATTGCTTTATTCCTGATGACCACCTTAATGATGTTTGCGACGGTTGCAACCCTAAGGACGATTACTGAAGGAAGACGCGAGAAGGAAGAGGAACTCGCCTGGCGCGGCAATCAATATGTGCGGGCGGTTCGTTTGTTTTACAAGAAAAATGGCCGTTTCCCCCAAAGCATTGATGATCTTACGAAATATCACACGGACCAGCCGCGATTCATCCGCCAGGCCTATAAAGATCCGATGAATACGGATGATGGAAGCTGGCGCCTTATTTACGTTTTGCCGAACGGACAACTTGTTGGAAGTGTGATGCACAAAGCGTTACAGGGTTCTCTTATGGCTGGCCCTGCAAATCCGCTGGGGAACCCGCCGGCTGCGGGAAGCCCCGGCCAAACTGGTTCAACTGGGCAATCGACATCCGGTCAGACGCAGACTCCGCCCTCCGGACAAGCTTCGTCAGCAGGTCAGTCATCGCAACCCGGTCAGGACCAGTCTGGCAGTGGAGGGCAGGTATTCGGAGGCAGCTTGGTCGGATTTGCGAGCAAAGTGAAAAAGCCTTCGATCCGCACCTGCGAGGGCGGTAAGACGTACTATGAATGGGAATTCATCTGGGATCCAACTGCGGCTAATAGCGGGCCCTGCGAAGGTATAAGTGGTTCCGCGTCGACGTCCACGGGTGCCCCCCCTGGAACGACGCCTCCTTCTGGAACGACGCCCCCGGCAGGAACGACGCCAAATCCTCAGACTCCGCAACAACAGAATCCCCAACAGCAGAATCCGATCAACAACCAGTAGAACAATCTTGGCCCTGTTTACGTTGCTGAATTCTCAAATCAATCAGCACTGCTGAGCCTTGTGGTTTCGCCTTGGGGTGGCTGACTCGTGGATTACCCCGAACCCTGACAAAGGCCGCGGGGACTAGACATGAGCAGGGGATTGACCAGCAAGGGAAAAAGCGATGAAACTTAGAGTCCGGGCTAACGAGCAGTTTTGGGCGCGTTGAGTTGTACTTCAACAGATCCGGCAGGCAGAGAATCGGAGGGAGAGGTTTCACTCAGGCGCTTTGTCACACGCTGGACGTAGTCGCGCGTCTCGCGGTAAGGTGGGACGCCACCGTACTGCGCCACACGATCAGGCCCGGCGTTGTATGCGGCAAGCGCCAGGGGCAAGTTTCCCGAAAACTGATCCAGCATTAGCCGGAGGTAATGGGTTCCTGCTTCGATGTTCTGCGCTGGGTCGAATGGATTTCGCACCGCGAGCCGCGTGGATGTTTCCGGCATCAATTGCATCAGGCCCTGAGCATTTTTCCTGGAAATCGCGCGCGGATTAAAATTCGATTCCGCTTTGACGACGCTGGCCACAAGTTGTGGGTCCAACTTGTACTTCAGTGATGCAGCGCGGATCAGTTCGGCATAGGGCACTTGCAGTGGAGTCTCGGGATTCGCTACGACGGGAGCGAAAATCTCTTCCGGCTCAATGCGGATAACCTCATCAGCCGGCAAATCCACATTCCCCCCGGCCACGTGCAGCCTTAGCGTTTCACCCACCCACTCGTAGCCTGTAATGTGAAGCCGGGCGCCGGAACGCAGCACTGCGTATTCCGCGTGTGCCGCGGGCGCTGCAACGCATATCAACGCGAATATCGGGATTGCGAGCCGGGCTAGCCGCACGGAACGCCTCCCAGCGCATAGGCCTGAATCGCGACGGCGACTCCGGCTTCGTCGTTGCTGAGCGTCTCACGCCAGCCGGTAGATTTCAAAGCGGCAACGCTATTCCCCATAATTACGGGCACGCCCGCGAACTCCAGCATCTCTCGATCATTCAAATTATCGCCGATGGCCATGATTTCTTCCCGAGCATACCCTTGGATTGCGGCCCACTCGGCCAGGGTTGCCCCCTTGGATACCATTGGATGCACAACGTCGGCAAGCGCAAAGTCCCGCGCTTCGTATTCCGTAATCGCCACCGCAAATTCCTTTGCGGACTTCATGGCGCTCAGAACAGACGCCGCGGCGCGGACGGTCTTGACCGGCCCTGTAAACATCACCTGGATTGGGTCTTCCGTCAGACAAGACGCCAGCGGCGTGCAAAAAGATATGTATTGCCTGTTGGATTCATAATATTTTCGCCGGGCGGGGTCTTCCCAGTTGTATTTCTCGAAGATCACTTGATTTTCCCGGGGCCGGTCGAAAACGACAGCCGTTCCTTCCAGGAAATCTGGTGTTGATGCCAGGACGTCCCGCGCGACAGCAGCGGGCAGCAAATGCCGCAAATGCGCTTTTCCGTCCATCGATTTCACCACCGCGCCGTTATTTACAATCATCGTCACGGCAGCTCCAAGCTGGCGGCAGATGGGCATCGCGAAGTCAAACCTCCGCCCAGTGACGAGCGCCACCTCAATTCCGCGGCTGACAGCCTCACACACGGCAAGCCGGTTGGCTTCTGGAAGTTTCCAATTGCTGTCCAGAAGTGTGCCATCAATATCAATTGCGATCAGGCGGATGAACATGCACGTCTATTCTAGCTGGAACACTACGCAGCGGCTATGGGCCATATGTCGCTTGTTGCGGATAAAGTATTTCCCCGGTGAAGGCAAGGTCGAAGGTGTATCGCGCCCCTGTGTTAAACTTGAATTGACATGACAATCCAATCTCTTTCGACCCTAACGCATCTGGAGTGTTCTCAGTGTCACAAGACCCAGCCTCATACAAAGCTTCAAAACGTCTGCCCGGACTGCGGCAAGCCTCTTCTGGCGCGTTATGACCTTCAGAAAGCGGCGCGAACCTTATGGCGCGAATCGCTGGCAAACCGTCCACTGAATATGTGGCGCTATGCGGAAGTTCTGCCCGGAGACGACCCCGTCACGCTGGGTGAAGGCATGACGCCAGTCCTGCCTGCCGCGCGTCTCGGTGAAAAGCTGGGATTGCGGCGCCTCTATATCAAGGACGAAGGGCTGAATCCGACGGGCTCGTTCAAAGCGCGCGGACTTTCCGCCGCGGTCACTCGAGCGCGTGCTTTGGGAGCGAAGGCCCTCGCTACTCCAACGGCGGGCAACGCCGGTGGCGCGCTCGCAGCCTATGCCGCGAAGGCGGGTATTCCCGCCGTGATCGTTATGCCCGCGGATACGCCACGCGCTAACGTTTTGGAATGTATGGCGTTCGGCGCGGACGTTCGCAAGCTCGACGGCCTTATCTCCGACTGCGGCAAATACGTTGCCGCGAACAAAGAGAAAGAGGGTTGGTTTGAGGTCACGACTCTCAAGGAGCCGTACCGCATCGAGGGCAAGAAAACGATGGGCTACGAATTGTGGGAGCAATTCGGCGGTAACTTGCCCAGCGTAATCATCTATCCAACTGGCGGAGGCGTTGGTCTAATAGGAATGTGCAAGGCCTTTGATGAGATGCAGGAGATGGGCTGGATCAGCTCGGAGCGCCCGCGCATGGTGAGCGTGCAAGCATCCGGATGCGCGCCGATTGTCGCGGCATATGACAAAGGGGCGCCGGCATCCGAGTTCTGGGAGAACGCGGCCACGGTCGCCTCTGGTCTGCGCGTGCCGAAAGCGCTTGGCGACTTCATTATGCTCTCCGATATTCAAACCACTCATGGCACGGCAATCGCGGTAACGGACGAAGAGATGCTCGCCACTGGAAGGGAACTGGCGCGGCTGGAAGGAATGTTCGCGGCTCCGGAAGGCGCTGCAACCGTTGTGGCGGCGCAGAAGCTTGCCGCGAGCGGCTGGATCCGTCCTGACGACAGCGTGGTGCTTTTCAATACCGGCACTGGATACAAATACAGCGAAGCCTGGGAAGCGGCGCTTAAGATGGAGCCCGGAAAGGAAGCGAGTTGACGGAGCGGCTTTACTATCACGATTCGTTTCTGCGCGAATTTGACGCCCAGGTGCTTTCCGCGCAGCCGGAAGGCGGCCGGTGGCGCATTGTTCTGGACCGAACGGCATTTTATCCCGCCTCCGGTGGGCAGCCATTTGACACAGGCAAACTGGGGGACGCTTCCGTTGATGAGGTGCTCGACGCGAACGGTCACGAGGTAATTCACTTCACGGATCAAGCGCTGAAACCCGGACCTGTGCGAGGACGGATTGATTGGGAACGGCGTTTCGACCACATCCAGCAGCACTCGGGCCAGCATCTGCTCTCAGCGGCCTTCATCGAGCTCTTCAAAATGCCTACCGTTTCGTTTCATCTTGGCAGGGAAAATTGCACGATTGATCTTGCCGCTTTTTCCGTTGAACCGCGCCAATTGGAAGCGGCTGAGCGGCGAACCAACGAAATTATCTTTGAAGATCGTCCGGTCCGGATTTTGTTCGGCACCGCCGAGGATTTGGCTGCGGCGGGTATTCGCAAGGAAGTGGAAAGAGAAGGCATTCTTCGCGCCATCGAATTCGAAGGGTTTGACCGGCAACCCTGTGGCGGCACACACGTTTCCCGCAGCGGACAGATCGGCATGATTCTGCTGCGTAAAGTTGAAAGGGTGAAGGGCAATTGGCGCGTGGAGTTCGTCTGCGGCTTTCGCGCGCTGCGCGCAGCCCGCTCGGATGCGGCCACGCTGGGCGAGGCTGCGCGGTTGCTGAGTTGCGCCCCAGTGGAAACCCCGGCTATGGTGGCGCGAGCCCTGGAAGAACGGCAGGCAAACTATCACGCCCGCCAGCGGCTTACCGAGCAACTCGCCGAAGTACAGGCGCTGATGCTTCTGGCAACGGAAGGCCGCGTTGGCAAGGAAGGCCGACCCGGCGTGGTTTCCAAGATACTCGAGGAACCAGATCCAAGCTACATGCGCCTGCTGGCGACAAAGATCGCCGGCCAATCGAACGTTCGCGCGATTCTGGCGACCCGCGCAGGCCACGTTATTTTCGCGCAGAGCGCCGGTCTCAACGGCGATATGAATCTTCTCTTGCGCGAATGCCTGAGTGCCGCCAATGGCAAAGGCGGTGGGACTCACGATTTTGCTCAAGGCAGCCTTCCGGACGCCAGCCGCGTCGAATCTGTACTGGAACAAGCGCTGCAGCGGCTCGAAAAGCTCGGCGTATAAGGCGTGAAGTGTTGGGGCTGCTATATCTTGCGAAACGGGTGTGAATTGAAGAAGAACCCAATCTGGATAATGATGCTGTGTGGCTTCTGCGCTGTAGCTTGCGGCGCTTCAAAACCGCAGTCCACGGTGCCAACCGTGAACGATATTCTCGCCCGATACGTCACCGCTTTGGGCGGCCGTGCGGCGATTTCAAAAATCAGCAGCCGGGTGTCAAAGGGCACGTTCGAAATTGTCGGCGTGGAAGCCCAGGGCACCGCGGAATCCTATGCGAAAGCTCCCAACAAATATCTCTCCATCATCACATTGCCGGGGTATGGCGAAATTCGCCGCTGTTTCGACGGTCAGATCGGTTGGCTCAAGAACCCGGAAACAGGTCTCGCTGCATTGGTAGGGCAGGACTTATCTTCAACGCGGCGTAGCTCCGATATTTACCAGGCGATTAAACTATCCGAGCTTTACCCGCAAATGTCGCTCAAGGGCCGGCAAGATGTGGATGGCTGGCCCGCGTATGTTATTGAGGCCAAGCCAGGTGATGGAACACTCCGGCGAATGTATTTCGATGTTTCCTCCGGCTTGCTAATTCGCAATGACGAAGAGGAAGACACACCGCAGGGCCGCGATCTTAATGAATCCTATCTGAGTGATTACCATGAAATAGACGGCGTGAAAATCCCCTTTACCGTCAAGCAGGTCCATGGCCACACAACGGCCATCGTGCACCTCACCGATGTTCGTGTGAATCAGCCAATTGATGACGCTGTTTTCTCGAAGCCCACTCAATAAATTCAGGCGGGAAGCGGAGTCCCAGGCAATCCATGCCGTCTACGGAACCGATGGGCTAATCGGCGAAGTGTTCCTATGCTCGCTGACGAGGACAGCAACAAATGCTGCGACGCCAGCACCACCGACGCCGACAATAATCCAGTCCACGTGTGATTTTCCTCCCGGCGGCGTGCCCGAAGGGGATGGAGCGCTCGAAATATTTGAATTGGGCGAGAGCGCAACTGACGGACGGATGCGTCCTGCCACGCCGCTGGCAGAGATTTCCGCCGATTCACCTGAATTCAAGAAAACGGAATCAGCGCCCTGAGCCTCCATTATGCCAACCGCCCCGTTAATACAGCGAACCAGCGCCGAGCCGTCAGCGGCAATCTCCACATCGAATTCCACCTCCAACCCAATTACGGGTCTCAGCACCAATTTGCCGAACTCGGCGGTAATTTCCGGCGCCTCACGAGGAAGACGCAAAGCGAAGTTCCCTCGGCGCAGGGCCACGAAATGGGAACCGAGGCTCGCAGGAAGAAATGTGATGTCAGAGTTGGCCGCGATAACAAGGGAACCTCGGTCTGCCAGACTTACGAGGGCTGATCCGTCCCATCCAGTTCGGACCGAATCGCCCGGGTAAATAGTCACTCCTGCTGTGGCAGGAGCACTGTTCAAGATCACCGAACCCTGCGCTTGTATCACCCCAATCCCTTTGTGGTCAGGGGTTTGAGCCGGTGTCGGAACAATACTGAACAGCAATAGGAACGCAAACAAGTTGGCAAGGATGCCGGATCGGCCATGAGGACGCATAAACCATCCTATCTACCCGCCGGGGTTCAGGGAGACATTATTGTTAGCATAAATAACGTGTAATGTCTATACCTGGTGAGTTAACTGCTGGACGGTGAGTATGTAAAGACCGCCGATTAGAATCGGCAGCCAACGGCTGGCCTCTTATCGATGTCCATGATCGAGGAATTTGGTGGACGACGGGGGATTCGAACCCCCGACCTCCTCGTTGCGAACGAGGCGCTCTCCCAGCTGAGCTAGTCGCCCACGCGTGAAAATTCTAGCAGAGGCTCTGCGGAGTTTCTACTGCCTGAGTTGTGGAAACCCTCGATTAGTGGGCGATCGCCCCTTGAGCGCCCATGCGCTCGGCCACAATGCGGCGGGCATTGTCATAAAGAGCCCGAGCCTGTGGGAGCAGGTCTACTGCTTTGCCTACTTCGGGGTCGGCATCCGCTTCTACGCGGAATCCTTCCGCCTGGCCAAGGACAGAAGTGAAAACCTCGCGCTTGATGTGCAATTTAATCCAGTCGAGATTTGCGGCGATATCCTGATCTGTAAACGGAATATTGTGCTTCTGCAGATACTGCTTAAACAGGGCGATGACTGAGTCATCCACCACATAGTTCTTCGTCACATTTGGCTTGGTGCAAAGATAAGCCGTTGTGAAGTCGCCCACACCGACGTCGGCCTGATAAAAAACACCTCGTCCGAGTAAAAGCTGCTGGAAATCGTTTAGTTTGACAGCGGCGTAGTCTACGTCTGGCGTGATACCTCCTCCGCCGAAAACCTTTCGCCCACTGTCTGTCAATTTCACTTCCGTCTGCTTGATCGTGGCCTGGCGGTTGTACTCATAATCAAAAAAGGAGACGTCCTTGTAGTTCCGCTGAATGAGCCGTCCGCTGGGTGTGTAGTAGTGCGCGGTCGTGAGGGCCAAACCAGTGCCTTCGCTCAACCCCGCCACGCTTTGAACCAGTCCCTTTCCGAAACTCCGTTCCCCCAGGATCAATCCGCGGTCGTGGTCTTGAATCGCGCCGGCGACAATTTCAGATGCCGAAGCCGACCCACCGTTCATCAGAACCACCAGGGGCACGCGTACCCCTCCGTTTCCGTGAAGAGCATAATACGCATGGTTGGGTGAGACGCGGCCCCGCTGTGAAACGATTAGTTGGTTCTTGTCGAGCAGCATATCGTCCACGTCGATCGCGGAATTCAACACGCCTCCGGGATTCCCACGGAGATCAAGAATCAGGCCGTTCAGCGAGTTCGGATTCATTTCGTGAAAGTCGGCGACAAGGTCTTCGCCTACGGTTTCATTGAAGCCCGTAATCCGGATGTAGCCAACCCCAGGCCGTACTAGGATTGGAGGGTCTACGTCGTGCCGGGGGATCTCATCGCGCACTACCGTAAAAACAATCGGGTCAGCGACACATTCCCGGGCCATCGAAACATGGACGGTTGTCCCTTTGGGACCCTTTAACAAGTCCGCGATTTCCGGACTCCCAGCTCCGACGGTTGACTTGTCGTCAACCTTCACAATGATGTCGCCGGGACGAATCCCGGCCCTGTAAGCAGGCGAGCCAACGAACGGAGAGACAACCTCCACTTTATTGTCCGGGCGTCCCACAATCCACATTCCTATGCCGTAATATTTGCCCTGCTCATCCTCTTGCGTAATCGCCCACTGCTTGGGATCAAAAAAGTATGAGTGGGGATCAAGCATGCGCAGCATTGCGGGAATGGCGCCGTCGTAGACAAGCTTGTCGGTGTCCACAGGAACGGCGTAATTCTGCTGCACTACGGTCAGGACCTGTGCAAAAGTCTTTACAGACTGTTGCAGGTCGGTGGCCCCAGCCGCGGTCGCCCTGACGGAAGGCCCATAAATGCCACCCAGCACAGCAGATAGCACCAGAACAATAAGCACCAGCAGCGCACCGCGCTTTTCAGAACGCATGATCACCTCGTGCTACCTGTCGAAGTCCAGTATAGCATACCGGCCCGGCGATTTGACTCCCTGCAACTGGTACTCTATGATGCCTTTGAAGCACCCTCTGACTGCCACGTGAAATGTTGAGCCTGCCGCACTTAGTCATCTTATTCATCATCGCGCTTTTGGTATTCGGGCCGGAGAAGCTTCCCGAATTGGCGCGCATGTTAGGCAAGGCCATGGCCGAATTTCGCCGCATAACCTATGACGTGAGGAAAGTCGTCGAAGACGAGATGCGCGACATGGAACACCAAGCTCGCGAAGCGGACCTGCGGAAACGAGAAGCCGCCTTGGCTGCCGAAAGGGAGAAGGAAAAAGCGACGCTTCCGGCTGGTTCCACCATGCCGTCCGCCGAAGAATCGGTTTCCATCCAGCCGCCAGCCGGAACGATACACACCGATCCGCCGACAAGTGTGAAAGCAGATCCAGAGGCCACAATCGCCAAACCGGAATCACAAGTTCCTGAGAACACTACGGATCCTGAGAACACATCCGATGCCGACTCCAGCCCTTCCTGATGCCCCTTCGTCCGCCCCCGAGCCGCAAGAGCCGGGCGGCCGGATGTCATTTTTTGAGCATCTGGCCGATCTGCGCACGCGGCTATTCCACGCGGTTGCCTCGATTGCCATAGGCGCATTCATCGGTGTTTCCGTATCGAAGTATGTAATGAACTTCGTGGCCCGGCCGATGGTGAAGGCGTTAGGTGACGCTCATCTGGATCAGCATCTGTATTACACGCATCCCGCGGGATATTTGAATCAGGTAATCACCCTCGGTCTGTACATCGGCTTGGTGCTCGCCTCGCCATACGTGTTGTATCAAATCTGGCTATTTATCGCGCCCGGTCTTTATAAGCACGAACGGAAAGCGGTCGCGGGATTCGTTATTTCCTCCGTCGGACTTTTCCTTGCTGGAATCGCGTTTGCCTATTACGTCATTCTCCCCTACCTACTGAGATTCCTGGTCACATTTTCAGCTGGAGGACCGTTTACGCCGTGGATAAACATTGATGAGTATTTCGATCTCCTCCTCATAATTCTGCTCGGCGTAGGCGTCGTGTTTGAGATGCCGATTCTGATTTTCTTCCTGGCCCTGTTCAATATCGTGACTCCGCAATTCCTGTGGAAGAATTTCAAGTACGCGGTGTTGCTAATAGCGATCGTCGCCGCGGTCATTACTCCCACGCCAGATGCGATGACCATGCTCGTTTTCATGGCGCCGATGTTGGTACTTTACGTCGTCAGCATAGGGGTCGCCTGGACGGTCGTCAGACGGAAAAAATCGGCAAAAACGGGTTGAAATCATGACTATGAAGGAGCGCGCAAACATGAGCTGGAATAAGGATTTCCGAAGGCCGTGGCCCGTGTATTCAATCGCGATGATCGCGGTTTTCATTGTGCTCGTTGCCTGCAATCGAGGCTCGGCAACGCCAAATGCGTCTAGCTCTGTCGTTGCGCCGCCGGTGTCCAACGCGGCCGGCGATGTGTCTCAGCAGAGTACACCTCCGAATACTAAGACTGCTTCACCTGATGCATTCAGCGGTGATCGCGCATATGACTTTGTCGCAAAGCAGGTGGCGTTTGGCCCCCGGCCCCCCGATACGGATGCGATTCGCCGCACGCAGGATTACATCATTGGCCAGTTGCGTGGCTTTGGCTGCACCGTGGATACGGATGATTTCCACGCCCCCACTCCGGTTGGCAATCTGGCGATGAAAAACATCATTGTTAAAATTAAGGGCGCCAGTCCAAACATCATTCTAATGGCGACGCATTACGATACCGATACGCTCGACCCGAATGACCGGAAATTGACGAATTTCGTGGGCGCGGATGACGGAGGTTCTTCCACCGGTCTGATGATGGAGATGGCGCGCGTGCTCTGCGGAAAGCCACAACCCGCCACCATCTGGATCGCATTCCTCGATGGGGAAGAAGCCCTGCAACACTGGAATCTGAAGACAGACAGTGTTTACGGCAGCCGGGAACTGGCCGCGACCTTGGCTAATTCCGGAGAGCTCTCGCACGTAAAGGCATTTGTCTTAGCGGACTTGGTTGGCGGCAAGAACTTGCACATTAAGCGGGAAGCCAATTCCACCCCCTGGCTTACCGATATCGTTTGGTCCACGGCCGCGCGCCTTGGTTACCAGGATTTCTTTCCTTCGGACACGGTCGGGGGCATTGAAGACGATCACATGCCATTCGTGGAGCGAAAGGTGCCCGCCGTAGACATCATTGACCTCGACGTGCAGAATGACGTCACTTACTGGCACACACCGCAGGACACCCTCGACAAAATTAGTCCCAGGAGTCTGCAAATTGTCGGGGACGTAATTCTCGCCAGCCTGCCGGAAATCGCAAAGCACATTCGCTGAACGCCGAGCCGGACAGCGCTCCCGCCACCGTCCAAGACTGTGCTAGATTCGACTTATCCATGAAGCCGCTCCGAAAAATTATCGTGGACGCTCCATCGAAGCGCTACGCCGTATTCTGCGGAAGGGGGGCGTTGCGGGAAGCCGCAAGGATCATCTCCAAAGCCGATACCTCCGGAGGCGTTTCTATTCTCTCCTCTCCCAATGTGTCGAAACACTGGGTCGCTCCACTGCGGGCCGGCTTGCGCCTCCCGCGAAATTCAGATGCAATCCTGTTCGATGACCGTGAATCCGCAAAGAATCTTGTTACGGTCGAGAAAGTGTGCCGCGCGCTTATCCGTGCCGGTGTAGATCGCCATTCGACTCTCGTTGCCATTGGTGGCGGGGTCGTCGGCGACGTTGTCGGATTTGTCGCCGCGAGCTATCTCCGCGGCGTGCGGCTAATCCATATTCCCACCACGCTGGTCGCTCAGGTGGATAGCGCAATCGGCGGGAAGACCGGAGTAAACCTTCCGGAAGGGAAGAACCTTGTCGGCGCGTTTTATCAGCCGGACGCCGTAATAGCTGATCCTTCCACGCTCCGCACGCTTCCTCAACGCGAATATCGCTCCGGCCTATACGAGGTGATCAAATACGGGGTCATTGCCGACGCCGGGCTGTTTCGCCTTTGCGAGCGCGATTTGGAAAAACTATTGCATCGCGATCCGCCGGCTCTTGATGCCGTCATCCCGCGCTGTATTGCCGCAAAGGCGCGTGTCACTTCGCTTGACGAGCGTGAATCCAGCCTGCGCGAAACCCTGAACTTCGGACACACCTTCGGGCACGCGCTCGAATCCATTACGCGCTATCGTGTATTCCGCCACGGAGAAGCCGTCGGGTGGGGAATCATTGCGGCGACGCTACTGGGAATTGCCATAGCGGGGTTGCCGCTCAGCGACGCAGCCCGAATCATGGAATTGGTGCGGCGCGTGGGTCCATTACCCTCGCTGCCAAAGATTCCTGCCCAGCGGCTGTTGGCCGCCATGCGTTCGGACAAGAAATCGCGCGGCGGGCATCTTCGCTTTGTACTTCCATCACGAATCGGGCGAGTTCACATTGGAATAGAAGTACCTGAAGCGCTCGTTGCATTGGTGTGGAACGAATTGATGCGTCTGGAGCGCGCTCGGAAGTGAACACCCAGCCACAAGCTGTAGCAAAAGCGGTTGCTCCGGGTGCGCGGCCGGAGGGCGCAACAGGCGAACAAGAAGCCTCCGCGCGCGTGCGCGAGATGTTTGGCGGCATTGCTCCCCGCTATGATCTGCTCAACCATGTTCTTTCGCTTTCTTTGGACCGGTTGTGGCGCCGCCGCGTCGCGCGCCGCTTCCGCAATCTTCTCGATCGTGCGGATGCTCGCGTGCTTGACGTCTGCTGCGGCACGGGTGACTTGACGCTAGCCCTCGCTCGCCACGGCCGCGCCACAATTATCGGCAGCGACTTCGCGCATCCAATGCTTGTTCGCGCCGCCGGGAAGTCACACACGATCTCGAAGGGGAAACGCTCAGGTGGAAATCTGGCTGGATATATCGAAGCGGACGCTTTGGCGCTGCCGTTTGCCGATGCCAGTTTCGATTTGGTCACCGCGGCTTTTGGCTTCCGCAACCTCGCCAATTATGATCAAGGATTGCGTGAAATGTTCCGCGTCCTTCGGCCCGGCGGCCAAATTGCCATCCTCGAGTTTTCCGAGCCGAAGGGCGCGGTCTTTGGCCGCCTCTACCGCTTTTATTTCACGCGGATTCTGCCGCGCATCGGCGCCGCGATATCCGGCAACCATTCCGCCTATTCCTACCTTCCAAATTCAGTGGAAAAGTTTCCTACGCCGGAGGAGTTGGCACGTCGCATATCCGCCGCTGGATTCGCCGAGCCCAACTACGAACTCTGGACTGGCGGCTCCGTGGCTCTACACCGCGCGACGAAAATATAAAGCGTGGGATTTGAAGCGTGCGGCTCTAGCTTTCTAATCCGAGCAGCTTGATCTTATGTAGAAGAGTCTTGTAAGAAACTCCCAGGCGTTCCGCCGCCCGGCTCTTGTTCCATTTGCATTCCCGCAAGGCTTCCGCAAGCTTAAACCGCTCCAAATGCTCCAGCGCCCGCGTGGTCACGTCATCCAGCGTGCCTTCCCATTGAAAGCTCTTATCCAGCATGCCTGCGGGAATCTGCCCCGGCGCGGGACGGGGAGCGGGAAGCTGCAATGAGGCCGCATCCATCTCTTGCCCGTCGGCTAAAATCGCGGCGCGCTCCACGGTATTCTGCAACTCACGGACATTTCCAGGCCAGGAATATTCCTTCAGCCGGGCAAGCGCTTCCGTTGAAAAGCGCAAACCGGGCTTGCGGAACTCGCGCCGGAAACGTTCCAGAAAAAACTCCGCAAGAAGCAATATATCGTCCCCCCGCTCGGCAAGCGGGGGAATGAGTATCGGCACGGCGGAAATCCTGAAGTAGAGATCCTCGCGAAATGTTTTCTCTTCCACGGCGGTGCGCAGGTCCTTATTTGTTGCCGCCAGAATGCGCACATCCACTTCGATGAGCTGCGTTCCACCCACCCGCTCGAAACAGCGCTCCTCCAGCACTCGCAAGAGTTTTGACTGAATGTTCAGCGGCAGCTCGGCGATCTCGTCCAGAAAAATCGTTCCGTGATGTGCCAGCTCCATTTTCCCGATTTTGCGGGCGCCCGCGCCTGTATAGGCTCCGCGCTCGTGACCGAACAATTCGTTTTCCACCAGCCCTTCGGGAATCGCCGCGCAATTCAGCGCGACAAAGGCATGATCCCGGCGGGGCGACAGATGGTGTATCGCTCGCGCGAATAGCTCTTTGCCTGTTCCGCTGGGACCCAGGAGCAGCACGGTCGAATCCGTCGCGGCCACGCGCTGCGCCTGGCTCGTTGCGTCTTTCATGCTGGAATGTTCGCCGACGATCCGCGGAAAGCCGTAACGCGACGCATATTCCTCGCGCAATAGAATATTTTCGCGGAGAAGTTCTTGTTGCCCGGCTGCGCGCCCGACAAGAAGTTTCAGGTGATCGAGATCCACGGGCTTTTGGACGAAGTCAAAGGCCCCGTCCTTCATTGCCGTTACGGCTTCTTCAATGGACCCGTATGCGGTAATGAGAATCACCGGCATGGTGGGATCAACCTGCTTTGCTTCTTGCAGGATTTCCAGGCCCGATTGCCCGGGGAGTTTCAGGTCTGTTAGGACCAGCAGATATCGCCGCGCACGAATGCGCGTGAGGGCCGCCGCGCCGTCGCCCACATCTTCAACTTCGTAGCCCGCGCGCTCCAGAGCCTTCCGCAGCATCGCTCTCAGCTCGTTCTTGTCTTCGACTAAAAGAATAGGCTCCATGCGGGATTCTTTCTTAACCGGCTTCGGAGATCCTATGACGGCGGGGGCGAATGCTTGTGCGGTGTCTGCCATGGGAAATCATCGCCCTCAATTGAGTTTTATAAATGATCGAACAGTCCGGCAGCAGCAAACCAGCGCCGGCGTCAACTGCCCCACCCAGCCGGCGCGCCCGAGCGGCGTAGCTCGTCCGTAAGGTCATCGAGCGCCTGCTGCAATTGGACAACTTCTTGCTTCTTCGCCTCGATTTTCGCTGTCTTATCGTTGATATCCTCGCGCGTGTATTGTTGCTTCAGTGCCTCGTTTGGGTCGGGGTAATATTGCGTCGCCATGGTGTTCAATTCCCGCTGCATCACGTCGATTTCTTTTTGCGCCGTCGCCAACTTTGCCCGCGCCTCGGCGAAACGCTTTCGCCAGTACGCTTCATCCTTCTTCGGCTCGGCTGTGGCGGCGGGGTTCGTCTGGGCCGACGCAGGTTGCGGGGCAGGGGTTGTTTGAGTGCTGCCCACCAGCGAAACGCCGACGGTACGAAGACTCGATATGTCATCGTTCGTGAATGTCTTGATGTTCGCCGGCTCGGTTTTAGCCTTCTCCCGCGCTTTGCGCGCGGCTTCAGCCACCGATTCCTGCTGCGTTCCCTGCGATGCCGTTGATTGCGCCTGTGACGTCTGCTGGGGGGGCTGCTGCGGCTTAGCCGCATACGTGCCTGCCGGTACGCCGGCCAACGCCAGACCTGCCGCGATAATTGCTGCTTTACGTAGGCTCATTTTTGGGGCCTTTCCGGAGCTCCCTAACCTGCTGCTCCCATTAGCTTAGATGCGCGTTTCGGCAGTTACAATCACCCGAGAGGACACATGCTTGGCTGGTAGCCAAACGATAAACTCGGCCCCCCCTTCGGAAAGGTTGCGCGCTTCCACCGACCCGCCGTGCTGCACGACGATTTTCTGAACAATTGCCAGTCCCAGCCCGGTTCCGTGCGGTTTCGTCGTGTAGAACGGCACAAATATCTTCGGAAGGCTCTCCGGGGAAATCCCCGGGCCATTATCGGTAATTGAGATCCTCTGCGCTGCGCCACCCGGTCCGGTCTCCAGGCTGCCGTGCAGGGCTATTCGGCCGCCAAAAGTCTGGCCTGCCGCGGCTTCCGCTGCATTTCGCACCAGATTGAGGAGCGCCTGGCGCAGGAGCGCTTCATCCCCGGATATCGCGGCAAAGTCGCCCTCGACGGAAACGTTCACTCCTGGATGCGCCTCATGCATGTCCTCGGCGAGGCGGTCCATCATGGACGCGAGCGGGACTTCCTCGTCAGCCAGGCTCAGCGGCCGCGCGAACTTTAAGAACTCCGTAACCACGTGCGTGATGGCCCGCGTCTGGTCCAAAATCCGGTCGGCGTTTTCCCACACGTCGCCTTTGCCGGATTCGCTGCGAATCATCTGTGCGTATCCCGAAATAGTCGCGAGCGCATTCTTGAACTCATGCGCGATGCCGGCGGAAAGCTCGCCGAGCGCCGCGAGGCTTTCTTTCATTTGAACCTGTTTTTGCAGGCCGGCCAGCTCCGTCAAGTCGCTCAGCAGGCAGAGCACGCCGGAAACCTCGCCGGGCTTATTCGTAATCGGAGAAATCGTTACGCCCAATCGTCGCAGGTCGCGGGAAGGCGTGGTGTATTCCACTTGCTCACGGCGGAAAGTCTCGCCATCCGCCAGGCAGACTTCGATCATCCGCGCCACCGTCGATCCGGGCCCGAAAACTTCCCCGTAACGCCGGAAGGGAAGCGACCGGATTCCGAGCGCCGCTTCGGCGGCGGGGTTTGCGCTCGAAATCAGCCCCGAGGAATTTACCAGCAACAATCCCGAGGGCATGTTGCTCGTAACCGCCTCGCTCAGCCGTTCGGTTTGCTGTGCTCGCTCGCGCTCACGCTGATGAAGTTGCGCAAGTTCCTTTTCCTGGTCTCGAAGTTTCTGAATCACCGCTTGCATGGAAGCAGTCATGAATGCGCCAGGATTGTCCGCGCTCGGGCGCGGACCTCCGCCGCCTGTCGGCGGTTTGTCATCCCCGCGGTGCAGATACTTTCGCGTGGAAACAATGAAGGCATAGGCTGCGCCGCACAGAAGAAATACGAAGATCGCGCCTCCCGCCACCCAGATTATCCAGGGAATCGATTTGTCTAAGCTTGGGACCATAATCTCTGCATTCCTAATCAAGTTGCCCTAATGAGCGTACAGAAGCGATTGATACCAGTTCAGAACCGGCGTGCCGAAGTAGACCACCAGCAGCGCGCCTGCGCCAAGAAACGCGCCAAATGGCAGTTCATAATCCCGCCCCTTGCGCGTCGTAAGCACGATCACAATGCCGATCACGCTTCCCAGCAGCGACCCGAACAGAACCGTGAGTAATGTGCGCTTCACTCCCAAAAACGCTCCCACCATGCCCATCATTTTCACGTCGCCCAGGCCCATGCCTTCCTTGCCTCGCATGCGAAAATATCCTTCTCCGACAATCCATAGCAGCCCGCTGCCAACAATCGCTCCCAGCAGCGCGTCAACAACCGAAAGCACGGGGAGCGGAGGAGGGAAGTCAAAAATATGATTCGAGATCCACAGCGCGGCTCCATCCGTCGGCAAGAGAAAAAAGCTAATCAATATCGCGATCACAAATCCCGTCAGATTCACCGCGTCCGGCAAAATGCGTTCCCGAATGTCGGTCGCTGTCAGAACCACCAGCAGCGCCGAAAGCGCCGCCCACTTCGCTGCTTCCAGGTTCGCTCCGAATAACAAATAACAAACCAGGAAGAGCGCGCCCGTCAGCAGCTCAATGCCGGGATAGAGAGGTGAAATCTTCGCCTTGCACTTCCGGCATTTTCCTCCGAGCACGAGCCAGCTCAAAACAGGGATGTTGTCGTACGGCATAATTGCCGCGTGGCATTTCGGGCACCGCGAGCTGGGGCGAACGATGGATTCGCCGCGCGGAATGCGCAGAATGCAGACGTTCAGAAAGCTCCCAATAATCAATCCGAGCAGGAAAATACCGGCGCCGATCACCTAATCACTCTGCCACAACCGTCCGTCCGCCTCAACGAACCGTAAGTACAGAGTTGCCCGATACCTAACGCCGGGGTTTTAGCCCAATCGGAATCACCAGCCGCGAACCCTCACGTTGACACGCTTCCCACGCGTCCATATATTGGTTCATTCAACGAAAATGTCCTGGCTCGAACAAAGAATCCGCCGCTACGAACATGCCCGCTGGACCACGGACGACAATCGCCGCGTCCTTCCTTTTGATTGGGGCCTCGAATATATCGGCGGCCGCGCCGATGACCCCGATCCGCGCGCTTACTTGCAGCAGTGGGTGCCGGAAACCATCGCCCATAGCGACGAATGGTTCGCCACCACCCCCGCAGACGATTATCGTCTGACTCCGCCCCCGAATGGCGCCGCGGGCGAAAGCGTCCTCACATTTACGAGCGCGCTGGATTCTCCGTGGAAGGAAAACAATCTCGTTCATGCGCGCTTTTTCCCCGCGCGAAAAAGCGGCCCCGCTGTCGTCCTTCTGCCGAACTGGAACGCCAAATGGCATGGCCAGCTTATTCTCTGCAAATGGCTCAACGCGCTCGGCATCAGCGTTCTGCGCATGAGCATGCCGTATCATGATCGCCGCGCCATTCCCGGCCACGAGCGCGCCGACCACATGGTTGGCCCCAATGTTGGACTAACTCTGCACGCAACCAGGCAAGCCGTGATGGATACGCGCCGGTGTTTGCTATGGTTGCAGGCTCAGGGCTACTACAAACTTGGACTCGTCGGCACCAGCATCGGCTCGGCGGTGGGAAGCATTACCATGTGTCACGATTCACTCGTGCGCGCCGCGGCATTTCTCCATGTCTCCACTTATTTCGGAGAAGTAGTCCGCACCGGAATGACGACCGCACACGTTTGGGAAGGCATGCGCGCGAAATTGACCGCCGAAGAGCTGCGCTTCTACTGGTCACCCGCCAGCCCCATGCCATATCTCCATAAACTTGTGGGGGCCGAACGCCCGTTCCTCGCTATCGGCGGTCTCTACGACCCAACTTTTTGGCCGGAATTCACACTCGAAATGTTCGCCACACTGCGACAGCTCGGCGTGCCGCACGAAACTCTGATGCTCCCCTGCGGGCACTATTCGCTCGAACTTTTCCCTTTTAGCTATTACGCCGCCTATCGCCTCGGCACATTCCTCTTCCGAAATCTCGCTTGAATCGCTGTCACAGATCTCATGGCTCGGAATGTTTTCTATTGTTGTTTTATCGTCAGCTGCTGCCACCCCGGCCCCGGCGACCTGTCTGAATTCACTTTTTCTCCGGTGGCGGGGTTGACCCAGTAAGCATTTTTTGGTCCCGTCATGACGTTTACTTGATTTCCGAGCGGGTCAATCGTCGGAGTGACTCCGGCAATTATATTGTCAACAGCCTGAAATTGGCTTTGCCGTTGTGCCTGTCCGCGCTCGAATTGATTTACCTGATTCTGCATCGCCTGCATTTTCATCTCGAATTGTGCTACCTGCTCGGATAATTGCCGCATACGCGCCTGCTGACGCTCGCGCTGATACACCAGCGCCTGCTTGTCCAAGTCGTTCTGCTTCTGCGTCCATGCGGAACTCATCTGAAGAGTTGTGTTTGCATTTTCGACGATGTTTCGCGCCAGCGTCACATCACCCGCGGGAGCGAGAAAACTTACAATACTCGGAACCTGCCACAGTCCCCCGAACAGAGCGGTTTGCGTATACACGTAGGCCATCCTCTCGCCTTGCGATCCCCCGCATGTATAGGTCACTTGCCCGCCTGACGCCTTCGTAGCGGTTACGCCCGGAGAATGGGGTATTTCCACTTTCATCGGTGGCGGCAAAGTAGTTTCTTGTGCCGTCAAGCCCTGGCAAATCTTTGCGAATCTCGCCTTGCCGTAGACTTCCGCAAATTCCTGCCCGGAACGGTATCTTGCCACCGTCCCGCGCGCCTGCGCCCCCAGATCGTACACTTCACCTTCGTGATGGTATTGGTTGGGCAGAAAATAAATGGGAATCGAAACATCTCCCCAGCGCACATTTATTTTTCCATCTGGAGAAGTCATATCCACCATCACCCGGTGATCCGAGTATCCCAATCGAAACATCCCGCCCTTCACCGTCCACCCCTTCGGCACTTCCACGGTGAACGCCTGTTCCAGTGGATCCTCAAACTTTACCCAGGTCACACTCGAACTCGGCGCGCTTCCAGCCTCAGGCGTGCCCGCAGAATTCACCGCGCCCGGGCCTCCAGAGCCCGTAACAATCGCGATTGAGTTTGATGCCGGATTCCCGCTGCCACCCGCAGACAGCAACGCCAATAGAGTCGCCAGGTAGATTCTTGGCATCACGTTAGCCCTCCCACCGTGCACGATAAAATAGATTCAAATCAGATAAATATAGCGCGTCCCTTCACTGTGTCAATCTGGATGTCTCATGACGCCGGTCTCGCGTGCGTGCCTTCGAAGTTCTCTTGGGCTCCTTTTCCAAATCCCACCGTGAATTGAAGAAATGATATCCTCGGCTCGCATGTCGCCATCAAAGCAGACTACCCGGAAGCGCCGTCGCGGAACTCGTATTTTCCTGGCCAGTTCGTTTTGTCTCGTCGCAGCTGTTTTAGTCCATACCAGCGCGCAGGCCATCGCCTTTCGAGGCGAGCAAGTGAAAACCAAGCCGGTGCAGGCTCTAGCGATCATCCTCTCTGGCAAGTCGATCTTCACTCCCTCGGATACCCCGCCGGAGATTCCCAACTTCAATTCCAGCATGGCTTGTCATCCTTCGACACGACGGATTTCTTAAGCGACGGTATCGTGGCCGCCTCATTTGTCACGCAAGAGGAGCACGGCCTCGTACGGCGTAACGATCCAAACCGCCCGCGTCCGTACCGGTTCCACGCGATTTTTCTCGATGGCGCCACGGGAAAGACTGTGAAGGAAATGGAATGGCCCATTTTCAATCCCGACGCCGGGATTTTCCCCCGCTCGGGCGGCGGGTTTCTATTTTTCTCCATGGAAAGCATCGTCATTTACTCCGCTGATTGGGTGCGGCTGAAAGAACTGCCACTTTCACAATTCCAGGTTGCGGATGCATCCATCGCCGGACTCGCGGAATCTCCCAGTCGCAAGGCGCTCGTCCTTCGCCTTCATGGGGACTACTCGATTGTGTGTATTCGTATTTCCACCGATACGCTGGATTTCTCTAAGAGCCCTTGCCAATCCGACGCGGGGTTCACGGTTTCCGACGAAGCAATGGCGGAGCTTGCGTCGGCGCCGCTGAATGGAAACGCGCCTCCGCTCCAGCAGTCCGTTCAACATAGCGAGCAGGCGCTGAAAGGAATCTTCATTCACACGCCCGCGGAAGCCGAGCGCATGCTTTGCGACGTTTCCTCGGAGGCCACCCCCTGTTACCTGCCGCAATTCATAAATAACGAAACGATTGTTTCGTATGCTCCCTTTGGTTTAAGCGTATTTACTCTTGCTGGAGAACTGAAATTCAAACAGGACTTCAACCAAGACCTTACGTGGATTGAACCAGGCGGAAGACCCGTTCGCCCTGCGGCAAATGGTGAAAGGTTCGCAGTGGCGTTCGATCTCAGTTTGTCACGTCTGGCGGAGGGCGAAACGGATTTCGTCATACCGCCTGACAGAAAAATCCCGGCCACATATCCGGACCAAGTGGAAGTTTTTGATTTGGAGCAAGGCCGCTGGATTTACACGCTAAACAACAAGAAAAATCAGTTCAAACATATTTGGGGCCTCGCTCTTTCTCCCGCCGGAGATAAACTCGTCATCGATTCAGGCGGCGTCATCCAGGTCTACGCGCTCCCGCCGGTGACAATCAGCTCGCCTCCCAATTCCTGAAGGCGATCATCGTATTCTCACCGGATTTTTCCCGCCTAGCCGTCTTCCTTGAAGCGAACCCGCCAGGTTCGCCGAAGGATCTTTCGACGCGCGGGGCCTTTATATTTTTCGTAGCCTCCTTTTCTTAAGCTCCTCCGTGAATTGAAGAAGTGGTATCCTCTGCTCCTGTGTCGCCGTCCAGGCAAAAACGCCAGAAGCATGGCTGCACCGCCCGCGCATTCCTCGCCTGCGTCCTGTGTCTCGCTGCCGCAGTCGCAGTTCACAGCAGAACGCCGGTCGCCTCCCTTCGCGGTCAGCAAGTGAATACCAAAATCGTGCAGGCCTCAAGCGATCAGCCTCTCTGGCGAGTGGATCTCCGCTCGTTGGGATATCCTGCCGCGGATCCGCGCCTCCAATCACTGCGCGGCCTGGATTCGTTCAACACTACGTATTTTCAGAGTGATGGGGTTGTGGCCGCCACGTTTATCACGATGGCCCCGTCGCAAGGCCAAGCAAACGCGAATGCTCCGGACGTGGCGCGTCCGTATCGGCTTGACGCCGTCTTCCTCGATGCCGGCACAGGCAAAGTATTAAAGCAACTTGAATGGCAAACCGAATTTCCCGACGCGGGGATTTTTCCTCGTTACGGCGGCGGCTTTCTATTTTTCTCCACGGAACGCATTGTTCTTTACTCCGATGATTGGCTGCCTGTGAAGGAGCTTCCACTTTCACAATTGAATGTCCCGAACGCGGGCCTCGCTGGAATCGCCGAATCTCCCAGCGGCAAGACGCTCGTTCTTCGCCTGCACCAGAACACTCTTCTTTTCTGCTTTCACATTTCCACGGAAACGCTGGCATTCTCTCAAACCCCCTGTCAGGCGGACGCTGCATTTTCGGTTTCGGATGACGCCGTGGCTGAACTCACCGGAGACGTGCGCGTAACTGGAAACACACGTAGAACGCAACCACTCAACTATCACATGACGCTCGACGATCCGGAGGTGAAAGGAATCTTCATAAACGAGCCCGGAAAGGTCAGGCGCGCCCTTTGCAATACGGACGCAAAACCAGGTCCCTGTTTAGTGCCGCAATTCGTGAACAACGAAACGATTGTTTTTTACTCACGCATGGGTCTTCAGGTCTCGGGCCTTGCCGGAGCCGCCAAGTTTAGTGAAAACTTTAATTCAACAAAGAATTGGATCGAACTCAATGGACAGCCGGTCCGTCCCGCGGCGGATGGAGAAAGGTTCGCTGTGCAATTCAATAAGGCTCTGTCCGAACCGGCTCAGCCTCCAAATGGAAGTGTCCAGCCGGTGATTCTTGGCACGACCGTCACGTCCTCGGCCCCGGATCGTGTTGATGTTTTTGATCTGCGAGAAAACCGCTGGATTTATTCGCTGAAGAACAAGAATAACCAGTTCAAACATAGTTGGGGTCTGGCCCTTTCCCCCTATGGAGAGAAACTCGCCATAGAATCCGCCGGCGTTATCCAGGTGTACGCCCTTCCACCCGCGGCGGCAAATGCGCCTCACAATCCTTGAAAGTTTACTTACGCTTTGCCACGTACCAATCCCACTCTAAACTCCCCGTAACCTTTCGTTTTTCGAGTAGACCTAACGCGATGGCATTCTGCAAATCGGTTTCGTTGAATGTCACCATCAGCGTCTCGGAGTAGGGCGCGCCGGGGCCTCGCATCACGACCGCTCCCTGCACAACCAACAACCCGCGATTTGCGCCCGCGCTTTCGAGCTGATCTACCAGGTCGCGCGCCCGCGCCTCATGAAATTGATCCATTTGATTCCTCCAGTGCGTCCCGGCGGCAAACACGGAACCCGCGCTACAAGTATCCTCCAAAATCCGAACGAAGACAGCCAAAGGGCTCCGCGCGAGGCAGATGGCGTCGGCGTTGGTCGGGTGTATGCTATTGGTCGGTCGGAAAGCCAAAACGGACATTCCGGCTAAGTCCTTCCAAGAGGAGATCATCCGTAATGGCTAAACTAACCGCTGCTGCGAGAAAAAAACTTCCGAAATCGGATTTTGTGGAGAAAGGCGCCAGAAAATATCCGATCCCTGATGCCGCTCACGCACGAGACGCTTTGGCAAGGAGCTCGGGAAAGCCTGAGCACGCCGCTGTAGTTGCCGCGGTGAAACGAAGATTCCCGAGAATAAAAATAACGAAAGCGAAACAATGATCCTACCCGGCATTGTTACTTGACGGGTTGTGAAGCCCTCTCTCCCCGCACAACTTACAGGTAAGGATTATTTCTTTGGGCGCGACTCCGGCGGCACCAGCCCGTTCAAACGGTAGTAGACCACCACTTGGCCGTAGTGTTCGCCTGAATGCTCGATGACTCCATACGCCAGGTCGGACAGCCGCTCAACTTTTTTGTTCCAATCTGTAACTGAAGCCCGCAACCCGGCGTCGCCTTGCTGCTCCATCATCGCAGCGCCGTCCGCCACAGCTTTCTTGACGTACGCCACCACCTGCGCCTTGGTCTTCAGATTGTCGCGGGCCGGGTCATCCGTATAGCGCGGTTTCTTTCCCGTGGCGGAATCGGTGTACCAGTACATGACCGCCGCGGCATGAATCAGTTGTGCCGCGAAGGTACGAACTTCCGGAGTGGGTTTGTACTCGTACTTGTCTTCGGGAAAAGTTTCCGCCTCGGCAATCAGCTTGTTCCCGATTTCATTCCAGTGGTACAGCAGTGTTTCTGTCGCAGTGGGAATACGTTGGGACTGCGCCGCCGACCGTAAAGGAATTCCAATAGCAGCCACCGCTACGCAAAGGACGCCCGTTAATAAAACTCTTCGCATGTTCGCTCCTCACTCGCTCACTTGGCCTAAGTCGGAATTGCCGATTTGGACTTCCGACTCGTGCATCGTACGCTTCTCCTGCTCCGAATTCGAGTGGGTGCCTCGTCCTCGGTTTTTGAGGGCGGGGTTCTTGAAGTTGTCTTTCTCCGACAGCTTTCAATCCGCTGGATCAATCACCACCAAGCTAAGAACAGGAAAGTGAGTCCACAGGATATCAATTCGAAACACTTTCCACAGGCACATCCATCACTTTTTCGTTGACTGCCATATACTCATATGCTAATCTGCATTGCAGACTTGGATGAGCTCTTCGAATAGTACGCCGAAGCGGAGCTCGCCAAACCTGCCGGATACTCGAAATCAATTGATTTAGAGGCATCTCGTAACAGTATCATTCTACGGACTTTTAAGTCCGTTAGAATGTGCACTTACAAGGAGGATGAAGGAGGCCTTTGTAAGTCCTTTAGATTCAGTAAGCATGTTACGATGTGAGTAAACAGCTAAGTTCTTTAGAATGCGCACTTACGAAAATGCCCCACCGTAAGCCCATTAGAATGCGCACTTACGAAAAACAGGGGAGGGGGTAGGGGGTGCTCATGTAGCGCCAGCCTTCAGGCTGGCAGATTTTGGCTTCGCTTGGAGATACGTCGGCCAAATCTGGAGCTGCGGCCCTGAAGGGCGGCGCTACACAGACCGAAGAATTACTTAGAGAATCCCGCTAAACGCGCCATCGCGCACCAGGGCGGCCACCGCTTCGATGTCGCGACCGAGGGGACGGTCGGCTTCGAGCGCGGGCGAAACGGAGCGGACCAAATCGAAGGCGCGGCGGGCTTCTGTCCCGGTGCGGAGAGGAGAGAGAAGCTCGATGCCCTGGCACGCCGAGAGCAATTCAATGGCGACGATGCGCTGAAGATTCGCGAGCATGGGAGCGAGTCGGCGCGCGGCGGACATGCCCATGGAAACGTAGTCTTCCTGATCGCCGGAAGTGGGAATCGAGTCCACAGAGTGCGGCGCGGAAAGCGCTTTTAATTCGCTGGCGAGCGATGCTGCCGCGACTTGCGCGATCATGAATCCGGAATTCAGTCCGGGATTGCGCGTGAGGAATGCGGGCAACATGCTTGTCAGGGGATTCGTCATTTGAGCGATGCGGCGCTCGGAAATTCCGCCGAGCGTGGCAAATGCCACGGCGAGTTGATCGGCGATCATGGCCAGCGGCTGTCCGTGGAAATTGCCTCCGCTGACGATATCGCCCGCGGATTCTTTGGCGCTGTCATTGATCGTAACGCCGCCCGCGGTTTCATTGGTTGTGGCGGCAGAGAAACCGGTGGTTGAATCGGTGGCGAAGACGAGCGGATTATCCGTCGCGCTGTTCAGCTCGATAGCGGCCACGGCTTGCGCGTGCGCGATGGAATCGCGAACCGCGCCATGAACCTGCGGAGTGCAGCGCACGCTATAAGCATCCTGCACGCGCGTATCGCGTTCCGCCGAGCGGTGAGACTCGCGGATTTCGCTGCCTGCGTTTAAGCGCAGCAGATTTCGCGCGGAAATCGCAGCGCCGGGATGTGGACGCGCGGCGGCAATGCGAGCGTCAAACGCGGCCGGGCTTCCGCGCAGCGCATCGAGCGCAAGCGCCGCGGCAACGTCAGCCGTGTCGCAAAGAATTTGCGCGTCGCGCAGAGCGAGCGCGATGAGGGCCAGCATTCCTTGCGTGCCATTCAGCAGGGAAAGGCCTTCCTTGGCTTCGAGCACGAGCGGCGCGATTCCGGCGCGCTTCATGGCTTCGCCACCCGGAAGGCGGTTGCCCTGGAAGATGGCTTCGCCCTCGCCGATGGCGACTGCCGCGAGATGCGCCAGCGGCGCGAGATCGCCCGACGCGCCGACGGAGCCTTGAGAGGGAATTACGGGATGCACGCGCGCATTCAGCATTTGGCAAAGCGTTTCGACGATGAGCGGGCGCACGCCGGAAAATCCCTTGGCGAGCGTATTGGCGCGCAACAACATCATCGCGCGCGTTTCGATTTCGGAAAGCGGCGCGCCGACTCCGCAGCAGTGGCTGCGAACCAGATTGAGCTGCAACTGGCGGATCTGGTCGGCGGAAATGCGTACGTCGGCGAGCTCGCCGAAGCCGGTGTTGACGCCATAAGCCGTCGCGCCGGACGCGACGACGCGATCAACAACCGCGCGGGAGGCGCGCATGCGCTGCGCGGCGGCGGGTGCGAGAGCGACGTGAACGCCCTCCGCCGCGATGGAGTAAAGCTGCGCGAAAGTTAAACTTTCGCCGTCCAGCAAAATTGTTGCGGCGGGGGACATATTCACGAGCCCGCCGGAGTTGGATCGTGGACCGGCACGCCGAACGCCGCGCGGTAATGGGCGGGGATCTGCTTTGGGCGGCCTTGCTTGTCGCAGACGACGTGCATGGTCTCGCCTTTGGCGAGAATTTCATTCGTGGCGTCGTTTACGACTTCGTAGGCGAATCGCACGGTGCGCGTTCCGGCTTCCGCGACGCGCGTGCGAATCCGCAAAACATCGTCGTAGCGCGCGGGCCGCAGATGCCGGCACTTTGTTTCGCCGACTACGATGTAGCAGTCATCTTTCTGCTCCATGTCTTTGTAGGAGAAACCTAACTGCCGAAAAAGTTCGGCGCGGCCGATCTCAAACCAGACGTAAAAATTGGCGTGATAGACGACGCCCATCTGGTCGGTTTCAGCGTATCGGACGCGGACGGTGGTTTCGTAGAAATGAGACATAAGCCTTCAGGTGTTGGAGCCGGAAGTGTAGCAGAGCGGCGCTGGGCGCGTCACTTTTGCGGCTTCACTTTCCGGGCCATTTATTTTCCTGGCCAAACGGGACGCCGCTTTTCCAGGAATGCGGAAAGGCCTTCGTGGAAGTCCGCGGTGCCGCGGATGCTGGCGTTTTCGGCGATAGCGCGTTTCAAAGCTTTGTCCACATCTTCGGCGGCCGAATCGGCCAGAAGGCGCTTGGTGCGTTCGATGCTCGAAGGGCTGGACTCGACGAGCGACGCGGCGAGCATGCGCGCGGTGCTCATCAAAAGATTCGGTTCGACGATGTGCGTGACCAGGCCCATTTGTTTGGCTTCCTCGGCGGTCAAAATGCGGCCGGTGAGAAGAAGGTCGCGCGCGCGCTTGTCTCCAATTTGGCGGACGAGGAAAATGGAAACAATCGCGGGCATGAAGCCGATGCGAACTTCCGTATAGCCGAATTTCGCTTCGGGAACGGCGAGGGTGAAGTCGCACAGGGTAGCGAGGCCGCAGCCGCCGGCAATCGCGGCGCCATTCACCGCGGCGATGAGCGGTTTGGGATAGGACCACAGGCGGCGAAACATTTTCGCCATGCGCTGCGAGTCGTCAATATTCTGCGTGGGGGATTGCTGGGCGATGCCGCGCAAACCTTCAAGATCCATGCCGGAACAAAACGCGCTGCCTGTGCCGGTAAGAATCAGGACTCGCGTGGGAGTGTTTTCAAGTTCGCTGAGAACGGCGAGCAGCTCTTCGATCATCTGAGTGGAAATGGCGTTGCGTTTGTCGGGGCGATTGAGAGTGATGGTCGCGACCAAGGCTTCCTGCGCGAGCGTGAGTGTTTGGTAGGTCATCGAATGATCCTCACTGAACAACTTCGGCGCTGGCGAATTCGCGCCGGATGCGCTGTGTGAGTTTGATTACCGGATCAAGCGCGGCGGGAGTGATTCCAGTGTCCACTCCGCGCGCGGCGAGAGTGCCGAGGACGGTTTCAGTAGAAATATTACCAACGAGATCGTCGCCCGCGAAAGGGCAGCCACCCAATCCGGTGAGCGCGCCGTCGAATCTGCGGCATCCGGCTTCATACGCAGCTGCTACTTTTGCGGCGGCGTCTTCGGGGCGGCTGTGGAGATGAACCCCGAGTTCGATTCCTGCGGCGCAATCTTTTACGGCGCGATAGAGCGAGCCGACTTGTTCGGCATTGGCGGTTCCCGCGGTGTCCGCGAGAGAGACGCTGCGCACGCCGATATCTTTTAGCCAGATGAGCGTGTCCTCGACAAGTTCGGGCCCCCAGGGTTCTTCATAAGGATTGCCGAAGGCCATGGAGATATAGATGACCAGGCCGCGGCCGGCGGCTTTCGTTTCGTTGTGAAGATGCTCGACGAGAGAGCGGGATTCGGCGCGAGTCATGTTGGCATTTGCGCGGCGGAAATATGCGGAGATGGAATATGGGTAGCCAAGCGTGGTAACGCCGGGCGTGGCGAGTGCGCGCTCGATGCCGCGCTCGTTCACGACGATGCCGATGATTTCCGGAGGCACGGAGGCAGGAGGCTGGGAAGTCAAGAACTGCTTCATCACTTCCTCGCTATCGGCCATTTGCGAAACGAGTTTTGGAGAAACAAAGCTCACGGCGTCAATGTGACGAAAGCCGGCCTGGACGAGCGCGGTGAGATATTCGACTTTTCGCGCCGTAGGAATATTTTTCTCTAGGCCCTGCCAGGCATCTCTGGGGCATTCGATTATCTTTATGGGTTCGGCCGTCATCGTGTTTTTGCTCGGAGAGACGAACGAATAACATCCCATGCCATCAGCGCGATGGCAATGGCAGAAAAAAACACAAATGCGATGAGGAGCACACGGACGGGCGTGGGTATTACGTGATCAAGATAGCCTTCAAAATGGAGGCGACGATGTGCGAAATAGTCGTAAGCCTTTGACCATACCATCGCCATAATCAGGCAGGTCACGGCTACGGCGGCGCTGATCTTTGTCCGTCGGCTTATCAAGTCTGGAGCACTCCGGTCTTGAATTCTTTTACTTCTGGATTTAGCGCGGCGGCTTCGAGCGCCCAGATTAGCGCTTCGCGGGTTTGCGCGGGATCAATGATGGCATCCACCCAAAGGCGCGCTGCGGCGTAACGCGGATCGGTCTGGTGCTCGTAGGTTCTGCGCGTGGAATCGCGCAGGTCTTTTTTGTCCTTGTCGGAAAGCTTTTTGCCTTCGCGCTCGAGCTGGCGGATGCGAATTTCGACGAGTGTGCCGGAAGCCGCATCTCCTCCCATGACGGCATATCGCGCGGTGGGCCAGGCAAAAATGAAGCGCGGGTCGTAGGCTTTGCCGCACATGGCGTAGTGTCCGGCGCCAAAACTGCCGCCGCAGATAACGGCGATTTTCGGAACGACGCTGTTGGCGAGCGCGTTGACCATTTTGGCGCCCGCGCGGATGATGCCGCTCCATTCGGCTTCCTTGCCGACCATGAAACCGTTCACGTCGTGGAGGAAGATCAATGGAATCATTTGCTGGTTGCAGTCGAGCATGAAGCGCGCTGCTTTTTCCGCCGCTTCCGTGTAGATCACGCCGCCAAATTCCATGTGAGGCTCGCCAGTGTGCGCCTGGGCATCGCGAATATGAGTTTTTTGATTGGCGACAATGCCGACGGCCCAACCGCCGATGCGCGCGTAACCGCAGAGAATTGTTTGGCCGTATTCGGCGCGATATTCGTCCCAGCGGCTGCCGTCCACGATGCGGCCGATAACTTCGTGCATGTCATATTGTTTGCCCGGATCCGAGGAAAAAACGCCGTAGATCTCGCTGGCAGGGTAGAGCGGAGCTTCGGGCGCTTTGTGATCGAACGGAGGATCGCTGGGATGGCCGATCTTATCCACGAGTGAGCGGATGCGATTGAGGCAGCTATCGTCATCGGGTTCGCGGAAATCAACGGTGCCGCTGATTTGCGCATGCATTTTTGCGCCGCCAAGATCTTCGGCGGAAACTTTCTGGCCGATGGCGGCCTGCACGAGCGCGGGTCCTGCGAGGAAAAGGCCAGAGCCGTCCGTCATTAGAAGTTGATCGCACATTACTGGAAGATACGCGCCGCCAGCGACGCACATCCCCATAATGGCGGCGATTTGCGGAATGCCCATTGAAGACATGACGGCATTATTGCGAAAGACGCGGCCAAAATCGTCCGTATCCGGGAAGACGTCTTCCTGAAGAGGGAGGAAAACTCCGGCGGAATCCACTAAATACAAAGTTGGAATGCGATTATCGACGGAAATATTTTGAGCGCGGATGACTTTCTTGGCCGTCATGGGGAAGAACGCGCCGGCTTTTACGGTGGCGTCATTCGCAATGATCATGACAAGTCGGCCGGAGACGCGGGCGAGTCCGGTGATTGTCCCAGCGGCTGGCGCGCCGCCCCATTCTTCGTACATCTCGAAAGCGGCGAAAGCGGAAAGCTCAAAGAATTGCGTGCCCGGGTCAATCAGCTTGGCGATGCGTTCGCGGGCGGTGAGGCGCCCTTTCTTGTGTTGTGACTCGATGGCTTTTTCGCCGCCGCCTTCGCAAATGTGTTCTTCCTGGTTCTTGATCTCGGTAAGAAGATCCACGAGAGCGCGGGTATTCTTCTTGAACTCAGCGGAATCGGTGCTGACGTGAGTTTCCAGTGCTGAGCTCGGCAAAGCAGCGACCTCGGTCTATCTCTTGCGGCGGCAGAAGCGGCCTGCACGCTGAAAAGTTTCGACAATGATTATTGCATGAGATGCGGCTGGAATGGAGAGCCGCCGCGAAGAAGTATACGTCGGTGGAGTGCGCTGAGGCGAGCGGCGCCATCAATCTCTTACGAAAGATAAACGCGTGAATACTATTCGTCGCGCAGGGCTTGCATGGGGTCCACTCGCGTGGCGCGGCGCGCGGGGAAGAATCCAGCGGCAAGCCCGACTGCAACAAGGATCGCAATCGCGAGTACGATCGTGTCGGGATCGTGTGCATCCAGTCCGAAGAGCATGCTGCCGGTTAGTCTAGTAACCCAATACGAAAGGCCAAGTCCGGCGGCAATCCCCAGCGCCAGCACAACCACTACGTCACGCTGGACTAATGCGAAAATTGTGGCTCGCTGAGCGCCTAGTGCTATGCGAATGCCGATTTCCTTGCGCCGCCGTGCGACCATAAAGGCCAGCACGCCGTACAGACCGATGGCGGCAAGCAGCAATGCCAGCGCGCCTAAAAATGCGGAAATCGTAGCGAGCAAGCGCTCGCTGCTGAGGTTGTCGTCAACCTGAGTCTCCAGGGTTTGGAAGACAAGAGAAATATTCGGATTCACCGCGGCGATGGCGGACTCGGCGGGACGCGTAAGCGAAGCCGGTGCGACGGTTGTGTGCAGTTCAAAGTTTGGTGGATCGTCGAGCATTGAGAACTGCGCGATGGGGAGGTAAAGAACTTGCTGCGTTGTTTCGCGAAGCCTTAGATATTTTGTGTTTTTCACCACGCCGATGATCTGAATCGGCGGGGTCCGTTTGCCTTTGACGCGGTCCACGAAATCGTCTGTGACCAAATACTGGCCGATGGCAGATGAATGCGGGAAATATTGGCGAGCCATAGCTTCGTCGATGACGGTCACGAGCGGTGTGCCGGCAACGTCGTGATCATCGAATACGCGACCGGCAATCAGCGGCGTGCGCAGCGTCGCGAAGTATTCCGGCGTGACGAAGTTCATGTAAGTATTGCGCGCGTCTCCGGTGGGGCCGCCTCCCTTGACGAGATCGAAATCAAACCCCCACATGTAGCCGCTGACCGGCGTGACAAAGGATTCGCTCGCCGAAAGAACGCCCGGCAGCGATTTCAGCCGGCCGACTATTTCGCGGCACATCACGGCGCGTTGTTCCGCGGAGGCTTTTGCATTTTGGAAATTGGTTTGAATCAGCAGAGTGGAGTCTTTCTGAAAACCCAAATCCAAGGTTTCCAGGTTTCGGAAAGTGCGCAGGAACAATCCGGCCAGGACTATCACGGCGAGCGACAGCGCCATTTGCGAGGCAACGATCCATTGCCCCGCGCGGAAGCGGGACCTGCCGCCGCCTTCATCCATGCGGCCATCCTTCATCGCTGAAGTAAGGGAAACTCGCGTGGCGCTAAAGGCCGGAAGCAGACCAAAAAGGAAGCCGGTGAAAATCGCGATAGCCGCGGTGAACGCGAGCACTCGTCCGTCCGCGTTGAGCTCAAGCGTTATCGGGTTCCGTGCAGTGGAAATGAAGCGAACCAGAAGCTGTGAGCCCCAATGTGCCAGCAAGACTCCGGACGCCGCGGCGATGAAGGAAAGCAGCATGCTCTCCGTCAGAAGCTGGCGAATCAATCTCCATCTCGACGCGCCCATGGCGAGGCGGACGGCAATTTCCTTTTTGCGCGCGGCGGCACGAGCGAGCAGCAACCCCGCAATGTTTGCGCAGGCGATCAGCAGCACCAATCCCACCACGAGCATCAAGAAACGAAGCGGCTGTTGGTAGTCGCCCAAGTCGGAAAGCTCGGGCGCGGCGGGGGCGGCGAAGAACGTAGTTGCGAGGAAGTGCTTCTGCTCGTCGTCGTTCCACTGTGGTGAAACCACTGAGGCGGTGACCGCCGGCGAAATTGCCTGCAGCTGTGCATCTACCTGCGCGGGCGACTTACCCGCCTTTGGTCTACCGAGTACAGACAGCCAGCGCGCGGAAGGACGATCCAGAAGTGCCTGACCGTCAGGTTCGCCGGGCAGCGGCGTGATCGCTTCGGCGCAAACGGGGACCATCACATCAAAGCGGCGACCGACTTCGACGCCGAAAAATCCGGGCTGCGTGACGCCCACGATCGGGAAGATGTGGTTGCTCAGCCGAATACTTTGCCCGACTGCCTCGGCTGCGGAGCCGTATCGTTCGCGCGCAAAGTCGTAGCTCGCTACTGCGGCGCCGGGGCAACCGCGCGCATCGTCAGATGGAATGAGCAACCGGCCGGCAGCGGGATGCACGCCGAGGGTATCGAAGAATTCGCCGCTGACGAATGCGCTATTCACGAAATGCGATTCGCCGCCCTGCGAAAGATCAAGTGAGCCGATGCCCGAATAGGCGGCGATGCCGGAAAACACCTGCTGGCGATCGCGGATTTCCTCCCAGACGCGATTGCTCACACTGAAATCGTTTTCCTGATTCGCGGCGCGCATTTCGATCACGACGAGTTCGCCGGGATTGTGGATCGGCAATAGCTTCAGCATGACGGCGTCGATCAAACTGAAAATGGCAGTGTTGGCGCCGATGCCCAGACCCAGGGTAAGAATTGCGATAGCTGTAAAGCCGGGAGATTTCCGGAGCATGCGCAAACCGAATCCGAGATCCTGGAATAGATCGCTGATCCAATTTGTTTTACGAGTGTCGCGGCAGGATTCTTTGGATTGTTCGAGGCCGCGGAATTCGCGGAGGGCGGCGTAGCGGGCTTCTTTGGGAGTTAGACCTTTGGAGACGAATTCTTTTGCTTTTTGGTCGAGATGGAATTGGAGTTCTTCGTCGAGCTCGCGGTCGGTGTCGCGGCGATGGAAGAGGGAGCGGACGCGGAGAGGAATTGTGTAGAACCAGCGTTGTGGGCGCATGGACTATGCCTCCTTTAATTTCACCACGTGCGAGATGGCGCCGGAAAGGCGGCTCCAATTCGCTGCTTCTTTTTCGAGATGCTTCCGGCCAACGCGGGTGAGGGAATAAAACTTGGCGCGGCGATTATTTTCGCTGGGCCGCCATTCGGCGGTGATCCAGCCTTCCTGCTCGAGTTTGTGAAGAGCGGGGTAAAGGGAACCGTCGCTGACTTGAAGGATGTCGCCTGAGACCTGCTTCAAGCGCTGGCTGATGGCGAAGCCGTTGAGGGGCTCGAGCGCCAGAATTTTCAGAAGAAGAAGATCGAGAGTGCCCTGGACGAGATCGGTTGGTTTGCTCATAGTTTGGCCGCGTTCTCCTCGCTTACCGAGGGTAAGATACACTGAGTCCACTCGGTAAGCAAGGGGGAAATGTAATTCAAAGTGAACGGTTCCGGGTTCGCAGATCCGGGGACCAAGGGGCGGAGCGCGCTCATCGCGGGAAATTCGCCGGCTGGAAGGCAGAGTGACGAACCAGTGATGCGTTTGGCGAGATTTCGCATATTGGCCGCGAAATTCCCCGCCCCTGCACAGCGGGGACGAGCTACAAGGGGCGGAGCTCGTTTCGAGGTGCTGCTAGTTTTGTTGCTTCGTCGAGGACGTGATCCGCTGGAACTACACGGGAGAGGAGGCGCAGGGCGAGCGCCTCGTCGGCTTTCACGCTGCGACCTGTGACCATTAATTCCATAGCGATGCGCTGACCGCCGGGACCGACGGCCCGTGCGAGGCGCTGCGTGCCGCCCCAGCCGGTCATGATTCCGAGCGCGGCGCCGCGGTGAGCGAAGACGGCATCGGTCGCGGCGACCCGGACGCGGCAGGCGAGGGCGAGATCAAATCCTCCGCCCATGCAAAAGCCCCGGATGGCGGCGATTATCGGCTTGGGACTGCTTTCGATCGCTGACATGACGGATTGTCCCAGAGCGGCGAATCGTGCGGCCTGGGGACCGCGCAGAGCGGCAACTTCTGCGAGTTCAGCGCCCGCTGAAAAACAAATGTGAGTGCCGGTTATTACGACCCCGGTTATGTCCGGCGCGTCGCGAAAAGACAATATCTGTGAACGCAGTTGGAAGAGAAGCGTGTGAGTGAGACGCGGGAAACTGTCTGGTGCATTTAATTCAAGAAGAAGGATGCCGTCCCGACGCGAAACGCGGAGAGATGTCTCCTGATGCGGGACAAGCGGAGAAGGGAAGCCGAGCAAGACGCTTGGCAGAGGGAGCGTTTCGTCCGGCACGGGAATTCAGGCGCGCTGTGGAAGGCGTCCGCGGATGTAGCTGACGATATCCTGTGTGGACGTGCCGGGAAGAAAAATTTCCGAGATGCCGACTTTCTTGAGCGCGGGGATATCAGCTTCGGGGATGATGCCTCCGAGCAGGACCATTACGTCGTCCATACCTTTGTCATGAAGGAGAGACATGAGTTGCGGGCAGAGGGTATTGTGCGCGCCGCTGAGGACGGAAAGGCCGATAACGTCAACGTCTTCCTGCACGGCGGAGGAGGCGATCATCTCGGGAGTCTGGCGGAGGCCGGTGTAGATGACTTCCATTCCGGCGTCGCGCAGAGCGCGAGCGATGATTTTGGCGCCGCGGTCGTGGCCGTCAAGCCCGGGCTTGGCGATGAGGACGCGAATCTTCTGGTCTGGCATACGTGAGAAGAATACTGCAAAGCGGGCTGGGAGTGTAGCTCGCGCGCGAAAAGAGTTTCTACATAGATTATATTCGGACTATGTGATGGCGACTTCTTCGAAGGTGCCGAAGACCTCGCGGAGGGTGTCGCAGATTTCGCCGAGAGTGGCGTAGGCTTTCACGGCGTCATAAATGAAGGGCATCATGTTCTCGGTGCCTTGGGCGGCTTTGCGAAGGGCGGCCAACCGGCGAGCGACTTCGTCACCGGAGCGCGTGGCGCGGAGTTTGCCGAGACGCGCGGCCTGGCGGATGGCGACGGATTCATCAATTTGCAGAGTGTCGAGCGGTTTTTCCTTCGATACAAAGTCATTCACGCCGACGATGATTTTTTCCTTGTGGTCCACGGCGACCTGATACTTGTAGGAGGCTTCGGCGATTTCGCGCTGCGGATAGGAACGCTCGATTGCGGCGACCATGCCGCCGAGGGCGTCAATGCGTTCGATATATTCCCATGCGCCGCGCTCGACTTCGTTGGTTAGCGTTTCGATGAAATAAGAACCGCCGAGGGGGTCAACGGTGTTCGTCACACCGCTTTCATGAGCGATGATTTGCTGCGTGCGAAGGGCGACGGTGGCGGCGAATTCCGTGGGGAGCGCCCAGGCTTCATCGAGCGAATTGGTATGCAGTGACTGAGTGCCGCCAAGAACGGCGGCGAGCGCCTGAATCGCCGTGCGCACAACGTTGTTGTACGGTTGCTGAGCGGTGAGGGAACAGCCCGCGGTTTGCGTGTGGAAACGCAGAGCCCAGGTGCGCGGGTTTTTGGCGCCGAACCGTTCGCGCATGGCTTTGTACCAGATACGGCGGGCGGCGCGGTACTTGGCAATTTCCTCGAAGAAATCGTTGTGAGCGTTGAAAAAGAATGAAAGCTGAGGGACGAAGGCGTCCACGTCCATTCCGCGGCGAATTCCCCAGTCCACGTACTCGATGCCATCGCGCAAAGTAAATGCCAGTTCCTGAATCGCCGTGGAGCCTGCTTCGCGAATGTGGTAGCCGCTGATCGAGATGGTGTTGAACTTCGGCGTGTGCTTCATGCCGAACTCGAAGGTATCTATCACTAAGCGCATGGAGGGGGCGGGCGGATAGATATATTCCTTCTGCGCGATGTATTCCTTCAGGATGTCGTTTTGAAGCGTGCCGGAGATTTTCTTCCAGTCCGCGCCCTGCTTTTCCGCGACGGCGAGATACATAGCCCAAATTACCGCCGCAGGGGAGTTGATGGTCATCGACGTGGTGACATTCGCCAGGGGGATCTGATCGAACAGAACTTCCATATCGGCGAGCGAGCTGATGGCGACGCCGCACTTACCGACTTCGCCTTCGGAGAGCGCGTGATCGGAGTCATAGCCCATTAATGTTGGGAGATCGAAGGCGACCGAAAGGCCGGTCTGGCCCTGGGCTAGGAGATAGCGAAAGCGCTGATTGGTGTCTTCGGCTGTGCCGAAGCCCGCGAACTGGCGCATGGTCCATGGACGGCCACGGTACATGGTGGCATGAATGCCGCGTGTGTAGGGCGGCTGGCCGGGATAACCGAGATCGCGCTCTGGCGACCAATCGGGCAGGTCAGCGGGAGTGTAGAGGCGCCGGATGGGATATGCAGAGATCGTTGTGAATTCGGGTTGGCGCTCGGGAGATTTGGCGAGAGAGGGAATTAATGTTTGTTCCTCCCAGGATTGTTCCTGCGGGGAAGGGGTGCGCGCGACCGGCTTTTGCTGGTTACTGCGATCTTTTGTTTCTTCGATGACGCCCGAGCCGGGCGCATGTTTTTCGCTCATCAGAGTTGCTCCCCGCGCGTGACCGTGATCTGTATACCCTGCAGATATCTTGAATACCCTGCAGATATCTTGAAAGTTGAGTTTACGGCATGGGGAAGCCACGAGCAAGGGATAGCGTACGCCATGCGTCCCAAAAAACTGCCGGCCCGGGATTGCAACGCCCGGGCCGGCAGGAAGAAGTTGAAAGTGCGCGAACGCTATTTTTGCGGGTCGATGGAGCCGTCGGCGTGAGTGCCGGGAATCAGCGAGTCGCGAATGAATTGAGGATTGGGATGCTTGGAGTCGGCAATTGTAATGGCATTGGCCGAAAAAGTGCGGCCCATGACGTTATCAAAATTGACTTTGGCTTCCACAAGAGTCACACGAGCTTGCAATTCGACGCCTGCGGCAAGGGCTTCGGTGTTTTGGATCGTAATAACGTTGAGAGGATCCGAAGCTCCAAGGGCGAGCTTCTTCTTTTCGGCCTCGAGTGATTCTTCCTGAAGCACGCGCCCCTGAATTGCAGAGGTGAGGGTTGCGCGCGCTTGTTCAAGCGTGATTTGAGCTTCGCGGATAGCCACAACGATTGCATTCTGCTGTCGCTGCAGGTTGGTGAGATCCTGGCGCTGGGTAAGAATGGCCGCATTACTCGCGCCCTGAGCCGCGCGATTCCGGATGGGCACGGTCAGAGTGAAATACGCAGAATAGTTCGGAAACTGATTTGAGAACAGTTGATTGAGGTCGGTCGAAAGGCCAGAGTGAGTTGTCGTAGACGGTAAAAACACGGGCGATGAAATGTATTCATTGGGAACCGGGGTACCACTGGCATTCACGATTGGATTGGAAAGATCAGCCACAAATTCTCCGGAGACCTCCGAGCCGGAATTGATCTGAGTACCGGCCAGGCCTGACCAGCCGTAACTGCCAGTCACATTCAGCGTGGGCAACAGCAGATTCTTGGTCGCACGCATATTGGAATCGTCGTTGTTGAGATTCAGGACCAATGACTGGTAATCCGGCCGATTGACGAGAGCTTCACGAACAGCCTGATCGAGAGGAATTTTTTCCACTTCTTCGGGAATGTAGGTGTTGTCCGTCGGCACGATTTCAAAATTCTGGGTTGTGGCGGCAAGGGGGTTTCTAGTGATAGCGGCCAAAAGGATCACCTCCGATTGGCGTCTTGCTGTTTGAGCGGTGATCAAAGTGGTTTGCGCCGTTGCTAGTTGTGCCTGGGCGGTAGTGACATCCAGCGGCGCCATAGTGCCAATTTCCGCCTGTTTCTTATTGTCGTCGTAGAGCTGTTGGGAAGACGTCACAGTCTGCTGGGCCACGGCGATGTTTTGGATGGCGTAGACGAGGTTCCAGTAGTCCATCTCGACCGCAGTGACGGTAGTGATGACCTGCAATCGAAAGGCAAGGTCGGACATTTTCACGTTATTGCGCGCAATCCTGATGTAACGCTCGTTCACAGCAAGGCCAAAACCATTGAGAAGCGACTGCGTGACCGTGACCTTCATTGTGGACGACACTGAGGGATTGAATATGGCAGCGGATTGAGTGCTTGATGTGCGCGTGTTTGTTTCAGAGACAGAGAGGCTCGTGCCGGTAACATAATTCTGAGTGTAGCCGAATTGGGCGTATACGTTGTGCTGGCCGATGGACAAAAGATTGCTCGCGCCCGTGCCGCTAAGCAAAGGGTTGCTAACCGGCGTATCGGATTGGGCGACTTCGCCGAGAATGTTGAGCGTGGGATCGAAGCTGTAACCAGCGCCACCCGCGCCCGGCCCAGCCATGGCAGAAAGAAGGCTGGCATCGGAGATCCAAGGGGCGTAACGCTCATATTCGATATCCAAGCTGTTCTCAAGCGCGAGAGAGATGGCATCCTGTACACTGATTCTCATTTTTCCGTTGGAGACAAAGTCAGAGAGATGCTGGGAATTGGCCATATTCGTTTTGGGAACATTGATCGGCTTGTATGGCGCGATAATATTTGGCAAAGCGGGATTCCCGTGAGAGTACTCGCGCGGCGCGGCGTCAGACGTCTTCTTCGGCTGAGGGGGCGCAGGTGGCGGCCCTCCCTGAGATACTGGAGGCGCCTGTTGCTGAGCCGGCGGCGGAGTTTGTTGCTGATTCTGGCCAAAGGCGGGAGCAACCGGCCCCAAGGTAACCGCAAGAGCCAGAGCCAAAATTCCAAACGTACGCATATACCTAAGCATGATTCACTGTTCCTTTCCCGCTGTGGGTTTCCGACAATGCAGATTGAATGATCTCAATTAAGTTAAACGTTTCGAAGCCTCTGTTTGTTTCATGTTTTTCCGCCGCAAGTGACCGGGCGGCGCATGCGACCGCCAGACGGAGATTCGGCGGCCACAGAATCAACATGAACCTGAGCGCCGCAAGTTTAGCAGCCCCGGCGGTTCCTTGACAATAAATGCATCGGGTCGTAGGCTACCCGCGACAGCACAGGAAAGCTATGCAACCCGAAGAAGTCATGGAAGTTCTAGGGACGGTGGGGGCCATACGGCACGGACACTTTGAGCTGTCCTCCGGGCTCCACAGTGATACATACGTACAGTGCGCGCTGGTGTTGCAGTATCCCGCCTATGCGGAACATTTGGGAACGCTCTTAGCGGCGGAATTTGTGGGATTGGAAATTGGATGCGTGGTGTCTCCGGCCCTGGGCGGAGTGATTCTGGGGCACGAAGTTGCGCGGGCGCTAGGTTCTGGACGATCCGGCCGGGGAGTGCCTGCCGTTTTTGTTGAGCGAGACGCCAGTGGCAGGATGAGCTTGCGCAGAGGATTTTCAATCGCGCCTGGACAGCCAGTACTGGTTGTCGAGGACGTGTGGACTACGGGAGGTTCAACGTTCGAAACAATCCGCGTAGTGGAAGAAGCCGGTGGGCGCGTGGTTGCCGCAGGCGCGATCATTGACCGGAGCCAGGGGCGGATGGAATTGCCGGTGCGCGCTGAATCTTTGGTAGAGCTAGACATTCACAGCTATGAACCCGCCGAATGCCCTCTTTGCCGCGACGGGAGCGCCGCGATGAAGCCGGGCAGCAGATTTGTTCGCGCCGCCCGCTAATTGGGCGGCGTTCCCGCAGCAAGGCCACCTTCCCGTGCGATAATCTCTGCGGCGCGATGCACACCTTCAAACTAAAAATTTGTTATGACGGATCTGAATTCTCCGGCTGGCAGATACAGCCGGGGGAGGCGACCGTGCAGGGAACGATCGCGGACGTTGCGGCCAAGTTGACACAGGAGGATGTGGAGATATTCGGCTCGGGGCGCACGGATGCGGGCGTACATGCGCTCGGACAGGTGGCGCACTTTTGCGCGCAGAGTCAATTGACGGGGATCGAGTTCAAGAGGGCTTTCAATGCGCTGCTGCCCCCGACAATACGGGTGTTGCAGTGTGAAGAAGTTGCGGCGGATTTCCACGCGCGATTTCAGGCGCACGCGAAAACATATCAATACCGCATCTACCGAGGCCGCGTGCTTTCTCCGTTTGACCGGCGATACGTTCTGTACGAACCGTTTCCACTTGATGTAGGGGCAATGGCGGAGGCGGCACGCTTTTTTGAAGGCGTGCATGATTTTTCTTCCTTCGCAGCATCTTCGGGAAGTGAGGAAGGCGACCGGGAAAGGGCGCCGACGCGGGAAATTTATAGCTCCAGGTTTTACGCGCGGACGGGAAGTTATTTTGGCGGGCAGGGATTTCTGACGGGGCTTGGAGCGAGCGGCATTGCGGCGACAGGCTGTTCTGACGAGCAGGCAGCGGACGGAGCGAAGGCGGAAACTGTGGAGTTGGTATACGCCGTGCGCGGGAAATCTTTTTTGCGATATATGGTGAGGAAGATTGTGGGCACATTGTTGGAAGTTGGACGGGGAAAACTGCGGGCGAAAGATATGCCGGGACTGTTTGAGCTGCGAGACCGTTCGCAATCAGGGCCTACCGCGCCGCCGCAGGGATTGTATTTGGTTTCTGTGGAGTATCCGGATACGGTAAAGCACTAGCGACCGGCGCGGTTCGCAGATGGATGGTGCGGCGCGAGATTTGGTGTATAAATAAGCGGAGAGGAAACACAGGCATGTCAGAGACGAGCGCGACACCAACGACGGCGACAACACCAACGACGACAACAGCACCAGCGGCAGCCGAGCCCGCGCCGCCCAAGGTAAAGGTCCGCGCGCCGCGGCAGAGGGCGTGCGACGAGAAAGATGCCAAAGGGAAGCTGTGCTGCGGACATTTGAAGCGCTACTACGATTATCCGAAAGAGGTCGAGGCGCTCGTTGGCGGGCCCAAGATGGAAATCTACCGCTGCGAATTCTGCAAGACGCTCTACAAACCCAACCTTGCTGAAATGTCACAAAGCTTTACGCTACGAACGTAGCTGCAGAACCACGGAGAAAGTTTCTGACCGACCAGGCGCATCCAACCGGTTCGCAGACCAGCGAAGAGCTGATCTACGATTGGAACCTGCAAGGGCCGACGCAGTTTGGGCTCGGGCGCAAGGTCATGCTGGATGACGAGACGCTGCGTGATGGTTTGCAGAATCCTTCCGTTTTTGATCCTCCCATTAAAGAGAAAATTGAAATCCTGCATTTGATGGAGGCGCTTGGCATTGACACGGTGAATATCGGTCTGCCAGGGGCGGGGCCGCGCGCTTACGCGGATGTTGGGGCGCTCGCGCAAGAGATCGTGCGGGGCAAGATGAAGATCCGTCCGAATTGTGCCGCGCGTACGCTTGAAACCGATATCCGGCCCATTGCGGAAATTTCACAGAAAGCTGGGATCGCGATCGAGGCAGCGACGTTTTTGGGTAGCAGCCCCATCAGGCGGTTCGTGGAAGACTGGACAATTGATTATCTGCTGCGCACGACGGAGAGCGCCGTGAAATTCGCCGTGGCGCAGGGTTTGCCAGTGATGTACGTCACAGAGGACACGGTTCGCACCGACTCGTCCACGGTGAAACGACTTTACAAGACGGCCGTTGAATGCGGGGCCAAAGCGGTGGTCCTGTGCGACACAGTTGGCCACGCAACACCGATGGGAGCTTATGCCCTCGTAAAATTTGTGCGCGAGGAGGTTGTGGAACCTTCAGGAGAAAAGATTCGAGTGGATTGGCACGGGCACTGCGACCGCGGGCTGGCCGTCGCCAATTCGCTGGCGGCGATTTTGGCCGGGGCGGATCAAATACACGCGGCGGCGAATTCACTTGGCGAACGCGTGGGCAACACGCCGATGGAGTTGATGCTGGTGAATTTGAGATTGCTGGGGCTGATCGACCGCGATCTATCGCGGTTGAAGGAATATTGCGAGACGGTAGCGCGAGCGACACACACGACGATTCCGCCGAATTATCCGGTTGTGGGGCGAGATGCATTTCGCACGGCCACTGGCGTGCACGCGGCGGCGATCATCAAAGCGTTTCGCAAAAGCGATGCAATGCTGGCGAACACGATTTACAGCGGCGTGCCGGCGCACTTGTTCGGGCTGGAACAGACCATTGAAGTGGGCCCGATGAGCGGGAGGTCGAACGTGACTTTCTGGCTTGAACGGCACAGCGTTCCGGCTTCGGAGGAGGTTGTCGCACGCATTCTGGATGCCGCGAAGAAGTCCAGCCGTGTTTTGACGGATGCAGAAATTCTGGCCCTCTGTGAAGAGTGACACAACGATTGTGAGGGCGAGCACTTTTGTGACAGCAAAGACCTTTTTTCGCCTGCGGATTGGAAGTTGACGCGCGTTAGACTTTGGCTGACACTGGCGCGCCGGTGTGTGAGCGCTTACGGGATTCAGACTGGATTATTGGCTGGAATTGCCGCAGGCGGTATATTTTTCGCGATGCCGAAATTATCCTCATCATCGAACATATCCGCGCAAAGCAGCTCATCCGTTGCCGCGCCGCAAGCAGGCGGCACTGGCAACGATCTGTTTCGCAATGATCAGGTAAAGCGCGCGCTGGATTGGCTGGCGAAGAATACCGCGTGGATTACAGACGAACAAGTTCGCATCACCGAGATTCCAGCGCCACCTTTTGAAGAAACTCAACGGGCAGCGTATTTAAAGAAAGTGATGGCGGCGCGTGAGCTGATTGTCCGAACTGATGAAGTGGGGAATGTTATCGGCGAGCGGCCTGGTTCGACGCGCAGTGAAGTCGTGCTAATTACAGCTCATCTGGACACAGTGTTTCCGGCGGGCACGGATGTTCATGTGCGGCGCGAGAGCGGATTGCTTTACGCGCCGGGAGTTGCAGACAACGGAACCGGTCTTGCCACATTGGTAGGATTGGCGCGCGCATTACAGGAAACGAAGCTGAAGACAAGGCGGACGGTGGTTTTTGCCGCGGATGTGGGAGAAGAGGGCGAGGGAAATCTTCGCGGAGCACGCAAGCTGGTGGAAGAATACGGCGGGAAGCTTTCGGCGGTGATTGCGCTCGACGGCGCATCCACGGAGTATGTGGTGACGCGGGCGCTCGCCTCGCGACGCGTGGAAATTACCGTTACGGGTCCGGGGGGGCACAGTTGGACGGACTTCGGCACTCCAAATCCGATCGACGCGCTGGCGCGAGGGATTTCCCGGTTCTTGAAGACGATCGAAGTGCCGGGAAGCCCGCGAACAACGTTTAACATTGGCAGTATTGAAGGAGGGACGTCGGTAAACGCGATTCCGGCGCGCGCTTCCATAAAGGTTGATATTCGGAGCGAAAAGGAAACGGAAATCGGACGCGTGGAAACGGCTCTGCGGGATGCCATTCGTGACGGAATTCGGGAGGAGATGGCTGCATCCAATGCCCGAGGCGCGGCCAATGGGGAAGGCGCTGGGCTGGAGATGCAAGCGAAGGTGATTGGAGTGCGTCCAGGCGGCGAACTCCTCCCGAATTCGCCATTGTTGCAAAGCTTGGAGGACGCGGATCGTTTTTTGGGCAACCAATCGCGGGCGGAACTTTCTTCGACAGACGCAAACATTCCACTTTCTCTGGGGATTCCCGCGATTGCGTTGGGCTGTGGGGGACGCGCGGGCGGAGCACACACGATTGGTGAATGGTACGACCCAGCAGGACGGGAAATGGGGTTGCAGCGCGTGCTGCTGACGCTGCTGGGCGTGGCGGGAGTGGAGAAATGAAATTTCTCGCGGTCGCCGTCAGCGTATTGACTTGCTGTGTGATCATATGCGCCGTGATTCTAATGTGGATGTACCTAACTCCAGGACCTTTGCAAACGGAAGGGGCTGCATCAATGCAACAAACTGGAGAGATGTCTGATCTGGCGATCATTAATGGAGTGATCTACACGGGCGATCCTACAAAACCGCGAGTGGAGGCGCTGGCCTCACGCGGGGACGTGATCGTTGCGACGGGAAGCACAGCGGAAATCCAGAAGCTGATTGGGCCGAACACCAAAGTGATTGATTTGAAGGGCGGCTTTGCGATGCCGGGGTTCAATGACGCGCATCTGCACCTCGGGAGCGCGGCGCAAGCAAAGTTGAGCGTGGATTTGGAAGGCGCGCAATCGCTCGCCGAATTCGAAAAGCGGATTCAGGCGAGAGAGGCGGAAAGTAAGCCCGGCGAGTGGATTACCGGACGTGGCTGGGATCACACGCTGTGGAATCCCGCGAAATTTCCGACGCGGCAGGATCTGGATGCGATTTCGATGGGGCATCCGATGCTGTTCTCGCACATATCGGGGCACGTCGCGGTGGCAAATTCGAAGGCGCTCGAGCTGGCGGGAATTACCGCGGCAACGGCGAATCCGCCCGGCGGCGAAATTGAACATGACGCGAAGGGTGAGCCGGATGGAATGCTGAAGGAGGGGGCCGCGATTGGGTTGGTGGCTCGAAGAATTCCGGCGATTACGGCAGAGCAGCGGCGGCAGGGACTCGAACTGGCGCTTGCAGAAGCGGCGCAGAACGGCATCACGTCAATGCAGGATAATTCGTCGTGGGAGGATTTTCTGACGTACCGCGCCTTGAAACAGGAAGGGAAGTTGAGCGCGAGGATTACCGAATGGCTGCCGTTTGATGCGCCGCTGGATCGGCTGGAGCAGATGCGCCGCGAGGGAGGGACGACCGATCCGTGGCTGAAGACGGGTGCGCTGAAGGGATTTATGGATGGCGCGCTGGGAACGGGGACGGCGGCGCTGCTTGCACCGTATACGGATAATCCTGCGACGAGTGGGATTTTGGAATCGCATCCCGGCGATTTGAATCAGATGTGCATCGAGCGGGACAAGGCCGGATTCCAGATTAACTTTCATGCGATCGGCGACCGGGGAAATCATGTAGCGCTGGATGCATTCGCCGCAGTAGTTGCAGCGAACGGAGCACGAGACCGTCGAGATCGCGTTGAACACGCGCAGATTGTTGCACCGGATGACTTTGCGCGATTCGGTTCGTTGAAAGTTATCGCCTCCATGCAGCCTTCGCATCAGACTACGGACATGCGCTGGGCGGAAAAGCGGTTGGGGCCCGAGCGGATTAAGGGCGCATATGCGTGGCGCACAATGCTGAATAACGGCGTGAAGCTGGCATTTGGAACGGACTGGCCGGTGGAGATTATTAATCCCATGCGCGGGCTTCATGCCTGCGTGACGCGCCAATTGCCGGACGGTACTCCGGCGGGTGGGTGGCAGCCTCAGGAAAGAATTTCACTGGATGAGTGCATCCACGCGTATACGGTTGGATCTGCGTATGCAGAATTCGAGGAAGGGAAGAAGGGGCAGCTTGTGCCTGGGCAGTACGCGGACATGATTCTACTTTCCGCAGATGTTACGAAAATTCCTCCCGCTGAACTTCTTAAAGTACACGTTCTCCAAACTATCGTCGGCGGCCGGGGAGTATACGGCCACTGACGCCGTGCCAGATTCAAGTAATCTCGCGAACCGCAAATACTTGCCCGCCGTCGCGCGCGCCTCTACACTACGCGCGACAGATGTCCACCCGCCTAAAAGCTGACCTTGCGCTGGCAACCTGCGCGCTGGTTTGGGGCGCCACGTTTGTGCTGGTGAAGAATGCGCTGGCGGACGCTTCGGTGTTCGCGTTTCTTGCGGCGCGATTTGTGCTGGCCGCCCTGGTGATGGCGGCAATTTTCTGGCGGTCGCTTTCTCGGACAAATACGGCGGAGATTCGCGCGGGACTTTGGCTCGGCTTGTTCATGTTTGGCGGATATGCGTTCCAGACGCTTGGTTTGGTGGGAACGACGCCATCAAAAGCGGCGTTCATTACAGGTTCCAGCGTGGTGCTGGTGCCAATTTTCCACGGGATATTCTGGAGGTCGCGCATCGGTGCGGCCGTGTGGGCTGGCGCGGGGGCGGCGCTCGCTGGGTTATATTTATTGACGGTGCCGCGCGCGGGGCTTGGCCAATTGAATGGCGGTGATTTGCTGGTGGGCGGCTGCGCCATTGTATTCGCGATGCACATTTTGTTTGTGGGGCACTTCAGTCCGAAACACTCGGTGGGCGCGCTGAGTTTCCATCAAATTGCAATGACCGCCGCTCTTTCACTTCTGGCCGTGCCGATTGCTTCCGCAACCCACATGGAAGCGCCGAAGTTTCATCCTAGTGGCGCGCTTTTGTTCGCGATTGCAACTACAGCGGTGTTTGCGACGGCCCTGGCATTTTCAATTCAGATTTGGGCACAACAGCATACTTCACCTTCGCACGTGGCAATTCTGTTCAGCCTGGAACCTGTATTCGCGGGAGTGGCTTCGTATATCCTTTTGGGCGAACGGCTTTCCGGAAGGGCGCTCGGAGGCGCGGCGCTGATCCTTGCTGGAATTGTATTGGCGGAACTGAAAGGACCAGCGCCTGTCGCGGCTGAATCTCCCGAGCCATCCGGCGAATCCCGGAAAAAATAGGGACTTCAACTCTGCGGCTGAGAGTTTTTTACATCCACGGGAGCGAACTGGGAGGCATGAGGCCGGGCTTTGCGCTCGAAGGTGGTGATGTCTTTTTCGTGCTCGAGGGTAAGGCCGATGTCATCGAGACCTTTGAGCAGGCAATCTTTACGGAACGGATCAACTTCGAACGAATACCTGAGGCCTTGTGAATCGGAAACGGTTTGGCTTGGAAGATCCACAGTCAGCTTGTAGCCAACGCTTTTTTCCACACGTTTAAAAAGCTCATCCACCTGTTCCTGCGGCAACGCGACGGGTAGGATGCCGTTCTTGAAGCAATTGTTGTAGAAAATGTCGGCGTAGCTGGGCGCGATGATGGAATGAAAACCGTAATCAGCGATTCCCCACGGGGCGTGCTCGCGGCTGGAGCCGCAGCCGAAGTTGGCGCCGGCGACGAGTACGGATGCGCCTTGATAACGGGGAAAGTTCAACTCAAATTCCGGATTGGGTTTTTCTCCGGGCAAATAACGCCAGTCATAGAAAAGAACCCGCCCATAACCTTGGCGTGTGAGTCCCTTCAGAAATTGCTTTGGAATCATCTGGTCGGTATCCACGTTGACGCGATTCATTGGAGCGACGAGGCCCGTGTGCTGGGTGAATGGCTGCATAGCTTACTCCGCGTGCGCGACATCCAAGTCGCGCACGTCAACAAAGTGTCCGGCGATGGCTGCTGCCGCGGCCATCATGGGGCTTACGAGATGCGTGCGTCCGCCTTTGCCTTGGCGGCCTTCGAAATTGCGATTTGAGGTACTAGCGCAGCGCTCGCCGGAAGGCAGAACGTCGTAGTTCATCCCGATGCACATGCTGCATCCGGCGTCACGCCACTCGAAACCCGCGGCGGTGAAAATTTTGTCGAGACCTTCTTTTTCAGCCTGCACCTTCACGACGCGCGAGCCGGGCACGACGAGCGCGCCCTTGATGTTTTTAGCGATGTGTTTGCCCGCCACTACTTTGGCGGCGACGCGTAGGTCGTCAATACGCGAATTGGTGCAGGAGCCGATGAAGACACGGTCCACCGGAACATCCACGAGCTTTGTTCCGGCTTTGAGGCCCATGTATTCGAGCGCGCGAGTAACGCTTTCCTGCTGGTCCGGGTCGGAATACGATTCGGGCGCGGGGACCGCGCCCGTGACGGAAGTTACCATTCCCGGGTTGGTGCCCCACGTGACTTGAGGCGCCAGTTTGTCGCCATCGAGTTCCACCACCTCGTCAAATTTCGCGCTCGGATCGGAGGGCAAGGTTTTCCAGTGAGCGACGAGATTCTGATAATCCTTGCCGCGCGGAACGAAGGGGCGTCCTTCGAGATAGGTAAACGTTGTTTCGTCCGGCGCGACCATTCCGGCGCGCGCGCCACCTTCGATGGACATGTTGCAGATGGTCATGCGTCCTTCCATGGAAAGCGCCCGGATTGCAGGGCCGCCATATTCAAAAACGTGGCCGTTTCCGCCGGCGATACCGATTTTTCCGATGATGGCAAGAATGATGTCCTTGGCCGTGACTCCACCATGCAGTTTGCCGCTGACGACAACGTGAGTTGTCTTGGAGCGGAATTGCGAAAGGCATTGCGTCGCGAGCACGTGCTCAATTTCACTGGTGCCGATTCCGAAAGCGAGAGCGCCGAAAGCGCCGTGGGTGGAAGTGTGGCTATCGCCGCAGACGATGGTCAAGCCGGGCTGCGTGATGCCGAGTTCGGGGCCGATGATATGCACGATGCCCTGGTTGGCGCTGTGCATGTCAAAAAGGCGCACGCCTGTCTCGCGGCAGTTCCGATCGAGTGCGGCAAACTGGGCGGCGGCGTCAGGATCAACAATGGGAAGGAAGCGATCCTTGGTGATGGTGGGTACGGAATGGTCCATCACTGCGAAGGTTAGGTCCGGCCGGCGAACCTTACGGCCCGCGGCTTTCAGTCCGGCAAACGCTTGCGGGCATGTGCCTTCGTGGATGAGATGCCGGTCAATATATAGAAGACCAGGTTGTCCGGGCGGCTCCCTGACGATATGGGCATCCCAGATTTTTTCGTACATCGTATGCGAGGGCATCGAAGCTTGGCTCCAATTTGATTCTAGCAGACTCAAGGTTCGGCGCAACGTCTTGGGACATTTCCGCGTCCAAGTATATTGAAATAGATTCTTATTCCCGAAGTTCGAATTCACGGAAAACGGGCGTTAATGCTCACAGCAACGCGGACAGCGCGTCTAAGCTACTGGGTGCTGGGAGCGGTGATATACTCCAAGCCAAGGCTTGGACTTGTTGGGAGGGGTTAGAACATGGGAATGCAAATTCGGGAGATGATGAATTGGTCCCGGGCTCGAAAGCGCCTGGCATCGTTGCTTATAGTAGCGACGCTCGGAGTGGGAATCCTCATTGGGACCGTGATTTCCGGTCGCGTCGGCGCCAGCCGTGCCGTGTTTGAAGGCGGCGTCAAGACGCTGGTCCTTCCCGATCCAGTGGTGATGTCGAACACTTTCTCCGGCATTGTCGCAAAGCTAGGGCCTGCAGTCGTAAATATCTCGACCGTAGGGCAGGTGCAGCAGCGCCCGCAGTCGCGGCGACCACAAGTGCGGCCTATGCCTGGTCCCGCCCAACCGAACGGTCCCACTCAACCAAACGGTCCAAATAGCCAAGTGCGACCGCATGGAAACGGGAATGGAAACGACGATCCAAACTCAATGCAGGATTTCTTCGATCGATTCTTTGACAATCCCGATCAGGGAGGGCAAGAGGAACCTGACCGCAGTCTGGGTTCAGGGATCATCGTCGATCCGAAGGGCTACATACTTACGAACAACCACGTCGTGGATCAGGCGAGCCGGATCCAGGTGCAACTGAGCGGCGAGCCCACACTATACAACGCGAAGGTTATTGGCGTGGACACCGAAACGGATTTGGCCGTAATCAAGATCGATATTCCACGCGACTTGCCATTCGCAAAGCTGGGAAATTCCGATGGCGTGCAGGTTGGTGATTGGGTGCTGGCGATAGGCAGCCCATTCAATTTGAGCGGCACGGTTACCGCGGGCATTATCAGCGCGAAGGACCGCAGCAACATCGGCGATGAGCGTCGGCAGTTCCAGCGTTTTCTTCAGACGGACGCGGCGATCAATCCGGGAAATTCTGGCGGGCCATTGGTGGATATGGCGGGACAAGTGATCGGCATCAATACCGCGATCATGACGGGTTCGCGCAGCATGGGGAATGAAGGCGTTGGTTTCGCGATGCCGTCAAATATGGCCATCAATGTTTACAACCAAATCGTCACGCACGGACACGTGACGCGCGGATCCATCGGAATCACGTTCGTTGAAGCCGATGGCCAAAATCCAATTGTGCTTCGCAGCAAGGGCGCCCAATACGGCATGATCGTGGGATCTGTTGCGCCGGGCGGACCAGCCGAGAAGAGCGGCTTGAAGGTAGGAGACGTTATCACCACGGCGAACGGCAAACCTATTCATACGGCAAATCAACTGGTGGATACGATCACGCAAACTTCCGTGGGCGATAAAGTGCAGCTCACTTATTTGCGCGACAAGCAACCTCACCAACTTTCGATTGCGGTAACAGATTACTCCAAGACTTATCCGGATCAAGCGGAGGCGGATGACAGTGCTCCTAGCGCTCCGGCAGCCGCCGAATTCGGTATGCACGTTGAAGACATAACTCCCGAGGTCGCGCACCAGTTGGGCCTGAACGAGAAGCAACAAGGCGTTGTGGTCGCGCGCGTTGATCCAGCAAGTTTCGGCGAAGATATCGGGATCGGTCCGGGTGAGATCGTCGTGATCGTGGAAATTAACGGACAATCTGTCAGTAACATGGCCGATTACCGCAAAATCATCGCAACACTTAAGCCTGGACAAGATGTGATTTTCAAAGTGTTGGAACGGGGCGATGGAGGTTTGTTGACCAGGCTTTTGGCCGGCGTGGTGCCTTCGCCGAATTAACCAGATTCAGTGGACGATGTGGTCCGCTTAAGCGAGGCGATTTGAGAAGAGCAGCAGGGATATTTATTCTCCGGGCCGCAGGCGGGTTGTTGCTCGCCGGCGGCCTGAGTTGTTTTTGCGCGCAGCCGGCATTTTGCGCGCAGACTACCGTACAAAAAGTGACACCAAATAGGACGGCGAATAAACCAAAACCGGTTTCAAGGAGCACGAAGAAAAAGCCGGCTGCCTCGAAATACGCACGCACCAGGATGCAGATGGCTCCCACGCCGGATCGAATCCGGGACATTCAGACCGCGCTGGCGAAGTCGGGGTCATTTCAAGGTGAGCCGACGGGGAAGTGGGACGCGAGCACCGTGGATGCTATGAAACGCTTTCAACAATTGAATGGGTTGACGCCCACCGGGAAACTTACCGCGCCCTCGTTGCAGAAGCTCGGACTTGGTTCAGAAACTGCCGGGCGCGGGGCGCCGCGTCCCGTGACGCACCCTGCGGCAATGGGTACGCCTACTGCGCCGATTTCGCGCTGAATCACCCTTCCAAACGACAGCATCAAACGTGCACCCCTTGTAGCAGGAGGCTTCATGACTAGCGCAGTGGGACCCACCGTTTACAAAAACTACATCCATGGAGAATGGAAGGAAGCGCGAGGCGGCAAGTCATTTGAGAACCGCAATCCGGCGAACAGGGACGAGCTGATCGGAATGTTCGCCGCCTCCACGCAAGAAGACGTGGAACTGGCGGTGCAATCCGCAGCCGACGCGTACAAGCGGTGGAGGTTAGTGCCCGCACCGAGGCGCGCAGAGATCCTTTATCGCGCTGCTGAATTGCTCGTGCGGCGCAAGGATGAGTTTGCGCGGGACATGACGCGCGAGATGGGCAAGATTCTCACCGAGACGCGCGGCGACGTTCAGGAAGCGATTGACATGACGTACTACATGGCGGGAGAAGGTCGCCGGTTGTTCGGGCAGACGACTCCGTCCGAATTGCCCAACAAATTTGCAATGAGTGTGCGGTCGCCGATTGGCGTGGCAGGATTGGTGACGCCGTGGAATTTTCCGATGGCGATTCCGTCATGGAAAATTGCTCCGGCGGTGGTGTGTGGAAACACCGTTGTGATCAAGCCGGCGGAAGATACGCCGCTTTCGGCCTACAATTTTGTGCAGGCGCTGGATGAAGCGGGCTTGCCGCGCGGCGTGGTGAATATCGTGATGGGTGACGGACCTTCCGCCGGCGCGCCATTAGTAAATCATCCGGGAGTTGATCTGGTCAGCTTCACAGGTTCGAGTGATGTGGGGCGTTTGGTGAGCATCGCTTGCGCGCCCAGCTTTAAGAAATGCACGCTCGAAATGGGCGGCAAGAACATCATCATTGTGATGGATGATGCCAATCTCGATTTGGCGGTAGAAGGAGCGGTATGGGGAGGTTTCGGCACGAGCGGCCAGCGCTGCACCGCGGCCAGCCGTCTCGCTGTGCACAAGAAAATTTATGGCGAGTTTATGGATCGGTTCGTGGAAAGAACGCGAGCGCTGCGCGTGGGCGATGGATTGGACGCCACAACGGATATGGGGCCAGTAATCAACGAAGACGCACTGAAGAAAGTGATGGAGTACGTTGTGATTGGACGGAATGAAGGCGCCAAGTTGGCTGTTGGCGGAAATCGCCTGGACAAGGCCGCGTGCGCGAAAGGTTGGTTCCACGAGCCGACGATATTTTCGGATTGCAGTCCTAAAATGCGGATCTGCCAGGAAGAAATCTTCGGGCCGGTTGTGTCCGTTATGCCCGTGGATGGATTCGATCAGGCCATCGAAATTGCGAACGGCGTGAAATACGGGTTGTCGGCATCCATCTACACGCGGGACGTCAATAACGCGTTCAAAGCTATGCGCGAGATTACGACCGGCATCGTGTACGTGAATGCGCCGACGATTGGCGCGGAAACGCATTTGCCGTTTGGCGGCACGAAACAAACTGGAAATGGCCACCGCGAGGCCGCGACGGCCGCGCTGGATTTCTATTCGGAGTGGAAGACGCTCTATGTGGACTATTCAGACAGGTTGCAGCGCGCGCAGATTGATACGGAAAACGTAGGCGAGGAATAGAGGTTCTCTGGCCGGAAGAAATCCTGAGCGACGGCGAGGAGAAACGTCTCCATCACCTTAAATGAACGTATTCGCGCTGGAATCAATACGGCACTCCGGGTTGCTTCCTCTTGACGTCCTGCATACAATGAAATAGTGGAGTTTTCCGTCTTATGACAACGCGTGATACAGACCTGCAAGAACGGCGCAACCAGCAGATTCTGGCCGATGTGGTGCGCGCGTACATTGAGACAGGTGAACCTGTGTCGTCTCGCGCAATATCGAAGCGGCTGGCCGAGCAGCTTAGCCCGGCGACGGTCCGCAACGTAATGGCTGACCTGGAAGAGAGTGGATACCTTTCGCAGCCACACACTTCGGCGGGCAGGGTGCCAACGGCGGCGGCGTATCGTGTTTTCGCACAGACGGCTTCATTTCAGGCCCGGTTGGCTCCGGAAGACGAGGTTTGGATTCGAAATGAAATGTCGGCTGCGCAGGATCCAGAAGAAGCGGCCGAGCGTGCCGGGCGTGTTCTGGCGCGGATTTCGCGTGGACTAGGTATTGTGGTGGCTCCGCCGATTGGTAAGGCCGTGGTTGAGCACCTGCGCTTTTTATTATTGCCGGACCAGCGGGTTTTAACGGTGGTGATCGGCCCGGGCGGCTCCGCGCGAGACAAGGTGCTGCACACGGAGCGCAAATTTACGCAGGAAGAGCTTGATCGCACGGCTGACTACTTGAACCGGCATTATTCCGGGTGGACGCTTGCGGCGATCCGTCAGGACTTACTGGCTCACCTCGCTCAAGACCGGGAGCGGTATGACGAATTGGCATTGGCTGCCCTGACTCTGTGCGATCCGAAGTTGCTGGCGGAAACGCCTTCCCGGCAGGTGTATGTCGAAGGCGCGGCTCAGATGGCGGCTACTCCTGAATTTTCCGGGCAAGGACAATTTCAGGAACTTCTCGCGGCGATCGAGGAAAAACATAAGCTCGTGGCGCTGCTCAACAATTGCATTGATTCGCCCGAGCCCGTGCTGGTGCAGATCGGGCTGGAAGAAATTGCGACGGATGGAAGCAATCTCGCGCTGATCAGCGCGCCTTACGGCGCGCACGATCAGGTGCAAGGATCCGTTGGAGTGCTTGGCCCCACGCGCATGCAGTACGAACGCGCGATCACGGCAGTGGCATATGTGGCGCGGCTATTTAGTGAGAATTTGGATAGGAGTTGAGAAACGTGTCATTCCGGCATTCATCAGAGAAGTCAAAGAATCCGTCAGACGTTCCGGAAACGGAGAACGAGGAATTGATACCAGAGGATGAGGCGCCGGGGCAATCCGCTGGTACATCGCTGGACGAGCGCATCGCGAAACTCGAAGCAGAAAAAGAAGAGCTGCGCTCCACGCTGATACACAGGCAAGCGGACTTCGAAAACTTTCGAAAGCGCGTTGAGCGCGAACGGCATGAAGAATCGCGACGCGTAAAGGCGCATCTGATCGAGCTTCTACTTCCCGTGCTCGACACGTTCGAACGGGCCCTGGCGGCGCATGACGATCCCGCTTATGGTGAATACCGAAAAGGCTTCGAGCTGATTTACCGGCAACTCTGGGAAGCGCTAGCGAAGCAGGGATTGGAGCGTATCGAAGCAGCGGGGAAAACATTTGATCCGCACGTTCACCAGGCAATCGAGCGCGTGGAAACGGGCGAGCACGCGGATGGATCCGTGATTGAAATGCTGCAGCCGGGATATGTTTTCCACGGGCGAGTGCTTCGTCCAGCGACGGTGCGCGTCGCCGCGGCTCCAGCCGCAACATCCCATAAAACAGGAAATTGAACGAGGCCATGCCGCAAGTCCGCAAACGTGAATATTATGAAGTACTCGCGGTGGAGCGCACAGCTTCGGCTGACGAGATTAAGTCAGCTTACCGGAAGGCCGCGCTGAAGTGGCATCCCGACCGTAACCCCGAAAACAAATCCAGCGCGGAAGAAAAATTCCGCGAATCCACGGAAGCATACAGCGTGCTTTCAGATCCGCAGAAACGGGCGGCGTATGACCGTTTCGGACATGCCGGAGTCTCGGGCATGGGGGCGGGCAACGGTTTCGATTCATCTATCTTCGAGGGATTCCAGGATATTTTCGGGGATTTCTTTGGATTTGAAGACCTGTTCGGTGGCGGACGCCGTGGCGGCCACGGAAGCAGGGCTCAGCGGGGCGCGGATCTTCGTTATGACATGACGCTCACGTTTGAAGATGCTGTCACTGGCGTCACATCGAAGATAAAGGTTCCGCGTCAGGAATTTTGCGAGGCTTGCAACGGCACGGGCGCAAAGGCCGGTACGGGTGTGGCGACGTGCGAAACTTGCCGCGGGCGCGGGCAGGTACAATACCAACAAGGATTTCTTAGGATTGCGCGCACTTGCTCGGCATGCCGCGGCGCAGGCCAGGTGATTCGGGAACGCTGCCAAAGTTGTCGGGGACAGGGACGCGTCGAGCGCCACCACACCATCGAGGTGCCCATTCCCGCGGGCGTGGATACGGACACGCGCTTGCGCATTCCAGGTGCCGGCGAACCCGGCAGTCCCGGAGCACCTGCCGGCGATCTTTACGTCGTGCTTCAGGTGAAGGAACATCCGTTCTTCGAGCGGCGCGGAGCGGATCTGTTTGCGACGATTCCCATCAGTTATCCGCAAGCTGCGCTGGGAACAGAAATCCAAGTGCCGGGAGTGGTTGGTGAGGAGCGGCTACGGATTCCTGAAGGCACGCAGACCGGCACGACATTCCGCTTGAAGGGGAAAGGCATGCCCGATCCTCATGGCGGCGGCAAAGGCGATCTTTACTATTCGGTGCGCTTGATGACTCCCGCCAGACTTTCCCGGGATCAGCGGCGGTTGCTCGTGCAGCTTGCGGAAACGTTGCCCGTGGAAAACCATCCCGCGGATCGCAATTCTTCATTCTTTGATAAAGTGAAAGACATCTTCGGATAAGCGCGGCGCTGTAGGAGCCTGCTTGCGGCGCAGATTCTTCGTCGAAAAATTCGAAGGTGACAGCGCAACCTTGCGAGCGGAGGCGGCGCATCACCTGGGTCGCGTGCTCCGTGCAGAGCCAGGGCAGCTCTACGAGTTGAGCGACGGAAACACCGTTCGGCTCGGACTGGTGGAGCGCTCCGGGCACGACTCTGTTGAATTCACACTCACCGATATCTTGCCTAGCCGTGCGCCACGTGTGACGACAGCGCTACTGCTCAGCATCGTGAAATTTGACCGCTTCGAGTGGGCGCTCGAAAAAGCCACTGAGTTGGGAGTAACTTTCATCTTTCCGCTGGCGGCCGCACGGAGCGAAAAGGCTCTTGTTGCTGCCGCGCCAAAACGTGCGGAACGTTGGAAGAAGATTCTGATTGAATCGGCACAGCAGGCGCGGCGGCTGCGCCCTCCTTTTCTGCATCCACTAAGCCGACTGTCAGACAACTTCTCTAATGTCGCCGGTGACGGTGAACGAAACTCAGGCCCGCGTATCATTTTATCCGAGCGGCCAGAGGCGGCGCCCTTGCGGGAAATTCTTTCGGCATTTCCCCGGGATTCTACGCGCAGCGCCGTGCTCGCCATCGGCCCGGAAGGTGGCTGGACGGATCAAGAATTCATGGCTGCCGCTGCCGGTGGCTTTGTCGAAGGGTCTCTAGGGAGCAATATCTTGCGGACGGAAACGGCGGTTACGGCGGCGCTGGCTTCCCTGAACCTGCTTTTTGAATGAGCTGGCGGGTTTTAATGCCTGACGCACAAGGTACTTGGTGATTGGCCGAATTTGTCCTAGGATGATGGCCATCTGCGAGGACTCTTCTTGGGCAATTCGATGAATGCGATTCTGTCCGTGTTCCGCACACGGTTGATATCCGGTGTGCTTGCGGCCGCAGTGCTGCTCGGCGCGTCCGGCTCGGCTGCGGCGCAGGACCTTCCCCTACAGACCGCTGACGCCGAGGTAATGGCTCCGGGTACTGTTCGCACGCAGATTGGTTTCGATTTTCTCCAGGACGTAACTTTCCCATTGTCGGGATTGAGCGGAGATCTTACGAACGTCGGCGTTGTGAACATGAGGATGGGCCTGGGAAAGATCGTGGAGATTCAAGTACAGGGAATGGTGCAGGAATTTCTCTCCATCAAGGAGCAGGGAGCTTCATTTATTCCCCTCAGTCTGCCCGGCGCCAATTCAACCAATGACGTCGGAGATTTTTCCCTGTGGACGAAAGTTTTGGTTTTCGCGGAACAAGGACGCCGGCCGGCGATTGCGACGCGCTTTGGTTTTCAGATGCCCAACAGCAATCAAGCACTCGGCATCGGGAATAACGCCACAAACATTTATTCCGAACTGATCATCGAAAAGCATTTTGGCAAACTTGACCTGTTCGGCGACGCGGGCTTGGCGATCCTCACGTCGCCCAACGCGCTTTTCTCCCAGAACGATGAACTGCTTTTTGGGTTTGCATTCCGGTATCCCTTTAATCACCGGTTTAGCCTGCTGGGAGAAGTCGCGGGCCGCTATTCAGATCGAACGATCAACGCAGCGCTCGAAGGAACAGAGAGCCGCGGTCAGGCCAGACTGGGCGCCCAAGTTTCCGCAGGCGGGTTGGTGTGGGATTTTGCCGGAATTGGCGGGCTTTTCAAAAACGATCCTCGCACAGGATTTACTTTCGGAGTGAGTAGGGACTTTCAGCTATTCGACAGGACCAAGACGCCGTAACCTGAATCGTCTAGCGCCATACGAACCCCGCGCGCAATTTTATTCTTCCCCGCGATTAAATTCAGAGGGGAAACCTTACTGGCTGTAACACGCATCTTATAATGTGGGATGTTGCACATTTGCTCCGAATGCATCGGGCGTTGGCGCGACTCGCGCGCCGTGGTATAAATAGCTCCTGAAATCCGCTTATGCCCGAGACCCCAGTCATGCCGGAAGCCACCGACCGCCAGCCCGCGGCCTCAAATTTCCATCGCGAGCTGCGCGTGTGGGCGCGCGATCTTTTATTGGCAATGTGTTTCGCGGTGGTAATAATCGTTTTCCTTTATCAACCTGTGAAAGTAGAAGGTACGAGCATGGCTCCGCTCATTTCAGACCAGGAGCGGATTTTCATCAACAAGATGGCTTACAGGTTTGAGCCCATCGCCCGCGGTGACGTTGTCGTATTCTGGTATCCACGGGATCGCACGAAATCCTTTATCAAGCGCGTGGTGGGGCTGCCTGGAGAGACTGTGGAAATTCTCCGTGGACATGTGTTTGTTAACGGGCGCGCTGTTGCCGAGCCTTATGTTCCGCCCGAATATCTCGACAATAGCGATTTCCCTCCTACACATATTCCTGCTGGTGAATATTTTGTCATGGGGGATCATCGCGACAGCTCAAACGATTCGCGCGTATTCGGCCCCGTGGAATACAGCGATATATATGGCAAAGCGGTTTTTGCTTATTGGCCGATGGACCATTTCGGCACCCTTTCGGTTTCACCAGAATTGTTAAAATAAATTCAGGAGGATGCACTGACCCACAAGACCGGACAGCCCGCCATGCTTGCGCTTGAGGACGGGCGAATTTTCAATGGCCGCGGCGCGGGAGCCAAGACCCGCCGCGGAGGCGAAGTCGTTTTCAATACCAGCCTCACCGGATACCAGGAAGTTTTCACCGATCCAAGCTACGCAGGACAAATTGTTTGCATGACTTATCCCCACATCGGAAATGTGGGCGCCAACGCGGACGATGAAGAAGCTTCGCGTCCGTACATCGAGGCGCTCATTGTGCGTGAATTCTCGGGCCTGACGTCGAATTGGCGTTCGGAAGAATCGGTGCAGGCGTATCTGGAGCGCCACAAGATACCGGTAATTTGGGATATCGATACGCGCGCGTTGGTGCGGCATCTGCGATCGGCTGGCGCGATGCGGGGAGTCGTGTCGACGGATGGCACACCCGTGGAAAAGCTAATCGCGGAAGCGCGAGCGTTGCCCACGATGGCGGGGCAAGAGTTGGCGAGCCGGGTGACTGCGCCGGAGCGATATACGTGGACGAAAAATTCGATCGAGCTGGCCGTTTCGCCGTGGCGCGAGGATCTTGGCGAACCCCATGGCGAAAATGGGACACAACGCTGGCGCGTGGTCGCGTACGACTTTGGCATCAAACAGAATATTTTGCGGCTTCTGGTGGATCACAACTGTGACGTTACCGTAGTTCCGGCGCGGACCTCCGCGGAGGACGTACTTGGACTAAATCCGGATGGTATTTTCCTTTCCAATGGTCCGGGTGATCCGGAGCCTGTCGGCTACGCGATTGACAATATTCGGAAATTGATCGGCCGGGTGCCGGTTTTCGGAATTTGCCTGGGGCACCAACTTTGCGGGCTTGCGCTGGGCGGCAAGACATTCAAGCTCAAGTTCGGACACCACGGTGCAAACCACCCGGTAAAGAATCTGATAACGAATCAGGTGGAGATCACATCGCAGAATCATGGCTTTTGCGTAGACCCGGATTCGTTACCTTCAAAGGATGTGGAAATTACTCACGTGAATCTGAACGACCAGACCAATGAAGGCATGCGGCACCGGTCGCTGCCGCTCTTCAGTGTGCAATATCATCCGGAGGCCTCACCCGGACCGCACGACTCGCGGTATTTGTTCCGGCAGTTCACGAACATGATGCAGGAAGCACGGAATCCGCGGCCGGCGAAGCGCAGCGCGGTTGGTGATTCAGGCCGGGTGGTTTAGAGAAAAATGCCCAAGCGAACAGACATACACAAGATATTGATTATCGGCTCGGGGCCGATTGTGATCGGGCAAGCGTGCGAATTCGATTACTCGGGCACGCAGGCGTGCAAGGCGTTGCGCGCGGACGGATACGAAACAGTCCTCGTGAATTCAAATCCCGCCACGATCATGACGGACCCGGAACTAGCCGATCGAACCTACATCGAGCCGCTGACACGGGATTATCTCGAGAAGATTATTGCGTTGGAAAAGCCTGACGCGCTTCTGCCGACCGTCGGCGGGCAGACAGCTTTGAATCTAGCCGTGGAGCTCGCGGAAAGCGGAATTCTTGATAAATACGGCGTGGAATTGATCGGCGCGCCGCTTCGCGCCATCAAGGTCGCGGAAGACCGCCTGTGGTTCAAGGATGCATGCCGGAAGGTCGGTCTCGATGTGCCTGCTTCCGCGCTGGTAAACAATGTTGTGGATGCCTTGAAATTGGCCGACCAACTCGGATATCCCGTGGTGATCCGGCCGTCTTTCACGCTTGGCGGCACGGGGGGCGCCATCGCGTACAACCGCGAGGAGTTTGCGGATTCTATCTCGCACGCGCTCGACGCGAGCCCAGTGCACGAAGCGCTGGTCGAGGAATCCGTTCTCGGCTGGAAGGAATATGAACTCGAGGTGATGCGCGATTGCCGCGACAACTTCGTGGTCGTCTGCACGATCGAGAATTTTGATCCCATGGGCGTTCACACCGGCGATTCCATCACGGTTGCTCCCGCGCAAACGCTGACCGACAAGGAATATCAGCGGATGCGCGACGCGGCCGCGGCGGTGATCCGCGAGGTGGGCGTGGAAACGGGCGGGTCGAACATCCAGTTCGCGATTGACCCCGCGACGGGGCGCATGGTTGTAATTGAAATGAACCCGCGCGTTTCGCGCAGCTCCGCTCTGGCGAGCAAAGCCACGGGATTTCCAATAGCAAAAATCGCGGCGCGGCTCGCGGTGGGCATGACGCTCGACGAAATTCCGAATGATATTACCAGGAAGACGCCTTCGTGTTTCGAGCCGACAATTGACTACGTAGTTGTGAAAATACCGAAATTCCAGTTTGAAAAGTTTCCCGGAGCGGACACTTCTCTGGGCACGCAGATGCAATCCGTGGGGGAAGTGATGGCCATCGGGCGCACATTCAAGGAGGCGCTGCAAAAGGGTATCCGGTCGCTCGAGCCGCATACGCCTTGGCGCGTTCCGGCGGAAACACCCGCGTCACTTCTGCGCGAGAAAATCGCCACAGCGCGGCCAGACCGGATTCACTGGTTGATGGTGGCGCTTGATCGCGGCCTTTCGGAAAAGGAAATCTGCGACCTTACGAAGATAGACCCGTGGTTCATCGCGCAGATGCGCGAGATAGCGGATCTGAACCATCGGATGGAAGGAGTGACGCTCGAAACGGTTTCGCCCGAGCTTTTGCGCGAGGCAAAACGCTGCGGCACAAGCGATGAACAATTGGCGCAAATCTGGAAAACCACACCCACTGCTGTTCGCCTGCAACGCCACAAAATGAAAGTGGCGCCGGTCTACAAGCGAGTGGATACCTGCGCCGCTGAATTTGAATCGTTCACCCCGTATATGTATTCGACCTACGAAGACGAAGATGAGGCGGATACAACCACGAAGCCGAAGATCGTCATTCTTGGAAGCGGGCCAAACCGGATCGGGCAGGGAATTGAATTTGATTATTGCTGCTGCCACGCATCATTCGCGCTGCGCGAAGACGGCTTCGAGACGGTGATGCTGAATTGCAATCCCGAGACGGTTTCGACTGATTATGATACCTCCGATCGCCTCTATTTTGAGCCGCTGACTCTCGAAGACACGCTCGCCGTAGTCGAGCGCGAAAAGCCCCAGGGAGTGGTTGTGCAATTTGGCGGGCAGACGCCGCTGAATCTGGCGATGGAACTGAAGCGCTGCGGCGTTCCCATTATCGGCACCTCTCCTGAAAAAATTGATCTGGCAGAGGATCGCAGGCGCTTCGGGCGATTGCTCGAGGAACTGAGCATTCCGCAACCGCGCGCGGGTACGGCCCTGGTCCCGGAAGAGGCAGCGCGACTGGCGGCGGAAATTGGGCTGCCCGTACTCGTTAGACCAAGTTACGTTCTGGGCGGGCGAGCGATGGTGATCGCTTACGACATTGAAACGGTGCAGTCCTACGTCGCGCAAGCCGCGTTGATGGGCCCTGCGCGACCCGTGCTGATTGACCAGTTTCTGGAAGACGCAACGGAAGTGGACGTGGACGCGCTGGCGGATGGCACGGACGTTGTGATCGGCGGAATTATGGAGCACATCGAGGAAGCCGGCGTTCACTCGGGCGATTCGTCTTGCGTGTTGCCACCGGTGACGTTGAGCGCCGACGTACTTGATCGGATACGTCAATATACCCAGCGCCTGGCGCAGGCACTGGGCGTTGTGGGGTTAATGAACGTGCAGTATGCGATCCAGCGGGACAAGGTTTACGTGCTGGAAGTGAATCCTCGCGCCTCGCGCACAGTGCCGTACGTCAGCAAGGCCACGGGTGTGCCGCTCGCAAAGGTCGCGGTCAGATTGATGACCGGCAAGAAACTGAAGGAAATGAAGCTGCCTATTGTCGAAACGAATGGCGTGGCGGAACTTGCGGTGCGAGACTATTTCTCCGTAAAATCCCCAGTTTTCCCATTCAGCAAATTCCGCGGTGTGGATACGATTCTGGGTCCGGAGATGCGCTCGACCGGTGAAGTGATGGGAATCGCCAAGACTTTTGGACACGCGTTTGCGAAGGCGCAGCTCGCTGCCGGACAGCGGTTGCCGCGCTCCGGCACGATCTTCCTTAGCGTTAATGATCACGACAAACGTCACATTGGTCCGCTGGGAAGTGACCTTGCGGCGCTGGGGTTCCGGCTGATCGCCACTCGCGGAACCGCGGCCGCATTAAAGGCGGCGGGCGTGGCGGCTGAAGCTGTGTACAAAGCGAACGAAGGCCGGCCAAATATCGTGGACTTGATCAAAACCGCGAAAGTGGATCTGATCATCAATACTCCGCTGGGCCGTGAATCCTTCTATGACGAAAAATCGATTCGCCGGGCGGCAATCCGGTACAACATTCCGTGCCTCACCACACTTTCCGCTGCACGAGCGGCGACGCGCGGACTGCAATCACAACTTGAAGATACATTCGAGGTGTCCGCGTTGCAGGATTTGCATGCGCGCAAGCAGGCGAAGAGTCAGTCTTCTTAGCAGGGCGTCTTTGTAGGGAAGGGATAGCACCATGGATCTTCGTGGAATCTTTGTACCGATCACAACGCCGCTCGAGTCCGGCGGCGAGTCTTTGGCATTAACTCGCCTGAAGGAAAACCTCGCCTCATATAACAAAACGAATGTTGCTGGATATGCAGTTTGTGGCTCAACCGGCGAGGCGATTCTTCTTTCGTGGCAGGAAACCGAGCGCCTGTTCGCCGCTGTGACAGAGCACGCCTCGCCAAACAAGATTCTGATTGCTGGCACGGGCGCGGAATCCACGGCGGAAACTATCGTGCGCACTCGCCGAGCGGCCGCGCTGGGCTATCACGCGGCGCTTGTCCGCACGCCCCACTATTACAAACCAGCAATGACTCATGCCGCGCTGCTGGAATTCTTCCGCGGCGTTGCGGACGCTTCTCCGATTCCGGTGCTGGTTTACTCCATCCCGCAGTTTACCGGTATTGAAGTGCCGGCCGCGCTCGTTGCGCGCCTGGCAGAGCATCCGAACATCTGTGGCATTAAGGAAAGCTGGGGGAAGCTCCCGGTGATACAGGAAATTCTCGCCGCCGCGCCAAAGCGTTTTCAAACACTGGTGGGTTCGGCGACTATCCTGGAACCATCGCTCAAGCTGGGGGCAGTGGGCGCGATTTTGGCGCTGGCGTGTGTGGTACCGGATTTGTGCGTGCAATTGTACGATTCCGCGCAAGCGGGCCAATCGGCAAATGCCGAAGAGATTCAGCAAAGACTGGCGCCCGTATCGCAGAAATGCGTCAGCGAGCTTGGCGTTGCCGGCGTGAAATTCGCGATGGATTGTCTGGGAATGTATGGAGGAGCTACGCGGCTGCCGCTCCTGCCGCTTACCCAAGATCAACAGATCACGGTCAAGTCGGCGCTTGCTACACTGCAACACGCCGCAGCGCGTTAAGACCACATTGCCCTACTGAACCGCTGTCGGCACAAACAGCCGCGCCACAGGAATATTCACCGTTCCAACGGATCCATTGCCGGAATCCCGCGCCACCAGCCGGACGTCGGTCGCATCGTTCACGAGGTTGACGGCGCCAGAAAAGCTGAGCCCTTTGCGTAAGACACTTTCGTAATCCGCCTGCGGAATATTCAGATCAAGGGTTTGCGAACTGCTGGCCAACACATTTCCGTCAGCGGAAAGCTGCACCCATTTTACTTCAATGCTGTCCGTCCAGTGATCTCCGGTTCTTGTGAGCTGCAACTGGCTAGGATCAATTTTGACCTGCGCTTTGATCTCGCGAGCGCCCGGAACATCCACCGGATCGGCTTGCACATCCATGCCAAGAGCGGTGGATTCGAGCGGGCTCTTGGCGGCATCGACCATGATTGCTTCTTTGTCTTTATGAGAAACCACTACGTTCGCGAATGCAAAATATCCTCGTCGTGAGCGCACCTCCACGCCCGGACGATTCACTTTCACTTTGATTTCGCGGAAGCGGCCATCCCACTGATTGTGATTTGGGTAGTAGTTCAGCACATAGGTCACGCGGGAATCGTCAATCGCGCGATGGATGGCGCCAGTAATGTCATTTGTGTTGTAAAATGCGCGGCCGCCCGTGCGATCGGCAAGCACCACCATCGAATCGACATCCGGCCCAGCAGTCCCCCGGCCCCCTCGAGAAGCCACGAGCCCGCGTGCATCTATAGGATAGATGGCGACATTGGCGTTGCTCAAAGCTCTTGCCGCGCTTTCAACTTCATTACTGAACGATCGTTGCTCAGCCGTTCCGCCGATCGAGCCCATACCAATTTGAAAAGGAAAGCTGCCCGATATCCAGATGAGGTTCTTGCGGCCCGGCAGGCTGGCTAAATGGTTGGCAATCGCCTCGAGAGCGTACGCGGTTTGCTCGACGCGATTTATGGTATTGAAATCAGCCCCAGCCTGGACAACGCTCGCGGCCCACGCGTCAACCACAGCGTCTCCCGTAGCGACGGCAAAATCCATCGGCGCCGTGGCGTTCGCCTGATCTTGTTGGAGGCGGGGAAGTGTGCTCATCGCGCGCTGCAATGCTTCGGTGTCGGCCGTAAAATCATGCAGAATGTAAATCTTGTCGGAAAGACCATATAGCGCCACGCGATCCTGCGGCTGGAGCTGTCTCAGGAACTTAACGACTTGGGCTCTCGCATACGTCATGTTCGGTCTGGAGGTGTTGAGCGCGTCAAGCAAAATGACGGATACGCTGGGCGGGACGCCGTAACGTTCCTGAAATCGATTGGAATAGAAATTGGGAGCCGGAGCGGCCAGCGTATCCACGGATGACGTAAGCTTGATCGTTTGTTCTGACATGGAAGCAATCGTTTGCGGCTGGCCCTGATCCAGAATCATAAAGTCTTTTTTTGTAAGCCCCGTGATCGGCCGGCCATTTTTATCCTCGACGATCACATTCACTTGAACCAGCCGCGAAGTAACTCGCAAAGGCTGCGTTTGCACGGTTGGGTTGCCGGCGGATGGTTTCTGAGGCGAAGATTGAGATGCAACTGGCACGCTAATGGGAACGGCAAGAATGGCTGCCACGGCAAGAGCCGCCTTCAAGGAAAAGGAAAATTGCTTCATAGGTGAATAGTCTACCCTCGGCGCTTAACCGTTGTCACGGATGCGTCTTGTAGTGCAGCGGATGCACCTCTCGCGCAAGCGGACAGCCGACCTGCTCTCTCCACAACGGTCGTTTGCCGGAGTCGCGCCGGGCGGTTATCATGTGTGTCCCAATGGAGTACGACTGTTTAACGCCAGCCAACCTGCCGCACATCACGCGGCTCTATAGTGATTTTCTTTCGTGGCGCGCAAAGCCTTCTGCGTCTCCAAAACTTTCCAGTTTCTATCCCCATCAGCCAACGTTAGCGGGGATTCGAGAAGCTGCCCGGGGATTGACGCGCGGAACTACCCGATATCCCGGTGAAATGCGCGCGGCTGTGGCCGAAATCCTCCGCTCACAGAACGCCGGATTTTGCGGAAACGCGTTGCCCGCGGCGCTTGAGCGCAATCTGGCGTTGTTGAAGGGCAATGCGGTTGCTATCGTGACAGGGCAACAGGTGGGGCTATTCGGTGGACCCGCGTACACCTTTTACAAGGCGCTTTCCGCGCTGACCATCGCTGCCCAACTCCGCAAGAAAAACATAGAGGCCGTGCCCATTTTCTGGATGGCAAGTGAGGACCACGACCTGGCGGAAATCAATCACGTTTATTGGCCGTCCGCCACTGGGCTTGAACGTTTGGACTGGGCGGGCGAAAAGGAACAGGAAGGGCGCAGCGTTGGCGGCATCGTGTTGGGGCCGCAAATCGCGCCACTCGTGCGGAAAGCAATCGATGGCCTTGCTGGATCGGCATCGCAAGAAATTGGCGCAATTCTCGCGGCCGCATACAAACCCGACCGAACGTTCGGCTCGGCATTCGCGCAGATGATGGCCGCGTTGTTCGGCAAGCAAGGCCTCATCTTGCTCGACCCTATGGATGTTAGGCTAAGCCGCCTGGCAGCGCCATTGTTCCATCGCGCCGTAAAGGAACAGGCGGAGTTGACCGCCGGGCTGCTGGCGCAGAATAAACAGATCGAGAAGTCCGGCTACCACACCCAGGTGAAGGTGACGGAGCGCTCGACGCTACTATTCAGAATCATCGAGGGCAAACGCGTTGCTCTGCTTCGCCGTAATTCGGGATTCGTAGCGGCGGACCAAGAGTTTTCCGCCGCTGATCTAGATGCGGCCATTGACGCGAATCCTGACGCGTTCAGTCCCAACGCGCTCCTGCGTCCGGTGATGCAGGATACGCTGCTGCCGACCGCGGCCTACATTGGAGGTCCTGCCGAGATCGCCTACTTCGCGCAAAATCGTGTTCTCTATGACAGGCTGTTGGGACGCATGCCTGCCATTCTTCCGCGCGCAAGCTTCACGCTCGTCGAGCAGCCAGTGGAACGATTACTCAAACGCTACGGGCTTACGATTGAGGACGTCCTTCGCGGCCGCCAGCACTTGCGCCTGAAAATGGAAAAGCGCAACTTGCCTCGCGGACTCGCTGCGCGGTTTATTGTAGAAGAGAAAAAACTTGTGCGAATGCTCGCCGGGATGCGCAAACCCGTCGGGAAACTTGATTCGACCCTCGTGGGAGCCCTAGATAATGCTCAGCGAAAGATGCTCTACCAATTTGGAAAATTGCAAGCGAAGGCCGGACGCGCCGCTGGATTTCGCACCGGAATCCTAAGCGGCCACGAGCAAGCCATCCGCGATGCCCTTTATCCTCAGAATGCGCTTCAGGAACGTTCGCTGAGCTTGCTGCCATTTCTCGCCCGGAATGGTCTGGAGTTGCTCGCTGAGCTAGGCAAGAACGCAGGCGTCGAACCGGCGGCACACTGCGTCGCGCGTTTATAGGAATCGAAATCACTTTTCGGGGCGTGGTACACTCGCCGTTACACTTGAACGATTCACGCTCACTGGTATTCGGAGGACATTTTATGAAGATCACGCCTGGCAAACAAAAGGGACTCCAAGCAGTCTGCAATTCGCGCGGTGTAATTGCGGCCGCGGCCATGGATCAGCGGGGGTCGTTGCGCAGCGCGATAGCGAAAGACAAGGGCGTGGATAAGAAGGCGGTCACGAGCGAGATGATGGCCGAATTTAAGGAAGCAGTCGTCCGCGTCCTTACTCCGCATGCCAGCGCAATTCTCCTCGATCCGGAATTCGGTTTGAGCGCGGCCAAGCTGCGGGCAAAGGGCTGCGGGCTGCTTCTGGCTTATGAGAAGAGCGGCTATGACAACACGCAGCCGGGCCGCTTGCCTGATTTGTTGGAAATGTATTCCGTGCGCCGCATCGTGGACGCGGGCGCGGATTGCGTGAAGATTTTGCTCTACTACAGTCCCTTCGATCCCGCACCCATCAACGAGATGAAACATGCCTGGGTCGAGCGCATCGGCGCGGAATGCCAGGCCTCCGACGTGCCATTCTTTCTTGAATTTGTGGGTTATGACGAGGCGTTGGACGAGAAGGGAATCGAGTTCGCGCGCAAGAAACCGGAATGCGTCACCCGCAGCATGGAGGAATTCTCAAAACCCCAATATGGTGTGGACATCATGAAAGTGGAAGTTCCTGTGAATATGGCATTCGTGGGCGGCACACGCGCCTGCAAAGGCGAAGCCGCCTATACGCGGGATCAGGCGAAGGACCAATTCCGGAAGGCCGCGGCCGTGGCGAAGAAACCATTCATCTATCTTTCCGCCGGTGTAAGCAACGATGTTTTCAGTGAAACACTTGATCTTGCGGCGGAATCCGGAACTGATTTCTCGGGCGTGCTCTGTGGCCGCGCGACATGGAAGGAGGGCATTCCGGTTTACGCGAAGCAGGGAGTCAAGGCGCTCGAGGATTGGTTGTCGGTGGAAGGTGTGAAGAATATCAAGAACGTCAATGATCGGCTGGCCGCCGCGAAACCGTGGTTTGCCTTTTACGGCGCCGCCTCCCCTTCAGCACTCGGCTGACCTGGCATCACTCACGTACTCCTGTTGAAACCGCCAGAGCGGCGCCTACGTCCGTATACCCATACCGTGGTGTGCAATCTATTGTTTGTTGCATTTCGACCGAGTCCGAAATAGCATAAGCGACTCCTATCATCGGTAGGAGTCGGCAATTTTTCTTGAGGGGGTAAAAGAATGTCTCGAAAGTCTGTCGGATTGAGTCTGTCGCTGGTTTTCATCGTGGTGATGGCAGCACTTACTGTGCCGGCTTTTTCCAGCCGGAATACCAACGCTGGCCGTCCCGCGGCAATGCCGCCGGCTCCGTCGCTGAACGAACCGGACCTGGGCGGCGCGCTCAAAAATCTGGAACTTCGCAATATCGGCCCGGCAACCATGGGCGGACGAATTGACGACTATGCTGTGGATGAAAACAATACGGACACGATTTATGTCGGGACGGCCGCGGGCGGCGTGTTCAAGACGGTAAACGGCGGCACGACATGGACGCCGATTTTCGACCACGAAGTTAGCGCCTCGATTGGCAGCATCAGCATCGCGCCATCATCGCATGACACGATTTGGGTCGGCACCGGTGAAGCCAACAACCGGCAGAGTGCGTCGTACGGTTACGGCGTTTACAAGTCGCTCGACGGCGGGAAAACTTGGGCGCACCTGGGCCTGGAGGCCACGCAGACGATCGGACGAATCGTGATTGATCCGCACGATCCAAACATTGTCTACGTTGCGGCGGGCGGCGGACTCTGGGGATCAAATCCAGATCGCGGCGTTTACAAAACCACCGACGGCGGGAAAACATGGACAAAATCGCTGTATATCAGCGAAAACACTGGCGCAACGGATCTTGTGATTGATCCAAACGACACCGGCACGCTTTACGCCGCGATGTACGAGCGGCGCCGGACGGTGTGGGGTTTCAACGGCGGCGGCCCTGAGAGCGGCATTTATAAGACAACCGATGCAGGCGCCACGTGGACCAAGCTGATGAAGGATATGCCCTACGAGAATGGCGGAGACACGGGCCGCATTGACCTGGCCGTTTATCGCAAGGATTCAAATATCGTTTACGCGCGAATTCAGCACGCGCACGGCGGAATCTTCCGCAGTGAGGACAAAGGCGAGACCTGGACGAAAATGGGCGATTATGATTCCCGCGCGATGTACTTCGGGATCTTGGCCATTGATCCGAACAATGACCTGCGCATCTGGGCTCCAGCGGCGTCCCTGTTTTACTCCGAAGATGGCGGCAAGACCTTCCAGCAGAACAAGGGCCAAACCGTCCATAGCGATTATCACGGCTTTTGGATAGACCCTCATGACTCAAACCACATGATCGTTGGCGTGGACGGCGGAATCTACTTCAGCCATGACATGGGCCGAACCTGGGATCACGATAGCGTCATCGCCATAGGCCAATTTTATGAAGTCACGGCGGACAACGAACGGCCGTACAAGGTCTGCGGCGGTCTGCAGGATAATGGAAGCTGGTGCGGTCCCTCGGCGGTCTTGACGGGGGGCGGCATCGTGAATGCGGATTGGGTCAGCGTGGGCGGCGGCGACGGTTTTTACAATCGCCTCGATCCAGTTGACGCCAATTTTGATTACGGCGAATCCCAGGATGGCGCTCTGCAACGGCGCAACTTCAAGACCGGCGAAACCAGGAGCATCCGGCCCATCCCGAAAGAGGGAGAGGCTCCGTATCGCTTCCAATGGAATTCCCCGATCGAAATTTCCGCTTACGATCACAAGACAATTTATTACGGCGGCAATTTCTTGTTTAGATCCAATGATCAGGGCGATCACTGGGAAAAGCTAGGCCCAGACCTCACAAATAATGTGGACCGACGCACGCTGAAAATTCTCGGCATTCTTCCCACCAAGGACGAGCTCTCCCGTGAGGACGGAGTCGAGTGGTGGCCTTGCATCTCGGTCATTGGCGAATCACCCGTGGACAAGGACGTTCTGTGGGTTGGCACTGACGACGGCAATCTCCAAGTGACGCGTGATGGCGGCAAGAACTGGACCAACGTTGCCAGTCGGGTGCCAGGCGTTCCTAAGGGAACCTATGTCAGCCGCGTAATTGGCTCCAAGGCTAGCGCGGGCACTGCGTTTGTGGCGTTTGACGGCCATCGCATGGGTGACTTCCACATCTACATGTATATGACGTCCGACTATGGGCAGAATTGGAAGCCCATTTCCAATGGAATTACGGAGAAGGACGGCACGTTGCATGTGATCCGCGAAGATCCCAAGAACCAGAGCGTGCTCTATGCCGGAACCGAGCGCGGGTTGTTTATTTCCTTGGATCGTGGCGCAAATTGGTCCGCGGTCAATATGGGCAATTTTCCCCACGGCGTTCCGGTGGACGACATCCTCATTCACCCGCGTGACAATGACATGATCCTTGGCACGCATGGCCGGTCCATCTGGATAATGGACGACATTACGCCGATCCAGGAACTCACTCCGGAAGTTCTCAACTCCAATGTGCATTTGTTCGATATTCGGAATACGTTCGAGTACCGCGGTGGTCGTGGAGGAGGCGGCGGAGGCTTCGGGTACGGCAATCGCATCTTTACGGCGCCCAATCCACCGAACGGCGCAATTCTGAATATTTACCTCAAGACGGCTCTCACCGGTCGTGAACGCGTAAACATCACCATCACCGATAAAGACAACACTACGGTTCGTACCCTTACCTGCTCTCCCGTGCCTGTCCCTGGCGCTGTACCTGAAGCTGGTGCTGCTGGCGGCGGAGGTGGCGGACGCGGTGGCAGAGGCGGAGGCGGTCGAGGAGCCGCAGCTTCCGCAGCCGCGGCAGAAGCTGCAGGTGGTGCACCTCCCGCAGGCGGAGCTGCTGCGGCGGCCGCTGCTCCACAAGGTGGTCGAGGCGGAGGCGGTGGTGGCCGTGGCGGGTTCGGTGGTGGTGCAGCCTGCGAAGGCAAGGCGGGCATCAACCGGCTTGAATGGGATCTTCGCCAAGTTCCCCCTGCTCAGCCGGGTGCAGAAGCCGCACCGGCTGGCGGAAGAGGCGGTGGCTTTGGCGGATTCGGCGGCGGTGCTGGTCCGCTCGTAGAGCCCGGCGACTACACAGTAAAAGTGACGCTTGGGGATCAATCGGATACCAAGACCGTGCATGTCGACGAAGACCCACGAATCGAGATCTCCGCGGCGGACAGAGCCGCGCGCTACAAGGCGGAGATGGCGGCCTTCGCACTGACTCGAGACCTTGCAACCACGCAGTCACAAATCGTCTCATTGAAGACTTCGCTTGATGCTGCGATAAATGCATGGAAGACGCGGCCTCAATCGGCGAGAATCCCTGAAAACGTCCAGAAGGCGGCGGGCGACTTCCAAAAACAAGTAGACAACGTAGCCGGGCACTTCGTCAACCCGCCGCTGGAGAGCGAAGAGCAGGGCAGCGCCGCGCCGCCGTTGATTGTGTATCCACCTACAATCGGACAGAGAATCAACCAGGTGTATGGCGGCATTCAGTCGGTAACCGCTGCACCTACTTCGGACGAGCTAGCTGAACTCGACATGCTCACGAAGGAACTGAATGACTTCAAGCCCCAGATACAGAAGTTGGTGAGGGAAGGTCTGCCGGCCTTGAACAAGATGATTAACGATGCGGGTGTTCCGCAAATCGTCATCGTTCCAGTGGCTGGCGGCGGAGGCGGCCGCAGGGGCGGAGACGACGACAACTAGCTGAGTTCGTACAACTCAGAATCAAGAAAGGGCCGCAACTTCGAGGCCCTTTCTTTTGTCGTGCGGTTCTTCGATTTACGGATTGGGTTTGGCCGTGAAGTCTATGTAAAGTCCAGGATGGATCTGCCAATTCGATGCGCGGAACAATCCTTGCTTGTCGGCCGCTGGCGGATCACCCACGTGATTATCGCTGTAGAAGAGCTGCCCTGTAATTTCGACGTAGGGCGGGTTCTGAACTTTCGTTCCCTGGCGGGAAGGATCCTTGCCTCCGAGGGCTTGAGCCTTCAGGGAATCCCGCGCGGCAACAACGAACGGACGCAGCTTGCGGTCGGCCAGATCGTCGTCATCAGGAATTTCGACGATAACGTAGTGGTCTGGAGAATCCGCTGTCGCGGTGAAGCGCAGGTTGTAATCGCCATCGCCCATGTACGTAACAAGCTGCAGATAGCCACCCACCCTTACAATGTCGCCTTCTTTCACGCCCTGCGGATTTGAGAATGGCGGGATGCGGACCTTGTCATATCGTGGGTCGTTCTTTTGCACGCCAGGTGGATCGGGAATTGAAATAAAATCAGCGAAGGAAAGATTATGCTGCTGAATTGGATTGGTGCCTGGAGGTAGGCTCGTCTTGACTGGGACGCGCGTCTCTTTGAAGCCGCCTGCTTCCTTCTTTTCACAGCCTTGCAGGAATATGGCCAGTGATGCGCACACAATCAAAGTGAAACAAAGTTTAGTGCTAATAGATCTCATCGAATCTCTCCTGAGGTTACAGATTACACAGAGCGAAAGATTATCCGATGTTGGCAGGCTGTCAAGTTGCAGTCTCAAAATCAACTACGGAGGCGATAGTAGAGTGAGCCGAAAACTACAAATTCAAGCGTGTAAGATCGGGTGTCGAGGCCAGGGGAATATCCATCTCACTCGTCAAAATGACCGAGGAAGGGTTCGAATCAGGTAACCGGCGCCTGAGAATCTTCAGTTATGAGCGCGAAAATGAGTGTTCGAATTCCGCATCTTCCTCTGTCTGTTCAGGTTGAGATGAAATTGTTTCACGTGAAACAATTTGAATCGGAAAGCACCGAAGACGCCGTTTCGTGCCGTTGTGTTACATTCGATTGCCGCCATGAATCTGGGAATCTACATTCAGGTGCCATTCTGCCGGACGAAGTGCACCTACTGCAATTTTCACACGGGCGTATTTTCGTCCGGGCTCTATTCTCCGTACGTTGATGGCTTAGTGCGGGAAATCAATGAGCACGATGCGCTTTACCACGCCGCTGGCGTCGCGTCTGCCGCTTGCAATTGCGCCGCCGGAGTCATGGTGGATACGGTTTATATCGGGGGCGGCACGCCGAGCTTGCTTGCCCCTGCGGAACTGGGGCGCATTCTAGATGCGCTCCGAGGATCATTTACTTGCGCGCTACGGGAAGTCACGCTGGAAGCGGATCCGGAAACCGTAACGCTCGAAAAAGTTGCCGCATGGAGCGCCGCGGGGATCAATCGCGTCAGCCTCGGCACGCAGTCTTTTAATGACAAGGAATTAAGTGCGGCGGGCCGCCTGCATCGCCGCGCGGATATCTACGCTGCAGCCGAAGCGTTGCGCGCTGGCGGCATCACGAATTTCAGCTTTGACCTCATCGCGGGACTTCCGCATCAAACCGCGGAGTCCTGGCGGCAGACTGTGCAGGAATTAGTTGAGCTCGAGCCAAATCATGTCTCCATTTACATGCTGGAAATTGACGAAGGCAGCCGCCTGGGCCGTGAAGTATTGAGCGGCGGTAATCGCTACTCCGCCGGAACGATTCCCGCCGACGACGCTATCGCGGATTTCTACGGGTACGCTCGCGAGCAGCTTGTCTCTGCGGGCTACGAACACTATGAGATTTCCAATTGGGCGAAGCCCGGCATGCGATCCGGACACAATTTGAAATACTGGTTGCGCGAGCCATATTTTGGAATCGGCGCGGGCGCACATTCGTTTGATACCGCGATGCGCTGGGCCAACCCGCACGACCCCGCCTCCTACGCGGCGGCGCTAGGTGCAGGCAACTTGCCGGTCGAGCAAAAAGAGACGCTTTCAGCGGAGCAAGCGCTCGACGAGGAATTTTTCCTGGGACTTCGTTTGCTCGAGGGAATTGACGTTTCGCAACTGGAAGCGCGATACAATGTTGCGCGCTGGCCGGAATTACAGCAGCGCATCGCCGGTCTTGTGGATCAAGGATTGATGGAATGGCATGGCAAGCGATTGCGCTTGGCGCCGGCGCGGCTGGCGGTTTCCAACGAAGTGTTTGTTGAACTCATGGGCTGAGTGCTGCACCAGAATTCCTGGCACGGAGCGGTCACACGGAGGGGCAATGTACGGAGCAACAGCGGCGAACTCCGCCGCCGAACATGAAACGGAAGATAAAGCGACGCTGACGGTTGACCTGCGCAGCGATACGGTCACGAAGCCCACGCCGGAAATGCGCCGCGCCATGGCGGAGGCAGTCGTCGGCGACGATGTATACGCTGAAGACCCCACCGTCAATCAGCTTCAAAAGCGCGCTGCGGAGATATTCGGCCGCGAGGCCGCGATATTTGTGCCTTCCGGCTCGATGGGCAACCTGATTGCCATTAAGATTTGGACGCACCACGGCAATGAAATTATTTGCGAAGATCTCGGCCACATCAACCAATATGAAATGGCTTCGATGTCGGCCATTGCTGGATGCATGCCGCGCACCACCTCTTCTTCTGATGGAATCCTGACGTGGGAAATGATCCATCCACTTATCCGGCCGAAGATTTATTACCGCGCGCAGACCGGACTGATTTCGCTCGAGAACACGCACAACATGGCGGGCGGAACTGTGTACCAAACCAAGAATGCGGATGATATTTGCGAGCACGCGCATGCGGCTGGTCTGCCGGTACATTTGGATGGCGCCCGGATTTTCAATGCCGCTGTGGCTCTTGGAAAAAGCGTGGCGGAAATCACGGGCAAATTTGATTCCGTGATGTTCTGCTTATCGAAGGGCCTTGGCGCACCTATCGGCTCGATGCTCGTCGGGTCTGGCGATTTCATTGAAAAAGCGCGCGTCTACCGTAAGATGCTCGGCGGCGGCATGCGCCAGGCGGGGGTACTCGCAGCCGCTGGACTAATTGCGCTGGAAAAGATGCCGGCTCGCCTCCACGAAGACCACGCGAACGCCCATTTTCTGGCCGAAGGGCTAGCCCGCATCCCCGGTGTGCGCGTGGACATGGCGAAGGTCCAGACGAACATCGTCATTTTCGATGTTCAAGGAACTGGGCGCACCGCCTCAAAGATCTGCGAAGAATTGGGCAAGCGCCATATCCTTTCAGGACCCACCGAAAAATTCGGCGTGCGGATGGTGACGCATTATGACGTGGATCGCGCGGGCATTACACGGGCGCTCGATGCGTTCCGCGCGATTGTGAAGGGGTGAACTCGCCGCTCCGCGAAGCCAGCGTATCTGGCCGGAAAGGAATCCGAATGCGAGCCAACAGACAGCATCTTTTTTCCACGTTGGCAATAATTGTCGTTTGCCTTTCCTCTTTCGCGATCAGCGCTAGGCAATCTCCATCGGACAATTCCGAATACCAGGCGGCGCTCAAGCACGGCGCCGAATTAATGAAAAGCGGCTTGTACGCGGACGCCGTAAATGCATTTAAGGATGCGATCCGTCTTTCCAATGGAAAGGATTATGCGGCGTATTGGGGACTGGCCCAAACTTACAATCAGCTCAAGGACAAATTAAATACATTCGAAAATTGTGACCGCATGATCGCGCTCGCTCCTACAGACGCAATCCGCGCGCTCGGACACAACCTCGAGGGCTTAACCCTCGCGAGTGGCGGAGCAAAGGATCAAGCAAGCGTTGCCTTGGCGGAATCGGAGTTTCGAACGGCGTTAAAACTGGATCCCGCCAATTCCGAAATTCATTTCAATCTAGGAAAAACGCTCTTACTGGAAAAACGCGAAGAGGATGCCGCGGCGGAGTTGAATGCCTACCTCATCGCTTCTCCTAAGGGACCCGACGCCGGAGATGCCCGGCAATTGCTCTCCGGAGGCACGCAGACTTCAGACTCGAATGCGAATCTGGTTGGAGAATTCTCCGCCGACCCCAGCAATACCGCGGAGGACGCGGCGCCCGTTGCCAAACCGGCCAAGGGAACTCCTGCGCCGAATTTTTCATTCAAGACCCTTCAGGGAGCCCGCATTTCCTCGGGCGACCTGCGTGGAAAGGTAGTTCTAGTGGATTTCTGGGCGACGTGGTGCGGCGCCTGCAAGGCAGCCTTTCCAGCGCTTGAGGAACTGTATGAGGATGTTGACAAAAGTAAGGTGGTAGTAATTAGCGTGAGCGTGGACCAGAACGAGGCGGCGTGGCGTCAATTTCTTTCCAGCAATAGTCCACAGTGGACGCAAACTCGAGATACCGATCACAAGATGCGAAGGGCGTTCATTACTCCGCTTTACGGGATCCCAAGCTATATCTTGATAGACGGAAATGGCGTCATCCGTCAGCGTTACACCGGGTGGAGCAGCCAGATTGGCTCACACCTCAAGGACGAAATCGATAGATGGACGACAGCTTTGCCCTCGGGCCCATCTGCGACGGCATCCAAGTCTCACAAATAGCAAACGGCCTGCCTGCTTGACTGATTGCGCAGTCCGGCGCTCGACCTTTTGGATGGCGCTACTCCATATGGTATAAAAGTATGTCCGCATCGAATTTCGCTCCAAACCACTGAGGACATTTTGGATTTTTCTTTCACTGACGAACAACAGCAACTACGCCGGACCGTTCGGGAATTCGCCGAAGCGGAAATCGCTCCGCACATCATGGAATGGGACGAAGCCTCTCATTTCCCCGCGGAGATCATTCCGCAACTCGCAAAATTGGGACTCCTCGGCGTGATTTTTCCTGAGGATTACGGCGGCGCAGGGCTCGGCTACGTTGAGTACGTCATCGCGATTGAAGAACTGTCGCGCGTGGATGGCTCGGTCGGTATCATCGTGGCGGCCCACAATTCGCTTTGCACCAATCACATTTACAAATTCGGAACGCCGGAACAAAAAAAGAAATACGTTACGCCGCTCGCGCAGGGCACGAAACTCGGCTGCTGGTCCCTCACGGAGCCTGAAGCGGGGTCGGATGCCGGAGGGACACGCACGTCAGCCGTGCCCTCGGAAGGCGGCTGGATACTCAACGGCGCAAAAACATTCACCACCAACGGGCATTACGCTGATGTATGCGTGGCCATGGCAGTCACCGACCGCGACAAAGGTTCACACGGCATTTCGGCGTTCATTCTGGAAAAGGGAATGCCTGGATTCCGGCCCGGCAAGAAAGAAAATAAACTTGGCCTGCGCGCCAGTGACACATCCGAAGTAATTTTCAGCGATTGCCGTGTGCCCGCGGATCAAATGCTTGGCGAACCGGGCCAGGGCTTCATTAATAGCCTCCAAATCCTGGATGGCGGCAGGATTTCGATTGCCGCGCTCGGCCTCGGAATGGCGCAGGGCGCGTTCGAGGCCGCAACAAAATACGCCAAGCAGCGCAAACAATTCGGAAAGCCAATCAGCGAGTTCCAAGCCATCCAATTTAAGCTGGCTGATATGGCCACAGAAATTGACGCCGCGCGGCTGCTAACTTACCGCGCGGCATGGATGGCGGATCGCGGCGATGTCCGCCTGACGCGCGAGTCCAGCATGGCGAAGCTGTATACAAGCGAAGTAGCCGTGCGCGTGGCCAACGAAGCGCTGCAAGTCTTTGGCGGTTACGGGTTCATCAAGGACTATCCGGCGGAAAAATTTTACCGGGACGTGAAGCTCTGCACCATTGGCGAGGGCACCAGTGAAATTCAGCGTCTGGTGATTGCCCGCCAGCTTCTCGGAAAGAAATAGTCACGCCGACAATGCCCACCCCGATCGAAGCCTGGGCGCAACAAATTCGCGCGGGGGAAGTCCGCTCGATTTCCCGGGCGATAACGGCCATCGAAAATCACGAACCCGAAGCCGACGAACTCCTCAAAAAACTATTTTATTCCACCGGCCACGCCGCGATCATCGGCATCACAGGCGCTCCCGGCACGGGCAAGAGCACACTGGTGGATCGTCTCGCCGCGGCATATCGGCGTGCCGGAAAAACCGTTGGCATCATCGCCGTGGATCCGAGCAGCCCTTTCACCGGCGGCGCAATCTTGGGGGATCGCATACGAATGCAGAGCCACGCGGGCGACGCCGGAATTTTCATCCGCTCGATGGCTACCCGTGGATTCCTGGGCGGCCTCGCACGCGCCACGGCGGATGTCTCCTTACTGCTCGACGCCGCGGGGAAGCAAATCGTCATCATCGAAACGGTTGGCGTGGGCCAGGATGAAGTGGACATCGTGCGCTTGGCTGATTGCACGCTCGTGCTCTTGGTGCCGGGCATGGGCGATGATGTGCAGAACATGAAGGCCGGCCTTATGGAAATCGGGCACGTTTTTGTCATCAATAAGTCGGACCGTGAGGGTGCGGACCGTCTTGAGCAGCAGGTACACGCCATGCTGGAGCTCGCGCATGAAAGTGACGGATGGCGTCCCGCCGTGGTGAGAACCATTGCCACGGATGCCAAAGGCATTGACGAGTTGGCCGCGGAAATTACCAAATATCTGGAACGCGCGAAAGCGTCGCCGGAATTTCGTGCGCGAGAGACTGACCATTGGAGCCGCCGGCTCATCGAAATGCTCGAATCCCGGTTGCTTGACCGTTTGTTGGGAACTCCAGAAAATAATGGGCGGCTCGCCGCGCTGGCGCAACAAGTCGCGCAACGCAAGAAAGATCCCTATGCAGCTGTAGCCGATTTGCTTGCGGGCGCAGGCGTGAAGTAAAAACAGAGGGGGCAATCGAAAATGCATCTTGGGGATATGGAAGTACATCTGCTCGGCGACGGAACTTTCCGTCTGGATGGTGGCGCGATGTTTGGCGTCATCCCTCGCCCGCTTTGGGAAAAGAAATCACCGCCCGACGATCGCAACCGCATTTTGCTGGCAATGAATATCTTGCTGATCCAGACAGCAGGGAAGCTGATATTGCTTGAGACGGGAGGCGGCAGTAAATGGGACGACAAGCAAAACAAAATCTATGCATTTGAGAACTCGGCTCGCCTCCCGGAACAGTTGGCCGCCAAAGGCGTGTCGCCGGAGAGCGTGGACATCGTCATCAATACCCATCTGCATTTCGATCACTGCGGAGGGAACACTACAATTGCAAACGGCCGTGCCATGCCGGCGTTTCCGAATGCGCGCTACATCATCCAGCGCGGCGAATACGAGCACGCGCTTACGCCCACGGAGCGCGATCGTGTCAGCTACATTCCAGAGAATGTCACTCCCATGCGAGATTCCGGCCAGTGGCAATTGTTGGAAGGCGATGCGGAAATTGCCCCGGGCGTCGAACTGATCGTCATCCCCGGTCACACGCGACATATGCAATGCGTAAAACTAACTGGTGGCGGCCAAACAATATTCTTTGCGGCGGATTTGGTGCCCACCGCGGCGCACCTGTCTTATCCGTGGATCATGGGTTTCGATCTCTACCCGATGACCACGCTCGAAAACAAGAAGAAGTGGCTTCCACTCGCCGCGCGTGAAGGCTGGACAGTCATTTTTGGCCATGACCTGCACATGCCTGCGGCGAAACTGCATGAGCACGAGCGCGGCTTTGAAGTCACGCCAGTCGCGATTGATTAGCCTGTTGCACATGTAAGCGCTAGGAGATTCGTATGCCAGGGAAACCAAAGCGCCGCTCCGGAGCCGCAAAGGCAGCTGCGGAGATTGGCATCATCGGCGGCAGCGGCCTTTATGAAATGCCCGGACTGGAAGGCGCGCGCGAAATTCGTGTGCACACGCCATTTGGCGATCCGTCGGACGCGCTCGTCGTCGGTAAACTCGAAGGTCATCAAGTGGCGTTTCTGGCGCGCCACGGGCGAGGCCACCGCATTCTTCCCTCCGAAATCAATTATCGCGCAAATATCTGCGCCATGAAAATGTTGGGAGTGCGGCGCATCATTTCCGTCAGCGCCGTGGGCTCGCTGAAAGAAGAATTGCAGCCGCTCGAGTTCCTGATTCCCGACCAGTTCTACGATCGAACGCGCCTGCGTATCTCCACATTCTTCGGCGAAGGACTCGTGGCACACGTAAGCTTTGACCAGCCGACCTGTACGCAATTACGCGAAGTGGTCGGCGGCGCCGCGGATCGCATCGGTGTCAAGGCGCATCGTGGCGGCACCTACGTCTGCATCGAAGGCCCACAATTTTCAACTCTGGCGGAAGCAAAGGTACATCGCCAGATGGGCTTCGACATCATTGGCATGACGAACGTTACCGAAGCCAAACTTTCCCGGGAAGCTGAGATCTGTTACGCGACGGTGGCCATGATTACGGATTACGATTGCTGGCATCCACAACACGACTCCGTAACTTTGGAGCAGATTATCGGCAATCTCGGCCGCAATGCCGAAAACGCGCAGAATGTAATTCGAACTGCCGTGCGCGCCATGCCCGCCAATCGCACTTGCAAATGCGGCGCCGCTCTTGCACATGCTTTGGTCACAGATCTCGCTCTCGTGCCCGCGGCCACCCGGCGCAAGCTCGCGCCAATCGCAGGGAAGTATTTCAAATAGTGTGCTCGATTAATCGGAATGATTAAGGAGACCTGATGTCCCTTCTCGTTGTTGGGTCGGTCGCGTTCGATGCGATTGAAACACCATTCGGCCGCGTTGAACGCACCGTCGGCGGCGCCGCGACATACTTTTCGCTTGCCGCGAGCTTCTTCACAAGAGTGAATCTCGTGGGAGTTGTTGGCGAGGATTTCGACTCTGACCACGAATCCGTTTTCCACGGACGTGATGTGGATCTCGCGGGTTTGGAGCGTGCATCCGGCAAAACGTTTTTCTGGTCGGGGAAGTATCACGACAATCTGAATGACCGTACAACTCTCGCAACGGATTTAAATGTCTTTGCTAACTTTCGCCCGCGCTTGCCGGAATCTTTTCGCAGTAGCCCCTACATTTTTCTGGCCAACATAGATCCGACGCTCCAACGCTCGGTGCTCGACCAGGTACACGTCAAACCGAAGCTGGTTGCGCTGGATACGATGAACTATTGGATTTCGGGCACGCCAGAAGAACTGCGAAAGACCCTCAAACAAACGCAAGTGCTGATGATCAACGATTCCGAAACACGTCAGCTTTCAGACGAAAATAATCTGCTGCGGGCCGCGAAAAAGATCTTCAAGATGGGCCCGCGCACTCTCGTCATCAAACGCGGCGAACATGGCGCGATGATGGTTCATGACGATTGGGTTTTCTGCGTCCCCGCATATCCGCTCGATGAAGTGCATGACCCAACAGGCGCGGGCGATAGCTTTGCGGGCGGTTTCATGGGCTATCTTGCGAGCGCTGGCCGCATCAATGCCGATACGCTGCGCCGCGCCATGGTGTACGGCTCCGTGCTTGGAAGCTTTGCGGTGGAAAAGTTCGGCTTAGAGCGCCTGCTGACGCTCAAGCGCCGGGAAATCACCCACCGCGTGCGCCACTTCCACAAACTTACGACCTTTAAGCTTTAACGTCCCGCGCCTCAAAGTGGGTGCATTTCTCCTTGTGAGTGGGAGTCTTAGCGCCGACATAGGCGTGGAAAATGAATGGGACTCTAGCCCCTAAAGCTGGCGTAGCCTATGCAGGTATTCACGGATGCGAATCTGTCGCCTGTCATGTCTTGGCTCGCACTGTTGCCTTTGCGAATCTTCGCTGTGAACCTGGGTGAACGCGCGACGGCCTCCGGTATATACTTCCTCGCGTAAAATGCCTGCACCCAGGAAACCTCGAGCACTCACACCCGGCGCGCGCATTCAAGTCGTGTCACCGGCATCACCTCCCGCACCGGAGAAACTGGCTTGCGGCATTGCAGAGTTGCGCCGCCTCGGTTACGAGCCAGCTGCCCCCGCCGATTCCGTGCCAACAGGGGACTATTTCGCATCGCCCACGAAAGATCGTACGAAGCAACTAATGTCCGCGTTGGCCGACAGGAAATTCAGTGCGGTTATATGCGCGCGCGGCGGTTATGGGTCCACGTATCTGCTGGACGGAAAATCCGTCGCAGCGGCAACCTCACCGAAAATCTTGTTGGGCTATAGCGACATCACTTCGCTGGATATTTATTTGTGGCAGAAGCGCCGCTGGATAACTTTTTACGGGCCGATGATCTCGTCAGGTTTTAGCGCCGGGGCCGGCGTCGCAGATGGCTACGACGAAGCTTCATTTCGCTCCGCTGTCACACAAACTCGTGGAGGCTGGGCTGTCAATCTAGAAGGCGATACGCTCGTCCCGGGAGACGCGAGGGGCGTTCTACTCGGTGGATGCTTAACGTTGCTCGAAGCCACTCTGGGCACGCCCTGGGAACTTGATACGCGTGGGTCTATCCTCGTTCTGGAAGATCGCGGCATGAAACCGTTTCAAGTTGACCGTATACTGACTCATCTTCGGCAGGCAGGAAAATTTACAGCAGTGCGTGCCATCGTACTCGGTGAATTTCCGGATTCCGCGCCAACAGTCGCGGGCAGCCCCTCGGTGCGTGACGTCGCACGCCGCATTCTTGGGGCATTGAAAATTCCAGTAGTGTGGGGTGCGCGCGTAGGGCACACTCCGCGGCCGATGCTTACGCTTCCGCTGGGTGTGCGCGCTCGGCTGCGGGCTAAGGGGGCGGGAATGCTTGAAATTCTCGAACCGGCGGTCATTCCATGAGGCCTGTTCCACCCATCGAACACATACATCTGAGCGGCATTGGCGGCGCGGCAATGGCGCCACTCGCCGGAATGCTTGCCGAAAGTGGTTATCAGGTCACCGGATCCGACTCTGGAGTTTATCCGCCCGCTTCCACGCTGCTCGATTCGCTGGGAATCCGCTGGACTGAAGGATTTTCGGCGGCGAATCTTCATCCGCATCCGAATCTGGTCGTCATCGCAAATGCGCTGCCGCGCGGTAACCCCGAAATCGAATACGTGCTGGATGAAAAGCTGCCTTATATGTCTCTTCCTCAGGCAGTGGAGGAATTCTTTCTACCGGGTTGCGATCCGCTCGTTGTCACGGGAACGCACGGCAAGACCACTACAACCTCGATGCTTTCCTGGATTCTCCACGTAGCAGGGCATCGTCCCAACTTCTTAGTTGGCGGGCTGGCAGAAAATTTTGGCAAGAGCTACGGCTTGGGCGGCGGCTCTGAATTCGTAATCGAAGGAGATGAGTACGACACCGCGTTTTTCGATAAAGGTCCGAAGTTTCTCCACTACCATCCCGATGAGCTCATCATCACCTCTCTCGAATTCGACCATGCTGATATCTATGCCGATCTCAGCGCTATCGAACTTCAATTTCGCCGGCTCGTAAATCTCGTTCCACGCCGGGGATGCATTGTCGCCTGGGGTGATAACGTTCCTCTGGCCGCGCCAATCCGCCGCGTAGTGGAAAAGGCATATTGTCCGGTTGAAACCTATGGACTTGACGGCACAACTGATTGGATAGCTGGCGATATCGCTTTTGTCGAAGATTGCATGGAGTTCCGCATCGTTCATCTCGGGAAAGAAATGGCCCGCGTCCGCCTGCCGCTCGCTGGCCGCCACAACGTCTTGAATGCACTCGCTGCTGCCGCCATTGCTTTTGGGCGCGACGTCCCGGCCGCGGCTATCGAAGAAGCGCTCAACACTTTCCGAGGAGTGCGGCGCCGCCTTCAGGTGCAGGACGAAATCGGTGGAGTTCTTGTCGTGGACGATTTTGCGCACCACCCCACCGCGATTCGTGGGACGCTTGAAGCAGCGCGCGGACGCTGGCCGTCGCGGCGGATCTGGGCTGTCTTTGAGCCTCGCTCGAACACGATGCGCCGCAACACCCTGGAAGCGTCGCTGGCGGAATCTTTATCGCTGGCCGATGGCGTGGTTCTTGGCCCCGTAAATCGTGCGCAACTTCTTTCTGACGCGGAGCGCCTCTCGCCCCAGCGCATTGTGGCCCTCCTTTCCGGGAAGGGCCTGCAAGCCACCGCGCTGCCGGATTCGGAAGCTATCGCTCAATATCTAGCGGGCGCTGTGAAAAGCGGAGATATTGTGTTGGTCATGTCCAACGGTAGCTTTGACGGTCTATGCGGAAAGTTAACTACTGTGCTTACTGAACGACGCGCCGCGGAAGCGAAGAAAATCCTCCGATGAGGCCTTATTTCAAGGAGGATGAAGGTGCAGTGATAAACCTCGTGCACAACCGATGGCCGCGCTTTTTCTCAAGAATACTCACGCTGGCGTTGATCGTTGGTTTCTGCGCCAGCGGCGCTAGCGCCACAATCGGATATTCCATCTCGCTCGCACAACCTGACCAGCATTTCTTCCATGTGACGATGACCATCCCGGACGTTCATGCCCAGGTGATAGTGCAATTGCCTGCGTGGAATGCCACCTATCAGATCCGCGACTTTGCCTCGCGCATTCAAGACTTGGGCGCCACAGATGAGAGCGGCCAGCGTCTACCCGCCGAAAAACTCGATAAGCAGACTTGGCGTGTTACGGGAAATGGAAAGCTAACGGTGATCTATGCCATTTTCTGGGATGAATCCAGCCCGTTCGCCTCGCAACTGAACGCAACCCACGCATTTCTGAATTTGGCCGAGGTGTTGATGTATGTTCCCAACCGGCGAAAGGAGGATACAGCGTTTGGTTTTGATGATATGCCGCCAAAGTGGAACATCGTAACCTCATCTGTGATGGTAGAGGTCGAAATGGGTGGGCTTGAAGAGTTGGTGATATTGGCACATAGCTATGACGAAATGGTTGACGCACCAGTGGAGGTCGGCGGGTTCCAGAAATTCGATTTGCCGGGCATCACGCCCCCCGTCCACGTCGCCGTCCACGGCGAAAAATGGGACAAGCAGGAACTCATAGACGGCCTCTCGCGCATCGTTCGCTATGAAACTCAGCTTATGGGCGGAGCGCCTTATTCGAGTTACACGTTCATCTTCCACATTGGCCCAGGAAGCAACGGCGGGGGCGGCGGAATGGAGCACGCGAACTCCACCGCCATAGGCGCGGGCTCCGTATCCAGCGCAATTTCCACTGCCGCTCACGAGTTCTTCCACCTGTGGAACGTCAAACGGATTCGACCGCAGACACTCGAACCGCTGGACTACACCAAGGAAATGTACACGCGCGCCCTCTGGTTCGCCGAAGGCGTAACCAGCACGTACGCTTCCTATACCGAAGTTCGCACCGGAATGTGGACTCCACAGCGCTTTTACGATGACGTTGCGCAGCAAATCTCCGAACTACAATCGCGTCCAGCGCGCCGCTGGCAAAGCGTTGAAGAATCCAGCCTGGACGCCTGGCTCGAAAAATATCCGCAGTACAATCAGCCAGAGTTCAGCATCTCCTACTACAACAAAGGCCAGCTTGATGGACTTCTGCTCGACGTGCTCATCCGCGACGCCACGGACAACCGGAAGAGCCTCGACGACGTCATGCGCTCGATGAATGACAATTTTGCGAAGAAAGGGCACTTCTACAATGACAGCGCGGATATCGAGGCCACCGCGGAAACTGTCGCGGGAGCCAGCTTCCATGATTTCTTCGCGCGATTCGTCGCAGGCACGGATGAAGTGCCGTTCGCGGATATCCTCGCCAAGGCCGGTCTTAGCCTTACAACCACCCCGGCTTCGCGCGCGGATATTGGCTTCGAGACGTCCGCGGCATTCGCGGGCAATCAGATCATGGTGTCTTCCGTCGGAGCTGATGGCCCTGCGCAGCAAGCGGGCATTCACGCCGGAGACGTAATCCTATCGCTCAACGGTGAAGCAGTCCCTCGCGCCATTACACGTTGGACGCAGCAACACAAACCCGGCGAAGTCGTGAAGGTTCGCGTGCGGCGTCAAAACGAGGAAACGGAATTGGCACTTACTCTCGGCTCCCGAACTGTCCAGGAATACCACGTTCAGGAGCTAAAAGACGCCGGCGACAAGCAGCGCAGAATCCGGGACGGTTTATTGAAGGGAACCACGAACTAACGAGGATGCGTAAGCTTCTTCAATTACTTTGCTAAAGACACATGATCCGCACTGCGATCGTCGCGGTTTTCCTCACTCTGTACACGCTTATCGGGGGACCTTTCCTGATTCTTCACGCATGGATCACTGGAAATCCCGGCTTGCTATTCCGCGCGGGCGCCGCAGGCGCATATTTCATTGCTTATGTCGTAGGTCTGCGAGTGCGAATTGAGGGCCGTGATAAAATTCCGCCTGGGGTTTGCCTCTTAGTTGCGAATCACACGAGCTTCGTAGATCCCGTTCCAATTGTCTGGGCAATTCACCGGCGGATCGGAATTCTCGCCAAGAAGTCTCTATTTTCAATTCCAATTGTTGGCTGGGCATTTCGCATGGCAAACTTTGTGCCTGTGGACCGCGGCAACAGGGCGGCAGCCATCGCCAGCGTGGACGTTGCCGCGAAGCGCATGAAGGAAGGACTATCTTTCCTCGCGTATCCCGAGGGCACGCGCAGTTATGACGGCCGCTTGTTGCCATTCAAAAAGGGAGTATTCGTCATGGCGATCAAGGCGGGAGTGCCCATCGTTCCCATGGCGTTGGCAGGCGCGCACCGAATTGCCCCGAAAGGATCGTTGCGAATCCGCCCCGGCCAAGTCGTGGTGCGCTTTGGTGATCCGATTGGTGCTAACGCGTATACGATGGACACAAGAGGCGAACTCGCTCGAAAGGTCCACGCAGCTATGGCCTCGCTTCTGCCTCCCGACCAACAGCCGCTTGATCCTTCAGGACAATCGGGGAATGCGAAGACTAATCTTCCGTAAATAGTCGGGGCTGCGCGGCTTTGGCGAGTGCCTCTGGCCTGCGCCGCGCAATCCCCACCACGCCGAGCACTTTCATTTCTGTGATTGCCGCTCGTGGAATGAACATCCTCTGCGTATCTCCCTGCATGTCGGGCGGCGTGATGTGGACACCGGAATCCAGGATTGCCAGCAGGTCATTCGGCACCACGCCTTCCAGCGTATCGTTGTCACGAAACTTCATCCGCACCCACAAGCCATCCAGTTTCGGCCGGCTCAAAAACGCTTTCCGCTCGGGCTCATAGTTCGGCGTAAACTCCCTGACAAAATAAACGCTGCGAACACTTTCGATTTCCACTTCGCGGTGCTCTCCGTCTTGCGTCAGAAGGTCGAAAGATTCGGATTTTCCCAAGCGCGTAGGGTTCAAATAACCGCGCACGGCGGAACGGTCGGCAAGCACGACAACCACTTTCTTAAGTGTTGTCGACGCCGCCTGTTTTTTCACCATGGCGTTCGTGGAAGTGGGAATTGCAAAGGGGCAGTGTTTATGTTATGTTAAGCACCCTAAGTCTGTCAAGTGCTTGTTTTTAAGGGGCTTACAGAGCCGGAGCCCGCCACGATTGACCGAAAAAAGACAGATACTCAAGTCCACATCCGTCATAACGCTGGCGACTCTGGCCAGCCGTCTTCTCGGTTATATACGGGACCAGCGGATTGCCCTCCTTCTCGGCACGTCCATTCTTTCAGATTCCTTCTTCCTGGCATTTCGCATCCCGAACCTGCTTCGCCGTCTCGTGGCGGAAGGCTCGCTCTCGGCTTCGTTCGTTCCGGTTTTCAGTTCCTACCAGGTAGAACAATCGCGCGAAGAAATTTGGGACTTCGCAAATCGCCTGTTCTGGACGCTGGCCGTGATCCTGACCGTGATCACGGTCCTTGGCATGATTTTCGCTCCCGCGATAATTCATCTGTTTACATTCATGGGCAACAAACCAAACGAATGGGTCGAGGCGATTCATCTCACACGGATTATTTTCCCGTTCGTATTCTTCATAGGCCTCTCCGCGCTCTGCATGGCCATCTTGAACTGCTTCCATGTGTTCGCATTGCCCGCGGCAACTCCGGCCGTCTCAAATTTGGGCATCATCCTGTTCTCGATCGCCGTCGTTTGGAGACATTTCGACTCACCCGCGGCGGCGCTCGCGGTGGGAGTCGTAGTGGGCGGGCTTCTCCAATTCCTGATGCAATTACCGCAACTGGTGCGCCGGGGAATGAAGTTCCACTTCGGCATTTCCTTCACCCATCCGGGGATTCGCCGCGTAGGCCATCTGATGCTTCCCGGAGTTTTTGGCCTCGGCGTGGCGCAAATCAATTTATACGTGGACACGATCTTCCTCACCTCCCAAAGAATGCCCAGCGGAAGCGTGTCAGCGCTTTATTACGCCGACCGTATCATGCAATTGATTCTCGGCAGCTTCGCGGTGGCCGTGGCTACGGCAATACTCCCTATGATGTCGCGTCAGGCGAAAAGCCTGGATTTCGATGCGGTGAAACGAACCCTCGGCTTTTCCATCCGCATTGTTTCGTTCATCACGATACCGGCAACCTTCGGCCTCGTCCTGCTCCGGCAGCCAATCATTCGAGTGTTATTTCAGCACGGACAATTCGTCGCCGAATCCACACGTTTAACGGCCTGGGCTCTGTTCTTCTACGCCATGGGCTTGCCGGCCATCTCGGCGGTCAAGCTGATCGTTCAGGCTTTTTATTCCACGAGGGACACAAAAACGCCGGTGTGGGCCGCGGCTGGAATCCTGGCCCTGAATATCGCGCTGAATACGGTTTTCTTGCTTCTATTATTTCCCCAATTGCGAAATGGCGGCCCCGCATTGGCCACGGCAATTTCTGCATACTTCAACTGCGGGGTGCTGTTTCTTATCTTTCGCAAGCGGTATGGCCGCGTTGGTGGGCGGGAAATTATGGTTTCTAGCTTAAAGGCCCTTTCGGCCGCGGCGCTCATGGGAGGAATCTGTTGGCTCGCCGTGCAATACGCGCATCTGGGGGCGCATCAAAGTCTCCCCGTGGATGCGTCCCTGTTAGCCGCGACAATCGGCGGGGCGTGCGCCGCATATGTTGGCTTGACCTGGGCGTTTCGCTCCGTCGAGCTTAAGGAAGTTTACGAAATCATGTTTCACCGGCAAGCGGCGCCCGGCGCGGCCGCTGGAGTCCTATGATCCGGCTCGAAGTAGCAGCATCGGCGTTTCTGAATTACGCCCGCGTTGAGCGCGGCCTCTCAGAGAATACGCTGGATGCCTACGCCAGTGATTTGGCCAAGTTCACGGCGTTCTTGACCAAGGCGCGCATTTCGCTCGCCGATGTGAAACGCGGCGACGTTGTAGATTTCCTGGCGAGTCTCTATCGTAGCGGATTGGATAGCCGCTCCGTTGCCCGTCATCTCGTGACTGTGCGGAATCTCTACCGTTTTCTAATCACGGACAGCATCGTGGAAAACGATCCCACGGTGAACCTTGAATCGCCGAAGATTCGCCAGAGACTGCCTTTTTTTCTGTCAGTGGAAGAGGTAGACCGTCTGCTGGCGCTGCCGGATGTTCGTACTCCGCTAGGTTTGCGTGATAGAGCTCTTCTCGACGTGCTCTATTCCTGTGGACTCCGCGTTTCTGAGCTTGTCGGCCTTAAAATAGGCGACATTGATTTTCAACTCGGATGTATTCGGTGCATCGGCAAGGGAAACAAAGAACGGCTGGTGCCGATTGGCCGGAAGGCGCTGGCGTCGGTCGAGAAATACGTAAAGGAATCCCGCCCGTTGCTGATGAAAAGCCGCAGGCGCGCGGCATATACAACTGGTATTTTTATCAACCGCAATGGCGGCCAATTGGGAAGAGTCGGAGTGTGGAAGAGTCTTGCGGCGTATGGCCGGGCCATGGGTCTGCGCAAGAAGCTGACTCCTCACAAACTGCGGCACAGCTTTGCCACGCATCTGTTGGAACGCGGCGCTGATCTGCGCTCCGTGCAGTTGATGCTGGGCCACGCGGATATTTCGACGACTCAGATTTATACGCATGTGCTTGAGGATCGGTTGAAGAGTGTTTATAAGACGCATCATCCGCGTGCGTGAGATGTGCGGGAAACATTTCGCGGAATTGTTTCATGGGGACGAATCCGAAATAGGGGCAGGGAACGCACGAAAGTTTCAAATTTCAGAGGCGAGTTGCGCGCGCTTTCATTGGAGCGCCCCGCAAACATATCAGCCCTGAGGGACGGTAAAACAGATGCCTGATTATATGTTTTTGCTCGAGAGCCGGCTTTCGGCCGAACAGCGTGCCGTGCTGGTTCGCATGCAGGAATTGGGCGCGGCGACCAGCTCTAACGTTTACCTGGCCGGCGGCGCGGTGCGCGATCTTGTTTCCGGAATGCCCATACGGGATCTGGACTTCATCGTGGAAGGCAATCCTTCCCGAATTGTGCGCGAATTAGAAAAAGGCGGTGCACAGATATTGGAAGAGGACGAGCGGATGCGGCGGGCCGAGATGCTCTTTGCCGGCGATGTGGATGGCAGCGTCTCTGCCGCCCGCGACGAAGTTTACGTGCGTCCCGGCACAACGCCCGAAATCCGCTGGTCCACTATTATGGAGGATCTCCGCCGGCGTGATTTCTCCATCAATGCTATCGCGATTTCCTTGAACCCGGCCTCGCGAGGCTTGCTACTCGATCCCACCAACGGACTGGCAGATCTCGAAAAGCACGAATTGCGCGCTCTTTCGATCCACAGTTTTACGAACCAGCCCGTACGGCTGCTCCGCGCCCTGCGTTTTTCCGCGCGGCTCGGCCTCAAGCTTGAAACGCGCACCAAGGAATGGTTTGATCTTGCGCTGGAGCGTGGTTTATTCGACCAGATTACGCCCGACGAGGCCGGCGAAGAGCTCCGGCAGCTTGCGCGCGAGGATAAACCTGCCGCCGTTTTGAAGGCCTGGGAAACAAACAATCTGTTGGAAGCTCTCGCCCCGCAATTGGCTCGGCGTCATCCTCATTACGACGCTGTTGCAAGACTGGTGCGCTCCCGCGATGAACTTATGTCCGCGGGTCTCCGCCCTCGCCTCACGATTCCCACGGCGGTCGCAATTCTCGGCCGCCTGAAATCGCGGGAGCTAAGCGGTGTGCTGCATCGCGCGAAATTCCGCGCCGCTGATATCGCTTCCATACTCCGCATGGAAGACGAAGGCAAGAAGCTCGTGAAGCTGCTCATCGGGCGGAAAACAAATGTGCCCCGGGATTCTTACGCATTGCTTGAGGCGACCCCGCTTGCGGTCGTGGCCTACGTGTTGGCCGAATCCAAAAACACAAAGGCCAAAAGTAAGATTCGCAATTACATTCAGAAGTGGCGCCCCATGCGCCTCAATCTGCCTTCGGTCGCTACAGAGCTCGAGTCTCTGGGCATGGAACGCGGTCCGAAATTTGACAAGGTAGTGGAAGACTTTTTCCACATGCAGCTTGCCGGGAAGGGCAAGACTCCCGAAGACCGCACCAAGATTCTGCGAAAGCTTTCCGGCATCAAGGAAGTTCCAAAGAAGGAAGAAAAGAAAAAACCGGTAAAGCCGCTCCCAACAAAGGGCGCCACAAAGATAGAGGCAATGCAGGCGGCGAAAGTTAGAGCCGCCGCAGCTGCAAAGGGAATGTCCGCTGGCAGACCGTTGGAAGCGGCCAAGAAACATCCCCGCTCGGCGGCCAGTAAGCCCGTTGCAAAGGCATCTCCAAAATCAAGATCCGCGCGGAAAAAGCGGTAGGGCGCCGTCAAGCGCAAGTAGTTTCCGAATGCAGCAACTATATTTCGATGCGCCGCGGTGCGTCGCGTGTATTTTGCAAATCGGCATACGCCGGGGAAATAAGAATACTTTTTGCCGTTTCACCAAGCCGGTAGCTAAACCTCTCGGACGGGAATAGAATATAGGAGTCCATGCCATCTTCTCCCCGATTCATACATCTGCATCTGCACACGGATTATAGCCTTCTCGATGGCGCCTGCGAGATCAAGCAACTTGCCGAAGAAGCCGCCCGGCGCTCAATGCCCGCCGTCGCCGTTACGGACCACGGGAACCTTTTCGCCGCTCAGAATTTCTATCATGAGGCCACGACTCACGGCGTAAAGCCGATTATCGGTTGCGAGGTCTACGTCGCCAAAGGAAGCCGCCATGATCGCGGCGCGGAAGCCGCCGCACAGCGCGATGCCGCTCGCTCAAATGGACCGGCGAAGCAAAATGGGTTCAACCGCGCAAATGGCCAGGACGCAGGTCCGGGCCGGGAAGGAGCCGGCGAGCCGGGATACCGCGGCACGAACCACCTTGTCCTTCTGTGCGAAAACGCCGAAGGATATCAAAATCTCATCAAGCTGGTTTCGGCTGGATACCTCGAAGGGTTCTATTACAAGCCTCGCATTGATCACGAATTATTGGCCAAGCACAGCCGCGGTTTGATCGCTCTTTCCGCCTGCCTCAGTGGTGAGGTGAACGAAGGCCTGCTCGAAACCGGCTACGAAAAGGCGCGCGATTCTGCCTACCGCCTCCGCGACATTTTCGGCAAGGGCAATTTCTTTCTGGAAGTGCAGGATCAGGGCCTGGAAATTGAAAAGAAGCTCAATCAAGACATCGTCCGGCTGTCGAAAGAAACCGGCATTCCCCTCGTGGCCACAAATGACTGCCATTATCTGACTCAGGCCGACGCTCGCGCGCAGGAAGTCCTTCTGTGCATTCAGACCGGCAAGACAATGAGCGATACGCACCGTATGAAATTTCCGACCGACCAATTTTATTTCAAGACCGCCGAGGAGATGGCTCAAATCTTTCGTGAGATTCCGGACGCGATTGAACGAACCTGGATGATCGCCGAGCGTTGCAACCTTCGCATCGAACAAGTCTCGAATCCCTTTCCGGAATTCAAGGTTCCTGAGGGCCAGACCGCCGACACTCATTTTGAAAAGGTTGTCCGGGAGGGCTTCGCCGCGCGCGTCCCGCACCTGGAAAGCCTTGCCACTGCCGGACACTTGCGCCGGTCTCTGGCTGATTACGAAACCCGGCTCAGCGACGAAATCCGCATGATCCAGCGGATGAAGTTTCCTGGATACTTCCTCGTGGTTTGGGATTTTATTCGCTACGCTCGCGCGCAGGGCATTCCGGTTGGTCCGGGCCGCGGTTCGGCGGCGGGCAGTTTGGTCAGCTTCGCATTGCAAATCACGGACGTGGATCCCATGCAGTACGATCTGTTGTTCGAGCGATTTCTGAACCCGGAGCGCGTTTCGCTTCCTGATATTGACATTGATTTCTGCATGCGGCGTCGCGGCGAAGTAATCGAATACGTCACCGAAAAGTATGGACGCGAAAACGTCGCGCAAATTATTACGTTCGGCACCATGGCGGCGAAGGCGGCCATCAAGGACGTGGGTCGCGCGATGGACATGCCGTACGGTGAAGTAGACCGGCTGGCAAAGCTCGTGCCCACCACCCTCAACATCAAGCTCAAGGACGCGCTCGAACAAGTTCCTCAAATGCGTCAAGCTATTGAAGCCGACGCGCGCGTGAAGGACTTATTCGCCATCGCTCAGCGCCTCGAAGGGCTTTCCCGGCACGCATCCACGCACGCCGCGGGCGTCGTGATCTCGCCACAACCGCTCACGAATCTCGTGCCGGTCTATAAGACCAACCGGGACGAAATCATCACGCAGTACGACATGAAGGCGCTCGAGCGCCTGGGCCTTTTGAAAATGGATTTCCTCGGCTTGACGACACTTACCGTGATTGATGACACGGTGAAGCTCATCGCCCAAAACCGCGGTCAGACGGTTGATCTCTCACTTCTTCCGCTGGACGACGAGCCCACGTACAAACTTTTCTCACGTGGCGATACCACCGCCATCTTCCAATTTGAATCGCACGGCATGCGTGACATCCTCCGGCGGTACGACCCGACGCGCATCGAAGATCTAACGGCACTGAACGCCCTTTACCGCCCCGGTCCCATTCAAGGCGGCATGATTGACGATTTCATTTCGCGCAAACAGGGCAAGAAAAAAGTCACATATGATTTGCCCGAGTTGAAGGACATCTTGCAGGAAACGTATGGCGTGATCGTCTATCAGGAGCAGGTCATGCAGATCGCGAACCGCCTCGCCGGATTCTCCCTCGGCCAGGCGGACTTGCTGCGCAAAGCCATGGGCAAGAAGAAGCCTGAAGAAATGGCCGCCCAGCGTGAAAAGTTTCTGGCCGGATGCGCCGCTCGCGGTGTGTCCGCCAAAAAGTCCGAACGCATTTTCGATCTCATGGCTGAATTTGCCGGGTATGGCTTCAACAAGTCGCATTCCTGTGCGTACGCTTTGCTGGCATACCAGACCGCGTATCTGAAAACGCATTTCCCGGTAGAATTCATGGCCTCCCTGCTAACGTCGGAAACGGGCAATACGGAAAAAATCGTAAAGTACATTAACGAATCCCGCGGCATGGGAATTACCGTACTCCCGCCGGATGTGAATACGAGCGACCTGAATTTTACGCCGGTGGGCGAAGGAATTCGTTTTGGCCTCGCTGCCATAAAGAACGTCGGCGAAGGCACAGCCCGCGCCATACTGGAGTCCCGCACTCGCATGGCCGCCTTCAAAACAATGTACGATTTCTGCGACGACGTAGACCCGCGCGTGCTGAACAAGCGAGCCCTGGAAAGTTTGATCAAATCGGGCGCCATGGATTCGCTGGGGCAGCGCGAACGCCTTTTCGCGTCAATGGATGACGCTATCAGCTCGGCCCAAAAACTCGGACATCACCGCGCCGTCGGCCAGTCGGGACTCTTCAGCGGTTCGATGCCCGCGGAAATTTACCAACGTGAATTGCGCGAAGCTGATCCTTGGGCCGAACATGATCGTCTGGCGGGCGAATACGCCACCATGGGTTTTTACGTAAGTGGCCATCCGCTCGCGAAATACGCCGACAGGCTGCGCGATCTTCGCGCGATCGAACTCGGGAGTTTCGAAACCCACCGCAATGGCGAAGAGGTTGCCGTCGCGGGCATCATCGTCACGATTCGCTCGATGCGCTCTCGTAAGGGCGCGCGCTGGGCAATTCTATCTCTTCAAGATCCCACCGGCATGATCGAAGTTCTCGTTTTCCCTGAATCTTTTGCCAAGCTTGAAGCGGTGCTCAAGGGCGGCGCAATGCTCCTGATGCGCGGCCGTGTACAAGTGGAAGACGCGGGCACGCGCCTCGTCGCCAGTGATGCGAAGCCCATCGAGGATGTTGCCGAGCCGCCCGTCGCCATCATTCGTTTGACGCTCGACCGCGACACTGTAAACGATGAAATGCTCGACGCATTGAAGGCATTGCTCAACGCACGTCCCGGCGTGTGCGCCGTCGAATTTGAACTGCTGTCCGCCGACGGCAAAGCGCTCCGAATTGAGGCCGGCCAGCACGTGCGCGCGGATAAAACGCTCGTAGACGAACTTCGAGAGTTATGCGGCGCAGGCGCCGTGGAAGTTATCCGCGAATCCGCGCGAGCCGCGGCAAGCTCGTCCTATAACTAAAGCGCGTTGCCCATGGACAACAAAAAACGTCGCGACGAAATTCACCGTCTTGAAAAAGATCTCGACGACCTGCGCCGGATCTCGGCCCGCGAATCTGCCGATCCGGATATTGACCGTTTGCGCGATCAGGTAAACGAGCTGAAGCGTGAGTTCTTCGCGCACATGGGCGCGTGGCAGCGCACGCAACTCGCACGCCATCCGCAACGTCCTTACACGCTGGATTACGTCCGCTTACTATTCACTGATTTCAGTGAATTGCATGGTGACCGGGCCTTTGGCGATGACGCCGCCCTGGTAACCGGCATGGCTAAGTTTCACAACCGGCCGGTAATCGTCATCGGGCACCAGAAAGGCCGTGACACCAAGCAACGCGTGGCCCGTAACTTCGGCCAAAGCAAACCCGAAGGCTATCGTAAGGCATTGCGCGCTATGCGCATGGCCGCGAAGTTCGGAAGGCCGGTCTTCACATTTGTGGACACGCCCGGGGCTTATCCTGGAATAGACGCGGAAGAGCGTGGGCAGGCCGAAGCCATTGCGAATAACCTCCGCGAAATGTCGCGTTTGCCCGTTCCCATTATTGTGACCATCACCGGCGAAGGCGGCTCCGGTGGCGCCCTGGGAATCGCCGTGGGCGACCGGGTTCTGCTGATGGAAAATGCCGTCTATTCGGTGATTTCTCCCGAAGGTTGTGCTTCGATCCTATGGCGGGACTCCGCCAAGGCCGAGAAAGCCGCCGCGGCCCTGAAAATTACGGCAGCGGATCTTGTCGAGCTTGACCTGATTGACGGAGTCGTGCCGGAGCCCGATGGCGGTGCCCACCTGGACCACGATGAAGCGGCCCGCTTGCTGTCCCCAGTCCTGTTGGGCGCTCTCAATGAGCTGTCGGCGATGCCTGTAAATGAACTCCTTGATCGTCGCTACAATCGCTTTCGCCGCATGGGACAGTTTTTTACCCCCGGCGGCGCATAACACGCCGCCCTCTTTCACGGAACTTTTCCGCGGTTTCATCCGTATTAGAAATTAGGGGAGGTGCGCGATGTATTGCGAGCGTTGCGGTTCCCAGTTAGTGGAAGGCCATCGTTTCTGCTCCTCGTGCGGCAAGCCCGTCGGCATGGCACTTGTGCCACGGGAGCGGCAGGGCAAAGTCCAGCAGCATCTTCAGGTTCTTGCGATTCTCTGGTTGTTCGTGGGTGCATTGAATTTGTTGGCTGGCGTGGTCATATTCATGATTGCGAATGTCGTGTTCGGAGGCGCGCTCCACATAGGAGGTGCTGCGAACTTCCAGCCCGTCGTGCGTACCGTATTAACCATCGTCGGCACTCTTATCGGGATCAAAGCAATTTTGGCGCTGATTGCCGGCTGGGGACTGCTGCAGCGCGAGTCCTGGGCCCGCCCGCTGGCAATCGTCTTGTCGTTCGTGGAACTGATTCACGTGCCTTTCGGAACGGCGTTGGGAATTTACACGGTCATCGTCCTGCTGCCAAACGAGTCCGGCAGGGAATACGAACAGCTAGCCGAAGCCGCGTAATCTTGTTGCACAGCTTCTGCCGATGATTTAATTCACACAAACGCGACACGATCCGGAACCGCGAACGTATCAGCAACCACGACGTCACTGTCTTTCACTCTGAGGGCGTCCGATCATGACGCCCGAAGGATCTTTGCCCAATGCCGTCGAGCACTTAGATTCCCGCCTCCGTCTGATCCATTTACTGCCTGGACCCTCTCGTGCGGCCCCTTACCTTATAGGTCAATCCCGCACTACGCAGTCCTTGAGGAAGTCACCCCCATGTCTTACGCTCGACTCACCTCACAGGAGCAGGCCTTGGAAACTAAGGTAATCGTGTTTCGGGAATTGGAAAGGCACCACGAAGATATGGGAGAAAAGGATTTGGACTTGCCCGGCCCATTTCGTCATTATGAACGGCTCGTGCCAATCAAGATTCTGGGCAAGGTATTTCAGGTACCCGAGAAAAACTCTCTTCTGCGCTGTTTCCAGTTCATTAGCCCTGAAACCATCCCCTATGGCCGCTTCTGTTGGAATCAGGATTGTCAGTATTGCCGCGTCGAATGCAAGTTGCCCGACGACGACGAGCCTCGTGAAATGCTTTCCTGTAAGTTCATGGTCATGTCCGGAATGGAAATCACAAATGTCAGCCCCGAACTGAAGGCCTGTCTCCGCACCGTCCTCAAGCGCTAAGAACCCGCGTGGTCTTGATCGATTATCACTTCATACCGACGCGACAGCATCAGGTGTCATGCTAAGTGCATCCGGCCGGGATGCCCCTAAGGATTTGCGTGCCAATGCTGCCGGGCCTTTCTCGGCTGCGCTCGCTGCAACTTTTCTCCCCATAAGTGTTTAATCAGCTAGGAACAGAAATCACTCTGAGGTTGGGATTTCCGGCACCCCCGGACCACCCCAATGGCCCAACCAACGGTGCGGGCGTTCCGCGCCCCCAAATGCGGGACGCCCTTTGTATTTGCTCCGTCCTCCCTGGATTGCCGTTTTCAATCCCATCTATCACCAGTCCATTAATTTTCGATCCATTTATTGGCCGGCCATTGCCGAAAACTCTCCTCTGTTCTACGATTCAACTTCATGTTCCCCACGCCTGCGCCGCGCCCAATTCTCTGTGACTCCTGCGGCAAGCCCGCGTCGCCCGATCACATCCGTGAGCGCATGGCCCGCCTTGAACTCGCCACGCGCTTCCGCCCTGTTCACATATCCCTTCTTCTGGTGTGCTCTGCGCCGCCCGCACTTCCCGGTGACGACCTCTACGCGTGGGACCAGCAAGCCGCCGGTGAAGACGCCAGTCGATATCTCCGAAGTTTGTTTCAAGTTGTCGGCGCGGGCGCGACAAAGGATCCGGCTGCTCAATTGGCGGAAATCCAACGCCGTGGAATCTATCTGGCGAGACTTGTTGAATGTCCACTTGAAAAAGACGCCTCGCTAAACGCCCTGGGAATGCAATACGGTCCCGTATTGGTGAAGCGAATCGCGTATTCCTACAAGCCACGCCAAATCGCGCTTCTTGCTCCTGTTGCGCCTAACCTCATTGATCTGCTGCGCGCCGCTGGCTTGGATGACCGCCTGGTCTCCGGCGGGCAGGGAATTCGGTTGCCCGCGCCGGAAGATGAAGATGCCATCGCTCGTGTGCGAGCTTCATTGGGCGGTGTTACCGGCGTAACAGACCCGCCCTGAGTCGGCCACGGCGAGGCCTGTTGTGCGTTTCCTTCCCCCTGCCCGTGCCCCGTCATTGTGATAGAATTCGGAACTGAGACAAGGCTCATCAGGGGAATTCAGTTTGAAAACAAAAGCGAAGTTCGGCGTCGGGATTGGGATCATTGTATTAACGCTCGCGGCGCTTGGCTGGGTCGGAGCGCGCGACAGCAAAACTTACTATCACCTCATATCTGAGCTTCCCAAGTTAGATAAGACGGAACTGAGCCACCGGATGCGCGTTTCCGGGAATGTCGCGCCCGGCACGATTCAGCACCTGCCGGGACGGGTGGATTTTGTTCTCGTGGAAGAGAATCAGAAATTGGCGGTGAGTTATGTTGGAACGGACCCGCTGCCTGATACGTTTAAGGATGATTCGCAGGCGCTCGTCGAAGGTCGGCTTGGCTCTGACGGCAAGTTCACGGCGGAGCAGGTGCAAGCCAAGTGCGCGTCAAAGTACGAAGTGGCTCCCACTCCTTCCGGCAAATAGGTCTCCCACGTTGTGGCCGGTTTTCATTCCGGCAAGGATCGCCAGGAACGATTGATGGATTTATTCGGGTCATTTGCGCTGCTGCTGGCATTTGTCTGCGCCCTCTATGCGATTGTCGGCGGCATCTTTGCCATCCGCACTCGTAACCCGTATCTCATCAAAAGTGCGCGCAACGCGGGGATGGCCGTCTGCGGCCTGATCGTTCTGGCCGTCGCCAGCCTGGAATATCTCTTCCTCACCAATAATTTTTCCATCGCATATGTTGTGGAAAGCAGCAGCCGCGCGCAAGATACGTTTTTTAAGATTGTTGCGCTCTGGTCGGGCCAGGAAGGCTCTCTGCTTTTCTGGAGTCTGATTCTTTCGATCTACGTTTTTTCGGTCCTCTGGGTCTATCGCGGCAAGCATCCCGAGCTGATGCCGTATGTCGGCGTAATCCTGGCGTCCGTTCAGGGGTTCTTCCTCATCCTGAATAATTTCATCGCCAGCCCCTTCAAAATGATTGGCGCTGTGGGACCCGGCGGCATCCTTCATTATATTACGCAGCCTAATGGACACGGCCTCAGACCGTTGTTGCAGTATCCGGAAATGATCATTCACCCGCCCATGTTGTATTCCGGTTATACCGGTTTCACGATTCCATTTGCTTTCGGATTGGCCGCCCTGATCGGCCGCTATCCCGGCGAAAAATGGATTCACCTCGTGCGCCGCTGGACGATGGTTGCCTGGTGCTTCCAAAGCATTGGAGTTTTGCTCGGTGCGCACTGGGCCTATGCGGTGCTGGGTTGGGGCGGTTATTGGTCGTGGGATCCGGTTGAAAACGCTTCTCTAATGCCGTGGCTCACCGGTACCGCGTTCCTGCATTCCGTAATGATGCAGGAAAAGCGCGGCATGATGAAAGTGTGGAACGTGTGGCTGATCTTCATCACTTTCATGCTCACGATTTTCGGAACCACCATCACCCGCAGTGGCATGATCAGCTCCGTCCACGCCTTCGCGCAGTCCGATATCGGTCCATGGTTCTTCGGCTTTCTCGGTCTCATCTTTGCCGTTTGTATGATCGCATTCCTGAAGAATCGCGACTACCTCCGAAGCGACAATCACCTCGATTCACTCATCTCCCGTGAATCCAGTTTCCTGTTCAATAACCTGATTCTGCTTGTCGCATGCGTCGCCATTCTTTCGGGCACCATGTTTCCCGTCCTCTCCGAATGGATTCAGGGACAGAAAATCAGCGTCGGCGCACCATTTTTCAATCACATTAATATTCCCATCGGACTGATGCTTCTGTTCCTTACGGGCGTCGGCCCGCTGCTGGCTTGGCGCCGCACTTCAGCGGAAAGCTTGAGGCGAAATTTCGGCTGGCCCATGCTCGGCGGACTCATCGCTGGCGCAATCGCGTGGCCGCTCGGTTGCACGGACATGTTTTCGCTGACGTGCGTAATCCTTTCCGCGTTCGTAGTTTTGACCATCGCTTCGGAGTTCTACCGCGGCGCGGCCGTGATTCGCGCTCGTACCGGAGACAATCTCTTTTCTTCGGTGGTGCAGCTAACCCTGCGCAATACGCGCCGTTATGGCGGATATGTCGTTCACCTTGGGATCGTGCTCGTATTCATTGGCATTTCCGGCCAGGCGTTCAACAAGGATAAGCAGATGGAAATGAGCGCGGGCTCGGTGATGCACATCGGGCCTTACACCCTTTTCTGCCAGGCGGTTGATTCCATTCCCACACCCAATTACACCGCCGAGCGCATCACCATTGAAGCGGACAAGGGCAACAAGCAGGTCATGATGCTCTATCCGGAAAAGCGCAACTATGAAACCAGCCAGGAAAACGGCACCATGGTCGCTATCTATTCCACGTTGCGAGAAGATCTCTACGTCGTTTACGCCGGTCGCAACCCGGAAACGAATAAGGTGGTAATCCACGCATACCTAAATCCTTTGGTGAAGTGGGTTTGGCTCGGCGGAGTCGTGGTCGTTCTTGGCACATTGCTGGCCTTGATTCCCAATCGCTCTGCCGCAATTGTCATCCAGGCGGCGGAAACTCCCGCTCTTCTGCGAGGTGCGCCGCAAGTCGCGCCCGCCTCGGTACATTACGATGGCTCAGACTAGACGTAACTTCACTCATGCGTGCGCTACATGCGCCACCGTGATATTGCTGGCCTGTGCCGCCGTCATGCTTCCATTGGTGCATGCCCAACAATCGGTCCAGCAATCCGATCATGCCAAAGCGCTGGGCATGAAGCTGATGTGCATGTGCGGCTGCGGCCAGGTTCTGATCCAATGCAATCACTTAAATTGTCCAAGCTCCGCGCCCATGCTCAAGGAACTGGACACGCATATCGCCAGCGCGGAATCCGACGATCTGATCCTCCAGGATTTTATTCAGGAATACGGAGTCCAGGTGCTTTCATCGCCTCCAAACAAAGGATTCAACCGCGTCGCCTGGCTGCTTCCTGGCTTTGCCTTCGCGATTGGACTTGGTATCGTGGCGCTTGTGATCGCGCAATGGCGTCGCAGCGTTCCAGCAACATCCCCGGCGCAGCAGAGGTCCGGCTCGGGAATTTCACCCGATGCGCTGGCACGGGCTCGCGAAAAAGTAAATCGCGAGACGGAGGATTGACGATGCCATTTAGCGCACCTTTGACAATCCTATGGCTGGCTGATCTCACCGGCGGAGATACTCTCATCGTGTTTGGCTGTGTGGCCCTGTCGGCTGCCGTGCTCATTTTTATCTTCGGAATTAGCGCCGATCCCGCTGATTCGGCTCCTCATCGCTCGCATTTGGACCAGTTACTCGAAAGGCGCGACGCCATTTACGAGAATCTGCGCGACCTTAGATTTGAATTTCGCTCCGGCAAATTTGCAGAAGTAGATTATCAGACGACCCGCCAGGCGCTCGAAAACGAAGCCGCTTTGGTGGTGGCTCAGATCGAGCAGGTGACGGAAAGCCCTTCGCTCATTGCCCGGCGCGCTCCTGCTCCTACGGAAAAGGTGGCTCGATGAAGCGTTTTCTATTGCGCACGACATTTATTTCCACCGCGATTTGTGCACTCACGTTCACGATAACGTTCGCGGCCATTTCCGTGTCGGCTACCACCTATACCGGCACCGTGAAAAACGGCACCACGAACAAAGTCGCGGCAGGAGTGGATGTGGTTTTGCTGAGCCTCGAAGGCAGCATGGAAACCGTCGCCAACACAAAAACGGACGCGCAGGGACATTTTCGTCTCAACTACACACCCGCCGGACAGATGCCGTTGCTCGTCCGCGCCATTTACAAGGGCATGAACTTTCATGCCATGCTCCCGCCCGGAACCACCACCGCGGATGTGCAAGTTTACGAACCCACTTCCGACGAGCACAGTGTCCAGTTTCCTCAACGATTGATCGTATTTCAACCGAATGGCGCCACACTCCTAGTCGGCGAAGAATATGTGGTTCAAAATGACTCGAATCCGCCCGTCACTTACTTCAAGACTGACGGTGATTTCGAGTTCCAGACGCCGCAAGGCGCGAACAATACTCAGGTCTTAGCTCAGGGACCGGAACGAATGGCCACCGCGCAGGGCACAATAGACCGGGGCAACAATCACTACGCTATCGCATACGCATTTCGTCCGGGCGAAAGCGCCGTGCGGCTTTCCTACGAAATCCCTTACCCTTCCAATAAGGCCACGCTGCACCTGCCAATTACTTACGCGGCAAAGAATGTCGCGCTCTTGGTCCCACCGTCCGTGACGCTTTCCGCGCCCGGCTTCCAGGCCGCGGGCAATGACCAGGGAATGACTGTCTACAGCCGCGACGATGTCCCTTCTGGCACAACCATAGAAGTATCGGTGTCCGGAACCGCTCCGCCTCCCAGCAATGGAGACCAGCAGGGTCAGCCCGACAGTGCCGGCCCGTCTGATACCGCCGCAAGCGCTGCAGGCGCGAGCGTCAGCGCTGTTGCGCCGCGCTTGGATTCGCTCAAATGGGTGCTCCTCGGCGGATTTGCTTCCATCTTCCTGCTTGGCGCGGGTTTTCTCCTCCGCAAGCCCGTGCCCGTCACGGCACCTGCCGAATCGAAAATTCCGCAGGCGTCAATTCGTAGCGCCACACCGCTCGCTGCGCCTTCCGCGCCGGCGTCTGCCGCTTCGTCGCTCGGCGCCGTGGACCGCGAAGTGGGGACGAGCTTGGACGAGCTGAAAGACCAGCTCTTCCGCCTCGAGCTGCGCCATCAGGCCGGCACGATTTCCGATGCGGAATACGCCGAACGACGGGCCCGCGCCGAAAAAATCCTTCGTGATCTGGTTCGAGGCTGACCTTCCAGCGTGGCCGCAACCAGTTCCATTTCCGCAGCCGAAACCGGACTAGCCATCTCATTTCGCCGCGCCGAAAAGCGTTATGGCTCGCACGTCGCGCTTCGCCGCCTTTCCCTCGAGATCTCCTCTGGTGAATTCGTCGCGCTAGTCGGACCGAACGGCTCCGGCAAAACAACTCTTCTGCGTATGGCCGCAATGCTCGCCCGGCCCACCGCCGGCACGGTCGAGTTTCCAAGCAACGGGGAATTTAATTCGGCAGCCATCAAGCTCCGCATCGGCATGGTTGGACATTTCACCATGCTCTACGACGAGCTCACCGCCGAAGAAAATCTGCGCTTTTTCGCAAGGCTTTATGGTCTTGACGACCCTGCGGCCCGCGCCCGTGCTGCGCTCGAACCCGCGGGATTAGCAACTCGCGCGCGGGATTTGGTGCGCACATTTTCGCGCGGCATGCGCCAGCGCCTCGCCATCGCCCGCGCGTTGCTCGCGGCTCCATCCCTGCTACTGCTCGATGAGCCCGCTGCGGGGCTAGACCGAGAAGGTGCCGCATGGCTTGCAATAACTCTCAGCCAGTTGCGCAAGTCAGGCGCAACCGTAATCATGAGCTCGCACGGCCAAAGCGAAGCGCTCACTCTCGCAACACGCGCCATCGCCATGCGCGGCGGCGCGCTCGTGGAAGATAGCGGCCCGCACGGCGGCGCCCGCGCCATCATCGAACGCGAATCCGCGCCGATTGCCGGTCTGTGGAGCAATCCACAGTGAAGCGCTCCGCTCATTCCGTGGGCCTCGCTCGCGCCACGTTCGCCCTCTTCGTCAAAGAGCTGCGCGCGGAATTCAAATCTTTCGAGCTGCTCACTTCGACGGTTGTGTTCGTGCTCATCGTCGTTTTTCTGTTCAGCTTCGCGTTCAGCCCATCCACCGCTGACTCTCGCCGTTTCGGCTCAGGTTTCTTGTGGATCGCGCTGCTGTTCGCCGGCTCGCTAATGTTGCAGCCATCTTTCAGCAGGGAACGCACCAACGATACGCTCGCCGCTTTGGTGCTGGCGCCGATTGATCCGTTCGCGATCATTGCCGGCAAATTATTCGCCAATTTCTTTTTTCTCATCCTGGTGGAGGCTGTGCTACTCCCCGCATTTTCCGTGCTGTATGATGTTCCCTTGCTCGGCGTTATCTGGCGGCTCATCGGCGTAATGCTGCTCGGAACCATTGGGATCGCCACGGTCGGCACGGTGTTCGCGGCCATCGCGTCGCAAGCGCGCATGCGGGAATTGATGCTTCCCCTTATGCTTTTGCCCGCGTTGGTGCCGCTGCTCATCGCCGGTGCGAGCGCGACAGCGGGGCTCCTTTCTGACCCGCCCGACTTGCCTCGCACATGGATTTTCGTGATGGTCGGTTTTGACGTAATTTTCCTGACCGCCGCGTGGCTTTTCGGCGAATATCTCTTGGAGGAATGAATTGGTGGTTGAAACCAAAAGCAGCGCTGCATCGCAAGCACTGGCAACGATCGCCGTTTCCGTGCTCGTCGGGTTTGCGATTTACGGCGCGCTCATCTGGGCGCCCACGGAACTCACCATGGGTTTCCTGCAGCGCATTTTTTATTTTCATGTGTCCAGCGAGTCCGTGGGCATGGTTGCGTTCTCTATTGTCTTCATCGCGAACATCGCTTATTTACGCGGTCGAAAACCGCGATGGGACTGGCTGGCCCTGGCAGGCGTGGAAGTCGGCCTCATCTTTATTACTATGGGCACCATCGCCGGGTCGATATGGGCCAAACCGGCCTGGGGAGTGTGGTGGGTTTGGGATGAAAGGCTTACCTCCGCGTTCGTTATGTGGGTTTTGTATGTTTGTTATCTGTTGTTGCGCCGTCTCGTGGATAATGCCGAGCGGCGCGCTGTCATCTCCGCCGTGTTTGGCGCATTCGCGTTCTTGGATGTTCCCCTGGTGTATTTTTCCATCTGGTGGTGGCGCACGCAGCATCCGGGCCCGATGATTCTGACAGGCAAGTTGGCGCCGGACATGTTGAAAGTGTTTCTGCTCACTTTCGTCGCGCTTTCCGGTTTGATGGCCCTAATGATCCAGCAGAGATACAAATTGGAAAGCCTGCGCCACACTGTTGAAGAATTGCAAAACGAGTCCGAATATCGCAATCCGGAAGGTGAAATGTGAACCATTTTGGAAGCGTCGTAGCCGCCTATATGGTCATTTGGGGATTCTTGATGTTCTATCAATTCACTGTCTCTCGGCGATTATCGAATCTGCGCCGCCAAGTCGAGCGGCTGAAGGAAACTCTCGAACGCAGCGGCCCGCGCGCCTAACGCGGGGCAGGGAAGACCGCGAATTCTCAAAGGAATCTCCAGGCACTATGCGCAAGCGCGTCGCCATCGTTTGCTTTCAACTTGGCGGGCCGGATTCACCCGGCGCCGTCGAACCGTTTTTGTATAACTTATTTTGCGATCCCGACATTATTCCCCTTGGCCCGCTCGGCGGAATCCTTCGCAAACCATTGGCGCGCTACATTTCTCGTACGCGCGCCAAGAAAGTAAGAGAGCATTACGACGCTATCGGCGGCCAGTCTCCCATCCGCCTCCTGACGGAGCGCCAAGCGCGGAAACTAGAAGCCACGCTCGCGCCCGCTCTGGATGCGTCCGTGTTCGTCGCCATGCGTTATTGGAATCCGTTAACGCAGCAAGCCGTGGACGCCGTGTGCGCGCAACAATTCGATTCGCTCGTGCTTCTCCCGCTCTATCCGCAATATTCCTTCGCTACAACTCTGAGCAGCCTGAAGGAATGGCGCCGTCTGTACCGGCCGGCCAATCCTGCCCCCGAAGTTCATGTGATCGAGCATTTCTACGATCATCCGCTTTATATCGAAGCCGTTGTGGACCGCATCGAGCTGGCGCTTTCGCATTTTCCCGACCCGCGCAAAGCGCACATCGTTTTCAGCGCGCACGGCTTGCCCGTGAGCCTGATCGAAAAAGGCGATCCGTATCAAAAGCAAATCGAAGAAACCGTGCGGCTCGTGCTGGAAGACGGCCGCTGGCCCAACGCGCACTCGCTCTGTTACCAGAGCAGGGTTGGCCGCCAGAAGTGGCTGACGCCCGCGCTCGATCCCGCAATTGCGGATCTGGCCTCACGCGGAGAAAAACATCTTCTCGTGGTTCCAGTCTCCTTCGTCACCGAGCACATCGAAACGCTGCACGAAATCAATATCGAGGCGCGCGAATACGCCATGAGCCTCGGCGTCCAGCAATTTGAAATGATGCCCGCCGTCGGCGATTCCCCCCGCTTCATCGGCGCTCTCGCCGACCTGGTCCTTCGTGCTACGGGAGTAGAATCCGCCCAACCTGCCCGCGCCTTTCTTACGTAGGGCTCACATTTATATGGTCAGAATTCCTGAACGATTTGGAGCCATCCCCCAAAAATACAGGAATACCCTCATCAATATTACAGGATGCCTCCGATAGCCCACCCGGGTCACCCCAGCTAATCTAGCGCTGCTTGCCGTACTTACGGTACAGGAGGATAATTTATGAACAAATTCAAATATCTTGCGCTTGCTGCTGTTGTTGGACTCTGCTTCATGGTGACCGCTCCCAAAACGACGGCTCAGGTCGCCGTCAGCATTGGAGTCGCCCCTGACTGCCCCTACGGTTACTATGATTACGCTCCTTATGCTTGTGCTCCCTACGGCTACTACGGCCCGGAATGGTTTACCGGCGGTGTGTTCATTGGCGTTGGCCCGTGGTTTCATGGCGATGAACATTTCCAAGGCCACGTAAATAACCATTTCGATCCTAAGCACGGCTATAAAGGCGCAGCGCCAAAGGTTGGCGATAAACCCGAGCCATCAAAGCGTACCGATAAAGTTGCGAACTTCAAAGGCAACGAAGTCCGTGATGGGCGCGGCCACGTAGCTGGAAAACACTGAAAATAACTGACGCGAATCGTCCGGGAACTACTGGAGACCTGTGCCCGGCGCTTTGCCGCTCACTCGGAAAGCGCCGGGGCAAACCCGCGAGGAGCTAACCAGCGCAACCAACCCTCGCCTGAACCGGGGGCCGGTGCCAGCAATCGTTTCGCTCGGAAAAACAAAAGGGGCGAGAGTGGAGTCGTCCCTCCTACCCCCGCCCCTCAAATCCGCCTTATTTCATCCAACCCACTATTTCCATTCCCAAATTTTAGTTTGCATCTTTCCTTCCGGATCAATTTCCAGCTCAAACACACCTGCTACGTTGTTCACCTTCGCCAACTTCTGCGATGCTGTGTGGTAGTAAAGGATTCCCCTGTAACTCACGGCGCCCCGCTCCTTGAACTTGCCGAGCCCTGAACCTTTCCACGAAACCATTTCTCCATCCTGCGTGAATCCGGCGCCTTCTCCGTGGCCAATTATGCTTCCATCCGCTCTCACGGTAGACGTGTACGTCCCAAATCCGGTCACCGCTGCCCCAGCTAATTTACCACCGTCCTCGAAGGACACTTCCACTGTCGGCGGTTCCGTTCCCAGCACTCTCCTCACAATCCTCTTTCCACTCAACTCCCCGATCAATTCCCCTAGCATGTTTTTCCCTCCGTTTGAAGTTTAACGATTCGATTAGCCCGGATTTCTACCGCGGATGTTCTGAATGGAAGGGAGTATACGCTGAACCACCAAACCTGCAATTCAATTATTCGTCACACGCGGGCGCCTCTCGATAAGAGCGAAGGCGTTGCCAGGTCAGAGCACGCCGTAAGAGAATAGGGATAGTTCGAGTAAGATTGATCCGCGTCGCTAGAAGGATGAGAGGAGAGAATCAAGAATGCCGTTTGAACTCCAACCGATCTTGAAAGGCGATCTCATCGAGTTGAGGCCGCTTCGGCCGGAGGATTTTCAGGAGCTTTACGCCGTGGCTTCCGACCCACTGATTTGGGAACAGCATCCGAACAGCGAACGTTACAAGGAAGAGGTTTTCAAAGTATTTTTTCGCGAGGCGCTGGAATCCGGCGGAGCATTTATCGCCGCTGATTTGAAAGATGGCCGCGTTATCGGGTCGTCGCGTTATTGGGGTACGACAAAGAGAAGAGCGAGATCGAAGTCGGTTGGACGTTTTTGGCGCGATCCCATTGGGGCGGCATGTACAACGGAGAAATGAAACGATTGATGCTGCGGCATGCCTTCCAATTTGTGAACGGAGTCATATTCCTTGTTGGTCCGCGGAATCTGCGCTAGCAGAAAGCTATGGAAAAGATTGGCGGCGTTCGCGCCGGGTCAAGGCTCGACGAGCGCCGGCGGGAAATCTTCGTCTATCAGATCACGGCTTCAGATTAACGCGTTCCGACCCATGGGAAACGCGGCCATCAAGCAGAAGGCAAATGCTCGTTCCGGCCGCGGCCGGTGCCCCCGCACGCGCGAAACTTGAATTTCTCTCTTGCAACGACAAGTAAAACAATGATATATCGTGTTACGTTTGAATTAACCCAAAGCCTTCTTCGGCGGAACGCGCACTGTGGGAGGAATCTATCTATGCGAACTATTCCGGTAATCGCCCTTCTTATCTCAGGATCGCTTGCCCCGGCCGCATTTGCCGCGCCTCAAGCGGCGCCAGCTAAGGGTTCTCTGGAAGACAAGCTCGAAGCGCAATATACGCTTACGCAGCCAACGGCTGACCAGAGCGATATCGTGACGGCAGGTGCCGTTCTGATTTTGCAGAAAAATGGGCTGGTCGCGGGGGCCGTCAGCGCCAAGATTGGCATCCAGGATTCTTATAAGGATGGGCAACTCAAAGGCGGTAAAGTGGCCACTGTCCAAAAGCTTAGAGGCTTTGGCATTCCCGGCCTTCCGGGTGGTCCTGATTCCTCCAATACGCCCACGAGGGATTTCGTAAAAGGCGAGAAGGTATATGTAACCAACATCAGCCGGAGGGATGCGGGTCTCGTCTTCGATTTGATCTCCTGCGATGCTTACGACAACGTACGTTACAAAGCATCCCTTACGTTTGACTATCCCAAGGGAGCACTGGCCACCGCGACGTTCGATCAGGTTCAGGCCAACGTAGCCCAGGTTTTTAGCATTGCGCCCCCAGACACTTCCGGCGGGGATGCGGCGCAGCCCGCGGCTCAGGGTGCCGAGCAGGGTGCGGTTCAAGGTCAAGCCGCGCAGCAACAGCAGCAGACCGACGCTCCACCCCCGGATATTCCACCGCCGCCTCCGCCCGCCGACGCGCCGACAGCTCCGCCAAAGACAGTTTCGCTGGGGCAAACGGTGGATGTCGTAGTTGCCAACTTTGGACAACCGGACAAGATTGTTAAGCTTGCAGGCACCAAGCAAGTTTATTATTACAAGGACTTTAAGGTGACGTTTGTAGGTGGCAAGGTCACGGACGTTCAGTAACGCTGTGCTTGCGCCGTTGGCGCTGTTTGAGTCGAGCCTGAGTAAAACATGGAGAAGACGATGAATATGTTTAGAATTCGCAAATTTTCCTTGTCCGGAACCCTCGGAGTGGCAGCGGTCGCACTGCTGTTCATGTGCGGTCCTAGCCTGCACGCTCAGAAGAAGCCTGCGGCTCCTGCTCCTAAGCCAGCTGCAAAGCCTGCGGCTAAGCCATCTGCGACTGGCAAGACCACGACGAGCACGGCCGGTAGAGGCACGACGTCCACAGCCGGCAGAGGCACCACTGGCACAGCGGGCCGAGGCACGACGGGCCGAGGCACGACGTCCACAGCCGGCAGAGGCGCGACCGGCAGAGGCGGCACCACGGGGGGCGCGCGCGGCGGAACTACCGCTGGCCGCGGTGGCAGCCCGGGCGGTGCAAGGGGTGGGAGTAGTTTTGCTAACAAGGGCGGCAGAGGCTCGACAACTGTTCACACCGCAAGAGGGAACGATGTCCGCAAGGATTCGCACGGAAACGTTCGCGACGTGCACACCAAGAGCGGCATGGATATCCATCATGGCCCGGGAGGATCGCGGCGCTCCGAGATGGATCACGGCCGCATGAACCGCACGGTCGCCTTCCGTGGCGGCCATGGTTACAGCGAGCGTCCTTATCGTTATGGCGGCCATGACTACGGCCATAGGACCTACTACGATCACGGGCGTGCGTACGACCGCTACTATCGCGGATATGGTTGGCACGGCGGCTATTTCGAAGGATATTCTCCCGCGTTTTACTATTCGGCGGGCTTCTACGGGTGGGCGTATAACCCGTGGGTCGCTCCCATGCCCTATGCTTGGGGCTGGGGAGGCGCTCCCTGGGTCGGCTTCTACGGCGCTTACTTCACACCTTACGCCTCTTACCCAAGTGCATCATTCTGGTTGACGGACTATCTGGTTTCGCAAACCTTGGCCGCGGCTTATGCGGATCAAGCGGCAGCGAATGCCAACGCACAAGTGGCGGCAGAGGCCGCTCCTCCAGCTCCGATGACGCCCGATGTGAAGGCGCTGATCGCGGCTGAAGTCCAGCGCCAGATCGCGCTGGAGAATTCTGAGGCCAAGGTAGCGGTAACCGGAGAGACAGACCCGGCCTCGAGCGGCGTGGTTCGCATGCTCACCGACAATCAATCCCACATGTTCGTTGCGGGCGCGGATCTTGATTTGACCGACGCGGCGGGCAACGAGTGCTCGATCAGCCAGGGCGATGCGCTTCAACTTATCGCACCGCATGCGCCTTTGGAGGGCGATGCCCTCACCGCGATCCTTGTTGTGATGGCCAGCAAGGCTCAGGACTGCGGCAAGGGCAGCACGGTTCTAGTTTCCGTGAACGATCTGCAAGACATGCAGAATCACATGCGTGAAACGATCGACCAGGGCATGGGCGATCTGCAGGCTCACAAGAATGGATTGCCTGCGCCTCCGCCGTCCGCCACTGCTCCTCCAGTGCAGGCAGCCTTCGACAAGGGTGCTCCCGGCCCCGATCCCCAAGCAGCCGCCGAAATTCAGGCGCAAGCACAGGCAGCCGATCAGGCGGATAAGGATGCCATTGCCGACGCTAGTGCCCAAGGTGGGCCGTCAGCCGCGGCCGCGCCTGCGGGTCCTCCCATCAGCATAGGGATCGGTCAAACGATAGATCAGGTCACCGGTGCGCTTGGCCAACCTAAGAGCATCGTGGATCTTGGCGCGAAGAAGATTTACGTCTACAAGGACATGAAGATCACCTTCAAAGATGGCAAGGTGACCGACGTCCAGTAAGTGTCATCAAGCAAAGAATGAAAATACCTGGCCTGCGGAGCTGTCCCCGCAGGCCAGTTTTTTTAAGCGGTCAGAATATCGTTGTCGTTCCGTGCTCCTCCGCCTTGAGAAGCAAAATCACAATTGCGGTCGCCACGGCGCCTCAAAAAAAAGAATCAGCGCGCGGGAAGAGGCGCGAGATACGCCTGGCGGTAAGCTACATGGCGAGGTGAGTGCTTCACGATTACTTTGATGGTGTGGAGTTGGCCATCGCGCGAAGCTGGCTCAAAATTAAAAAGATACTCGTGCCGCGTGAGATTGAAGATGTCGGCCAAGGCATGGTCTAGGTCATTCGCGGTCCGGGGAAAGTAAGCGTTGCCGCCTGTAACCTGGGAGATCTCCCGCATGGATTGATCCGCATTCGAGAAACCCTCCTGTAACCACGCTCGATCGGCGCGATTCAGGGGTGAATGTTTTAGTTCTTTCGGTGTTGCGCGGAGATCGTTCAGAAGCGACACCGCAAGAATTCGAGTGTCGGACCCCTCCAGTTCCCGTTCTATGAACTGCCGATCGCGGGAAGATGTATCAATTCCCGTGGAAAGAAGCACAACCGTTTTCTGTCCTGGCAAAGTTTTGAGCCAGTCGAAAGTAGAAGCAAGGCTGGAGGAAAGGTTCAATCCTAAGTCGCCCCTGGAGTAATTCATGTTGATGCTCTGAAGGGCGGCGCGGGCAGCCAGCTTGTCCGGCGTGAAATCCAGGATCAATTTGGGGACGTCCGAGTAGGTGACGACCGCGACGCGGTCGGCAGGAGATAGCTCGCTCATGAGGAGGTAAGCGGCGGCGATATGGCTCTCTTTCAGGAAGAACACCGAGGGACTGCATTCGATCAGAAAAAGAATTTGGGCTGGCTCGCCGGTCTCAACAAATCCGGAGAGAGGCCGCTCGACACCATTGTCGAAAACTCGAAAGTCCTCTTTGTGAAGTCCTCTTATAAAGTGGCTGCTCGAATCTGTGACGCTTACACTCACGCTGACCAAATCAACGTTTAAATGAACCACGCTACCGGAAGGAAACGGTGATTCCCGTTCCTGCGCGAACGGGGAAGGGGAGTGGAACAGAATGAGAGAAAGTGCCAGCGTCAGCAACCAGCGAACATAAGGTCGACTTGGAATCGCGCAAGAGAAAGACCGCCTCATTGATCGTGCTCCACTCTAAAGGGAAACTAACAAGGTTATGGTTTGATTGTGGCCATTGGAGCAACGCGTTTCAACAGGATGTAAGAGCCGTGTGCTCCTTTGCATACAGATCGGAATTGGCTGCCAGTCCATTAGAAATGCAAAGATGGCGCCCCATCTGAAAATGGCTGCGATGAAAGTTTGGTTTAGCACTCCGCGGAGGGCGCATGTCTGGTCTGGGGGCGTTTCCACCGTGGAACCATCGTTTCGCTATTTCTTATTTTTTCCCGAATCGGCTTGACACAATTCGACGTACAGAATATAAAAAGTATGTAGATTTCAGTGTTTTACTTTCATAGGTTCCACAGAGGGCGCTCGTAATCTTATGCCTGATCAGAATGAGGGCAAAGCCGCGCAGCCTGGAGCAGCTCCCACGCCTCCAGCCGCAGCGCCGCCAAAGCCCGCGGCCAAGGCCAAGAAGCCTGAGATCAATCCAGAAGCTGAAGTAAATCTGCAGCGCCGCCGCATGACCTGGGCGATGGTGTGGGGTTACCTCGGCATCAATCTCCTTTTGTTCCTCCGTTTTTTCTTTCCCCGGGCGCTGTACGAACCCAATCCCATTTTTTCGATCGGCTATCCGGCTGATTTCGATCTGGGGATTGACCAGCGATTCCTAATGACCAATCGCGTCTGGGTCGTGAAGGAGCCGGGGCGGCTCTTTGTGATTTTCGCGCGGTGCACGCATCTGGGGTGCACGCCGGAATGGAAATCAGCCGAGAACAAGTTTAAGTGTCCGTGTCATGGCAGCGGTTACGACAGCGAAGGCGTAAATTTTGAAGGTCCCGCGCCTCGTCCTATGGATCGCTGCGACTTGACGATAGATGGGACGGGAAAAATTATTGTGGATTCCAGCCGGTTGTTTCAGGACGATCCGCGAGCCGGCGTGAACCACTTCAATGATCCCGGGGCTTATCTGAACGTTTGATTACAGCATTTCTTGTAGCCGGCAAGCGCGCAGCGGAAATCAGCGGTAACGGAAGAAAAGTGACGGAGGCTGGGGACTCGGATGGCGGAAGATAACGGCGAAAAGAAGCCAGGCGGGCTGCTCGGCCGCGTCCAAGAGGACGCGAAGGGCCTGAAGGATTATGTTTCCGTAAAAGGCAAGGAACAGCTCGAAGGGCTGAAGGACCCCGAAAAGACTCAGGTCTACCGCTCGATATTTCGCGTTAAGCATGATGAGGCGCCGCGCAATCGCGCGCTGAGCGTACTAAGCAACGTTTTCTTCCACCTGCACCCCGCCAAGGTCAATCGAGACGCCGTTAAGTACAACTTCACGTGGGGCATGGGCGGCATCACGTTTTACCTGTTTGTCGTGCTCACTTTTACCGGCGTCCTGCTGATGTTTTACTACCATCCGACCAAGGTGCAGGCTTTCCGCGACATTTTGTATCTGGAAAACGACGTGCCCTTCGGCAAGCTCTTACGCAACATGCATCGCTGGGCCGCGCACTTGATGATCATCGCGGTGTGGCTGCACATGTTCCGGGTTTTCCTTACCGGCTCGTACAAGCGGCCGCGCGAGTTTAACTGGTGCGTTGGTGTTCTCCTCATGGTGCTGACGTTGCTCCTGTCGTTCACGGGCTACCTGCTTCCGGACGATCAGCTTGGTTTCTGGGCCGTAACTGTCGGTACGAATATGGCGCGCGCGACGCCGTTACTCGGGACGGAAGGACCGTTTGGCGCGCTGCTTGGCATGACGCCTTACAATGACGTTCGCTTCGCGCTGCTGGGCGGGTCCATCGTAGATGCCAACGCGCTTCTGCGCGCTTACATCTGGCATTGCATCGCCATTCCGCTCATCGCGTCCATTTTCATGGCCGTGCATTTCTGGCGCGTGCGGAAAGACGGCGGCATTTCCGGCCCGGCGCCGGTGATGCTGGAGGCTGAGATTAAGGAAGAAAAGGGCCCGCGCCCGGTGATCCTGCGGCCGAGCGGCATGAATAAGTAGTTTGAAGCAGCAGCCGTAGGTGTAAATCGAGTTCAAGAGAGGCGGCTCAGGATGTTTGGGGATTGGCACCAGCTCTGGGAGGTTATCTCCGCGCCCGATAACGTTCCCATCGTGGCGTTGCTGTTCCTCATGCCTTTTTACATCTGGTACTCGTTCCGGCAAGCGCGCGCCAATGATGAGTTAATCGCCAAGCTCGAGGCCGATCCTCAGCTTGCCAAGACCGCGCATCGCAAGACGCAGGCCTACGAAAAGGGCTGGGATCGTGAAGTCCACACCTGGCCGTATTTGATGCGTATTGAATTTGTCGCCGCCGTCCTGGTGACGGTGCTGCTGATGGTCTGGTCGCTCACGCTGAACGCGCCCCTCGAGGAGCCTTCCAATCCGAACGTCACGATGAATCCGGCAAAGGCGCCGTGGTATTTCCTCGGATTGCAGGAAATGCTGGTCTATTTCGATCCGTGGATGGCCGGCGTGGTGATGCCCAGCCTGATCATTGCGGGGCTCATGGTCATTCCCTATATAGATGAAAACCCTCTCGGCAACGGCTATTACACTTATAAGCAGAGAAAATTCGCGATTTGGACATTCTTGTTTGGCTTTGTCGGTTTATGGGTATTGATGATTGGAATTGGGACGTTCATCCGCGGCCCTGGCTGGATGTGGTTCTGGCCAACGCAAACTTGGGATGCCTCGCGTGTGGACTACGCCGTGAACCGTAACCTGGACCAGGTCTTTGGGATAGACGGGGCCTGGCTCGCGCACATCTTGCCGGGGAGCTGGAGGTCATTCTCAGCGCTGATCGCGCGCGGTATCTTCGGGATTTTCCCGATCATAATTTATTTCATCGTGTCATTTTATTTTCTGCACTGGGTTGCGAATCTGACGGAGTTCAGCCGCAAGATTTACAAGCGAATGTCGCTCTTGCAGTCGGTGACCATGCTGCTGTTCCTGTCGCTGATGTTTTCGTTGCCGATCAAGATTCTGCTGCGGCTCGTGTTCCGCGTTAAGTATGTATGGGAGACGCCATGGTTCAGCGTTTAGCCGTGCATCGTCAGGCCAAAGCGGAGTTCACCCTCGAGGAGGCCCTGGGTGCCTGAACCCTCCACTCCAGATCCAATAGTCAGCAGATCGTTCAGCACATTACTGCTGGTTTCCGTATTCTTGCTGATGGTGACGGTCGCGTGGTCGCTGTACGCCGAATTCTTCGGATTACGGCCCTGGCGCGGCTACCAGCGTGATTTCACTGCCGCATATGATAAATACCTGAATACCCAAATCAAGCAAGAGGCGAAGACAGAGGCGGCGGTAACGTCCTCGCCTGACTACAAGAAGCTGAAAGCGGATTTGGACGCGGCCATCAGCGCGACCAAGGCGCAGGACGCGCAAAATGACCAGCAGGTCGCTGTCGTTGAAGAGCAGCGCACTGCGATGACTCCTGCCTTTCAGGATGCGCGCGGGAAAGTCGGCGCTCTTATATTTCAACTGGAAATTATTCCGGACTCCGACAAAAGCGCGAAGGCCTCGCAGCTCAAGGACGTTATCGATGCCAAGAATGAAACGCGTGAGGTCAAATGGCCTCTCGGCGGCGGCCAGACCGAACTGCGCAAACTGAATTACGACCAGCTTAACAAGACTTTTACGGATTTGATGGCGGCCAAGGCGCAACTCGTCAACCAGCGGGGAGACGTTGATGCGCCGGTCAAGGAAGCGCAAGACAAGCTGAACGATTATGTAAAGAAAAACTTGCCAGGCGTGAGCCTCGCGGGACTTGAAGGTCTCCGTAACTCCCTCACGACTTTCAAAGTGGATTTGCGCCAGATCAACGTGAATCCTTCCGGCACGATGATCAATTATCTTGGCGGCATCGGGCTGGTGGATCGCTGCCAGTCCTGCCATATCGCGATGGATCCGCTGGTGGTGCCGGTCACCATGACACTGACCAAGGCAGATCTGGGAATGGCGAAGAGTCACGATGCGCCGTTCACGACGCATCCCGACCCCGATCTTTTTACATGGCATCCCCTCGAACGATTTGGCTGCTCGCCTTGCCATGGCGGGAACGGGCGCGCGCTGGATTCAGTGGAAAAGGCTCACGGGCGTTACGAGCACTGGTTGTGGCCGCTGAATTATCCCGAAAATTATGACGCCGGCTGCCAGACGTGCCACGCCTCCGACATGGTTACGTCGCACGCCGACGTCCTGAATCGCGGGCGGGCGCTTTTCAGGGAGCGCGGGTGCATCGGCTGCCATAAGTACGCCGGCTTCGACGATGAAAACGAACGGCTGACCGCAACGCGCCAGAAAATAACGCAGTTGGAAAACACGAAGGATGATTACGCGCTCCAGATTCCGAGGCTGAACAGTCAAGCCGATGCCGCGAGCGATAACGTAACTGCAAACAAGCTTTATGCGCGCGCGACGAACCTGACTGTGGAAAGCAGCAAGATTGACGCGCAGGTTGAGCAGCTTGACAACTTGAGTTCCTCCTTGATGCGCGAGGCCAAGCGCGTTGGACCGGATTTGAAAGAAGCGCAGATGAAACTGCGCAAGGAATGGATTCCCGTGTGGCTTGCGCAAACGCATACATTCCGGCCAACGACCAAGATGCCCCAGTTCCGCCTGGAGCCGGACGAAATCCAAAAGATCGCCGCTTTCATCTGGCAACAGGGAATTAACAAGCCGGCGCTTCTGCCCAAGCAGGCGCCCGGGGACGCAGCGCACGGCAAGGAACTGGTCAACGAGCGCGGATGCCTTTCCTGCCATTCCATCGGCGAAGGCGCGAACCTGATTGGCGGCGATTTTGCAGCGAACCTGAGCCGCGTCGGCGAAAAGGAAAACTACGATTACCTCGTTCGGTGGGTGCATAACCCGCGCGAGCGCACGTTGCCGTACTGCCCGTTTGAGAAGAAGGATATCGGCCCAGAAGATTACGCCAAGCACGGCCTGCCATTCCAGTTTGACCTGGATCACTCGCGTTGCCCGAATGACGGACACCAGCTCGAAGTGCAGCAGCCGACAATCATGCCAAGCCTGCGTCTTACCGACGCGGATTCGCGCGACATCGCCAGTTTCCTAATGACGCAGAAGCATGCCGACGCAACCTACCCCGCCGCGCCTTACATGGATGATCCAAAGCTCGCGGCGCAAGGGAAGGCGCTTGTGCAGCACTATGGGTGCGCAGGCTGCCACGAAATTTCAGGGCTGGAAGACGAAGGACGCATCGGGACGGAGCTGACCAACGAAGGCAGCAAGCCAATCGAGCGTATGGACTTCGCTCGGTTCACCGAAGACGCAAAGCGCGGCATCTTGACGAACGGCAAGCCTTCGCCGCGCGGACAGTGGTATGACGCGAAGGGATTCTTTGAAGCCAAGCTGACCAACCCGGCCATTTTTGATACGGATATGTACAAACCAGATCCGATGGACCGGCTGCGCATGCCGTCACCGAACCTGAGTGATCCGGCGCATCCCGGACAATTGGATAAGGCTTCACTCGATTCGCTGGTTACATTCCTGCTTGGCAGCGTGGATCCGCAATTGCCGCCGGACTATATGTACAAGCCGGCCGGACAGGCCCATGACATTCAAGAGGGCTGGTGGATCGCGACGAAGTACAACTGCATTGGCTGCCATCAGATTGCCATCGGGCAACAGACAGTGATGCAGAATCTGCCGTTTTATCAGGCGGAGAACAAGGCGAATCTGCCGCCGAACCTTACGAGTGAAGGCGCGCGTGTAAATCCGGAATGGCTGAAGCAATTCCTGGCGAATCCTTCGCTCAGCACAACGGACGTGAACAAGAACGGCGTGCGGAGCTACCTGCAAGTGAGGATGCCGACGTTCTTCCTATCCGATGACGAAATCCGGAAGCTTGTGCTGTTCTTTGAAGCGATGTCTTCGCAGGCGGAGCCCTATATTCCAGAAAAGCGCGTTCCGCTCACTCCGGCGGAAACAACGATAGCTCGCGAGCTGTTCACGAATCCGGCCGCGCCCTGCTTGAAGTGCCACGCAACCGGCGATCCAACGCACGACAAGACGGCCACCGCGCCCAATTTCCTGCAGGCCGGTGAACGGCTGCGGGAAGCGTGGGCGGAGCGGTGGGTCACCGATCCGGCAAAGATTATTCCGGGCACGGCCATGCCAAGCGGACTCTTCCAGCGAGAAGGAGACCGATGGGTGTTCAGAGGAACGCTTCCCGCTGACGTCAAGAATTACACCGGGGATGACGCGGATTTGATGGTGCGCTATTTGCTGGCAATGACTCCGGACGAGCAGCGGCGATTGGTGGGACACACGCCCTCGGGCGGCGCAGCCCCTCCGTCAGGAAAGTAGGAGACCTGACGCGCGGAAAGAACTACAATGGGTTTTATTCAACTCAGGAGGAAGAAAGCTCAAATGAAACTTCGCTATAGTAGCTATCTATTAGTCGCAGCGGCCTTGGCGTTTGCCATGGTTAGCTGTGGGAAGAAAGAAGAAACTGAACAGCCCGCGGGCACCGCCTCAACGCAACCCGCCGGACAGCCCGTGGATGCGGCGACCGCGGGAACCATCACCGGCACGATCAAGCTTGACGGGACTCCGCCAGCGCCGCACACGATCAATATGGCGGCGGAGCCCTACTGCGTTACGCAGCATCCGACGCCCGTGAAAACCGATGAAGTTGTAACCGGACCCGGTGGAACGCTGGCGAATGCCGTCGTCTACATTTCGGATGACATGAGCAAATACGCTTTCACGGTTCCGAGCGCTCCTGTGGAAATTGACCAGAAGGGCTGTCTCTATCATCCGCACATCATTGGGATGATGGCGGGCCAGCAGCTTGAGGTCGTGAACAGCGACAACACCACGCACAACATCCACCCGATCCCCAAGGATAATAAGGAGTGGAATGAATCGCAGCCTGCGGGTTCAGCTCCTATCCTGAAGGTTTTCGCGCGGCCCGAAGACGCCATTCCGGTGAAGTGCAACGTGCACCCGTGGATGAAGTCTTACATCTTCGTTTTCAAGAATCCGTATTTCGAGGTTACGGGGACCGACGGCAAGTTTACGATCGGCGACGTTCCGCCGGGCACGTACACGGTGTCCGTATGGCAGGAAAAGTACGGCACGAAGACCTCGAGCGTGACAGTGGGACCGAAGGAATCCAAAACTGTTGATGTTTCCTTCAACGCCGCTTCGGGAGACTAATCACATTCGCGGATTTCGGCGAAAAAGGGCTCTAACGTTAGAGCCCTTTTTCGCCGTTTAAAGCCACATGGAATCAGGAAACTATAACCAGCCGCTCCACCGCTTCTGCATCGCTATGTCCGTCCTCACGGGCGGATTGTTGACGGCCGGAGCGCTCGTTACGTCAAACGACGCGGGCCTTTCGATTCCGGATTGGCCCCTCGCTTACGGCTCCATGGTGCCGCCATTCGTTGGCGGAATCCGCTATGAATTCACGCATCGTGTAATCGCCGGAATTGTTGCGACTCTCACAGTTGTCCTCGCCGTCTGGCTTTGGCGCACGGAGTCGCGCCGCTGGGTCCGGGCGTTTGGCTGGGTTGCATTGGGCACCGTCATAGCGCAAGCCGTGCTCGGCGGGTTGACGGTTATTCTTCGCCAACCAATTCCAGTTTCCGTTGCCCATGCCTGCGTAGCTCAGATTTTCTTTTGCTCCATCGTAAGTCTCGCGCTTTTCACCAGCCGCTGGTGGGGGAAGGAATCGGTTGTTGTGGAAGATTCCGGCTCGCCTCAAGTCCGAACGCTCGCGATCTTGACGGTTGGCGCCACTTTCCTTCAGCTTCTGCTCGGAGCTGTTTTTCGCCATAAGGGCTCGGGAATCGGTCCTCACCTGATCGGTGCCGCTGTGGTGACCGGCATGGTGTTTTGGACCGCTGGAACATTGCGCAACCGATTTCCCTCCTCTGGCCCTTTCAAGGTGTGCCGTATCCTTCTTCAGTCGCTCATTGGAATGCAATTGCTGCTCGGTGCGGGAGCGTGGTGGTCGCGAATTGCAACTCGTGACTTCCCCCAGCCCATGCCTGTGATGGTTACGTTGACGGTGGCGCACGTCGTCGGTGGTGCGTTGACGCTGGCCGGCACCGTCGTGGTGGCGCTTGTGAGCCATCGCATGTTGCGGGAATCTCCGCAGACGGTAGTTGCGGCACGTCGCGCTCAGGAGGCGATGTGACGCCCCGGATGCTCCTCTGTCGGAGGATTGTCCTATGAGCACGGCGCGCGTTATTCCCGCCGTGCAGCCCTCGCGCGCCTCCGCCTATCTCGCGCTCACTAAACCAGACGTTTCCTTTCTGGTGGTTCTTACAACCCTGGCCGGGTATTACCTTGGTTCTCAGGGGCCGCTGGATGTTTTGCGCATGGCGCAGACGGTCTTCGGCACCACGCTGATTGCCGCCGGCACCTCGGCTCTGAATCATTTCATCGAACGCGATTCGGACGCTCACATGCGCCGCACCGCATCGCGCCCGTTGCCCACGGGCCAGTTGCGGCCCCGCGATGCCGCGATATTCGGCGGGACGCTGGTTGTCGTTGGCACGATTTATCTCACCCTCGTCGCAGGCCCGCTGGCTGGTTTCCTGGGCGTGTTCACGTCGGTCACCTACCTTGGGCTTTACACTCCTCTCAAGAAGCGCACAACGCTCGCCACGGCCATTGGGGCTATTCCTGGCGCAGTGCCGCCGATGATTGGATGGGTTGCGGCTCGCGGTTCGCTTTCATCGGGAGCCTGGCTGCTCTTCGCCATCATGGTTCTGTGGCAATTTCCGCATTTCATGGCCATCGCGTGGATGTATCGCGAAGATTACGCGCGCGCGGGTATCCGCATGCTCCCGGTGATTGATCCCCAGGGCACCCGTACGTTCCGCCAAATCATCGGCTGCGCGATTGTGCTGCTGCCGGTCAGCCTGTTCATGACGTTGCTGGGCCTCACAGGGATACTCTATTTTTTTGGCGCCGTCGTTTTGGGGTTCGCGCTCATTCAGTTGTGCCTTTGGGCTTCCGCCAATCGCACAAACGTTCGCGCGAAGTGGCTCATGCACGCCACGGTGCTGCACTTGCCCTTGCTGCTGGGGCTGATGATGTTTGACAAGATTCAGCGATAGCCGGTCATAATTATTCAAGGTAAAAGCCAAGGAGGCGCGTAAACTTTCGCTATGAGCATCCGCCACGGAATTCTGGGAGTCGCTGTCGTAGGTTTAGTCATGCTTTTCCTTTCGTTTGCCGGAATCATTTCCGATTTTCTTGCCGGCCTTAAGTTGGATATGGATGGCCTGCTCCTCCTTTCCGTAAGCCTCATGATGGCGCTCGTCTTCGCGGTCATGTTGTTTGTGCTGGCCAGGCAAGAGGGTTGGCTCGGTGGACATAAGTCCGCGCAATCCACGCCGGGTCAGAAGTAGTATCAAACTCCCTCCCGTGTACTCTCAAGCCACGCTAAACGCTTCGCTCAACGCCATAAGCGCGGTTCTGCTTGTGGCCGGCTTTTCTTTCATACTGCGGGGTAACATCCGCGCTCACCGCGCTTGCATGTTGTCCGCGTTCGGTGCGTCCACGGTGTTTTTGATTTCCTACGTCGTTTACCACATCCGTGTCGGCAACATCCGTTTCCTGGGCCAGGGATGGATTCGCCCGGTCTATTTTACGTTGCTCATCTCGCATGTTTTTCTGGCAATTGTAATTCTTCCGTTGGCCATCATCACTCTCACACGCGCTTTGCGCGAACAGTTTGACCGTCACCGCCGCATCGCGCGCTGGACGCTCCCGCTCTGGCTGTATGTATCCGTTACCGGCGTAATCGTCTACGTCATGCTGTATCATCTGTATCCACACTCGTGAATGACCCTCACAATTCGGGAAGGGAAGCGGCCTCCGCGTCGGAGCAGCCGACAGCCGCTGGAACTGGCACTGGTATCGGCAACGGCGGCCCTCCGGCCGAGCCCGTGAAAAAGGGCATGCCGAAAAAGTGGCTCTACATCGTTCTCGCGCTCGCGGTCCTTTTCGTGCTCATGCCTTATCTCTTGTGGCAAGCCACATGGTTTGGCCGCCCGCTCAATGACGAGCAAATGGCGAAGGCATTCACGGATGTTGTGCATCCTCGCGAAGCTCAGCACGCGCTTTCGCAGGTGGCTGACCGCATGGAAAATTCTGACCCTGCCGTGCGCGCCTCGGCCAAAATGTGGTATCCGCGTGTTGTGCTGGAATCGACCAGTCCCGAAAATGCGCTGCGCTCCACCGCGGCCTGGGTTATGGGCAAGGATCCAACTGACGCCAGCTTCCATGAGGCTTTGCAGAAACTACTGTCTGATGGCGATCCAATGGTTCAACGCAATGCCGCGCTTTCGTTGGTGCGCTTTGGTGATACGTCCGGCCATGACCTCATCATTTCCATGTTGAAACCGTGGCAACTGGCTTCTCCGGCCGCGGGCAAAGTCGCGGAGCGTCTCACCGTCGGTGACACCGTGAATGTTGGCACGTTGGTCGGCAGAATTGAAGCGGGTGGGGACAAAATAGAAATCCGCACACAGATGCCGGGCACACTCGACCAGTGGATCGTTAAGGAGGGCGCCGCGGTCTCCGCAGGACAGCCCATAGCGCTACTCGATCCCGGCTCGGACGTCGTGCTGAACTCGCTCGCTGCTCTCTACTTCATTGGTCATACGGATGACGTACCCTTCATTGTTCCCTATGCTCGTGGCGTTAACGGCATGCCGCCCAGCGTCGCCCAGCAAGCCACACTAACGCTCGACGCCATCCGCAATCGCGCTGCGGCGCCCGCAAGACCCTGACGCTTCGCACTGCGCGCACACAACCTCCGCAACGCTAACCTTAAGAAGGAGTTTTCGTGCCGCCGGCTCTTTCAAGATTGGATGAGGAAGCGAAAACGCCGGCCGGAGGCCAGCGCTACAAAACCCGTATCACGGAATCGACGGCTGGTCGCTTAGAAGGGAAGCGCCCCGTTGTCGGCCTCAAATTCAGCGAGCGGCACCATCGCAATCGCATCCCACGGACAACCCTCGAGGAACGCCCCATCCGGACCTTTGCTCGTGCACAGCTTGCAGCCGATGCAGAGCAGGGGATCCACTACGATGCGGCCAAACGGGGGATGTTCTTCGTCCTTCACCCAGTACATGCACTCTGCGACGGGGCAGTAATCCACGCAGGCGGGCGAGCCGGCGCAGCCCGTACAGTTATCCAGAATAACGGCCAGGATATGCGGCTTGCGTTTCCGCGCGGTCGTCGTACCCTCCGACATCGGATAGGACTTCACCACTTCAACCGCTTCAAACTTTGCGACTGGCGTCGGTGTTGTTACCGATGCAGCCGCGTCTGCTTCCGCCATGAATCGTCCTCCGCCTGCCTGGGGTTACAACTCCATTTTCCTTGACGCGCACAACCATGTCAATGCCGCTCGAAAAAGGTTTTGTAGCCCAGGTCGCTTCATCAGACCTGGGGCTTCTCTGGCATCCCGCCTTACAGCCTCATGTCGGCAATTTCACGATCGGTGTGGGCGTCGAAAATCCCCAGGTCTGATGACGCGACCTGGGCTACAACATCAAAACACCGACTTTCGCACTACCCCGCCTTTTCCATGGCCGAGATCACGCCGTCCGTGAACTGCTGCGTTGTCGCGTTTCCCCCTGCATCAGCCGTCAGCGTTTTGCCCGCGCGATAAACGCCGTGCAGTGCGCCTTCAATGCGCCGCGCAGCCGCAGCCTCATTCAAATAGTCCAGCATCATGATTCCGCTCATGATGATCGCCGTGGGGTTCGCAATACCGCGCCCTGCGATGTCCGGTGCAGTGCCGTGTACAGCCTCAAAAATGGCGCCGTGCTCACCGATGTTTCCGCTGGGCACCACGCCCAGGCCGCCGACCAGTCCCGCAGCCAGGTCGCTCACCACGTCACCATAAAGATTCGGCAGCACCAGGACCTCAAACTGTTCCGGCTTCAGCACGAGTTGCATGCAGGTGTTGTCCACAATCATTTCGTGATACGCAATTTCGGGAAAGGCCTTGGCCACATTCCGGACGGACGTCAAAAACAACCCGTCAGACAATTTCATGATGTTGGCCTTATGAATGGCATGAACTTTCTTGCGGCCGTGCTTGCGGGCGTACTCAAATGCAAACTTCCCAATCCGTGTCGAAGCCTTTTCCGTGATGATCTTTAAGCTCTCGACCACGCCCGGAACCACAATGTGCTCCAATCCCGCGTACAAATCCTCGGTATTTTCACGGACGATAATCAGATCCACATGCTCCCAGCGAGAACGAAAGCCTTCCAGTTTGCGCACGGGCCGCAGATTCGCGTAAAGCTCCAGCTCCTTGCGCAGGCCCACGTTAATGCTCGGCGGGCCTTCCGCAATGGGAGTCGCAATCGGCCCCTTCAAACCCACGCCATTCCGCCGTACGGATTTCACCACTTCCCATTGCGAAAAATCCGTTGTCGAATGCGCATCCGCCCGCGCGGGAACCTCTTCCCACTCAATGGAAACCCCGGAAGCGTCAATCACACGCCGGGCAGCCTGGGCGACTTCTGGACCAATGCCGTCGCCGGGAATCAAAGTCACTCGATGAGTCATGGATATTTCAATTTTACGGGAAAGCCCGAAGGATGTCGAACTGCGATGGATGTTTCGCGACCTTTCTCGGTGCTATCATCACCGCACCAACGAAGAAGGGAGGGCGAGTATGAAGCCGTTTTCAATTATCTTGCTGGCTGGGTTCACACTCTTTCCAGTTGCTGGGGAGGCTCTAAGGCCCTCACTTCCTGATCGTACGCCGGTGCAGCAGGGCACAAATTGCGATGTCACTTGTTTCTACGAGAGCGTGTTGGATAAAGTCTTCCCTCGGCCCGTTTTCAGTACGAAAGATCAAATTCGGTTGATTGTTTTTCGCGTTAAACCTTCTTTTCGCCCGAATGGCAGGTCGTGATTCGCGAAGACGGAGGCGGTAGATTCCACGTCGCATACTATGAGCCCGCGAAAGAGGGAAACATTTTTTCCCAGCCGCGCCACATAGTGGGGGCAGCTAGCCAAGTTTGAATCCAGCGAAGTTATTCCTCTCAGGGACCCAATCGAAGCGGGTCCTTACAGCTTTCCTTGTACCTGATGGCGTGCTCTAGGCATCCAATGAATGGGTTTATCAAAATTTAAGGAACAGCCAGCGCAGAGAACTCGAGCCCGGCTTGACCTATCTGGTATACTGTTCTTGGAGCACTGCTGTCGGAATTCCCAGTAACGGCCCGAAAAGGAGCAAAGACATCTTATGGTTACAGTTACCCCGGTAGCAACGGACAAAGTAAAGGAAATCATGTCGCAGCAGAACCCCGCACCCACAGCGCTGCGCGTTGCCGTAGTCGGTGGCGGCTGCTCGGGCTTTGCTTATCATATGGCCTTTGAAACTCAGGTCAATGATTCTGACAACGTCTATGAATATAACGGCCTCAAGGTTCTGGTGGACCAGATGAGCGAAATGTATCTCGAAGGCGTCGAAATTGACTACATTGAGACCATTGAGGGCGCAGGGTTCAAATTCAACAACCCCAACGTCAAGAGCACTTGCGGCTGCGGCAGTTCCTTCAGCGTTTAATTCGCGCGCCGCGTTGTTTCCTTGTTTTTCGCGAGCCTTCGGCCAATGGTCGGAGGCTCGCTTTGTTTTGCAATCAGCAGGGAACTGAGCCCTCTTGGGTTGCGTTGCATCCTCCAATTGAAAACCACGCCCCACACCCGTATGCTGATACCTTAAATGAAGATCGCCCTGGCCCAGATTAACCCCACGGTTGGCGACTTTGCCGGCAACTCCGCGAAGATTCTCGACGTAGCGCGTCAGGCCCAGCAGCGCGGCGCGGACTTGGTGGTGTTTTCAGAATTGTGCTTGTGCGGCTATCTTCCGTTGGATCTACTCGAACGCCCGGCCTTCTTGGAACGCAACCGCACTGAACTCGCCTGCCTCGCGCGTCAGTTGCCAATTCCGAGCATCGTCGGATATGCCGGCCGCGCTCACGAGGCCACTGGCAAGCCTGTCGCCAACTCCGCGGCATTCATCGTCGAAGGCCATGTCGTTTTCGAGCAGCAGAAAATGCTGCTCCCGTCCTATGATGTCTTTGACGAAACGCGCTACTTCCACCCCGCGAAGGATCAATTTACATTCCCTCTGTCCGGCCGGCAGTTGGGTATTTCCATCTGCGAGGATATTTGGAACGATAAGAATTTCTGGGCCAAGCCGCTTTATGAGCGCGACCCAGTTTCCGAATTGGTCAGCAAGGGAGCCGAGATCCTCATCAATATTTCCGCATCGCCTTACATCATTGACAAGCGCAACCTCCGCACGGAGATGCTCAAGTCCTTGGCCCACTCGCACCACCGCCCTGTCGTGTACGTCAATCAAGTGGGAGGCAACGACGGATTGATTTTCGATGGGAGCAGCCTCGCCGTCATGCCGGACGGCCGCATCGCGGCGCAAGCTAAATCGTTCGAGGAAGACCTGGTCCTCTTTGATTCTGATACTGGCAGCGGCGACCTTCGCGCGCAGCCAGCTGAAGAGATTGAGGCCGCCTACTTGGCATTGGTCTGCGGGACTCGCGATTACATACACAAATGTGGCTTTAAGAGTGTAACGATTGGCTTGAGTGGAGGAATTGACTCCGCCGTAGTCGCGGCAATCGCCGTGGATGCCATTGGGCCGGAGAACGTCACGGGCGTGGCCATGCCAGGCCCCTATTCCTCACCGGGAAGCCTGACCGACGCTGCGCAGCTTGCTAAGAACCTCGGCATCCATTATCAGGTCATACCGATATCTGAAGTGTTTCACACCTATCTGCGAACTCTGCATCCCGTCTTCGGCAATCACTCAGTCGACAGCACGGAAGAAAACATTCAGGCGCGAATCCGCGGCAACTACCTCATGGCTCTCTCAAATAAATTTGGTTCCATGGTCTTGAGCACCGGAAACAAATCTGAGATGGCCGTTGGTTACTGCACGCTTTACGGCGATATGGCGGGCGGCCTCGCCGTAATTTCTGACGTTCCCAAGACCATGGTGTACGAGCTTGCGTATCTCATTAATCGCCGCGCCCAGGGCAGGGAAGTCATTCCTGAAGCTACTCTCACCAAGCCGCCTTCCGCGGAACTGCGTCCGAATCAAACGGATCAAGATTCCCTGCCGCCATATGAGGTCCTCGATCGTATTCTCAAGGGCTATGTCGAGGATGTGCGTAGTCCGGACGAAATCGCTGACCTTTGCGGTTTCTCATTGGAAATGGTCCGCGAAATTGCGCAGCGAGTCGACCGTGCCGAATATAAGCGCAAGCAGGCGCCGCCAGGTTTGAAGATTACTTACCGCGCCTTCGGGTTTGGCCGTCCGTTTCCCATTGCTCAGAAGTTTCAACCCTGATATGAGAGACGGATGGTCGCGGGTAATGCATCAATGATCAGGCTTCTTGGATTTGACAGGGAAATCCAGAAAACTGGGGACTTCCTGCCTCTTGATGGCGGTATGAAGGCTTTATTCATGCAATTAAGGAGAATTCCGTGAAACTCCATTCGTTGTCTTCCATTCTTATTGGCGCACTATTGCTGGGAACGCTCAGCGCTCAGGTCAGCCCTCAGACCAGCACGCAGGCCAGTCCTCAGACACTTTCTCAATCCCAGGCGCCGGCGCCCGCACCTCCCGTGACAACTGTCCCGTCTGCTCCCATTCAACAAAAGATTGAAAGCTACCTGCGTAACCTTTACGCCTGGGGGCCATCGTTTAAGCTTACTTTCGGCTCCCTCAAGGAGACCCCCATTCCGGGTATCTACCAGATCACAGTCGACGTTTCTGCGCAGGGCCAATCCGACTCGGCCACCTTCTATGTCACAAAGGACGGACGGTATTTGATGCGCGGTGAACTAGAAGATATGAACACCGACCCCCTGGAGGTAGTGCGCAAGCAAATCACTCTGACAGGATATCCCTCAAAGGGGCCGGAAGATGCGAATGTAGTCCTCGTTGAATATGCGGATTATGAATGCCCGAGTTGCCGCCAGCTTGACACGATTCTACGGTCCTTGTTGCCCAACTTCCCGCAAGTCCGGCTCATCTATAAGGATTTCCCCCTCACCCAGATACATCCCTGGGCGGCCACAGCGGCCAACGCGGGCCGTTGCGCCTACAAACAGAATCCCACCGCATTTTGGAAATTCCACGACCTGGTTTTCGACAACCAGGAAACGATCTCAGCTGAGAATGCCTGGCAGAGAATGCAGGACTACGCAACGCAAGCCGGGCTGGACCCCGCCCAACTTCGTTCGTGTATGTCGGACCCCAAAACCCCTGAAGAAATCAATAAGTCCATCGCCGAAGGGGAAGCACTTCACGTAGCAAACACACCCACAATATTTGTCAACGGCCGCCGCCTAATAGCCCCCGACTCCGCAACCCTTGAACAATACATGCGCTTCGATCTAACTCCCCACACCCTACTATCCCTTACCCCAAATTATAAGTAAACATAATATGACATATAGGACGCACCGTGTCAAGAGAATTGGGTTGGGCGCGGTGCGGATGTAATGGGGGGGCTCAGTCCGAGCTATGAGGGGTGACTATTTTTCGGGTGATTGTTTTGCGGGATTGTTGTGATTTTGATTATTTGTGGGCGGTTGGTGGTTCGTGTTGCGTTGGTTGATGGTGTTGTTTTGGGTGGTCGGGCACGTCTACGGTGGCGGCGTGCGGCCTTGGCCCGCTTGATGCGGCGGTGGCGCTTATTGTGACGGTCGTGCTCATTGGCTGGGCGATCTTCGTGGTCAAGCATGTCTAGTGCTGCGGCGCAGTCTTGGCCGGCGATATGGAGAGGGGATTCGGAGTGGGGGCGGACGGGATATTCGCGTCCCTTGTACTGCGTGGCGCAGGGCGCGCATAGGGAACGGCCGGCCTTCTCTGTCGCGGATGTTCGTCCGCAGGTGCGCCAGTGGAAACATGGTGGTGGCGCGTCGGACTCCTCTGTGGCTGATGCTGGTGCTTCGAGTGGGTCGGGCTGCACCGCCGTTGGCTCTGGATCGCGGATCATTTGGTTCTCTCCACGGAAGGCCGTTTACTTCAGTTAACAATTGGAGATGGGTGTGACCTGGGAATGTCCGGTGACGGATGAGAGTGAGCTGGACGATTCAATTCCCTGCCGCGCTTTTTGCGAACTGGAGAGTTGGCAGGATCGGCGCGTGGTGAATGCGAAAGCGCGTAGGGCTGGCTGGAAGCCGGCGGTACGAATAACCGTGCGGTGGCGCGTCTGGTAGTTGAGTGCTGGTTGCGGCGAGAATCCTCAGGGCTTCGAGGCGCCCTGAGCTACAAGACCCTAACGACAAACTGCGGCCCCGGGTTCTCGGCGGGCGTTAAAAAATGTGTCGGGCGCGTGTGACTGGCTGGAAGCCGGCGGTACGAATAATGATGCGGCGGCGCGTCTGGTCGTTGAGCGCTGGTTGCGGCGAGAAACCTCAGGGCTTCGAGGCGCCGTGAGCTACAAGACCCTAACGACAAACTGGAGCCCCGGGTTTTCGGCGGGCGTTAAAGAATGTATCGGGCGCGTGTTACTGGCTGGAAGCTGGCGGTACGGATAGCCGCGGGGTGGCGCGTCTGGTAGACGAGCGCTGGTTGCGGCGAGAATCCTCAGGGCTTCGAGGCGCCCTGAGCTACAAACAATTCTCCTGCGGCGTTTTGCTTAGTGATAGTGGGCTAGGACGGCTCCGGCGGCGGCTCCGATTGCGAGCCATTTTGCGGCGGTGCGCACGCGCGTCCAAAAAGTGCCGTGGACGGCGCGGACCGCGGCGTCGCGTTCGGCGGATGCGGCGTTGAATTTTGTGGTCTCGTCTTTCAGATCTGCTTGCGCGGCTGTGAGTTTCGTGGCGCAGGCCTCGCAATCTTCCACGGCATCGTAGAGCGGCTTCAGATCATTCTGTGGAATGCGAAGAATGGCGGGCGGCGCCGCGCCTCCAGCCGCATTGGCGGGCGGTGGAGATGCAGGCACGGCACCGGAAGAAGATGCTGCACTCGAAGAGGATTGCGGAACCGCGGAAGATTGCGCACCGGACGGCGATTTCACAATTGAAATTTCAGATTTCAGAACGGTCGGCGAGGAACGCGTAGCGTTTGCCGGTTGCGGAGTATTCGTGGAAGAGGACGATTGCGAATCGGGAGAAGATTGCAGATCCGCGATTTGGGATTTCAGAGCGGACAGCACTTCTAGTGTGGATGACGGGGAACTCGCGGTGCTCGCGGACTGGGGCGGTAAGGTCTGCGCGGCGGCGGATATCGAGCTGAGTGGCTGATTCCCTGCCGCGGCTGAGCCTAATTTTGTTTGCGCCGGCGATTGTGTCTGCGTGGGCATTTCAATTGTGATGGGAGACGGAAGCGGCTGCGAGTTCCCTTCCGACGCGACGAGCCGCGGGATCGCCTGGACAAGCGCGGCGGCGGCTTGCGTGGGCGTTTGCACTTTTTGTTTTAGCGCGGCGATCTGCGCGAGCGATTGCGCAAGCTGGGCGTCGCGCGCGGATTGGTCTTGATTGGCGGCGGCGATGGTCTTCTGCTGGGCGGCGAGCGTGGCGGCAAGCTGGATGCGGGCGTCCCGCGCGTCCAGCCACGAGCGGCCTAGCAATGCGATCGCGCCGAGCGCGATGACGAGAAGGGACAGGGTTGCGTGGCGGCGGAGTTCGTCGAGCGCCGCGGCGAAATCTTTGAAGAAGGTGAGCATGGGGAGTTCCCTTTTGATTGCAAGGACAATGGGCAGCGGGCAGTGATTTATTTTGAATTTCAGAGTGGTGGCGATAGGTCGTGTGAGTAGGATGCGTCCAAGAGAAAATTACGTAAGACCAAGAAACGGCCTGCCAACAAGCGTAAAGCTCAACCAGGCGTGACTCAATTGCCGGTAAATCCAATCAAGCGGACGATTCAGAGTTCAGGTGGGTGAGCTAGTGGCCGTCTCAAATACGTTTGGGGCGTCCCGTAAAGTTCTCCATTCAGGCATTCAAGCGTGGCGTGTTCAATATCTTCATATGGCCCCAATTTGCTTGCCCATCTCCCATTTGGCAATAGACGCGCTGCGTGTTGAGGATCTCCGTCGGCATTGACATAAATTGCTATCTTTTCAAATCCTTCCTCAGCATGACCGTCATCGCATAGGTCATATCCGTGCGTTCGATATGCTTCGATAAAGGCTTGTAGCGTATAGTCTCTGGGGACTCCAAGAGGCCAATGGTATGTGTTGTCTGGATCGGGTTCCCACCACTGAGCTGAATCTTCCACTGCCCAAGCGATGCAATTGTATTTCGGCGATGCGGGGCTTGTTATATTGTGGTCTGCTGGCGTTAGGAGTGGAAAATCGTTTGCGGGCCAACTACCGGGCATAGCCTTGCTCACGGCCCCATTGAATCCATGCATTTGCCATTTCGCGCAGGTTACCTCGACTTTGCTGCGGGACGGGATCTGCGCCCGAAATAGCCTTTAACGCGACAAACCAGTGGTCTAATTCTTTTTCGAGTTCACGAAGAATGAGAGGCAAAGCCTTCTCGCCCATTCCGATGATTCTTAAGTACGCAGGATGCGCCGACATTGCAGTCGAAAAGGAACTGGCGCGCCGCGAAGTCTTCCAATTTGATACGAGCTGATTGAATTCTGCCTCGATGTCATCGTGTTCCGCTATGAGGACAATCTGATAATTCCCTCGTCCTCTTTGAACGCGTTGGTCGGCCTGTTGATCAAGGATTTGAACACACAAGGACGACAGTATCCCGGCTTGTTCAGGTGTGTAGTAGGCAGGCGCGATTGGGATCTGAGACATAATTCACCGTCGCAGTTAATTCGGCTTCTTTTGCGGGGGACGCATCAGAATTTCCGGCGAGCTAATGACGTTTGCCGCCGGGGCAGAGAATACAAGGTAAATCGGCTTATTGTCATGCGTGTATTCGCCCTCAACACGCAAAAATGATGTGGCTACAAATTTCACCTTAACCTTCGAGCCGTCCTCCAACTCGTATTCGTTGAAGAATTCAATGGCCGATTTTATGGGCACGTCACTCACGGGTACGTCGTGTCCGAACAGTCTTATCGTTTTCTTTGTTTCCGCCATGTTCGGAAGCCCTTTCCTTTGCCCACCGTGCCAAGACAGCATTCCGAGCACTCATGCTTCTCTCCTCCGAAGTCATGTTAGCAGCTCTGGCGGGGCCACCTTTGAGGCCACCCTTCCGGCCTAGGGCTACAGCATAAGGGTTCTTCCTCTTCCGCACCACTTTTTTGTTGTTCTGTGTCACGTTTTGATTATACGTGAGCGGTCTGGAATGTCAATGAACTCGAACTACGCGTGGTTGGGTGGCGAAGGCTTCAAGTCAAAAGCTCCGCGTCGCCAGATGTATCGGCAGCGGATATTCTTCGCTCCGTTCAGGATGCTGTCAGAACATTTTCAGATCGAGCGGAAAGGGGCATTGTTATTTGTATTGCCCGGCGCGGGCGATTACTTCGGCGGCGTAGCCGGCGTTGCTGCCGCCGTTCCAGAGTTGGAGGGCGCGCGGGACGTCGCCTTGGGCGGCGGAGAGCTTCGTGGCTAGAACGCGGCAGCCGAATTCGAGTCCGGTGGATGGATCGCAGAGTTGCGCGAGTGATGCGTTGGTTGACGGCAATGCGAAGTTCGATGGCGATGCGTTGGTCGGTGATGGCGGCGCGCCGAAGCCGTGTTCGCGGGCGACTTGTCCCATGACCTGCATTAGTCCCCAGGAAAATGCGCGGGCGTAGGCTTCGGTGGGGCAGAGTTTTGCGGGGGCGTGATTCCCTTCCGGAGCGTTTTTCTGTCCGCCAATCGGGAGATTGGCGTTCCCGGGGACATTCGCGTTCAACATTGGCGCGATGTAGCGCGCGAAGAAGGCGGGCTCAAAGCGCATGGCCCACGGATTCCAGGACGATTCCTGTTCGCAGATGGCGCAGACAAGCGCGGCGTCGAGCAAGTGCTCGGCGGCGATGGTGCGCGCGAGGGCGATGAGCGCGGCGCGGGATGGATCGTTGATGGGCATGGAGTTGGTTATTTGCGGATGCCGTGGTTTTGTAGCCCAGGTCGTCGTGCAGACCTGGGGATGTTCGATGCCCGCGTCTCAGAATGAAATTGCCAACAGGGCCGTGCGAGGTGTGATGGCAGAGAATCCCCAGGTCTGATGAAGCGACCTGGGCTACAAAGGCGGTGCGAATCGGTTTTTGTAGCTCAGGTCGTAGTGCAGACCTGGGGATGTTCGATACCCACGCCTCAGGATGAAATTGCCAACAGGATGATGCGAGGTGTGACGTCAGAGAATCCCCAGGTCTGATGAAGCGACCTGGGCTACAGGGGCGGTGCGAATCGGTTTTTGCAGCCCAGGTCGTAGTGCAGACCTGGGGATGTTCGATGCCCACGTCTCAGGATGAAATTGCCAACAGGACCGTGTGAGGTGTGACGTCAGAGAATCCCCAGGTCTGATGAAACGACCTGGGCTACAGGGGCGGTGCGAATTGTGCGCAACGTGCGCGAAATTATTTTTGTCTGGCGCCGTTGCCATTCACTTCGATGAAGCGCAGCGGCGGCGGATCGGGCAGCTCGATGCGCAAATGATTGGCGATGTGGCGCAACACGGTGTAAATATGCGGCAGATGGCTGCACGCGAGATCGCGCACGAACGCCCGCTGGATTTCGTCGTCGCGCACGCGGCGATGCAGCCAGCGCATGAACAACGCGAATTGCACTACACACGGGACGAGAACGGCAGCCCAGTAGGAGTACATTGATTTCCCTCGCCCTGGGTCCGCTTGATGCGGGCGAAGGGTGATTCAGACTTTTTGGAGAGCGTCGATGTGATTGTTGATTTGTGTAGCCCGCGGGCGGTGTGCAGCCCCGGGGATTTTCGCGGCCAATGGGCGCGACGGCGTCAAACACGCCCCGAAATTGTTCGGGCAGCCTTGGGTGTCGCAAGATGACATGGTCGTGTTGCCAATCACGTCCGAGGTGCGGGCAACGAACGTCCCCGCCCCTTCAACGCGGGGACGGGCTACAAAACCATCGCGAAGTTAGAAACCGAGATTCAGTCCCACCGGGCCGAAGCCGAGTTTCAGGCTGCTGGTGCTGGCTGGCGTGACGCGCGCGCGTGTGGCCAGAAGGTCCGCGGGAATTCCGAGGGTGCGCGAAAGCATGTTGGCATCCACTCCGTAAAGGCCGCTCAGTCCGGAAAGCGCCTGCGACTGTTGCTGTTGCGCGTTATTGGCGAATGCAATTTGATTTTGCTGCGCGGCGGTGGCTTGCTGCTGTCCCTGGGTGCGCGCGAGCTGATCGAGCGTGTCGGAAAATCCGGCGGAGTTATTTGTGCGGGCCACTTGATTGGCGGCGCGTTGCGAAAGCGCGCTGAACGCGCTGCCGAGCGCGCCCTGCGTGGCTCCCGTGATGGCGGCTTGCTGCGACTGCGTGTAACCGGGATTCGCGAGCATGTTCTGGTAGCCGGAAATTGCGGTGTTGCCGAGTCCGGCTTGCTGCGCGAGGAGTTGCTGATTGGTCGCGTCAATGCTGGCGCGTTCCTGGTCGGTGTCCTGTGCGGTTTGCGTTGATGCGCGTGACATGGGTGCCTCCGAATGGTGGGTTGGTGAGAGTTATGCGTTCGCAGGGGTGCAATCCCGAAGCTTCGGGATCGCGCGCCTACAAAGCAAAGAAACTATTTAGGGCGCGACACGATCTGTGGAATTGTTTTTGTAGCCCAGGTCGTCGTGCAGACCTGGGGATGTTCGATGCCCACGCCTCAGGATGAAATTGCCAACAGGACCGTGTGAGGTGTGACGTCAGAGAATCCCCAGGTCTGATGAAACGACCTGGGCTACAAAGGCAGTCCGAATCGGTTTTTGTAGCCCAGGTCGTAGTGCAGACCTGAGGATGTTCGATGCCCACGCCTCAGGATGAAATTGCCAACAGGGCCGTGCGAGGTGTGGCGTCAGAGAATCCCCAGGTCTGATGAAACGACCTGAGCTACAAAGGCGTGAGCGCGCGTGTTGTGCGCGAAAACGATGGCCAGGGCTCGCGAAACCAGCCGAGGCGCGCGAGGCGGCGTCCAAACGCTTGCGCGACTTGCGGCGGCAGCCAGGCGTGTGCGTCGTCCAGTCCTCGGCGTGCGGCATCAGCGCGCGTGGCTTCGTGCAAAAGCAGCAGAGCCTGCCAGCGTTCGCGCGGAGTGCCGGCGCGCGGATCGAGCAGCAGATAGGCTTCCGAGGTAACGCGTAGCAGCGCCGCGGCTATGACTTCCCTTCCCGAGCCGCAGGGAGAATCGTTTTCGACGACGAGCTTCGTGAGGAAGAGCGGATTCGTCAAATCAGGAAAACGGTAAGGCATGTGCTGCGCGGAATGCAGTTGACGCAGCGCGGAAAGATCGGCGTCCGTGTATTCGCGGATTAACATTTGGTTGCAAGCTGCGGTTTTGTAGCCCGTCCCCGCGTCGAAGGGGCGGGGATTTTCGATGCCAACGCCTCGAACGTGATTGACAACAAAAACCAATCACCGAGACAGAGTTTTGCCGAAGCCGCTGCCGCCTTGCTGGCCCGTGCCGGACGCGGTGCCGCTGCCGGAAGACGATTGCGGCGCGGGGCCGCTGACTCCCCCTCCAACAACGGCTGCGGGCGGACTGCCGAACGCAACGGGTGCCGAAGGCGCCGAGCCGAGATACTGGCTGTATCCGCGCCAATAGAGCGTGAGATTGCCGAGCGAGACGCGCATGTTGCGCGAAGGTCCGAGCGAATACACATGCGGCTGATTGAAGCCGGGCGTGGTGTCCGATTCAACGAAGTAGGAAATGCCGCGCGTGATCTGCGAATTGTCAGTGAGCGCCACGTCGAAAATTCCGTCGGCGGCTTGTACGCTGATGGCGGCGATCGGCGCGGGCGGCTGCGTCGCGCCGGCGGGATCCACTCCGGTGCCGACGCCGAGAGTGTTCACCGCGTTCACGATGCGCTGAAGCGAATCGGCCAGGCGCGGGTCGGTGGATTCGACGGTTTTGAGTTGGGGGAGTTGGAGCATGGCTACATCACTGATAAACTGATGATAAGTGGCTTAGAATGATGATTAAAGGGCCGCGAACACACTTCGACACACGAACTTTACATATCAGGTAATTTGGTTCCAGAGGGCAAGAAGGGCGCTACAATTCGTCCTTGGATACCATCAATCCAGTCGTCGTAATAAAGTCCTCTCTCATGATGGGACTGCCGACTGATGTGGGCTGGAAACCCACCGTACTTACAGGCTGCACCTTGACAGGTCCTACGGTTAGGTTGACGGGAGTACCACTCACGCCAATGGAAATCGCCTCGGAAGGTTTGGAACTGCTCTTCTTACTCATTTCTCTTGTTCCCAGCGTTGCCATAGAACCTCCGTTCTTATTGCGCTTTGCGGGCCGCCTGGCAAATTTGCTATTACTTTCTCAAGCCGGAGGTCCGTCTTGAAGACATCAGCTCGCGCAGCAGACTCAACATAAGCGCCCGGAATAGGTTCCAGTGTCACCTTGCCTTGGGCAGGGACACCTCCACTCACAAAGGGTATCATCGCAGCCGCAAGCTTTACAAGTTGTTCTTCGGTAACCGCGGGCAAGCCGATACCTGCCCCTGCAAGTGCTTGCATTTGCTGGACTAATTGAGCCGTCGTCAAGGGAGGAGCTGGGGGAGCGACTGGCGCCTTAAGTTCAAGTTCTCGCAATACGTTAAACGGTTCCCTAAGTTTCAGATCATCTTCGTATTGGCGATAGAGATCCCACATTATGGTCTCAACTTCGCCGGTTGGCTCTTCCACCTTAAGTTTGAGGTCGTTTTTCGCCTCTTCCCTGCTTATTGGATGGCCGTGATAGAAGAGATTGGATTTGAGGTTATCGATAAGCTTTTCAATTTCATGCTGTTCGGACTCGTCCATGTGCAAATTGAGGAGTCTTCGCGCCATGAGCCGCGACTGGTTATGGTGTCTCTGCACGTTCCCGATCGCCAGCGGGTGAATCTTATCTGTTAGGGCAATAAGAGCTTGAACCAGCTCATCTTCATGAGTTATCCCGACATCGTCCTTTACCAACTTGAAGAATGCGGTTACATCCTCAACGCTTATGGGAGCCAACTGTCCCGCCGCTAATGGATGCGGTGGATTGAAAATATTTGTGACGGAAGGGTCGATTGGACCCAAGCAACCCATTTTGTGCATGACGATATTGTTTGCACCAAGCGCAATGAGAGTAGCGGCGCTAAATGCATGGGAGGGGACGAGGACCGAAAATTCCTTCTTCTTACAGTATTGCCTGATTAAGCTAACGATCCGCCACGGAACCGTACCAGATCCGCCGTTGCTGTAGATGAATAGATCTACTCCATTCTTGGCCAATTCCCGACCCGCTTCTAAGTGCTCGTACATAACCCTAAAAGCGTCATCGGCGATTTGAATTTCGTGTCCTTGACGGGTTGAAGTAATGTAAGCAACCGTCAGCCGGTCACCTCTAGCAACTTGTAACTTCTCGATAAGCCCCTTACGCGCTGCACGTGGCATCCTTAGTTCTCCGGGCACGCACTATATCTGAAAACACGTTCTAATAGCACATAAATCGCTAAACAATTACGGCTTTCACATTCTTTATATTAGGCAACAATTGGCCATTTATTGGATGGACGTGTTCCTCAATTCACCCCCCGCACGGGCGCCCAGGGATCTTGCGTCAATGATGGTACTAACCGGCGCAGGCGAAACCACGAGCCTGCCGCGCTCGTGCCCAATTGAAATGCGACGCGCTCGGACGTCACGTTGATCGACAGCTCGAGATCTTTCGGCGCGGGACTGGAAAGCGCGAGCGGCTGCAACGTTTGCGAAAATGCGGCGTTGTTCAGAAATGCGCTGAGCGCCAGCAACCCCGCTCCTTCCACGTTGGCCGTGAGATATCCGAACAGTTTGCGATGCGAGCGCACCTGCAGATCCGCTTCCAGATCCGCGGGCAGCAAGAACGCCGTCGTGTAATAGGAATTTATCGCAACGCCATCGTCGCTCAGTTGCGCGTTGCTGAATTGGTAGATTTTCCCGTTCGCCCCGGCGTTGCCAAAGAACATTTGCGCGGTGCCGTTGGGCCGCTCGATGAGCGAAGCGGCGCGCGCGGCAACATTCCACGGCGACCATTTGCGCGCGTTGCCGAAGAAAAACAATTTCTTCGTGATGGTGCTGAAGTGCACCGGCGACGCGGCGGTGATTTCGGAGGAGATCGCCAGGCCGCGGTAGTCCATCATCAGAATCAGATTTGGGGCCGTGGCCGCCGAGCCGAACGGAACGCCAACTAAAATGCGTTTGTTCTGCGTATCCACGCGCACCCAGAGCGTGTGGCCGTACTCCCAATTAATTTGGTCCCACGTGGGCTGAATTTCCTGCGAGATTTTCACCGGCTCGCTGCCGTCGTAGAGGTACAGCCCCTCGCGCGATGCGATTACGGCCCAATCTTCGCCAGTATCCACGCCATTGATCGAGGGCGTGCCCACAACACTTGAAATCTCGCTGATGGTCCACTTGTCCGGTTCGTTGACGCCGTCGTCCTGCGTGGTGTAGAAGCTGCGCTCTTTTACAAAATAAAGTTGCTCGCGCAATTTGAACGCCGCGCGCACGGCCTGTCCATTTTCTTCCGCCACGCTCATGATGCCGGTATTCGCGTCGTAGCTTTCCGGATCGTCCGCCAGGCTGGCGCGGATTTGCGCGAGGTTCGCGGGCTGCGCGGTGGGAAATATCTCAATGCAATCCACGTAGAGCGATTCGCCGGTCGCGGGCATGTCGCTGAATGTGGCGTAAAGGCGCAGCACGGCGTCCGCCGGAATTGTTACCGGCGTCGCGGCGCTGAACGGAAGAATAAATTCCTGATACGCGGAGGTGAGCTGCGTATTCGCGATGCTTACCAGCGCGAGCTCGCCGGCCGTCGGGCTGTAGAGATCGAGCGTCAGCGTTGCGGGCCCGAGCGACGCGCCTTTCATCACGCGCAGCCGCGCGGAATATTGCATGGAAGGCTGGATGATCGCGACGCTCTCGTAATCTTGATACGCGCTTTGCGCGATCATGCCGCGCTTGGCGTTGGCGCCGGTTCCCGGTCCGGTAATCTGATACGCGTTGCCCCACACGGCATTCGCGCTCGAGCCGCCGCCCGTGCCGTACGTCGCGTCGCGCGTCCAGCCCAGCGGATAAACGCCCGATGGATCGAATCCGCCGTCGAAAGTGAGGTTCAGAAAATTATCAATCTTCGCGCGCTCGCCCCACCAGAAAAGCCGCGAGGAATAATCCAGCACGCCCGCGCATTCGCCCAGTTCGAGCAGCGCGAAGAGTTCGTCCACGTTCGCGCCCGCCAGAAGCGCGGCGTCAGAAAAATCCACCGTGAGCGAAGTGGTGGAATTATCCGCGATGAGCATGGCGGTGGACTGCGGAACATTTGTCGGCACGTAGAAAAAGCTGTCGCCATTCGCGCCGGTGAACGCGAGGATGCGCGCGACGATGTTCGGCGGGCCGGTCGGAATATTTGTCACCGTGGCGCGGCGGCCGCCGCCGGTCGTCCAATTCACTGGCGGAGAAGGCGCGGTCTGATATCCCTGGCGCGTTTGAAAAATCACACTCAATTGATGCACGCCCGGGGAAGCCTGCGGCTGCAGAGTGACGCTCGCGCCCGCTCCGCCATCACCCGAAGCGGAATTCGCGCCGGGATTGTTGTACGTGAACGTGGTGCTGCTCGGCACGCTGACGATGAGATACGTGCCGTCGAACGTGCTGTCCGCGACGTTGACGATCAGCACGGTCTGGCCGACTTGGTAGCCGTGCGCGCTCACCGTGGTGATGGTGGAAACATTATTTGTGCGCACCGCGCCGGTTGGCGACGCGACGATGCTGATGGTCGCCTCGGCGGCGGCGTCCACAACAGTTGGCCCCGCGCCCGGACCGACCTGGCTTACGCGATCGAAATTTGTGGCGTCGTATTGGCGCGGAATGTCATTGCCAACTTTTCCGTCGGAGATGGCGAGATATTCGCGTCCAAAAAGCGTATTGGATTGCGCGAGCGCGCCGGTTTGCAATCCGGAAGCGATTTGCGTGAGCGTGCCAGCCGTAAGCTCGGCCCACAAAAATCCCTCCGAATCGAGGGCGAGCATAATTTCCTGCTCGGCGGGCGTGATGTACGTCTTCAAATAATTTACCGTGGGATTGCCGCCGATCGGCGTGAACATGGATTGCAGGCCCGGCCGAGTGTGCACCGCGCCCGGCTCGAACGCGACGTCCTGGCAAGCGGGCGAAACGCCGAGCGGCAGATCCGACGGAGGCATGTCGGTCATCAAGCCGCCGAAAGCGTCCAGCGGCGCGTCAATGTATCCAGCAACGGACATGGGGTTCCTTTTCTGTGTCTTAAGAAGCTCTGAAGGGACGGAAGCTGATCAAAAGTAAGTATCTGAATGGTTAGTATGTGGTCAGTTTATTTCTGGTGCGGGACGTATGTAATGGAATATAGTCTGCCTTACCCTCTATGGCGGTAATCATAACCAGGCCACCGATAGATCTAGTTTTCAGTTCATTAGCAGAGCTTTACGATCAGTACCACGCGTTATTTATCGGCAAAGAATTTCGATGCCCCCGGAAAATCCAGATAGTGTTTACCCCTCATCATTTCTTTCATTTGGTTAAGCTTCAAAAGGGATGCCAAACCGAATTCACGATCGAAATTGAAGAGCCACTCATTAGAGCAACTAAGGATGGCTTTGGCGAATATGCAATAAACGAGAAACGGGCGCGGACGCTATCCTGGATGCCCGAAATCTTGAGCGAGCCTCACGAGATTTGGGAATATGCAACGATAAAGACGGCAGAGGAAGTGTTCATTCGAGAATACGACAAATCAGGCTCGCCATTTCGGACGGTACTCTTGCGAAGAGAAGACAGTCATCTTATACCTGTCACTTGCATGACAGTGCGCAGAACCGGAATAAAGGAACATCGAAGAGGCAAAAAACTATGGCCTCAAATATGAAAGCCACTCGGGATAATCAGCGAGTGGCTATCGAAACTATTCGGGGCAGGGGTTTCAACCTGCCTACGATTTAATTATCCATGAACATTTTACCGCCGGGGCCGTCAATTGTCAAGTCGAATATTACAACTTCTTTGTTTTCAGGCTGTTCGAGCGGGCAATCGAACCCGCTCTACCGAAACTCCAGCCCCTCGGTTGGGGCAAAGTCGACCGTGAAGACCGACAAGATTCATTGAAAGCATAGCAGAACATTACTCAAAGTCAACAACCCGAAACTCATAGGGTCGCTCTTTCCTCGACTGATATTTCGTTGAAGTTGGTGATGGCTTGTAGTCCTACTCGCTCAGCACCGCATCCGCCCAATTATCGTATTCGCGGTCGCGAGCGGCTTCGCGGCGATAGAGCGCTTCCCTGCCCTCTCGTTTCGGAGCGCCGCGGCTGGCTTCGATCATGCGCGTCAGGCGTTCCGCGATTGTTGGCGTGAGCTGCACGAATTCGCCGCAGGGAGCGCGGGACATTGTTTTCGGCCCGCGGGGCTGCTGCAGACCGCACCCCGTCGGGCAGCGCCCACTCCATGTGGGCGTCTCCAGCGTGAAGACCTGCTCGTATTCTCCGCGCGAAGGATACGGGCCGAGCGCGGGCACATTCATTCCATTTTCAATTTCCAAAGTGTTGCGCGCCCACGTTTCGGGCGAGCCGTACATTTCCGGCGCGCACCACCGCTCGATGTGCCAGCGGTCTGTAGGAATATATTTGGGCTCGAAGCGCAAGCCGATAGTTTCGCGCAGCACGGCGCCGGATTCGTCGAGGTCGGTCCAGCGGCCGCCGATCCACGCGAGACGGTTCCAGCCCCACACCGCGCGGAAGTTCGGTTCACCGAAGCGGTTTGTGCCGCCGGCGAGCTCGAGAGTCCGCGCGATGTTGGGCGGTGTGTCGTGCATTTCGCGGAGGATCTGGATCATGGAGGTGTATTGAATTCCGGCGCCGCACACAATCGCATTTGTAGCCCAGGTCGTAGTGCAGACCTGGGGTTTCTCGACGCCCGCGCAACAAAATGAAATTGCCAACTGGATGGTGCGGAGGTGTGCGCTCAGAAAAACCCCAGGTCTGAGTCGTTTTTTCGGACGACAACACCAACCTGGGCTACAACTGCCCATTCATTGACGGTCAGTTTAATGGCCTGGTATATACTCGCGTAGAAAATCGAACCGCATCGCGAACGTCTAACCACGCGGAAGAAAGTCGAACCGCGCAAGAGTGGGGGCGCCGTGAAGACCAGGTCCATTTTTGTTTGCGCGATTGTTGGCCCAATTGCATGCATAGTCACGTGCGCTGCGGCGCCGATAATGTTTGCCAGCGCGAACGCAACGCAAAGCGCCGCGCCTCGAATGGGACCGGGGTCGCCGGACGACCCGAAGTTCGCCACATTCGTTTACGATGTCGCGTCCATCAAGCCGCACCCGAAGGGCGACGACGAGAGATTTTTGGGCGGCTATCACAATCTGCCGGACGGATTTTCCGCGGCCGGTATCACGCTGAAATCCCTGATTGCCGCCGCGTATTACATCGGCGACTTCGATGAAGAGTCGGGCGCGACAGGTTGGATCGGCGACGAGCGCTACGACGTTGACGCGAAATTCGATCCGGCTGTGGCGGACGCACTGAAACAGTTGGCGCCAAGCGATCGCCATCTCGCGCGGCAACACATGCTGCAAATGTTTTTGAAGGAGCGCGTGAATCTCGCCGCGCGGGTCACGACCAAAGACGTTCCCGCGTTTGACCTCGTCATCGGAAAAAATGGAACGACGCTGAAAGACGCGCCCGATCCGAATGAAACCAATCACGGCGTGATGTCTTTCTCCATGGATCAGGGCTTGGAGACCATGACTGGAAAGGCCGTCGCGATTAGGATGTTGCTGCTCAGATTGTCCTTATCATCGGGCCGGCCGGTGTTTGATAAAACCGGACTGACGGGCGTGTACGATTTTAAGTTGCAAGTTGCGCCGGAGCGCTTGAACGGCGCCCCCGTCGTGCCGGGCGGAAACGCGCCCGAAGGCGGCGCCGGGTCGGCGGCGGATCCGAGCGGGCCAACTCTTGTAGAGGCGGTGGAAGAAAAACTTGGGCTGAAGCTCGTGCCGTCGCGCGGGCAGATTCACGTGGTCGTGATTGATCACATCGAGTGGCCGACGGCGAATTGAGCGGACGCGGGGCTCGAGAATGGCTTTTGTAGCCCAGGTCGTATTGAAGACCTGGGGATTTTCGAGGCCCGCGCCTCGATGTAATTTGCCAACAGGATGGTGTTGCGGTGTGCGGTCAGAGAAACCCCAGGTCTGATGAGACGACCTGGGCTACACGTGCAAATGCAACGCACACCTCACGGAGGACGACGGTGAGAACCAGCGCGATTCCCTACTTCGTGCTTGCCGGCGCAATTGCGCTGGCGTGCGCTGCCCTGCCGATTGCGTTCGCGCGGGCGGACGGAGCGCAGAGCGCGACGCAAAGTAGTGCGCAAAGCTCATCACAAAACAACGGGCAAAAGGCGCCGCAAATTCAGGTTCAGAAGGGGAGATCGACTGGCTTGTGTATGTACGACGCTGCCTCTTCCATTCGCCCGCACAAGAACGACTTGGATCCCGCAAGGAATCTGCCGCGCATGGCGGAAGATCCGTACGGTTTTTCCGCGACGAGTGTGACCGCACTGGACCTAATTCGCACTGCCTACGGAGTGAACCGCGATTCAATTGCGGGTGGCGCGGACTGGCTCGGTACAGAAAGATTTGATGTTGACGTGAAGATGCACGATTCGACGTACCTTTGCACACGGCGGGCCATGCTGCAGGGATTCGTGCAGCAGTCCTTCAAATTGAAGATGCATGTGGAAACGAGAGACGTGCCTGGGTATTTTCTTGTTGTCGCGAAAGGTGGCTCGAAACTTGAACAGATTGCAGTGCCTGGAGATTCCAATCCGCCGTGGATAGCGCGCGACACGGAATCTCCTCAGTGCTCGCAGGTTGAAGGCGGGGCGATCGCGGTATTTGGTTGCCACGCCGTAACCATCGAGCGCGTGCGGAGTATGATCGAGACATTTATGCAACGCCCGGTCATTGACGCAACACAGCTCACGGCTCACTACAATTTCATGCTGGTATTCAGGACAGAGCTGGTGCCGACGCCGCCCGAAACACCGCCGCCGCATATGCTGCCAGGGTCGAAGGACGAGCCGGCCTCGGGCGCGTATCCGCTCGCGATGGCTTTGCAGGAAGAACTTGGGCTGCAACTTGAGTCGACGACCATCCCGGGAAAAGTGATCGTGATCGATCACATCGAGCGGCCGACGGCGAATTGAGCGGACGCCGAGCGCGAGAATGGGTTTTGCAGCCCAGGTCGTAGTGCAGACCTGGGGGTTTTCGAGGCCCGCGCCTCGGAATGAAATTGCCAACGGGATGGTGTTGAGGTGTGCATCCAGAGAATCCTCAGGTCTGATGGGACGACCTGAGCTACAGGTGCAACGGCGCTTCGCGGAGGACTCATTGAAAACTAAAACGATTTCTTTTTTTGTAACCATGATCGCAATCGCATGCTCTTCCCTGCTGGTGGCATTCGCGCAGGCGCAAGGCGCTCCACAGGCGGCGAAAACGCCTCCGCCCGTCATGATTGGGCCGACGCCGCCTTCGCCGGAAGCGCAACGGCTCGCGACGCTGATCTCGACGACCGCGACGGCGAAATGCGGAGGCAAGGACGCCGACGCCGCGCCGGATTGCAGGATGAAAGCGTTATGGGAATTGACGCGGTGCCCGCCCCAGGACGCACCCGCGAGCAAAGACGCGGCAGCGCCATCCCAGCCGTGCGTTGCCGGCGGGCCGGGATTTGAATTTGACGTCGCGTCCATCAAGCCGCACAAAGATGACGGCAGTAACGGGATGATGGTCGGCAATACGCCCGACGGATTTCGCTCGGTCAATGGGACGATGCAGAATACGGTGCTGAACGCGTACTCGACCGGCCTGCAAATGGAAATCAGCGGCGGACCGAGCTGGATGAAGGATTTGCACTACGACATCGAAGCGAAATTTGCGCCGGAGGTGGTGGACGCGCTGAAAAAGTTGACGCCCGACGACCGCCAGTTCGTACGGCGCTGCTTGATGCAGCAACTTTTGAAGGAGCGCGCGGATCTGGTGGTGCGCGTGGAAACGAAAGAAGTGCCCGCATACGATCTGGCCATCGGAAAAAATGGATCGAAGCTGAAGGAGGCCGATCCAAACTCAAAAGAAAACGGCTCGATGAATATGCATCAGGAACAGGGAAAAACGGTGATCACCGCGAAAGGGATGCAGCTGACGAATCTTGCCCGAAATTTGTCACAGTTCGCGGGCCGTCCGGTGTTCGACAAAACGGGATTGACGGGAATCTACGACATCACGCTGGAATTCGCGCACGAGCAGAATTTATCCGCGAGCGCGCCGGACGGAGGCGCGTCAGGAACCGGCCCCGCGATGCCAACGGATCCCAGCGGGCCATCGATCATGGCGGCGCTGGATGAGCAGCTGGGATTGAAGCTCGTGCCGTCACGCGGCCCGAAGATGGTGGTGGTGATTGAGCACATTGATAAGCCGGACTCGAATTGATTGCGCGCACGTAGAGTGCGCGCGGCCCGACGGGGTGCGTTCTGCCGCAGCCCCGCGTGCCGGAATGAAAGCGGCGCCACGGAACGTGGGACTGACAACAAGAAAACCGGTGGCGTGCTTGCGCGCGTAGTGCTCTGTGGCGGCAAAAACCTCAGGGCTTCGGTGCGCCCTGAGCTACAAAAGCGACGCCGTGGCAGTTGTAGCTCGTCCCGCATTGAAGGGACGAGGGTGTTCGAGGCCCGCGCCTCAGAATGAAATTGGCAACCGGATGATGCTGTGGTGTGCGATCAGAAATGCCCCAGGTCTGAATCGTTTTTCCGGACGACAACACCAACCTGGGCTACAACGGCGGTGCGATTCGGTTCTTGTAGCCCGTCCCCGGTGTGCAGGGGCGGGGATTTTCGCTGCCCGCGGCATTTATGCTGCTGACAACAAAGCGATGTCGTCCTGAGGGCATCCGATTAGGATGCCCGAAGGATCTGTGTGCCGGAGCTGGCACAGAACTATATTGTGTAGTGCGGCCGGCCACAGATCCTTCGCTGCGCTCAGGATGACACCAAAGGCTTGAAGGACAAATCGAGCGATTTTGCCCAATCGCTTTAGTACCCGCTGGGCCGCGCGAGGCTGTCAATGTACGCGCCGCTGCGCGGCGAGTCATCCCACAGTTGGAAGCCCGTGTCGAAATAAAAAATGTACGCCGCGGAAATTCCGCCGGACGTGCCATAAATCGGGAAGACCGTTTGTCCGCCGATCTCGAAGAAGTCAATGTCCTTCATGACGGCGCGGCCCCAGTGCGAAAGGTCCAGGAAATCCACGCGCGTTTGACTGGCGTTCACCGAAGATTTAATCGGCACGCCGGACATCGTCTTGCGCCCGGTGAAAAGCAAATCGAGATCGTTGCCGTTGCCGGAGCCCCCTTCCTTGATGATCTGGCTGATGGTGATGCCGAGATTTTCCCACGCGTGCTCCTGCTCGACGCTGGTGTAGGCGATGAGTTTGCCAACCTGGTTGATGCCCAGCGATTTGCGGACCTTGTTGATCGCAAGCCGCACGTTCGCGGGAGTGAGCGCGGCGTTGCCCGCGTTCACGCGCGGAGTGGCGAGCTGCACCGGATACGTCGCGCGATTCAAGTTGAGCCACGTGCCGGTCGTCGCGTTGTTCTGGTGATACGGAATGCCGAAAAGCGAAACGGGCTGCGCGCCGCTCAATCCATCATGCACGATCAAATCGCCAACCACGGTTCCCGTGGGCACAACATCCACGGTGATGGTTTGCGCGGTGACGGGATCCGCGGCGACCACGTTGGCGGTGCCGCGATTGGTGGTGAGCGTTGAATCGTAAATTTGAATGGTTTGCCCGACGTACACCAGCGCGGCGCCCGGAGGCACGTTCATGGTGAACGTAGCGCCGGAAATTCCGCCCGTGGCGATCGAGCCGAGCACGCCGTTGCCAGCCGTCTGAAGCAATTTATCGAGGAACGCGCGGAACTGTTTCATTCCGTTCGCCACTTCGCGTTTCGCGGCGTTTTCAATGGCTTTTTCGCGCGCGTTCGTGGCGTACTCGACGAGTTTCGTGATTTGCACCGCGAAGCGGTAGAAAATCGGCGAGATGGTGGCAACGTCGTACGAGGTGCCCGAGCCGAGGCCCAGATCGCCGCCGTCGGCGTTGTAGCTGCCGGCTTTGCCGCCGGGGTTGACTTGCAGAGGAAGGCGCATCGAGCGCGAGGAAACTTTCTCGACGTCGCCGCGCTGTTGGATCATCGAGAGCAGGACGTCGTCGCGCTCGTACAGAAGAGGCACTTTGTCGCGTACTTTTTCGAGTTGCAGAGCGATGGTCTGCGCATTGGACATGGCTGACATGGTGGTTTGTTCTCCTTTTGAATTTCAGTGCAGGTGATGTGAGGAAATGGTTGCGCGATGTTGAATTTGTAGCTCGCCCCGCGTTGAAGGGGCGAGGGGGTTCGTTGCCTATGCTTCGATTGTGGCTGTCAACAGAAAAACCGGTGGCGTGTTTATGTGCATTTGTTTCCGGTGGCGGCGAAAGGCCTCAGGGCTTCGGTGCGCCCTGAGCTACAAGACCTATGCGCGTAGATCGCGATGGATGGTTGCGCGATGTTGAATTTGTAGCTCGCCCCGCGTTGAAGGGGCGAGGGTGTTCGTTGCCCACACCGAACGTGGGATTGACAACAGGAAAACTGGCGGTGTGTTTGTATGTGATCTGCCCTGTGGCGGCGAAAGGCCTCAGGGCTTCGGTGCGCCCTGAGCTACAGAGGCAACATCAACGGCAAAGCCGTCTGTGATTACGTCCATAATAATGTACCACAACGATATCGGGTGCTGTAGAATCCGCGCGTGAGCCGGCTGCGTCGAATTGCGGATTCCCATCGGATCTTTTTTGTCACCACTAAAATCGTTCGAGACCGGCCGCGCCTGGCGGCCGTCGAGCGCGATGCGTTGCTGGCGATCATCGCAAACCATCAACGCGCCGAATCTCTTTGGCTGTTCGGTTACGCCGTGATGCCGGACCATCTGCATCTGCTTTTGTTGCCGCGCAACCAAGGCTTGGCGTCTTTGATGCATCAAATCAAAGCTGATGCTGCCGGACGAATCCTCCGCGCGCGCAAGATGCGGGGGCCGCTTTGGCAGCCGAGATATTTCGACAACATTATTCGACGCGTGAAGGATTTCTGGCAAAAGCTGGAATACATCCACAACAATCCAGTCGCGGCGGGGCTGGCTGCGGGCGCGGTAGATTGGCGATGGTCATCGTATCCCGCGTACGTAAGGAATGGCACGCCGCCCATTCCCGTTGATCCAATTGATCTGCCGGCCGATGGCAACGCGTTGTTGTGGCCCGGTTCGTAGAATTTGTAGCTCGTCGCGCATTGAAGGGGCGAGGGGGTTCGTTGCCCACGCCGAATGTGGGATTGACAACAGGAAAACCGGTGGCGTGTTTGCGCGCGTAGTGCCCGGTGGTGGCGAAAAACCTCAGGACTTCGGTGCGCCCTGAGCTACAAAGGCGGCGTCATGGCAGTTGTAGCTCGCCCCGCATTGAAGGGGCGAGGGGGTTCGTTGCCCACGCCGAATGTGGGATTGACAACAGGAAAACCGGTGGCGTGTTTGTGCGCGTAGTGCCCGGTGGTGGCGAAAAACCTCAGGGCTTCGGTGCGCCCTGAGCTACAAAGGCGGCGTCATGGCAGTTGTAGCTCGCCCCGCATTGAAGGGGCGAGGGGGTTCGTTGCCCACACCGAATGTGGGATTGACAACAGGAAAACCGGTGGCGTGTTTGTGCGCGTAGTGCCCGGTGGTGGCGAAAAACCTCAGGGCTTCGGTGCGCCCTGAGCTACAAAGGCGGCGTCATGGCAGTTGTAGCTCGCCCCGCATTGAAGGGGCGAGGGGGTTCGTTGCCCACACCGAACGTGAGATTGACAACAGGAAAACTGGCGGTGTGTTTGTGCGCATAGCGGCCGGTGGCGGCGAAAGGCCTCAGGGCTTCGGTGCGCCCTGAGCTACAAGACCTATGCGCGTAGATCGCGATGGATGGTGTCGTCGCGATGATCGTCATGGCGCGGTTCGCGCGGGTAGGGATCTGTATTCAACATGGGCGCGGAATCCCCCGGCAGCGGCGACTGTTTCAGATACGCCGCGACGGCGATGATGCCGCTCATGCCCGCGCTGACGGAGGCGATGGCCATCGTGTTGCGAAATCCGGCCTGCAAATTAAAATGCGAGGGATCAATTCCGACCGCGGCGAAGCCCGTGATGATTCCATTTGCCGCGCCGGCGATTCCCGCGGCGAGCATGCCTTTGAGCCACAGTTCCCAGCGATTCATGATGGATGTCCCGGTAAGGTGCGCGCGCCAGTGGATGGAGTTGAATTTGTAGCCCAGGTCGTTTCATCAGACCTGGGGATTCTCGAAGCCCGCGCCGCAGAATTCAAATGCCCAGAGGATAGTGCCGATGTGTGATGTCAGAGAAACCCCAGGTCTGATGAAACGACCTGGGCTACGAAACCCACAATCAAATTCAAAAACCGCAGAGCTGGAGCTCTGCGCTACAGGAATTCCCTACTGAATCACGCGCACGTTGTAGGCGCTCGCGGTTGGCGTGAGCGCTCCGCCGCTTACGTTGCACACACGGACCGTCACGGTTCCCGCCGCGGAAACGAATGCGTTCCATGTGAATCCCGTGCCGGGATCCGCCGCAGGGCTCGCGTCAGCGGTCATCGAGGTGGTTGAGCCGGAGACGCTTGCCGTTCCGGTGGCGCACACTCCGGCGGCGAGCGAGCTGCCGCCGATAGAGGCTGTCGTGCCGCTCAAAGGAAGCTGCGACGTGAGCGAAATGGTGCCGCTCGCATCCTGAAATGATTGCGAGCGCCCGGTTGTGAATGTCCCGCCAAACGTCAGCGCATTGCCGCCGCCGTTGTAAAATTGAAAGCCGCGCAAAATCGAAACGCCGCCCAGCGAATCTCCGATATAGATTTCCGCCTGGCTGCCGGCGGTGATGCTAAAAGCATCATGGCTGTGCACGTAGCCGATTGCGCCGGGGCATCCTCCGGTGACGCGGCAAAAACTAAAGTAGTAGCTGCCGCCGTTCGGACTTTCAAATGTGTGGTAGCCGTTCGAGGATGCGCTATCCTCCCGCGCAACAAGAGAAGCTGAGCTGGTGAATCCTCCGCCGGGAAGTCCCGTGTACGCGATGCCGTTTCCGCCGTTGGTGCAGTCAATCGCGTGAAACGGCGCGTCCGTGCCGGTCCCCGTTCCGGTTCCCTGGCAAATGCTGAGTCCGCCACGCAAGAAATTCGCCGAAACGGAGCTCGCAGCCGCGCCCCAGAAATAATTCTGGGTTGCGGACTCGAAATGGCCGGAGGAGCCGGCAAGCCAAATGTCAGACTCAAGCGGCGTGCTGGTGTAATCGAATAGATTGTGGATAAAGAGACCCTGAATCGGATCCGCGGACTGATTGATGATTGCGGGACTCGCACCCGTGCAATTGTCCATTTTTATGTTGGAAATTGCGTTTGTGCCCAGAGTTTTGATGGCATAGCCATTGCTGACCACGTCCGCGATCGTGCAATCGTCTATCTCAATGCTTTCGATGCCCGCGCCCGTTGTAGTATCCGAGTCCAAAGTCAAAAACGGCGCCGTGGCGCTTTCATAGAGCGTGTTTTCGATGCGAATGTTTCCCACGGGCGGAGAAGACGGGTGCAGATACTGCACGTAGATTCCGCAGCCGGACATGAATACATCTCTCAAATAGACCATGCCCCAATTGATAATTTTGATGGATGACGCGCATCCAGTGCCGCCGGCGATGGTTCCTCCGTAAATGCGGCCGCCGAATCCGCCGGGATTGTTCAAGCCGGTCAGTTGCAGGCCGGGGCCAGTGCCGCTATTGACGATGTTCGTATCCAACGAATCCAGATAAACCGAAGAGCCCGTGCTGCCGTTGTTATCCCAGTTCACGCAGGGGCCGGTGCTGCCCGCGCTGCAACGCAAATCGAGATTGCGGAAGATGACCGTCTCGCCCTCCACGTCGAACATGGGCGCGTTCGCGGTATTGGAGATGATGGTTGCCTTCGGCGATCCGCGGTCAAAGTCCTGCAGCGTTCCGCCGCCCAGTCCGCGCAGTTCAATCGTGGTGGTGTGAAGATTGATCGTCGGACAGCCGCTGCCGAGCGTCACGTTTCCCGCGAAAACAATTGTGAGCCACTGGCTGTGCGTGGACGCGAATGTGGGGCAGGTGTTCAGAAGATAGGGATGCGCGGACCAGGAAACGTAAACGGTCCCTCCCGGATCGCCTTCCGCGGCCGTAATGGCGGATTGAAATGCGGCGCCGTCGTCAGTGCTGCCATTCCCCACGGCGCCGTATGCGCGCACGTCGCGCCAGGGGCTGGGGCCTTGAAAAAATTGATTCGCGGTCCACGTATTCACTTCCGTGGTGGCTGGCACGGGAGCGCCACCCACCGTGAGTGTTCCCGTTACGGCCGTGCTGCCCGCGACGGTGAGGTTGCCCGCGAGAGAAAGCGTGAACGCGGAAATGTCTCCGGACGTGGTGATGCCACCGCTGAGGGATAACGGCTGCGAAGGATCGCTCGGCAGAATCACGTCGCGCAACTGGTGCGTGGTGATGCCGGGACCGGAAATTTCAATCACGTAGCGGCCCGGCGCGGCGTAAAAATTATAATTGCCGAGACCGTCCGTGGTGAATGGATTGGCGAGCGCCTGCGTGAGCGCGACATCCGAGTAAACGAGCGCCGTCGGCGTGCACGGACTCGTGGTCGTCGCGGACGAGGCGCAAACGCGGATGGAAGCGCCGGCGAGCGGCTGTCCGCGGGAGTTGAAGACGACGTCGTCCTTGCGCGAGCCTTGCGCGCGGGCGGAGGAGGCCCACGGCCCGGCGGCGCAGAGGATGAGCGCGGCGCAGATTATTGCGGACAATTTGTGTGTCACGTTGTCCCCCAAGAGAGTTTCAGTAGATGAATGTTGCGGCCCGCGTATACATGAGTCCGATGCCCTTTGTAAATATGCAGCATAGGGCTAAATGGGTTTTGTAGCTCGTCCCGAATTGAAGGGGCGAGGGGGTTCGTTGCCCACACCGAACGTGGGATTGACAACAGGAAAACCGGCGGTGTGTTTGTGCGTGTAGTGCCCGGTGGCGGCGAAAGACCTCAGGGCTTCGATGCGCCCTGAGCTACAAAAGCGGTGTCGTGGCAGTTGTAGCTCGCCCCGCATTGAAGGGGCGAGGGGGTTCGTTGCCCACACCGAACGTGCGATTGATAACAGGAAAACCGGCGGTGTGTTTGTGCGCATTGTTTCCGGTCGCGGCGAAAGGCCTCAGGGCTTCGATGCGCCCTGAGCTACAGAGGCAACATCAACGGCAAAGCCACATTCAACGGCAGCGTTCGTTGTCCGCGGTGTGGAGTGTAATTGCCAACAGGTTGATGTGTACTCCATCAGACGCAAAACACATTGAGGCGTATCCGCACAATTTGCGTCGCGCCGCCACGAAAGCCCCCGGGGCTGCACACCGCCCCCGGGCTACACGACCGTTGCCACCAATCCAAATTGCGCGGCTTTGGCGCGATCGAGGACCGCGCCGCAGATGCGGCGAAACCGCTGTGTTCTTAATAGATGAAGGCGATGGGGCGTATTACAACGATGCTGCAATTCTTGCCGTGGGCGCGTGGGTGCGAATTTCGGGGCGCATGTGCAGAGCCTCGGCGTAGGTGACGAGCGTTTCTAAACTAAACCTCGACATTTTCCCGCGCAAGAGGTCGCTGACTCTCGGTTGAGATTCCCCAAGAATATGGGTTAGTTGGCTCTGCGAATACTTCCTGGCACATCGAACGATTTGGGAATAGAGGGCCGTTTTCATGGCGAGCGCGGCGGCTTCGCCGGAGGAGAATCCCAGATCATCAAACACATTTCTTTTCCTAGGCATTCCCTTCGTCCTCCGATGGCGGCGCATCGTTGCGCGACCGGGCTGCATTCATCCGCTGTTTCGCTAGTTTGACGTCGGCCAGAGAAGTTTGGTTCGTCTTCTTGCGGAAACAGTGCAAAACGTAAATCCATCCTTCATGGGGCCAGTAAAACAGGCGATACCAAAAATCCTTGTCATCCGTGCGCAATTCGCGGACACCCGAAAGGCTTTTTCCCATCGCCTTGCTGTTGAGAGGGTCTTCGTAATTGTCGAGCCGCTGAAGCTCGGCGCCAAGGTCCTGCCGCACGTCCGCGGGCCAACGGCGGATTTCCTGATTGGAATCGCCTTCCCACTTGATGCGAGTCCGTGAGCCTTTGCTGGTCACTGTTCTCTTATATAAGTATTTATATAGATTGTCAAGCGGTTTTTAGGAATAGAGGTTAAGCAGATTATGCGCTAGTGTTTGCGGATGGCGCATTTGTTGGGGCGAGTAAACCATACTGCGCGGCTTTGGCGCGATCGAGGACGGCGCCGCAGATGCGGCATACGGCCACGCCGGGCTTCAATTTTTCGCCGCACGCGGGGCAATCGATTCGCTGTTGAGGTTCGTAGGACCAATCTTTTTCGAGGCGCAATTCGCGGGCGGCGCGGCGCTCGAGGTCGCTGATGAACGCCACGTTGTGCGTGCGCTCCCACTGTTTATCCGCCACGGAAACTAGGCTGTGGTAGAAAACGCCGAGCTTTTCGCGCGCTTCGGCCAACTCGAGTTCAGTGGGCTCGCAGCCTTCGCAAACGAAAACGCCGAAGTAGCTTGATTCGCCGCCATCGGCATTGATTTCGCGCGCCAGATCTTCGGCGATGTCCCGCGCGGAGATGGGAAATTCGAGCGTGCGCTTATCGCCGAGATCAATCGCGCCGGTGCGCGCGGAAATTGGCGTGAGCGCGTAGGGGGCGAGCGGCGCGGCGGGAATATCAGACGATTCTCCGGCGTGGTCCGAGCGTTCGTGTAGCCCGCGTTCCCCGAACGCGGGGGTGTTGATCGTGTTCCCGGATGGAGAGACGTTGTCCGTTTGGTTAGCGGAATCACCAACGGTTGGCGCGGAGGCATCATCCGCGGAAAGGCCCCGGGTCCGGGGAACCCGGGCTACAGAACCGTGCGCATCATCATCGTTCACGGCGCTCTTGCCATTTGTGGAGGCATGAGGCGCGCAACCCGCCACGAAAAATGTGCCGTGCGTGCGATGCAGAATCCAATTCTGCTCGGTGATGTTGCAGAGCATGACCGGCGCGTCATCGGCGCTGCTTCCGCGCGACATGGGGACGCCCGTTCCGCGCACGCGGCCCGTCAGCGCGGCATTCCCGCGGCCGCCGGTGATGGTGGCGCGCTGCGTTGAACCCCGAGTGACGTTTGTTTTGGCGGCGGCTGTCGTGATGGGACGGTGTTCCGCGGCGTCGCGCTCCGCGTTGGTGATTGTTGCTGCCTTCATTGAGTGATTCTCCTTGGTGAAGTTGAATTGCGAAGCTGAATTTGATGTCATCCTCAAGGGCGACGATCGCGGCGTGCCTGCGCGGCACGTACTGATTGGCGGCGAAAGGCCCCAGGTCTGACGCGACGACCTGGGCTACAAAACTGAGTTTGCGCGATGGTGTTGAACTTGTAGCCCAGGTCGTAATGCAGACCTGGGGATGTTCGCTGCCCGCACCTACTATTCAATTGCCAACAGGTTGTGTGCGTACCAAACGAGCGGTACAAAATACATTCGCCGCGTATTTGCGCGAAGCGTTGTTTGGTGCTGATTGGCGGCGAAAGGCCCCAGGTCTGACGCGACGACCTGGGCTACAAAACCGATTTCGCGCTGGCGCCGGCGCTACCGGTTGCGCGAGGAATATGGCATTCGGCGGCGCGCGCCGCGCTGATCGCGGCGCACACTTGTCGAGATTAAATCTTCGAGCGCGTCCTGCGCGGCATTGCTCCAATCCTCGAACAGCGGAGATCCGCGCGCGAGCGCGGCCATCGCGGCTCCCGTATAGGCGATCGCTTCTTGCGCGTTGCGGACCAGCACGACGCTTGTGCCGTCTGTAAAATCCGGAAACGATTTCTGGTAACGCAGCCGGATTTGCGTGTCCTGCGTGGCGCCGACGAACCACAAGCCGTCCTGCCGCCATTCCCACACGCCGAGCGTAAGCTCCTGCTCGACGGCGGGCAGGCCGCCGCGCGCGGTGACGTCCGTCATCAGCATGAAATCGTCGGAGCTGCCGTTGGCGCGTTCCCACAAATCGAGCGGCACCAGCAAGTCGGTGGGCAATTGATTGGGCGGCGCGGTGCAATCGTTGATCATGACTTGCAGAGAGGGATCCACGGCCGTAACCGCGGGCACGACGAGCAGAACGTCATCCACAAGAAAAGTTTCCTGGCCGGCCGCGGAAAGCGCACGCTGCACTTTGCGATACGCGGAATTCACGTAGGGCAGCAGAACGGCGTCCGTGAAAAGATTTCCCTGCGCGTCATTCAGCAATGACCGCACGAGCGTCGTGATTTGTTCCGCCGTGTTGTACGCCGATGAGCCGACAACTGGCATGGTGTGACCTCAGAATAGAATTGCGGAAGTTTTTTGTAGCTCGCCCCGCATTGAAGGGGCGAGGGTGTTCGTTGCCCACACGGAACGTGGGACTGACAACAGGAAAACCGGCGGTGTGTTTGTGCGCACTGTTTCCGTTGGCGGCGAAAGACCTCAGGGCTTCGATGCGCCCTGAGCTACAAAGGCGGCGTCATGGCAGTTGTAGCTCGCCCCGCATTGAAGGGGCGAGGGGGTTCGTTGCCCACACCGAACGTGAGATTGACAACAGGAAAACTGGCGGTGTGTTTGTGCGCATAGCGGCCGGTGGCGGCGAAAGGCCTCAGGGCTTCGATGCGCCCTGAGCTACAAAGGCGACGTCATGGCAGTTGTAGCTCGCCCCGCATTGAAGGGGCGAGGGGGTTCGTTGCCCACACGGAACGTGGGACTGACAACAGGAAAACCGGTGGCGTGCTTGTGCGCGTAGTGGCCGTTGGCGGCGAAAGGCCTCAGGGCTTCGATGCGCCCTGAGCTACAAAGGCGGCGTCATGGCAGTTGTAGCTCGTCCCGCATTGAAGGGGCGAGGGGGTTCGTTGCCCACACGGAACGTGGGACTGACAACAGGAAAACTGGCGGTGTGTTTGTGCGCACTGTTTCCGTTGGCGGCGAAAGACCTCAGGGCTTCGATGCGCCCTGAGCTACAAAGGCGACGTCATGGCAGTTGTAGCTCGTCCCGCATTGAAGGGGCGACGGGGTTTGCTGCCCGCGCCGCGAAATGCCATTGGCAACAGAGCGATGTCATCCTGAGGGCATCCGATTAGGATGGCCGAAGGATCTGTGTGATGGAGCCGGCGCGGAACGACATTTCGCAGCGCGGGCGGCCACAGGTCCTTCGCTGCGCTCAGGATGACAGCAAAACATTTACGAATCGAAAGACTGAGACGCGCGTTGCATGTCTGAATTGCATTAAGTATTCGAGGCGTGTTTGCGGATTTCGTGGTGCGTGACCTCTGAATTCCCTGCCCCTGCACGCCGGGGACGGGCTACACAACCGTATTACCAGCTCAAAATGTCTTCGTCGCTGGTGGCGCGATAATCAATGTCGCCGGATTTTACGGCGCGGCGCGGCGTGGCTTGCGGCAACGCGCCGCCGATCACGTCCACGCGCGCGGTGTTGGCTTGCTGGCGCGCGGTGCGCTCGCGATGCGAGGCCAGCACCGAGCCGGTCCATTCGCCGATGACGCGGCGGGCCGCTTCGGGAACGACTCCGCGGGCGCGCGAGGTGATGAGGCGCGCAATTTGTTCGCGCGTGGCGTTATCGAAACGCGAACCGCGCAGCGCGGCCGCGACTTGCGATGCGAGCTGGCGATCTCCGCGCAGCGCCGCGTGAACTTCCGCGAGCGTGTCTCCGGCAATGCGGCGGCGCGCGCCTTCGGCAATTCCCTGCGGCAACGTGCGATCGAGAGCGCGCTCGATGGCGCGGCCCACGTCGGCGACGACTGCGTCGTTGGTGGATTGCTCGAATTGCGCGTAGGCGGCGGGGCTGAAGTGCGCATCGGCTGGCGCGGGATCGTGCGGTGGTTTTGTAGCCCAGGTCGGTTCGTCAGACCTGGGGATGTTCGAGGCCCACGCCGCGGAATGAGGCGCGGAAGGCGAAGTATCTCTGCTGCCGAAAGGTGAATTCGCCGGAGACGAGAGTAAGGAATCACGCCCGGTGTCGGAGAGAGGCCCCAGGTCTGATGGAACGACCTGGGCTACAGAACCAGCGAGCAATTGCGTTGCAGTCGCGACGAGCGCGCGCAACGCGGCGGGATCATCCGAATAAAGTTGCGTGACGAGTTGCTGGCGCGCGGAAGGGTCGCCGCCGTAAACCGCGCGGTCAAAAGTTTCAAGCGCGGACGAGCGGTTCCAGAGCGCGGCGAGTTCCGGCGCGGCTGCTGGATCGGCGGCGCTGACGCGCGCGAGCCATTCGGGCATTGCGGCAGATGGCGCATTTGAATTTTGTGCGGCGTCTGAGATGGTGGCGTCATCCTGAGGCGCGGTGTTCGCGTCGTGCGCTTCGCGGGAGGGCGCATTTGCGCCGAAGGAACGGTCTCGCGGATTTTCGCCGGAATTAGGTTCATCCACGATGCCGAGAATTTCGTCGTCGCTGGGATACGCGCTGGTGGGCGGAGCCACGGGAGCGGGCGCGTTGTGTCCGCCGCGCGGCGCGGCGTGCGGCGTTGGATGATTCGCGGCGTGATTCGGCGCGTTGTTCGCAATAGTGCTTGTCGCTGTTGCCATGCGTTCCTCCAGAGTTTCCATCAATGGTTATGCGTGGTGCGTGCGTTTGTGCGCGGCGCCGGTTGCGGGCGCTGCCGCGGCTTGCTGCAACGCGGCTTGCGCTGATTGGCGCGCGAGCGCGGCCTGATGCGCGGCGGCGTGCGCGCGAACGTTTGCGAAGCCCAGCGGATTTTGCGCGCGCGCGATTTGTCCCGCGTCGCTCGAGGCCCAGCGGCGAACTTCAGCGAGCTCTGATGCGTGATCGTCGAGCAGGTCGTCAACCGGAATGCTGGGGAGCTCGACGAAGTGCGTGCCGGGAATGTTGAGCGCGTTTGCAGGATTCGAGAGCGCGGGCGGCGCGTCGAGAAGTGATTCCTGTGGCGCGGGCATTCCTGCCTGCGCGAGGGTGGCATTTGTAGCCCGGGTCGTCTCGTCAGACCCGGGGTTGTTCGACGCCCGCGTCGCGGAGTGAGTTGGCGAAGAAGATTCCAGTAGTGACGGCATTCCTCCACGCGCGGAGGTGGCATTCTGCTCGGAAGGCGCACAGACAGGAATGTCTGTGCTACTGAAAGGCGAATTCGGTGAGGTGTGTGAAGAATTGTGCTGGGTGTTCGAGAGAGGCCCCAGGTCTGACGGAACGACCTGGGCTACAACACCGGGTAACGGCACAACAATCGGGGCGCTCGCGAGCAACTGCGTGATTTCGCGGAGCTGCTTTTCGCGCGCGTCTTCGCCGGGCACGACGAGCTCGTTCAGCCCGAACACGCCCTTGATGAAGCCGATGTTTTCCGGGTCGGAAAGCGCCTGTTGGATCATCGGATCGTTTGAGCCGAGCAATTGCTGCAGCACGGCGCGCTGCTGCGATTTCTGCCGCGGAAATGTTTCGTCCGCTTCCGGATGCGCCTGGATGTTCCCTTTCAGGTCCGCCAGACGAATCCATTTGGATTCAAATTCGCCCGCGGCGCCGAGCAGCGGAATTTCCACGTCGCTCGCGCGGTTTTTGCGGAACGTGTCCACGCTGAGCAGCATGATGTCCGCGTAAAATTGTTTCAGCCGCCGCCACACAATTCCCAGCCGCCCGAGCGCCTGATCGCGCGCCATGGCGTATCCCGCCGCGGTTTTGTTTCCGGGCTGCGCGCCGCCGAAGACGGCGGGAAAAAGTCCCGTCAGAAATTGCGCGATTGGTCCGGCCAAATCCTGCTGGTGCTCGAGCATGTCCGGAGGAACCTGCGCCGGCGCGGGCTGAAAGAAACTTGCGGCCAGCGGCTGGCCCGGCCGCGCGCGCGCGGGATAATGCGCGGCGGGCTCGGCGGTCTGCGAAGCGAGCGCGTCAAAATCCAGAACCTGCGGATCGGCGTAAATCGGAGGAATGCCGAACTCGTACGTTTCCGCTTGAATGTTGCTGAGCGTGTTGTAGCGCTCCTGGATTTGAATCAGCGAATCGCCGACGCTCGGACGATTCTGCCCGTCGCCGGGCAGCGCGTGCATCACGCGCCAGTGATCGTCCAGCGTTTCATTGCGCGATTCGCAATACGTTTCGCCGGCGAATGCGACGTAGCATCCGTCGGGAAACATGGCGAGCAATTCGTCGCGCGTTTGCTTGTCATCAATCGCGTAAAACGCCCAGGGGCGGATCCACGTGCGCGTGAACGTAATTAAATTGTAGAGCGCGTCACCGGGCGCGGTGGACGACATGCCCTGCGCGACGGCCACACGCGACGCGCGCGCGTAAACGTCCTCGGCTTCCACGGGTCCGCCGAGAATTATTTTGTCGGCGGCGTGCGGATACGCGGCGCGAAGCTTCGCGATGTGAACTTCCTGCTGCCATTGCAGATACGGGAACTCGTGCATCTCGTTCGCCCACACGGGCGTGTTCAGCTCGAGACCGCCGAGAATGGTGATGACTTCCTGTCCATTCGGCACGCGGCGCGTGCCCGCCATGCGCGGCACCGCGACAACCGGCGCGGGATGAAAGTTTTCCGGGCCGAGAGCAGCGCCGCATTCGGGACAGATTGCGCCGGTGAGGAAGTTTGCCGGTGAATTTGTAGCTCGCCCCGCGCCGAAGGGGCGAGGCGGTTCGCTGCTCGCACCGAGCATGTCATTGACAACAGGAAAGCCATCGTCGTGTTTGTTGGATGTGTGTTTGTTGGCGGCGGAAGACCTCAGGGCTTCGGTGCGCCCTGAGCTACAAAAACCGGCCGCGCTATCGCCATTCGCGCTATCAGTGGGAATTTCCGCCTTGCAATTCGGGCAAACGTACGCGTCTTCGCCGATGCGGACGATTGCTTCCTCGATGATGTCTTCGTTGTGCCAGCCGAATCGTTGCGCGTCGGCGACGTAGCGGACGTAGCCGCCGATTTTTCCGTCGGTCCACAGAAAATATCCGGCGCCGGTCAGCATCTGCTGCACTTTATTATTTTCTTCCACGAGCGCGGCTACGTCGGATGCGGCGCGCGCCGCGGCCACATCCACATCAATTTGCGCGGACTGCGGATAAAAGTCCGTCGTCGGCGTGTCCTGGCTGATGAGCGCGATGAACGAAAGGCCGAACGCCTGATACAGATTTGTGACGAACTGGTAGCGCGGCATTTCCTCGAGCGATTTATCTTCGCTGGTCTGCGGATCGAACGGCAGATGCCAGCTCATGTCTGTGGGATTCCACCACGCGTACTGCAATCCCTGCCAGAAAAGCCGCGCCTGCTTGATGCGCCGCACTTCGTGGCGCCGCGCGACGAGCCCTTCACTGCGGAATTGCAGCATCAAATCGCGCAACGCGGAAACGACGCGTGGCTTCAACTCGCCAAGCAATTCATTGTTCGCGCCAAGGATTTGCGCGGAGTCCTGCGCGCTGCCGGCATCCTGCCCGCCATTTTCGTTTAGCGGATCGCCGCCATCCTGCTGGCCAGTTCCCTGCTGATCCGGCGGGGCGCCCAGGCCTTCCTGATCTTCGCCGGGAACAATTACATTTGCGGCGTTGGCGCGCGGGCCTTCTTTTTCGACGATTGCGCCGGGGATTTGCAGTGCGTCTAGTGTGAGGTTGTTCGCCAATGTGAAGTTGTCTGCCATCGTTTTCCGCCAATCTATAATGTCGTTGTAGCTCGCCCCGCTTTGAAGGGGCGAGGACGTTCGTTGCCCGCGCCGCGAAGTGTAGTTGCCAACAGGAAAACCAGCGTCGTGTCTGCGCGCCAGTTGCCTGTTGATGGCGAAAGACCTCAAGGCCGTCTGCTTGGAAGCGCGCCGCGCCCTGAGCTACAGGGGCAAACACCGCCGCGCCCGGTTCTTGTAGCTCGCCCCGCTTTGAAGGGGCGAGGACGTTCGTTGCCCGCGCCGCGAAGTGTAGTTGCCAACAGGAAAACCAGCGTCGTGTCTGCGCGCCGGTTGCCTGTTGACGGCGAAAGACCTCAGGGCCGTTCGCTGGGAAGCGCGCCGCGCCCTGAGCTACAGGGGCAAACACCGCCGCGCCCGGTTCTTGTAGCTCGCCCCGCTTTGAAGGGGCGAGGATGTTCGTTGCCCGCGTCGCGAAGTGTATTTGCCAACAGGAAAACCAGCGTCGTGTCTGGCGCCGGTTGCCTGTTGACGGCGAAAGACCTCAGGGCTTCGATGCGCCCTGAGCTACAGGGGCAAACACCGTCATGCCCTGAGCTACAAGGGCCGACGCCACGCGTGTGATTCCGTGGGGAGAAGTGTTTTCTTTGCCGCCGCGGATTCCATCTCCGCCGCGATTTGCGGCCACGAACGGCGGCGCACGGGCGTCGTCATCGGTCCCGCCGGACGCGCTGTTTCGAGCGGCGCGATTCCCGCCGTGCCCAGCAGCGAATTTAGCAACGCGCGATTTTCCGCGCGCAGCCGCGTTGATTCTTCCTCGAGAGCGCGGACGTAGCGGCCGCGAAATGCCATGGCGAGGCGGTCCATCCATTGCTGGAATGATTTCACTTGCCCTTCTTTATTACTCTTGGCAGAATTGCCCGCGGAATTACCCGGAGCGAGTTGCGGTGGCGAAGATGTAGCGCAGAGCTTTAGCTCTGCGGGTTTATATGCGTGAATTGCACGCGTGCGTGGGCATGTCACAAGCCGCAGAGCTCAAGCTCTGCGCTACAGAGTCCAAACATGGCGACGAAGGCAAAAAGCATTTACTGGCGTGCGGCGATTTGGGCGACGGCGATTGTGGCGCCAACGTCGGCGTTCTACTACTGGGAGCAGGTCGCCTCTGCGAGTCGGCACGGTGCCGCTCTGGACGGAATTTCGTCGGTATGCGGCATTGCGCTAGTTCCCGGAGCGTTGCTCGTAAGCTCGCTTGTCAGCCTCTTGGCGCCAGGATTCATGGAAAACCTTTCCAACTTTGGCACAATCATCTTGATTATCCTTGGAGGAGGCGCGGTTTGTGATTGGCTGCTTTATTTCGGAGTGCTGCTTCTGATTTTCCGCTGGCGGCAGCGGCGCGCGGCGCGAGCTGCATCCGCGGCGGCAAAGGAGTAGCGCATGACGGATGCGATGCGAAAAGCGAATATCCGCGCGGCGGTTTGGGCGACGGCGATCATGGCTACTGGAGTGATCCTGTTGGTGCTGCCGAATTACATTTGGCGGCACGGCGAAGGGTTTAGTTTCGTGACGATGATTTGTGTTTGGCCGGCATTGCTGATTCTTTCGCCCGGAATCATTTTGACTGCGCTGCTCCGCACCGTCGCGTGGGTCGTGATGCATCCGATGGTGACGTGGCATTTTCTGCGATCGGTCCATGGGGGCACCTTTATCCAGAGCTCCAGCTTTGATTTGCTTGCAACGCTTCCGTTTTCCGCGAGTTTCTCGTGGGTGTTTTATTTTGTGATCGCGCGCTTCATTTACCTCCGGAGGGCGCGTCGCGTTTGAATTTGTAGCCCAGGTCGTCTCGTCAGACCTGGGGTTGTTCGAGGCCCGCGCCGCGAATGCGAATTGGGAGCAGGATGGATTTCGCGTTGCCGCGTGGAACAGGACATTCAAAGGCGTTGCATGTGGTTAGATGTATGCCGAAACATCACTAGAATCCCCAGGTCTGACGAGACGACCTGGGCTACAAAACCGCGCTATCTACTGCTAAACATGCCACCGGCGTGGCGCGGCGGCGGGACGCATTCTGCGGCGCGAATCGGATTCGAGTTTGCGCATCCAGATGGCGCGGCTGGTGGGATTCGCGGCCGCGAGGCGCTCGCTTTGATACGCTAGCTCGGCGTCTCTGCCGGTGTGATTCGAGAGGCGCGGGGCCATGCGGGATTTAATTCCGTAGCGCGCGGAATCCGCGACGTCGTCGCCATCGCACTTCAGCACGTCTTCCACATTTGCTTCATCGCGCGTCAACGTGGGCAGCGTTTCCAATAGTTGTTCGCAATTTGCGGTGATGATCCACGCGTCCTCGCGCAGCAGCTCGTACATCAGCATCCAGCCGCCCACGCGCTCGTCATCCGCGGGATCGGGACGCGGCAAATGTTCCATCTCGAGTCCGCGGCCAAGCTGCTCGGCGATCGTGTCATCGGCGGTGCGCTGCGCGAAGGCGTCGGGCGAAAGATAGACGGCGCTGATGCGCTCTCCGCCGGTGCGTTCCGCGATTGCCGCGGCCAACATGCGCGGCGAAAGATGATTCTGCACGAATTCGCGATACGTGATCACGGTGCCGCACGGCGACGCGGCGTGCCACAGCACGGCGCTCGGATGCTCGAAGCCCCAGTCAATCGAAATCCAGCGCGGCCACCACGGTTCAATCGAGATTTCCTCCACGCGCGCGGTGTGGCGCTCGCGGTCCAGCACGTCAAAATATTGTCCGGCGAAAACGTCCCAGTCGCCATCGAGGAACGCGCGCCGCAAATGCGTGGGCAGCGCGTCCAGCGTGCGGCGATACTCGCGATCGTCCGCGTAAATTGGATTATCGGCGACGGTCGCGCGCGTAAAATAATAATCATTCGGATCGTACTGCGCCGAGTTTTCCATTCCGGCGGGCGCGCGGCGATCAATCCACAGCGCCTTCACCCACGCGTGGCCGATGTTGCCGGGATTCGTCGCGCCGGCCATGTTCGGAAATGTGCCGGGCACCGGGCAACGATTGCGGCTGGTGAGAAATTGCCACTGCTTCAGAGTGAAATGCGTGAGTTCGTCGAGTCCGATGAAAAGATATTCGGCGCCCTGATATTGATAGACGTCGGATTCGTGCGCGCAGTGGCCGAAGCGCGTGGTGCTGCCGTTGTGCCAGGTAACGAGGTGCTTCGTGTCGTTATAACTTTTGTAGATGTCGCGCGGAACGTCGCGGCGGAAATAGGCGACGAGTGACGATTCGAGCTCGGGAAATGTTCGCCGCAGCAGCAGCGTATCCACACCCTTATAGCGATTCGCCTGGCGAATGGCTTCCCACAGCAGCGCTTTCGTTTTTCCCGGTCCGGCCGCGCCGCCGAACAAACGGTATTTCGCTTTGGATACGTGGAATTCATTCTGGCGTGGAAATGGCGTGTAGTGATCCGAGACGACGAGCTCGCGGACATTTGCTTTCGAGTTGGCGGGCGGGGGCATGGAGATGAAATGTGATTTGCGTGGCACGGCATGCGCGGTTTTGTAGCCTGTGGGCGACGTGCAGCCCCGGGGATTTTCGCTGCCAACACGCACACAGTCGCGAAACACACTTCACATTTGGCGATCGTCCCAACCCCACACCGTCCGGTTGGCAATCGCATCCGAGGCGCGGGCATCGAAATCCCTCGCCCCTTCAAAGCGGGGCGAGCTACAAGAATCGGGCGCAACGTTGTTTGCCCCTGTAGCTCAGGGCGCGGCGCGTTTCCCAGCAGACGGCCCTGAGGTCTTTCGCCGTCAACGGGCAACTGGCGCACAAACACGCCGCTGGTTTTCCTGTTGGCAATAACACTTCGCGGTGCGGGCAACGAACATCCTCGCCCCTTCAAAGCGGGGCGAGCTACAAGAACCGGGCGCAACGTTGTTTGCCCCTGTAGCTCAGGGCGCATCGAAGCCCTGAGGTCTTTCGCCGTCAACGGGCAACTGGCGCACAACCACGTCGCTGGTTTTCCTGTTGGCAACTACACTTCGCGGTGCGGGCAACGAACATCCTCGCCCCTTCAAAGCGGGGCGAGCTACAAGAACCGGGCGCAACGGCGTTTGCCTCTGTAGCTCAGGGCGCGGCGCGCTTCCCAGCAGACGGCCCTGAGGTCTTTCGCCGTCAACAGGCAACTGGCGCGCAGACACGACGCTGGTTTTCCTGTTGGCAATAATACTTCGCGACGCGGGCGTCGAACGTCCTCGCCCCTTCAAAGCGGGGCGAGCTACAAGAATCGGGCGCGACGTTGTTTGCCCCTGTAGCTCAGGGCGCGGCGCGCTTCCCAGCAGACGGCCCTGAGGTCTTTCGCCGTCAACAGGCAACTGGCGCGCAGACACGACGCCGCTTGATTCCGAAAACCATCCGGTTGGCAATGACACGCGTTGTGCGGGCAACGAACATCCTCGCCCCTTCAAAGCGGGGCGAGCTACAACCCCCTACAGAACCGTGCCGCCGCGAATCTTTTTGCCGACGAAGAACGCCACGGCGCCGCCAATCGTGAGCGCGGCGATGGCGTAATGGTGGATGCTGAGAATGCCGCCGCCAAGAAATGCGGCCGCGCCCGCAATTTCAACAATGAGTCCTACCTTGGAAAGCTCCGGCGAAACAGTTGCCGGCGTGCTGGACGATGAAGTTGTCATGAAGTGTTTCCTCCGTGTGATTCGTATTCCTAAAAATCTCCGCGTTCCCGATCGGGCGCTGGCAGATCCCACACGATGCGCAGCGGCTGAGTTTCCGCGACGGGCGCCGAGGCGGGTTTGCCGTAAAGATATTCCACGACCGTTTCCCACATGCGCGCCTTCACGCTCGCGCCTTTGGGTTCTTCTTTGCCGCCGAGCAACGCGCTCGCAACTTCAACCAGGTCGCATTTGTTGGCGACGGCCGCTGCCAGCTCCTGCGCCGTATCGAATTGCGGTGATGGTTGCGCGTCTTTCACTTGAGCTGCGGGCGGTTGTATTTCGGGCGTTTGCGTCTCTTGCGCCTGCACTTCGGACGCGGGTTTCGTTTCGCGTTTGGTGGCGCCGCGCGCTTTGCCGTTTGTGCGTTGCTTTGCCATGGCGAAAATGTCGCGAGGTAAACAGAAACGTTGCGCGATGCATTCGAGAAAGCTGCGCGTTGTCATCCTGAGGGCATCCGATCAGGATGGCCGAAGGATTTGTGTCACGGAGCTGGTGCGGAATTATATTTTGCAGCGCGGGCAGCCACAGGTCCTTCGCTGCGCTCAGGATGACAGCGAAACATTTACGGATCGGAGAGACGGCGGCGTGTTTGACAGGCGTGTGCTGGTTGGCAGCAACCCCCCCCCTTCAAAGCGGGGACGGGCTACAACACCCGCGTTGCGGCGGCGCTGCGCGAATTTACGGCAACATTTTCGCCGTGTAGCCGGATCCGCCTGTGGCGGAATTGCAAATGATGCGCAGGAATCGCGCGCGGACTCCCGTGACGGTGCGCGCTTCGCCGGCCGTCGCGGTGCTCGTGTCCAGCGTGGCGTACTCGGCGGCAACGTCGGCCATCGCGCCTTGCAGAGAAAGGCTCACCGCGCTGGGCGCCGCCGCGAAAAGAGTTTGCCAGCGCACGGCGCGCCCCTCTTCTGGAAATCCCGCGGGCTGAGGCAAAGCGAATTGCGCGCCCGCCGTGCCGCCCGCCGGCGATTCGTTTGAAAAACTGTAGCCCACGTCGCCGGGATAAAGTGACGACGGCGGATTCGTGTTGCTGTATGTCGGCATGATGCCTCCTGAGGATAAGGTTCACGCTGGCAACCGTTCGGAATTCGTCAACGAAATTCCCCCGGAATCTGAAACGCCCCGGGCTACAATTGCATTACCTTTAGTAGGAAGATTGCGCGGCGAGCGGCGAGTGTGCCCCTAAAAAGCAAAACGCCCGCTCGATTGCAGCGGGCGCGGTAGAGAGACACCTCTTCTCCACTCAGTACCTTATCACATCAGGAATTTATGTCAAGCGTTTTCTCACATTATTTTGAGTCGGGCTCGATGAGCGTGTTCCGCGGGTTCTTGCGTATCGTCTCGCGCATCCTCCTCGCCAAATCATAAGGACCGACATCCGCGCCGCCATGAATAACCAGAGCCTCAAATTGGGATATGCTGATCGTTAGACCGCGTACGGAAGCCAGTGTTTCATCGAATGACTCCGCATGCGACGAAGCCCGCTCACGATATGACGCCATGCGAATCGCAATTTCGTACATCTCACCTATGGAAAAAAGAGCCACTTCTCCATTCGCCAAGAGAAAATCATAAAGCGCCAGGACGGCAGTCCTCTTGTTTCCGTCGGAGAACGGGTGATTCGCGATTAAGGAATGAAATAACGCCGTAGCCTTTTGATGCACGTCCGGGTAGGCGTCTTCGCCAAAGACCGATTGAAACGGGCGCCCGAGGGCTGATTCGAGAAGCCCGCGATCTCTAAGCTCGCCCTTCGAGGTTGGGTCGCTGCCCGCCCAAATGCGAGAGACCACCTCATCGTGGATATACTCCACGTAGCCGGCGCCGAGCATACACAGCGGAGCGCTACTCTTTGGCAAGGCGATCGAGTGTCTCGTAATACATCGCGGCGGAGTATACGACCGCGGGATCGGGTTTCACTCCGGCGGCGCGAAGCTTCTTGCGAATGATGGGGCTATATTTCTTCACGTTCTCGTAGAGGGCAAGGAGCGTGCGCAAATTCCTAGCGTCCGTCTCGGAGAGCTTTCCATTTCCGTTTGTGGTGCGCGAACGCGTACGCGATGCAACGCGGCGTTTGGTTGCGGTTTTTGGTGCGGATGATTTGCGGGCCATGCATCCATTACAGCATTCGCCATGGAGACCGTCAAGCAGCGGTGGAGACCGTTTGGACACCGCGAGCATAGACGTCCGTCATCCGCAGATTATTTCTTACGCCGCCCGTGGGGGGCGCTCACTTCCCCGCACCGCGGCTTTGTGTTCCGCCACCGTCGCCGAATCGCGAAAATAATCGCGCGGAGGAAACATTTTGCGGCGCAGCAGCTCGCGTCCCACACGCGCGCGAACGTCATCGCTCCACTGCTCAAATGTGAGTTCGCTGACGCCGAGATGCGCGCGCGCGGCGTGCAGCTCCGCTTTGTCCAAATAGAAAACGCGAAACAGCACCATGCGGCTGGCCAGCACGGGCGCGTCGAGCGCCTTCTGCCCCGCCAGCGTGAAATCCGCCACGTATTCCGCCAGGCGCGGACGCAGGTCCGGCCGCCACAAATATTTTGTGCGCGACTTCAGATCGCCCGCGTGCAAGACTCCATCCAGCACTTCGCGCGCCGCAAGATAAAGCTCTTGGCAAACATCGAATGCGAATTCTGCTTTCATGTGGCCTCGATGTGAGCGGCAACCGCTCGACGTTTGACATGTGAAGCGTCCGTAACGTGACGCGATGTGATGCCAATTTACTTACGATGTCATCCTCAGGGCATCCGACCAGGATGGCCGAAGGATCTGTGTGACAGAGCTGGCACAGAAATACATTTTGTAATGTGGGCGCCCACAGGTCCTTCGCTGCGCTCAGGATGACAGCGAAAATCTAGAACCGAAAAATAGTGGCGTGCGTGTTCGACGTTCGCCGGGTGGCGGCGAAAATCCCCGGCGCTGCACACCGCCCCCGGGCTACAAAACCCGGCATCGCTGAACTTGTAGCCCGTCCCCGCTTTGAAGGGGCGGGGATGTTCGTTGCCCCACGCCGCGAAATGTCACTGCCAACAGGAAAACCAGCGACGTGTCTGTGCGCCAGTTGCCTGTTGATTGCGAAAGACCTCAGGGCCGTCTGCTGCGAAGCGCCGCCGCGCCCTGAGCTACAAGAGCAAACCGCGCTGCCAAATTCACCCGCGCTTCATCGCGCGCTCAATCACATCGGCCCTAACGCGCATCGAACCCGGCGCCAAAAATGAAGGCCCCGCGCCGGCACGCAGCTCGCGATGCGCGAATTCGTCTCGAGTGCCCAATGCGTTGTGCGCGCCCGCGTCGTAGCGGCCCTCGAGCACCTTCATGTAATTCGTATCATTCGCCACAATCCAATCGAAGTTCGCGCGCCAGCCCGCGGGCCCCGCGCCACAAAGAAATGGAGTGTTCGCGGCGCGGCGCACCGCTTCGCGGAAATCCGCGAGAAATCGCGCACGATCGCGCGCGTGCGAAATCCGTTCGCGGCAACGCGCCATGCGTTCCGGAGTCAACGCGCGCAGCTCCGGCAGCGTGCCGCGCTCCTGTTCCCACATTTCGCCGAGCAATGCGGGAGTCGCATTCTCAGCCGCAATTCCGAGTGCGCACGCAGCATCAGCGTTACGATCCATCGCATCCGCGCCGGCGTCATTCAATTCCGCCGGCGAATTCGTTGTCTCCGCGCATTCATCCGCCGCATGCACGATTTGCTCGCGTAGGCCCGGTTCCCCGAGCGCAGGGATTTTACTTGATGTCCGCAAGGTGCAATCCGGCGCCACAAATTCATTTGATCCAGGATTGCTCATATCCTCCGCATTTGGCTCGGGCGCAGTTTGCTCTGAACGGCTTTTTTCTTTCTCCACAGAGCTTTGAAAAATGCCTTGAGGCGACTCACACACTCGATTTCCATCCTCAAGCACGTGTGTGAGTGTTTCCAAATCCCCATTCCCTTCCCGATCCAAATCCAAATCCTGTGCTGGAGCCACCTCAAGGCATAGCTTGAGCGGCGCGCGCACAGAAGTTCCACCGCCGCGGCTCGAGGCGTCGAACGGCGCCAAAGGCACGGAGCGCGCATTTGCCCTTCCAGACACGGGCGCGCGAACCGGCACGCTCGCAAACGCGCCGTGCGATGCCCTCGCACAAACGCCCGCCGAATGCGCGGCGACATATTCCGCAAGCTGCTCGCGTGGCACAGGCGGCGCTAATCGCTCCAGGCGATTGCGCCAGCTCGGCGGCGGCAGCCGGCCCGGCACGTCGCTGCCGGTCCAGTGACCGTAGCGCTTGCCGCATTCACTCCAAACAAAAAGCAAACCTTGCGCGTGAAATTCGTCGAACACTTGCTCGAGACGCTCGAGAGAAAAGCTGCGGCGGACCGCCGACACGCGCCCCCAAATCACGCGCAGGTTCGTCAGCTCGAAACAGCCCGCGCAATCGGCCAGCCCGTACAGCCACGCGTATTCCGGCTGCGCCCATTCCGCGCAAGCCGCGAGCTTGTCGGACGCCCACATCGCATCGAAATCAATTACGCGCTTCGGCATCGCGAGCCTCCGTCACATGTGTGCGCCGGCAAAAAGCGGCGTCAGTTGAAATGGATCGCGCCGGCCCGCGATGCGATATTCCCACGCGCCGTGCCGCGCCAGCCCGCGGCGCCGTTTGTCCACGATGTAGCCGCCGAATCGCTTCTTGCGCAAATGCCGAAGCTGCGCCGAAATGCTGGCCTCGCCGTAGTTGGTTAATTCGCCGAGCTCGCGCAACGTCATCCAACCCGCGTTTTCCGCGAGCGTCGCCGGATCCCAAAGCAGCCTGTAAGGACGCAGTGCAAACGCTTCCGCGCATTCCGCGGCGGAAAGCATGACGTCGCGGATCACCTCGAGCTGCGTCAGAACTCTTTCGCGATCGCTTGACTCTTCAAATGCAGGCCCGAAAATGTGCGCGCTCATCGCGGCCTCCTGCAAACTAAAACCGAATCTCCGAGTGCCGGCCTTGCTCATCGAATCGAAAATCTCTGCGCCTCCGCGTGCGTTACCGCCTCGAACCGCGCCTACCTCACCACGCACCAGATCACAAGCGCCGCGATCGCAGCGAAAGCAATGTAAGCCGCGACGAATCGCGCCATGCGTGACCTTCGGTACCGAGCCATGCTCCATCGCGCAGCCTCGCGGCTCGCATAACTTTCATTCCAGATTGCCGCGTAACTATTCTGAAACGCCGTCACTCCATCGCGACGCGGCGCAGGCGGACCAGCAGCGCCATAAACTTCGATAATCGCGTCCTGCGTGACGCGAATATCAATCGGCTTTCCCGCGAATGCCTCGCCATTTAATTGCATTGTCCTCTCGCTCGCGTTTCGCAATTCGCCGCCGGTGCGACAATTCGTGCGCAATTCCGAACCTGTCGCGCTTCCATTTCGTGTATTCCACACTCGCGCGCGTGATCCCGTATGGAATTTTTCGCGCACCTTCAAGTAAACCGTTCCGATCCCCGCCGGAACCCTCGCGCGCGCCGAAAATATCGCCCTTTCACGCATGCGAGAAATCGCCAGCATTAATGCGCCTTTCGTGAAGTTGCGCCAAAATCGCTGCGTCCTATAAACACTTCGCCTTTTGCCTCCTGCAATGGCGAACATCGGCCCCATTTCAGGCGAACAAACAACGAAACTTGCGAACATTTCGGGCCTCGGATCGTCGCCTGCGCATGCGCTACACACTCGCCCGGCTCCCTTTCCGCGCCAGTCGTTCCGTCCGGGCGGAACGATTTCCACAGGCTCTCCGATTAGTGTGGACAACAGTAATAACTTTCGTATATACATATAACCCAGCCCTGATTTTCCAAGGAGACAATTTATGAGTAGTCGAAGTGTCTGCGCGCCGTGGGAGTATCTTCGCCAGGCGTCCACGCCCGCGCTGCAATCGTTCGAGCTTTCGCGCTTGAATCACGCTTCCAACCTTCGCAAGGAAATTGATCTGCTGCTCGATGAATGGCTCGATGAAACTGCGGCTGCCCTTCTCGCGCGTTTCCTGATGGACCAATCCAAAGCTCCCGAGCCTGCCGCGCGCGGACGGACCAGGCGATCGCTCAACGTCGCATCGCAAAGCACAACGCCGCGGTTTCTTACCAGAGGTCGCATCGGATAATTCATCACCTCTTCCCGGTCCCGTTCCTGCTCCCGCGCTCTCTCTCATGCTCCCGTTCAAGAATTTAGCAGCCCGGTCTCGTGGCGCCTTACAAAAGGAAATCGGAGGAACCAATTCGCCCAATGGATCACAAATCGCATAGCGGGATGGCGCTGACGTTCCAGCTATCAGCGATCTTTCATCTTTCATTTCAATTCCCATCACTGATAGTTCCCGTAAAAGCGTGATTGGCCGCTGAAATTGCCCAAATAACCTCCCGTTTTCAATATCGCGCCCCGCGTTCGACATTTTCTCCGAGCCGTTTGCAGATCCATCCATGTTCCTCGACCCCGAACCGCAGGCGAGAACGCTCCATGCGGATCGTCTTCGCGTTTCACCTCAACCTAATTCGGCCGATCATCATCAAGCCCCGACGAAGATAAATTCCAGATGCGCATTCTCAAGCCGGGCCGCGCACTCTTATCGCCACGCCGCCGTGATTGCCGCTGCGCCGTCCGTCTCCCCACCGCGCAGCGTGCGCGCAAGCAACGAGTTCGCATGAAGGATCAATTCATCGCGCCTCAGTCCCATCTCGTTCGTCAACAGGCCCCACGCGCGCGAAACTCTTCCGTTCACCACCCCCGCTTTTCCTTAAGCATTTCGGCAGTAATATGACATATAGGAGCTAATCTAGATTCTATTCGCGTGCGTGGGGCTGTTGATGGGTGTTGGGAGAATTGTTTAGACCCTGAGAGTGGATTGCATGCGGCTAAGTATTCAATAGCTAGGAACTGCAATGGGAGATGAAATCCGCAACGTCCCTGACATTATAGAAAGGAATCGAGAATCGCTAAGGATCTGAGAAGGGGTTGCGATTTAGTAGACTAGAAGCCATCCCATAAATGCCTCAAGGGATAACGAGGCAGCCGAGTTGGAGCATGCCGAGGAAATTGGCGTCGTGATATTCCCAACGGCTGACGAGCCGGCGGAAGTTGTGGAGCCAAGCGAAGAGCCGCTCGACCTTCCATCGACGACAGTAGCGGCGCAATTCGCGGCCGTCCTGAGTGCTCTTCCGGCGGCGATTGTACTTGTGTGGCGCGATGAGCCGGATGCGATGGTTTTGCAGGAGGCGCTGGTCCAGAGGATCGCAGTCGTAGGCGCGGTCGCCGATCATTCGTTCCGGTTTGGCTCGCGTGAACCGCTGCTCGATGGTGGCCTCGACGAGTTTGGTTTCATGCGGCGAAGCGCTGGCGATGCTGCAGGCGACAGGAAGACCGCGGCGGTCTGCGATCGCCATGATTTTACTGCCTATTCCGCGGCGAGTCGGGCCGACAGCAGCGCCCCTTTTTTCGCCGAGCTGAAGCTGGCGTCGATAAAGGTTTCCGACAGATCTAGTTTGCCACGCGCCCGCAGATCTTCGGCCAGCGCGTGCAGCAGTCCAGTCAGAGTGCCGTCGCGCTGCCACTGCTGAAAACGGCGATGGCAGGTTTGATAGGGCGGATAGCGGTCGGGCAGATCGTGCCAAGGAGCACCGGTGCGCAAAATCCAAAGAATTCCATTCAGCACGGCTCGCGCATCGCGCCAGGGCCGACCTCGACCGTCGGGGCGTCGTTTCTGTGCAAGCAGTGGCTTGTGCTTCTCCCACTGCGCCTCGGTTAGGTCCATGCTCCCGATTTACTCTCGTTTGCGTAAGTCACAAGAACCGAATCGCTTAAGTGTGTTGATGAGATAACTTCTAGTTGTTTTGATGCATTCAAGGATTGTAGTGTCAAGTTCTACCTCTTATGGCAATGCGAGAATAAAAACGGAGAAGCGAGTCAGAAAATCAGGAATTCATTCGGGAGCCGCTCGCGCGGCCAGCCTCTAGAAGTTGTTCTTTCCTATAGACCAGCGCATTGATGTTGTATGTAGCTAATTCAAAACCATGGCCATGGGTTATAGCATCAGTGGGGCAGGACTCAACGCAATAGCCGCAGAAAATGCAGCGCGAATAGTCGATGTTATAAACGCTTGCATAACGCTCGCCAGCGGATATACGGCGAGCCGCGGTGTTCTCGGCAGCCTCAATATAAATGCAGTTTGCAGGACAGGCAGCAGCACATAGAAAGCAACCAACACATTTCTCAAGGCCTTGCTCGTCCCGTTGCAATACGTGGATACCGCGATAGCGTGCTTGGAAATGAACCGGTTCGTCTGGGTAATTCTCGGTGACTGGTCTTCGCAACATATTCGTGAACGTGACCGTGAAGCCTCTTGCGAGGGTCACGAACGTATCGCCGATTTCACGAAGGACAGATGCCATGCCTAGTTATTGTAGCAAGCGAGGAACGCTGCCGCAAACGGATGTCCAAATAGGCTTATTAGACCCAAGTTGTAAGAGTCATTCTCGGTCTTCGGATAGCGCTGCCGCTATCTGCTTGCCGTGAAAGCGGCCATTTTCAATAAAAATCTCGCTGGTAGCGTTTCCACCAATGATGACACCAGCCAAAAAGATTCCGGGCACATTGCTTTCAAGTGTCCGTGGATTTATGTCAGGCTTATTCGTGTGAGCATCCAGATGAATGCCCATGCGGCGCAAGAAATCAAAATCGGGATGATAACCTGTCAACACAAATACCTGCCGCGCCGGGATTTGGCGATCACCGTCCTGCCCCCGTACCCAAACGCAATCCGGCTCAAAACGAATCACGCGGGTTTCAAACATTGCATGAATTTGTCCCGCGCGAATGCGATTTTCTATGTCGGGCCGGACCCAATATTTGATATTTAGACCGAGCTCTGCGCCCCGATGGACCATCGCGACGCGGGCGCCGCTTCTATACAGTTCGAGAGCAGCTTCGGCCGCGGAATTCTTGCCCCCTATTACGACAACGTCCTGGCCCCAAAACGGATGTGCCTCGCTGTAATAGTGTGAGACATGCGGCAGGTCTTCGCCGGGAACCCCCAATAAATTTGGCAGATCATAGTAACCAGTCGCGACCACAATCTTCCGGCTGTGGTAGGAATTTCGCGCCTCATTTTCTCCGCGCGTATGCACGGTGAAATCTCCGCTGCAACCCTCTACTCTTTCGACGGCTTCGTAGAGTCGCAACTCAAGTCCAAAATGCTCGGCTGTTTTTCGATAGTATTTGAGCGCGTCCATTCGCGTCGGTTTTTCCGTCGCGCACGTCATCGGAATGTCGCCAATCTCCAACAGCTCCGGCGTTGTGAAAAACACCATGTTGACCGGGTAATGAAGCAGCGAGTTGCATAGACAGCCCTTATCAATCACAAGCGGATACAATCCAGCGCGCTTCGCTTCAATCGCGCTCGCTAAACCGGTCGGGCCGGCGCCGATGCAAATGACGTCATAGAGTGTATTCATTGAATGAGTTTGCCCTTAAGACGTTTAAGAATGCAAACCAGCTTGGAACAAGTTTTGTGAGAATCCAGGCCTACACTACAGTAGCAAGACGGGACCGAAGAGCACGGCTCATGTTCAACACATCTGTTGGCCAACTCTGAAGCGTTTCCAAACGCTCAAGAACCGTTCCGAGCCGGCGAGCCTCTGCCCCTTCAATATCCAGTGAACCTGATTCCGCCTCTGCCGAGACACGAAGCTTTATGAGTAATTGCTCGTCACTCGAAAGAGTCTTCTTGCCCTCAAGCGGACTGAAGTCCACTGTAAAGTCACCATTTTCCGCTTTCAACATGGCCGGATTAATGGCGCGAACGAGCCCAATGATCGCGAGCACCAATTCGTCTCCGGTTAATTCGAGGACCACTTTCCTCTCCTACGCTTTTGCAGCGAGCAGGTCGTCCAGCTCTCCGCGGAATTCCGCGAGATCCTTCAACCGTTCCGGAGTGGCTTCCATTTGTTGTTTCTTCCAAACAAACCATTCGCTGCCATTCCGGCGAATCCGTACGCTTAAATTCCCGTTGACCAGACAACATGGCTCACCCAGTAATTGCATTCCGCCGTGCTGCGCCGGCGCGAGTAAGGCCGCGCAGCTTCCTTTTCGCACACCGGCTGCGGAAGAATACAAAGGGAAAGCTACAATCGCAAATCCATGAGCGGCTATATTTTCGAGAACCTCAATTTGTTTCGGGGAAAGTTCGAGCATAACGGGGTATTTCAGGCAGGAACTTTAGGATCCGCTAAATCCCTTCGCGCCAAAATGTCATAACACGAGAAAATCAGGCAACCACCGGGCCGGATCCAATGCGTGACTGCTCCACTTCGTCGAGCACGGCACGAAGTGTGGAAGCCAGCTCCTCACGAGAAACATAGCTCTTGCGAAACTGGATGCGCAACCGAAAGGCCTCGCCTTCAGGCTCATAATTAAAAATAAACGGCTGTGGCCGTGGTCCGAGCGCGCTTTCCTCACGCCGCTCGCGCCGGGCCTCGTCGCGCGTCAAACCGCCCTGGACGATGCGTTGCACCGCCTCCAGCATTTTCTTCTCATTTGGCTGCCGGGCCACCTGTAGCAGGAGAGATTTCGATACGATGCCGCGATCCAGGCAGCGTTTGCGGATCGTTTCTGGAATATTGCGCAGTGAAAGTGTTTCCGTAACGGATGAGCGGGCTCTGCCAATCTTCTTGGCAATATCATCGTGCGTATAATCGAAACTCTCGGCAAGCCGGTGCAGCCCATCCGCTTCTTCAAACGGCGTCAGATCTTTGCGTTGAATGTTTTCGATCAGCGCCAGTTCTAGCGTTTCCGCGTCATCGGCAATTTTTTCGATGCAGGGAAGCTCGCGCAAACCCGCGGCGCGCGAGGCATGGTACCGGCGTTCACCGGAGATGATGTGGTATTCGTCTTCGCGCGGGATGTACCGCACGAGCAGCGGCTCGAGGACTCCCTTTTGCTTCACCGATTCGATCAGCTCGCTCAGATCGCCCAGCATCTTGCGCGGCTGATCCGGGTTCGGACGAATCTTGTCCACCGGAATCATCCGGCCAATCGCCGCGCCGCTGAACGTCGTCAGTTGTTCAACATAATGCGCGTCATGCCGCATCTTGAGAGTGACGGGCAGACCGATCCTCTTCGACACGTTGGATAACCTCCAGGGAAAGCTTCTTGTACTCAAGCGCGCCGGGGGATTTAGGCGCGAAAGTGAAAATTGTTTCTTTGTACGCCGGGCTTTCTTCCAGCCGGACGTTCTTCGAGATACGCGTTTTGAAAAGCACAGAGCCGAACACCGAACGGATCTGTTCATCGGTGTCCCGCGCTATGTTCGTACGCTTATCGAAAAGTGTGATGACGACGCCGAGCACCTTCAACGCCGGATTGGGCCGCGCCCGGATGCGCTCGTATGTCTCCAGCAAGTCGTCGGTGCCTTCAATGGCGAAATATGCAGCCTGAATGGGAACTACAAGATGCGTCGAAGCCACCAGGGCGTTTACAGTGAGAATCCCCAGCGCCGGAGGCGTATCAATCACAATATAATCGTAATCCTTCAGCACGGGCCCCAACGCGTCCTTTAGTTTGTATGGCGCGTCGAATTGTCCCGCAAGCTGCTGTTCGAGCTTGGCGAGCGCCAGCTTCGCGGGAGCCACGAACAACATCGGATCTTTCGTCGGCTTGATGATTTTCGCCAGCTCGAGCCGGCCGTCGGTAAAAATGTCAAACATGGAAAGCGGCACGTCCGCCGCTTCAAAAAATGCGATTGTAGAGTTGGACTGAGGATCGAGATCAACCAACAGCGTCCGCTTACGGCGCAAGGCAATTGCAGCGGCCAAGTTGATGGCGGTGGTCGTTTTTCCAACACCACCCTTTTGGTTGGCAATCGTCAGAATCGCGGTCATAGTGTGCCCGCGAACGCGCGGGCAATCGGGTAGGCCATTTCTCCCGAAACCTCTCTCAATAATCCTCGTGGGCTGGTCAGTCTAAACTTACACCCGCCGTCGGCTGGCAATCGCGCAACTATATATGGGTGCATCTCCCCAAACAACCCATACGGGTAGTCACAATCTACCTGCCCTCCCAAACCAACGCAAGCAAAAAATGAGTGCTGCCCTGAAGAAAGCGGGCCTAAGTCCGCGCCGCAGCCCTTACATCTTATAACGGCCCAGATCCTCGTCAGAGAGATTCTCAAGCCACTTGCGCAGCCCTTCGCTCGTGTTGCGTTCGGAAATCGTGCTCGAAACTTTTGAATTCTTAAGCACTTCGTCTTCCACAAAAATCGGACAGTCTACCCTGAGCGCAAGCGCCAGCGCATCGCTCGGCCGGGAATCAATGGACATCATCTGGCCGTCCCGCTCAACCCAGATCAGCGCGAAGAATGTATCTTCGCGCAATTCGTTGACGACTACCCTTTGCACGCGAACGTTTAATCCTAGCAGAACATTTTTCAGCAGATCGTGCGTCATAGGCCGCGGCGTCTGTACTTTTTCAATCTCAAGCATAATCGCGTTGGCTTCGTAAATGCCGACCCAGATGGGAAGAATTGCGGGCCCCTGCGTGTCTTTGAGCACCACGATGGGCGTGTTCGTTGAAGGATCCATCATCAAAGTGCGGATTTTCATCTCGACTTCCACGTTGGCCTCCCCAAACTTTCACCTGCGACATCAGATGACGTGTTCGCCGACTAGATTGTTCGGCCCCGAACGATTCACATGTACATTCACATATTGTCCCAAAAGCCCGGAATGTGGCGAATTAAAATTTACCATTCGATTGCTTGAGGTACGCCCCGCCCACTGCCCCTCGCGCCATGAATCGCCGTCCACGAGCACTTCAAACGTCTGGCCAACTAAGGATTCATTCCGCACGGTTTGGATTTGGCGCTGGCGTTCCTGCAAAACGGAGAGCCTTCTTCCCTTCTCCTCCTCGGGGATGGCGTCCGGCATGCTTTTCGCGGACGTGTTGGGCCGCGGCGAATACTTGAATATGTATGCTCCGTCGTACTGTGCCTCATCCAAAAGATTCAGTGTTTCAGCGAAATCCTCATCCGTCTCTCCCGGAAAACCGACGATGATATCTGTTGTGATGCTGATGGGCCTCTGCGCGCTGCGAATAAGGGCGATTTTTTCCAAATATTCTTCGCGCGTATAAGTTCGCTGCATTGCACGCAGCACTCGCGTGGAACCGGATTGCACGGGTAGGTGAACGTGATCGCAAACGCCGGGATGCGCCTCAATCGCGCGCACGATATCGGCGCCGAAATCGCTCGGGTGGGATGTGGTGAATCTTACGCGGCGCATCCCGGGCGTTTCCGCCACGGCCAGCAGCAACTCGCTGAAGCTCATGCCCCGTGGCGACGGATCGCAATAGGAATTTACGGTCTGTCCAAGAAGCTGGATTTCCGAATAGCCCGCCTCGGCCAGCCGGCGCGCTTCCTCCAGAATACTGGCGCTCGCCCGGCTCCTCTCCGGCCCGCGCGTGAACGGCACCACGCAATAGGTGCATGCCTTGTCGCAACCTTCGATAATTGTGATGTACGCGCGGAAAGGATGGTCGCGCCGCGTAATTTCCGTCTCGAATGTTTCGTCCGTATCTTTATCGAGGCCTGTCACTCGCCGCTCCCCTGCCTCGATCCGTCCCAGCAGTTCGGGAAGTTGGCGGTAACTGGCCGAGCCGCACACCAGGCTCACCCAGGGCGCGCGGTCAAAAATTACCTCGCCCTCCTGCTGCGCCACGCACCCCAGCACGCCGATCAATTTCCCTTCGTGGGCATCTCTATACAATCCGAGACGGGAAAAAACCTTGTGCGCGGCTTTCTCGCGGATGCTGCACGTGTTGTAGAGCACGAGTCCCGCGGCGTCTGGAGTCTCCACTTGTCTGTAACCGCGCCCCAGAAGGACACCCGCAACTTTCTCGGAATCGTGATCGTTCATCTGGCAGCCGAACGTTTCCAGAAAGAATGTACGTCCGCCCGGCTCAGCAGGCGCGAGCCCCGCCGCCAGTGCAGCAACCTGCGGCGTCAGCGATTCGAGCCGAACATCAATTCGCGCGTCAATAATTTGCTCAGGCACGGTGACAACTCAACATCTTAGCACAGCGGCGCAACGCTGCTGGCCGGTGTCTCCTGGACGTGAACATCATCGCTTTGGCGGCGTTCCCTCTTGAAAATCGCATTCCGTCTAATGAGCAACCTGGCGTATGATCCAAACTCCCACATCACTCAAGGAGTTTACGAATGGATCGAACGCGTGTTCGCACTATGCTGTTTTTCGCCGCGATTCTTGTACTTGCGGCTGCCCCAGTCATGGCCCAATCCGGCCAGACCATATCGCTCACCGTGGACGCGACGCAAGCGCCACTAAAAATTGTGCGCACACACATGGTGCTCGCGGTGAAACCAGGGCCGCTTACTCTCTACTATCCTAAGTGGATTCCGGGCGAGCACGGCCCCGAGGGCCCGATTGCGAACGTCACGGGTCTGAAATTTATCGCGAACGGGAAAACGATTCCCTGGACGCGCGACACTCTCGATGTTTTTACCTTTCACGTAGACGTACCGGCCGGCGTTGACCATCTCGAAGCGTCTTTCGATTACATCGAGCCCAACGGCTCAGGTTTCGCCACCGCTGCGGCGTCCGCCACGGACAAACTTGTCGTCATCAGTTGGAACCAGAACGTGCTTTACCCCGCGGAAACTCCGGCGGAACAACTCAGCTATCAGACGAAGCTTTTACTGCCGCAAGGCTGGAAATTCGGCACGGCGCTACCAGTCCAGGGGCATTCCGGCAACGAAATTTCATTCAAGCCAGTTTCCCTCGACCGGTTGGTGGATTCGCCTGTCATTGCCGGCCAGTATTACCGCATGATTGATTTAACGCCGCCCGGCGAGCCAATCCATCACGAAATTGACATGGTTGCCGATAGCGAAATCGCGCTCAACATGAGCCCGCAAGTGCAAAAGGAGATGGCCAACCTCGTCGCCGAATCGGGGAAACTGTTCGGCGCGCGCCACTATCACGAATATCATTTCTTACTGACGCTCAGCGATCACGTCGCACATTTTGGCCTCGAGCACCACGAATCGAATGACAGCCGCCTGCCCGAGCGCGCCCTGCTTTCACGCGATGCCGGGATGGCGCTCGGCGGACTTTTGGCTCATGAGTTCGTGCATTCCTGGAATGGCAAATTCCGCCGCCCGGCGGACTTAAGCGTCCCGTATTACCAGGCGCCGATGGAAACGGATCTTCTGTGGGGATATGAAGGGCTCACCGATTACCTCGGTCCGCTGCTCGCCGCACGAAGCGGTTTGTGGACTCCCGAGGTGTATCACGAGTATTTGGCCAGCATCGCTGCCTCGCTCGGTCCCGGCCGTCCGGGACGCACTTGGCGTCCCCTGGTTGATACCGCGACGGGAGTTCCCGGCGTTCGCGGCGCAGGTTGGACAAACTGGCGCCGTGGTTCGGACTACTACGATGAAGGCGATCTCCTTTGGCTCGAAGTGGCCACGATCATTTACCACGAAAGCCACGGCCAGAAGACGATTGATGATTTCTGCCATCTCTTCCACGGCGGACCGAACAATGGCCCGGAAGTGAAACCATACACGTTTGATGATTTGGTCGGCTACCTGAATCAAGTTGCTCCATATGACTGGGCTGGCTTCCTCCACAGAAGGCTGACCTCCACTTCGCCCGATGCACCGGTGGGCGGCATCGAAAACGGCGGCTGGAAGGTTATATATAATGAAGAGCCGATGCGTCTCTGGGGCCGTCGCAACAACGTGGGTGAGGTGTATTCCATCGGTTTGCAACTTTCCGAAAGTGGCGACGTCACGGACTCCATTGTTGGAAGTCCCGCATTCAATTCGGGCATCACCTCCGGCATGAAAGTAGTTGGCGTGAACGGCCGCCTCTACACACATGACCTGTTGGAAGATGCGATTGATGCCGCCAAGAACAGCACGCAGCAAATCAGTTTGCTCGTGGTGGACGATGATTATTACAAGACTTGCGTCGTTGACTACCACGGCGGCGAGCGCTACCCGCATCTTATGCGTGATGCCGCCAAACCGGATTATCTTGACGAGTTGATTAAGCCGCGTGCGCTGAACCCATAATGTTGGCGAAGGGCAGACGTCGCCCCTCGCAACAATTCGCGCTCCCTTTTTGGCTCTGTGACAGATTTAGTCGTTTACTCGGCTCGTGCGCCTCATTCCCTGGCCGCACGGTGCCATTTCCAATGTGTCCCAAAATGCATCATTCCTCTACTATTTTGCATCGAAATATTTGAAGACCCTCTAAGTGTGTGTTACGGTATTTTGGGGCGCTTGAGAATTCGATAGGGGGGACAATTCCAGTTTCCGCCAGTTTATCTTTATTGGTAATCGTTGATAGTCAATTTGGCCAGTTGCTACAACAGACCGGCTGGGTCGCGCGCGCGGTACTGTTGATCCTCATAACCTTCTCTGTTTTCTCGTTGGCCCTAATTCTCCAAAAATTGAGCCTTTTCAGCAAGATCAATCGCGAAACCGTTCAATTCCTCCGCGTGTTCCGCGCGGGACACGGCTTGCCTGATCCAAAAAGCATCGGCGATGGTGATTCTCCTGTCGAACACGTTTACGCTGCGGGTTTCCGCGAGATTCAAAGCCAGTTAACGGGTAGCAAGCCACCTGGCCAAATCAAAAGCCTGCAGGCCGTAACTGTCAGTATGCAGCTTGCCTCCGCCGATCAAATCCGCCGGGTGGAGCGCTACATGCCCTGGATTGCCACCACCGCTTCCGTATCACCATTTATCGGGCTTTTCGGAACCGTCTGGGGCGTCATGGATGCATTTTCCGGCCTGAGCACGGCGGGCGCGGCCAGTTTGCGCGCTGTCGCTCCTGGTATCGCGGAAGCGCTCATCACGACGGCCGCTGGTTTGTTCGCGGCCATCCCGGCTGTAATTGCGTACAATTATTTTGTGCACCGGACAAAGGATCTGGCTGCCCGCATGGATAACTTTTCGATGGAAGTCGCGGCGCAGATTGAGAAAATGAGCTCTTAAAGGGTTTGGCGCGCCATGCCTCAAATCAGCAAACAAACCGGAACATCTCTTGCGGAAATTAATATTGTGCCGCTGGTGGACGTTGTCCTCGTTTTGCTCATCATTTTCATGATCACCGCGCCCATCCTGCAATCCGGAATCGAAGTAGACCTGCCGCAAACCAAAACCGTGAAGGACATGCCCGAAGCGCGGGTCGTCGTGACCATTAACCGTGCGCAACTTATTTATCTGGGCGACGCGGTAATCAACATTCACGAACTGGGCGCCAAGGCCCGCGCCCAAATGCACGATCCACTACACGATCCGGTCTATGTGCGCTCGGATAAAACAGTTCCCTTCGGCGTTGTCGCGTTGGTTCTGGACACATTGCAGCAGGCCGGAATTCAAACCGTAAGTGTTGTTACTCAGCCGTTGAATAATCCGTCGGGAACACACTAAACTGAAAATGGAATACGCCGCGACACATCCCGCTGACCCAAGTCTGAAACCGATGCTCTTTTTGTCATTGGCTTTTCACGGGGCTTTGGCTGGGGCGATGATTCTTTCCACGCTGATTGCGGGGCGCGGCGAAAGCTGGGGAGGCACGGGCGGCGGCACGGTGACGGTCGGTCTTGTTGGCTCGCTCCCTGCTATTCCGCTGCCGAAGCCGGACGCCATCTCGGAAAGCCACGTGGTGGATGAATCAAAGGGCCTTTACAAGGATGAGCCGAAACCAAAACCAGTGGAAATTCCTCCAACTGCAACGCCACTTCCGGCCTTCGAGCACGACAAACCTAAAATTGTTCCATCGAGACCCTCAAAAGTCTTGGAAGATAATGTCGCCCCGCCAATAAATGCCGTGCCCTACGGCGGCGGAGGAGCGCCTTCCCTGCCATATTCGAGCTTTACAGTGAGTGGCGCCACCCAAGGCGGCATGGGCATGTCGGGCCCCGGCGGCGGGGATTTCGGCTCGCGTTATTCATGGTTTGTTGACGCAGTGCGCGGCCGCATCAGCAGTAACTGGCTGCAATCCATGGTGGATCCGTCCGTCCGATTTGCTCCCCGCGCCACCGTTACGTTCCAAATTCTGCGCGATGGCACGATCACAAACATCCAGGTCCTTCACAGCAGCGGAAATAGTTCGGTGGATAATTCCGCTGTGCGCGCCATTCTCAGCTCGAGTCCGGTGAATAGATTGCCAAATGATTATTTGGGGTCCGTTGTGAATGTTGAATTCTGGTTTGAATTTCATCGGTGATGCCATGTCCGGGCCACTGGTCGATGTTCGGAATTAAAAGGGGGATTTATTCTTCGCATTCATTCTAAGTTAGTTGCCTCTCATTCTTTACGGTCACTGGCGTCGCGCCTCGCTCCCGCTGGCCTGGCGTGCGCGCTGGCGCTTTTCTTCCTGTTCCCTTTCGCGGCATTTGCACAGAAGCCCGATTGGTTCCAGACCGGCACCGGTATGGGCGTTCAGAAAGCGCGCGTTGCGGTCGCTAATTTTTCAGGGACGAACCCTTCCGCCCAGCCTCTTGCCAAGGAATTCAGCGATGTCGTTCGCGCCGATCTTGATTACAGCGGCATTCTGGAACTCGTAAGCCCGAGCATGTATCCCATTCAAGTCCCGAGCCAGCCTTCCGAACTGAACGCGCAGGTCTGGACGGATGCTCCCGCATCCGCGCAGGCATTGGCATTCGGTAATTTGGACGCGAGTGGAAATAATCTCGCCATTCAGGCTTGGCTTTACGATGTGCGGAACACTTCGGCGCCTCCCATGATCGCCAAGATCTATCGCGGCGAAGTCACCGATGCGCAGGTGAGGCTGTTCGCGCATCAGTTCGCGAATGAAATTGTGATGAAACTCTCCGGGGGTCTGCCCGGCATTTCCACCACGCAGATCGCTTTCGTAAGCACCCGTAGCGGCAACAAAGAAATCTGGGTAATGGATTACGACGGCTCAAATCAGCGCCAACTCACTACGTTGCGTTCCATTTCTCTCACGCCCCGCTGGTCGCCCGACGGTTCTCGCATCGCTTTCACCTGTTATGCCCCCGGGCGAGCCGGAGTCGTTAGCGCCCAGATTTGCATGTATTCCATGCTCACCGGAAAATTGATTTCCTGGCCGCGCTGGTCCGGCACGAATAGTTCACCGGCCTGGTCCCCCGATGGGTCGAAGATCATGTTCATGTCGAGCATGCAGGGAAATCCCGACCTGTACATTGCGGACGCGAGTGGCGCGCACCCCAAACGCATAACCTTCTCCGTCGGTGTTAACACTTCACCCGCTTGGAATCCTAAAACTGGCGCCCAAGTGGCATTCGTCAGCGATCGTGCTGCCTCGGGCTCGCCACAGCTCTACATGATGAATTCGGATGGCACCAACATTGAAAAAATTGACTTACCCGGCGCGGGCTACGTAATTGACCCTTCCTGGTCGCCAAACGGACAGTTGCTCGCCTTTAGTTGGCAGCAGACCAACGGGAACTATGATATTTACGTGATGGATGTTGTAAATCATCAGCTCGTGCAGCTTACGCGTGACGCCGGCCGCAATGAGCGGCCCTCTTGGGCGCCTGACGGACGCCATTTAGCGTTTGAATCCACACGCACCGGACAAGGACAAATTTGGTCCATGCTGGCGGACGGCACTCAGGCCCGGCAACTCACCACGCAGGGCACGAATGAATCTCCGACATGGTCCATGCCGGTTCAATGAAATGTTTAGACACTGCAAACACGCGTCGTCTCCGGCTCGGATCGTTTCTGATCCGGTGTCGTGGAGCGCGTCTTGCGCTCATCGAACATATTTTCCCAGCACAGGCTTCGTCCATTTTCCCCGTGGTGTTACGATGTGTTTGGTCTCAAATCTTTTTAATACCGGCCATTTGTAATTGTTTCGCTTAATCTAATTGAGGAGGAAACTGAAAGTGAAGATACACCAACCGTTGTTTGGCAGAATCGCCCTGCTCTCCCTGCTTGTGTTGGCTCTTGTTGGATCTGGTTGTAAGAAGCCCGTAGCATCCGCTCCGCCGCAGGCAGCACCCCCGGTGACGCAGCCCGCGCCCGCCCGGCCAACTGTCACGCTGCAGGCGTCATCAACATTTATCCAGAAGGGGGAAAGCGCAACGTTGAGCTGGTCTTCAACCAACGCTACATCTCTCTCCCTTTCACCGGGTGTTGGCAGTGTGGCGCCGGAAGGATCGTCGAGGGTTTCTCCGTCTGATTCCACGACCTACACAATTACCGTTACGGGGCCCGGAGGTTCAGCCGATCAAAGCGTTCGCATTACCGTTGCTGCTCCCGCTGTAGTCCAACCGGCGGTTGCCGGGGAATCCATAGACACAATCTTCGGACGCGAAGTCCACGACGCGTTCTTCGATTACAACAAGGCTGACTTACGAACCGATGCTCGTGATGCGCTTTCTCAAACTGCTGTGTTTCTGCGGCAGCATCCCGAGGTCAAGGCCGTCATTGAAGGCCATTGCGACGAACGCGGCACCACGGAATATAACCTCGGCTTGGGACAGAAACGCGCCGACTCCGTGAAGGAGTTCCTCGTCTCGCTTGGCATTTCGGCGGACCGCTTGTCCACCACCAGCTTCGGCAAGGAAAAGCCGTTCTGCACGGAGCATAATGAGGCGTGCTGGCAGCAGAATCGCCGCGGCCATTTTGTCAGGCAACCATAGTTAGCCGCATCAGGCCGGCCTGACGAACAATTGATGATCCTGGCGGCGGGGAGATTCGCACTTTATTCCCCCGCCGCCGGATCAAAACCCGCGCGTTGGCCGCCGCGGAAATAAATTGATTGGAACGAATAAGGAGGCTTCCATGAAAAAAAGACAAATGGTTATGTTTCTCGGAGTGGCGATGCTGGCGGGCGCCGTGGGCAGCATGTTGCTTTCCCCCGCGCCTGTGGGAGCCGTGGCCAAGGAAATGATGCAACTCCTGGACGAGGTCAGCCAGGTCCAGCAAAGCCAGAAGGATCTGACCAGTTCGCTCGACAGCAAGTACTCCGTCCTTAAGACCCTTATCGAACAGCAGGGTGATTCCAACGCAAAATTGAATGTAGCCATCGCGGGAATGCAGAAAATCGTTCAGGACCTGCAAGCTAATTCCGGCGCGCAACTCAACTCAATGGGTACGCAGGTATCCGGCGTCTCGGATAATTTGACGGAACTTCAGTCTCACCTTTCCAAGATCAATGAACAGCTCGCCCAGGTGCAGAGTACCTTGCAAGGCCTCGATGCCAAGGTTTCCGCGTTGGCGCAGCCGGTTGTTAGTCCTAATCCGGCAACCATTCCCGGTGCTGGAATGGCGTCCACGCCGGATCCCAACATGCCGCCCGCTTCCCCAGTGGCAAATCCCGCTCCGGAGGGCTCATCACCGTCTTTCGCGTCTCCTCCCGCCGCCGAGGCGCTTTATAACAGCGCACTCCAGGATTACCTGACAAAGAAGTTGGATCTTTCCCAGCAGGAATTCTCTCAGTACATAAAGTACTATCCCACCACGGATTACGCCTCAAACGCTGTGTTCTATCTCGGCGAAATCGCGTTCACGCAAAAACGCTTCGCCGAAGCCCTTGACCACTATTCCGATGTGCTCGCCAACTTCCCGAATAGTTTTAAACTCGCGGGAGCGCTTTACAAGCGCGGACTTACCAATCTTGAGCTTGGGAAAAAAGCGGCCGGCATCAGCGATCTTCGCGAAGTCATCCGCCGCCATCCGGATACGGATGAAGAAAAGGCCTCTCGCGCCAAACTGCGCGAACTTAACGTCCCGGTGGCTGTGTCCGGACGTTAGCCCTACACGCGCCGGCGGAATTTCACGGCCCCGCTCACATTACGTGCGCTTCCTTCAGACGGCCTTGTTTGCGCCGCACGTTCTCTCATGCTATCTTCGCCCCCTGCTAAAGATTGAAAGTCATCCAGCAGGGGGAATAATGTCCGTCAATAAAGTAATCCTCGTGGGCCGCCTGGGCAAAGATCCCGAAACGCGCTACACCGGTTCGGGACAGGCTGTCTGTAATTTTTCCCTAGCCACTGACGAATCCTACAAGGATCGCAGCGGGGAACGCCAGAAACGCACCGAATGGCACCGTATCGTCGTGTGGGCTAAGCTCGCCGAAATCTGCCAGCAGTATTTGAAAAAAGGTAGTTTGGTTTACATCGAAGGCCGCATCCAGTCGCGCCAGTGGGATGACAAGACGACCGGTCAGAAACGCTACGCGACAGAGATTATCGCCAATGGCATGAAGATGCTGGGTTCGCGCGCTGAATCAGGAGGAGCAGCCGGCCCGGCTTCCGCGCCGCACGCACCCGATGCCGAGTTCAATCAAAGCAGTGGAGATGAAGGCGCCTCCACACCCGGCCCAGAAATCTCCGACGAAGATATTCCCTTCTAAGAGGCTTTTTCCGACCGAGAAACGGCCACCCTACACCTGCTAGCTCTAGCAGGCGGTTTTCATGCCGCCCACGTTGCCGCCGGCTCTTTTCTCGCTGGCATCAAGAAGTGAAATCGCCGGCCAGGGGCCATCGCCAAATTGACCGCCAAAGGTTTTAGAGGGCTTGCAGGTAATAGCTGGATCAGTTTGCTTTAGGGGGTTCGCTCGCCGCCGCCGGTTCGTCATCTCCATCCTCACCGACCGCGGGAAGCGTCGGCAGGACCTCCGAAGCGATGGACCGATTCACTACTTGAACGTCCTTCTTCACCTTGCCGTCGCGGAACTCCAGAATCCTCTTCGCATATTGGGCGATGTCCGGTTCATGCGTCACCAGCACGACGGTAAGTCCGTTCTCCAGGTTCAGCCGCTGCAGAATGTCCATGATCTCCACGGAAGTCCGGCTATCCAGGTTCCCCGTCGGCTCATCAGCCAGCAGAATCGAAGGCCGGTTCACCAGGGCTCGCGCAATCGCCACGCGCTGCTGCTGGCCTCCCGAAAGTTGGCTGGGATGGTGATGCGCCCGGTCCGCGAGCCCGACGCGTTCCAGCGATTCTTTTGCGCGCAATTCGCGTTCTTCAAGCGAAATCCCCGCGTAAATCGTCGGCAATTCCACATTCTCAAGAGCTGACGTGCGCGACAATAAGTTAAAACCTTGAAATACGAACCCCAGTTTGTGGTTGCGGATATGCGCGAGATCAGCTTTTTCCATGCCGGAAACGTCAATCCCATCCAAGAAGTAGTGCCCCTTGGTTGGCTTGTCGAGGCACCCGAGAATGTTCATCAGCGTTGATTTGCCGGAGCCCGATGCTCCCATGACGGCCACAAATTCTCCGGCGTGGATCTCCAAGGAGACTCCACGAAGCGCGTGTACCTGGATTTCGCCCAAGTCATACGTTTTGTACACGCCCTCGAGCCGGATTACCGCCCCGCCGGTCTTGGGGACGCCTGCACTATCCATTGTCGCCGTCGCACGTTCTGCCATGGTTACGCGGTACCCTCATCGCCCGGACATTCTACAGCAGGTCCGGGTGAACTCCATAGTTTCAGTTTTGTTCCCGAAAATGGGCGCAACCGCAATTTCCGCTATGAAGCGGCCACCTGAAAACCAGACCCGCCCGCGGCTGCGGCATTCTCGCACAAACAACCAGTCAATAAAATTCGACCCTGCTTGATTCCATGCGGCGGGATACCAACGGCTCAATTGCCGTTTCTCTTTTTACGCTCTTCGTCCCATTTACGGAGAGTATCGTCAAACTTGGAAGCCTGATCGGGCGTCAAAATCGCGCGGATCTGATCGCGTCCCTGTTTGCGCGTTTGATCCATCCGGGCCGACCACTGTTCGTGAATGGTCCCGTATTGCGTTTGCAACTGCGCCAGCACGCCGTCAATCTGCTTCTGTTGATCCGGCGAAAGCCCCAGATCCTTAAGCGCGGGGCTGGTCGCCGACGTCATTTTCTGGTGAGCATGGTCCTGTTGTGGCCGGCGATTTGACGCCGACGCAATATGTGCCCTGAACAGATATGTGCCCAGCCCGCCAGCCGCGGCTCCCAGCACGAAAACTACGAGCACCAGCAGTATCGCTATGCGCTTCGGACGTTCATCTTCCATTGTTAACCTCCGCCAGCGACATCAAAACCTCATCCTTGGTCTGAGGCTGAGGATCAACCTGCTGGTGCGGCACCAGTTCAAAGGTCTGCGCCGTATTTTCAGAATGCATCTGCGGCGCCACTACAACATACACATAAAACGAAAGCGCCATCACCACCGCTGCCGCAATCACAGCCATCCGCCCCGCCAGACGTTCCAGCGGATGCCAAAAAACCAACCTCTGCGTGGCGAGACGGTTTTCCTCCGCGCGTATCACCGCCATCACCCGCGGCGCAAAGTAAGGCCCGGGACCCGCGGTCGGCTCCAAACTCGATCGCAACAGCGAGCGGCTCAGCGCTACAGCCTCGGATGCCTCGCGGCAATGCCCGCAGTTCGATAGATGCACCGCCAGCCCGGCGCTCAGCGCGACTTTTTCCCCGCGCTCCGCAGCCTGATCCGCGGCATCTTCCATCATGGCTTCGTATTGCTCGCAAGAACTCTTAGATGATCCAAATTTCCACATGACTTACCTCCGCCTGCTGCTCTATTCTACTTCAAGGATTTCCGCTTGCCTTCTTCGATTTTGCAGTCGTGTTACCCTTGATCCGCCGCCGGTAAATTTCCACCAGTCGTCCTCGTGCTCGAAACAGCCGGACTTTTACCGTGTTTACGTTGATCCCGAGTGACTCGCCAATCTCTTCCACCGAAAACCCTTCCACTTCTTTCATCACCAGCATCGCTGCATCTTGTTCGTCCAGCTCTGAAAGCAATCTCTCCACCAGTTGTTGCTGCTCCACCCGCCGCGAAGCGTCTTCCGGCGTGCGCAGCGCCCCGAAGGGCTGCTCGCTCACTCCTTGAAGCTGCCGGTTCTGCTCCTCGCTCAAGTCCGCCTCATACACCAGGCGCCGAACCTTCTTCTTCCGCAGGTAATCCCAGCATTCGTTGACGGCAATCTTGTAAAGCCACGTCCCGAATGCCGAACGCAAATCAAAGCGCTTCAGTGAAAAATACGCCTTTACGAAAACCTGCTGTGCAACGTCTTCCGTGTCTTCACGCCGCCGCAGGATCCCTCCCACCACGGCGAAGACCCGTTGCTGGTGCTTGGCCAGCAGTTCCTCATAGGCGGCTACTTCTCCCGCTTGCGCCCGCCGCACCAGTTGACGTTCCTGAGCCGCAGCGTTTTCCACGGTCTCGGACCGCCGGCCTTTCTCTTCCCTATTTGAGACGTTAATCATCGCATTCCGGTTTCAACTGTAAATCTCTTGTGCCTTGTAAGTTTTCACTTGCACGTCCTGAGGGCCTACTGCATAATTGGCGACATGATTATAGGCGACCGCCTTCGCGCCCTGCGCGAAGAAAAAAAGTTCTCACAAGGGGACATCGAAAAACGCACCGGGCTTTTGCGTTGTTATATCTCGCGCGTCGAAAATGGCCACACCGTTCCGGCCATCGAAACGCTTGAGAAACTAGCCCGCGCCCTCGAGGTTCCACTCTATCAACTTTTCTATGACGGCGAAGAGCCGCCCGAACTTCCAAACCTCCCCAAGCGCAAATCCGCTGATGATATTGTCTGGGGTAGTCACGGTAAGGAAGCCCGCTTCTTGCACAAGCTCCGCCGTCTTATGGGACGTATCGAAGAACCCGACCGGCGGTTGGTGCTTTACATGGCGCAAAAACTGGCCACACGGTAGTTCCCCAACACGCGCCGGTTCCCTTCCCGGCTCGTTGCTTTTGTTTTCCGTGTCCTGTGGTTTTCTCCCCGATACTGTTCTCGGGGAGAACCACGCGCGTTTCACTTGCAAACTCCTCAAAATTTCCCCTATTCCCATTCAATCGTACCCGGCGGCTTCGAGCTTATGTCATATACCACTCGGTTGATCCCCGCCACTTCGTTGCTGATCCGCGACGAAATCCGTTCCAGCACTTCGGCCGGCAGCCGGCTCCAGTCGGCCGTCATCGCGTCTTCCGATTCCACCGCGCGCACTGCGACCGTCCATCCATAGCTTCGTCCGTCTCCCATGATTCCCACGCTTTGCACCGGCAGCAGCACCGCAAACGCCTGCCAGATCCGATCGTACAAGCCCGCTCGCCGGATTTCTTCCGTTACAATCGCGTCAGCTTCGCGTAAAAGCGCCAGCCGAGCGGGCGTCACTTCTCCCAGAATCCGCACCGCGAGTCCAGGACCCGGAAACGGATGCTTCGTCAGCATTTCCGCCGGTAATCCTAACTCAGCTCCGATTCGCCGAACCTCATCCTTGAACAGGTCGCGCAGCGGCTCGATCAGCGCGAATGGCATGTCCGCCGGCAGACCTCCAACATTGTGATGCGTCTTGATCGTCGCCGAAGGCCCCTTTACCGATACCGATTCGATGACGTCGGGATAGAGAGTTCCCTGCACCAAATACTTCAGGTCTCCCGTCGCGGCGTTGGCAAGCCGCTTCGCCTCATCCACAAAAACAGAAATGAATTCCCCGCCGATGCGCCGCCGCTTCTCCTCGGGGTCCGTCACTCCCTTTAGACGCGCCAAGAATCGCTCCGAAGCATCCACGCCGACGACGTTCAAACCCATCCGGTTTCGCAACAACTCGAGCGTGTCGCCAAATTCATTTTTCCGCAGCAGCCCCGTATCCACGAAAATATTGGTAAGTTTGTCGCCAATGGCCCGGCCAACCAGCACCGCGGCCACGGCGGAATCCACTCCTCCACTGAGCGCGCAAATCACACGGTCATCGCCCACGCGCCGCCGTATGCCTTCCACGGTTTCGGAAATAAACGCGCCGCCGCTCCAATTCGCCTGCGCTCCGCAAATCTGAAACACAAAATTGCGCAGAATGTCCGTGCCGCGCTCGGTGTGTTTCACCTCAGGATGAAATTGCACCGCATAAATCCGCCGCTCCGTATTTTCCGCTGCGGAAATGGCGTTGTCCGTCCGCCCGGTAACGCGAAAGCCCTTCGGCAATGCCAGCACATGATCCCCATGGTTATTCCATGTTGGGACGTGCGCAGGCAAACCAGCCAACAAGCCCGATGTATCCGAAACATCCAGCTGCATGCGTCCGTATTCGCGTTTCCCCGCGCGAGAAACTTCGCCACCCAGCGTGTGCGCAATCCACTGCAAGCCGTAACAGATCCCCAACACCGGAACCCCCAGGTTCAACACGCCGGCATCGCATTTCGGAGCCTCAGCGTCATAAACGGAACTCGGCCCTCCCGAGAGCACTACGCCAGCCGGTTCAAGCGCCCGAATATCAGCAATCGAGGCCGTACACGGCAGAATCGCCGAAAAAACTTGCTGCTCGCGTATCCGTCGCGCAATGAGCTGCGTATATTGCCCGCCAAAATCCAATACAACAATGCCTCCGCGCTCACTCTTGGGAATTATCCTCGCCATGCTCGCTCCCGCCGCCATCGCCCCTCCGGCAATTCGATTTCCTGCCTACCAACATACAAATTCTCTACCGCACCACCAGATTGACTAGCTTATCCGCCACCACGATTCGCTTCACAATTGTCTTCCCCTCTAACCAGCCCGCGACCTTCGGTTCCGCAATCGCCTGCATGGCCAGTGAGTCCTCATCCAAGCCAACCGCAACGACAATCTTCCCTCTGACTTTGCCGTTCAACTGAATGATCACTTCAACCTTTTCCTCTGCCTCAAATTCAGACCGGTGCTGTGGCCAACTCGCCCGCCCCAGTCCTCCTTCGTGGCCCAGCATCTCCCACAGCTCTTCCGCCATATGCGGAGACATCGGCGCGAGCATCAGCGTCACAAGCTCCAGCACTTCCTTTATGACCGTGGGTCTGGCCCCTTCAATCAAAGGTTCCTGCGCGTGAATGTCATTCACCAATTCCATGATCACCGCAATCGCCGAATTGAAATGCCAGCGCGTCTCAAAATCATGCGTCACCCGCCGCAGCGTCTGGTGCGTCTTCCGCAGAAGTGTTTTTTCCTTTTCGCTCGCTCCTGCAAGATCACCCATGCCGGCCGCATGTGCGCGAACTTCAGCGGCGTGACGCTCCACCAGCCGGAAAACACGCTTCAGGAATCGCGAGCAGCCTTCGACGCTTTCCTCGCTCCATTCCATATCCTTTTCCGGCGGCGCCGCGAACAACGTATAAAGACGTCCCGTATCCGCCCCATATTTCACCGCCATGTCCATCGCGCCCACCACGTTGCCTTTGGACTTGGACATGGCCGTGCCGCCCTTCAGCACCAGTCCCTGGCAGAACAACCGCGTGAATGGCTCGCCGGTTTCCACAAGGCCCAGATCGCGCAGCACCTTGCAAATAAATCGCGCGTAGAGCAGATGCAGAATCGCGTGGACGATCCCGCCGATGTACTGGTCCACCGGAAACCAATAGCGCGCCGCCTCCGGATCAAACGGCATTTTGTCATTGTGAGCATCCAGGTAGCGCAGGAAATACCATGACGAATCCACGAACGTGTCCATCGTATCGGTCTCGCGCCGAGCCGGACCGCCGCACTTCGGACAGATTGTATTCACGAATTCCGGCGTGTTCGCCAACGGAGACTGCCCCGTGCCCGTAATCGCCGCCTTAGCCGGCAGCCGCACTGGCAACTGCTCATCCGGAACGGGCACCATTCCATCGCGCTCGCAGTAGATGATCGGAATCGGCGTGCCCCAGTATCGTTGCCGCGAAATCCCCCAATCGCGCAAACGGTATGTCGTCTCTCCGCGCCCGAATCCGCCGTCTTCGGCATCGGACGTCATCTTCACCAGCGCCTCCTCGGAGGAAAGCCCCGTGTACGCTCCCGAATTCACCACCTTGCCGTATTCAGTGAAAGCCTGCGTCAATTTCTCTGGAGTCAGCAACTCGCCCTGCGCGGGTTGAATCACAATCGGAATTGGCAGCGCGTACTTCGTGCAAAATTCGAAATCGCGTTCGTCATGCGCCGGCACGGCCATCACCGCGCCTGTGCCATATTCCATCAACACGAAATTCCCTACCCAGATAGGAAGTTTTTCCTTGGTGAAGGGGTTCAGCGCGTGGCGCCCGGTCGAAAAGCCAACTTTCTCGGCAGTCGCCATATCTTCAGCTTTCACCGAGGTTTGCTTCAGCCGCGCAAGCTGCGCTTCAGCGTCCTCGCTCATTGGAGATCCCGCGAGTAATTCCCGCAATAGCGGATGTCCCGGAGCCAGAATAATCGCGGAAGCCCCGTAAATCGTGTCAATCCGCGTCGTGAAGACTTCAATGGATTTGCCCGGCAGTTCGGCCACGTCAAAGCGTACTCGCGCCCCGCGCGATTTGCCGATCCAGTTTCGCTGCATCGTCACGACGCGCTCGGGCCAGCCATCGCCCAGTACATCCAGTCCGTTCAGCAGTTCTTCCGTATACCGCGTGATCCGGAAAAACCACTGTTCGATTTCTTTCATTTCAACGTGAGTGTCTTCGTGCCGCCAGCAGCATCCGTTGATCACCTGCTCGTTGGCCAGAACAGTCCCGCATTTCGGACACCAGTTCACGCGGCTTTTCTTGCGGTAGGCCAAATCGCGTTCTAGCATCCGCAGAAAAATCCATTGGTTCCAGCGGTAATACTCGGGGTCGCAGGTCGCGATCTCGCGCCGCCAGTCATAACTAAAACCAAAGCGATAGCAAACTTTCTTGAATTCAGCTACGTTCCCAAGCGTCCATTCTCGGGGGTGAATGCCGCGCTGGATGGCGGCGTTTTCGGCGGGCAAACCAAATGCGTCCCAGCCCATCGGGTGTATGACGTTGAATCCGCGCATGCGCCGATAACGCGCCACGGCGTCCCCGATCGTATAGTTCCGCATGTGGCCCATGTGGAGCGTGCCCGAAGGGTACGGCAGCATCTCCAACAGGTAATACTTCGGGCGGTCGGGATCGGCGTCCGCCTCGAACGCGCGCTGCTCCTCCCAAACCTTTTGCCATTTAGCCTCGATAGCCTGCGGATCGTATTCCGCCACGTCGCCTTAGCCCTTCTTTCGCTTTTTGCTTTTGCGTGCAGTCTTCGACGCTTTCTTCCCTGCGGGCTTTTTCGTCGCAACTCGCCCTCTGCCTCTTCTCGCTGCGGTCTTCTTCCGTGCTCTCGGGTGTGAACTCTTTTCCGTTTCCCGTTTTGGCGCGCTCACCATCGAAAATCCATCCTCTGCCTCTGGTTCCTGCGTGGCGAGCACCCCCGTCAGTTTCCAAAGTGCCGCAACGTTCCTGCGGTCATCGCCCGGCAAATCAATCGGCGTTTCCAGCAGAAACGCCCGCCCCGCCACTCGCATCGGTGAAAGCAGCGGGTGCCGCAGAATACGCCCAAATGCCTCCAGCCCGATTTTTCCCTTTCCGATATGCTCGTGCCGGTCCACTCGCGAACCAAAGGGAGTCTTCGAATCGTTCACGTGGATCACGAATACGCGATCCAATCCTATCGTGCGCTCCGCATGCTCCAGCGTTTGCTCCAACCCATCCGGTGTGTGAATCGGATATCCAGCCTCAAACAGGTGCGCGGTATCCAGGCATATGCCCGCATCAACATCTCTTGCACCCTTCAAAATCGCCGCCAACTCTTCCAATCTGGACCCGATGGACGCACCCATCCCCGCCGTATTTTCCAGCAGGATGCGCATGCCTCCCATCTTCAATCCTCGCGCCGATTGCCGCAGCGCTTCGCTCACTATGCTCACGGCGCGCGCCGGTTCGCCATCTCGCGCCGATCCGGGATGCACAATCAGAAAATCAGCCCCCAGGGACATGCCGCGCAAAATCTCATCCCGAAACGCCTGGATCGTCCGCACACGCGCTACAGGATCGGTAGCCGCTAGGTTGATCAGGTAATTGGCATGAATCGCCACGGGCCCCAGCGCTAACTCCGCTCGTCGCGCGCGGAACCGCGCCGCGTCGGCCTCTGCAATCAACGCTCGACCAGGCCGCGGCCACATCCGCGGGCTGCTCGAGAATATCTGCATCGCGTTGCAACCAAGCTTCTTAGCGATGTCCAGTGAACGCGCGATGTCCCCCGCGATGCTGGTGTGGATTCCGATGCGGAAACTGCCGTCCTGCCACACCGGGGCTAACGGCGGCGGTACTGGTTCCGGAACATATTCGTCCTCAGAGTCGTACACCAATTGCGGACTGTTCGTTTCGTCTAGCATTCTATTTGGGCTCGATGCGGAAGCAGGCAATTCCTACTCTAACCACACTATTCTAGCTGAGGTTACGACGCTTGCATAGACAGCGTTATTATCGTCAAAAATTAGTCTCCGCTCGCCAATCCGCGAGCATCCGCTATGGGTTGTACTTCCTCAGCCAATTCTCCATCTCATTGAATACATCCCGCCTCTGCTCCGCCAGTACCGGAAAGTGCGGCGAACCCGGGTACGTCACCATCCGCACTGTCTTGCCGCGTTCGGCGAGCAGCACGTAGTATTCCCGTCCCTGAAAAGTCGGCACGCGCAAATCCGCCTCGCCATGCAGGATCAGCAACGGCGTCGTTACCTGGTCAGCGAACATTACAGCGGAAAACCTTAGCAACGGGCCCGGATCGGCCTCTTGCATTCGCGCGTCGTAGTCCACTTGCCCGATATCGCTCGTCGGAATAAAGCTGAGCCAGTCCGTAATCCCCGCGCCTTCAATCGCCGCCTTGTAGCGATGCGTCTGCGTCACCGTCCATGCCGTCATGAACCCGCCCGCGCTCCAACCGAATATCGCCAGACGGTTCGGGTCCGCCCACCCCTGCTCGATCGCAAAATCCGTCGCGCTGTCCACATCGCCATACGCCCGATCCCCGAAATGCTGGTAAATCGCGGCCAGAAAATCCGCGCCGTATCCTGTCGACCCGCGATATTCCGGCTGCAAAACCACATATCCCATCCCAGAAATCATCCGGGCAGCAGCATCCAACTGAAATTCGTCATTGGATTCAGGCCCTCCATGCGGCATTACGAGGAATGGATATTTCTTTCCCGCCACATAGTCCGGCGGAAATGTCGCAATTCCTTCCAGCTTCGTCCCGTCTTTCGTGGACCAACGTACAACCTTCACGTCCCCAAGACTTACATCCGCCAGCCTATCGTCGCCTTCGTGCGTGATTTTTTGCAATTTGCCGTCCCGCACGACCGCGACATTCGTGGCATGCGACGGATCTCCGACATTAAACGCCAGGACATTGGGCCCGGCAGCGGGATCAGCCGCAAACATTGAGTACACAGGAAGTCCCTCTATAATGCCCCCCGGCCACTGATAGGCAGTCTCGAGTTTTCCGCCGCGAAACGTATCCACTTCCGTCATCACGCCCTTGTGCATCTCCACCCAAACAGTCCCACGCGGATCAGCCGCCAGCGTGATCGCCGAGCCCGCAAGATCCGGCGTTCGGTCAACTGCCTTTCCGCCACGCACAGGAACCGTCCAAACATGCTCGGGCGTAAGCGTCGGCGTGCTGGTACTCGCAAAAACCAATTCCTGGCCGCCCGCTGCCCACGCAATGCCGCTCGTTGCGTTCGGAATTTCCGCAACTCTGCGCGCGCCTGCCGCCCCGCATACATCCACAAATGACCGCACATCGTGATGCCCGATTTTTTGCCATTGCGTAACCACGGCGATCTGCGACCCATCCGGCGACCACGCCACATCCGCGATGTCCACCAGCGCCGGGCACCACCAGCCGCCGTTCGCGCCGTCCACTCCAACCACATACAAACTCGTCTCCTCGTTTTGCGCGACCGTATGCACGCCCGCCAGCGGATCCGGCTTCCGGGGATCAGCGAGCACCGCGAACCTCTTTCCATCTGGCGAGATGATGGCTCCGTGGATTCCCGAAGGCAGCGCGATAATCTGTATGGCGTGTCCCTCACCGAGAGGCACAGTCGCCAGCTGGCCGAGATTTCCAACGGGATAAATTCCATAGAGCGCTTCCCCATCTTTCATAAAACCAGAAGGCTCGAAATTCTTCGGCAGGTCGAGCTTTCGCGCGTTTTCGCCGGACGAATCTATCAAATGCCATTCGTGTTTGGTCGCGGGCCCCGTCGGCGCAATAATTGGCAACCGGTACAGAATAGTCTTGCCATCAGGCGAAATCGCAACGCCCCGCGCGCTACTCATGGACAAATAATCATCTACTGTGTAGGGGTGCTTTTGCGCCGCCTGCACTCGCGCGGTGGATGTCAGCAACCTGCCAAATTTCACCAAGTTGCCCAAAGTCATCTGATTGGCTGGCGCACCAGCAAAGATCGCCACAAAGCAAATCGCCCCCCCCACCACAATCAGAGTTCTCATGCCGCAATTCTTCATCACTATCTCCCGCCTGCCGGTCCCAGACTGTACCGGCTCCCTGCTGTGTCAAAACCTATCACACGCATCACCTAATCACGATTCTGTTCTTTTTGATGGAGCTGTTTGTTTAGGCCATCCCCGCCAAATAATCGGCCAGCCGCCCAAGCGTCTGATTCCCCCCTTCGATGGCGTTGTACTTCGTGACGACGTGCTCCCGCGCAGCAGCCGACGGGAACAGCATCCGCATAGTGACCTTCGTCTTGCCACCTTGCTCGGCAAACGTTACCGCCGCTTCAAAATTCGCCGGCCCTTTAATGCTTGGGCGACTAAACCACGCTGCTCTATGACCCAAATTGCAGTGTGTCCCTTTCAGTACAGAAATGCTGTTTCCTGGTGGTTAAGATATTGCCTTGAATCCCTTTCTGTTGATCCGAAGCTAGGAGAAAAAAAATGACGACTACGAAAGCTCAGAAGTGCGCACACCCCGTTTGTTCATGCATGACGACGTCGGGCCCATACTGCAGCATCGAGTGCGAGGCAATGGAAAAGATGCCGGATGTTGATTGTTCGTGCGGACACTCCGTTTGCAAAGGCAAAACGTCCTAATCAGAAATGTGCTGAGCTTTGGCCGAACGAGCTATCTGTGCATTTCCCTACATGAATTTATGGTTGAAAGAAAATAAGCAAAAGTTGAAGCGTCGGCAGCCGATGGACCATCGGCAAGAGGAGAGCTAATGCGTATCCGCGTTGTTCGTTCACTGTTGTTGGCAGTAGGAATGGTATTTCTTTCGGGGGCGTCTTTCGCGCAAATCGGCGTATCCATCAGAATCGCGCCCCCTATGCTGCCCGTTTACGAGCAGCCGATTTGCCCCGGCGACGGTTATATCTGGACGCCTGGGTACTGGGGTTATGGTGATGACTATTACTGGGTGCCGGGCGAATGGGTGATGGCTCCGGAACCCGGTGACCTTTGGACTCCGGGCTATTGGGGTTGGGGAGACGGCGGTTATTTTTTCAATGATGGCTACTGGGGACCGGAGGTCGGTTTCTATGGTGGGATCAATTACGGCTTCGGTTACTTCGGTAATGGTTATGAAGGCGGACGCTGGCAAAACGGGCATTTTTTCTACAACACAAGAATGAATAACGTGAACCGCAGCGGCATCCACGACGTATACAACACAAAAGTGAACGAGGGCACGGCGAACCACGTCAGCTACAACGGCGGTACCGGCGGCACCCGCGCGCATGCCACGCGTCAAGAGGAGGCAGTTGCTCGCGGCAATCATACTCCGGCTGTAGCCGCTCAGACTGAACATGCGCAGGCAGCCCACAATGACCCCCAGGCACGGTTTTCCTCGAACCGCGGCGCGCCGGCGGCTAACGCAGCTGGTAACAATGCTTCACATCCGGAAAACATCGCTCGCTCCAGCACTGCAGTTCACCCGAAGGACCTGCCGGCCATCGAACGGCCCGCTGCTCCTAACACAGGGAATGCGAAGCTTGACCAGAAATACCAGAAACAGCAGGACAAGCTAGTCGCGAACCAGACCAAGGATCGGCAGCAACTCCAGCAGAAGCAGGATAACGAGCATCAGCAGCTCACGAAACAGAAGGCCAGTGCAGCAAAAACGCAGCAGGTGGAGCAGCGACACCAGCAACAGACCCAGCAAATGCAGCAAGTACACACGCAGCAGACGCGGCAAATGCAGCAGAGACAGGCGCCAGCCGGCGGAGCGTCTCACGGCGGCGGCGGTGGCAGAGGCCACTAATCGAAGCTACGTTATGTTGACGGAGCCCCTGCGGAAAAATTCGTCTGCCAGGGGCGGTCGCCCCGCACGCCCGTCTTGCGTGCGGGGTTCTTGAAGTTCCCTTTTCTCGATCCGAATCGTCCTTCAATTCAAAAACGGGGCAGCTACCCGCCAGGTTCGCTCAATCATTTCTTCGGTGCGGGAGCGCCTTTTGGCGTTGCGACGCACGGCGCCAGCGTTAGCCACTGACGCGGATTCACCGGCACGCCATTCACATAAATCACCCAATGCAGATGCGGCCCGTTCGCGCGGCCCGTCGCGCCCACATATCCAATTACATCGCCGCGATTCACGCGCGCGCCGGGCCGCACCGCCAATTTCGACATGTGCAGATACATCGTCTCCAGCCCTTGTCCGTGATCAATCGCCACCGTTCCGCCCAACACATTGAACGGCTGGCCGATTCTTACAATGCCAGCGGCTACCGCGTGAATCGGCTTTCCCGCGGGCGACCGAAGGTCAACTCCACCGTGAAATTCGCCGGTCGATTTCCCATTGTGCAGCCGCTTCACGCCGAAAGGAGAAAGTACGCATCCCGGAACAGGCGCTACGAGCGGATCCTCCCAGAACTTCTGATCCGATACCGAGTTGCGAAACGCCGTCAGCGTTTGGATTTCTTCCGGCGACGATTTCAGCTCCTCGATTTGCGGCGCAAGATTCACATTCTGAGTTGGAAACGGAGTCGAACGAATCGTCAGCTTCGCGGACTCAATCCGCTTTCCGTCCTCCGCCAAAAAATCAATCGCATACGCGCCGGGAACATCCGCAACCGCGACCGGCATCAGGCCCATCCAGCCGCCATCCGCCTGCTTGAACATTCGCACCGTGCGCTCATTCAGCCGCGCGCTCACGGGATCGGCGCTCCCCGCGCCTTCACAATGAAGACGCACCGTTTCTCCAAGCGATATCACCGCGGGCTTGGCAGTGCACTGTTGCGCGCCGGCCGCCGAAGCATTTATCCCGACAAACAGCAGCATGCCAACAATCTTCCACCCTCGATTGCCAAATCCTTTCGCCATAACGCAACGATAGCATGGGCCTTTCGGCAGCAGAGACATTCTTGTTTGTGCGCCCAAACCAAACCACTCCAGAACTGCACACAGACAGGAATGTCTGTTCTACTACGCCGCCGTGCCCCTCTGCTTGCCCTGAGCCGCGAAGGGGGTGCGGCCGGTTTTTACCACCCCTGTACCCACCCCCTCCCCCTATTTTCGTATGTATGGGAAATACAGGGGTTAGCTGGTACCCCTCGCGTATGTATGGGAAACACAGGACTTAGCTGTGTACTCACTTTATATCCTTTCACTGAAAATAAACGACTTACGAGGATCACGCGAAAACTCCTCGTATGTACTGCGACTGCGGAACTCAGAAATTCCTGAAATGATGCTGTTACGGAATGGCTCTAAGTCAATGCCCAAGACGCATGAATGTCGAGTATCCGGCAGGGTTGGCGAGTTCCGTTTCGGGACGCTATTCGAAGAACTCGTTCAAGTCTGCAACGCAGATTAGCATATGAGTATATGGCCGTCAATGGAAAAATACGGCATTGCCTGTGGAAAGTAATTCGAATAAGGATTCCCTCATCTCCGGGCCACCCGCCCCGCTTCGCACAAAATCTGTACATGAAATGTTGTTGGGGTTTCGACCTTATGAGGTTACTTTTAATCGTGCCGCGCCGCCGTAACCTGTCAACGGGCGGGAATCCACAGGTGGGACGTGAAAAAAGGTACCTGTAAGCTATGTCTGCGGGAAACAGATCTCTGTAAGAGCCATCTGATTCCGCGCGCTGCCTACCTGCTTTGCAGGTCAAAAAATGCGAAAAACCCGAACCCATTGCTCATCACTTACGAATATGGGATGCAAACATCTCGCCAAATGCAGGCACCGCTACTTTGCTTTGATTGTGAACAACTCCTTCGGTCAAGGGGCGAGGATTGGGTGATTCCCAGGCTAGCTCACGTGGGCGGACCATTTCTCTTAGAACAAACCTTACGAGCATCTACTCCTCGATTTGAGGAAGCAAATATCATCACATATTGCCTTGAATCGGTTCCGGCAGTTCGAGTTGCAGATCTTGTACATTTCGGGATGGGCATCTTTTGGAAGGCTACCGTTCATAATTGGGTGAGTGGCGCGGAGCCACCGTCGCTCTCGTTCGGGTCTTCGAGAGAGGCAGTGAGAAGTTTCATTCTTGGAAAGGCAACATTTCCTCCAAACATGGCACTTAGCCTCACGGTTCTCCCGTCCTCGGTAGCGCTTTCAGCCTTCAATAGTCCGTATGCCACGCGTGGCGAAAATCCGGCATTTCATCTCTATATCTGCGGTCTAAATTACACGCTTTGGATTGGGCCGAAGATTAACGAAGTGCAAGCCGTAACCTCGGTTCATCGGTCGCCGCACGTGCTGATTCTTACGGACAATCGGGACGTGATCATGAGGAGGGCGCGAGAGGCGCACGATTCCGCGTTGAGATTGAGGGAAAATAGGAAGAAATCATAAGACGCGGGTTGTTAGATCAGATCAGTTGATTTGACCGTGTACAGCGCAAAGAGAATGGCGTAGACCGACATTCCCGCCCCGACAGGTTCGTACGGCTGGCCACAAAGCGCCATGAAGAGTCCGGCGCAAACAGCCGCGAGGATGCAGGCGAATAGGAGCATGAGGCGTAGGGTTTTCATTAGGATAAATATTGGTGTGTGAGTTTCTTTAATCGTACAATGCGGGCGTTATGAGTCCAGGCCAACAAATAATCGTAGAGGTTCTGGTAGCGGGTGTCGCGGCAGGTCTGTTCGGAATTATCGGTGTGTTGGTTGGGGCAAGGATGCAGAAGCACCGGTGGATCGCAGAAAAGAAGCGATCGGAATATCGGAAACTCTTGACGACAATGGTAAAGGCATTCACGGGTAAGATGAGGGAAGGGACGGTTCGCATTGTGTGGGACCCTTCAGAGCAACGCAAACTTGCGAAATCTGAGCAGGACGCTCACGTTGTTCTTTTAGACAGAGTCTTCATTGCAGACGAAGTCCTAAAGCTGAAACTGCTCAAGCGATGGAACAAAGCTATTGCGGATTACGATGAGACTTCAGACCACAAGGCGTTCGCAAACGCTTTTGGCTTAATCTCTCAAGATATTCGCAAATCGGCTGGAGCACTAATAGCTGACAGCGACAGTTGGTACGAGCGCGTCGGCAAAATAATCAAGGAGCTAGACCACCCTGCATAGGCTAGAAAAGAGCCTGTGCGTTTGATTCCTTCGGCGCAAACGCTGGCGGCAGCTTCGGGCCACCCGTCCCGAAGCGTCTCCCTGCTTACCTTGACGAAATGTGTTTCCGATTTAACAACCGCACCAATCCATATCTGTTCCGCGGTACGATTCTCAAGCTGGTTCAGACTTCGAACTTGGAATACAAAGAACTCACCGCAACGGTTCAAGAGCCAGCGGCCTAAAAACCTCAGAATTTGCGCTCGTTTGGGTAGCGACCCCAATGAGTGAGATATTTCAGAAAGTCCTTTCCGCGCACGGTAATTTCAACCATTCCACTTTGATGATGAATAAGCAAAATGTGCGACTTCATGAAATTCATCCAAGCATCAAATGAATAGTTGGCGTAGATAGCCGGGTCCGCTTTTGCCGCATTGTCGTAATACACTTTCACTTGAGCAATCGAAAGCACCTGCCTATTGAGCTCCATCAACAAAAGAATCTGACTTCCGTAGATATAAGCCCATGCGATGTCGAACAGGTAGGCGGTAAGACCAACTGCCAGGAGCTTCACATAGAAACCTTCGCGGTTGTCTGGTTGATTCTCCATCGCCGCCGTGCGCATGTTTTGTTCGGTTTCGGCTTGCATTTGGCTGATGTAGGAGCGACTAAAGAACGCGGGCGCATCAAACTTTTTTGGGGTATTCGCTAAGGCGTTAGTTGCAACCTGTGTTGAACTTGAATTGGGAGCTTCTTGCTGGCTCTTTCTCAGGCGGCGATTGAGAGTGATGAATATCACAATGGACAGAACAAATGCCACCGCATATGGTGCCCAATTCGGCAAACCTCGAAATAGGTGAACTACATACGCTCCCAAGGCTATTATGAGACCTCCAACCACGAAGAAACTCCATTTGTAAAAATCATATTTGACATTGGGTTTTACTTGCTCCCATTCTTTTCTAATGAATACTTTTATCTGCATACCCTCCCCCTACCAAAGCTGCCATTCTACCTAGCGACATTAGGCGAGGGGTGCGAAATTTGTCTCTTAACTACTCGCGCAAAGTCACGAGATTATACCCACAAGTGTCGTGAAGTACACAATCCCGATTACGCGGGACACGTCCGTAAGCCCCATGGAATGATACTGTTGCTAAAACATAGGAAGGGGCTGCACACCCCACCCGTCATTCCGAGGAGCTCGCATTGGAGGGCGACGAGGAATCTCGGGGTAGGTTGCGCGTTCTTGAAGAGAGATTCCTCCGATCACTCGCCCTCCGAAGGCGGACGAGGTCGGAATGACGGAGGTGGAGTGGTGGAGGGCGACGAGGAATCTCGGGGCAAGATTGGAGAGCGGAATATCCCTCGGCGAACACTAATCGGTTCGCCTCGAGGATGACGGCAAGAGAAAAACGGCACCGCCAATTCCCTGCTGCCTGATTGTGTCCTAGATTATTGGAGAGGCGGACACGAGAAGGAGTCGTGAGAGACAAAGAGCGCGCTTCAGAGATGACGGCGGTGGAGGGGCGCGTAGGCCGGGAACACCATTCTCCCGAAAACGTGGGGGAGGGGGTAGGCGGCGCAGCCATTCCCGGCTGCGGGGTTTGGGAGGCCAAGCGGGGGTTTGGACGTTGGTTGAGCTATCGTAGGGGCGCTGCTTGCCGCGCCCTGGTTGCAACGTAATCAGGCAGGGCGCAGCAAGCAGCGCCCCTACGACAATCTCGAAAACGGAGGTTTGAACGATAATTTCCACACGAGAGTCCTACGGACGGGGTGAATTGGGCGCGGCAAGCAGCGCCCCTACGATTCTCGGACGAGAACGGCGGGGATACGATCATAGTAACCAGCGTAAACGAGCGGCGTACATACGACGGATGTTGATTCGGTTGCGAAACAGGGCGCAGCGAGCAGCGCCCCTACGACAATCTCGAAAACGGAGGTTTGAACGATAATTTCCACACGAGAGTCCTACGGACGGGGTGAATTGGGCGCGGCAAGCAGCGCCCCTACGATTTTCGGACGAGAACGGCGGGGATACGATCATGGTAACCAGCGTAAACGAGCGGCGTACATACGGCGGATGTTGATTCGGTTGCGAAACAGGGCGCGGCAAGCAGCGCCCCTACGATGGTTTGGGGGCCATGCGATAGGATATGGCGATGATTGGAGACGAATTCAACTCGAGGCGTCGGCGGCGTTCGACTCGCCTCCAAGGATATGACTATTCAAGTCCAGGCATCTATTTCGTCACTGTATGCACGGAAGGCACGGTCTGTCTTTTCGGGGAAATTCAAGGCGGCGAGATGGAGCTCAGTGCGGCTGGCGACACGGTCGTTCAATCATGGATTGCGATTCCGCGACGATTTCCCGAGGTCCAATTGGATTCGTTTGTCGTTATGCCCAATCATGTGCACGGGATAATTATTATTTTGGAGAGAGGCGATGGGAGAAAGAGCGCAGCAAGCAGCGCCCCTGCGGCGGATCACAGCAATGCGCCCGAGAATGCGCGCGCAACGCTCGGAAAGATTATGCGAGCGTTCAAATCAATTTCAGCGATTAAAGCCAATGACGTATTGGGTCGCAAGGGGCAACAGATTTGGCAGCGTAATTATTTTGAGCACATTGTGCGGCTGGGGAAGGATTTGCAAGAGATTCGGAATTACATTGCCGAGAACCCGCGCCAATGGGGTAGTGATTCGGAGAATCCAGGGCAAACGCAATGAATTAGGCGCAAACAGGGCGCAGCAAGCAGCGCCCCTACGAGCGGCTAATTTGCCGCCGCGTCCGCGAATGCAGTAAACTAAACATTCCGCACATTTTTGGGGAGTTCGTCAAGGAGACGTCATGCTAGTCGTAATGGATGCGCACGCTACCGAAGAGCAAGTACGCGCCGTCTGCGCGCGCATTGAAGCCGCGGGAATGAAGGCGCATCCGATTCCCGGCACGCTGCGCACCGCGATCGGCATTACCGGCAACACGGGCGTCGTGGATATGGGCACCATCGAGGCCATGTCGGGCGTGATCGAATGCATCCCCGTCAGCAAGCCCTACAAGCTGGTTAGCCGGGACGTGAAGGAAGAAGACTCCGTTATTCGCATCGCCACGCCCAAGGGTGATGTGGAGGTGGGCGGAAAATCCATTGTGATTGCCGCGGGGCCTTGCGCGATTGAAACGCACCAGCAAGCGCTGATCATAGCCAAGCATGTGGCCGAGGCGGGCGTGCATCTTTTTCGCGGCGGCGCTTACAAGCCGCGCACTTCTCCGTACAATTTTCAGGGACTGGGCGAGCCGGGCCTGAAAATTCTGGCCGAAGTGCGCGACCAATTCGGATTGGGCATCATCACCGAAGCGGTGGATAACGAAAGCCTCGACCTGGTGGAAAAATACGCGGACGTGATTCAGATTGGCGCGCGCAACATGCAGAATTTTTCGCTGCTGAAGCGCGCGGGCCGCGCCAAGAAACCCGTGCTGCTGAAGCGCGGACTTTCCGCCACGCTGGATGAATTCCTGATGGCCGCCGAATATGTAATGTCCGAGGGAAATTACAACGTGATTTTGTGCGAGCGCGGCGTGCGCACGTTCAACGACTACTCGCGCAACACGCTCGACCTGACCGTGGTGCCCGCGGTGAAAAAGCGCAGCCACTTGCCGATTCTGGTGGATCCCAGCCACGGCACCGGACGCCGCCACAAAGTGTTGCCGCTTTCGCGCGCGGCCATCGCGGTTGGCGCGGACGGAATTCTCGTGGAAGTCCATCACGACCCCGACAACGCGCTGTCCGATGGAATGCAATCCATTTTGCCGGATGAATTTGCGCGGCTGGTCGAGGAAGTGCGGCAGATTGCGGCGGTGGTGCATCGCACGTTGAATTAAATTCGCTTTGCTGATTTTGTAGCGCAGAGCTTCAGCTCCGCGGGGTTGTGGTGCGGAGTCGAACACAAGCAAAATCAACGACCGCAGAGCTGAAGCTCTGCGCTACAGGGGCGGTGTTGGGAAATTCGCTAGTAACAGGATGACGTCAAAGGCTGGAGCGGATTACGTTACTGGACGTGGGCGTCAAACACGGCGGTCTGTATTTTGCCGCTGCGATTCACCTGGACGAAGATGCGGTAGTCGCCGGGCTGAGGAAAGCCGTACGGGAAGCTGACTTCGGCCGGCATTGATGGCGGGCACTCATTCGCCGAAGGCGCCGGCATCACCATGGCGGGCGACATTTCGCCCTGCATCTCCGACGGTCCGCCGTTCAGTCCTGCTTGAGCGAGATCGAGCGCGGCCATGGAAACTGATCCGGCGGGATGGACGTGCGCGAAGACGGTCATGTCACTGCGCACGAATTCCGCGTGGCCGGCCATGCCCATGTAAGGCTCCACGTCGGTCGCGGGTTTGCCGTTTTTATCTTCCACGGTGAATTTGAAATTCGCCGCAACGTTTGCTTTCAGCGGGCCGGGCTGACGATTCCACACGATGCGGCCGCCATCGGAAAGTTGGGCGACGGTTGCATCGGCTGCTGACGCCGCCAGCGGCGCGCCGGACCAGGATGAGTCGTCGCCGGAAAGCGGCTTGCCGTTGATCTGCGGCAGGTCAATTTCTCCGACGAGCGTCCACGGAAATCCGCGGCGATCCACGACGTCGGCGAAAAGTTGGTAATGCCCGGCGGGCATGGTGGGCAAATCATCGGCGAACGTGCCGCCTTTGGCTGGGTCTGGATGCAAGTGCCACATGCGATCCATTCCCGGAGAGCTGATGAGGAAAAGATGCATCAAGTGGCCGTGGTCGGGAATTAATTTCGTCAGATCCACGGCGCCGTTCCGCTGGGAATCCTGGTCGTTGACTCCAATTACGAGGCGGTTTCCGTTTTCCAAAGATGTTGCCGCGAGCGGTGGTTTGTAGTGATTGACGCCGCGCTGGTAATCGAACGCCGCGGCGCCCCACCACGAATTTCCAAGATACACGATGCCGATCACGATGACCGCCGTGACGAGCATGACAATTCTGGCGCGACGCTTGTTGCGAGGCCCGGGAATTTCGCCCGCGTCAAGCTTCCCTTCCCGCGAGCCCGCGCCAACAATGGAAACGATTCCGACCATCAGTATCAGCAGAAGAACGATCAACAAGCCTTCCAGAGATTTCTGCATGGGCAGCACGCGCTGCGCGAATGACGGAACGGGGACGGAAAGTTCGCCCTGGCCTTTGGCTCCGCTTGCCAGAATGCGCACTTGCAGCGCGCCGGTTTCCATCAGCCACAGACTGCCGGTGAAGAATTGCGGATCGTCTTTGGAGCGTGCGGCGAGATCCGGAGTGGGCGCGAACTTGGAGCCTTGCCCCGTCAGCCGCAACGGAACAATCTGAATCGTTTGCACATCCGGGGATTCGCTTCGGACTTCGATTTCAGCAACGCCGGGAATAACCTCCGGCACGCGCACGGTGACAAAAAGCGAGTACGGTCCCGCTTTGCCTTCAAAAAAAACATTTGGGCTGCCGACGTGCGCGGCCAACGGAAGAGCGCCGGCCAGAAGAAAGGCGACGAGGGTGAGCGAACGAAATTGCGTCCGCGTCATCGGCGAATCCGCCGCATCCAGTCGCCCCAGCCCAACCCAAGGCGCGTCATGAGAACGGCCACGATAAGCGCTTCAAACATCACCACCCAAAAGTGGGCGGCGGTGTTTTCATAGTGAATGAAAATGCCGCGAACCCACTGAGACGCGGACGGCAGGAAATACGGATAGTTATTCGCCACGAAAACGCGGTTCTGCGCCGCGGGCGACATCAGAAAATTCGCGAACGGCCATTGCACCGCGGCGAAGCTCGCGAGAAATGCCGCGCCCAGCACGCCGGACTGAACCCAGCGATTCCATCGCCCCACGCGCTGGCGCACCAGATCAAAAACAATCGCGCCAACAATCAACAGCATCGGGAAATCCGGCGGCACCAGATGCGTGATGTTCTGATAGACGGGCCCGAGCTTCGGCTGCGCCGGAGCCAGCGGCAGCAGCCAACTGAAGGCGAGATGCACGGCGGTGTAGATGGCCGTCATGATCGTCGCGGCCCAGCGGCTTTTCGAGGCTCTGGAAACCGCGGCCATCCAAATGGGCGCGGTAATCATGACGATCAAATAAAACCGGGCGCTGTGCATGAAAATGCGATTCGTGTATTCCTGCGCCATGCCCACCGTAGTCGCCATCATGAAAACAAAAGCGAACAGGAAGAGGCGTTCCAATTTGACGCGATACTCGCCATCGGCGCGATTCATTTCGGCAAGTATCAGAACGACGGCGCCGAAACGAATGCCCATCATGCCGAGCGCCAGCAAAACGTGCGGCGGGCTCAAGATTTTCACGTCCAGGCCGTAGGCGCTGTGCCACCAATTATCGAAAGGCGCTGAGGTGATCATGGCCACGGCGCCCCAGGCGCAGATGAAGGCGCCGAGCGGTCCGCGAAATCCCCACATGGTGACGCTCGAATCGCGCAGAGGATTATTCTTCTGGAAAGTGATGGAAAGAATCAGATAGGCGCAGGAAAGGCCCGCCAGAATTCCGCAACCCTGGATGAACATGTGCGGAGTGGTCCAAAACGTATCGCGGCCCACGCTTTCATGCCAGGAAATATCCCAGACGCCGCCAAACACGCCGGACAAAACCGCAACCACATTGGCCCAGATGTACCAGGGTATGGACGCGGTCTTGGTGGCGGCGCTTTCAGCGATCCGCGCGTTCATTGGCGGCGAAAGAGGGATGGTCTGGCTCATTCTGGATGCTCCGAGCAAAAACTCTGTTTGTAAGACTGGTTTTTCGCGTTAGGAAATTTGGCAAGGAGAAGTTTACCCCGAGGAGATTCGCGGTTCAACTCTCCGCGTTTGGAGATTCTTCCTCTTGCACTTCGACAAATGAGGTGGTATCTTTCTTTGTAGAAGTACAAGGGGAACATATGCCTGACCAGAGTATCGATCTTCCGCAAGGCACTCTCGATCTTTTGATCCTGCGAACGCTCGCGCTTGGATCTGAGCACGGCTGGGCCATTTCCGAGCGCATACACCAGGTTTCCAGCAACGTTCTTCAGATTCAACAAGGCTCGTTGTACCCGGCTCTCCACCGGCTGGAACGCCGCGGCTGGATTAAGGCGCATTGGGGAACATCCGAGAACAACCGCCGCGCGAAATACTACGAACTCACGAAGAGTGGACGCAAACAACTTGCAACTGAAAAAGACGAGTGGAGGAAGTTGACGGCCGCCGTCGCCCAGGTGCTGAACACGGCATAGGGAGAGCGCGATGCTGGCCGGCGTCTTGGATAAATACTGATTCACGTGGCAGAAGGAAAGGCGGCACATCATGCGAAGTTCGCAACTCATGGGGAACTCACCAACCGAGAACCGACTGAAGCGATCCTTGAATATCGCTTTGCTTGGTTGCGTCCTTCTTGCTCTGCTCGCTGGCGCGCCAGTTGCGGCCCAGTCTCCGGCTCAGAAAGCGCCCACTGGCCAGGCAAGTCCAAAGACGCCTCCATTACGAGTTACTTCGCGATTGGTGCAGGTAAACGTGATTGTCCAGGATAAGAACGGGCAGCCGGTCCCGGGGCTTACGAAGGACGATTTCGCCCTCTTTGACCAAGGACAGAGCCAGCAGATCGCTTCATTTTCGGAGCAAATGAACCACCTCACCACCACGGGCGCCGCTGCCGCCGCGAATCTCTTCACAAACCGCTCCACACAAAGCGCCAGCGCACAACCGCCCCTCACCGTAATCGTCCTGGACGCCTTCAACGCCCGCTATTGGGATCTGCATAGCAACCTTTGTCCTCCGCCTCCTTCTATCCCGCCGAAACCCCAGGTATGCGCGGTTGGGCCTATGTTCGAGGCGGTCGAAAAATTTATCAGCCAGAAGCAACCGCAAGATCGCGTGGCGCTTTACGAACTTTCCGACACGCTCTATCTCTTGCAGGACTTCACCAGTGATCCGAGCGCTCTTCAACGCGGCCTCGATCACGGAAGAGAATACGTTCCAGATTCCATTCCTCCCTCTCAATTTGACCCCGTTGATATGGACGCTTATACGATGGATGCAATGCACGCCATCGCGGATCACCTTGCGAACGTGCCGGGCCGCAAAAATTTGATTTGGATTTCGTCCGGCTTTCCCCCTGTCAGAATCGTCACAGCCGAGAAGATCGACAAAACCGCAAAAACGCTTGCCAATGCCGATCTTCCGCTTTCCGCGATTGATGCGTTGGGTCTCTACGGTGATGTTAATGCCGGAGGCCCTGTTCCCGGCGGCGGTGGAGGTGGCGGCCACAGTGGGGGGCACGCCGAGCTCGCGCCACCACCTGGAGCCGTCAGTAGCGGGGTCGCAATGGCGGGCCGTACACCTCAGGTCACTGATTTCGATCTCACCAAAAATCTCGCCGAAATGTCAGGCGGCCGGGCGTTTGAAAACACGAATGACTTTGCGGGCGCGATTCGGCGCGTGATTGACGATTCCTCGGCTACCTATCTGCTGAGCTACTATCCCGACCACAATAAATGGAGGGGCGAATTCCGCGAAATCAAAGTGAAAGTGAATCGGCCGGGTGTTGAGGTTCGCTCTCGCAGGGGTTATTACGCTGTCGCGGACACCGCTTCCGCCCCCAAGAAAGATGCAGAGCAATTGGCCGAGGCGATCCAGAGCTCGCTGGAAGCGACGGACCTTGGTTTCGACGTACAAGCAGATGCCGTGGATGTTCCCGGCGCACGGCAATTAAAGGTAAAGATTATTCTTGACCCAAGCCAGTTGCGCTTCCAACAGCGGGGCGGCCGACTGACTGACAGCATTACAAAGGTTTGGGCGGAGTTTAACGCCGACGGCTACCAGGTCGGCACGATTTCGCAGAATGTCAGTCTGAATGCCACACAGGATGAGTACAAGCAGCTTCTTCAGACTGGATTCAGCATTTCGGAGACCGTGGCGCTTGTAAACGGCGCCACGGATATCCGTCTGGTGCTGCAAGACGTCGGAAACGGAGCCATCGGCTCGGTGAATATCCCGCTGATGAAGCTATTCACGCCGAATAAGGCGTTGCGTTAGGAATGAAATTACTCATTCTTTGGGGGCGTGGAGATGAGCCGTAAAGTTTTATATGTCGCAATATTTGCCACCGCGATTGCGGCCTCCATATTGCTAGGCCAGACGATCCCGGAAGATGAATTCCGCTGGATCAGCAGGCCCTACGAGCCGGAGATTGCAGGCAGGTCCACCATCCGCCTGCAATCGGATTTGGTGGAAGTACCTGCGGTCGTGCTCGATAACCACGAAAAACCTGTCGGCAACTTGAAGAAGAGCGATTTCCTTCTCTTCGATGACGGCAAGCCTCAAACCATCTCCACATTTTCGGTTCTCACCGGATCGGGGAGTCCCGCGGCTTCGGTTTCGGTACCCAGCGCAGCGGCCAACGCTACACCAGCCGCGACTTCCCTGCAACCACGCTACGTAGCTTTGTTTTTTGATGACGTGAACATGGCCGAAGCGAACGTGAATAAAGCTTTCTCAAACCTGAACTTCGCACGTGAGGCCGGAATCAAGTTTATTCGCAAAGGCCTCGATCCCGGCGAGCACGTGGGAATTTTTACCGCCTCAGGGACTTTGAGTCTCGATTTCACCGATGACGTTCAGAAGCTGCTGGATACCCTTGCGAAGCTGCGTCTCTTCCCGAGGATGCCGGATCAGGGACCGGGCGCATGCCCAGCCGAGACTCCCTATCAAGCGTGGGCGATCGTGAATTTGCCCCACGAGCCAGCACCATTTCCATGGGGAGTCGCGGTAGGCGCCGCAGAAGCATGCGGTTGTAAGGGGCTGCTAGCGCCGGGCTGTGCTGAAATGGAAGCGGAGACGATCGTAAGCCATGCAGAGAGTTTTTCGCTCGACACGTTTGCCTCTATCAGCCACGTCATACGCTATCTCGGTCAAATGCCCGGCCGCCGAATTCTTGTGATGACCTCTTCGGGCTTCCTTACATTGTCGCTCAAGCAGCAACAGGAGAAAGTGATCGAAGCGGCGCTTCACGCAAACGTTGTGATCAATTCGCTGGATACCGCGGCGCTGGATCCCAGCCCTTCTCCATTCGACACGCATTTCTACATGAGCTTCCCGATGGCGGACATGGCCGCGGGAACTGGCGGCAAATTCATCCATGACAGCAACGACCTCGAAGGGGGCATGCGCACGTTAGCCGCCGTTCCGCCCGTCTCCTATGTACTTGGTTTTTCGCCCGAAAACCTGAAAGCCAACGGAAGCATGCACAATTTGAAGGTGAAGCTGGCGGACCCAGCCCATATGACGGTTAATGCGCGGCCCGGTTACCTGGCGCCCAGCCCCGACCTTTCGCCCGCCGAGAAGAGATTTCGCAAATTGGGACAAAGTGTGATGGCGGCGGATAATCCCGTGGAAATTCCAATCGAATTCACGGCTGTTCCGGAAACGCTACCGACGGGTGAGTCTTCGCTGAAAGTCCTGGTGCATGTGGATGTCCGCAAACTGCCCTTCCAACGTTTGTCCGAGAGACAGGTCGAGAGACTCATCTTCATCACCGCGCTCTTCGACGCCAAAAACCAATTTATAGCAGGCGTTCAAGGAATTATGGATCTGCGATTGAAGGAAGCAACGCTGAAGCAGCTTTCCACTCAGGGGCTCGACGCGAAACTTTCCTTGAAAGCTCCCGCGGGCTCGTATCGCATTCGCCAGGTTGTTCAGGAAGCCGTGAGCGGACGTATCGCGGCGCTTAGCCGCACAGTCGAAATTCACTAGCGTTGGGAGACCGCTCCACGAAATGTACAAACGCAAAGAAAGGGAGCGGGCCCGACCATTGCACTGCGTCTTGAACGAGGTAAACACTCAGGAGATATTCCATATGAGGCGCCGCACCTTTTCCGCAGGTCTGACTCTTGTTATGTGCGTGGTGTTCGGTCTGTTCGCCGGTGCGCGTGGCTTCTCGCAATCTTCCGCACAAACGTCACAGGAGCCACAAACGCCGCCGAAGCCGGAATCGCCTTCCGCGAAACAAGGTGGCTCACAATCCGGAACGCTGCGCGTTGCATCGCGGCTGGTGCAGGTAAATGTGATAGTCCAGGATAGGAACGGGCAGCCGGTCACGGGGCTTACCAAAAAAGACTTTACGATTCTGGATCAGGGCCAGCCGCAAACGATTGCTTCTTTCTCGGAACAAACAAACAGGCTTACGTCGGGTGCGACCGCGGCGGCGGCTCCCGCGCCCAATTCTTTTTCCAACCGATTTGAGGAGCGTTACGGCGCTCCGCCGACCGCATCTATACTTCTGATTGACTCGCTGAACATGCTTAACAATAGCGGCAATAGCTTCTCCCAGGGCAACATGACTCTCGCGCGCGAACAAGTCATAAAGTTTCTGAGGCAGCTTCAACCGCAGGACCGCGTGGCGCTCTACTTTCTTTCTAATAAGATTTACATCCTGCATGATTTCACGACCGATAAAGCTGCGCTGCTGCGTACACTGGGCGGCGCTCCTCACCTTCAACAGGACCCGGCGAATGCTGCGCCGCCGATGGATTTTGCGCCTTTCACGGGAGACGCTAAGAGTGACGCGACGTTGGATTATGCCGTGGCCGCCATCGGTCGCGCCAAGGAAGAGAATACGATTGATCGCGCTGGACGGACCACGGCTGCTCTTGAGGTGATTGCCAATCATTTAGCCAGTTATCCGGGCCGCAAGAACCTCATCTGGATTTCAAGCAGCTTCCCCTGGCAAATCGGCTACGGCCAGGGTTTCGAAGTAGTGCCGACGGACATGGTGTTATTCAGCAAGTGGATTGACCCCGCGGCGCACGCTTTAAGTAACGCCAATGTCGCCCTCTACCCGGTAGATGCCCGTGGCTTAATGGTGGATCGCGCGCCTGACGCATTCAACAGCGGCGCCGGCAACACCGCCGACGCGTGGACGGTTGATACGATGGTGGTATTCGCGGATGAAACCGGGGGGCGCGTGTTTCACAATACAAATGACATTGCCGGCTCCATCCACCGCGCCATTGAGGATTCCCGTCTGACCTACGTGCTGAGCTACTACCCAAATCACAACCAGTGGGATGGCCGCTTTCGTCAAATCAAAGTGAAAGTAGATCGCCCCGGCGTGGATGTCCGATCGCGTCGCGGGTATTTCGCGTTTCCCAACGCGACGGTCTCTCCTAAAGACAAAGAAGAAATCATGGTGGATGCCGCCAAGAACTCACTCGAGTCCGCTGGTCTAGGTATGGATGTGCACGTTGATCCTGTGGATGTTCCCGGTGCGCGCCAAATTAAAGCGCAGGTCAAGATTGATGCCGCTCAGTTGCTACTCGCGAAGACTGGAGATCGCTGGACAGATAGCGTTGACGTGAAATGGGTGCAGCTTTCCACTGACGGAAATGTGCTGGCCAGCAGTTCGCAAACCCTCGATTTGAATATTCCGTGGGCGGATTACGAAAACTTTCTGCGCAAAGGGCTCAGCTTTTCTGGCAGCGTGAGCCTGATGAGCGGGACGACGGATGTCCGGCTGGTGGCGCGAGATTCAGGTAACGGATCCGTTGGAACGGTGAATATTCCGCTGGCGAAGCTGTTCACGCCGGATAGCGCGCCAAATCCAGTGAAGAAATAATGCATCTGCGTTCAGTGAACTGATCCTCTACGTGTTTGACGGTGGTGGCGGGCTTGGTTAGACTCCACTTCACTTTCCGTTGCGCCGCAGATGTTGTTGCGTTTGCGGCCCGGGGATTTTCCTATCATGCCGCGCCGACTCCTTAATTTCCGGCTGGTGTTTATCGCCTTGGTGCTTATCGGCGTGGCCGCGCGAGAAATCGCGTTGGAACACCGGCCATCATTTCTGCGGCCGGGACTAAAACTATGCGCCTATGTAGCGAACGCGGGCGATGGCACGGTTTCCGTCGTGGATTTGGTGAGCCTTAGCGTTCGCGCAACGGTTCCGGTCGGTCCAGGCCCCTCCGGAGTGCGCGCGCATCCATCGCGCAAAGAGATTTGGGGAGTGTCCAGCGACGGCGGGTTCGTTTGGGTGCTGGACGCCACAACGGATCGCGTGGTTGCGCGCATTCCCGTGGGAGCGATGCCGTACGCGCTGGACTTTTCGCCCGATGGACGGCGCGCGTATGTGGCGGCGTCCGGCGCGAACAGCGTGGTGGCGATTGATTGCGCTTCGAGGCAAGTCATCGCGCACGCGCGCACGGGAAAGCGGCCGTGGCTTGCGCGTGCGACACCGAACGGCAAATCGGTGGTCGTGATGAATCGCGACGATGCGACGCTGCAGGTTTTCGACGCGAACTCACTTGAACTGCGCGCCACAATTCCGACGGCTCCCGCACCGACGCAGTTTCTGATTATGCCGGATAATTCCACTGTCTTTGTGGCCGCATCGGGCACGAATCAGATTTCAGTGGTGGATCTGCGCACCAGTTCTCTTTTGACGAATCTTCCGCTGCCGGGCAAACCCGAGGCCATGTTCCTGAAGCCTGATGGCGGGGAGCTTTACGTCACGGTGCCGGAAGCGCACGAACTGGCGATCGTGAACACGTGGACGCACGAGCTGGCCGACTCGATGCTGATTGGTTCGACGCCGACGCGCGGGGTTTTCGACGAAGGAACGGGGATTCTATACGTGAGCGATTCGGGCGCGGGGCGCGTAGTGCCCGTGGACGTTACTTATCGCGACGCATTAAGTCCAATCCCCTCCGGTGAAAATCCCGGCGCGTGCGGGCTGGACTCAGCGGATCCCCACGATCTGCTTCTCGTAGTAGACGAAGGGTCAAACGATCTTGCCGTGATCCGGGTGCGCACGCAGAGTTTGATTACGATGGTGCCGGTGGGTAATTCACCGAGAGACGTTGCTGTGATGCTGTATTAGGTGCGAATTATTGCGCGGTTAGACCTGCTGACGAAGGTACCGAAATTCCGCGCGTTCGTGGAATGCGGCTACAATACAAATTGTTTGCCTATTTTTTTCTGTAGCCCGGGTTCCCCTGAACCCGGGGCTTTTTTCCTGCGGAGCTACGAATTCGGCCATGCGAAGGATTCCGTTCCCAGCCGCACATCGAGCCCGCCATCCGCGGGAAGCATATCCACAGGCAAGCCGCCCTGCCAGAGCGAAGTGCCTAGCTGGAAAGATGCGCGGCCCGCGGTCTCGATAAGCGTTTTGGCGATGGCTACTTCCAGTATCTGACCATATGCAGCTTGCACGTATTTTTGCGCGCCCAGCAGGCATACTTCATTCACTTCCACTTGCAGACCGTCGAGCTTCCCTTCGCGGATGTGCGCGAGCACACGCACTTCCTGCGCGGCGCGCACGGCGACTCGAAACAAACCATCGCGGAGGTTTGCATGCGCTTCCGGGAAGAGATCCACGCGGACGTAGAACCAATCGTCATTAAATCCATAGTGGACTTCGTGCAGCAGCGAGGCGCGGCCGTGCATCGAGCCACCGCGCTGGTCGGCTGAATACAGGCCCGCTCCCAGCCACTCGAAATAAGAACTTTCCCGCCCGTCCACGCGGACATCCAAATGCGCCGCCGGCGGGGAGACCAGAGCATGCTCTGGCAGCCGCTTGATGGGCTCGGCGAGTTCATCGGGAGCGTCGAGCCCGAGGCGCAGATAAACTTCCGTGAGCAGCGTGCGGTAGAAGGCGTCAAATTCCGCGTCATTCGCGGTGCTGTGCTCCGGGCCGTACCACCAGCACCAGTCGCTGCCTTCCGCGGCGAGCAACGATTCATAAGCGGCGGCAAGTTGCTCGGTGTCCGGAGCGTCCTCGGCGCCCGCGTCATGTTGACGCACGGCGCGGCCATACGCCTCTCGGGCCTTCGTTAACATGCGCCATGCCAAGAGGTCTTCCCGGTCGCCAATCCAGATGTCAAAGTTGGCATTGATCCACGAACCGGGCACAATACTTTCAACCGTGTGAATTTCCCCGGCGGCGGCTACGGCTTCCGAAGCGGTGAGTGCGTGAATGTCAGGGTCGCTCTCAATGCGGCGGTAGAATTGCCTCAGGAATTCGCGTCCGCTTCCCGGGAAATATTCCCAGGCATTTTCGCCATCGAGAATAATTGAAACGGTCAGCGGCCGATCGGAGTGCACGCGTTCGCCAATCGTACGGATGCGCTGGTGTAGATCTTCGGCGGCAGGCACGGCGCCCATGCGGCTATAAACAAAACCCACAAGATCCGAGAGCATGTGATCCCGAAACAGCCCAACGATTTCCCTGCCTTCGCGGCGAATCCGCAGCGGCGAATAGAGACGGGCGGCATTTTCAGGAATTCCACCGCCATCGCGGCCAAAACCGATTCCGAGCGTGCGGCCAAGCACGCCTTCATCGGTGCCAAACCATTGAAAACCCTGCGCGGCAGCGAGATCGAGAGCCTGATCCGAAACCGAGCCTTCCGACGGCCACAAGCCGGCGGGCGCGCGGCCAAAAAGTTTTTCGTGATAAAAACGCGCGCGCTGCAACTGTTCGAGGGCGTCTTCCGGATATCGAAATGGCGGCTGCAACTGCTGGCTATGCGGATTGGAGACGCGGGCGATATCCGTGTCGCACACCAACGGCAGAATCGGGTGATAGAAAGGAGTGGTGGAAAGCTCAATCTGGCCGCTTTCCGCGGCGCGGCGATATTCCGGCAAAACCTCGCGCAAGAGTGCGAGCTGCTTCGCGCGCAACTCCTGTTTGTCTTCCTCCGTGAAATTGGCGCCTTTTTCCCGCAGAGAACGGAGCACAGGATCGTTCGCAAGCCATTCCTCGTCCATCCAGGCAAGCTGTGAAAGCAGTTGAAGATCGCGCCAATCGCGCAGGCCGAAAAGATCCGCGGCGTTCATTTCTTTTTCACCGTGCTGTGTGCGGCCGTAGAGCTCGACGTACCGTGGCCAGCGCCCCATCATATTTTCGCGATTGATTTGGAAGGCGCGATCGAGGAGGGCCTTTTTCGTCGCGGCATTCAATTCTTCAGCGGGGCGGAATGCCAGGTCGAACCAAGGCTCGGAAAACTTCCCTCCCGCATACTCTTCCAACTGGGCGGCAAGGGACGGCACCATGTTGAAGGTGGCGTGGAAATTCGGAAACTCCCGCAGCACGCGCACCATGCCCCAGTAATCCTTCAACGCGTGGAGCCGCGTCCAGGGAAGCACGTACACCCCCGTGGCCGGGTCGCGATACTGCGGCTGGTGCATATGCCAAATGAAAACCAGGTTTACGCGATTCATTCGCTGAAGTCCCGCCTCCATTCAGAATAGAATGATTTTGGCAAAGCCTGGTGCAAACTTTCAGAAACAGAACTAGAATGGCAACGCCGCAATGCGCCTCATAGACCGGTACATCTGCAAAGAAATCTTTTCCCACACGCTGCTGGGGCTGGTGATTTTCACGTTCGTTTTGCTGGTGCCCAAGCTCGTGGAAATCATGGAGCTCGTGGTGCGCAATTCGGGCTCGCCCAGCCGGGTCGGGTTACTTTTGATATGCATATTTCCCGGATTACTCACCTTTACTTTGCCGATGGCCGTTCTGGTCGGAGTGCTCATCGGATTGGGACGCCTTTCGGCCGATAGCGAACTCATCGCGCTGAGCGCGCTCGGCATCGGTATCCGCCGCGTCCTTGTACCCGTCGGTTTCCTGGCCACTGGAATGAGCCTGTTAACCCTGGTGATCACCCTGTGGATCGGGCCTGCCGCACAACGCACCGTTGACCGGATTAAGAATGAGTTGGCCGCTTCGACGGCATCCTTTGAAATAAAGCCGCGCGTTTTTGACGAACTTTCCGCGAACGCGACACTCTACGTCGAAAACGTGACCGCAGGCGCCACGCAATGGCGCGGAGTCTTTCTGGCAGAAACGGAACCCGACAACAGTTCCAATATCACTCTAGCAGAAGATGCGATTGTAATTCCCGACCGCGAGCAGGGCAAGCTGGAGTTACACCTGCATAACGGAAGCGAGCACGAATCGCAACCGAACGACCCCAATCACTATTTGGTCGAAACCTTTGGCAAGAGCGACTTTCCCATCGAGTTGAATGGCCTGGGGACGGAAAGTCATCCGGCGATGACCAATCCCGAACGATCTCTCAGCGAGTTGCTTTCAGCGAGCGGCCCGCGCTGGCGGGAAGCGCGCGTCGAAATACAGCGGCGTTTCGCATTTCCCGTTGCATGCTTTGTATTTGCGCTGCTCGCCGTGCCGCTGGCGGCCCGGCCTCGCCGTGGCGGACGAGCGGTGGGATTTCTTGTTTCTCTCCTCCTTGTGTGCGGTTATTACCTGATCTTCATCATTGGATTGGATCTGGCGCGCCGCGGAATACTTCCTCCATCCATCGGTGTATGGGCCGCCAACATTCTAACGGGCGTTGCGGGACTCGCATTATTGCCCGGCATGGAGCAGATTCGCAGCGCGACTTGGTTTTCCCGGTTGGTGGACCGTTGCGCGGCCGGCCTAAGGAATATGTCCGAAGCTATCCGCGGCGGCAGGCGCCGCGAAACAGTTCCAGGGCGCCCGGAACCCGTGCCGAATGCGAAAGCACAAGCAATCGTGGCCCGCAAAACCCGGGATGCGGAGGACACGGGCGATGGCAAAGGGCGCGTGATTCGCTTGCGCCCCGTCCGGCCGTTGATGCGCGTCCGGCATAACTCCGGATTTCCGCAGAGGCTGGACCTATATCTGCTGAAAAATTTCTGTTCTTATTTCCTGCTGGTAATGGCCGGGTTCATATTTCTGTTTGAAATCTTCACTTTCTTTGAGCTGCTCGACGATATCGCGCGCAACCATACGGGCTTTTTCGTGGTCGTGAATTACTTCCGTTTCCTCGTGCCCTTTTTGTTTTACCGGCTGGCGCCTTTCGCCGTGCTGGTGGCGGCGATGGTCACTTTGGGAATCATGTCAAAAAACAATGAAGTCGTGGCCATCAAAGCCAGCGGCGTGAGCCTTTACCGGTTGGCGTGGCCATTGATTGGGGCCAGCGCCATGCTGGCGTTCGGCATGCTCATGCTCGATAACACTTACCTTCCATACTTTAACCAGCGCCAGGACGAGCTGCGAGCGGAGATTAAGGGCAAGCCGCCGCAATCGCATCTTCGCCCCAATCGAAGCTGGATCTTCGATTCAAACGATAAGACAAACGACAAAATCTATAACTACCAAATATTCGATCCCGATAACAATTCCTTCGGCGGGCTAAACGTGTTTGAACTCGACCGGCAGACTTTCCAATTGCAACGCCGCGTTTACGCCAAGCGCGCGCAGTGGTTGCCGGAGCAAAATACCTGGTTGCTGAAAGACGGTTGGGTGCGGGATTTTGACGGCCCGCACCCGGGGCACTATCAGCCGTTCCAAGACGATACCGTGGCTGAGTTGAACGAACAGCCGAGTTATTTTAAGCGCGAAGTTCCCCAGGCCGACCAAATGAGCTGGCGCACGCTGGAAACTTACATCGGAGAGATGCGGCGGGCAGGTTTTGATGTGGAGCGGCTGACGGTTCAGTGGCATATAAAACTGGCGTTTCCCATGATCGCGCCAATCATCGCTTTCCTCGCAATTCCCTTCGCTTTTTACGTCGGAACCCGCGGCGCCATCGGGGGACTCGCCGTCGGCGTTGGCATCGGAATCGTGTACTGGGCTACATCGGCTCTGTTTGAGGCGCTGGGCGGTGTAGGACAACTTCCTCCACTCTTGGCGGCGTGGGCGCCCGACGCGATTTTTATTTTCTTCGGAGCGTATTTCTTCTTGAAGATGCCGACTTAGGATGATTGCGTAAACTTCAAGCAATACTTTACTTTTCCAATTGCGCTTTAATATTCAAACGACAAGATCGTGAATCGGAAATGGTCTGCGCGCCGACATTTTATGCGTGGAGGGATCAACGGCCTCGGAGAACCACCTTCAAATAGAATGATCAGCGAGGAAGTAACGATCGAATTTTCTGGATTACGAGATCAATGCCCACTTCGTTATGGCCGCCTTCCGGAATAATCACATCCGCGTAACGCTTTGAAGGTTCCACAAACTCCATATGCATCGGCCGCACGGTGGCCATGTATTGCTGCACAACGGAGTCAACGGTGCGGCCGCGCTCGCGGATATCCCGGCGCAATCGCCGGATGAATCGCAAATCCGCCTCGGTATCCACAAAAATTTTGATGTCGCAAAGGGTTCGCAGCTCGCGGTTTTCGAAGATAAGGATTCCCTCAACAATCAGCGCCGGGCGCGGTTCGAGATGAACCGTAGCTGGAACACGGCTGTGCCGCGTGAAGTCGTAGACGGGTCTTTCAATGGCGCGGCCGTCACGCAGTGCGCGGACATGACTGACCAGCAGCGCCGTATCCAGCGATTCGGGATGATCGAAATTTTGCTTGGCGCGCTCCTCCAGCGGCAGGTGAGGCAGGTCCTTGTAATAGTGGTCCTGCTGAAGCAACAGCACGCTTTCTTCGGAAAGCACTTCGATCAGACGATTTGTGATGGTCGTCTTGCCGGATCCCGTTCCGCCACATATCCCGATCGTGAGCCGGTGGTCCACGTTACTCCCTTGGATTTAGCGCTTACCTTTTCGGACAGACTTCTTCTTGGCGGCCTTTTCTTCCAGCACTGCCTGCGCGGCGGCCAAACGTGAAATGGGCACACGGTAGGGGGACGCGCTGACGTAGTCCATCCCCACCTGATGGCAGAACTTTACGCTTTCCGCGTCGCCGCCGTGCTCTCCGCAAATGCCAATCTTCAGCTTGGGGCGCGTCGAGCGGCCACGCTGGATGGCCCAGCGGATCAGCATGCCGACGCCTTCGGTGTCCAATGATTGGAAGGGGTCATCTTTAAAGATGCCGGCCTTCTTCTCGTCCACATAATCGGGCAGGAATCGCCCGGCGTCGTCGCGTGAGAGGCCCATGGTGGTCTGCGTAAGATCGTTGGTCCCGAAAGAAAAGAATTCTGCGACTTCGGCAATTTGATCCGCGAGCAAAGCTGCGCGCGGAAGCTCGATCATTGTGCCAACCAGATATTCTACTTTGGCGCCATTCTCCTTGAAGACTTCCCCCGCTACGCGGTGAGTTGCGTCCGTGAGGATTTGTAATTCTTTACGGTCAAGTGTGAGCGGGTGCATGATCTCAGGTAATACTTTAATACCAGTTCTTTTGCATTCGATGGCGGCCTCGATAATCGCTCGAACTTGCATCTCCAGAATTTCTGGATATGTAATCGAAAGACGGCAGCCGCGATGGCCGAGCATGGGATTTGCTTCATGCAATTGTTCAACGCGGCGCGCAACAACCTCCACGCTCACGCCGGTTTTACGTGCCAGTTCTTCCTGTTTGTCGCGATCATGCGGCACGAATTCGTGGAGTGGAGGGTCAATCAATCGTATGGTGACCGGGCAACCATCCATCGCACGGAAAATGCCGATGAAATCGCGCCTCTGGAATGGGAGCAGCTTTGCAAGCGCCTTGCGGCGCGCTTCGGGCGTATCCGCGATAATCATTTCCTGAATGGCAAGCTGGCGCTCGGTGCTCTTCTCCGGCTGCTCGAAATCCTTGAAGAACATGTGCTCGGTGCGGCAGAGGCCGATGCCCTCGGCGCCCATCTCTCGCGCCTTCGCGGCGTCCTGCGGCGTGTCAGCGTTCGTGCGTATTCCCAGGCGGCGCACGGCGTCAGCCCATTTCATCAGCGTGTAATAGGCGGGGGGCAGTACCGGGAGTACGAGCGTCATTTGACCTTCAAGCACAGAGCCGTCGCTGCCGTCGAGCGTAATCCAATCGCCCTGCTTGATCGTGCGCCCCTTTATCGTCATCTGCTTCTTGCTGTAATCAATGTCCAGCGATTCGCAGCCGACAATGCAACACTTGCCCCATCCGCGCGCCACCACCGCGGCGTGACTGGTCTTGCCTCCGGTGGCCGTGAGGATTCCCTGGGCGACGAACATTCCGCCCACATCTTCGGGACTGGTCTCGCGGCGCACCAGGATGATTTTTTCTCCCTTAGCCGCCATTTCCTCGGCTTCATGCGCGGTAAACACTGCGCGGCCCGAGGCCGCACCCGGCACGGCGTTAATGCCCTCGGCGAGTTTTCTTTTCGCGAGGTCGGCGCGCGGGACGCTGCTATCAATCACGGGGTAGAACAAGCGTTCAATGTCTTCCGCCTTGACTCGTCCGAGCGCTTCATCGCGGGAAATTAGTTTTTCACTAACCATATCCACAGCCATGCGGAAGGTTGCAGCAGGAGTGCGTTTGCCGGTCCGGGTTTGAAGCATGTACAACGTGCCTTCTTCCACGGTGAATTCCATGTCCTGCATGTCGCGATAATGCTTCTCAAGTATCACTCGAACTTTTTCGAGCTGCTTATAGACCTTAGGCATAAGACGCGCCATCTCGGTCAAGTGCATCGGCGTGCGGATTCCGGCCACGACGTCTTCTCCCTGAGCGTTGATGAGGAAATCGCCGTAAAAACTCTTCTCGCCGGTGCTGGGATCGCGCGTGAAGCAAACGCCAGTTCCGGATTTCTCGCCTGTATTGCCGAACACCATTTGCACGACGTTCACGGCCGTGCCGATGAGCCCTGTAATCTTTTCAACGCGGCGGTAGGTGACGGCTTTCTCCGCCATCCATGATTCAAACACGGCTCCGATGGCGCCCCAGAGCTGTTCTTTCGGATCCTCCGGGAAATCCTTGCCGGTCTTCCTTTTGAAATGGCCCTTGTATTGGGAGATAAGTTCCCGCCAACCCTCGGCGGTAACCTGCGTGTCGTCCTTAAATCCGTGGCGAGTTTTCATTTCACGCAGGAGGGCTTCGAGATCTTCTTTCGGAAGTCCGATCACCACGCTCGAATACATTTGCACGAACCGGCGAAAGGCGTCATAGGCAAAGCGATCATTCTTAGTGTTCCGCGCGAGAGCCGCGACCGAACGGTCGTTCAATCCCAGGTTGAGAATTGTTTCCATCATCCCCGGCATGGAGCGGGCAGAGCCGGAGCGTACGCTCACAAGGAGCGGATCATTTGAATCACCCAGGCGCTTGCCGGTAGTCCTTTCGAGGCGCTTCAGATTAGATTCAACCTGCGCGCGCAATTCCGATGGGTACTTCTTCCCGTGCTTTAAATAGTAGTCGCATGTTTCCGTGGTGATAGTGAAGCCGCCGGGAACCGGAAGTCCGATGCGGGTCATTTCCGCGAGCCCAGCACCCTTGCCGCCGAGCAACTCTTTCATTTCGCCGTTGCCTTCCGCTCTTCCCGCTCCAAAAAAATAAACGTATTTCGCCACTGATGATTCCTCCCCTAAGAAAATAGAATTCGCAGTCCGGTCAGTTTATTTGTCGGCGCGCCGACAGACTTGCAAGACGTCGCGTATATATCTAAAGTAAAATATTAAATAATAAATTCCAACGACAGTTCAACGACTGTCGCCAGTCGCGATCTCGGAAAAATCTGCAATCGTTGAAAACTCTCTGAGCAACTCCGAAAGCATGGTAAGCCGGTTTCGGCGGACATCATCGTTCTCCGCCATAACCAAAACATCCTGGAAAAAACGATCCACCGCCGGGCGCATTTCCGCGATGGCCTGAAGCGCCTCTTTATACTTTCCGTTGCGCTTATCAACCGCGGCCCGTTGCGCGGCAGAGACCGCGGCGGAATGCAGAGCACGCTCTGCCTCCGCATCGAACAGTTCCGGCCGCACAGCGGACAAACGCCAGCCTTCGGGCGCGCCCGCCTTTTCTAGAATCTTGCGGATGCGTTTGAAGGAGACAGCCAGGGGCTCAAAGTTTTTTGTCTTGCGGATTGCCTTCAGAGCTTCCAGCCTCCTTACGGCGTCCACCAAATCGTCCGAGCCGGCCGCCAGCGCGGCGTTCACCTCGTCATAGGAGAAGCCCATCCGTTCCCGAAGCACGAAGCGGGCGCGCTCGACGATGAAATCCAAGATTTGTCTTTCCGTCTCAACCTTCACATGAATCTTTGGCGCGTGAGCGGCCAACGATTTCGTTGCCGCCGAAATTGCCGTAGAAAGTGAAACCGGCAATTTACGTTCAAGAATGATCTTCACCACGCCCAAAGCAGCGCGACGTAAACCGAAAGGATCACTTGAACCTGTTGGGAGTAAGCCCGCGGCGATACATCCCACAAGCGCGTCCAACTTATCGGCAAGAGCTACCGCGCACCCGGTAAGATTCCCGGGAATTTTTTCGTCCAATCCCGCCGGCCGATAATGATCGTAGACGGCGCGGAAAACATCTTCAGGTTCACCTTGAGCTTCCGCGTAGAGCCCACCTACGATGCCCTGAAGTTCTGGGAACTCGTGAACCATTTCCGTGGCGAGGTCACACTTAGCGAGTTCCGCGGCGCGGTCCGCGCTGGCCACGCTTGCTTGCGGAATTCCCGCGGCGAACCACTGCTCGGCAAACCAGCGCGCCAGCTGGCGCATTCGTTCGACCTTGTTGCCATAACTTCCCAAACGAGATTCGTAAGTGATCTGCGCGAGCTTGGACAAGTAGTCGGCGAGCCGACATTTCTGATCGGCTTGCCAAAAAAAACGCGCGTCCGCGAATCGCGCGCGCAACACCCGCTCGTGCCCGGTCCTTACCAATCCCTTCGCGTCGTTATTCAGATTGATGACCGCCAGAAAGAAAGGAGCCAGCGTGCCATCGCGCGTGCGCAGCGCAAAATATTTCTGGTGGTCACGCATTACGGTGATAAGAATTTCGTCAGGCAGCTCGAGGAAGCTCGGATCAAAATCTCCGATGATTGCCGAGGGGTATTCGTTGAGATAGACAACGAGTTCGGCGAGTCCTGGGTCATCGTGGATGCGCAGGCCACGACGGGAGGCCAGCTTTGTCAACTCATTCTGAATCCGCTTCCGCCTCTCTTCTGGTTTGACCAAGACAAAGTTCTTCCGCAATGCTGATTCGTAGTCGGCCACGCCGCGCACCGGCACGCGCGCCTTTCCCAGAAAACGATGTCCTGACGATTCCCTTCCCGCGCGTATTCCAGCAAGCTCCATCTTTAACGGTTTGCCGCCCAGCAATGCCACCAGCCAGCGAATGGGGCGAATGAATCGCGTGCCCTCTTTCGACGTCCAGTACATCGTGCGCGGCCAGGAAATCTCAGCGACAGCACGCGGGAGAATTTGAGAAAGGATTTCATCGGCCGGCCTGCCGAAGGTAATGACCTTTGCCGCGAGATATTCTCCACGCTGAGTAGATACGAAGAAGAGCTTCGTGAGGGGCACGCCTTGCTTTTCAGCAAAGCTCAGCGCGGCGCGCGTTGGCTGGCCTGCGGCATCAAAAGTCACGGCTTTCGGTGGACCCGTTGCCTCGCGCTCTGTGTCGGGTTGTCTAGCACGCAAACCTTTGCAGATGGCAACGATTCGGCGCGACGCGCCGAACACTTCAATGCTTTCTTTTTCCAACAACCCAGCAGTAGAAATATATTTCTCAAGTATTACTTTAAATTCGTCGCACGCCTTTGCAATCATCCCGGCGGGGATTTCTTCGCAGCCAATTTCGAGAAGGAAGTCCGCTGTTTTTTTCATTCTGCAACCACCGCGTGCTGCCCAGCGTTGCGGCTCTCCATCTGATCGATGTAGCAGCCGGCAACCCGGCACGCGATCTGCCGCACGCGGCCAATCAGAGCCGCGCGCTCGGTGGTGGAAATCGCGCCGCGCGCATCGAGCAGGTTGAACAGCTGCGAGCACTTCAAGCATAGATCGTAAGCTGGCAGCACGGGGAACCGGCGTTTCGCTTCAACGTCTTTCCGCGGATAGTTCGCCAGCAGGCGGTGAGCCTCTTTTTCGTTCAGCTCAAACATCTGGCGCGTGGCGACAACATCCGCGAAGTCAAAGCTGTAGGCGGAAAACTGCTCTTCCTCGGCAAGCCGCACCTGGCTGTACGAGCGATCGCCTGTCCAGCGAATATCAAAAACACTTTCCACGCCTTGCAAAAACGCCGCGATGCGTTCCAGGCCATAGGTGATCTCGACCGGAACAGGCTCCAAGTCCACTCCCCCGCACTGCTGGAAATAGGTGAACTGCGTAATTTCAAGCCCGTCCAGTAACACTTGCCAGCCCATGCCCCACGCGCCGAGCGTGGGCGCTTCCCAATTGTCTTCCTCAAAACGGACATCATGAACGCGCAGATCAATTCCGATCGCCCGAAGACTTGCCAGATAAAGATCCTGCACATCGGCCGGCGCCGGTTTCAGAATCACTTGGAATTGAGTGTGCTTGTAAAGGCGATTGGGATTTTCGCCGTAGCGACCGTCGGCGGGCCGACGGCAGGGCTGCGCGTATGCGACACGGTAGGGATCCGGGCCGAGCACGCGGAGAAAAGTTTCCGGGTGCATCGTGCCCGCGCCGACTTCCACATCGTAAGGTTGCTGCAGCACGCAGCCAGCGGTAGCCCAAAATTTCTGCAGCGCCAGGATGAGATCCTGAAAATCAAGACCGCGCTTCAATTGCTCATGTTTTACTTTATGCTTCAAATTGTCCCGCCAGCATCTTCCGAATACCGAGCGCGTGCTCTGTTTCCCGTTCGATTATATCCAGCATTCCTTCAAGTAAAACCTTTAATTCCGCATCGGCCGGGGGGCTTTCCCTTAAACTCTCAAGTTTTTCCGACAATATTCGTTTGCCTATTGCCAGCAGGTCCCCCGAAATATGCCGGCCGCCAATCCGACAATCCGGGCAGACAAGCTCTCCGTTGGCCAAAGCATATGCCCCGCCGGGACCAAATTCTCTGCCGCAGTTCTGGCAGCGGTCAAGGCTTGGGAGCCACCCGGCCAGGCGAACTTGCCACAGCGCAAAATAAGTCAACGGCAGCCAGATTCCTTTGCCGAGGGAAATCGCCCGCGCAACCACCAGAACCAGCCTGAAAACCGGATCGGTGGCTTCGCGCTCCGGCAGAACCCGTTCCACGACCTCGCTGACGAGCCCGAGCGCAAGGCTGGTTGAGTAATCCTTCTGCGCTTCGTAGAACGATTCAAGCAGTTCGCACTGGCTGATGCGGACCAGATCGCGAGTCTCGCGCTCGTAAAACCAAATCCGGACGTGTGAGAGTGTTTCGAGCGTCGAGCCAAACGTGCTCTTGGTGCGCCGCGCCCCACGGGCCACGCCCTTCAGCCGGCCCTCCGTCCTGGATAGGAAACTGACCATCCGGTCCGCTTCGCCAAGCGGAAAACTGCGAAGCACAATCGCTTCAGATTCCCTGAGCGGCATTGAGTTGTAGGCCCGGCGGCCATGCGCGGCAAGAGCAAATGCATCACGCAAACTGCGACAAACTTACTTATCACAGCGAACAGAAAGACGCAAATGAGGCCGACAAGGCTGCCACGCAGATTCAGCGCGCCAGGATGCAGTCCGCCGCATCCGGTATGAAACGCGGTCGAGCATTGCATGCGAAAGCGGTCAGATGTACATTTGCGCATTCATAAAACACAAACTCCGTTGTGGTTGTGCCAGGGGGTTGCCCAGCAGGATAGGCATAAAATGTCAGTTATGAGGAGGCTACATGTCGGATACAAAACAGGATGTCCTGACAGCCCAAGAACAACTTAGGAAGTTGAAGGAACTACTCGATGATCTGGAAAGAATAGGGGTCGAGGCTCCTGAACTCACGAAAGCTGTCAATAGATTGCAAATTGCTATCGACACGGGAGTTGATATTGGGAATGCCGCGGCCGAAACGAGCGCAGTTCTTGCCGCACATGCAAACGACGCGTACCAAAAGTGTGGAGATGACGCCGTGTGTATTGCGAAATACGATCGCGGCTATGCCGCACGCAGTGTCAACTTTGTATTGAACATCAACAATCCGGATTCCGTAGTGAGGAAAAGTATTCGCGCAACATTTCAAAGATACATACCTCAGATGATCTGCAGCCGGCTAGACAGTTGCCGGAACGCGAAATAAATGTGGCTGGCGAATCTCAATTAATCGGAGTCGAGGGCCCCGGCGGCGCCGGGGAAGCTCGATGGCGTACTTTGTGCGGGCTTTTTCGCGGTGGGCTTCAAACGCCAGTTGAATCAGGCGATCTATCAATTCGCGGTATGGAATGCCGCTGGCCTCCCACAATTTTGGGTACATGCTGATGGAGGTGAAGCCGGGAATCGTATTGATTTCGTTGACGTAGATTCGGTTGGTGCGGCGCTCAAGAAAGAAATCCACGCGCGCCATGCCCCCGCATTCCAGCGCCAGAAACGCGCGCACAGCAAGCTGTTGAAATTTCTTTACCTGCGCACGCGTGAGTTTCGCGGGGATTACAAGCTCCGTTCCCTCTTCCAAATACTTGGCCGTGTAATCGTAGAACTCGCGGTGGGGCACGATTTCGCCGGGAATGGAGGCCTGCGGAGAGGAGTTGCCCAGAACAGCCACCTCAATTTCCCGCGCGTTCAGACCGCGCTCGACGAGTATTTTCTGCCCAAACTCGGCGGCAAGATCCATTCCTTTCGGCAGCTCTTCCCTGCTGTGAACCTTGGTCATGCCGACGGATGAGCCGAGCGACGCCGGTTTGATGAACACCGGGAAACGAAACTGTTTCGCAATTTTCTTGATGACTTCCCCGCGTGAACTTTCCCATGCCGCGCGCGGGATGGCGGCGAACTCAGCCACAGGCAACCCCGCTTCACGGAACAGCCGCTTCGCAATATCTTTATCCATACCAACGGCCGAGCCGAGTACGCCGGCCCCGACATACGGAAGCCCCGCAAGGTCGAGCAAGCCCTGAATAGTGCCATCCTCGCCGTATGTTCCGTGCAGGACGGGAAAAACCACATCCACGCGGAAGGCTCCGCCGGTTTTTTCGTCGAGTGGCACCAGGGCCGCGACGCTGGGGTCTGCCGAAAGCATCACGCGCTTTCCATTCTTGATCACGTCGGCCAGCAGTTTTTGCGCGCCCACGCCGACCAGCCACCGGCCATCCTTAGAGATCCCGATGGGCACGGCTTCATATTTTTCAGGATCGAGCGCGCGAATCACCGAAGCGGCAGAACTCAGCGAGACTTCATGCTCGCCGGAGCGTCCTCCAAATAACACGCCGACGCGGGTACGTTTGCCGGAATTATTCATTGCGGAAATGCGCTCCCAATCTTGGACGAGACAACGCTACAGAATTTTCTTCCCCAACCCCGAACAGACCATTTCCACTCCGAGCAGCGCCGTCTTGTTATGCAAATCAATGACCGGGTTTATCTCCACCACTTCGAGCGAAACCATCTGCTTGCTGTCAGCAATCATTTCCATTGCCAGGTGCGCTTCGCGATAGGTGACGCCGCCGCGCACCGGCGTTCCGACCCCGGGAGCATCGGCTGGATCCACGAAATCCATGTCCAGGCTAACGGCGATGCCGTCCGTATCATCGCTCGCGAATCGGATGGCTTCAGTCATCACTTCGCGCAGGCCGCGTTCGTCAATATCGCGCATGGTGAAAACGTGCTCGCCGGATTCCTTGATCAGCCGGCGCTCTTTCGAGTCCAGATCGCGGATGCCGACCAGCGAGACGTTGCGCGGTTCAATCGCGGGATGGAAGCCGCCTAAGCCCACCAACTCGGGCGCGCCGTAGCCCGTCAAGGCGGCGAGCGGCATGCCGTGCACGTTACCCGAAGGCGAAGATTCCGGAGTGTTCATGTCGCCGTGCGCGTCCAGCCATAGCAGGCCAACGCGTTTCGATTGCTTGCGGAAAAAACTGGCGACGCCGGCTTCTGTACCCACGGCGATAGAATGGTCGCCGCCGAGTACAAGCGGCACGAATCCTTCCGTCAGCGATTTCTCAATCAATTCCGCCAAGCCGCGGCAGGTCTCCGCAATTTCATTCAGATATTTGGCGCGCTTTTCTCCATAGGGCTGTTCTTCAGGCTGTTTGACGGAAATGTTACCGATGTCATCCACCTGATAGCCGAGCTGCTTCAGCCGCGGCAGCAGCCCCGCCACGCGCAGCGCGGAAGGACCCATGTCCACGCCGCGGCGGCTCTGGCCCAGGTCCATCGGCACTCCGATAATGCGAACTTTTTGTGGCATGGCGGAATGAACTCCTAGCCCCCATCCCTCCCAACTCGGTGGGGGATAAGGGATTTAAGAATATACGGCTCTCCTCATCCGGACAATCCCCACGCTTGAGAGGTATGCCCTTGGCGGCAACACACACGGCTCGTGTAAAGCAAAAGCCGGCGCATTTCACAAAGAGATAAATTGATTTCCGGCAGCTTGGAGACTAAAATCCGCGCGCTGGGACGCTACATCGTGTGGCACACGGCTGTCCCACTCGTCAAGAACTATTCGAGATTGAACCGGAGGAAGAAATGCGAAAAGCGAAACGAATTCTGGTGGCTTGCGCCCTGATTCTCCTGCCCGGGGCTTTGCTTGCAGGGGGGAAATACGACGGCAATTGGACCACGCACCTGAGCTGCGAGGGACATGGGCAGACCGAAGGCTACAAATGGGAGTTTCCCAGCACGATCAAGGACGGCATCTTTCACGGACAGCACGGCGATCCGGGAGGACCCGGCTACCTCGTCATCGACGGAAAAATAGCGGACGACGGCAGCTCCAAGCTCGATGCCAAGGGCACAGTCACCCAGAACAACGCGCATGGAGTCTTCGCCATGAAGGGCAACAACTATAGCTACAAAATCAAGGCTCAATTCAGCGATGCAAAGGGCACAGGCAGCAGGGACGAAGGCGCCGGCGTCCTGGGCCGCTCCTGCACCTTCGAGTTCACGAAGCAGCCGCCCACGCCGCCCGCGAGCCCGGATACTGGACACTAGAACTGCGGGGGCCTTCTCGTTCAGCCGCGCAATTAAGGGGTGGAGATAATTTTTTCTTTCGTAGTGTCCTGGGCCTTGGCGCGGCTAGGTCTATTCGCGCGAAAGAGCCATATGCGCGCCGCAGCGGCTCTGGCCCATGTCCATTGGCACTCCGATGATGCGGACTTTTTGAGGCATGGCGGAACGGCTCCTGCCCCCACTCTGAACGTATGAGTCGAACCGAGGGGAATCTAAGGATATACGCAGCAACCGATCCGGACAAAACAGCGCTAGTGGGTTATGCCCTGGGCAGCACCCTTTGCAAGATTATATAGAGCCTTACAAATAAAATCTGAAATTGTCGGGGAACACGAGTTGTTTTACGTGGGCCGTACCAAGTCGAGGCGTTTCGTCAGTCTCACGACCATTCTGGCATTCGGAGCGTTCGCTAGAGCGGCGGTGCCGCTCATAGTTGAACCTTGTACCCTTCCCTCGATCAGCAACTCGAAATCTCCGACAATCCCAAGGACACTCGGGACCGCGGGGTCAAAGTTCTTGACGGACACTCTTCCCTTAAACGAATCGTCTTTGAACTCGTAGGAACCGGCATAAAAAAAACCACTATCGCCGCCGTAAACGTGACCATCCATGAGAACGGCCACGCCACCACCGCTCCCCTGAGGCCCTTGAAATTGAACGATCCACAGACCATTGGTCATGCTGATCCCCTTCGACATTTATCAACATCAAGATTAATACTAGTAGTTCGCTTTTCCAGCCATTAACATCTTCTCTAATTCGCACAGGAGCTCGATGTGCTTTTGCGTTTCGAGGGGAGTCTGCGAAAAGTAATGATTGCTGGAAAAGGGTGCGCCAATCTTCCGCTCCACCTTAAACATGGCTGGAGCCAAGGGCTGATTGACATCCTCAGTCCAGAAACTTATGCCAGAGAATTCAAATTCGCGCGACTTGCCGTCGGCCGGATTGTATTCGCGCTCGATGGACTTAATGAATCCTGAAAGTCGGGGATCGAGGGCGATTAACGGAACGTCCGATTCAAAATCAATTTGACCCACATACGCTTTCCTAACAGATTGAGGCACCACAAGGCCGAAGTCCTTCTTGATCCATTCGCTTACAGCCGCAAGAAATTCGCTTGAATCATCGGTCGAGGACAGAGTTTCTGCAGCAAAGCCGTCATTGTAGATAGTAAAAGCCGTGACTACAGGAATTCCTTTGGAATTAACGAACGTCCCAGATTTAAATGCCAATGCTTTTCGCTCATCTAGATCTAGGATATTTTTTGGCGCCTTTGCAAATCCATATTTCTCTTTCAAACCGTCAATCACGCCCTGTAAGCTCATACCCTTCGGGTTCAAAAGGCTGAAATCGAACAACCAAATTGATCTAGCGAGTCCTACGTACAAGATATTCATCGTTCAACCGTTGCGCGTGACTGACCACGAAAGAAAATGTGAATTCGTACGCATTCTGTTACTGTATTTTTTGTCCTAGTTTCCCGGGCTGGGCACCTGGGCGACCATACTCGCTTCCGGGATAACCCCCAAGGCCCGGGTAAAAATCACCCTGCCTCATCTCTCGCATGGCAGATCTAGCCGCTTCGCCCCGATAATAAAGTACATTGCTCGACTGCGCAGCCCTGGTCTCTGCCCTTCGTTTCTTTTCAACGGTTTGCAAGCGCCTTCCGATCAAGAAGACACATAAACAAAAACCGAAGCTAACTAACCACGGAATCCAGAATCTCAAAGCTCGTCCCTTCCTTCCAAAATCATGCCCCAGTACAAAAGGGCGCCAGCCATAAGCAGCGCAACAGCGAAAGTGCTTGCATCAAGCTTATTCTGAAAATAGGCGTCAAGGGGAAGAAAAACAACCACTAGCAACGCGACCTCTCGCAAGAAGTCGCCGAGCATTTGCGATCGCTCTCTTCGCTGAGCCACATTTCTATTCTACATCAGGGGAGCCTAACCATGTTATCGAGCTTATCCAAGTACATCGACTGCAACATCCCTCTTGATCTCCCAGATTAATGTGATACGTAACATAGCGGAAGGCATACCTTAGATCACACGGGATCAAGACCGGGGGTTGATCGAGATCACTTCGCGGCGCATATCCGACCGTTGAGCGTGAAGAATTACTACGGATATACCCTATAAATCATCCGTGGGAAGGGGATGACTTCCCTGATGTGCTCCGTTCCGCAAATCCAGGCGACGGTGCGTTCCAGGCCCAGTCCGAACCCCGCATGCGGCACGGCGCCGTAGCGGCGCAGATCGAGATACCACTGGAATGATTCTTCGGGCAGATTGTGCTCGTGCAAACGTTTGATGAGCAGATCGTAATCCGCGATGCGCTCCCCTCCCCCGATGATTTCGCCGTAGCCTTCCGAGGCGAGCATATCGAAGCCCAGCGCGAGGTCTGGACGCTCGGCATCCGGCTGCATGTAAAAAGCTTTGATGGCGGTGGGATAGCGGTGAACCATCACCGGGCGGTCGAATTGTTTTGAAAGAATGGTTTCCTCGTCACCACCGAAGTCATCGCCCCACTTCGCGGGATTGCCGGACTTTTGTAGTAATGAAATTGCCTCGTCGTAGCTAATGCGCGGGAAGGGGGGCTTTACCGGCTCCAACTTTGCCGGGTCGCGCTTGATCATTTCGAGTTCACGCACGCGATTTTTCAGCACGGATTGCACGGCGTGGCTTACCAGACCTTCCGCAAGCAGCATCACGTCTTCCAGGTGCGCGTAGGCGGCTTCCGGTTCGAGCATCCAGAATTCCGTCAGGTGGCGGCGCGTCTTAGATTTTTCCGCACGGAATGTCGGCCCGAAACTGTAGACCTTGCCAAGCGCGGCGGCGATTGCCTCCAGATAAAGCTGCCCGGATTGCGTGAGGTACGCCATGCTCTCGTCCACATAGGGCACCTCAAAAAGAGTGGTTGTGCCCTCGCATGCCGCGGGCGTGAAGATCGGCGGATCGGTGAGCGTGTAACCCTGGCTATCCATGAATTCACGCGCCGCGCGGATTACTTCCGCGCGGATGCGCAGGATCGCTACTTGGCGCGGGGAGCGGAGCCACAAGTGGCGGCGGTCGAGCAGGAAATCCACGCCATGCTCTTTAAGCTGAATCGGATAAGGATTGGATTCCGGGATGCGCTGGACAATCTCGACCTGACTGACGTCCATTTCAAAGCCGCCGGGTGCGCGCTGGTCGGCACGAACCTTGCCCGTGACGATGACGCTCGATTCCTGCGTCAGGCCCTTCAGTGCCGTGAACGCTTCAGGATTATCTTTTTGCGAAACGACGCCCTGCAATAGCCCTGTGCCGTCACGAAACTGGGGGAACAGGAGCTTTCCGGACTCGCGCTGGTTATACAGCCACCCGCGCAAAGTGATTTCCTGGCCGGCGTGCTGTCCGATATCAGCGATGGAAACAACGGGCATCTTGGCTACTCCTTTTGATGGGTCCGCCGATGAATTAGGAATTGTCTCGTGCCTGTTCGAGCGCGTCAAATGCGGCGCGGATGGCATCGAAAGAAGGCTCGTGCGGCGACTGCTCGCGCAACTCAAGCATGGCAGGCAATTCGGCTGGCATCGCTTTCATCAATTTGTCCCACTCGATTTTGCCCGTAAAGGGGAGAAGGTGCTCGTCTTTTTCTCCGTGGTTATCGTGCAGATGCGTCGTGATCGCTAAGGCGCGCATGGTCTCCAATGCCTGCACCGCGCCCGGTTCGAGTTGCGCGTGGCCGGAATCAAAGCACAAGCGCAGCCCCGGCAAGCGCGTTTCTTCCAGAAAATGCCGCAGGTTCTGGGGAGTGGCCATTTCGCCCGGCGTGTTCTCCAGCGACAGAGTCACTCCGCGCTGCCGCGCGAATAGCGTCAAATGTTCAAGCGAGCTGAACGCGGCGTCCCACCGCCGCGGGTCGGCTTCATCGCGCGAGCTTCCGGCGTGCAGCACCATCACTTCAAAAGGGATTCTCTCGGCTACTTCGAGCGCGCGCTTGATTTCGTCCACGGCATCCAGCCGGCGGATGCGCACGAGGTCGGAGATGGAAACCGGCGAGCCGCCTTCGCGTCCAGGACTGAAATCCCGCGACGTGGGAGCGTGCAGAGAATGCAGTTTCAGTTTGTGGCTGGCGAACCAATTGCCGAATTCGCGCACGGTTTCCGCGGAGTTGTAATCGAAATGCCCGATGGCGCAGAAAATCTCGACCCCGGTTACGTCCGCTCGTTCCATATCGTCGAGCACAGATGGCGTCAGCTTGTGCGAGATCCAAAGATAGGTCGAGAGCATGCGCTGCATCGGGGAGTTGGCCATCCGTTCCTAATATCCTTGCGCAGCGCCCTGTCTGCGCGGGTCGGCCGCGCCCAGCCGCTCGCCGGTGCGCGCATCAATTCCGATTGCGTTGACCTCGCCGATCCATCCCCTGCGCTGGACTTTGTGGCCGAGCGCTTCGAGTTGTTCCATCACGCCCGTGGGAAAATCCTGCTCGAGCAAAATGGTGTCCGGCATCCACTGGTGATGGAAGCGTGGCGCGTCAATATCCAGCATGGCCCCGGACGAGTCGAGGGGTCCAAAGCGCATCCAGTTAATTACCGTCAGCATCGTCGCGCTGATGATCTGCGGCCCGCCCGGCGAGCCGGTGACGAAGCTCAACTTGCCGTCGCGCAGCACAATCGTTGGCATCATCGAGCTTAGCGGGCGTTTGCCCGGCGCAATTGTGTTGCCCTCGCTCTGTATCAGCCCAAACATGTTTGCCTGCCCGGGCTGCGCGGTGAAGTCGTCCATTTCGTCGTTCAGAAGAAAGCCGCCAGGCCCGGTGACGCCTGAACCGTAGCTGTCGTTAAGTGTGTACGTATTCGCGACGGCGTTTCCGTCGGCATCCACCACGCTGAAATGAGTTGTGTGCCCTTCGTGCTGTGCTTCGCGAAGGGCAAATGCTTCTGCCTGCTCGCGAGAAACAGCGGCACCGGCGGGTTCCCAAACAGATGTCCCGGCAATCCCGGCGGAAACCTTGCCGCCGTCAAACGGCGCGGGGTTCCCTGCCCCGATGATTTGGCTGGACGAAGCGTGCGCGGGATCAATTGATGCGCGGCGCAGCGCGGCGTATTTCGGATCGGTCAGGCCCTTCACAGGGACGTGCATGAAATCGGAATCGCCGAGGAACGTCGCGCGATCGGCGAACACGCGGCGCATCGCTTCCACCACCCAGTGGACGGACTCGGCGTCCTGCCATCCCTTCAGCTCAATCGGCTCCAGGATATTCAGCGCTTCAATCATCGCGATGCCGCCGGAGCTGGGCGGAGGGCTGGTGATCACTTCCCACTTCGCGCCCTTCATGTCGTAGCTGGCCGTGAGCGGCTCGCGAAGCTTGGCTTTGTACGCGGCAAGATCCTCCATCGTAATAAGCCCGCCGGAGGTGGCCATCTCGGCTGCCAGGTCGCGCGCCGTCTGCCCGCGATAGAATTCATCAGGACCACTTTGCGCAATGCGGCGCAAAGTCGCCGCCAGTTCCGGCTGCTTCAGCGTATCGCCCGCTTGATAAAGCGCGCCATCCTTCAGAAAAATATGCTTACTGCGATCGAATTGCCCCAGCCTTCTCTGCGAATCGCGCAGAGACGTAGCGAGCTTTTCGCTGACGGTGAATCCATCCACCAGGCGAATCGCGGGAGCCATCACGTCCGCAAGCTTTAGCTTGCCGAAGCTCTTTACTGCGAGCGCCATCCCTGCCACAGTTCCCGGCACGCCTACGGCACGGTAGCCCAGCCGCGAACCTTGCGCGTCATATGTGCCGTCCTGCTTGCGATAGAGTTCTCGCGTAGCCTTCTGCGGCGCCTCTTCGCGATAATCCACGAAGCTCGCGCGCCCGTCAGCCAGCCGCACCAGCATGAATCCGCCGCCGCCGATATTTCCCGCCCGTGGCTCAACTACCGCCAGTGCAAACGCCACGGCCGCTGCCGCGTCCACCGCGTTGCCGCCCGCGTGCAGAATTTCAATGCCGGCCGCGTCCGCGAGCGGGTTATCGCTCACCACCATCGCCTTCGGCTCGCGCACGGCCGCCAGCGGCCATTTCTTGGCGGCAATGTCGGTTTCGTTGTATTCGAGCGGAGCAACCTGCGCCTTTGGCGCAGTCGCCTGCTGGCTTTGCTGCGCGGCCCGAAGCGGGCGCTCATGCGTTATGGCCGCCAGGACGATCAGAATGCTCAGAGAAAAAACAGCAAGGACTACGGATAATTTTCGTGTCATTGGAGTCTCACAGGAATCACCTGAATCTAAGCGAAACGCGGGGGAGCGTCAAGGCAACGAGCGGTTGCACTTGTAGCCCAGGTCGTTTCGTCAGACCTGGGGGCGTCCGACGCCCGCACCTCGACGCAAATTGGCAACAGGATCGTGTTCTCAGGGTGTCAGAAAGGCCCCAGGTCTGATGAGACGACCTGGGCTACAAATTCAAAGGCGGCGGCGAAGCGAATGCTTCGCCTTATGAAAGTGTGAGTTATAGTGACAATGGCGTAGGCACCCTTCAAGGAGAGCGCTATTCGTTTTGCGCTTTGCCTCGACGATGGAAGGACCGGAGGAATCGCCGATATGAAATAGCTGCTGCATCCTGCTAGCAGCGCGCGGGCGGCACGGCGGCCATCGCATCTGTTTCTGGCACATCCCCAACCGTGAAGTACGAGCAATCAGGATGAATAAACGCGAGCGCGCTGACGCTGGCCTCGGGGTCCATCATCATTCCCTCCGTAAGCTCCACGCCGATCTCTTCCGGCCGCAACAATTTCCAGAGTCCAGCCTGATCGTCCAGATTCGGGCACGCCGGGTAGCCGAAGCTGTAGCGCTTTCCGCGATAGCGCGAGCTAAATCGCTGCTGCATGGTCATCTCCGGCGGATCGGGAAATCCCCAATCCTCGCGGATTCGGCGATGGAGCCATTCCGCGCAGCCTTCGGCGCTCTCAATCGCCAATGACTGCAAGCCATGCGAACGGAAATAATGCCCGGCGTTTTTAGCCTCTTCGCTGCGCGCGCGAACTCCTTCTCCCGCCGTAACGACAAACAACGCCACGTGATCGCGCGCGCCACCTTGCGGAGGCAGCACGTAGTCGCTCAGGCACAGCCCGTCGGGAATGCGTTGCCGCTCAAACCGGAAAATGTGTTGAGGCGCATCCGCGCCCGGTGCGAAGAGCTGGATTGCATTCCCCGCGCGCTCCGCCTCAAAGAATTGCCACACGGCGCGCACCTTCATGAATTTCTTCGCTTCGGCTTTCACTTCCTCCATGTCATTGGAAAGCTCAAGCGCGCGGGGATCGCGGTCGGCCAGCGATTTCTCAAAATTGCCGCGGAATCCCAAATGCCGGTTGTAAAGCATGATGGGATTGATGTAGCTCCAGATTTCCTCCAGATCCGGAACCTGACGCACGACACGGTCCAGAGAAGCCACGCGCGAAATCGGCAGATCCGCGCGCACTTTGGACGAGCGCTCTTCGCTAACGACCGCGACGGAAACAGCCACCGCGTTGGGCGCCGAGGCTGGCGCGTCCACAAACGTATGCTCGAGCATCACGGCGTCGCGCCGCTCTGGATTCGTCAGCTCATTCATCAGGTGCAGACCGGACATGGCGTCCTTGGCGTAGCACACCGCCATTGTGTAGCTCGGCCCGATTTTCGTCCGCGTGAATTTTTCCGAAAGCGCGGCCCCGCCAACGAGCAGCGGCACGCGTATGCCTGCGTCGCGCAGATCCGACGCCGTAATCACCATCTGTTGCGCGCTTTTCACCAGCAAGCCGCTCAGACCAATCGCATCCGGCCGATGTTTCTTCCACGCCAGAATCAAATCCTCCGGCGGCACCTTGATGCCCAGGTTGATCACGTCGAAGCCGTTGTTCTTCAAAATAATCTCGACTAGATTTTTGCCGATGTCATGCACATCGCCTTTCACGGTGGCGAGGACAACTTTGCCGCGCTTCGCGGTGTCCGCCTTTTCCATGAACTGCTCGAGGTAGCTCACCGCGGCCTTCATCGCCTCGGCGGATTGCAGCACTTCAGCGACGATCAGCTCATTGTTGTTAAATAGCCGGCCCACTTCCGCCATTCCGCTCATCAGCGGACCGTTGATGACATCCAGCGGCTTCGCGCCTTCGGCACGCTTCGCGTCAAGGTCCGCGATCAATCCGTCCTGCGTCCCTTCAACGATGTAGTTCGCCAACCGCTGATCCAGCGGAAGCTGTTCCTTCGATTTTTCCTTCTTCTTGACGGTCCGGAAATGATCGGAGACAGCGGCGATGTGAAATTGATTGATCGCGCGTTTCTGATCGCGCGTTTGCGCGCGCCAATCGTCAGGCGCACCGCGAAGCAGTTCTGCTTGCGGATGCCCTTCCGGCAGTTGGGTAGGTGGATGATTGAACAGCAGGCTTTCCGCCAGCCGCCGCTCGTGCTCCGGAATGGAAGCGAATCGCTCGATGCGCTCGGCATTCACGATTGCCAGATCGAGCCCAGCCTTCGTGCAGTAGTAAAGAAATACCGAATTGATCACCTCGCGCGCACCAGCGGGCAATCCGAAGCTCACATTGCTGATCCCCAGCACTGTCCGGATGTACGGAATCTTCTGCTTGATGAGCCGGATGCCTTCGATCGTTTCAACCGCGCCGCCGATATAATTCTCATCGCCCGTCGCGCAGGGAAAAACCAGCGGATCGAAAATAATGTCCTCGGCCGGAATGTCGTATTTTTCCGTGAGCAGCTTGTGTGAGCGCTCAGCGACCGCAAGTTTCCTCTCACGCGTGAACGCCTGCGCCTGCAATTTGTCTTCGTCAATGCAGCCGACGATCAGCGCCGCGCCGTAGCTGCGCGCCAGAGGACACACGCGTTCGAACTTTTCTTCTCCATCTTCCAAGTTGATCGAATTGATCACGCTCTTGCCCTGGCAATACTTCAGCGACAGCTCGATGGCCTGTGGATCGGTGGTATCAATCATCAGCGGGGCTTTAATCTTGCGGATAATTTTGTCGTAGAACGGCGGAATGTCGTTCATCTCTTCGCGGTCGGTGGATTGCAAACACACGTCTACGATCTGCGCCCCGCTGCGAGTCTGTCTTCGCGCAATCTCGCTTGCTTCTTCCCATTTTTCCGCGGCCACCAAATCCTTGAATAGCCGTGAGCCGATCACGTTTGTGCGCTCGCCCACCAGCAGCGGCCGCGCGGATTCTTCCGCTTCCACCGCTTCGACGCCGGAATAGAAAACGCGGTGATGCGGCGCGGGCGGACGGCGAGGCGGCTTACCCTCCGCCATTTGCGCAATCGCGCTGATGTGGTCGGGAGTTGTTCCGCAACAGCCGCCGACAATATTCAGCCAGCCGTTCCCGATGAAACGCTCTAGCTGACCAGCCAGCGACGTCGGCGTTTCGAGGTATTTCCCTTCCTCGTTCGGCAGCCCGGCATTCGGATAGCAGGAAATCAGCCGCTTCGTCAGCCCGGAAAGCGTGCGGATGTGGTCCGTCATGAATTCGGGACCCGTCGCGCAATTCAGCCCGATGCTCAGCAGATTAAGGTGATCAAGCGATGCCCAAAGCGCTTCCACGCCCTGTCCGGCAAGCATCGTGCCCATCGGCTCGATCGTTGCGGAAACCATCAGCGGAATTCTGTGCCCGCGTTCGCGCGCCAACTGCTCGATGGCCAGCGCTCCAGCCTTAATGTTGCGCGTGTCCTGGCAAGTTTCCAGCAGCAGAATATCCGCGCCGCCGTCGAGCAGACCGCGCGCCTGCTCGTAGAAGTTCTCGCGCAGCCCATCGAACGTGGCGCCTCCCGTAACCGTGAGCGCCTTCGTCGTCGGACCCATGCTGCCCGCCACGAAGCGCGGCTTGGCCGCTGTGGAAAGCTCGTCCGCCGCGCGCCGCGCAAGCTCCGCCGCCACGCGGCTGATTTCGTAAGCCTTGTCCGCCAAGCCGTATTCCGCCAGCACGATGGCCGTGCTGCCGAAGGAGTTCGTCTCAATGATGTCCGCGCCGGCTTCCAGATATTTCCGGTGAATGCCGGTAAGCACGTCCGGCCGCGTAAGCACCAGATTTTCGTTGCAGCCTTCCAGCGCCGGTCCGCCGAAGTCAGCCCCGGTCAGATGCTCCTGTTGGAGCATCGTGCCCATGGCCCCGTCAAGCACCAGGATACGCTCCTGAAGCAGCTCATCGAGAAGCCGCGATTGTTCTGTAAGGTTTCTCATTCTCGTGGACTTCTTGCCTGCCGGAATCTCGTTACCCGCATTCCCAGCCTGTTGGTCGCGCGGGCCGCCGTTCGGTAAGACGGGCTCGTCCGCCACTGAAGATTGTTCACTACGTGGATGAAAAGGTGTGTTGTTTAGACTGTCCTCCGCACCGAAAGTGCCAATAGCGAGAAGTCCCGCGTGCCTTCACCCCAGAAGCTACGCCGCGTCCACACTCACAAAATCAATTTTACCGGCATCCGGAACCAAGCCCGCTTCGGCGCCGCGCCGCAGCAATTCCCGCACTGCTTGCCTGCCTTTTTCGCCATAGCCAAGCGTCCATTTGTTCACGTACATGCCGACAAACTGGTCGGCGACTTCTGCTTCCATGTCTCGCGCAAACTGCATGGCGTAGTTAAGCGCCTCTTCACGGTGCTCGAGCGCGTAGCTAACGCTATCGCGGATGGCTTGTGCGATGCGCCGTCCTACTTCCGGGCCCAGCGCCCGCCGCACCGCATTCCCTCCCAGCGGCAACGGCATGTCATGCTGTTCCTTCCACCATTGTCCCAGATCTATTACGCGATGCAGCCCCGCCTGCGGAAACATCAATTGCCCTTCATGGATCAGCAGCCCCGCGGGCACCGCGCCTTCGCGCACGGCGTCCACAATCTTGTCAAAAGGAATCACCACCGGGTCGATGCGCGGCTCAAAAAGCTTGAGCGTAAGATACGCCGTCGTCCGCAGACCGGGCACTGCCACGCGCGTGCCTGCCAGATCCTCCCGGCGCATCGCGTGTTGCGAAACCACCAGCGGCCCGTAGCCTTCGCCGAAGCTCGCGCCGCAATCCAGCAGCGCGTATTTGTCCTTCAAATACGGATAGGCCGCAAAGCTCACCGCCGTCACGTCATAGGTTTCCTTGTCGGCGGCGCGATTCAGCGTCTCAATATCAGCCAGGACGTGCGTGAACTTGAGGCCTTCCGTGCGCACCTTGTTCGTCGCCAGCGCGTAAAACATGAATGCGTCATCGGAATCCGGCGAATGCGCCAGCTTAATTTCCATGGTCCGGGTTGTAGCCTGCTTGCTCATAAATAATGCCTGTTTTGCATCCAAATCCGGCCGGAAACCTCTCCAGCCGCATGGCCTAAGTGCTTGAGGACAAGAAGGCTATCCCGTTAAGCGCCAGTCGAAAGGAATACTCGAATCCTGCGGAACAAATCGTCAGCTGGGACTTGGGACCTTCGCTCTTGCCGGTCTCTAAGTGCAGACTAGCATACCCGCGCGCATTCTCAAAATTCATCCTTGAACAGGCGGTGGGCCAATTTCCTTTAATCCGGCTAGCGATCAGTTCACCTATCTGTCTTCGACGTGGCTCAATCGAGGGAATCGAAATTATCGCAGCCGCGGGGTCTCGTCGGGGTCTGCTGTGGCGGCAAATTCGTTGTGTCCCGGCCAGCAGAAGCGTACGATGCGCAATTCAGAAGCCCAATTCGGAAATTCCCAGTAACGTATCGGGAAGATACATCGTCAGGGGCAACGAAGATGCGTGTTGAGTCCAAGAAGATCGCCGAAGGCAGTCGCGGGACGCGCGGCCACGCAGACTCGGGCAAGGATCTCGGAAACTTCACGGGGCTCGTGCATTCCAGAATCTCATCTCATTTCCAGGCCGCGCGGGCCGGCTATTCAACCGCGACTTATGATCCCATCGCGGCTTTCCTTCCCAGCAGGCTTTTCAAGTGGATACCTCAAGTCGCGAAATACTGGTTTCATAAGAAGCACGCTTTCAGAGATTACACGGCGCACGGTAAAGGAACCGGCGTTTATCCGATCGATGATCGCGTGAAGATCAGCATAGCGGGCGACTGGGGCACAGGAACGGATGAAGCAAGAATAGTTGCGACAGCAATGAAACAATCCGACTCGGATTTCACGATTCACCTGGGAGACGTGTATTACGTGGGCGACGGCAACGAGGTGCGGGAAAACTTCCTGGGCGAGAAAACGAGTCCGTATGCGCCGGTAAAGTGGCCGATGGGCGCGAAAGGCAGCTTCGCGCTCAATGGCAATCACGAAATGTACGCGGACGGAAACGGCTACTGGAGAATGATCCTGCCGAGGATGGGATTGAAAGAACGGGGCGGCGATTGGGGCGCGGGACAGTGGGCGAGCTTCTTTTGCCTCGAAAATAAGCACTGGCGCATTATTGGACTGGACACTGGCTACAGTTCAACTCGCTTTGACTGGGGGAAACTACCGCTGCTGCAGCGAAGCAAATGGCTTCGCAAGACGACGTCGTTCAAGCCCCAATGCACAATTCCCGAGCCCGTACTCACCTGGCTGAAATCCTCCGTGAGTCCGGATGGAGACAAGCGCGGATTGATTCTGATGTCCCATCACGGACCGCACTCCGCGTTCGAGGATTGGTATCAAATTCCGTCGAGGCAATTGGCGAAACTGATTCACCGGCCGGTTATCTGGTTCTGGGGCCACGAGCACAGGCTGGCGATTTATGACAAGTTCACTGTGAAGGACGGAATCGAAACCTACGGGCGATGCACGGGCCACGGTGGCATGCCCGTCGAGCGCGGCGCGGCTCCCGATATTCTGGATTGTAAATGGCTCGCTTGGGATAATAGGCGTTATCCGAACGACGAGGATATTGATGTCGGCTACAACGGCTACGCAAGCCTTTCATTTAACGGGCCGGCACTGCATATGGCATATTACGATTTAAATCAATCGTTAATTCTGACGGAAGATTGGCATGTCGATATCGAGTCTGGCACGCTAGCGGGACCTAATGTGAAGAAAATACTCGACGATCCATCATTACACTGCCGGGAAGCTTAAGCGCGCTAGCGTTCTTCCGTCCCTTAATTCCCACAAACGGCGACACCGGATCCGTCAACTCGGGTAGCCGCCCACTTCTCGGCCTGGTTTTTCTCGATCCACATGCAACCGATCAACGACCGGTCCTGATTCTATTCATGCCGCAAAGCAACGATGGGATCAACCCCCATCGCCCGGCGCGAATTTGAATTCCTGCGGCATGATGCCAACGACGATGTATGGGTCGCCATTCAGTATGATTGTCTTTCCCAGTTCGCCGGGATTGCCCGCGAAACCCCGCTGTCACAGCCGATAGCTCAAGATAACTTCGTTCTCAGCACCTTCCTGGCCCGCGCCCACAGCGAACCATCTGCCCAGTAACGGCTCGACGCCAAGCATGGGCAGCATGTTCTGCGTAACTTCCAATCCCCACAGGTGTTCCGGCGGATCGCTGCCGGTCAGGTTCGGCGTCCAGTATTCCGCCGCGGCCATCGCTTCAAACGAACGGCTCTGATCGCGCCAGTCAATATAGTTTGCCACGGCGACGGGATTTTTCTCGTGGTGCAGGATCGTGACCAGCCGGTCGGAGTCTTTGTACGCAAGCGGCCGAAGCAGCACGGCGTTCACGACACTGAACACCGCCGCGTTTGCGCCAACGCCGAGCGCGAGAGCAATCACGGCGACAATCGTAAATCCCGGCGCTCGCAACATCATCCGAGCGCCATAACGCAAGTCCTGCATCAGCGATTCGACAATGTTTGCGCCGCGCGCATCTCGGCATTCCTCCTTAGCTTGTTCCACACCGCCAAATTCCAACCCCGCGCGCCGCATCGCTTCTTTGCGAGGGACACCACTGCGGATTAAATCTTCGGCATACGCTTCCATATGGAAACGCAATTCCGAATCCATTTCGCTCTCCATACGAGAGCGCCGCAGGGTTGCCTGCAACCAGGAACGAAGCCGGCTCCAGAGCGTCATACTTCCTCCGGCGTCGTTTCCAGAATTCCCGCAATCACGCCCGCCATACGATTCCACTTCTTGGTTTCTGCCTGAAATCTGCGCTTCCCTGCCGCCGTGAGCCGGTAGTATTTGGCTTTCCGATTATTTTCCGATTCGCCCCATTCGCTGGCGATCCAGCCCTGGTGTTCCAGCCGGTAGAGCGCCGGATACAGCGAGCCCTGCTGAATTTCCAGGCGCTCCTTCGAAATCTGTTGTATGCGCAGCAGCACGCCGTAGCCGTGCAATGGTCCGAGAGAAACGGCCTTGAGGATCAGCATGTCGAGCGTGCCTTGCAGCAGATCGATCTGTTTTCTCACCGCCTCTCCTTGTGCGTCTAGGAGTGAAAGTAACAATGCTCTCCTCGACTGTCAAGGAGAGATTTCTATGTGCAAGATGTGCCGCTTTGAAACGCTTTGGAAGGACCTGTTCCAAATTTAGTCAGGTATCTTCCCCGATGAAATACGCAAGAGCCTGTATGGGCGCGGAAGCACCTTAGGACTAGAAATGATGGAGCAGAAGATGTAAATCCGGCTCCTGTTCCCCGCGGGAGACTACGCAAGGGACAACGAATGAATTCGAGAAAGATGTTTTATGTTGCATGCCTGGGCGTTGTATTTTGCTTCGCCGTCAGCGCAATCCACGCCGACACGATCGCCTTCACAACCGCCGGCACCGATTCCGGCCAGAGTAATTTCAACTCTGACTCCATCTCTCTTCATCCGGGTACCACATCAAGTGCCACTCTGCCCGGCTCCTCGTGGGTATCCTTTGCCGATACGACAAATTCTGCCAACGATTCCGGCCATCTCCTGGTGCCGACCACCGCTGCTGTGGACTTCTACTACACGTTCGACATCTCCGGCACGCCGGTTGCGGGCACGCTTACTACCGCGGCGGGTGACACGACGAGCGTTTCCCTGAATGGCACGCTCCTCGCATCCGGCGCCAGTTCCACCGGTGGTTGCTCGACTTTCGCGATTGGCTGCTTCTCCAGCACCGGGTTGACGACGGATCTATCCGCGAATCTTTTCACCACGGGCCAGAACACGGTCGAATTTAGCATCGAAGCGCCGCGCGGCAGGTCTTACGGTGACGCAACATCGGAAGATGCGACGCCTATTCCTGAACCAGGCGCGCTCTTGATGCTCTGCAGCGGAATTCTTTCTCTCGCAGCGGTGACTCGCAAGAAGATGCTGCAGTTCTAGCTGGAATTTACGATTTTGACGACTACCGCGCGCATCGCACGCTTCACGGGCGGATGCGCGCGAATTTCCTCATTCCTATTACTGACTTCTCTCAATCTCACGCAGCAACTGTTCGTATTCAGCCTGGTTCAGCGCGCCCTTGCGCATGAGCATCGTGATGAGTTGCTGCAGCGGACCGCCTGAAGCCGCCGCCGAATTTATCGGATTAGTTCTCTGAATCTTGCGAAGCGCCGGAGAATTTCCAGCCAGTTCTTCCACCCAGCGGGCCAAAAATTCGCGGTGCGCCACTTCCATCTCCATAAAAGCCAGTCCCATGCCCAACCCTGGCTTGGAATATACAATCGTTGCGTTGGCCTCAAACGTCAGATCTTCGCGCGTCAGTCGCACAACCACTTGCGTGCCGACGGGAAAAGTCATCATCGCGTCCACGTAGCAGCCGCCCATTCCCAGATCTGTCATGCGTCCGTTAATGACCGCCTGCACGCGCGGCTCTTCGACCTGGGAATCCGCGTTGATCGTGTGACGGGGAACCTGGCGGCGCTCATCCTGTTTGGGTTTTTCACGCACAAGCACGCTGGAACGTTTCTCTTTGGCGTCATCCATACGGGTGGCGCTCCTGTTTTCTGAAAGGGGGTTCGCGCCCGGCTTTAGCCAGACCGCGATATTTGAAAGGGGAATACCATTCTCTTCCATGCGGCTTCGCACCGCAAGCCGGAAACGCGGGGATTACGCGGAAAAGTTACGCCGGAGCCGCCTGCGCTATTTTGGTGCGGGATGATTCAGTGAGACGGCGATGCATCTTCCAGCACCGGGTCGGCCGCGGTTGCCGACGCGCCATTTTTGTCGCCGCCCCGCAACTTGCCGGTTCCATTGATGAAAAAGGAACGCTTGCCCGACTTGCCGTACGCGTCGGGAGTCGCTGACAACTCGAATTGCGAATCCTTCCCTTGTTCCCCCGAAGGCATGATCGCGTAGCGGAAATTATAGCCGCCCACATGGGCTGAGACAATTTCGGCATCCAGCAATCCGGCCGCGTCCGGAGAGATGCCTTCTTTCGGCGCCGGGCCGAGTTGCGCCAGTGTTTCCGGCAATTTTTCAAACGCGTTGCGATACGTATCAATCGCGGCCGCGATCTTGTACATCGCCTTGATCGCGTCATCTTCGCGGTCCGCCATTTCTTGCGCGTCCCATTCCGGCTGGAGTTGTTGAAGGTCGAGCATCAGCACGCCAATGGAAAGCAGCTTCCAGCCGCCGCTGGTCATCACCAGACCGAAGTCAATCTGCCGGTCCGGCTTGATCAGTACGGGCACGAACGCAAGATTCTGTTCGATGCGCGGAATTCCCAAACGAATTTCCACGGTGAAGGAAGGCGAATCACAGCGCAGCACCGTGCGCCCGTTGGCATCGGTGGAAAGCAGCGCGCGCCCCGCCTCCTGCTGCAGCACCAGCCTTCGGAGCAGCGCCACCTGCTGCTGCGAACTGAGCTGGCGGAATGCGATCGCGTTTTTCGCCGTGAGATAATCCGGAAACTTCGCCGAATTTTGCCGGCAGGCCGCAATGAGAATATCCGCTAGCGTGCTCACAGCATCCGCCGGTGTGGCGGACTGTTGTGCGGATTTGTCTGCCTGTTGCGCCGAAGTGGCGGATTGCTGCGCATTGTTTGTCCGCTGAATGGCCGCTCCCGCGGTATGCGGCGTCAAGAGCGCAAATCCTAGCGCCAGCGTTACCGTTAGCGCGGGAACTAAAACTCGCATCCCGAGCGCCGATGATCGTGTAGCCCGCGTTCCCCGAACCCGGGGCCTCTCGCCTCGGCTCCTGGTCAAATTGTTCATTTGGTCTTTTCCCGCTCCCCTCACTTCTTCGCCCTCCCGAGAATCGCCGCCAGGTCCTGCGTGAATCTCGACCGCGGCAGGACTTCTGTGCAACCCGCGGCTCTGGCCCGCTCGGCAAGCTCCGTTTGTACGTGAGAAAGGAATGCAACAACCGGCGTTTGGTTGCCCGCCGCCTGCAAACGGCTCAGCGCGTCAACAGCATCCGTCCGCGCATTCAGATCCACCACGATCAAAGTGGGCCGTTGCGCGCTGCCGGATGAACCCGGCTCCGCGAGCGCTTTCTCAACCAGCGCATCAGCCGTGGAAACAGCCTCAAGCTCCACGCCAACATGCCGCGCCGTTTCCGCTATCCTCGCCCCAAAGAATAAATCATCCACAAGCGCCAACACTTTCACCATCCGCGCCACCTCAGCAACTCAGATGCACATTATCTCCCGGCCACCGGGTAGTTGCACCGGAAAAGACACAGCGTATGCGTGGCCCCGCTGCCTCATCCGCGCGAGCCTTTCTTTCGTAGGGGCGCTGCTCGCTGCGCCCGATTCGCAATTCAATGCAGCAGGGCGCGGCAAGCAGCGCCCCTATGCCCCAAACACCTGCCGTCATTCCGACCTCGCCCGCCTTCGGCGGGCGAGCGACTGGAGGAATCTCTCTTCACGAACTCGCAGGCAACCCCGAGATTCCTCGTCGTCCGGGAATGCGGGCTCCTCGAAATGACGTTTGTGGCGTTTGCGCCTCCCCTCTCTCAATTTTGAAAGTGTCCTATAGTGAGCAGACACGCCACTGCGTATCGCTCTACGATGAACCGTTCGAGAAATTATCAACAAGCAAGACCGAGGTGAAATTCATGCGTGGATTTGCAGTTCTAATTTTGGCTGGTGTCGCTGGACTCTGCTTCACTGTAACCGCCCCAAAAGCTGATGCTCAGCTCACCGTCAGCATCGGAGTAGCCCCTGATTGTCCCTACGGCTATTATGACTACGTTCCTTATAATTGCGCTCCGACTGGCTACTACGGTCCGGAATGGTTTAATGGCGGCGCCTTCGTTGGCGTTGGCCCATGGTTCAATGGCGCGGAAGGCTTCCGCGGCAACGTAAATAACCGGTACGATCCTCAGCACGGCTATAAGGGCGCAACGCCAAGAGTTGGCGATAAAGCCGAGCCCTCAAAGCGTGTAGATAGCGCCCACTTCAAGGGAAACGAAGAGCGTGATGGTCGCGGCCACAAAACTGGTGGCAAAAAGTAAATCAATTACGATTCCCTGATTGGCCCCTCGGGGGCCCGGGAATCTACCCGCCGGTCGCCTCCGCTGGAGCCACTTTTGTTGCTTGCGTGGCTCCAGCGGCCCGGAACGGGCCATCGCGTACCCCGTACTCTTCCCTGACGGTCGTCGTTCCGACCTCGCCCGCCTTCAGCGGGCGAGCGAACGGAGGAATCTCTTTGCGGTACTCCACGGCTACTTCCTGTACGTGTGCTGGCGGTCTGGGACATCCTCCCTCCCCGTCGTCTTGGCAACAATGTCGTTCGACGAGACTTACAGACGCGATCCGTGTCATGAATATGATTCCATGAGACTTAGTGGCTGGCGGCCAGCAGTCGGCGGCTAGCCAGGGGGTACCCCCCGCCTTTTCTGTAAGTGCGCATTCTAATGGACTTACGGGGCGCCGTTTTCGTAAGTGCACATTCTAAAGAACTTGTCTGTTTACTGATATTGAATATCCTCCTTAAATCTAAAGTACTTATGGGCGCGGCCTTCGTCGTCCTTGTAAGTGCGTATTCTAAAGGACTTAGAATGCCTTGCCTTGAAATCTCAACGATATGGCCTTAAATCAAAGCATTTCGAGGATCCAGCAGAGTTGACGAGGTCCCCATCGAGGTGACAATTCAAGCAGATCGGCCAAGCCTGCAGCACAAGTTACCGTATGAGTAATTGACAGTCAATAGAGAAGTTAATTCGAATTGAAAATAGTTTGTGGAAAGGCTGTGGAAGGTGATTCGAATGAAGCTCGAGCCCTCATTCATCCTCATTCGATTGGAATGCACGGACGCGATACACTTCAATAGTTCTTGATTTGTTTCCTCTTCGTGTAAACATACTTCGCATACCCTTCAAACTCGAAGGAACACGTGACATCCCCTGAGTTAATACCGAGCGCTTGCGATTCTACTGCGATGCTAACAACATGGTTTGGGAATTGCTTATCTACCCAATACTTGACCTGAAATCGATTCTTTTCGAGAAGACTCCGCATGTCGCCAGAGGTGGAAATTGTATCGGTATCGGCTGGGCCATATCTCTGAGTCACCCAGGTCACAACGTCGTTAAATGCAACCGTTAGCTGAGCCGCGTCGCTTTCCGTCTTCACAGGTTTGCCGATAGCCGCTACCTTCAGCAAGCCCTCTTTTGGTGAAAAATACAGATGATAAGATCCAAATGCGGGGTTAGGTTTGGGTGCAGTTGTAACAATCAGTACTTCGTCGTAGAGTCCTCCCTCAACAGCAGCCTTCCCAACCAGTTTGAGAACACGGTCGCGTGTCATTCCCTTTTCGAAGCCAAACGGGCCGATGGTTTGAGCTTTCGATGCCCCGGCAAATCCGAGAATAACACCTACTAATAAAACCACCCTCGTGGTTGTTGAAATGGCCGCTTCACTAATTTTCATCCACCATCCTCGGAGCGATGATACCACTGCGGAACTTCACTTAACACAGGCTCTGTGGCTGGAGCGTGTCTATTTCCGCGGTTGAATCCCACCTTCTATTACACTGCGCGATTTGTGCGCGCTGCCAAGCGCCACCGCGAATCGTTGTTTAATGCTGTCAGATGAATCATAGACGAGTAGGGCGTGAGGTTTCACATTCAAGCAGGTCATCCTCGCTTCTTGTGGGATCTTCGAGCCGACAAAAAGTGTGAAGTTTAGCCCGGGTACGTAGAGGTGAAACGTCCTATCTTCAGGCCTTGCTTGGGTCTCAAACGGAAAATGGAAAGAGATGAGTTTTACTGGCATCGGGAGAACGTTTAGACACAAGGCCATTTGAGATGGGAAGTCTTGCGTTCCAAGAAGAAATGAGCGCAGCTCTTCGTCATATGATCCGAGCGAGATTGAGGGCTTTTTCACTTGGGTCATCCAGCTGTGGATTGATGCTTTCCAAAAGATACCCATCGCGAAATGAATGAGAGCGTCTACACGAATACTGGGTATTCCTGCGAGCGCATATGCCATGAGGTTCGGCTCACTAAACGCAGCTTGCGCGGCCTTTAACGATTTGCCGAGTTGAAATTCGCCACCATACTTAGCTAGCCGTGGAAGTACCCAATCTTCCCCATCTTCTCGGAGAATCTGCTCGCAGTCAAAACAAAGAAGCGGTGCTTGAGCCTGACGAGACGTCTGCATTGCGAACTTGTGGGTAACCATTAGCGGATTGGGATTTTGTGCCTCCGGAGCTCTACAAAGAGCGTATACGGCGCGCGGTATCAGATGGCTAGTTTGAAGCGGTTTTTGCTTGAGGCAGAGCCTGCATTTATCCGTCTTCATGATTCCGTGTTTGAGGGCCCAGGGTATACTCGGATTCTAACCTCTGGGTGAGCTTCCCTAACGATATATCTGCACAATGTGGGCTGGCCAGTAGGTATGATTCGGCCATGCCGCGAGATTTGCAGTGCAAGTTTTGGCGCGGTATAACTTTTAGCGTCACCAGGGAGGAATTCGATGCCGTCGCCGCGCGCATCCGCGAATTTGCCGGGCATCAGTTTGCTGGAGCAGACACCCATTATCATCGAAAAGATTCTGCTCGACGTGCCCGATTCCACCCTGGGCTGGAAGCCGGCGATGGACCGCTGGTCGGTGAGCGAAGTGCTCGCTCACATGGCCGACCTGGAGCAGGTGTGGCGCGAACGCATTCGCCGCATCGCCCAGGAAAACACTCCGGCGCTGGATTCCTACGACCAGAATGTGGCCTACGCCGAGGGAAAGTACGCCGGGCTCGGCCGCGAGCATTTGAGGAAATTCTGCCATGAGCGCGACCGTTCGCTTTCGTTGCTGCGTTATCTGCCGGAAGCGGCGCTGGGCCGCGCGGGAAAGCACGCGGAAATCGGCACGATCACAGTATCGGACCAATTGAATGTGTGGGCTTTTCACGATCTGGGCCACATCAAGCAGATTGCCGAGCTGTACCGCGCGAGCCAGTTCTATCCGAAAATGGGCGGGTTCAAGAGCTATTATACTGTTAAGCCGTGATGCCTCTCGGGGCGCGTAAGTTCGTCCCCAGTGCTTGAGCCGCAAGGAATGCGAGCGTTACATGAGTGCCGAAGACGACCATCTAGCAACGTCCGGGCCGCGGGATTTGACGCTCTACACCCGGCCGGGATGCCACCTTTGTGACGGGATGAAGAAACAGATCGCGCCTTTGGTTGCGCACTACGGCGCGCGCCTGCGCGAAGTGAATATTGACGCCGATCCAGTGCTGCGCGCGCGCTACAACGATGAGGTGCCCGTGCTTTTTCTGGGAACGCGCAAGGTCGCGAAGTACTCGGTTGACGTGGAACAATTGCGGCGCCAGCTCGAAAAGGCGGAATAGATTTGCCGGCTAAGAATCGGGCGCGGCGCGCATCTTCATGCTTTTTTCTGGGACGTCGCCGGAGCGGCCCTTTACGCGGTCGTAGGTGGTTATGCGGCAGGTTGAACCCAGGGCCTCGTTGTAATAGGTGGGCACGCCCAGCTTGGTGCGAAGTTCTTCATTGAAGCGCCTCAAATCTCCGAGCTGCGGAGCGAGCGCGGGGGCCTTGCGGCCGTCATCGAGGAGAAGAAATTTCTGGTAGCCCGCGTCCCACAGGCGCGTGAATTGCCCGTTCAAAAGTATCGAGGGCAGAATCGTCATCTGGTAGTGCTCGCCGTCGGAAGTGCGCCGGAATTCCGAAGCGCAGCCGTATTTTTCCACGCGCACGACGCCGCCCGTGCTGCCGACCTGAAAACCTGCTGTCGCGAGTTTTTCAACAATCAGCGAGGCATCGAACCGCTCGTTCACGTCCCACATGACATACAGAGTAGGCAATAAACGGGCTGGCTGTCAAAGGGGATTGGATCAGAAAGCTCGCGCAGCGGACAAGGCTGCATAGGAACGCATCAGATGTTGAGTCTCAGGAGTCTTGCATTCATCTTATGTTCACGCATACGGCGCTCGCGCGCCCTGTCCTGCGCTTCTGTCCAGGCCTTTCCCGACAAAATTAACGGAAGAAAGCCAGCGACGATGGCTACAAATATAGCTACAAATATGGCCACTCTCATGTGCGGTATCATACAAGCAGTTTACACCTTGTAGGCTCGAACGGGACACTCAAAATGAGTCACTACCTGGACCAGAAAAACATTGGCCTCAAGCGCGGGTAATTCCCTGCTTCGCGACATGGTCAGCCATCCACTGGCCGGCTTCACGCGTGCCGAGTGAGCCGCCAATGTCGCGCGTAGTTTGTTTCGCTGCCACTGACGCACGCACGGCGGTGCGGAGCGCGGTTGCTTCATCCGGCCAGCCGATGTGGTCCAGCATCATCGCGGCAGCCAGCACGGAGGCGATGGGATTGGCGAGATTCTTGCCCGCGATGTTAGGCGCGGAGCCGTGTACCGGCTCAAAGATGGAAACGCGGCCGGGGAAAATATTCCCCGAAGGAGCCATGCCCATTCCACCGGCAAGTTGCGCGCCGAGATCGCTGATGATATCGCCGAACAAATTGCAGGTGACGATGACCTGGAATTGCGAAGGGTCGCGGACGAGTTCCATCGCCAACGTGTCAATGTAAAGATGGCGGGATTCGATTTCGGAATATTCCTTGCGGATTTCGGCGAACACGCGCTGCCAGAGATCGTGTGCGAAATTCAGCGCGTTTGATTTGTCGCTCATGCAGACGCGTGCAAGTTTGTTGCGGCGCGCGTAATCGAAGGCGTGACGGATTACGCGCTCGACTCCCTTGCGCGTGTTGACGTCCTCCTGCAAGGCGATTTCATCGGGCGTGCCCTTCTTGAAGATGCCTCCCACGCCGACGTAAAGGCCTTCTGTGTTTTCGCGGAAGACCATGAAGTTGACGTCCTTCGGCGCGCGATCGCGAAGAGGAGTCAACGAGGCGTCGAGGAGTTCGACGGGCCGGGCATTGACGTAAAGATCCAACTTGAACCGCAGACCAAGCAAGATGTCCGCGGCGTGCTTGTTGCTGGGGACCCGAGGATCGCCCATGGCGCCGAGGAGCACGGCGTCAAACTTTTCGCGGAGCATGGCGTCTCCGCCTTCGGGCAGAGTAGTGCCGTCACGCAGAAAACGGTCGGCGCCCCAATCAAACTCGGTGAATTCGAGTGTGCGGCCGGGCTTAGTGCATGCCGCGCGAAGGACGCGCACTGCTTCGCCGATGACTTCTTTGCCGACGCCGTCGCCGGGGATGAGCGCGATGCGTTTGGAGGTTTGAGCGGGGACATTCATCGTGGCGATCCTCTATGCTACGGGAAACATTCCGCCGCGGAAAGTAGCATGAGGGTGATGCGGCGTCAACGCGCGCAAAGCGCTGGCCATTCACGACAATACTTCTTTGGCCACGGTGAGCTTTTCAATGCGATCGAGTCGAGGCGCGAATCCGATTCCCGGGGCTTGCGGCACGCGGATCGTGCCTTGCGGAGTGACTTCCACTTCGGGCTCGATGATGTCCTGTTGCCAGTAGCGGGCGCTGGCGGAAACGTCGCCGGGAAGTGTGAAATTTGGCAACGTACTCAGCGCGATGTTGTGCGCGCGGCCGATGCCCGATTCGAGCATGCCGCCGCACCAGACTGGAATGCCGTGTTGCCGGCAAAGATCGTGGATGCGGCGCACACGATTATGTCCGCCGACGCGGCCTAGCTTGATGTTGATAATTTTGCACGCGCCAAGTTCAATGGCGGCTCGGGCGTGCTCCTCTTCGTGAATGCATTCATCGAGGCAGATTGGCGTTTGAAGCTGGCGTTGCAGTTCGACGTGGCTGAAAAGATCGTCCCAGCCGAGCGGCTGCTCGATCATCATCAGATGATAGCCTTCGAGCTGCTGGAGCAATTCCAAATCGGTAAGGCGATACGCGGAGTTGGCATCAACCATCATGCGGATGCGCGGAAAGTGCTCGCGTAACATGCGGACTGGCTCTGCGTCCCAGCCGGGCTTGATTTTTATTTTTATGCGCTGATAGCCGGCCGCGAGTTCTTTGCCGACTGCTTCGGCGAGGGCTTCCAGGTTCGGCTTGATGCCGATGGAAACGCCGGTTGGAAGTTCTTGACGCTCACCGCCGAGGAGCTTCCAGAGGGGCAGATTCTTTTGCTTCGCTTCGGCGTCCCACACGGCGGCTTCGAGCGCTGCTTTTGCCATGTTGTGTCCGCGGATGCGGCCAAGCAAATTGTAGATTTCGTTCGCGGAGTTGAATTCGTGATCCTTCAAGATCGGCCAAACGAAATTACGAAGAATGTGCGTTGCGGTCTCGAGCGTCTCCGGTGAATAGAAAGGATTTTCGCCCGCCGTGCATTCTCCCCAGCCCGCGACGCCATCCACATTCACTTCGACGAGCAGGATGCGGCGAAGGGTGGTGCTGCCAAAGCTGGTTTCAAACAGCTGCAGCAACGGCATCTGAATTTCGCGAAGAGTTACGCGGCGGATTTTCATGGGTTGTGCGTGCCCCCGTAATTCTGTTCCCACGGTTCCAGGATATATCGGCTGCCGTCGGCCCCGGTTTCGATCGCTGTTGCGGCGTACCCCTTGGCTAGCCAGTTTTGGAATTGTTCGCGCAACTCGGACTGGATGCGCAGCACTTCGGCTGGCGCATCGCGGCGGAGACGCGGCAATTCCGCAGGCACCAGAATTTGGGCGCGCGCCGGATGCGGCGTGCGCTCGACAGCGGCGTGGCCATTCAGCAGCGCATTCACGCGCGGCGAATCGAGCCACCATTCCGCGACCAGACGATCCGTGGGCAAACCACTGTGCAAAGGACTCGTCGTGACGCCGTAGCAATTCGGATGATACCGCCGCGCGATGGCTCCCAGCTTCATGAAATTGAAGTAAGCATTCTTTACTTCGAGCGGGTCGAATGTCCATTCCACAAGATTGATCCCGCGATGAAGCGCATCTTCGCGCTGCAAGAGCTTCAATCTGCGGGCAATGCCGCGGTCACGGTAGCGCTCGAGCACGGCCGTCATGTGCGAATGTAAGAAAGGAATGCCTTCACGATAGCCGGCAAAAGCCAAAGTGAAACCGACCATGGTTGCGCCATCAAACGCGCCCAGCACCTGACCTCCGGTTTCGGCGGCGACTACAAACAATGGACGGGGGACATCCAATTCCGTTTCGCCCCATACTTGTTGCTGAAGGGAAAAGCACGCGTTGAACTCGGGAAGGCCGTGGCAATGGCGGACAGTGATTTCTTCCGCCTGCGCCTCATGAGATTTGGCTGAGTGGGTCATCGTGCCGCCTTTCGGACGGCATTCGCAGTTCCCTGCTTTGTTGCTGACTTGTCTTGAAGCTTCGCGCGATTCCAGAGAGCGTCAAGCTCGGCGGCGCTGCAATCGGCGAGCTTGCGGCCTTGCGCCTCGGCTTGAGCTTCCATGTGGTGGAAACGATCGACGAACTTGCGGTTTGATTTCTTGAGCGCGATTTCAGGGTCGAGTTTGAGGAAGCGCGCGACATTAACGGCAGCGAACAGAAGATCACCGGCTTCGGATTCGATCTCCGAGGAATTACCGCGAGCAATTTCCGCTCCCAACTCGGCGATTTCCTCGCGAAGTTTTTCGAGTACGCCAGCAATTTCTTGCCAGTCAAAACCGACGCGCGAGGCGCGGCGCGTGAGCTGGTAACTCTCCATTACGGCGGGGAGCGAGCGCGGAATACCGTCAAGCAATGATGCTTGCGCATTCTCAGGAGCGTCCGCGGCCGACAAGCCGCGGCTGGCGCGATCGAGGCGACGTTCCTCGGCTTTCAGATGCTCCCAATTCTTCAGCACTTGCGCGGATGTGTTCGCCTTATCCGCGCCGAAAACGTGCGGATGGCGGCGCACCATTTTCGTATGAACGCGCTCGATCACGTCGCCGATCTCGAAATGCCCCGCCTGCGCGGCGAGCTGCGAATGAAACACGATCTGAAGCAGGAGGTCGCCCAATTCCTCGGCAAACTTTTCCGGATCGCCAGATTCAAGCGCGTCCAGGACTTCGTAGGCTTCTTCGAGGAGATAGGTGCGCAGCGATTCGTGCGTCTGCTCGCGATCCCAGGGACAGCCGTTAGGCGCCAGAAGGCGCTTCTGCAGGGCGACTAGATTCTCAAAAAGCTTACCAGCAGCAGGACGCGCAACTTTTCTGGGCTGTCCACTGCTCACTCGCGAGCTGGGCGCTTCTGCGGGGGTTTTTCCACGCCGCCGCTGTTTCGGTTTGTGACGTTTCTTATGGGATGATGGCACGATCGTTTCCCGTGAACTTGCCGACTTCCGAATCTAAGCGACGCCACGGGAATTCGCAAGTTGCCGAAGGCATGCTAAATCTTCCCAAGAGACGCCTTAAGACATTGATGATCTTGACCGCCGTGCCTCGATTTCAGGGAAAATGACCAGGAGGAAGGAAATGTTGGATAAACCGGGATTTCTTCTGCGCATTGAAGGCAGCCTCGTGTTGGTGGTGAGCGTGCTTTTCTACTGGCAAGCGCGTGCCGGTTGGGGTCTGTTTGCCTTATTGTTCCTCGCTCCGGATCTCTCGATGTTGGGATATCTCGTGAATGCGCGGCTTGGCGCGGCCTTCTACAACTTTGGTCCACACATATGCAATGCCGTTGCTTGTTATCGCGTGCGCCGTTTTTGCGAAGGAGCTTTGGCTCCTGCCCTATGGGCTGATTTGGACTGCGCACATTGGCATGGATCGAATGCTGGGCTTCGGTCTTAAGTATCCCACGCGATTTAATGACACGCATTTGCAGCGGGTTTAACGCTCCGTTTCGGTTGAATTTCCCGGGGCGGACGAAGAGGGCGGGTCACAGAATCCGTCCCCACAACTGCGAAAGCTTGTGATTGCAGGTCGCCTTGTGGGGCCGCGTGGCGGGTGATAAACTGACAGCTAAGAAATTCTGCGAATTTTCTGAGGGACTCCGTTGACAGAGCCGAAACACGAAGAAACTTTCAAGGTCGTTGACCGCCGTCTGTTTAGTGAGACCGGTGAACTGCGCAAAGATGTCGCCGAGCAGACGGAGCGCGAGCAAACAGCCGCGGACGCCGCCGCGGCGAAGGTGGCCAAGGCATCGCAGACTGCTGCTCCAGCCACCTCCAAACCAGAAGCTTCCGGTGCCGGGCCCGTTGCGGTTCCGCAAAATACCGGAGATCGCGCACCAAACCACAGCTTTCAGATGCTGGTGGACTTCATCGCGCGCAATGCCGCGATGCTGCTGGGCGGGTACACCGATCCGAGGACGAATCAGCCGCTCATGGATCTGGAGGGCGCGCGTGAAGTTATTGACATGCTCGATGCTCTGCGTGATTCCACGCGCGGCAATCTGGCCGCCGAAGACGAACGGCTGTTGCTGGATGTTATCGGCAGCCTGAAACTTTCCTTCATGGAGATTTCCAAGGCCGCAGCCGCCGCCATGAAGGAAAAAGCGAAGACGCAACCCTGACAGCCGTGCTCTCCCCCAAATCTTCCGATGAAACCGTTTTGCAATTGACCGTGCTGGGCTCCGGCACTTCCATGGGCGTGCCCACGCTGGCATGTCCGTGCCGCGTTTGCCATTCTGCCGATCCGCATGACAACCGCACGCGGCCTTCCATTTTGCTTTCCCGTGGCGGGCGCAACGTTGTGATCGACACCAGTCCGGATTTCCGCTCGCAGGCGCTGCGGGAAGATATTCAGCGTCTGGACGCAGTGATTTTTACGCACGGCCACGCCGATCACATTCTGGGATTCGATGACGTCCGGCCATTCAATATGCGGCAGAAGGAACACCTTCCCGTCTATGCCTCGGAGGAAACGCTGGACGTGATTCGGCGGACATTTTCCTACGTATTCAGCGGCACGCCCGTGCAAAGCACGATTCCGCAGGTTACCTTGCACGCGATTGAAGGGCCGTTTGAACTGTTGGGAGTTAAATTTGTTCCGGTGCCGCTCGATCATGGCGGGACGCACGTTCTGGGATTCCGAATGGGCGGCGCCGCATACCTGACCGACTTCAGCCGGCTGCCTGAATCGTCAAAGCCTCTGCTGACGGGCTTGGATGATCTGATCCTAGACGCTTTGCGCGACGCGCCGCACCCTATGCATCTGACGGTCGAACAGGCGCTCGATATTGTGCGCGAACTTGCGCCACGTCGCGCGTGGTTCACGCACATTGCGCACGACCTGCAGCACGAGGAAACCAACGAGCGTCTGCGCCAGGCGGGGTTTGCGAATGTGCAGCTCGCCTATGACGGCTTGCAGCTTGAGGTGAACCTCTAATGGCGTTCCGCATAGCGCATTCCGCTGCGGAATGGCGCGCCGCGGTGGGCGGAGAGCGCCGCGCGGTGGTCTCCGTGGGCAACTTCGACGGCCTGCACGCCGGGCATCAGAAAATCCTTCGGGCAATCGTTGAGCGCGCGCGGCGCGAACATGAGATCGCCGCGGTGATTACATTCGATCCGCATCCGCTTAAGGTACTGAGGCCTGAAGCCGCGCCTCCGTTGATCATGACGATTGCGCAGCGCCTGGAGGGCTTCGCACACTTCGGTCTGGATGCCGCGCTGGTAATTCATTTTGATGCGGCTCTGGCGCGCGTTTCCGCTGAGGATTTTGTCCGTGGAGTCCTTGTGGAAACCGTGCGCGCGGACGCCATTCTTGTCGGCGCGAACTTCCGCTTTGGGTACCAGAATGCGGGGAATGTTGGACTGCTTACGCAGCTCGGTGATCGTTACGATTTCGCCGTAGAGATTGTGGACCCCGTCGAAGTGGATGGGAAACTTGTTTCGAGCACCGCCATTCGCCGCGCTGTCGCGGAAGGACTCGTGGAAGAAGCTGCCGCACTGCTGGGGCACCCGTTCGCCCTGGCGGGTGCTATCCAGCGTGGCGCCGGACGGGGATCCAAGATTGTATTCCCCACGCTAAATCTTGCGTCGGAGCAAGAACTCCTGCCGGGTCACGGAGTTTACGCCACGGAATCGCTGGTGCGCGAGAAACTATACCGCTCGGTGACCAACGTCGGAGTGCGGCCGACTTTTGATGGCCACGGGCTCTCAATTGAAAGCCACCTTTTCGATTTCACCGATTCAATTACCGACGGGCCAATGGAAGTGCGGTTCTGGAAGCGTCTGCGAGAAGAACGAAAATTTCCAGATGCAGAAGCCTTACGTGGGCAAATTGCATTGGATATCTCCACCGCAAAGGCGTTCTTCGCCGGAAGAGAATAGCCATCGCGTCACCGTGGCGAGTTTTCTCCGGCCCTAACTCAATCTCGCAAGCTTTCCACGATGCGAGCACGATTTTCTGCGTTAAGTGAAGCGGTATGAGTAAATTGTGGTTAGAACGCGGAATGTTCTGCCTGCGACATATGCGTCACATAATGTCACGTTTCTTGGGTTATGTTTCCTAGGTGGCTTCTTAGTTTGGGGCGCGAGGTCATTTTGTCGCGGCTCCGACGGTGCTCCGAATCCACTCAGAGACGGATTGCTTCTTCCCTCTTGCCGCCGCTTCGATTGTCCGCAACTCATCCGGCGTAACCCGCACGCGCAGGGTTCCAGCCTTGGCATGACCCTTTGGAAGTGGCGGCCTGCCCGCCTTTCTACTTTTCTGCTTCGGCATTCCTAGACTCCTGAATGATTGCCGCTCGTACCGCGAACAGCGCCGCGCAGCCCTTCCCGACGCGCACACCGAGATTCATAATCGTATTGCGATTAACGCCCGTCATACGCTCAATTTGGCGGATGCCGGAACCCTCTGCCAGTGCGCTGATTACTGCTACTTGCTTGTCGGCTGCTAGTATGTTTGGCGTGTGCGTATCCTCTATGCCCAATACTGTACCCCAATAATTAGTGCTTGTCAAGAGATATTTGTGGGGTACAATATCAGCATGTTGAGATGGCTTATAGGTGTCCTTACTGTTTTCTTGCTCATCGCGGCCGGGATAATTTTGAAGGCCTATCATTGCGAAGCCGCACAGGAGCAATGCCAAACTGCCACATCCACACACCCATTCTTGAATCCGCTCGTCCCGTTTTCCAGAACTGCAGGTAGCGACATAGAACAAAATAAGACTGCCGATAAAACAACCGACGCCTGCAAGGAAGCGAGAGGCTATTTCTGTAGAGTGCCCACCCCCGCAAACCTGCCGAATGTCCTGCTCGTTTTGGCTGGCTTTGGCGGTATTTTCATAGCTATTTTCACTCTTTACATTCTCGAAAAACAAACTAAGGCCAATCAAGACAGCGTTAAAATAATTATCAGCAAGGAAAGGGCGCGTATTGCCGTCAAGCCCAAGTATGACGAAGGCTACGCTGGAAACGCACCCTATTTGCCCACCATTGCCATTGAGATTACTCAACACGGGCCTACAAAAGCCTTCAACGTCGTTGGGAAGTTCAGATACATAATCAATGAAGGTCATGGTATTCCCCCAATGAAAGACATGTGGCCGATGAACATTCCAGACGTGATTCCCGAGACGGCTACCCCCATCGAGGAAGGCGTATTGCTTCTTAATTTGGGACATCCGAATTTGCTTAGCGAAATAATAGCGTGTGAAAAATTTATTCACTTCCTCGGCGAGCTCACATACACCGATGTTTTCGATAAACCCCACAAGACTTCCTTTCGGTATTTGTGGGAAGTTAGTTCCGACGAAATTCCGAGTGACGGGGATGCTCCCCCCGAGTGCGTCTGGAATCAAGGATGGGAAAAGTACGGCCCAAATGAGGATAATGAGGCAACTTAGCCCAATAAAAGACCTTCTACTAGTCCCTTTGTTTTCGGCAAGTCTCATTTTAAGGCACCACCCCTTGCGTGACTGAGATATGCGCGCGACAGATGGGGTTGGCAAACCAGAGCGGGAGATTCCCTTCCCCACCAACCCTCAGCCTGGTACCTACGGTTGACTTGACACAAATGAACGGCTGCCATAACGTTTTGCGTCGCTTGATGATCGCGATTCACGTTTTTCGCGGTTGAGGCGGCTGATCATCCATGGGACGCAAAAAAAAGGCTCTCAAGCCCACAGGGCAATCCCTTCCGCAGCCCGCGCCACAAGAGAATTCAGCCCACGGAGGTTACTCGCCGTGGCTGCGACACGCGCTCGTTGCGGCCTCGCTCTTTCTCGTGACTTTGCTGGCTTATTCGAATTCTTTTCGCGCCGCGTTTGCTTTCGATAACAGCTCTCTTATTTTGGACGACCCGCGTGTTCATAAGGCGACTACCACGAATGTTGACCTGATTTTGAGCCACACGTACTGGTGGCCCAGATTCGAGAGCGGTCTCTATCGCCCCATCACGACGTTATCCTACCTTTTCAATTACGCCATTCTCGGCAACGGCGATCACCCCGCCGGCTACCACTGGATGAACCTCTTTCTGCATGCCTTGAATGTTTTTCTTGTCTATTTGCTCGCTCTCCGGCTGCTCCGGAGGCTGTGGCCGGCTGTTTTCATTGCGGCAGTGTGGGCTGTACACCCTGTGCTGACCGAATCGGTGACGAACATCATCGGCAGGGCGGACCTACTCGCGGGTTTGGCGCTATTGAGCGGCCTTTTGATGTATCTGAAGAGCACGGAATCGACGGGCTGGCACAGGATGGCGTGGCTCGGCGGCCTGATGGCGGTTACAACGCTGGGCGTGTTTTCAAAAGAGAGCGCGGTCGCCATCCTGGGTGTGGTTGTGTTTTACGAGCTCGTGTGGTGGAAAGAGAGAAAGCAGCTTCGCGGGCTTGTATACGGCTGCGCGGCCATCGCGCCACCGCTTCTGATGATGTGGTATCAGCGGTCCGTGGTTCTGGCGGCAACAGGCCCATCTGTATTTCTATTCGTGGATAATCCTCTGATTGGCACAAAGTTCCTCGCTGGCCGGCTGACCGCCGTTGTGGTCATGGCCAAGTACCTATGGCTTCTCGTGTGGCCTTTGAAGCTTTCCAGCGATTATTCCTACAACCAAATCCCGATTGCGAGCGGCACTCCGCACGATTGGATCGCGTGGATTGCCGTGCTTGCCGTTATCCTCGCCGCAGCCAGCATGTTCAAACGAAATTCCGCGGCATTTTTCTTCGCGGGATTTGCGTTTCTTTCATTCATCCCAGTTTCGAACATGATCTTCTTCACCGGCACGATTATGGCCGAGCGTTTTCTTTATGTGCCAGCCATTGGATTTGCAGGCTGCCTTGTGCTGGTTACCTACTGGATCGACCGGCGAATCGGATGGCCTGCATTTGCGCCAATCGCGCTGTGTTTGGCAATCGCCGCGCTTGGCTTCCGAACATGGGAGCGTAATTTCGATTGGCATGACGACTTGACGTTATGGACCGCCGCAGTCCGCGTCTCACCAAACAGTTTTAAGGGTCACGACGCTCTGGCGTATGTGCTGGATAAATCCGATCCAACCCATTCGAATATCTTCCAAGTTATAGAAGAAGAGGACAAGAGTCTGGCGATCCTCGACTCGCTCCCGGATTCCCTGAATAACGCGGATGTTTATGCGAATGCGGGGAGATTCTACACGACGGAGGGGGACGCCCTACAGCTGAAAGGACCCAATGGGGAGGCTAAGGATACGCCAGAAAGCCGCCGGGCATATGAGAAAGCCCTCGAAATTCTTCTGCGTGGTGTCGCCATTGACAGGGTGTTTAGCGAGGCGTACCGCAGAGAGGAAATCAAACGCGGAAAGCCTGAGTCCGAAATCCTTCCGACCGGTGTGCCGCAATTGTACGACCGGCTGGGCTTGATTTATCTTCGCTTCGGGAAAAGCCAGGATGCGTATGATGCGGCCGTATATGCCCGGTTGTTGTCTCCACAGACTCCGGATGCGTATATCGTGATGGGCAAGACCTTGATCTTATCAAACCGCAAGGAAGACGCGGCGGTCGCGCTAATGGAAGGTCTTTTGGTCACTGGAGACCCGAAGTTTGTGCCCCTGCTGCAAAGTGTGTACCAGAGCGGTCTCGACCCGCAGGGTTGCGCGTTCACGCAGACCGCCAAGGGCCCGTTCCTCAATAATTCGTGCGAACCCGTTCACAAAGCCATTTGCAAGGCGTCATCGGAGTTGATGACCTTCTTCGGCCAAACGCAGCACCAGAGTCTTGCCGATGCGGCAAAGAACAAGGCGCTCTTGCAATTCAAGTGTTCATCAGACGAATTGCAATAGCGCGCCAAGGAATGGAGACAGTGACTAAGGCTGGCACTCGGAGCAATAGCCTCCGATTTCCGTGCGTGTCACGGTGATCTTTATGTCGCAATCTTGCTCGATCTGACGCTTCAATTGCTCAAACAACCTGCTTTCAACTTCTCTTACCTTCCCGCAGCGCAGGCATGCGACGTGAATGTGATCGCGCGGACCATGGCTTTCGTAGTAGTGCTGGTCGCCGCGGATGTGGAGCAGGTCGAGCTCGTCAATCAAGCCGAACCGCTTGAGCATATCCAGAGTGCGGTAGACGGTGACGCGGTGAATGCGGGAATCGATTTTCTGGGCGCGATCGAGAATGGCGCCGGCGTCCAAATGCTGCTCGGCGTTATCCATCACTTCGAGGAGGACGCGGCGCTGCCGCGTGATGCGGACCCCGCGCTTAGAGAGAGCAGCCTGAAGACGTCCAGGCAGCGCGTGGGCGTTCAACCTTTCGCCACTTGAAACGCGCTGAGCGCGAGAGAGGGACATTTTCCGGCCTCAACTACGCGTACCCGTTCCGCTAGGAATGCTGGAAAAGGCGCAGAACGTCATTGTACATGACGATGGCAAAGACGACCAAGATGAAGACAAATCCGGCCTGGAGGAATCGTTCTTTCGCTCTCAGGCTGAGGTCGTGACGGAGCGTGCTTTCAACAGCGAGCATAGCGATGTGCCCCCCATCGAGAATAGGAATGGGCAAAAGGTTCAGAACTCCGAGGTTCAAGCTAATCAGCGCCATGAAGAAGACGAGGCTCCTGAACCCTTCATGCGCAGCGCGGCCTGAAGTAGCCACGATCCCGATAGGCCCTTGAAATTCCTTCAGTGACGCCCTGCCGACGAAAAGCTCCCCCACAGAATCAATCATCTGCTTGCTAAGCCGGGCGTTAAACCAAACGGAAAAACCAATCGAATCCAGAATTCCCCTGTCCATCTGCTCGGTATTTACATGACGCGTAAACCCCATGCTCCACCGAACCAAGCCGTCTCCGGGGTCCATCTTCCTGGGATGAAGAAGCAACTGGATCGGATGGCCGCCGCGGGAAACTACAATTTGGCTCGGATGATCCTCGCGCTGTTTCACAAGCTGCGTGAATTGATACCAGTTTTCAATTGGCGTGCCATTGAAAGAAACAATCGTGTCGCCCGGCTTCAGTCCGGCGCGCTCAGCGGGCATGCCTGGAGTCACGGTCTCAACTGTCAGGGGAACCGCGGGCTCGGCTGGATAGCCAAACATGTCGGACGCATCCATCGAGGAAATGACGGTGGCGGGAATTAACTGGCCTCCGCGGTCGATCGTGATGGAAACCGCATTGCCAGGAATCGTAAAGCCGGCTTCATACTGCGCACGCTCCCATGTAGGATTCTGCGCTCCGTTAATATCGACAATCCGGTCGCCGGGCAGAATACCCGCCCGTTCAGCCGCCGATCCATTAGGGACGCTGGCGACGACAGCCGGCTTATCCAAATAGGTATACTGCTGGCTGACTCCGCCAAAATAAAAGGCAAAGATGACGATCGCGGTGAGCATGTTCATCGCCGGGCCGGCCAGTAAAATCACCACACGGTTCCAGCGTGGCTTCGATAAAAATTCGTCCGGCGCGCCCGTGCGCTCCTCCGACGCGTTATCGCCGGCCATGCGAACGTAACCGCCAAGAGGCAGGATACTCACGCGGTAGTCCGTGTTGCCGCGCTTCAAGCCAAAAAGCCTCGTGCCAAAACCAACGGAAAAAACATCCACACGGACGCCGAAATATCGCGCCGCGAGAAAATGGCCAAATTCGTGGATCGTCACCATGAAGCCCAAAGTGGCAACGATGCCGATCATAATGTCCAGCGTGTGCCGAAACATTTTCTTTCCCTTCCCTACCGCGGATAAATCATGTGCCGGACCTGGGTACGCTTCAGGCGGCGCGATCCAGTTTGCGAATCTCTTCACTGGCGAGCCGCCGAGCTTCCGCATCGGCCGCCAGAATATCCGCGATGCTCGCGGGGCGCGACCTTGGCATGCGTTCCAGCACGCGCTCAATAACCCGCGCAATCCCCCCAAAATCGAGTTGGTGATTCAGAAACGCCGCCACCGCGACCTCATCGGCGGCATTGAGCGCCGCGGGCAAAACCCCGCCGCGGCGAAGCGCCTCACGCGCCAACTTCAGACATGGAAAGCGCCGCGCGGAGACCCTGCCAAAGTCCAGCCGCTTCAAGTTCTTCCAATCCAGCCGAATATCCTTAGATTCCACCCGCTCCGGATAGGTTAGCGCATATTGAATCGGGATGCGCATATCCGTCGCCCCCAATTGTGCCAGAACCGAACTATCCACAAACTCCACCATCGAGTGAATCGTGGACTGGGGATGAATTACAACGTCAATTTTCTCGAGTGGAATGTCAAACAGCCAGCGCGCCTCGATAACCTCAAATCCCTTGTTGACCAGCGTGGCCGAATCTATGGTGATGCGCTGGCCCATCTTCCAATTTGGATGCGCCAAAGCCTGTTCGGGTTTTGCCAGGGCGATCTGCGCAAGCGGTGTTTTCCTGAATGGGCCGCCCGAGGCTGTAAGTATCAGGCGGCGCACTTCCGCGTGCGTGCCCGCTCGAAGACACTGATGAACAGCATTGTGCTCACTATCCACGGGTAGCAGCTCGACCCCGGCACGGTGCGCGGCTGCCATCACCAATTCACCGGCGGCAACCAGAACTTCCTTGTTCGAAAGCGCCACTTGCTTGCCCGCCACGATAGCCGCATAGGTCGCTTCCAAACCTACGACGCCGACCGCGGCGGAAACAACTACCCGGGCTGACGGGAATGTGGCAACGCTCTTGTTACCTGCCGCACCCCATTCAATTTCCGGAATTTGGGTAACGCCCGCAGCCCGTAGCCGAGAGGCCAAATCCTTAGCGCGGTCTGCGTCCCCAACGGAAACGAGTTTCGGGTGGTGCCGGGCAATTTGACCAATCAGCTCGTCCAGATTCGTTCCAGCGGCCAGCGCGACTACTTCCAGGCGATCCGGAAGCGATTCAATAACATTAAGACACTGGCGCCCAATTGAACCAGTCGAGCCCAGAATGGAAACGCTTTTCATGAGAGAAACTAGTGTCCCTTCGAACGCATTTCGAACGCTCGGTTCACCGGTTGTGGTCAATAAGCCAATTGAAATAGTACCAGACCACCGGGGCGGCAAGAACCAGGGCGTCAATGCGATCGAGCATGCCACCATGTCCGGGCAGCAGAGCTCCTGAATCTTTCAGGCCCGCACTACGCTTATAAGCCGATTCGAGAAGGTCACCCGCCTGGCCGGCGATGTTGGCCAACACAGCCATACCGATCAAATGGTGCGTTGGTATGCTGAGCCAGCGCTGGGCAACAAGCGAGACCAGAACTGAACCCGCCAGATTTGCGCCCGCGCCCTCCCATGTTTTCCCTGGGCTCAAATGCGGCGCCATGCGCATGCGCCCGATAGACCGGCCAACAAAGTAAGCAAGTGTGTCGCCTGCCCAGACCAGCGCCAAAGTAAAGAGCAGGAGTTTGCGTCCTTCAGGTCCCGACCCGTGGAGGCGCACGACAGCCGAAAATGGAAGCACGAGGAAGAGCATCGCCGCGGAACTCACGGAAAGGCCGCCTAACGACTCGTCGACGGGCTGGCGTCCAAACAAAATGATTACCGTGATGCCCAAGACAAAAACAATGAGGATAATCTCGAGAGAGAACGCTTCGGCGGCCTCGGGAACACGGCCAAGGCGTGTGCCGCTGGCAATCCCCAAACTCTGCTCGGCAGATGCCAGCCACTGTGTGAAGAAGATCGCCAGAGCGCAAAAGCCGGTCCAGATCCGATATCCGTGCAGCCCGGCATGCTCGCCGAGAACGAAAAATTCCAGGAGTGCAAACAGGACAACCATCGCCGCCAGCACCGAAACCACCGAAGTTGGAGCCCACCACACAGCAGCCACCACCGCAGGAATCAGAACGCTTGCGGTAAAAATTCGCGCGACCGTCATTGAGGGTTTTAGAGCCATGTAAGTGGGAGGAAATGTATCACGAGAGGCGGGTAATTCTGGAACGCATGGTCACTGGATTACGCCAAGCCTGTACTAAAACCTGCCGCGGTGCGAGCTCGCGGCTCATGCGGCTTTAGGCGGATTCACCATTGGAATCGCCGTTCAGACCGCCGTATCGCCGCTCGCGCTTCTGATACTCCAGGAGCGCCTCCAGAAGGCGCTCGCGTGTAAAATCCGGCCACAGGGTTTCGGTCACGTATATTTCCGCGTAGGCGATTTGCCAAAGCAGAAAATTGCTGACGCGCATCTCGCCGCTGGTGCGGATCAGCAAATCAGGATCGGGCAGGCCAGCCGTATAGAGATGGTCGGAGATGGTCTTTTCATCCACCCGCGTGAAATTGGATCCGTTGTTCCGCGCGTGTTGAAGAATTGTGTTGAACGCGTCCACAAGCTCCGCTCTTCCACCATAGTTGAGGGCAACGGTTAACTTCATGCCAGAGTTGCCCGAAGTGAGCTCGACGCCGTTGCGGAGGTCTTCGCGCACGGGCTCCGATAATTTATCCAGCCGGCCGATCACCAGCAACCGAATATTGTTACGGTGGATTTCGGGAAGCTCCTTGCGCAAATATTCGCGCAGCAAGCGCATCAGAAAATCAATCTCGGTCCGGGGCCTGCGCCAATTTTCCATCGAGAAGGCGTAGAGCGTCAGCGCGGGGATACCCAGCTTTGCGCAACTCTCGACGACCTGGCGGGTGGAAGCCACACCCGCGCGGTGGCCTGCGATGCGTGGCAGATGACGGCGCTGAGCCCAGCGGCCATTGCCATCCATAATGATGGCGATGTGCCGGGGAAGGCGAGCCTTGTCAAGCTGCTCAAGCAGGCTTTCCTCGCCGCGATTCGTGGATTCCAGAAGTTCTGTAGTCTTTACAGGAGCCATCCGACGTCTGCCTCTTTACCGCACAAAGTTAGCACACCGCGCGATACACGCGCAATGCATCGCGTACCGTTAAAGTCCTGGCACACCGCCGAGCTTGCCCGGAAACAAGGAAGCGTAAACAAGCACGAGCGTCAAAACGATCATGGCCACGCAGGTCACCCAGGCAATTACACTGAACGTCGTGGAATTCACATATTCGCCCATCAGGTCGCGCCGGCTGGCCAGCAACACAATAAAAACCAGCACGATCGGAAGCCAGACTCCATTGCCGACCTGCGAGAACACCAAAATCTTCAGGAGCGGAGCATGTGGAATAAGAATCAATCCCGCGCCGACGACAATCAGCACTGTATAGAGCCAATAAAAAATGGGCGCGTCACGAAACTTATGGTCTATGCCCGCTTCAAAACCGAGACCCTCGCAAATCACATGCGCCGTTGAAAGAGGCAGGATGGAAGCGGCGAACAGGGATGCATTCAACAATCCGAATGCAAACAGGAGGCTTGCCCAGCGTCCGGCCATCGGACGAAGAGCCTGCGCAGCTTCGGCGGCGTCCGTAATGTTGAAATGGCCAGAGACGAATAGAGTGGCGGCCGTGCACACGATGATGAAGAACACGATAACCATGCAACTGATGCTGCCAACAAGAACGTCGGCGCGCGCCTGCGGATATTGCCGCGGACCCACGCGTTTTTCGACAAAGCTCGCTTGCAAATAGAAGAATTGCCAGGGAGCGATTGTGGTGCCGATCAACGCAGTCAACATCAAAAGATAAGGCGCGTTGAACTGGAAATTCGGGACGACCACGCTCCGGGCCGCGAGGAACCAATCCGGTTTCGCCAGCACGGCGGAAACGATATAGGCAACATAGAATAAGCACGCGATTAGAAATATCTTTTCCACCTGCCGGGCCGTTCCGCGCATCACGAGAACCCAGACGAGGATTGCCGCGATGGGAACGGCGATGTATTTGCTAATGCCGAATATTTCCATGGCCGCGGCCACGCCGGCGAATTCGGCCACCACGTTGGCCAAATCCACCAGAAACCCGGTGACCATCACAAAAAATGTAGGCCGAAAGCCGAACTCTTCCCGTATGAGATCGGAAAGTCCCTTGCCCGTGATGACGCCGAGCCGGGCGCACATTTCTTCCGTTACATACAAAGCGACGGTCATGGGGATGAGCGACCACAGGAGGGCGTAGCCGTACTTTGCGCCAGCCGCCGAATACGTGGTGATTCCTCCGGCGTCGTTGTCCACGTTGGAGGTAATGAATCCCGGGCCGACGACCGCGAGGAACAAAGCCAAGCGGCGCCAGGTCGAGCGCGTGCGCCTGCGCACTTGCGTAGCGCGCAAACCCCAGGCTTCCATCCGGGCTGTGATTGTCTTCAAATCCATCGCTGAATTACCGGATCACTTGTTGTTAGACCTTACGAAAATAGTCAGACCTTCGCAGCCAGCCGCGTCACCACGTCGTCCACGGTGATCGCACCAATCGGGGCGCCGTTATCGTCCACGATTCCCAACACGCGCAGGTTATATTTATCGAACAATTCAAAGATTTCCTTTTCATCGGCATCCGTGCGCAGCGAAAGCAAAGGCTCGGATTTGATGGACCCCATCGCCTGTCCCGCATTCGCCAAGAGCAGCCGGGCCATGGGCACGACACCGGCAAACTTCCCGGCGGGGTCCGTCAAGAAGATGGCATCGAGTTGCTCGGGATCGCCTTCCATGGAGCGTATCCATTCAATGACGTCCTCGCGCGTGGCCGATTCGCTGACCAAAACGAATTGAGTGTTCATCATGCCGCCGGCGGTACTTTCGTCGAACTTCATCAATTCCCGGACGCCGCTCGCCTCATGATGCTGCATGCCGGCCAGAAGCCCCTTGGAGGTCTCCGGCGCAAGCCCGGAAAGCAAATCGGCAGCCTGATCAGGCTGCATCTCCTCGATGATGTCGGCGGCTTTCTCGGGATCAAGTTTTTCGACAATTTGCTGGCGCAAGCGCACATCCAGCTCGGCAAGAGTTTCCGCCGCGCTCTGTTCATCCAGAGAATCAATAATGGACTGGCGCTCCTCGGACGAGAGAGCTTCCAGAATGTCCGCCAGATCCGCCGGATGCAGATGAGCCAGCTTCTGGTGCGAAACGCGAAGCTTGATACGCCTCAGCGGGTCCGGCTCAATCAAATTTACGAACTCCCAGCGAATCATGTGAGCGGGCAGCTTTTCCTGTATCCGGCGGATCAGCGAAGGAGAAGCGACGCCCTGCAAAAGGCGGCCCACGGCGCCCGTCAGTCCCACGTCCGCCTGACTTACGCGCAGCTCGACGCTTCCATTCAGATGATGTTCGGCCAGGTCCAGATCGTTCACGCGGACGACCTTGCGGCCGCCGGTATCAATAATTTGCTGGTCCAGCAAATCCTTCTGAACCGCCAGCCAAGCCTCATTCGCGTGATATTCCTCGAGCGCCTTTTCATTGACGTTGAGACGCATAGTGCCGGGCGCGACAAACGCCACTTGGTCATATCTCGCGACAAGTGGCTGATACTTTCCGCGACCCAGCAGAAAGCGCGCCACGCGATTGGCCTGCTCGGCCGGCTCAATAAATAGTTCGCGGACGCGGCCTACGAAATTGCCTTGCACATCGTAAGTCGCGGCTCCCAGTAGCTCCGTGGCGTGCAGCATGGCGCACCTCCTTTCTTCCCAAGTTTGTTCGCAAAGCAACTTCGGCGGCTCATCTCAGCGCTCGCGCACAAAAAACCCGCGGTCAGGAGCAGATCCCGGCCGCGGGTGGCATAGGACTTCTTATGCAACCGTTATCTCAGGCCGTACTCCTGTTGCGCATAACCGAACCGAGCGGCTGTATCGCCGCCCGAACACCCAGACTTACAAATGATCTCTTTACCCAGACGAAAAGCCCCATTCGCAGGCAAGCTGCTACCCGGGGGCTCCAATTCTTCAGCGTCGCTCATCAGAGCATCCATCCTCGTTCCTGTTGTTAAAGGCATATGCAAATTTTGTCAAGAAAAGAATGACATTTTCCTTAGGAAATTTACTGGAGCGTTCGCCTTTATCACCATCGAGCTACGTTCATGGTGCAAGCATTCGTCTCTTATCGGCGCATCCCGGACAGAAAAGGACTCTTATCGTTTCTTTCCGCCGGATTCGGGAAAAACCATATCGGGAATGCCCGCGACGATACCGGGAGCAATCTGCGGGACAGAAACACCTTTGCGGCGGCAAGACTCGATGTGAAGCAGCAGATAACTCTTTGTGATGTAGTCTTTGTGGGAGAAACCCAGTTCCTGCGCGGCGCGATCAATGCCAGCGGGAGGCCCCTCCAATTCCAGGAATGTCCCTATTGGCGTTTCATCGAGCTCGAGGTGCAGCCCCGCCGCCCAACGAGCCGCGCCAGGCAGCACGAAAGTGGTCCGGAATTTCTCATAGCGGAACCACCCTCGAAGCCCCAGTGCTTCCAGGATAGTTCTCATTGCGCCGGCATCGGCAACCACCACTTCGTTTTCGTCGCGAATCTTGTACCGTCCGGTTTTTTGTGCTTCCGCAGGGCCCTTGTAGGTCAATACCGCGCGCGCCTTCGCTTTGCGGCCTGATGAAGGGGAGGTTTCGGTACGCACGCGGAGCAGCTGGCCATGGCGCGCGAAGCCGCCGTCCGGCGTATCAAATAGAATGTTCAATTCGTGGACGCGGCCATCTTTGCCCGCAATTTCACCGGGCACCGGCTTAGCGCGGAGCTTGGCGAGCTTCTTGCGCGCTGCTCCGGCATCCCGCACCGAAAGCTTCACTTCGATTTCGTTTGGAATAGGATCGGCCTCCGCCGGAACTTCACGCGCTGCCTGGCGATCTCCTTGAAAAAAGAGGCGTGCCAACAAGGTGTATCGGCACTAGTATAATGCTCCGGCGCGGCTGCTGGCCAACTCATGCCTGAACCCACTACTCCCCTGATGCGGCAGTATCAAGCAATTAAGACGCGCTACCCGCATGCCCTGGTGCTCTTCCGGCTCGGAGATTTCTACGAGATGTTCCATGAGGACGCGATTGTGGCTTCGCGGGAACTGCAGATCACGCTCACGTCGCGCAATCGCGAGCGTGGCAAGCCGATCCCGATGTGCGGCGTGCCGTACCATGCGGCGGAGAATTACATCGTCCGGCTGATACGCGCCGGATTCAAGGTCGCAATGTGCGACCAAATGGAGCAAGCCGGCCCCGGCAAAAAGCTTGTGCGCCGGGAAGTAACGCGCGTCATCACTCCGGGCACGGCTACCGACGCTCATCTCCTTGAGCCCCGAGAGAACAATTTTCTTGCTTCCGTGGCCTACGCGCCGCGCGGCGGCCGCATCGGGCTTGCCTGGGCGGATATTTCCACGGGTGAGTTCAATGCCACGGAATTCAGCGGCGCTGAATCCGAAGAAAAGCTTCGAGATGAGCTGCAGCTTTTGCGTCCGCGCGAGATTCTGCTCGAGCGGGTCACTGGACTTTTTGCCGATTCCGATGCTGCCGCGCCCGGAGCAAAGTTCGCCGCGCGCATGGAAGTTCGTGACGGCGCGATCACACGTATCGAAGAATGGATCTTTGCCGCGGACTACGGGGAGCGGATGCTCACCGAGCAGTTCGGCGTGGCGGGATTGGAAGGTTTCGGGCTGGTCAATCACTCCGCGGCCACGAGTGCCGCCGGTGCGGTTGTTCACTATCTCCGCGAAACATCGCTCGCGGGCCAGGGCAATGGCGTTTCCGGCCATGCGCTGCCAAGTCTGGACCGCATTCGATTTTACGAACAGCAGGAGGCGCTCGGCCTGGACAGCGTATCCGTCCGCAACCTCGAACTCGTCACGCCGATTTCTTCCGATGATGCCGCTTCGGGCCGCGCGACTACTTTGCTGGCCTGTTTGGACGAGACCGTCACTGGGATGGGCGCGCGATTACTGCGGTCGTGGATTCTTCGGCCTGAAATTTCCCTCGACGAAATCGAACTGCGGTTGGACGCCGTCGCGGCAATGAAATCGCACACGGTGCTGCGCGAAGAGATCCGCGAAACGCTTACGGGCGTGCTTGATCTGGAACGGCTGACAAGCCGTATCACACTGGGGCTTGCGACTCCGCGCGATCTGGCGGCGCTGCGCGCTTCGCTGCTGCGCGTGCCGCTTGCGCGCGGCTTCCTCGCCAACTGCACGAGCGCGCGCCTGACCGCGTTGCGTGAGCAAATGGACGACCTGAACGATGTCGCAGAGCGGATTGCAAATACTTTATCCGACGATCCACCCGCGCAAGCCACGGAGCCCGGCGTAATCCGCCGCGGGTTCCTCGCCGAGCTTGACGAATTGCGCGATCTTGGCCAGCGCGGACGGCAGTTCATCGCCGCCATGGAAGAACGTGAACGAAAACGCACCGGCATCGGCTCGCTGAAGATCCGCTACAACCAGGTGTTTGGTTACTACATTGAGATTTCGCACGCGAATGCTCAAGCGGTCCCCGCTGACTACGAACGGAAGCAAACTCTCGCAAACGCAGAGCGCTTTACGGTGTCCGAGTTGAAAGAATATGAACGCAAAGTGCTCGAAGCGGATGGGCGCATCGCGGAAATCGAGCGGCGGCTCTTCGCGGAACTTCGCGAGGGGATCGCCGTGCAGGCGCCGCGCATGCGCCGAACCGCCGCCGCAATCGCACAGCTCGACGTCCTCGTAAACTTTGCGCGGCTTTCCGCGGCCCGGAACTACGCACGACCCGAGTTCACGGAAGATGGCGAACTGATGGTCATGGGGGGCAGGCATCCCGTAATCGAGCAGTTGCTTGAAATACGCGGAGAACGATTCGTGCCGAATGATTTGTACTTGAACGATTCGGAGCAGCAAATCCTGCTCATCACGGGACCAAATATGGGAGGGAAGTCCACATATTTGCGGCAAGCCGCGCTGATTGTGATCATGGCGCAAATCGGTTCATTCGTGCCCGCGACACAGGCGCGGCTGCCGATTACGGACCGAATCTACACGCGCATCGGCGCGTCAGATAATCTGGCGCGCGGCCGCTCAACATTTCTGGTTGAGATGAGCGAGGTGGCGGCGATCCTCAACACCGCGACGCCCATGAGCCTCATCCTGCTTGATGAAGTCGGTCGCGGGACCGCGACGTTTGATGGCTTGAGCATCGCGTGGGCCGTGGTGGAACATCTGCAAGCCCAAACACACGCGCGAACGCTTTTTGCCACGCACTATCACGAGCTGACCGAGTTGGCCGAACTTCTGCCTGGCGTGAAGAATATTCATGTCGCCGTTCGTGAGACGTCTACGGGGATTGTGTTCCTGAAACAAGTTGAAGCAGGCAGCGCCAGCAGAAGCTACGGAATCGAGGTCGCACGGCTTGCAGGATTGCCGCCAGCCGTCATTGAACGTGCGCGGGAAATTCTGCTGCGTCATGAACGCAGCGAACACGAGCTGACCGAGAAGCTTTCTCCCGGCGCAGCGCACGGCTTCACTCACGTGCAACAACCCATGTTCACGCCGATTGATCGTGAAGTTCTCGAAGCCCTGCGCGCGGCCGACCTGGACAACTTGAAGCCACTGGATGCGCTGAATCTTCTTGCTCAATTGAAGAAGCAAATTACATGAGCCGCAATCCAAGTGCGCAATCCATGCGAGTGCTGGGGCTGATGTCCGGCACGTCGGCTGATGGCATTGATGTTGCGCTCGCGCGTATTTCAGGCGCTCCGCCAAATCTGAAAGCCAAACTGGAACACTTCGCTGCGATTCCCTATCCAAGTAAAGTACGCGATGCCATTTTGCGTTTGGCCAACGGCGCTTCGACGACTACCGCAGAGATTAGCCAGCTCAACTTTCTCGGGGGGGAGCTTTTCGCCGGTGCGGCCCTCGAGGCTTGCCGCCGATTTCGCGTACCGCTTGCGAGCATCGCGATTATCGGTTCGCACGGTCAGACGATCTATCATCAGGGGATACCCAGCCGCAGCTTTGGGGCGCATCGCGTTGCCGGCACACTGCAGATCGGCGAGCCTAGCGTGATCGCGGCCCGGACGGGGATTACCACTGTTGCGGATTTTCGCCCCGCAGATCTTGCCGTGGGCGGGCAGGGCGCGCCGCTGGTGCCGTTTGTGGATTATCTTCTTTACGGGGATGAGCGCGCCGGGCGCGTTGCGCTCAACATAGGCGGCATAGCGAACGTCACTGTGATTCCGGCTGCTGCGCGACCGGAGGAGGTCTTCGCATTCGATACTGGTCCGGGAAACATGATTATTGACGCGCTTGTGCACCACTTTTCAAGAGGACGGTCGAAGTTTGATCGCGACGCGCGGCTCGCAAGGAAGGGCCGCGTGCTTCCGGCGCTGCTCAATTCCCTGCTCGCTGATCCTTACTTCCTGCGTCCGCCGCCGAAATCTGCCGGGCGCGAACAATTCGGCGAAGTTTATGCTCGCCGTCTGATCTCGCTGGGCGCGCGGCGTCGCTCGCGGCCCGCAGATTTGGTACGCACGGCGACTATGCTTACGCCACTTTCTATCATTGACGCGTGGCACCGGTTTATCGCGCCGCGCGCAAGGGTGAAACAGCTTATCGTCGCGGGCGGAGGCGCTCACAACCCGCTCATCATGGCTCAGCTTGCAGCCGCGTTGCGCGGAGTGGAAGTCATCACATCGGGTGCCCTGGGCGTGCCGGAGGACGCGAAGGAGGCATTCGCGTTTGCCATTCTTGCGTACGAAACCTTTCACGGGCGGCCCGCCAATCTCCCCGCCGCAACGGGTGCGAAACGCCCCGCGATCCTCGGGAAAGTTTGCTATGCGCCGCCGCGTTAAGTTCATTGGCGTGTCCGCCCCGTTCTTGACGATTGCGCTTATCGGTTTATTTGCTGCCGGATGCAACCACGCTCCCGCCGAGCCGCCCGGCACCGTGATCTTTCTCCTCGAAACGATGCCTGCAAATCTCGATCCGCGCTTCGGTACTGACGCTCGTTCCCAGCAACTCGACGGGTTGCTCTTCAGCGGGCTTCTCGAACGCGATGCGGCGATGAATCTCCAGGGTGACCTGGCCGAACGGTGGGAGATGCCTGATCCGCGGACATACGTTTTTCATTTACATGCCGGAGTACAGTTCAGCGACGGCCGCCCGCTCACTTCCGCGGACGTCAAGTTCACATTCCAATCCATTCTGAATGGTATTCCCGGACCCGAAGGAACGGTGCAGAGCCCGAAGCGGGGAGCGTTTCGCGTGGTTCAGACCATTGAGACGCCCGACGCGCAGACCGTAATCTTTCATCTTTCGGAACCCAACGCCTCGTTTCCCTGGAGCTTGGTGCGCGCGGCCGCCGGCATCGTGCCCGCGGGCTCGGGCGCCGACTTCGTGCAGCATCCTGTAGGCAGCGGCCCATTCCAATTTGTAAGCGCGCGCCAGGATGAAGAGATTATCGTCGAACGCAATCCCAGATATTTTCGCGGACCGGCGCAAGTGAGCCGCGTGGATTTCCGCGTGGTCCCCGAAGCAGTGGTGCGCGCGCTCGAATTACGCAAAGGCACAGCCGACATCGAGCTCAATTCCTTTACGCCTGATATGGTGCCTGTGCTCGCGCAGCAAAAGGATTTGGCGGTTACCGAGGAGCCCGGCACTCTTTTTTCGTATATCTCTTTCAATTGCGAGGACGCGGCGCTGAGCCACCGCGAGGTGCGACAGGCTCTCACTTATGCCACGGACCGCGATACGCTCGCGCGCACGCTAATGCGCGGCCAGGCGCGAGTCGCCGATGGTCCGCTCCCGCCGAATAACTGGGCCTATGAGCCCAATGTGCCGAAATACAGTTACGATCCGTCGAAGGCCGAAGCTCTGCTTGATCAAGCGGGATTTCGGCGGGTTGGCGATCCAAAGAATGGCGTTCGCCTGCGCCTCACATTAAAAACCTCTACCGATCCGCTGGCCCGGCTTCTCGGCGAAGTGCTTCAGGACGAATGGCGTCGCGTGGGAGTGGAACTCGATCTGCATCCGCTGGAATTCGCAACTTTTTACGCGGACATCACAAAAGGCAACTTCCAGCTCTACACGTTGCACTGGGTAGGCGCGAACAACGATCCCGATTTTTTCGAGTATGCCTTCGGCTCGAACAAGATTCCACCTGCCGGCGCCAACCGCGGCCGCTATCGCAATCCGCAGCTTGATGCTCTAGTTGACCGCGCGCGTGTGGAACCGGACCGCGACAAGCGCCGCGCCTTGTACAGCCAGGTCCAGCAAATTATTGCCGGGGATCTTCCCTACCTGCCGCTCTGGTTCCAGGACAACATCTCCGTGCACCGGCGGCGAATTGAGCACGTAGAACTCGGCCCTGGCGGAGATTATGATTTCATGGCTGGCATTTCGATTCGGTAGAGCAAAGCGATGGAAGTCCTACGATTCGAGCGCGGCGCTTATGTCGGATTCTGAAACGGCGCCCTCGCGCAGGATTCGCCACTTGTCGTCATGCAAGTCCACAATCGTTGATGCGAGAATCGCGCCGGTCTCGCCGCCATCCAGGATAAGCGGCAAACGGTCTCCCAACTGTTTCACCAATTGATCGCAATGCGAGCACGCGGGAAATCCGGAGATATTAGCGCTCGTTCCCGTGATTGGCCCTTCCAGAATTTCGATCAACGAGGTAACAATTTTCGAATTGGGCCAACGCAAAGCAACGCGGCCAGTGTTCGCCGTCACCTTCAACGGCAAACGATTTGAGGCATCTACGAGGAGCGTAAGCGCGCCCGGCCAGAAGTTACGCGCGAGCTTTAGAAATGCATCCGGCAAATCGCGCGAAAGCGCCGCGGCCTGTTCAATGGAATTCACCAGGATGGGAAGGGCGCGAGTCTCAGGCCGGCCCTTCACCCGATAAATCTGCTCGACAGCGGCAAGGTTGAACGGATCAGCCGCCAAACCATAATAAGTGTCTGTGGGAACGCCGATGACATGACCGCGCTGGATAAAATCGCAAGCGTAACGCAGATGGGCGACTTCCGGGGTTTCCGCGGAGACCTTTAAAAGCTCAGCGGGCAAGGTGTATGCCTTTCAGTTTCAGCGAGAAGACCCTAGAGCTGCAACGATACGCTCTCGAGAGTGTACTTGCGGCAAACTACCACACCACCCTCACGCGTGCAAGATAGTGACCTCTCTCGCGTAGCGATATGCCTTCGCGCAAATACCGCCCCCCTTTTTCATCTGTACGGCAGCTTTACCCCCTCCGGCGCGTTTGTTACGCTCCATATATGCCACGCATGCCGCATTCTCCTGGTCCGAGCGCACACACGGTTTCGAATGCGCGCACGCGTCAGCCGGAAACAATTACCGGTCGAGACAACCGTTGGCTTAAACGCTTTCGCGCCGCCCTCGCGGGCCGCGCAGAGCCAACTGAAGGTGCGCTTGGCATCGAAGGTGCACGGTTGGTCGAAGAAGCGTTGCGATCAGGAATTCCTGTCGAAGCGATCCTCGTGAGCGAAACCGGCCGCAAGCATTTAGCACGAGTCAATTCAAAGCTCGATACTGTGACGCGCCTGCTGGCCACTACCGATGCGCTTTTCGCGCACGTGGCAGCAACAGAAACACCCCAGGGCATAGCCGCATTGGTCCGCCCGCCGCGGGCAAGTTTCGACGATTTGCTACGCGGCGACGGCGCTTCGCGTGAAAACGTACCTCTGATTGTGGTTTTGGTGGGCCTCCAAGACCCTGGAAATGTTGGTACGATCCTGCGTGCGGCGGAAGCATTGGGAGCCAGCGGCGTAGCTGCATGCCGCTCTGAATCACTCGGCACAGCCCATCTTTTTTCTCCGAAGGTTGTTCGCGCTTCCGCTGGCGCCATATTCCGCCTGCCCGCTACAGAAGGCGTTTCGGCATCTATTTTTCAGGCCCAGCTTCGCGTTGCCGGGGTACGCATGCTGGCTGCTACTTCCGCGACGGATACTTCTGATTCGATTGCTCCGTGGCAAGCCGATCTCTCCGGCCCTGTTGCTCTCTTCATCGGCAATGAAGGCGCCGGCCTGCCGCGGGAAATAGAACGCTCGGCGGATGTGCGTATACGCATCCCCCTTGCGGGGGTGCGAGGAAATGCTGGAGAGAGCGTCGAATCTCTCAATGCCGCATCCGCGGCGGCGATTCTGCTTTACGAAGCCGCGCGTCAGCGCACCGGATCAACCTCATGAGCCTCTTCCCCGCTTTCGATCCGCCCGAGGAACGCAAGACCGCTTCCAACAGGATGAATGAGGCCTCGCGTCCTCTCGCCGATCGGATGCGCCCGCAAACCCTTGACGAATGCGTCGGCCAGGAAGCGCTACTCGGTCCTGGAGGAGCACTGCGCACGCAAATCGAACGCGATGACATCGGTTCCATGATCCTTTGGGGACCGCCGGGCTGCGGAAAAACAACGCTTGCGCGAATTATCGCGCGCGTGACGCACTCCGAATTCGTCTCGTTCAGCGCCGTGCTCACGGGCATAAAGGAAATTAAGGAGGTGATGGCTGAGGCGGAGCGTGGCCATCGCACGGGACGCCGCACAATCGTCTTTATTGATGAGGTTCACCGCTTCAACAAATCGCAACAGGACGCTTTTCTTCCGCACGTCGAGGCGGGCAACATCACCCTCATTGGCGCCACAACGGAAAATCCGTCATTTGAGATAATTGCGCCGCTTCTTTCGCGCACCCGCGTGTATGTTCTCCAAGCGCTTAGCGAAGATCAGATTCTTACTCTGCTGCAGAGAGCGCTGGCCGACGCTGAGCGCGGACTGGGTAATGAAAACATCGCAACGGACGCGGACGTGCTGCGCCGGATCGCCATCATGGCGAATGGCGATGCCCGCGCCGCTTACAACACGCTCGAAGCTGTGGTGCGCAGCGCGATTCCCGATTCCGAAGGACGCCATACGCTCAACACCGCGTTACTCGAGAAAACGCTTCAGCGCAAATTGTTGCTCTATGACAAGGCAGGGGAGGAACACTACAATCTTATTTCCGCGCTGCACAAATCCGTACGCAATTCCGATGCGGATGCAACTCTCTATTGGCTGGTGCGCATGCTGGAATCCGGCGAGGATCCGCTCTACATTGCCCGGCGGCTGGTGCGGATGGCAAGCGAGGACATTGGATTGGCCGAGCCTCATGCGCTCGGCGTAGCGATTGCCGCCATGCAAGCCGCGGATTTCATCGGTCCTCCGGAGGGCAATTTGGCCCTGGCGCAAGCCGCCGTATATCTCGCTCTGGCGCCGAAATCGAACGCGGTTTATACGGGATATGGAGAAGTTGCCAAGGATTTGCAGGAAACGCAGGCCGAGCCTGTGCCTCTGCACTTGAGAAATGCGGTGACAGGACTGATGAAGGATGTTGGGTATGGCCGCGGCTATCAATACGCCCACGATTATGATGAGAAAATTACGGACATGTCTTGCCTGCCGGATTCCATCGCCGGACGCAGCTACTACCAGCCGACGAATCAGGGATTCGAGCAACGGCTGCGCCAGCGCATCGAGGAAATTCGGAAGCTGAAGGTCACTCGCCCAACGCCCGCAGATCCCTCAAAGCCGCCAAAACCATGACCGGCTCCCATTCCCGGAAGACCTCGCGTTCATTCCTTTCGGCCTTGGCCGGATTGGGCCTCTTGTGGTGCTCGCTGATAGTTTGCCCTCCCGCCGGCGGTCAAACTGCCGCTCCGCGTATCACCATCGAAGATGAATGCGCCGCCGTTGCGTACGCGCCCGATGGCCGGCTCGCATACGCCACCCGGCACATTTTCACCGTGCAAAAATTTGACGTGCAGCGCGATGATATTTGGATTCTCGAAACAGACGGCAGGCGCCGCAAGATCGTCAACGGTGAAAAAATGGCGCGGGGTGCCGCGGCCTTTAGTTACACGATCACTGGGTTGCGCTGGTCGTCCGATGGAACGAAGCTCACCGCCGAACTCTCCACAAGTCAACTGACGCCTACCGGCGAAACACTGCAAGACCAAATGCTTCTGCTGTTCGGCCAAGACGGCAAGGAAATCAAGATTGCAGAGGGAGACAATTTGGTCATCGGCGCGCTTGGCGGCGCGTGGCTCGACAATGAAGACACGGTGGCCTACCTCACCGAAACCGTCAAACCAAAACTCATGTTTTCCATCTCCATTATTCAATCGCCTGGTGGGCGCATCGTTCATCTTTTCGACCGGCGCTCCTTTGCATCGTTGGCTTGGAACACGAGGCTGGGCAGCGCCGTGGCCATAGAGCGAAACCCCACCGGCTCGGGGGATACGCGTCTGGTGGAACTTGACCTATTGAAAGAAGATTACCGCCTGCTCGCAACGCTCGATGGATACCTCGGCGCGCTGAGTTTTTCCCCCTCCGGAAACAAGGTGGCCTACTTCCGCGACATTGACACGCTCGAGGTCCGCCAGATCGCGGATCCAGATCAGGTGGCAAGCGTACACGTCGCATACGGACCAATTGCGTGGGCGCCAGACGAAAAACGCGTTCTCGTCAAGCGCGGACTCGATCGCCAGGAAGGCGATCTCGTTTGGGTTCCGCTCCCCCCTTTTGCAACAAATACCGAAAACAAGCCCGGCGCAGCAATGTCCTCACCCACGCTGACGCCACTCTTGAACGGCCAAACATTCCGAGATTTCGCGCTTTCACCCGACGGCCGCTCAGTCGCAGTGATCACAATGGTGAAACGAACGGTGGAGATATTCGATCTTCAGTAAGAGTGTTCAACGAGAAGGAGGATCAGCCTGGAAGTCTCTGGTGCTCTTTCAATATGCAGCGATCCATCACCACGTAGAGCCCAGCTTTCCGGGCGCGCGCGGCGGCGGCTTCATGGATTACATCTTCCTGCATCCATATCGCGCGCGCGCCCGCTTGAATCGCCGCTTCCACCACTTCCGGAACCTCCTCCGAACGCCTGAAAATATCCACAATATCAATTCGAATGTCTTTTGGTATGGCGCCGAGGTTCGGATACGCCTTCTCGCCAAGCACTTCTGTTTCGTTGGGGTTGACGGGGATAATCCGATAGCCCGCGCTTTGCATGTATCGCGTGACGCTGAAGCTGGGCCGGGAGCGCTTCGATGAAAGCCCGACGACGGCGATCACCTTCGAGGAAGCAAGCAGTGCGCGTGTTTGGCCGTCAGTGTTGGAAGAGGGTTGGGTGCCAACAGGATCGAGATTCATGGCCCAGACTATTTCGTCGGATTTGCAGAAGAATGCAACGCTGCTAACGTGTCGCCATAAGCCTTGAGGAACCTGGTGTTTTCCTCGGCCGTTCCAACCGTCACACGCAAACCACCGGGCATCCCCATCCAGTCCAACAACCGCACGATGACGCCCATCTTTTCGAGTCCCCGCGCAACATCTGCCGCGCGTGAGCCGGCCTCAACGTACAAAAAGTTGCCAAACGACGGCACAAACTTCGTTTCCAAGCGCTCGAGTCCTCGCGCAAGTTGAATCATCCCCGCGCGATTCAATTCCACTGACCGGCGTATGTGCTCCACATCCCCAAGCGCGGCGAGAGCTGCCGCCTGTGCAACGCTCGTAGTATTGAAAGGCGTGCGCACCTTATTCATTTGCACCAGCAATGGCGCCGGTCCAATTCCATACCCAATGCGCAATCCGGCCAAACCATGAACTTTGGAAAAAGTTCGCAGCACAAGGAGGTTTGCGCCCGCGCGCGTCCGCTCAATTGAGCGGGAATAATTCGGGTGCTGCACGTAATCGCAATACGCTTCGTCGAGTACGACGAGAACATCTTCCGGAACCCGCCGCAGAAACCCGTCGAATTCATCGGCAGTGAACATCGTGCCCGTCGGATTATTCGGATTGGCCAGAATGATGAAGCGCGTGCGCGGGGTGATCGCTCGGGCCATCGCATCCAGATCAAACGCATAATCTTTCAGCGGCGTCGTTACCAACCGGCCGCCCGTGGCTTGAATCGCGATGTAGAAGAGCGGAAACGACCCCTGAGAAGTTAGCCCTTCTTCGCCCGGCCGGATCAGGATGCGCGCGGAAAGATCAATCAGTTCGCTCGAGCCCAGCCCGAGGATCACGTTTTCCATCGAGACGGCGTGCAGCCCAGCCAGAGCTTCGCGCAGATAGTAGCCGCCGCCGTCGGGATAGCGATTCGCACCTGCCAGCGCTTCGCGACCAGCCTCCAAGGCTCGCGCCGACGGACCAAGCGGGTTTTCATTGGAAGCCAGCTTGATGGCGCGAATCTTTAGCTCGCGCTCGACTTCCTCTATGGGCCTTCCGGGAACGTACGCACTGATCCCGTGGATATAATCGGGCACTCGCTCTTCGAACAATTTGGACATCTGCGTGAAGTTCACCGGTGTTGGAGCCTCGAGTACAATTTGGTCCGGCAGCGATTAAGGCCAGTAGTATGCTGCCGGATTTTCCTCTTTATGAGTTACTTTCGCCTTACGGAATGTGCTCCATCGGTACTCCTCGCCGCGCGGGCCGGGGCGGCTTCCACACGAGTAAGGTTTTGCTCCAGCTTTCTTAATTCAACTGGTTGCAGCGCGCGATAGGCGCCTTCCGGCAAATCCTCAAGCTCGAGTGTTGCCAATCCGACGCGGCGAAGTTTCTCGACGGGATGGCCCATTTCAAAGAGCATTTCACGCAGCGCGTCCCGCCGGACGCTTGAAAACTTCACTTCGTACCAGGGATTCGGCGCCATCTTTTTGCCCTGCGCGGAAGGAACAGGTTGCACTTTCCCATAAAGTTTGGCGGCTATTCGCGCCTGTTCATCGCTGCTTAACCGGCCTTTCACTTTGATCCAGTAGGTTTGCGGCAGTTTCGCGGCCAATTTCAATATGCGATTCGTCAGGTCGCCATCGTCGGTAAGTAGCAGCAAGCCACCCGAGGCGTATTCCAGACGGCCAACCGGAAACACGCGATGCGGTGATCCGCGCAGCAGCTCGCGCAATGACGGACGTCCTTCTGGGTCAGACATGGTCGAAACGACCTTGGGCGGTTTGTTCAGCAGGAAATAATGGAGCTCCTCGGGGATTTGGACCACGCGCCCCGCGGCTACGATGCGGTCTTTTCGCGGATCCGCTTTGCTGCCAAGTTCCTTGACCACGATGCCGTTCACGCGCACCTGTCCGCTCAAAATCAGCAGTTCGGCGTGACGGCGAGAGGTAATTCCCGCACGCGAAATAATTTTCTGGAGCCGTTCAAGCTTCAAGGAATGTCACCCGTGGTGCCCCACGCTTCACTGAAAACTGCGCTAGGATTTGCCGTCGGCTGCGCGTGCGCGGGGTTCGTCTGACGCGCGGGAGCCAGACGTCTCTGCCGCCGATTCATTCTCGGCCGGTGCAAGTGACGAGGGGTCATTACTATTGCCTGTTGCATCGCTTAATGACGCCGCGCCGCCCGATGTCTCGCTCTGCGGCTCCTCAGCACCCGTTTCCGTTGCCGCCATATCCTCGGGAAGACCCTCGGAAATATCTCCAGGCTCCATCGGAGCAATTCCTTCATCCGAGCCGAGCGCCTGGCGGGCGAGTTGCTCGAATTCCTTCAGGCTCGGCAGCTCGTCCAAATCCGAAAGGCCGAAGCGCATTAGAAATTCCTTCGACGTGCGATAAAGGATCGGCCTTCCAATCACAGCCTTCCGCCCCGCCGTCGTGATGAGCCGCTTTTCCAGCAGCGTCTGAATCACGCCGGCGCAGTTCACTCCGCGAATCTCGTGAATTTCCGGCTGCGTAACCGGCTGCTTGTAGGAAATGACGGCCAGAGTCTCAAGCGCGGGCATAGTGAGCCGTAGTGGCGGACGCAAACTCTTGATGAATCGGCGCACAACTTCGTGGTGCTGCGCCTTGGTGTAGAACTTATAGCCACCCGCCACTTGACGGATTTCCAGGCCGCGCTCGTCAGCAGCGTAGCTTGCAACCAATTCATCCAGCACCGGCCGCAGCTCAGATTTTTCCACTCCGATAGCGGCCGCCATTTGGTCGAGCGAAGCAGGCTCGTCCGCCGCATAGATTACGGCTTCGAGCGCGCCCTTCAATTCCGCGGGATTCATCGTCACAGTCTGGTCATCTCCCAGTCGTTATCCAATTTGCATTACAAATACTGCTCGTCAATTTCCGTCAGCGGTTTCAGCGATCCATCCGCTGCGAATACAGTATCGAACATTTTGTGCTTCCGCAGGCGGATTTCGGAAAATTGATGCGACTGGGTGAGAAGGACCGCCTGCAGCCGGACCATTTCCAGCACCGCCAGGAACGCCACAATCATCGCATGGCGCGAGGCGCAGGACTCGAAAAATTCTAATAGCTCGACGCCATCTTCGCTCGTCATCAGATTCTTGCGCAACAAGTCAATCATCTGCGCCACGGTGAATTGGGCGTGCTGCAGCTCGATCTTCGTTACTTCCTTGCGCCGGTCCAGCACTTGCTGGAAAACTTTCACCAGGTCCACGAGCGAAACGACGAGTTCCGCTTCCGTGCCCTCGGTGTCATACAAGGACATGTCCGGCTTCGACCATACGTGCTGGAAAATCTGCTGCTTCTCGTAAAGCAAATGCGCTGCGTTCTTGAATTTTTCGTGTTCCACCAGCCGGTGGACTAAATCCGCGCGCGGGTCGCCCTGCTCTTCCGCTGAGGCAAACGGATCAGGCGGCAGCAGCATCTTTGACTTAATGAGAATCAGCGTCGCGGCCATATAAATGAAGTCGGCGGAAACGTCCACATCCAACTCTTCCAGCTTCCGCAAATAATCCAGATACTGTCCCGTGATTTTCGCGATGGGAATATCGTGAATATTCATTTCTTGCTTGCGGATTAAATCCAGCAGCAGGTCCAGCGGCCCGTCGTAGGCCGAAAGATTTACTTTGTATGCCGGAGCAGCTTGTGGAGCCGGTTCCATCGGCTAGTCCCCCGCTCCCGTCGGTTTTACTTCCGCAGGCTGATTAATGCCAGAGATGCTCGCGCGCTTGTCCTTCCAATGAAACACTGCTTCGCGGACGCGTTCCATCGTAGCTTGCGCCGTGCGCCGCGCCACTTTCGATCCGGCGTCAATCACTTCCAGAACGCGCGCGGGGTGCGTCGCATATTCCTCGCGCCGTGCGCGGATTGGGGCGATCCACTTGATTAGGTTGTCCGCCATTGCAGATTTGCACTCAATGCAGCCGATGCCTGCCGAGCGGCAACCCTCCGCCGACCATTTCAATGTTTCCGGCGGAGAAAAAAGTTTGTGCCAATCATAGACAGGGCAAATATCTGGATTGCCGGGGTCGGTGCGGCGCTTCCGAGCCGGGTCGGTAACCATCGCCTTGGCCTTTGCGCGGATGGATTCGTCGTTTTCGCCTAGCTCAACTGCGTTTCCGTAGCTCTTCGACATTTTGCGGCCGTCGGTGCCGGGCACGCGTTTCGCCTGGGTTAGCATCACGTCGGGCTCCGACAGAACATCGTTAATCCTTATGCGCCCCGCTAACTCGGGTACGCTCTCAATCTTTTTCAAAAAATTCTCATGCCCAACATCATCAGCATACTTCCGTGCCCAGGCCGTGACATACGATTTCAATTCGGGAAGGACGTAGACACGAGAACCAAGCGCACCGCTGTCTAGGATTAAACGATAGATCGCGAAACCCTTTCTTTCGTCAACGTCGGTTGCATCCATCTCAAATCCAAAATGGAAATTGAACTTTCGCACAATTTCCCGGGACAGCTCGACATGCGCGACTTGGTCTTCACCAACCGGAACAACCAGCGGCATGCCTTGTTCGCCATAAATCACAATATCCGCTGTTTGGAGCACGGGATACCCCAGAAACCCATAGGTCAGCAGATCCTTCCCCTTCATATTCTCGATCTGCTCTTTATACGTCGGCACTCTTTCCAGCCATCCCAGGGGCGTAATCATCGAAAGCAACAGATGCAGCTCAGCATGCTCGGGCACCTGCGATTGCTGGAAAATCGTCACCTTCTTCGGATCCAGCCCCGCCGCAAGGAAGTCCGTCGCAATTTCAATTGAGTTTTGTGCAATCTGAGAAGTATCCGCGTAATCGCTAGTCAGCGAGTGCCAATCCGCAACGAAGAAATAACATTCATTCGATGGATCATCCTGCAGCTTCACCCAATTCGCGAGCGCACCGAAATAGTTGCCGATGTGCAGACGTCCCGTGGGACGCATGCCGCTCAGCACTCGCCGCTTTTTCACTTCGTTTGACAAGCCCTACTCCTGAAATGTCGCGACATTTCGCCGCCGTCAGAGCGAATCTTTGTTGGCAACTACAATCTCGGCGCGGGCAACGAAAATCCCCGCCCCTGCGAATCGGGGCAGGCTACAAATTCAACGGCCCGTCGCGCCAGAAGGTTTTGACTCTTTCACCCCGCCGCTCACCTGCGCCAACAAATCGCGCGCGATGATCACTCGCTGAATCTCACTCGTTCCCTCGTAAATCGAAATCACGCGCGCATCGCGATACATCCGCTCGACATCGCTTTCCCGCGAATATCCCGCGCTGCCGTGAACCTGCACAGCTTTGTAAACGACGCGATTCACCATCTCGCTGGCATAGAGTTTCGCACGCGCGGCGATCGGCCCTTTTCGACTGGCTCCGCGATCCCGCGCCCAGGCCGCTTGATGCACCAGGCATCGCGCCGCTTCAATTTCCGTCTGCATATCCGCCAGCATCCACTGGATGGCTTGAAACTCGCTGATTGTTTGGCCGAATGCGCGTCGCTGCTTAGCATATTTCACGGAAGCTTCCATCGCTCCCTGCGCAATTCCGACGGCCTGTGCCGCAATGCCGATGCGGCCTCCGTCCAGTCCTTCAAAGGCCACCTTCAACCCCTGTCCTTCTTCACCCAGACGATTCGCAACGGGAACCTCGCATTCATCAAGCACAATTTCCGCGGTGTGGGAACTCCGCAAACCCATTTTATCTTCGTAGCGGCTCACGCGGAATCCCGGAAAGCTGCGTTCCAGCAGGAACGCTGTTACTCCGCGAGACCCCGCCGCGGGATCCGTCTTCGCAAAAGCCAGAAGCACGCCTGCATCGCCGCCCGTGGAAACCCAGCTCTTCGTGCCGCTCAACCTGTAAACGTCGCCGTGCCGCGTGGCGCGCGTTTGTATCGCGGCGGCATCCGATCCCGCCTGCGGCTCCGTTAAACAGAACGCGCCAAGGATTTCTCCGCGCGCCAATCGAGGCAGATACTTTTTTTTCTGTTCTTCCGTGCCGTGTTTCCATATCGGAACGCACACAACAGAATTCGTCACGCTCAAAGTTACGGCGATTGCCGCGTCCACGCGCGCAACTTCTTCGAGCATCGTCACGTAGGCAATCGAATCAAGCCCCGCGCCGCCCCACTCCTCGGGAATCAACATGCCACAGCAGCCCATCTCGCCAAGTTTGCGCAGCTCTTCGGCGGGGAAATGCTCTTCCTTGTCGTACTGGCGTACCTTCGGACGCACTTCCGCTTCCATAAATTGGCGGACGGTGTCGCGAATCAGCTTCTGGTCGTCGGTGAGAGAAAAATCCATCGTTTTGCGAGTAACCGCGATGCTAGCACACCCGCGCGGCGATTCCCAAGCTTGCGCAAGGACTCAATTAAAGCTCGAAGCCTCCGCAGCGGGTTGTCGGCAGGACAAGTGGTTAGAGGAAAAAAGTCCGCAATATCACCAAAACGCCCAGCATCAGGAGGACAGCGCCAACCAGAAATGTATACAAACGGTGACGAAACTCCGGCTCGCCAGGATATGTCTCTTCCGCGCTGACGAGCCACAACCTTCCAAGATGCTTTCCCGTGAAAGCCCTGAAAGCCAGCATTCCCCCCACTACAACCAGCGTTAAACAAAGCGCTACAACCTGGACGTCGAGTAAGTTTCCATTACCCACGCAATAGCTCCACGCTCATCTACCGTCAGCGATTCCGTTTCGTCACATTTTAAATAATTCACGCAGGCGCTTCGTCTGCGCGCGGCTGACGGGGATCTCAGACCCTTTCTTATCATCCATCTTCAGTACGTAGCTCGATTTGAACCAGGGAACAACTTCCTTGATGTGATTGATGTTCACCAGATAAGAGCGATGGGCGCGCCAAAAACGGTCGGAATCAAGCGACGCCTGCAACTCCTCGATCGTGCGATAGTTTGACGTGCCTTCCAAATCGCTCGCGACGACCGTGATTAATCCATCCTCGATGCTCGCAAAGACCACGCTTTCAGAATCCACCAGCAGCATGCGCTGCTGCGCCTTTACCAGCAGCTTTGTAGGCTGTGATTTCACCAGACCAAGCTGGCTGACCAGTGTTTCCAACCGGTCGGTCGGGGAGACACTGGCCTCCAGCATTTTTTTCGCCCGCGCAATAGCCTTCGCCAGGCGCGCCTTGTCAAACGGTTTCAGAACGTAGTCGACCGCGTTGACCTCAAAGGCCTGTACCGCGTAATGGTCGTAGGCGGTGGCAAAAACAATGTGCGGCACGCGCATCTTGCGGTCCGCCAATCGCTTGATGACTCCGAAGCCGTCCAACCCCGGCATTTGTACATCCAGAAAAACCAGGTCGGGAGAATGTTCCTTGATGAGATTTAGCGCTTCGACGCCGTTCTTCCCCTGCCCAACTAGGTTTATTTCGGGAAACGCCTTCAACAGGTAGACAAGCTCATCACGGGCGGGTTTTTCGTCGTCCACAACTAGCGTGCTGATGGCCATCGAAATTGTCAGCGTGCGTTTGCTACGCTTGAAAACAGTATAGGCGCTGGCTGGCGCGAGGGCCAGTCGCGCGATGGCAAGACTCTGGATGCAGATGGAAACATGAAAACCATGTGTAGCTAATTCCGATTCGCGGGCGTCACACTTCGCCCTTGATAAATAACCGCACGCACGCGTTCCAATGCGTGGATGTCCGAGAGCGGATCGCCTTCCACGGCCACCAAATCTCCTTCTTTCCCCACCGCAACTGTCCCTAGCAACTGATCCAATCCCACAAGCTCGGCGCTGTGTTTTGTGCCCGCGATCAGGGCCTGCTGCGGCGTCATCCCATACTTCACTTCGGTCATGATTTCGTCGCGCACGGTGCCCTGCCCCGGCTCATAAGATTGGTCCGAACCCGCCGCGATGAACACGCCGTTCTGCAACGCAAGTTTGAAACTGGCGAATTCCTTATCGCCAATCTCGCGCGCTTTGCGGAGCGAATAATCGGCCAAGTGCATCTGTTCGCCGTGAGCCAGAATATTATCCACGATATAAACCGTCGGAACGTAGCTCGTGTGTTGAGCCTTCATGAGGTTGATCGCTTCAAGATTGAGCCCAGGCCCATGCTCGATGGAATCCACGCCCGCGTGCAGTGCCGCAAGGATAGTTTCCAGGTTCTCACAGTGAGCGGCGACTTTCACGCGCAGCATGTGCGCGATTTCCACGATCGTATGCAGCTCCTCAGGTGAAACCTGTTCGGCATCCGGAGAATCCAGCGGCGACAACACCCCGCCCGAAGCCAGAATTTTGATTACGCCCGCTCCGTACTTGAGCTGGAGATGGACGGCCTTTTCCGCATCTTCCGGAGAATTGATGAAGCCGTTCAGCGGAGTGTAGTAATCCTCGAGCGGCAGCTTCGCCCCGTATGTGAATTGGTCACCGTGGCCCGCTGGAATCGAAATCGCGTGGCCTGCGGGAATCATATGAGGGCCCGGAATCGTCCCCTCATTGATCGCATCGCGCAGTGCGACGTCAAGAAAATCAGACGTGCCAAGCACCCGCACGGCGGCAATCCCCGAACCGAGCGCGTAGCTCATCGCCTTTTGCGCTCGCAGAGCTCCCAGCCCTTCCGATGGATTCGCGCCGCGCGGCCCGCTCCAGATATGAATGTGCGCATCAATCAATCCCGGCAGCACTGTGTAGTTCGATAGGTCCACTTGCGCGGCTCCATCCGGCACTGCAAGATTCGCGCCAACAGCCGTCACCTTGCCGTCTGTAATTATGACGGCTGCATTGGTCATCGGAGGTTTCTCGGCGTCAAAAATAAGTTTGCCGCAGCGCACATAGACTACATTCGGCGCGGCTGAGGCAACGATTGCCCCAAGCGACACGAGGCAGGTGAGAATTGCGAGACGAATACCCTTCATAGGCTTCCCTCCGATACGGAATGCCGCTGGCAAAAAAGCAACCGCAAGTACAACTTCAGACATTCACGCCCGCAAACCTATTGCCCGGCGCGCAAAATGTCAACCACAGTCCGTCCACTCTGCCGTGGCACGGCTTCCCTGTTAAGATTACGTCCGCAGGAACGGCAAATCATACGGAGGAACTCGTGTCCGCCACGCGTGCGAAAGTGCTTTCAAGCAAACTCGTGTATCAAGGCAAGGTCTTCGGCGTCCGCCACGACCACGTTATCGAGCCGGGTGGTATGAAGACCACGCGCGACGTGGTAACACATAGCGGCTCGGTAGTAATTCTGCCGGTGCTGTCCGACGGCCGTGTATTGATGGTGCGGCAATACAGGTACACCGTCGGCGACTTCCTGTTGGAATTGGTGGCCGGCCGTATGGAACCTGGAGAAAGGCCGCTACAGGCCGCCCGCCGCGAGCTTGCCGAAGAAACCGGCTACCGCGCGAAACACTTCCAGAAGATGATGGAAGTTTATCCCACGCCGGGCTTCGTCCAAGAGCGCTTGATCGCATACGCCGCCACGGACCTAACGCTCGGCAAAACACATTTTGATGCCGACGAGCTAATTGAACCCAAGCCTTTCGAACTGAATGCTTTGCTCGAGATGATCCGCAAAGGCCGGATTCACGACGCAAAATCAGTCGCTGGAATTCTTTACTACGCCCGTTTCATCGCTCCTCATCGTGGATGAAGTGGCTTCGGGAACCATTTCCTTTCTCCTGAATCCCGGACTTCCGCCGTATAATCATGGGATGGAAAATCGTGAAGTCGCACACATTCTCCGGGAAACCGCGCAACTGCTCGAAATTGACGGTGCGCTTTACAACCGCTTTCGCAGTTACGAGCGCGCCGCGGAGCTTCTGGAAGGCCTGAGCGATCCCATCGAAGAAATCGCTCGCGACACTTCCAAGCTTACCGAATTGCCGGGCATCGGTGACCGCATGGCGGAGCACATTCAGGAAATCCTGCGCACGGGCGACTACTCCAAGCGGCAGAAACTCCTGAAGAAGTATCCGGCAACACTGCTGCAGATATTAAAACTTCAATCGCTTGGCCCCAAAAAGGTCGCGCTCATCTGGAAAGCGTATAAGGCTGCGACTGTCGAAGCCGTCGAGAAGCTCGCAAAAGAGGGAAAATTGCGTGTGCTCGAAGGCTTCGGCGAAAAGACCGAGCAAAACATTCTGAAAGCCGCGGAAAACTTCAAGAAATCCGCCGGGCGATTTCTCTTGAATGATGCCGATGCGACGGCGCAGAAGCTTATCGCGCACATCCAACTTCTCGGCAAACAAATCGAGTCGGTCACTCCCGCAGGTTCGCTCCGGCGCGGCCGGGAGACGGTGGGCGACCTGGATCTGCTTGTCACGCTCGCGAAGGGTCACACGCCAAAAAGCGTGGACGCGATTGCGGAGCACATCCTCACTTACGGCGGCGTCGAGCAAACTCTTGCGCGAGGCGAGAACAAAGTCAGTTTTCGGCTCTCGAATGGAATGCAGGTTGACGTGCGTCTGCTCGATAAGAAAAGTTATGGCGCCGCGCTGCTCTATTTTACAGGCTCGAAGGAGCACAACGTCACTCTGCGTAGCCGCGCGTTGAAAATGGGACTCACGCTGAACGAATACGCTCTATCGACGGTGAAGGGCGAAAAACCAGTCGCGGGCGCAACGGAGGAAGAAATTTACGCGAAGCTCAAGTTGGACTACATTCCGCCGGAACTTCGCGAGAACAACGGCGAAATTGAGGCCGCGGCCGACCATACATTGCCCAAGCTTATCGAGCTGCGCGACATTCTCGGCGATCTGCAAATGCACACAATCGCCAGCGATGGAAAAAACATGATCGAAGAGATGGGGCAAGCCGCGCTACAGCTCGGATATGAGTACATCGCGCTGACCGACCACTCGAAAGCTGTAACCGTCGCAAACGGTATGGACGAAAAACGCACCCTCGAACAAATAACAAAAATCCACGATGCGCAGAAACGAGTCGAAGGCATACGACTTTTGGCCGGAATCGAAGTTGACATCCTCAAGAACGGAACACTCGATCTGGATAACGAAGTGCTGGCCCAGCTCGATGTGGTTGTGGCCTCTATACACTCCTACATGAACATGGAGCGCGCGGAAATGACGGAGCGGATGCTGGCGGCCATCGAAAATCCTTACACGCAAATTATCGCTCATCCGACGGGGCGAATACTGCTCCGGCGCGAGCCTTTTGAATACGACATGGAAAAGATTCTCCACGCGTGCCGCGAGCATGCCGTGGTTATGGAATGCAATGCCTATCCCGAGCGGCTGGATCTGCGGGATTCTTATCTGCGAATGGCGCGCGATCGTGGCGTGAAGATTGTTATTTCCACTGACTCGCACTCCACGCGTAACTTGCCCCTCATGCGTTACGGCGTCCTGACGGCACGGCGCGGATGGATTGAAAAGAAGGACGTGATTAATACACAGCACCCCGACGCGTTTCTTTCGTCGCTGCGCCCCAAGCCGGGATCGAGTCCGAGGCGGAAGAATGCGCCTGTCTCCAAAACTCGCGCGCGGTCGTAAGCTGCGCGGTAAACCCCAGAGTGGAATTTCAAACAGAAGCGTCCGCTGTAACGAACATCCAAGTTATCCCGGATTGTCATTCTGATACGGCTCCCATTACTATGATGTTGTGCTCGCAGATTTGACGCCAGAAACCACAACAGCAAGACCCTCGGGCTGGGAACCGCTGCGGCATCCGCTATTCCGCAATCGGTGGATCGCTTCAATCGTCTCGAACATCGGCAGCTGGATGCAGGACACCGCGGGAACGTGGTTGATGACGGCGCTGACGTCATCACCTCTTCTGATCGCTCTGATGCAGACCGCTGCGAATCTTCCCGTTCTGATTCTGGGCCTTCCTGCCGGCGCGACAGCGGATATGTTTGACCGCAGGCGTTTGCTGCTCTTCTGGCAAACATGGATGTTGGTCAGCGTTGCAATTCTAAGTCTTCTGACGTTCGCAGGAATCATTTCCCCGTGGACACTGCTGACCCTTACATTCCTGCTGAACATAGGCGCCGCAATGAACAATCCCGCGTGGCAAGCGATTGTTCCGGAATTGGTTCCGCGAGCGGAGCTGGCGGACGCGATTTCCATGAACAGCGCCGGGTTCAATCTCGCGCGCGCCGTTGGACCTGCATTGGGCGGATTGGGAGTTGCGCTCTTCGTATCCGCGGGCAAGGGCGCCGCAATGGTGTTCCTGCTGAATTCAATTTCGTTTGTCGCGGTCATCTTTGTTCTCTATCAATGGAAACGCACTCCGCCGTTCAAGAGCGCGCTTCCGGCCGAGCGTCTTTCCGGGTCCATGCGCGCGGGGCTTCGGTATCTGCGCCATGCTCCGGAGCTCCAGGCAATTCTGTACCGGGCATTTCTATTTGCATTTTTCGCCGGGGCTGTGTGGGCGTTGCTCGCTGTGGTGGCGCAGCAAACCCTCCATCGAGGAGCCATGACATACGGATTGCTGAACGGATGCCTTGGAATCGGCGCCGTGGGCGGGGCCGCTTCCCTGCCCAGGATCCGGTACCTGTTTTCAGCGGACTGGATCATCCTCGCGGCGGGTGGAATATTTACGTGCACCCTCACGGTTCTTGCGCTGGTGCGGAGCACGCCTTTAATCGTCTTCTGGCTGATTGCGGCCGGATTTGCATGGACGAGCGTGACTTCCACGTTGAACGCCGCCGTGCAGCTTTCAGTTCCCGATTGGGTGCAGGCCCGGGCGTTGGGCATCTACCAAATGATTTTCATGGGTGGCATGGCGGGCGGCAGCGCTCTCTGGGGCGATCTGGCGGAACATTTCTCAACTTCCAAGGCATTGCTAGCCGCGGCGGTTGGCTTTTTATGCAGCTTGCCGTTGTCGCACCGATTCCATCTTCGGCAAGGAACGCCGCCAGACATGAGTCCTTACCATGTCAATCGGCCGGCGCCGGAGGTTGCGCTCAAGCCTCATCCCGAGGATGGTCCCGTGATGGTGACGATTGAGTATCGAATTCGGGCGGAGGACTATCAGGGTTTCACGCATGCGATTCATCAGTTGCGAACCGTCCGGATGAGAGACGGGGCAGTTCGCTGGGGAATCTATCGGGACACTGCCCAACCCGGCCGTCTTGTTGAAACGTTCGTTGTGGAATCCTGGATAGAATTCCTGCGCGAGCGGGAACGAATGACGGCGTCAGACCGCGTGATTCGAGACAGGGTTCGAGCGTTCCACCAGGGAGGATCTGACCCAGTCGCTTCCTATATGATCTACGCAAGAGAGATCACTCGGTAGGGGTTTGAGCAATTAATCTTGCAGTGCTTTCATTTTTCAACAGGATGGGTCACGATCCGCCGCTATCGCGCGTTGCAAAACGCTCGCCAATCGGACATAGTATGTTCTTCCGCCGTGCGCGCGAGCGCTTATTTGCGCGATGCGCTGCCGACAATCAGTCCAGCACCGCACATTCTTGTTCTTGAGACATTCTAGGGGGAAATGGATGCGTCGTCCGTCTAGCATCGCAGCGCCAAAAGGAAGGCTTGGAGTCCTGACAGCGGGGATGGGAGCAGTCGCCACAACGTTTATGGCCGGCGTCGAGCTGGTTCGGCGTGGTGAGGCGAAACCTATCGGTTCGCTCACGCAACTCGGAACCATTCGGCTCGGCAAGAGGACCGAGGGGCGGACGCCATTCATCAACGAATTTGTGCCCCTGGCGAAGCTGGACGATATTGTATTCGGCGGATGGGACATCTTCCCCGACACGGCGTATGAAGCGGCAAAGAACGCGGGCGTCCTGGAGTCTGGGCATCTTGCCAAAGTGAAGAAGTTCCTCGGTGGCATCAAGCCGATGAAGGCCGCGTTTGATCAGGCCTACGTCAAGAATATCAGCGGGAAAAACATCAAGAAGGCCAAGAACAAATACGAACTCGCGCTGCAAATTAAAGAAGATATCGCGGAATTTAAGAAGAAGGCGAAAGTTGACCGCGTGGTTTTAATTTGGTGCGGTTCCACGGAAATCTTCCTGACACAGCACGAAGTTCATAAGACCGCCGAGAAATTCGAGGTTGCGATGAAGGAAAATCATCCGAGCATCGCGCCTTCCATGCTGTATGCGTGGGCCGCTGTAACGAGCGGCGTGCCATTTGCTAATGGCGCGCCCAACCTGACGGTGGACATTCCGGCGATTCAGGAACTGGCCGCGAAACATGGCGTGCCGATTTGTGGAAAAGATTTCAAGACCGGACAAACGCTGATGAAGACGATTTTGGCGCCGGGCTTCAAGGCGCGTCAAATCGGCCTCAACGGCTGGTTTTCGACGAACATCCTTGGCAATCGCGACGGCGAGGTATTGGACGATCCGGAATCGTTTAAGACCAAAGAAGAATCGAAGCTCGGAGTCCTCGAATACATCCTGCAGCCAAAACTCTACCCCGAGCTTTACGGAAAGATGTACCACAAGGTCCGCATCGTCTATTACCCGCCGCGTGGAGACAACAAAGAAGGCTGGGACAACATTGATATTTTCGGGTGGCTGGGCTATCCCATGCAGATCAAGGTGGATTTCCTGTGCCGCGACTCAATTCTTGCCGCGCCGCTGGTTCTGGACCTTGTGCTGTTCCTGGATCTGGCAAAGCGCGCCGGATTGCATGGCATTCAGGAGTGGCTGAGCTTCTATTTCAAATCGCCGATGTGCGCGCCTCAGCTTTATCCAGAGCATGACCTGTTCATCCAGCTGATGAAGCTAAAGAACACGCTGCGATGGTTGAAAGGTGAAGCGCTGATTACGCACCTGGGCGAGGAATATTACGATTAGCGCGAACGGCACTGCCCGTAAGCTGCCGCGCCTGCTTGCCGAATATTGTCTGCAATTCCTGCCGTTATGCATTCCGATCGCCCGGAGGTCCACAATGAAAGTAAGGCGTAATCTTCCCGCTGCTGTCGCGCTATCCATCGCCGCGTTGTGCTGCGCCTCTGCAATCCGCGCGCAAACTCCCACGCCTGCGCCGAACGCCGAAGTCGCGCGCGTCATGGCCATGCTGGACCGTACGCACCAATTCTCGCAGGCCGAAATTTCTCCTGACGGCAAGCGCATCGCCTTTGTTGAACAGGGCTCGGCGCCGGGAACATCCTTTATCTACGCCAGGAACTTCCACGCCACGACTGGAACTCCTACACTCATCACAGCGGGCAGGACGGGATCATTCGACGAGCGCGACATCGCTTGGTCCCCGGACAGCACGCGTCTGGCGTTTCTCTCCGATGCCGCAAAACGCGGCCAAATGCAACTCTGCATCGCTAGCGCCGAAAAGGGTGTGGCGACTTGCGTCACACACGTCAGGGGAGATATCTCTTCGCCCCGCTGGTCTCCCGACGGAAAGACAATCGCCTTGTTGTTTATTGAAAACGCTCCGCGTGCGGCGGGGCCACTCGCGGCGGAAACTCCGGACGAAGGTGTAGTAGAGGAACATCCCTTTGAGCAGCGCCTCGCGCTGGTGGATGTGGCAACCGGGCATTTGCGCCAAATCACTCCCGCGAACATATACATCTACGAATACGATTGGTCTCCAGATGGAAAACGTTTTGTCGTCACGGCTGCTCCCGGATCGGGTGATGACAATTGGTACGTCGCGTCCCTTCGAGTCGTGGATTCAACCACGGAAAAGGTGACCACGATCTACACTCCGCCCGTCGATATTCAAATAGCTGTGCCGCGATGGTCACCCGATGGGGCGAGCATCGCCTTCATCGGCGGACTCATGAGCGATGAAGGCTCGACCGGCGGCGATATTTACGTTGTCCCCAGCGAAGGCGGCGACGCACGCGACATCACTCCTAACATTTCATCGTCCCCGGCTTGGTTGGCTTGGATGCCGGCTGGCCAGGAAATTTTGTTCGGTGGCCGCGATAATGGCGGCGTAAATTTCGGCGCCGTCGGCGCCGCCACGCAGCAAGCCCACATTCTTTGGCATGGCGACGAATCCATCGGCGGCTCTCAATTCGAGTTTTCTCTCTCGCGCGACGGAAATACGTCCGCGCTCATCCGCCAGTCCTATGCGCAGCCGCCGGAAGTCTGGGCAGGCGCCGTCGGTTCATGGTCGCGCGTCACTACATTAAACGCCGCGCTCAAGCCTGCGTGGGGCAAGGCCGAAAGTCTCACCTGGGCCAACGGCAACTTTCAGATTCAGGGATGGTTGATGTATCCGGCTGGATTCGATCCCTCGAAAAAATATCCCATGGTCGTTTCCGTCCACGGCGGGCCTGCGTCGGCCGTCACTCCGCACTGGCCCACGAGCGGAGAGTTCGCGGTGTTCCTGTCTTCCAGCGGCTATTTTGTGCTGTTTCCGAATCCGCGCGGCAGCTACGGCAAGGGCGAAGAATTCACGCGCGCGAATGTGAAGGACTACGGTTACGGCGACTTTCAGGACATCATGGGCGGCGTGGACGCGGCGCTGAAAGCGTCGCCGATTGACCCGAATCGTCTAGGCATCACCGGATGGAGCTACGGCGGTTTCATGACCATGTGGGCCGTAACGCAAACGAACCGGTTCCGCGCGGCCGTCGCTGGCGCGGGTCTTGCCAATTGGCAGAGCTACTACGGCGAAAATAAAATTGATAAGTGGATGATTCCCTACTTCGGCGCATCCGTGTACGACGACCCTGCCGTTTATGCGAAGAGCTCTCCGATTACGTTCATCAAGAACGTGAAGACTCCCACTCTAATTCTGGTCGGCGACAGCGACGGTGAATGTCCGCCGCCGCAGTCCTACGAATTCTGGCACGCGCTGAAAACTCTGGGCGTCGAAACGCAGTTCGTGATCTATCCGCACGAAGGACATCGTTTTTCTCAACCCGCGCATCTGCGCGATCGCGTGGATCGCGTTACGTCATGGTTCGATGATCATTTGAAATGATGCTTCCGCTCGCTGCTTAACCGTTTCGCTTTTCAGGGGGTCGGAGCTTTAGCTTCGACATAAAGTTCGCTTGAAAAGATGGCCTTCAGGCCCTGGAGTTTCAGGGGCTTTTTGCCCTTGACTTCGGAATGCCCGCCGAGCGATACTCTTCTTGGAGTATTCTCGCGTCTCCACTCTCCCCAGCAAGGCGATTTCACCCGTCATTTTCCTCACCGTGCGCCGCTTGCAGGTTTGTGTTATCGTTTTTGCTTCGCGGAGTGAATCACTAAAGTTTTGTTTTTCGCGGAGCGCCTTCTGCTCGTGCATCCGCGAGTTCTGAGTACAAGCGAGGAAAACGCGGAGATGAAGGCTTCCTACAACGGCGTTCCAGTTCCCTCTGACGGCAAGCAAATCGATTTCGCGAACGGCAAATTCATTGTGCCGGATCGCCCCATCGTCCCCTTTATTGAAGGCGATGGGACGGGACGCGATATCTGGAAAGCGTCGCGACTTGTGTTTGACGCCGCCGTCGAGCGCGCCTACGGCGGTAAGCGGCGCGTAGTATGGTATGAAGTTTTTGCCGGTGAAAAAGCCTTCAATACTTTCAAGGAATGGCTTCCGAATGACACCGTGGACGCCATCCGCGATTTTCGCGTCGCGATCAAAGGTCCGCTGACGACACCCGTCGGCGGAGGCATTCGCTCGCTGAACGTCGCGCTGCGCCAAATTCTCGATCTCTACGCCTGCGTGCGGCCCGTGAAATATTTCAAAGGTGTACCCTCTCCCGTTCTCCATCCGGAACGCATGGACATCATGATCTACCGCGAAAACACGGAAGACGTTTACATCGGCATCGAATGGCGCTCCGGAACGCCCGAGGCCAAGAAGCTCATCGAATTTCTGAACAATGAAATGCTCAAGGGCACGAAAAAACAAATCCGCATGGACTCTGGTGTTGGCATAAAGCCGATGTCGCCATTTGGAACCAAGCGGCTGGTGCGGCGTGCGATCCAGTATGCGCTAGGAAACAAACGGCGCGTCGTTACGCTCGTGCACAAGGGCAACATCCAGAAATTCACGGAGGGCGCCTTCAAGGATTGGGGTTACGACCTCGCCAAGGAAGAATTCCGTGCGCAGATCGTCACGGAGCGCGAGAGCTGGATCGTTGACAATCTCGACCGCAATCCCCAGCTCACCATCGAGCAAAACGCCGCGATGATCGAACCGGGACTCGAACAGGCCACGGAATCATTCCGCAAGGACCTGTACGGCGAGGTGAAGCATGTGATTGACGCGATCTATTCGACCCACGGTCGCGGGCAGTGGAAGCAGAAATTGATGATCAACGATCGCATCGCCGATTCCGTGTTTCAGCAAGTGCTGTTGCGCGCCGATGAATACGACGTGATGGCCACTCCCAATCTGAATGGCGATTATCTTTCTGACGCATGCGCCGCGCAGGTCGGCGGACTAGGCATGGCCCCCGGCTCAAATATCGGTGATGGCTACGGATGCTTTGAGGCCACGCACGGCACGGCGCCGAAGTACGCCGATAAAGACGTCATCAACCCCAGTTCGGTAATGCTTTCCGGAGCGATGATGTTTGATTTTATCGGCTGGCCGGAAGCGGGCCGGCTGATCGAGGAAGGTATCGCGCGCACCATCGCGCAAAAGCGCGTGACGTATGATCTGGAACGCCTGATGCCCGGCGCAACCAAAGTTGGCACGTCTGAATTCGCCGCCGCGATTATTGAGAATATGGGCAAAGGCGCCTCGGTTTAGGAAGACTCGATTCTCTAAATTTCTCTTGCGACATTATCTTCAACTTTTTGAAGCAAAGGAGACTCAACGCATGCGGAAGAAAGTAACAGTTGTCGGAGGAGGCTTCGTCGGCGCCACAACGGCGCAGCGCATTGTGGATAGCGAGCTGGCCGATGTGGTTCTGTGCGACATCATGGATGGCATTCCCCTGGGCAAAGGACTCGATATGCTTGAGTCCACGCCGATCACACGGTCGGACGCGCACGCCCTCGGCGTCTGCACCGCGCAGGGCGATTATCGCGAAACGGCAAACAGCGACATCGTCGTCATGACCGCAGGATTCCCGCGCAAACCCGGCATGAGCCGCGATGACTTGCTGCGCGCGAACTATGACGTGATCAAGGCCGTCATCGAGCAGGTCGTAAAATATTCCCCGAACGCAATTTTGATCGTGGTCACAAATCCGCTGGACGCCATGGCGCAAGCCGCCTACAAGCTGAGCGGATTCTCGAAGAATCGCGTCGTCGGCATGGCCGGCGTATTGGATTCAGCGCGCATGAGCACTTTCGTCGCGATGGAACTCGGCGTCTCCGTCGAGAACGTCCACTCGTTTGTGCTGGGCAGCCACGGTGATGACATGGTTCCCCTCGCGCGCTATTCGACCGTTGCCGGAATTCCTCTGCCCGATCTTCTTCCCGCCGAACGCATCGCCGCGATTGTGGACCGCACGCGTAAAGGCGGCGCCGAAATTGTGAACTTGCTGAAGACCGGCTCTGCTTACTACGCGCCATCCGCTGCCGTTGTGGAAATGGTGCAGGCGATCCTCAAGGACAAGAAAAAGATTCTGCCCTGCGCGGCATATCTTGAGGGGGAATACGGAATTTCAGGATTGTTCGTCGGCGTTCCGGTAAAACTTGGCGCTCGCGGCATCGAGCAGATCATCGAAATCAAGCTGACGCCCGAAGAAAAAACCTCACTCGATAAAGCGGCCGCCACAGTCCGCGAACTGGTCGGCGTGCTGGGAGTCTAGCACGCTCTAATTCCTAAACGTCAGTGGCACCGCGTCATCAAACGCCGCTGCGCCCCCAGGCTCCTGCCTGGGGGCGAGCGGATTTCATGGCTTTGACGCTGGTCTCGCCGCTGGGACCGCGGGCATCAGCCTCGCCGTCTTAATCACCGTCAGCTTCGGAAAATTCGCCTCAAGATATTGTTTGCCGTGCTTTCCAATTTGATCCTGGTCAGGCTGCTCTCCGTAGCCACTGTATATCTTGTCCACAACTTCCATCCCCGAAGTAACTTCGCCAATCGGCGCAAAGCCCTGCGGGTCAAGGCCAGAGTTGTCGCCAAAACTGATGAACAGCTGCGTGCTGCGGGAATTCGGCGTAGGAAGAGCGGCGTAGCTAACTACCCCGCGTGTGTTGCTGTGTTTGACCGGATCGTCTTTAATGTTCGCGTTTTCCCACACCTTGTTTATCTCGGGATATGGGCTGAACCCGAATTGCGCCATAAACCCATGCATCACGCGGAAAAATGCCACGCCATCAAAATAGTGGTGCCTCACAAGATTATAGAAACGATCCGCGCCGCGTGGAGCCCACTCTCGTGTAACGTGAATCACGAATTCGCCGTCGCCTGTCGTGAATTTCACATCAAACTCGGCCGGCGCCCGCGCGATCAACGCCGACGGAGTCAGCAGCGCTTTGTCATACGGCGAACTCGCTGCCGGCGGTTTCGGAGCCGTTTGAGTCTTTTGCGGCGTTGAAGACCCGCTCTGCCCGCTCGCAACTGTCGCAAATGCGATTAAAGCAATGCCGCCAAACACCTTCCATGCTCGAATGTTCATTTGTCTGTTCTCCCAGCGCGAACATTGAGAATCGCGCGACCAAATTCAGGTTACCTACTTGCCTTCGTTCAGCTTCTGCGCTTTCCCCTCGGCCAGCGCCTTCATCTCACGGCTCACTCGTTCCGCTTCCGCCATCACGCGCAACGTGTTGCCGCCCAAAATCTTGCGAATGTCATCTTCTGAATAGCCGCGGCGCAGCATAGCCTCCGTAAGCTCCGGCAACTTACTACAATCTTCCATGCCGCGCGGCATGATCGAGCCGTCAAAATCCGACCCCAATCCGACGTGATCCGCGCCGACAAGTTTAACAGCGTGGTCAATGTGATCCACAATCGCTTCCCAGCCTACCTGTGGCAGTTTTCCTTCCGCGATCATCTGGTGCGCTACTTTTTCATCGTCCCGAATCGCCGCGGCTTCGTCGTCGCCCGCCGCCTTATCCACCGCTGCTGTGCGCGCCTTTAGCTCTGCGCTTTTGCTTGAGGCGTCACGGTAGGCCTGACTCAGAAATCCGATGTGATAGTTGATCTGGATCACGCCACCCTTGGCCGCGAGAGCCTTGATCATATCGTCTGTCATGTTCCGCGGAGCATCGCAAATCGCGCGACAAGACGAATGAGAGGCAATCATCGGAGCCTTGCTTACTTCGAGGGCATCGTAAAATGTCTTGTCGGAAACGTGCGAAATATCCACCAACACGCCAAGGCGATTCATCTCCAGCACAACACTCTTCCCAAAGGGAGTAAGTCCGATGTGCTTCGCATCGTCACCCGAAGAGCCGGCCCAATCCGTATCCAGCGTATGCGTAAGCGTCATGTAACGAACACCCAGCGTGGCAAACTTCCGCAACACGGCCAAGTCGTTGTTGATCATGTGTCCGCCCTCGACGCCCATGAGCACAGCAATCTTTCCATTGGTGTGGGCGCGGCGGACTTCCTCAGCCGTGGTCGCAAGCACAAGATCCTGCGGATGCTTGCGCACCTGATCGAGGACGGAGTCAATCAAATCGAATGCGCGTTTCTCAGCGGCAGGACCAGCGAGTGTAGCCGGACACCAAATCGAGAAAAATATCGCGTTCAGTCCGCCCTCGCGCATCCGCGGAATATCAATTTGTCCTTCGGAGTCGCGATGGCCCAGATCGAAATGCTCGAAGAGCATCCGCTGCGGAGTGTCGTCATGCGTATCAAGCACTATCGAGCTGAAATGCAATTTCTTCGCGCGGTCCGCGATGTCATCGCCAGGAATCGCCGAAGAAAGCAAAGCGCCCGCCACCAGAAGGCCGCCCGCCAATACTTTGTATGAGTTATGCATTTTGACCTTGCTGCGAAGCTTAACCGAAGAGCCAGCTTGAAAGCGTCTGGCGAATCGCATCGCGGTTCACTTCCGCGATGGATTCCGTCAACGGAATGGATTTCGGGCACGCGTGCACGCAGTTCTGCGCGTTGCCGCAGTCCTGCACGCCGCCTCTGCCGCTGATGGCTTCCAGCCGCTCCTTTGCGTGCATCGCCCCGGTCGGATGCATATTGAACAATCGCACCTGGCTGACGATCGCCGCGCCAACGAAATTGCTGTTCTCATTCACTTGCGGACAAACTTCCAGGCAGATGCCGCAGGTAATGCACTTGGAAAGCGGATAACCCTTTTCCTGCGCTTCGGGCGCCATCTTCGGGCCTTCGCCCATGTCATACGTGCCGTCAATCGGGATCCAGGCTTTCACGCGCTTCAAATTCTCAAACATCACGCTGCGATCCACGGCCAGATCGCGCACAACCGGAAATTTTTGCATCGGCTCAAGGCGAATCGGCTGGTCATAATGATCTACCAGCGCGGAACACGCCATCCGCGCGTGCCCATTGATGAGCATCGCGCACGAGCCGCAGATTTCCTCCAGGCAATTCGAGTCGTAGGTGATGGGAGTCGTCGTTTTGCCGTCGCGCGTGACGGGACGCTCTGCGATGTCGCGGAGGCAGATGATGACGTTCATGTGCGGCCGCCAGACAAGCTCGAACTCTTCCCAATGAGGGCGCTCGTTCGGTGCGGCCTGCCGCTTCACGCGAACGATCACTTTTTTGTTTTCTGCCATGGTCCCTCGATAAATCTATTTCACAACGTTAGTATTTCCGCGTCCGCGGCGGATCCAGTCCAATATCCACGGGTTCGTACGTCAGTTGAATTTCGCCGTTCTTCCATTTCGCTCGCGTGGTCTTCAGCCAATTCTTGTCGTTCCGCTCTGGGAAGTCCGGCTTGTAGTGCGCGCCGCGTGATTCATCCCGCGCCAGTGCCCCGAGAGTGATGACGCGCGCCAGAATCAGCATGTTATAAAGTTCGCGCGCGAAAGAAAGCGTCTGGTTCGACCAGCGCGTTCTGTCCGACAAATTCATCTTCTTATACCGCTCCAAAAGTTCCTGGAGCTTCGCATCGGTGCGTTGGATATCCGCATTCTTGCGTATGACTGTGACGTGCTCTGTCATCCACTCACCCATTTCCTTCCAGATGGTGATCGGATTTTCTGTGCCTTCCTGGCTGGTTAAGCTTGCGTTGATTCCATGCTGCTTTTTCTGTTCACGTTCAAAAACATTAGACGGCACGGTTTCATAGCCCTTGTCGAGGCCGCGTCCATATTTCACCGCCGCGGGCCCCGCGATCATTCCGCCGTAAATGCACGACACCAGCGAATTCGCTCCCAGGCGATTCGCGCCGTGATACTGGTATTCGCATTCGCCGGCAGCGTAAATGCCCGGCACATTTGTGGCCTGATTGTCCGTGTCTATCCAGATCCCGCCCATCGTATAGTGCATCGCGGGAAAAACTTTCATTGGTTCGATATGGGGATCTACACCAATGAACTTCTCATAGATTTCGAGGATGCCTTCCAGCTTGCGATCCAGAATGTCACGCGGAATATGCGTCACATCCAAATACACAGCTTGCTGCCCGGAGATGCCGAGCTTCAGCTCAAAAACAACTTTGTGGATCGCGCGCGTGGCAACGTCGCGAGGCACAAGGTTCCCGTACTTCGGATACCATTCCTCCAGGAAGTAAAATCGCTCCCCCTCGGGAATCGAGTTTGGCGCGCGCGTGTCGCTGGCGCTCTTTGGAACCCACACCCGGCCGCCTTCTCCGCGCGCCGATTCGCTCATCAAACGCAGTTTGTCTTCTCCAGGAATCGCCGTCGGGTGCACCTGGATAAACTCGCCGTTCGCGTAATCCACGCCTTGTTGGAACAAAGCTGATTGTGCGGTGCCGGTGCAAACCACTGAATTCGTCGAGCGGTAAAAAATTGCCCCGTTGCCGCCCGTGCAGAAAATCACCGCGTCGGCCGGAAACGTCTTTACCTCCATGGTCTTCAAATCCATGGCGCAGATGCCGCGGCAAATCCCGGCATCATCGATCACAGCGGAAAGGAACGTCCAGCCCTCGAACTTCAGCACCTTGCCTTCGGCCTCATATCGCCGAACCTGCTCGTCAAGGGCATACAGAAGCTGTTGCCCGGTTGTCGCTCCGGCAAACGCGGTCCGATGGAACAAAGTGCCGCCAAAGCGCCGGTAATCCAGATTCCCCTCCGGGGTCCGGTTGAACATCACACCCATGCGGTCCAGCAAATCAATAATGCCCGGCGCCGCTTCGCACATACGTTTCACCGGCGCTTGATTGGCCAGAAAATCGCCGCCATACACCGTATCGTCAAAATGCTGCCACGTGGAGTCGCCCTCGCCCTTCGTGTTCTTCGCTGCGTTGATGCCGCCCTGCGCGCAAACAGAATGCGAGCGTTTCACGGGCACGATCGAAAACAGTTCAACGGTAACGCCGGCTTCAGCCACTCGAATGGTGGACATCAACCCAGCCAGGCCTCCGCCAACAACAATAATTTTGGGTTGTCTCATTTGAGCGCCAGATAAGAATCCAGGGGATGCCAGCCATACCGGAAGCAGACAACAATCGTTACGCTCATTACGATCAGAATCAGCGCGACTGCCACGCCCAGATAACCCGCCGCGCGCTGCGACTTAACGGTTGCCGCCAGACCCCACTTGCACATGAAATTCCAAATGCCCACGCCGAGGTGGACGGAGCAGGCCGTCACGCCAAGCAGAAAAAATCCGAAGAACCACGGGCTTTGCATGTCCGCGTAGACGCTGGCATATGTGGACATCCCCCCGGAACCAAGCCGTTCTGTATATACGTGCCAACCGATAAAAAAGAATGCAATCAAACCCGTCCAGCGCTGCATGGTGAACATCCAGTTGCCAACCCACGGATACTGGGACACATTCGTCTTACCGCGGTACCACACATAGAACCCGTAAAACGCGTGATAAAGGATCGGCAGCCAGATGATGCAAATCTCAAGCGGCAACCGCCAGGGAATCGTCTGAAGTGAGTGCGATGCTTCGTTATAATTCGCCGAACCGACCAGCGAGTAGCTATTTTCCCAGATGTGATCCGCCATGTAGGCGCCGACGGGAATTATGCCGGATAGAGAATGCAACTTGCGCCAGAAGAAACTGTGGTCGGCTTGCGCACCCGCAACGGCCATGAAATTTCTCGACTCCTTATTCACAAGGACGCAATCTAAAAAGTGTTTACCGCTTCGCACGAACCAGCGAATTGTACATCCGCTCGAAGTTCCAGTATAGAAACTCCAAGAAGGTATTGCAAGACGCACAAGCCGGTCAATTTGTCGGCGCCTCCCCGATACATTCCCGTTATACTGAAGTCCCCCTTTCAGAAAGACTCCACGAGGAGAGGATGAAAGCATCTGTTGGTTCCGACCTGGACCTTCTTGTGAATCATTGGGCAAAAGAATCCACAGTCATGAACTCGGAAACACTCGCGGCCTTCTCGGAGGTGCTGGCGTCCATATTCAGCGTCAAGGCCGATGAGGTGGCAATTCTGACTGTGGCGGGTAATGGAAAATTTCTTCGCTTCCTGGTCCCGGAAAAACTTCAGCCTGTCGGCACAATTCCACTGAATAGCACCACCGCGCTTGTGGCGCGCACTGCACGCGAGCGGCGCCCGGACGTGTTGAATGCTTTTGCGGAAACTCGCCACGCAAGCGTCTTTGAAGGAGTCCCGCTCGGGGGCGGCGAATCCGAGATGATCCAGAAAATCATGAGCGTGCCAATCCTTGATGGCGCCGATGTTATAGGTGTCGCGCAAATTTCCCGGAAAGGCCGCACTCAAAATGGGGCGGGATCGGATTTCGGCTTCGGCGAGCTTCGCAAGCTCCAAGACTTGGCGCCCACAATCGCGCGCTTCATCCAGCTTTCCAAAAAAGATTGACTGCGGAACCAGCCCGCAACGTACAACCCTGTTTCCCCTGGCCGGAACTTTTTTGGCGCCGGAGCGGAATTCGCATTGACACTGCGGTACGTTCTTGCTATTTTCGCGTGCGCTTACTTTTTGCGCTGGCAATTGTCTTTATCGGAGGCACCGCGGTCCGGCACCATCCATGCCATTCGTCGCGAAAAAGATTTTCCTAACCAAAGGCGTCGGCAAACATCGCGAGAGGCTTTCGAGCTTTGAGCTTGCGTTGCGGAATGCGGGCATTGCCGCGTGCAACATCGTCCGCGTGTCCTCTATTTTCCCTCCGAATTGCAAACTCATCTCGCGCAGCGAAGGCTTGAAGCACATCAAGCCCGGCCAGGTCGCGTTTACTGTCATTAGTGAAAATTCCACGCGTGAGCCGCACCGCCTGATCGCCGCCGGAGTTGGACTCGCCCTCCCCGCCCAGAAATCCATGTACGGCTATCTTTCCGAACACCACTCGTTCGGAGAAACCGAAGAAGTCGCCGGTGAATATACCGAAGAACTCGCGGCCGAAATGCTCGCCACCACGCTCAACGTCGAATTCGACGCCGATCTATCCTGGGACGAGAAAAAAGAAGTCTACCGTATCTCAAATAAAATCGTCCGCACCATGAACATCACGCAGTCCAGCGTAGGCGATAAGCGCGGATTGTGGACCACCGTTCTCGCCGCCGCAATTCTCCTCGAAGGCGACTAGCCTGCTACCGACCACCCCTCGCCTTTTTCATTTGTCTAGTGGTACAACTTAATAGTACAAACTGTGGCGCATGGAGACAGCAAGTCTGCGCGAATCCAACCCGAGGTAAATTTATGGCCCTCATCATCCAAAATGTTCATGTTTGGGGACTTGTGATTCCTCAATCTTTCATTGCTTGGGTTCTCATCGGACTCATCGCCGGCTGGCTTGCGGGCACCATCGCGCGCGGCCGCGGCTTCGGGTGCCTCGTAAACATCATCTTGGGAATGGTGGGCGCGGTGCTCGGCGGCTGGATTTTCATGAAACTTGGCATCGGCGGAGGCGGTTGGCTCTACAGTCTCGCGGCTGCCACGGTCGGCGCCGTCGTGCTGGTCTCAATTGCCCGGCTATTCAGCGGAGGCTCCTCCGACCGAGACTAGCGCCTGAGGTCGTCCCAACTCCAAAATCACCCTTGTGCTAAACCCGCACATCTACATTATTCGTCGGGAGTCCCTCGATTTCCGGGATGGCCTCTGCTGATCGAGAAGCGCGAGCCCCGCTGGTGTAACCCTTATCAGCTCACGCCCGTCCTCGCATGTCTTTGTGATGAATCCGCGGTCATTCGCATCCTCCCAAACGGGAAGTGTAGGGCAGGATGTGCGCCATGCGTCCATCACTTGGACGTAGCTCCTCTCGCCGGTTGCCACCCACTCGAGGAGATCGAGAATTAGCGCCTCGACCACGTCGCTCATGTGTCGCTCCGCAATCCTTACCAATATACAATATGAACGGGAATATTCGCGTTCAGTGCGCCAATTCCCTTCCGTCTCCATGTGGTACGATGGAATACATAAATTCCGGAGAAACCATTGAGTCAAAAATCACTATGGGCCATCCCCCTGGGCGGCCTCGGCGAGTTCGGCATGAACATGCTCGCCCTCCGCTTCGGCGACGACATTATCGTAATTGATGCGGGCATGATGTTCCCCGAAGCCGAGCTGCTCGGCGTGGACATCGTCATTCCCGACATCGCCTACCTCAAACAAAATAAGCACATGGTGCGCGCTCTCGTCCTCACGCACTGTCACGAAGACCACGTCGGCTCCATTCCCTACATCCTGCGCGACATCAACGTTCCGATTTATGGCACGCGCTTTACCCTGGCGCTGGTCCGCAAACGCCTCGAAGAACGCGGACTGCTCGACCAGGCAAAACTGAACGAAGTGAAGGCCGGCGGCAAGATCGTGCTGGGGCCGTTCGAGATCGAGTTCATCCACGTCACCCACAGCACGATAGATTGCGTCGCGCTGGCTGTCAGGACGCCGCGCGGAGTCATCATTCACACCGGCGACTATAAAATGGATCCGACTCCGCCGGACAATCAGCCGTTTGATATCCATGCCTTTGCTCGCTACGGGCAGGAAGGTGTGCTGGCGCTCTTCAGCGACAGCACAAACGTCGAGCGGCCGGGCTACACGCCTTCCGAACGCGCCGTCGCTTCACGTCTCGAGGAACTTTTCCGCTCAGCCCCGCGGAAAGTGCTCTTATCCTGCTTCGCATCTTCGATTCACCGCATCCAGATTGTCGTGGACATCGCCGCCGCGACGGGCCGCAAGGTGGGCTTCGTCGGCCGCAGTATGGTGGATAACGTCGAAATCGCGCACGGTCTGGATCTGCTGCGCATCCCGGACGGGATTGTTGTGCGTCCGCAGGATCTGCGTTCCTTCGATCCCAAGAAGCTTGTCATTTTAATCAGCGGCAGCCAGGCCGAGCCCATGTCGTCCATGTCCCGCATCGCGGTGGATAATCACCGCATGGTGTCCGTGGATGAGAATGACACCGTCATTCTTTCCGCGCGAATTATTCCCGGCAATGACAAAGCCATCTTCCGCATGCTCGACCACATGTTCCGCCGGCGCGCTTTGGTCTATTACGACAATAACGCTGGCCTGATCCATGTTTCCGGCCACGCAAGCCAGGAAGAACAGAAACTCATGCTGCAGCTCGTCAAACCGCGCTATTTCATTCCCGTCCACGGAGAATACCGGCAGCTCTTCCGTCATGCGGCGCTCGCCCACCAGTTGGGCGTTGTTTCAGGCGAAATCCTCCTGCTGGAAGATGGCCAGCCCATCGAATTCACCGAAACGGGCGCCTTCCGGCGGGAACCGCTGCCGGTCGGGCGCGTCTGCGTGGATTCTGGCTCGCTCGAAGAGATCGAAGACATTGTCATTCGCGATCGCCGCCACCTTTCCGAAGATGGCGTCGTGGTGGCCATGGTCGCGATGGATAAGCATAACGGCCGGCTTGGCTCGCAGCCGGAAATCGTCACGCGCGGTTTTCTGCCATCCGACGACGATCAAGGGCTCATCGCGGGAGCGCGTGAAGTCGTTCTGAAAACCATCCAGAACTCAAACGCCGAAGAAAAATCGGATTGGACGGTGATGAAAGAAAAGATTCGCGTGGACCTGAAACGTTATCTGAATAAGCAGACCTCCAAGCGGCCTCTGATTTTGCCGGTCATCCTGGAAGTGTAGGTTCCGCAAATTGAGTTTCGCCCTTCGTCCATACAGCGCATCTGACTTCGGCGCGCTGTATGCGCTTGACCGCGCTTGCTACCCACCCGGCATCGCCTACAGCAAGAGTATGCTGCGGTGGTTTCTCAACTCGTCTGGATCAATTTGCGTGGTCGCAGAAGACGCCGGAGAAATTCAAGCCTTCATTCTTGCCGAAGCCGATCCGCCAAAAGGCCACATCGTTACGCTCGACGTCGCTGAAAATTTCCGCCGTCGAGGCCTCGGCACACAATTGACTCTGGCAGTTGAAAATGAATTGTTCAGGCGCGGCGCAGTTACCGTAGAGATGGAAACAGCAACAGACAATGGCGCCGGCGTTGCCTTTTGGTTGAGGCGCGGCTATCGTACCGTCAGCATTATTCCGCGCTACTATCTTGACCGCGTTGACGCATATCACATGCGCAAGACGCTTGGCGCGGCAAAGGAGACCTGACCCGGCATGCCTCTTTTTCAGGCCGTCGCACTCGCCATTGTGCAGGGCCTCACAGAATTCTTGCCCGTAAGCAGCAGCGCCCATCTGATCCTCCTTCCCTGGCTCGCCGGATGGAAAGAGCCCGGCTTGGCTTTCGACGTTGCTCTTCACGCCGGAACTCTCGCCGCCGTCCTGCTCTACTTCCTGCGCGATTGGGTCGAGCTCGTATTGGCGGGCTTCGGAATCCGCAGCTCTGCAAAAATGTCCACGGAGGATCTTTCCTGGAAGCGCAAAGTCTTCTGGCTGCTCGTAATCGGTACTATCCCCGGCGCCGTGGTCGGTCTGCTTTTCGAGAAAACCATCGAAGACCGCCTCGGCCAGCCCATTCCGATTGCCTGCGCGCTGATTGTGGTCGGCCTCCTGATGTGGTGGGTGGATAGCCTGGCAAATCTCGAGAGACACATGCCGGAAGCCAATCTTGCCGATTCTGTCGTCATAGGAACGGCGCAGGCCTTGGCCCTTTTTCCCGGCGTCTCCCGCTCCGGTATTACGATTACTGCCGGATTGTTCAGACGCATGACGCGCGAAACTGCGGCGCGATTCTCATTCCTCCTCTCCACGCCGATTATCGCTGGGGCCGCGCTGGAGGAAGTTCCAAAGCTCATTCACGCCCGCCACGCAGGCACTCTTGACTTGCCTCTTTCAACCTTGCTCATCGCCATCGCCGTTTCCGGCGTGGTCGGCTACGCGGTAATAGGTTTCCTGCTGCGTTACCTACAGACACGCACTCTGAAGGTTTTCGTTGTTTATCGAATTGTGGTGGGTATACTTGTCCTGTTACTTGTTTTATTCCATTTGGGCCACACGCGATAGCGCCCGCGCGCCCCAGAGGATGAGTAACACACCGCTATCCGCCTGCCCAGGAGAAGTCAGTGCGCTTACTAACGCCGACGGAAAATCACCGTATTAATGAACTATGCGGGTTTCTTGGCTGCACCATGGGCCTTTTGGTGGCTCTGAGCCTCTTTTCTTACAATCCACATGACGCATCCCTGAACGTTTCCGCGCTCGGGTCCGGTTCGCATCCTGCTACCAACTGGATCGGTCCAGTCGGCGCGCACGGTGCCGATCTGCTGTTCCAGGGCTTCGGCTACGCGGCATTTCTGTTGCCCGCCGGAATTTTCGCGCTGGGCTTTCGGTGGTTTCGCAGCCGCAATGTGGAATCGCCGGTGGCAAAGCTGATTGGCTGGGGATTGCTGGTGCTTGGACTCCCGGCCCTCGTTTCCCTGTGGCACATGCCCGAAGTTCGCGGCGCAGCGCCCCCGGGAGGTTTGCTCGGCGATCTGCTGGCTGCGGGCTTGGTCGCAGCGTTCAATAGTGTGGGCGCTCAACTTGTTACGGTGGCAGCTCTCCTGGCTGCCCTGTTTCTCACCACGAAGTTTTCCTTTCTCGGCGCGCAAGAATGGGCCAAAGGCCCTCTGAGCAAAATGAACGCGCTGTTTAACTTCAAAGAGCGGTGGACCGCATGGCGCGAAGATCGCGAACAGGCCAAACTCCGCAAGCGCGTTGAAGACATCAAGATTTCCGGGCGCCCGGCCGTCGCTTCCCAAGTAAAGGAAGCGCCGGCAAAGGCTGCGGCAAGCTCCATCGCGGAAGAAGAGGAAGAGGTCCACGAAGAAGAACCCGCTGAAAAACGTTCGCGTCGCGTTCCCGTAATTCTCCGCTTCAGGGATAAGGGCGAACGGATAGCGGACGAAGAGCCCGCTAAGTCAACTCCCGCACCCAAAATCTCGAGCGGCCCGGCGAGTTTCCGCTTGCCACCGGCAACGCTGCTTCGCTCGGCTGAGCGCGGCGAAAAATTACAGGAAGAAGAACTAAAATCCTGCGCGCGCGCCATCGAAGAAAAATGCAAGGAATTTGACGTCGGTGGCCACATTACGCAAATCAATCCAGGCCCCGTCGTAACCACTTACGAGTTCAAACCGGAAGCGGGCATTAAATACAGCCGCATTACGGGCTTGCAGGATGATTTGTGCCTCGCCCTGAAAGCCGAATCCATTCTGATTGACCGCATCCCGGGCAAGTCCACGGTCGGCATTGAGGTGCCGAATCACAACAGGCAGACCATTGCGCTTCGTGACGCAATCGAATCGCCGGAGTTCACCAACTCGGCCTCGAAGCTCACCCTCGCCATGGGCAAGGATCTCATTGGCCGTCACCGCATCAGCGATCTGGCTCAAATGCCGCACTTGCTCATCGCCGGCGCAACGGGCACGGGCAAGAGCGTCTTTCTCAATTCGCTGATCGTCTCCATGCTGTACAAAGCCACGCCGGAAGAACTCAAGCTGGTGATGGTGGACCCCAAGCGGCTTGAGCTTGGGCTGTACGAGGACATTCCGCACTTGCTGGCGCCGGTAGTTACCGATCCCAAGGTTGCATCAAACGTCTTGCGCAACGCCACGCGTGAAATGGAACGCCGGCTGAAGCTGCTGGCGCAGCGCGGAGTGCGAAACATTGAGCAATACAATCGCGCGTTCAAGCGCGGCGAATCTCTTTCGCTATTCGATGACGCCGAGGAACTCGACCACAAACCGCTTCCCTTCATCGTCATTATCATTGACGAGTTGGCTGACCTGATGATGGTGGATACGAGCAACGTTGAGGCGTCCATCACGCGCCTGGCGCAAATGGCCCGCGCGGTCGGCATTCATTTAATCCTGGCAACGCAGCGGCCGTCAGTGGACGTCATCACCGGCCTTATCAAAGCCAACTTCCCTGCTCGCATTTCCTTCCGCGTCGCAAGCAAAGTGGACTCCCGCACCATTCTCGATTCCAACGGCTCCGAATCTCTGCTGGGCCGCGGAGACATGCTCTATCTTCCCGCGGGCTCGTCCCGTCTGCACCGCATTCACGGGCCGCTCGTCAGCGAAGATGAAATCGCCGCGGTTTGTGATTTCTGGCGCGCGCAAGCCAAAGCTGTTTACAACGAAAAGCTCCTCGAGCCACCCAGGGAAGAATCTGCCTCCGGCGAAGAAGGCGCGGAAAGCGGCGAAGAAGTGGACGATACTCTCTACCAGGAAGCCGTGCGCGTGGTCTGCGAAGCAGGTCGCGCATCCACTTCCACTCTGCAGAGACGCCTGCGCGTTGGCTACGGCCGCGCCGCTCGCCTGATTGACATCATGGAAAAGGACGGCATCGTCGGCCCGCCGGACGGCACCAAGCCCCGCGAGGTACTCAAAAAGAAAGACTGGATGCGCGAATACGACACGTCCATGAAATAGCTCCTGTTTGGGTTCCTGTAGCTCAGGGCGCCTCGAAGCCCTGAGGATTCTTTGATCGCATAAGTCAAAACGGCCAAGCGCGCCTCCGCAACTTCCGGGCGAAGTCTTCATAAGGCTGGAAACGCTCAGCCGCGGGCAGCTTCGCCGTTTCCACCCGCTTCCGTCTTCGTTTGAATCAACGAATCACTCCTCTTCTTTTTCGCGCGTTTCCCTTTTCCTACCGCGCCGTTTCGCATAGAATGTTTGCTTCCCACGGTGCCGGGGTAGCTCACCGGTAGAGCGCGGCCCTGAAAAGGCCGGCGTAGGCAGTTCAACTCTGCCCCCCGGCACCACTTCAATACTCAACCGTCAGTTGCGCCATCACCGCAAAAACAAAACGGCCGGAAACCCCTAAAAGGAATTCCCGGCCGCAAATCACATCCTCTTAAACCAACCGTCGCCTTACTGATCCCCACCTGGTGCCGCCGCTCCACGCCCACCACCCGGCGCGGGCCTGCCAGCATCCAACGCATTCCAGTTCATGATCGCGTTGAATCCCAGAGAATACGTCCCTTGAGTCTGCCAGCGCCAGAAAGGCCGCAGCGCGAACATGACGACGTGTCCCTTCCCAAGCGGCACATCAACTGCCGCCGCTCGATTAGCTAGGCCTGCGCCATTCGCAAGCGTGCCCGAAAGCAGCATGTCCTCCGGATTCGCCGGGAATTGCAGCACAACGCGCGGAGCCGCCACCGCGCCGAGTCCTCCAGCTCCTCCCCTACCGCCGCCTCCGCGCCCACCGCCTCCTCCACCACGTCCGCCACGGCCTCCGCGGCCAGCCGCTACCGCGGCAATGTCGGCGGAGCTCGGCGGCTGATTCCCATTTTCCTCTCCGGCGTTTTCACCCATATCAAACGCCGAAATGTGTACGGGCACAGCGTTCGGCGTTACATTCTGTCCTTCGCCGCCGTTAATTTCTCCAGGCGCGCCCCCTCCACCTCGCCCACCGCCTCCGCCTCGCCCGCCACCTCCGCCGCCCACAGCCAGCACTGGGTTTTGATTGAAATATACCGGCAAGTCGGCGCCGTCAAAGCCGTACGCGATAGGACTCTTCTTATCCGCGAACCTTGCCCGCAGAATTGATCCCCGCACGAACAATTGTGTCGGATGCTCAACCGTAATGCCGGTGGTGATCCCATAATCCGGAAAGATCGTCGTCGTGGATCCTTCCGTTATCAGCGTGCCTCCCTGCTCGACAAATTTCGAAAGCTCCACCAAGCCTTCAATGCCCATTCCCCCGCGGATGTCGTCGGTCTGGTCAACGTAACCGAGGTTCGGCGTCTCCGCTGTCTTCTTGTACGGTATAGGCGTGCCCGTCATCGGCGTGCCATTCACTTGCGAGTTGGAAGTTCCGCCCACATTCGGGAAAATGATCACGTCATACTTCGCGCGCAGATTCCCTTCCTTCAGTTTCTGATCCGCGAAATAAGTGTAAGGAACGCCATATGTGTCCAGCGCTGCCCGCACCCATCCCTCGTCCTGCGTACGCGTCCAGGTATGAACGTACCCGATTCGTGGCACCGTGAGTTCGTGCGTCTTCACATCTGGCGCGGACGCGACGGCCCAAGCCGAAAGCCCCAGGTTCTGCAGCATCGGCCCCAGCTTCGCGCCGTCCGCGTTCGGAATAATGAACGACCCGGCCCGGAACTTGTGTCCGCCAAGTTCAAAATCATCTTCCGCCGCCATCATCTTCACATCCGCGTTCTTAAACCGGAATGTCACCAGGTTGTTGTCCGCCGTCGCCGCGACCACCAGCACCGGCCCGCTTCCCTCGATCCCGCCCGGCGCTTTCACGTCGGCCGCAATCAAAGTCATTGGCTGGTCCAGCAAACTCTTGTCCGTCACCGGCAGGATTTGAATGTCCCGCATGTACTGGAATGTCCAACCCGTGTCGTCATATGGACTCGGGTTCTGTGGCGGATAGTTCTGCACGGCGAAATACATATCCGCCAGCGTCCGGAAAGGCTGGTCGCCACGCACAATGTAATCGCCCGCATGAACGTTTACATTCCCAGCTTTGAACGCCGACCCCGCCTTGCTGATTTCCAACCCCTGGTGCCGCAAATCATTCACCGCGTCAGCCGCGTCTGCCTTGCGCAATTGCCCCGCCGGAATCACCCAGCCAAATGTCGGGCCAGTCTTGCCCTTATCCACCGCGCGCTTGTTCTTCACCCAGTAGTTTGAAAGGTACTGTTCCTTGTTCTTCGCCAGATAATTCATTGCGAAAAGAATCGCCGACTCTTGAATATTCGTGTTGTTCCTCGGTCCCCATGAAATCGACGCCAGCGGCGGATTCGGCCGGTACCATTCCCTGCTCGTCACGGTTGCTCCGGGAGTCACGGTCGTTGGGTCTGGCCCGTAGCTCTGCACTTCATAGAAACGCCCAATCGCGTTATGTTCATGCGCGATGAAGAACATGTAGTTCGGCACCCACCCGTCGTAGAACCCATACGTCCATACGCCCGGCACGCCGCGCTTGGTCATCTCCATCACGTCGTTTTCCGCGAAAGCCCACCACTCGTCAATTGTGATCGGATCCAGCGCGTCGTTGTACGGCCCCGTTCCAGTCGAGGCGTATAAATACGTCTGCGCCTCGTGCAAATCGTGAAGAACCGTCGGATGCCATTCGAGATCGGTCCTCGTCACCGCCTTGGTCAGGTCCAGAAATTGGCCCATGCCGTCGCGGTTGTTATCGTGCTGCACATACTTACCCCAATACATCAGGGGCAGTGTTCCCGTCTCGCCGGCCGCGCGCCGCCTCTTGTTGAAATAGTACGTATCCACTTCCGCTTCGCGCCCGTCAGTCTCGATGACCGGTGTGATGAGCGTGATCACGTTGTTGCGAATGTTCTGTATGAATGGAGTTTCCTCAACCATCAAGCGGTACGCCAGCTCGAGCAACATCTCCGGCCCGCCCGTTTCCGGCGAATGCATTCCGCTCGTGATGTAGTAAATCGGCTTTGCTGTCTTCAATAGTTCCTGCGCCTGCGCTTCCGTCGTCTTGCGTGGGTCCGTCAGCGCGCCGAGCATATCCTTGTATTTATCCAATGACTTGATCGTTGCCTCGTCGGCAATCGCCAGCAGCACGATGTCCCGGCCTTCTTCCGAAGTGCCGATCTTAAAGAATTTCGCGCGCGGCGACGCTTTCGCAAGCGCCTCGTAATACCTGTTGATGTCCTTCGAGTAGGTCAGCTCTCCAGGCGTGCCTGGGATCCGTCCGAAGAATTTCAGCGGGCTCGGAACGGTGTCCGACGCCGGCATGTGGTCCACCAGTTCCGTCGAAATGCGCGGATCCGAAAGATATTTTTTGATCAGCGCGGTATATTCCTCGTCCATCTTCTGTGGCTGCGCGGCGGCTGTCGCGCCCTTTTTGCTCTGCGCGGACTTCCCTTTTGCCGGCGCCGTCCCTTGCGCGAACATTCGCGATGTTGCCGGACTCAATGCCACAGCCAGCGCCACAACCGCGCAAAATACAGATGCCAAACGGAATTTCATCGGAATTCCTCCCCGAAATATGAAGACTCGAATCTTCGCTCCTGTTTCATTGCTTCACCCAGAACGTCAGCATCATTCGCTCGGAAAAATGCCGCGATTCGCATGGAGACGCCGGGCGGCCAACTCTACCAAACTTCACGCGCATTGAGTGACAAAAATGTGCGCTCAACTAGCCCCGCTCGTAGAATCAACCATGCCTTTGTAGCCCAGGTCGCCTCATCAGACCTGGGGATTCTCCAATCGCGTCACGCGACCGCCAATTCTTTCGTGTCTCTGAAATCTCAAACGTGAGATTTGAAATGGCCTTGTTTGCTTTCCCCGGCTGCATGCTTCGGTTCTGACGTCGTGTTCGTAGCGGCGCAACATGTTGTGCCCGTGCCTCGCGCTCGCCTTTGTAGCCCAGGTCGTCTCATCAGACCTGGGGATTCTCCAATCGCGTCACGCCCCCGCCAATTGCGTGGCTTTTTGTGAAATTTCAAATCTGAGATCTGAAATGACTTTGTGTGGGTGGGTTTGTCTGTGTACTTAATTCCTGACCCGAACTCAACCATCTCCGTCGAGCCCCCAGGCTCCGGCCTGGGGGCGGTTGCCCGTTCACCTGGGGCTTTCGTTTCTGATGGGAAGGTATCTTCTATGTTGCAAGGACGTTTGAACCTACGCCGCGGCATTCGCCGCCAGTACCTCCGCCACCGCGATATTCTGCACCAACTCCCGCGGAACACCATGCCTCCCCTGCAAATAAGCTGCGCTGTTGTAAGAAATCCAGACCTTTCCTTGGCCATCTTCCCAAATCAAAATCTTAAGCGGCAAATCAATCGCAATACTGGGAGCAGCCACCATCACCGGCGTCCCGCCCTTCGGATTCCCGAAGATCAACAGCTTCGCGGGACGCATTTTCATTCCCACCTTCTCAGCCTCTCCGCTATGGTCAATCAGCGCAAACAGCGTCACACCCTTCGTCTGCAAGATTCCTTTGAGCTTTTCCACCGTCTGCTCCACCGAATGATTGCAGGGAATGCTGATAATTCCGTTGTCCGCGCTCGTCACCATAATCATCTCCTTCGTTTTCTTACGGAATACTGCAAGACTCTGCAATCGCGAAACCGCGCTACGCATCGAGCAGAATCAATGACTACCCAAACCGAACAGCGTCACCCAATACTGCACGGATTGCAGCGCGAAACCAATCAGGATCAAGCCCACTCCCACGACACCCATGCGTCTTTCCGGCATGTGGTCCGCGGTCCATTCGATAATCGGCACGCAGAAATTCATGAATGCTGTAACCACCCCAACGATCAACCCAGCTCCCAATCCGAATATCCAGGCTGGCGCGTGCTGATGTCCGATTAACGCGCTGATGTACCCCGCAACCCCATAACCCACAGTCCGGTTCACTGCGGCGAGGATTTGATGCTTGGACATTCCCGGACGAGTTGCAGGCGCGTAGTCCATCGAGGGGCGAACTCCAAACGCGTAGGCAACAACTTGCCCCGCGGCGCTAAAAATGCCGAATGCAATTCCAAATCTCAATCCGAAAAGATAACTTGCCCCCACCGCAAAGCCGCATCCGCGGATAGCGCTCATCATCGTTTCATACCAGAAGCCGGGTTTTAGTTCGTGCTTCGCGGCCCGGGCAAACTCCAACGAAAGCGTAATTCCATGGGTCGTGCCAATCGCCAAACCGAAAACGGTTCCAAGCACAGCGCCGTAACCCACTCCGAAAAGCAGGCCGTAGGTTACGGCTTTCGTCAGAGTCCTCAACGGTCCGTGCTCGCCGCCCAATAAATCGTATGCGAGATACAACGACCCGATCACATCGAATGAGCTTCCGACGATGCTGACCATGGCGAGCGTGCGATTGCCAATCATCAGTCAATACCCATAAACCTGCCGTTGTTGTCTGGCAGTGAAGGAAATAATGGTCAGCACAATTGTAATTCGCAGGGCGTGATTCCTCATTCTTCGCCTGCTTTCGTTTGAACAGCCTGCGAACACCCTCGCCCGATCAGGATAATCCCGCGCGAACCAATCCTACTCCCAATATCAAAACGGAAATCGCCAGAACCAAAGCCCCCACATAGACCAGTTGAATCATGCCATTCGGGCGCTCTGTTCGCGGCGACGCCACAGATAAAAAGAATCCCGCAGGAATCAATATCGCGGCCGCCGGAACGCCAAGCCGCACGATCCAAACCAACGGCGCAGGCATGTAGATCGCATCCGCCAGCACCTGGCAGATCAGCGAAAGAATCACGATCACGCCTGCGTGTGCATGTCCCGCACGAAAAAGGCTTTGCCGAAGCGGATTATCCATGTATCCAGTTTCGCGCGTCCGAAGCATTTTCAAGAGGAATACTCCACCGAATTCGATTGTTGGAACCGTGATCAGTGTGACTCCAGCAATCAACCTGGCATCGTTTGAGATTTGCAGCACGGCTGCCTCCTCTTCCCTATTTGTACATCCTTTTGTTTGTCGCGAGACTTCTTGTACTGAGGAAACTAACCATTCATTGAAGAATCGCTAGGCGACGCTTACGGATTCCTCAGCCACTCCCGCCCCCGTCGGCTTCTTTAACAACCTCAGCAACGCCGCAGCTGCGTGACTCGGCTTGTCATTTCTTCGGTGCACCAGATACAGCCGTCGCGGAATATTCAACTGCTTGATCGTCAATTCCGTCAGCAGCCCAATCGAGACTTCATGCCTCACGCACATGGCAGGCACAATTGCCACACCCATTCCCATTTCCACGAATCGTTTGATACTCTCGATTGTGGGCATTTCCACTTCCCTGTTCAGCGGCACGCGATGCTTTTCAAATAATTGAATCACCTTCCAGCGGTGCTGGGAATCAACGATGTGCGCGATAAAGATTTCCTTACCCAATTCCTCAATGTCCACCACCCGCCGCCGCGCCAGCCGGTGTTTCGGATTGACGACCAGCGTCAGCTTGTCTTTGAAAAAAGGCAGAGCAACGAGCTTGCTTTCTTCCGGCACATACGAAATCACGCCCAGGTCCAATTTGTAATTTAACAGCGCCCCGGGAATGTCATGGGACGACGTTCGCTCAACGGAAATCTTTACGTCTGGGTGCAGCCGCCGGTAGCGCGCGAATAATGGAAGGAGCGCGTGAATCGAGCTTTCATTCACCCCCATGGAAAGCCGCCCGCGGCTCAATCCCCGCAAATCATCAAGCCCTCGGCGCGATTGCTCCCGGAGGTTCAACATGCGCTCCGCGTATTCCAGAAGCAGCTCGCCGGCATCCGTCAAACGGCCCGCGCGCGAACCCCGCACGAAGAGCGGTTCGCCTACCCACTCTTCCAGTTTCCGCACGGACATGCTCACGGCCGGCTGCGTGCGGAACAAACGTTCCGCCGCCCGAGAAAAGCTCTTCTCCCGTGCCACCGTCAAAAACACCTGCAATTCATTCAGATCCACGGCCTGCCTCCAATAACGCTTATAAGCTATGCTTATTCACAAGGCAAGCATTATCAATTGGACAGCCAATGCCGGTGAAGCTCTAATTGTTGGGGGGATTCCCGTGAATCAAGTTCAAGTCTTCGATACGACACTGCGCGACGGAGAGCAGTCACCCGGCTTTTCCATGAACGTAGCCGAAAAGCTCCGCATGGCCCGGCAATTGGAAACCCTCGGCGTGGATGTAATCGAGGCCGGCTTCCCTATCGCTTCGCCCGGCGACCTTGAAGGCGTTCGCACTGTGGCAAAAGAAATTCGCAGTTGCCGCGTCGCCGCGCTGGCCCGCGCATGTGAGAAAGACGTGAACGCCGCGCTCTCGGCTTTGGTTCCCGCGGCGCACCCTCGTTTGCACATTTTTTTGGCTACCTCGGATCTTCACTTGCGCTACAAGCTGCGCATCTCCCGCCAGGAAGCGCTGGATGCCATCGGATCCATGGTGCGGTATGGCAGCGAACGTTGCGCCGAAGTCGAATTTTCCGCCGAGGACGCGAGCCGCAGCGATTTGGAATTTCTCTGTCAGGCCGCGGAAATCGCCGCCGACGCTGGCGCCACCATTCTGAATTTGCCAGACACTGTGGGCTTCGCCGTTCCTTCCGAATATGCGGCGATGTTTGCACTTGTCCGCAACTATCTCGGGAATCGCGCGGACATCACGCTCAGCGCGCATTGCCATAATGATTTGGGATTGGCTGTCGCAAATTCCCTTGCCGCCGTTTCCGCGGGGGCGCGTCAGGTGGAATGCACCATCAATGGAATTGGCGAGCGCGCAGGCAACGCCTCGCTCGAGGAACTTGCGGTGGCGCTTGCGGTTCGCCACGCGCACTTCGGAATTCGTACGGGCATTCGCTTGAGCGAAATATTCCCAACCAGCCAGCTCCTCGCGGAAATTACCGGCACCGGAGTCGCGCCCAACAAGGCCGTCGTGGGCGCCAATGCCTTCGCACATGAAGCGGGCATCCATCAGGACGGCATCATCAAGAATCCGCTCACTTACGAAATTATTTCGCCCGAAGCGGTCGGCGTTCCACAACGAAAGCTGGTCCTCGGTAAACATTCCGGACGCAACGCGGTCCGCGCGCGTTTAATCGAATTGGGCCATCAGCCTTGCGAAGCGGACCTGAATGAATGCTATCGCCTTGTGACCCGCCTCGCGGATCAGAACAAAAATATTTCCGACCGCGATCTTCTTAGCTGTCTGCGCCAGTCGAAACGGCAGCGGGAAGTCGCAGTCGGCGCCACGGCAGGTGAATCGTCTGTGGCATCGTGAATTAACTTTCATTCAGATTTAGAATTTATCCATGCTGATATTTTATCGAGAAGGCTAAACACCATGGCTGCAAAACAGAATCACACGTCGAGCGAACCAAACAAATCAAACGAGCAAGCGAAGCGCATTGTCGTCCTTGCTGGAGATGGCATCGGCCCGGAGGTCACATCCGCCGCAATTACTTTGCTGAAGGATTGTGCCTCGGAATCCGGTCATCGCTTTGATTTTTTCGATTTGCCCTTCGGCGGAAACGCAATTGACCTGTGTGGCAGACCGCTTCCCCCGGAAACTCTCATCGCATGTTGCGCTGCTGACGCCATATTGCTCGGCGCTGTGGGCGGACCGAAGTGGGATGCACTGCCACTCGGCAAGCGCCCGGAAAGCGGCCTGCTTGAATTGCGCCGCGAGCTGGGGCTTTTCGTCAACGTGCGGCCCATTCGAGTGCGGCCGTCGCTGCTCGATGTTTCGGCGCTGCAGCCGGAGCGCGCGCGCGGAGTGGATCTCGAAATAGTGCGCGAACTCGCGGGCGGTATTTATTTTGGCGAGCATCATACGGAAGGCAAGAACGGCTCCGAGCGCGCTTCGGATCTCGAATCCTACAGCTCGCAGGAAATTGATCGCGTCGCGCGATTCGCCTTTGAGCGCGCGGCGCGCCGCAACAATCATTTAACGTCGGTGGACAAAGCAAACGTGCTTGCGACCTCAGTGTTGTGGCGGCGCGTGGTGACGCAGGTCGGAGTCAATTACTCCGGCGTGCAGCTCGACCATATGTATGTGGACAATGCCGCGCTCCAACTTGTAATCGCGCCCGGCAATTTTGATGTGATTGTTACCTCGAATATGTTCGGTGACATTCTGAGTGACGGCGCCGCGGGCGCGGCCGGCTCTCTCGGATTGATTCCTTCGATGAGCTGGGGGCTTGGCCCTTCACTCTACGAGCCGATCCACGGCTCAGCGCCTTCGCTGGCGGGACGCGATGTCGCTTGCCCCATCGGCGCAATTTCCAGCGGCGCGATGATGCTGCGCGAAAGTTTTGGTATGGACACGGAGGCCGATGCGATAGAATCATCGGTAGACCACGTGCTGGAGGCTGGGGTTCGTACGGCTGACTTGGCGGCGCCCGGCTCTACCGTGGTAGGATGTTCGGAATTTGTTTCGCGCGTACGCGAAGCAATGAACGAACGCTTTATCCATGCGGGAAAGTATGGCTGGGGGGTGTAATGGCTACTCAGGCGATGCAATACGATCGCGTCCCATCCGAGCGCGCCGTCCTTTCGGCGCTCTGCCAGAATGTACTTTCTCAAGATCGCCGGGCGCAAGTCGTGCGCCTTTTGATGCGCTACCATTTTGCCGAGCCATCCCACCAAATTATTTTTCAGGCCATTGCGTCCATGCATACGGTTGAAGCGCATAGGATCCGCGAATTGCTGCCCGCGCGCGTGAATAATCTCGGGTTGCCGGATGTGGATTTACAGACTTTCTTTGCTCCGCAACAACTCGACGAGCAAATCATTTCCCGCCACATGGAAATTCTGGCCCCGCAAAACCGCTCTATCTCTTGAAACTCTTTCCGCTCCATTGCCATCTTAATTGCGGTGAACCAGCAATGAGATCGCGTTTATGAATAAATCAATTCTATGGTGGCTTGCTCTCCTTGATGTGACAGCTTTGCCTTTCGTGGTGGAATGGATTATTTGGCGCGCGCCGCCCCGCACCTCAAACGCCTGGATTGTTCTGCCTGTTTGGTTGGTGGTGAGTTTCCTGATTCATCGCGATACGCCAAAAACACTTGGATGGCGCGTTGATAATTTTGTGCCCGCATTGCGGCGAGCAACGCTGGTTCTCGCTCCGATGGCCGTCGCTCTCGTCGCGATTGGTTTTGCGCTTGGCGCGCGCGTGCCGACCGCGCCCGGAGCATTTGCGCCGCGGCACTTCTGGAATTACTTTGCGTTTTGCCTGCTGCAGCAGGTCGCGCTCAATTCCCTTTTCAGCAACCGGCTGCTTTTTCTCACGCAGCGGACATGGGTTACAGCGTCGTGCGCCGCAACAATTTTCGCGGCTCTGCATTGGCCAAATCCCGTGCTGATTCCAGCAACGTTTATCGCGGGAATCGCAATGTCGTGGCTATTTATTCGGGAGCGAAATATTTTGCCGCTTGCGGCATGGCAAATGGTTTTGGGTTTGCTGGTCGGCTGGGCGCTTCCGATTGCCTGGCACCACGCGCTGCGGGTTGGGCCTGGTTACTACACATTCCGCTAACCGCTGCTAATTCAGGAGTTTAGCGAGGATTCCTTATTGAGTGAGTTGACTCACTCAATAAGGCAAAACGCGATTTTTCGGAAAAACAGCGAAATTCAATTTTGGGCGATTAGGGGCTGCGGGCTCAAAAATTCAGCGAACCGTACTGGCGACTGATACTTTCTTTTTCGGAACGGAGTCGCGTGTTGGAATTCGGAATCTTCCAGCGGCCGGGGATTGGATGGCCACATTTGTGGCAATTGCCATCGCGGATCTTGTTTTCCGTTACGTTGTGCCACGAGCGGCGAATCAGAGTTGCGCTGCACTGTGGGCAGATCGTGTCGGATGCTCCTCCGAGAATGTTGCCTTCGTAGACGAAATGCAGTCCTGCTTCGCGCGCGATGCGGTGCGCCGTGTGGAGAGTTGATGGCGGGGTTGCCCGTTTATCGCGGAGCTTGAAATCCGGGTGGAACGCCGTGAAATGCACGGGCACATCGGGTCCAAGATGTTCGAGCACCCAATCCGCGAGACGGCGAATTTCGCCGGGGTCGTCATTCAGCGTTGGTATCAGCAGATTCGTCAGCTCAAACCACACATTCGTTTCGTTCTTCAGCCAGATGAGCATGTCGAGTACGGGCTGAAGCTGCGTCAGTGTGATGCGGCCGTAGAATCCTTCAGTGAAAGCTTTCAGATCAACGTTCGCGGCGTCCACGTGATCGTAAATGTCGTGGAACGCTTCGCGGGTGATGTAGCCATTGGTGACCATGACGGTGGCGATGCCCTGCTCGCGGGCAGCGTGGCAGATGTCCACTACGTATTCGCCCCAGATGGTCGGCTCATTGTAAGTAAATGCAATGCTCGGGCAGTTGTTGCGCCGGGCGAGCGTGACCACATCCTCCGGCGGTACGAGAGTGGAGTGCACCTGATCGTGTCGGGACTTCGAGATATCCCAATTCTGGCAAAAGAAGCAGCCCATGTTGCAGCCGGCCGTGCCCATGGAAAACACTTTTGTGCCGGGCAGAAAATGATTCAGGGGCTTTTTTTCAATGGGATCAACCTGAAGCGCGGCCGGGGACGCATAACCGAGACTGTAAAGCGCCCCTTCCTGATTCACGCGAATGAAGCAGAAACCGCTCTGCCCTTCGCCGATGTGGCAATGGCGAGGACAAAGATAGCAATGCACGCGGCCGCCGGACATGGGTTCCCACCAGCGAGCTTCGTGCAGCGATTCAGTCTTTTGCAGAATTTTCAGATCTTGCATGGGGGGAGATCGCGAGGAGAGACACTTCTTCTCCACAACCATTATACCGCAGGATGCAAATTTGGGCTTGCTCTAAGTCTTGCCGGTAGTGTCTCAGTTTGAATTTTAGGAATTAAAGCGATCTTCTGGATTTTCTGGCCCTGGCACTTTGGTTGGCTGTCCATCAACCCCCGCTGCTACATCATCCGTACTGTGTCCCGAACCATGCCGATGTGTGGATGGAAGATGCGTCGCTTGGTCAATCACCGTCTGAATATCCATCGACCTAATACGTTTCTCTACTTCACGCTTGCCAATCGCTAAACCAGCTTCAAGCGCTGCGTCCTTCGTGGGGAATTTTTCCTTGGGCAGAAATTGCGTGTCAATCGTGTCTGGGCCGACATCTTCTGCGACATACACTTCGGCTGTCCATCCTATGCCATCCGACAACTCGTAAGCACGCGGGTCAACCACTTGTCCTTTGTAGTGCTCGCTCACATTCTTATTATCTCACGATCTCACGTCAGAAGCGTGATTTCCTCAAGGTTCCAAACGCGATCCGATAGGCCAGCGACCCTTGCTGCCGTAACCCGCAGCGTTTTTTGAATCCGGCAGAAGTTATAGTGCATGTAGTGTAGCGCGACGGCCCAAGCTAGGTTCTCAACTTTCTTCGAAAAACCATTCGTTAGGCAAGTGAAGCGGCGCATCCGCATTCGCATAGTCAAATTCTGGGCGCTAGGGGCATTCATCTAACTGCCGGGTGCTCAGGGGGTAGGGGATACAACTGGTGGTTTTGATCTAACCAGATGATATAAAAAGTGTCTTCAATAAGAACTCCATGAGCACGATATGGGTTCCGTTTCTGCTCCGGGTGCACTCCAAACTGCCATCCTTCCTCAGCTCCAAACTGTTCGCGGTCTAATCCTGGAATTTCTTGGAATCCATCAGGCTCAGTCGTGTCCGCAAACACGATAACGTGTCGGTGGTCTTCATTATTTTGGTCTATGAATTCGCCTACTCTCCACGTACTAAATCTTCGTAGTATTTCAAACAGGTGATAAAAATAGTCAGCCGAACACCCTTGCGGATGGAATTTCGGATTCTCAAAATCAAGATGCTTGAATGAAAAACGAAGCTGTCGGTCAATTACTTTTGTCTGACCGACAGCAGGAATTGATTTCTTCGGACGCTTGCTACCCATGCAAGCGCGATGAGTAATACTTCCGCATCGAGTCTTTGGTGATTATTTCATGCGATGACTCGTCAGGCGGCAAACCTTTTCTCGCTTTAATCCACGGTGATTCGGAATGCGTCAATCTCTCAAGGTCAGAGGCTGAAAGATGCCCATACGCCTTCCAGACCTCTTTTAGATGCTTTCTCACGAGGGCCGGAATATATGGCTGGACTTCTGGCGCATCAAGTGCCATCCATCCGCTTGCGCGGTATCGTCTAAAAACTGCAGGTACGACAGGCCCATGCACCCATGCCTCAAATTCTTCCGCAAATAGCGCCCGTTTAAAAAGAACGAGATGCCACGCCTGAGTGTAGTACAACAGCTTTTGCAATTTCAGGTTACTAACTGGAGATTGCTTCTCGCGGGAGAGGCTAATTAGGCTCTCAGCCACGACATAGGCCGTAACAGCCATATTGACCTCCTTAAGCTGGCCGAACCATTGACCACAATAGGATAACACTGATTTGACACTTTGTGACACTTTGTACCACTTTGTAGTCAAGTACCCATAAAATTAGAATGAGTCACTACCGTCTTGCCGCGACGCTTGCTCGCTGGGCCGTCTACGCCGCCTTGGAACTCGTTCAGCTTCCGAGTACGCCGTGATCCGACCGGAATCAGACGCAAGTGCTACTCGAGTTTGCAACTTCCCAGGAGCGGACTTCTGGCCCGGAATAACTTCCGGTTAGGCCGTAACTCATGATTGACAAACCGGAACAGCGGCAAAGCGTCGCGAAAAGAAGAGGTCCACAATTATTCGGTCCGTCCGTTTGGATATCTGATGTTGCTACCGGTTGCTTGCCTCCTTGGGCCAGTTCCACGCATACCAGACGATCAGTAGTGTCAATATGATTTCGATTACGCCAAATAGGATATAGAAGTACCAGTTGCTCTTGAACGCGACAACCATAATTAGGCTATACACGACGCCGAAGATGATATTCAGCCAGCGATTAAGTCGCACCGGCAGCACGAGTGAAAGAAAGGGCATCAGGCTGGGAACTACCATCACGCTGGCCATCCCCAGCAACACTTCCTGAGAAATGGCAGCGAAGGGCATCCTTCCCGCCATCATTTGTTGCAACTGCCCGGTTTCGTACAGCTGGAAATAGTCTCCATAGATATAAAAAAACATGACCGAAGACCATAACGCGAACAGCTTGAGCCGGACGTGCACCCTGATGTCCTCAAATGCCATGGTGTTCCTCCTGCAGCGATCAGTCTGCTGTGTCTCGCGACACCTGCTCGTTGCTCTATGCTTTCCCACGCGGGGTATTCGATGGCCCTTCGTTTCTATCCCATTGGTAGCATTCGTTGCAATCTGTGAGGGGCGAAAATACCGCTCTTACCGGACGGTTCGTCGGCAACCCGGAAATTATCCGGAAACGGGGATCTGGGAAGTTAAGACCCCCGAAGAATCCACGGCGGTCACGTCGCGGCTAAAGCCGCGACCTACAAAACAGGGACGCTCAATGGCGCATCGTGGCGGCCATGCTTTGCGTCGGGAACGATGATCAAATCGCGCGGGAAAAGAGAGATTCCTCGCTGTTTGAAGTGTCGCGGGGCCGCAGCACACCGCGCCCCGTCGACAACGACGACACCGCGCTCGGAATGACGAATCGGTGCGGGGGTGGCGGCAGTGGGTAAACAAGAAAATCTGTGCGCGATGGCTCGTGGCCGGACTGGAAAAGCCGCGGGCCTGAAGATCTGAGCGCCGGGAGCGAGGATAATGGCTGATTCGGTGGAGTGAAAGCATTCGGAGAAAAATCAACTTCAGGAACCCGGCCCTCATAAGGCGAGAACAGGGCACCCTCTCGATGTGAAAATTTGCAGTAATACCCGCACTCTCAGACTTCTAAGAGTGCGGCATCCGGCAAGTCTTCGATTGTTTTCGCGATAAATTTCGATCTCCAATTGTGCACGAGAGATGATCTCTGTGCCTAGCTCGCCACCGGGTCCAAGCCCATGGCTAGGCGGCCGGTGAAACGGTGTTGCTTCTTTGCGTGCATCGGGTGGAACTGGGCGGCCTGAACGTCGCGTAGCATTCTTTCGAGTCCCGAGGCGCGGAAATAGCCGCTGCCGCCCGTCGCCTCAAGCGCCTTGTCGGCTGTACGTTTGATCGCCTCCGACACGATCGTCTTGCGGATCAAAGAGCGGTTGGCGTGCTCGATGCCGATCTCGACATCCAGATCGTCCACGTTCGCAATCATACTTTCGAGCGCGATCTGGGCGGTGGTCAGCTCATTTTCCATCTCGCCAATCAGGAGTGCGCTGACACCGTCGTCGCCCTTGCGCGCCGCGCTTGCCCGAGCCTTTTCGGCGGCGGCTTCGGCCACGCCGACGTAGGCCGAGCAGATCAACGGCAGTGCGACTGTGAGAATCACATTCCACACGGGGTGATACTTGCCGCAAGGCCGCCGCAGTGCAATCGCCTGCTCGGGGACGAAGATGTTCTCGAGGACGACCGTGTGCGACCCGGTACCGCGCATCCCCATCGTTTCCCAAACCCGGTCGATGCGAACCCCCTCGGCGGCCATCGGGACAGAGAAATGCAGAACTTGGCGCCCCGCGACAGGGTCGTCGTATTGACCGCTGGTGATGAGCAGATCACCGGCAAGGCAGCCGCTTGCGAAGACCTTCTTGGCAGTAAACCGATAGCCGCCCTCGCAAGGCTCAAGGGCACCGTTGGAGGCTAGCCAATCCGTGGCGCCTGTACTTATGAGAATCTTCTCGCCAGCTGCAACGGCGCGCAAGAGCTTCTCGCCAGGTTTGCCGTGGCGGTAGTTCCATAGCGCCGCGGCGAGCAGATGCTGGTGCATCGAAAACGTTAGCGCCGTCGAGCCGCAGCAGCGGCCAAGGCCGCGGACCAGCCCGCAAACCTCGCTATACGAAAGGCCGCCACCACCGAGTTCTTTGGGCACCAGTGCGGAAAAGAGCTTCGCTTCGCGCATCTGAGCATAGTTCTCGGCGACGAAACTGTCGGAGCCGTCGTACACGGCGGCCCGCTCGGCGAATGTAGGGCCGAGTTCTGCAAGTGTTTGTTTCCAATCGAGGGAGACAACGGTTGTCATGTTCGTCCTCCTGCAAGCGGTTGTTGCGTTGAAGGAGAGTCTGCTCGATTCCCATCTATCCGGATAGTTCAAAATCTGAAGCGGCGGTAGAATAGATGGACCATGGCTGCACGCAAAGGATACGGGCAATTCTGTCCAGTGGCGAAGGCCGCCGAGATCGTCGCGGAACGTTGGACGCCGCTGGTGCTGCGCGAACTTCTTACCGGCAGTCGGCGGTTCAACGAGTTGCGTCGAGGCCTGCCGCTGATGTCCTCGGCGCTCCTCTCTCAACGGCTAAAGGAACTCGAGTACGCTCATGTCATCGAGCGCCGTACCGGCGTCGGCAAGAACGTGGAGTATCACCTGACCACGGCGGGCCAGGAACTGCGGCCGACCATTGAAGCTCTGGGGTTTTGGGGCGCTCGCTGGGCACGTAGCTTTCTCACCAGCGAAGACTACGACCCAAGCCTGTTGATGTGGGATGTTCGCCGCAACATAGACGTTGAGCGATTGCCCAGACGGCAACGTACGGTGATCGAGCTTAACCTTCACGGGGCCGAACCAGCTTTCCGGCGATGGTGGCTTGTAGTCGACGCGGGCGAGGTGGACCTTTGCCTGAAAGACCCTGGATATGAGGTGCACTTGCACTTAACGACCGAACTGAGAGTGATGGTTGAGGTCTGGATGGGGCGTCAATCGATGGGCGAGGCGATGCGAGCCGGCAAACTCACGTTCGAGGGGCCGCGGACGCTGGCTTCGAGCTTTCGGAGGAGCCTAAAGCTCAGCCTCTTCGCACGAGCGGCACGCTGAGATAACAGTCTGATTGGAAACACAGTGGCTGGATAGTGGATGTATGGCCCGGGCAACCGGAAGTAATCCGTTTCATCTGTCGCGCAGCCCGCTGGCGGCGATTCTGTCTTTTGCAGAATTTTCAGATCTTGCATGGGGTTACGTCGCGGCTGAAGCCGCGACCTACAAGGCACGGATCAGCGGCGCATCATGGCGGCCGTGCTCCGCGGCGGGAACGATGATCAAATCGCGCGGGAAAAGAGAGATTCCTCGCTGCGCTCGGAATGACGAATATGAACGTACAAGAACAAATCAAGAAGTATATTACCAGCCAACCGGAGCCAAAACGCAGCGACATGCGAGAGTTGCATCGGCTCACACTTCAAGTGTCACCAGAAGGCAAATTATGGTTCTTCGATGGTAAAGACAGCAAAAATCATACTGTTTCCAACCCTACGATTGGATATGGATTTCACACAATAAAATATGCCAATGGAAAAAGTAGAGAGTCTTTTCAAATTGGTGTGAGCGGAAACAAAACCGGAATCTCTGTCTATATTCTTGGTCTGAAAGATAAGAAGTACTTAGCCAAAACGTATGGAAAAAAACTAGGCAACGCGAGCGTGACCGGATATTGCATTCGGTTTAAAGCTCTAAAGGATATAAACATCGATACGCTTGAAGCGGCAATACGATATGGGCTTGCAGCTCAGAATGAAAAAGCCAAGCTGATGAAATAATTCCACTGTTAAAGGCAAGCAGTTATCGATGTAAAGGCGCTCCAGTATACGACCCCTACAGCCCTGACCCGCGCGGCAAAGCCATTTTCTATAAAACGGGTCTCCCGCAATAGTCGTGCGGGTCTCTGTCAGCACTCCTTGCCTTTCTCTGTTTGCCGTTGCCCACTGCGGAAGTATCACGGGCAATCCGGGAGTTGAGACCAATAGGCATGCGGGGCCACAATGACCTTGCCCGAAAGGACGAATTACTCACTAACGGAAAGCGCCCTCTCTCCATTTCCGGCTGAACCAGCACGGGACATCAGGCGGTTAGCTGGTTGTCTGTGCGAGATAGACTTGGAGTTGGCGACCACTCCTCCTGAAATGTTTGGATTCCGCTGCGCGCCGCGAGTATGGCAAAATAATGACGCTGCACGATTGAAGTTCGACGGCGAGCATCTGAGGAAACCATAGCGGGAGGGACAGATGAGCAAGGTGAGGGTCCTTGTTGGCACACGGAAGGGTGCGTTCATCCTTACGTCGGACGGCAAGCGCGAACAGTGGGATGTCAGCGGCCCACATTTCGCCGGCTGGGAGATCTACCACCTGAAGGGCTCGCCTGTTGACCCAAATCGGCTCTATGCGTCGCAGTCGAGCGGCTGGTTCGGACAAGTGATCCAGCGCTCAAACGACGGCGGCAAGACCTGGGAAACCCCCGGCGGTGAGAAGATGCCGAAGCCGGGCGCCCCACCTGCAGGGCAGAGCAATAAGTTCGTCTATGACACTTCCGATGCCACCGGAAAGCCACTCACCACTCACCAGTGGTATGACGGCACACAGCATCCTTGGGAGTTCAAGCGCGTCTGGCACCTCGAACCGTCGCTCACCGATCCGGACGATGTCTATGCCGGAGTAGAAGACGCCGGGTTGTTCCGCACCACAGACGGCGCGCAGACCTGGCGGGAGGTTGCAGGACTCCGCGGCCACGGCACGGGGCCTCTGTGGCAACCCGGCGCCGGCGGCTTGTGTTTGCACACGATTATTTTGGATGCGAAGAACCCGAAGCGAATGTTCATCGCCATCTCGGCGGCGGGCGCGTTCCGTACGGACGATGGCGGCACGACGTGGCGACCGATCAACCGTGGCCTGCGCTCGCCGTACATTCCCGACCCGAATGCCGAGATCGGCCACTGCGTTCACCATATAGCCATGCACCCCGCTCGTCCCGGCGTCTTGTTCATGCAGAAACATTGGGACGTCATGCGCAGCGACAACGCCGGGGACACCTGGCAGGAAGTCAGCGGAAATCTTCCCAGCGACTTTGGCTTCGTGATCGATGTTCACGCGCACGAGCCGGAAACCATTTACGTGGTGCCGATCAAGAGCGACGGAGAGCACTTCGTGCCGGATGGCAAGCTGCGCGTCTACCGCAGTCGCAATGGCGGAAACGAGTGGGAGCCGCTCGCCAAGGGTCTGCCGCAAGCCAACTGCTACGTCAACGTACTCCGCGATGCCATGGCCGTGGACTCACTCGATAAATGCGGGGTCTATTTCGGGACCACCGGCGGGCAAGTGTACGCATCCGCCGATGCCGGAGACAGGTGGTCGCCGATCGTGCATGATCTTCCAACCGTGCTGTCGGTTGAGGTACAGACGCTGCCATGATTCGCGTCGTTCTCCCGCCGCACCTCCGCGGGCTTGCGCACATCAGCGGCGAAGTGGAACTCGACCTTCAGCCGCCGGTCACGCAGCGCTCCGTCGTCGACGCGATCGAGAGCCGGTACCCGATGCTGAGCGGTACGATCCGCGACCATGTTACGCAAACACGCCGGCCGTTCCTGCGCTTCTTCGCCTGTGGCGAGGACCTTTCCCATGAACAACTGGACACGCCACTGCCTGAGGCGGTTGTCTCGGGAACCGAACCGCTCCTCATCGTCGGCGCCATCGCCGGTGGCTGACGACACTGTGGAGTGAGTGCAGCGCATCCAGAAGCGGACTTCTGGGGCGCGCCGGACCACTTCAGCGGTTTGCGCGTTATTCGGCCAAGTGGCAAGAAGCGCCGTTTCAAAAAGGGTAAGTTTTGAACAGGGACAGCTACTCCTGCGACGGGATGTGACAGAGCAGGACGCCGAACAGGGCGAGCACCGAGTTCCGGAAGGCGGGCTCGTTGCCGTTCCACGCGACCGATCGCCACATCTCGAACCACTCGCCGCCGACGGTCAGGAAGCCGCCCATGAACAGGATGATGATCATCAGCAGGCCAAGGGTGGACATTCGCCTGGCATGGTCGAACGTACGTGTCGTTCGCGCCGCCAGCCACAGATAAACCGCCCAGAGCAGGATGATCGAGGCGAGGGACTCCCAGAAGATCACGCCAATGTAAGCGATGTTTTGAATGGCCGGATTGATGATCGCGCGCCACAAGACATTTTTGTCGAGGCCAACACCAGGTTGACCGCCAAAGTTCGTGGTGTCCATCGACAGCACGTGCCCGACGAAGTTGAAATTCGTTGGGTAGTCGGTGATGTTGCCGATCGCGACCAGCAGGATGTAGAGTGCGTTGATCGCAACGACGACTGTGCACGCCATAGACAGCGTGCCCAAGACCCAGATGCCGCCACGCTGCCGTGCCGGGGATGTGTCAAGGTTGGCCATAAGTCGGTATCATATAGCCGAAACGAAATGAGCAGGCGGTTGAATCGGGGTCCCCAGCCTAATTCCTGCCGGTTATCGAAGAACTGAAACTCCAACGCCTCCCCGACGGCTACCACGACTACCTCAGGCTAGAGGTTCGCAGGCTGTCGGCCTGATGCTCAGAAAAATGCGTTTTCTGATGACCGCTTACACTTGCGGGACCAAGGATAGCTGGCGAGAACAGGCCATCGCACCAGCAATTTGATGCGGTCCAGATACGGGGATCTGGGAAGTTGCTGTCCCGCAGTAAATGCGGCGATTCCGGGCGGATCATCGGCAACTCGGAAACCGCACCGCTGCCGATACATGGCGGCCGGCACAGTTCTCTTAGTTGTCTCGCGAGATGACCGCTTCTTCGCGCGGAAAGCAATGCACGCGGCCGTCGGACATGGGTTCCCACCAGCGGGCTTCGTGGAGCGATTCAGTCTTTTGCAGAATTTTCAGGTCTTGCATGGGGGGAAATCGCAGGAGAGACACTTCTTCTCCACAACAATTATAGCGCAGGGCGCAAGTTTTTGGGGTGGTTTGACAAACTATTGGGAAACTCTTAGAGCTACTCCGTTGACTTGCGGTAACTAAAAGCATGTTATTCATAATGAATTAAGAGTCCAAGAGAAATCTACCCGAGAATTGGCGGGTGCCGGCCTGAAGGCGCGGCGGTACATAGGCAGGAATTCGACTCCCCATGTGCGCCAGCGTTGATATGCGCGGCCTGGATATCGTAGTGTTAGGCTCGCACCCCGATGGATCGCCTCAAAAACCGTCTGAAGGAGCGACGCAAATGGATGAGGTTCGGCGAACGCTGGATGAACTCAATCGGGCATGGCGGGATCAACGTTTTGGAGACTTGCCCCGGTTCTTTGACGAAAACGTTGTGATGAGAAGCCCGAACTTTAAGGAGTTTGGGCGCGGGCGGGAGGCTCTTATTCAAAGCTATGTGCAATTCATGACGCAGTCAAAGGTAATTGAATATGCAGAGTCAAACCATTCCGTTGAGTCCTGGAGCGATACGGCTGTGGCAACATACGATTGGGCAATGACGTACGAACAGGCTGGCAAGACAAGCCGCGGATCAGGGCAGGACATGTTCGTTTTTGTCCGCCGCGAATCACGATGGATGGCCGCGTTGAGAGTGATGCTGTTTTAAGTCGCAAGATGCGAACGAGAAAACGGACGCGTGGACACGACGCGTGGAGCATCCGCCGGCCCCGTCTGAAACCTAATTCGTCATCGAAGCGCAATTGCGGCCATACGACCGCGGTTGCTTACGACCCAACGTGGATTCGAGAGAAGGACTGGAACAGCCCGAAAACGTTCAGTAGCCACAAAACCACAACGATGACTACCACCGCATTCAGGATGGACTTAATCGTTCCCTGCATTGGTATGTAGCGGTTGACCAGCCAAAGCAGAATGCCCACCACAATCAGAACCACTACGATTTGAATTAAAGGCATTTGGAAATTTCCTTTTCTTCGCGGGCGAACAGTCGAACCGGATCCACGGCGTTGTACCCACTTCCGTGTTGACCCAAGAACCGCCGTTGCCTTATGGAGCGGGAGGGAACCCGCGATCTCCAATGTTGTTCAAGCGGCGGAGCTTGAACTTCTTTTCACCCCAAGCCCTCTTGTTTCACCCACGAGACACCATCGTAGAGGAGGCAGCGGAAGATATCTGTTCACTTGAGCACACATTCGCACACCATTCGAGGATATGGGATTGGGTCGAAGTGTGCAGAGCAAAGCGCAATCGAGAAAACCCACGTGCAAACATGACGCGTAGTGCAAGCGCGAAGGGTTAGGGTTCGGAGCCCGGAGAAAACATTCCGAGAAACGAGTGCGGGCCAAGAATCTGAATCCCTTGGAAAGGATTGAGCGCGAGGAGGTCAACGTCACCGGTGACAATACACGTCGCATGGCCGTTCACTGCAAGCTCAAGAAACTTGTCGTCTTTGGGGTCGCGGCAGGCCGTTATGTGTAAGTCCACATCAACCCATTCAGCCTTTCGCGTCAATGCAGCCAAAAAGCTGCGGATATCTTCCTCGTCGACATATTGACGGAAGCGTTTTCGGCCCAGAACTTCGTAGAGTTCAGCGAGGGTGGCAAACGAAAGCAGGACTCTGCCGCTTCGGAGCGCCAGATCAAGGGCTTGACGAGGCTTTGAATCGATAAGAAGCAACGCACTAACGAGTACATTCGTATCGAAGACGCAACGCAATTATGCGCCCTTTAGAAGGGAGTCCAACATCTCGGGTGTCAGCCCTCTCGCTTTTGCCTTGCTCCCGACTTCATCAAGTACTTGCCGAAGCGACGGGTATTCCCGCGCAGCGAGATCACGAAGCCACAGGCTCAGCAGGGCTTGCATCTTCCGCTTTTCCTCCGGGCCGGCTGAGTCGTATGCTCGCGCCGTTTGCGGATCGAGCGGAATCGTAATTGTAGTATTTGCCATGGCGTTAACCTTCCATATTCTACGGCAAAAACCCACCTGTCGCCACAGATAGCGTACGGCAGTCCTAGTTTGGATCCGGCGGACCTTTACGGCGCATTTCGCGGCGGCGTGCGGCGCCCCATTTCAAAAATGTGCGCAGGCGGGCGCGTTTGCGCCATATTAGGCGGAAAAATGTGCGCGCGTCGGGGGGGGCGGCTTCGGGGCCAAAGAATGTTTCCATGCGCCAACGAATGTAGGGGCTTCGCCAGGGGCGGAGGCGATAGCCTTTTGCGGCGGTCCAATAAAATTGCAGGGCGTTGAACATGTTTTGAGGATGATACCTGTGCGGGCTGGAGAAACCAAAGCGACGGCGGTGTGCTTCAGGGGCTGGAAGCCCAAGTTTGCGCAAGCTGAAATGTCGGAGCTGAAGCTCCGACCCTCTGAAAAACAAACCGACCAGCCCGCAATAAGGCGGGTCAACTTGAAAATGAGGGTCAAACACACCTACAAAGTATTGACCGCTCGTGCGAGTCAAGATTAGCGGGAGGGGGATTTGCTTGCAACTTCGACGGAGAATTTTTCGAAGAATTGGGCGACGATCTTGCGGGCGGCGCCTTCGATCATGCGCTGGCCGAGTCCCGCGATCATTCCGCCGACTTGCGCTTCCCCTTCATACTTCAATTCGGTTTGCGCACCCTTGGCGATTAGCTCGATGAATCCCTCGCCTTTTACGAAACCGGGAACTCCCTTGCCGCCAATTTTGAGGCGCAGGGAATACGGCGGTTTTTTTTCGGCCAATTCGAGCGAGCCGACATATTTTCCGGAGATGGCGGCGAGTCCGAAACTCACTGCGGCTTTGAAGCGGTCTGGGCCATCCGGGTCGAGGCGTTCGCAGCCGGGCAGGCAGCGCGCGAGGATTGCCGGGTCGTTGAACGCCTTCCACACTTCGGCGGGAGTTGCGGGCAGCAGTTGCGAGCCTGCGAGCTTCATGCGGATTTGCCCGCGGCGCGCGCGGCGGCTTGGATGAGGGCGCGGCGCGTGAAGACAATCGCCATTTCGCGGCGATAGTCAGACGAGGCATGCAGATCACCGAGCGGCTCGATGCCGCGCGGTACGAGCTTTGCGGCTTCGGCGAAAAGCTTTTCGTCCGCCTTTTTCCCTATCAACATTTTTTCAACGCCTTCGGCGCGGAATGCTTTCGGGCCCAATCCGGTGACACCTACGGCCACGGATTCCATTTTCCCGCCAGCACCGAGGATCAAACGCGCGGCGACTCCCACAATGGCGAAGCCCGAGGCTGGTTGCGCGAGTTTCTGGTAGGACGCGCCGGTGCGAGGCTTTTGCACTGGGACGCGCACCTGCGTAAGGATTTCGCCGAGACGGAGCTGCGTGGTCATCATATCCACGAAAAACTCACTTGAGGGAATGCTTCTGGTGCCTGACGAGGTTGCGGCAATAATTTGCGCGTCCAGCGCGAGGATGGCGGCGGGATAATCGGCCGCGGGATCATTGTGCGCCAAGCTGCCGCCGAGCGTTCCGCGGTTGCGGACTTGCACGTCGCCAATTTCGGCGGCGGTTTCCGGCAAGGGCGGGCATTTTCGCGCGAGAAGCTCCGAGGCCAGTACATCCGCATGCGTGGTGAGCGCGCCGATCGCGATTACGCCATCTTCTTCACGGATGTAGCTCATGCCGCGGAGGCGGCCGATATCAATGACGAAGCGCGGAGAAGCGAGACGCAGCTTCATCAGAGGCAAGAGGCTGTGTCCGCCGGCGAGGACCTTTGCTTCGTCGCCGTGGCGCTCGAGCATCCGCAGGGCTTCATCGAGAGTCTTTGGCGCGTGATAATAGAAGGAAGCGGGAATCATTTCGCTCTCCTGGGCTTGGCGGATCTCTTTGCGGGGTTGGGGCGGGCCGCATTGAATTTCCTGGGAGCGGGCTTCGTTACCCCAATGGCGCGGGCGGTATCGGCGGCGCGCGAGGATTCGCGCTTATCCGGATGCATCAGACGCCAGATGCGCTCGCGCTTGAATGGCAAATCCACGTGGCGCACGCCGAACGGAGCGAGCGCGTCCACCACCGCATTCGCGAGGCACGGCGTTGCGCCAATCGCGCCCGCTTCGCCGACGCCTTTTGCGCCCAGCGGATTTACGGGAGAAGGCGTGGTGGTGCGATCCGTTTCCATCCATGGGATATCGGTGGCGCGCGGTATGGCGTAGTCCATCAGCTCGCCGGTGATGAGCTGGCCCTGATCGTCATATACAGCTTCCTCGAGCAAAACCTGGCCGACCGATTGGACGATGCCGCCATGAATCTGGCCGTCCACGAGGAGAGGATTGATTACGTTTCCGCAGTCGTCCACGGCGAGATATTTGATGAGATGCACGTCGCCGGTTTCGGCGTCAATCTCAACAACTGATAAATGGGCGCCGAATGGAAACGTGAAGTTTGTTGGCTCGTAGAATGTTGTGGCGTCGAGGCCTGGTTCAACGCCTGCAGGGAGAGTTTTTGCAACGTAGGCGGCGGTGACGCAATCTTGAAATGTGACGGATTTTTTCGGCTGCGACTTCGAGAAGATTTTCCTTCCCTCGAAGACCATGTCGCCAGATTCGATTCCGGCGAGATGAGCGGCGATTTGCGCGAGCTTGTCGCGCAGCTTTACGAGCGACTTGTAAGCGGCGGTGCCGCCGACGGCCGTGCCGCGGCTTCCAAATGTGCCGATGCCGTAAGGAACGACGGCGGTGTCTCCGTGTGTGACTAAAATATCTTCGGGGTCGAGGCCGAGGACATCCGCGCCGATTTGGGCGAAGGAAGTTTCCTGGCCCTGGCCGTGAGGTGACGCGCCTGTCAAAATATTCACTTTGCCGGTGGGCTCGATGCGCACCGTCGCGCTTTCCCATCCACCCGCGGGCATGGCGCTGGACGGGCCCATGGCGCACATTTCAACGTAAGTGGAAACGCCGATGCCCATGTAGCGGCCCTGCTTGCGCAGCTTGGCCTGCTCCTGGCGGAGTTTGGCATAATCACTTTTCTTTATCATCAGATTCAGGCAGCTCTGATAATCCGCGCTGTCGTAAATCAATCCGGTGGGCGTGGCGTATGGAAATTCCTTCGCGAGAGGAAAATTCTTGCGGCGGATTTCGACGGGGTCCATCTTCAGTTCCGCTGCGGCTAGATCCAGTGCGCGCTCGATGATGTACGTCGCTTCCGGGCGGCCGGCGCCGCGGTAGGCGTCGGTGGACATTTTGTTCGTGAGGACGCCTGTGACTTCGACGCGCGCGGCGGGAATTTTATAGCAGCCGCAGATCATCAGGCCGGTCAAAGTGGGAATGAGCGGTGTGAGGAGTTGGTAGTACGCGCCGAGATCGGCAATGATGCGGCAGCGCAGGCCGAGGATTGTGCCGTCGTTCTTTACGGCCAGCTCGATCTCGTCAATCTGGTCGCGGCCGTGGATTGCGGTCTGGAAATTTTCGCGGCGCGATTCGATCCACTTCACGGGACGTTCGAGTTGCATGGCCAGATAGCTGGTGAGCGCTTCTTCGGCGTAAACATTGAGCTTGCTGCCGAAGCCCCCGCCTACTTCCGGCGTGATGACGCGGACGGAATGTTCCTGAAAGCCAAGCATGGCGGCAATCTGTGTGCGCACCAAATGCGGAATTTGCGTGGAGGTCCATACGGTGAGTGTTTTTTCGCCGGGCTTGAATTCAGCGACGACTCCGCGGCCTTCCATGGCCACGGGAATTACGCGCTGATTGATGAGGTGCCCGCGCACGACACGGTCGGCCTGCGCAAAGGCAGCCTTCACGTCGCCGCCTTCGAGTTCCCAGCGATAAGCGACGTTATCCTGATACTCGTCGAAGAGCACCGGAGAACCCTTCGCGATAGCTTTTTCCGGATCCACAACGGGCGTGAGCGGTTCGTAATCCACTTCGACGAGATCGGCGGCATCGCGGGCGATGTAGCGATCCTCCGCGACGACGACGGCGACGGCTTCGCCTACAAAACGCACGCGGCCGGTGGCAAGCACGGGGCGCGACGCAACTTTCATGTCGGGAATCTGCGCGGCGCAGGGCACGTTGCCAATGCTGGCGCCCAAATCCGCGCCGGTAATCACGGCGACGACTCCGGGAGCGGCCTTGGCTTTGGTGGCGTCTACGCTGCGAACGCGAGCGTGCGCATAAGGCGAGCGAACAAACACGGCGTGCAGCATTCCGGGAAGCACAATATCATCCACGTAATGCGCGAGGCCCTGAATCAAGCGCGGATCTTCCTTGCGCTTGAGCGACATGCCGATGAATGTTCTTGGTTGCGCCGTTGCCATCGTTCTCTTTCTTAGCCGGAGTTGTTTCTCGCGCCGCGCCTTAGCGCTTGCCGCCGCGCATCTTCTTCGCGGCGTATTGCACGGATTGCACAATGTGCTGATAGCCCGTGCAGCGGCACAGGTTGCCCGAAATTGACTGGCGGATTTCCGCTTCGCTCGGATTGGGATTCGTGCTCAGCAAATCGACCGAGCTCAAAATCATTCCGGGGGTGCAGTAGCCACACTGCAGGCCGTGGCATTCCCAGAAACCTTCCTGCACTGGATGGAGTTCACCGCCGCCGCGGGCGGCTCCGTTTCTTTTGCCGTTTGCCTTCCAAGTCGCAGCGAGCCCTTCGATGGTCGTAATTTCGCTACCGCTGGCCTGCACCGCCAGGACTGTGCAGGACTTCACGGCTCTGCCGTCAAGCAGTACCGTGCACGCGCCGCAGAGAGATGTTTCACAGCCGATGTGTGTGCCCGTCAGACCCAGGGTTTCTCGCAAGTAGTGTACGAGCAACAAGCGCGGTTCTACTTTGCCGTGCTGAGACTTGCCATTCACTTGGAGCTGGATTTCGATCACCATAGACCTCACATTTTCCGGCGTTGGGATGGCGCAGCGGACACCGATTCAACAAAGCGATTACGCAGGCTATCTGAAAGGAGGGCCGCAGGCCAGAAATAAAATCCAGCGCCACGCCACGAAAAAACTCACCGTGGCGCGGCGCTGGATTTCTAATCCATCAAAATGCGGTCCAAACCTAGAGCGCGGAGCAGACGGATTTTGTTTCGGTGTAGTGCTCGACTACGCCGTGGCCGCTTTCGCGTCCCCAGCCGGATTGTTTGTAGCCGCCGAACGGCATGGACGGATCAAATACGTTGTAGCAATTGATCCAGACGGTGCCGGCGCGAAGTTTGTCCGCGAGGGCGTGGGCTTTCTTGATGTCACGCGTCCAGATTCCAGCGGCGAGTCCGTAGATAGAATCGTTGGCGCGCGCGGCGATTTCGTTCAGGTCGCTAAACGGAGTTGCAACAACGACCGGCCCGAAAATTTCTTCCTGCACGACTTTCATTTTGTCGGTGGTGTTCACGAGCACAGTAGGCTTCACAAAATAGCCTTTGTCACCGTGACGCGAGCCGCCCGTGGTAGCCTTCGCGCCCTGTTCGAGGCCCGAATCCAAATAGCTGCAGACGCGATTCAACTGTTCTTCGGAAACGAGCGGACCCATTTGGCTTTCTGGATCGAATCCAGGCCGGACCTGGATTTTTTCCGCGATCTGCGAAATGCCGTCGACAACCTTGTCGAAGCTCTTCTTTTCAATGAAGAGCCGCGAACCCGCGCAGCAGCACTGACCGTGATTGAAGAAAATGGCCATGGCGGCGCCGGGAATTGCGGCATCCACATCGGCATCGTCGAAAACAATGTTCGGAGATTTACCCCCAAGTTCGAGCGACACGCGCTTCAGGTTGCCGGTGGATGCGTTCACGATGAGTTTGCCTACTTCCGTCGAACCCGTGAACGCAACTTTGTCCACATCGGGATGTGATGACAGCGCGGCGCCTGCTTCGCCAAAGCCCGTGACGATATTGACGACGCCATCGGGGAATCCCGCTTCCTGCACAAGTTCGCCGAGACGCAACGCTGTGAGCGGAGTCTGTTCGGCCGGCTTCAAAATTACAGTGCAGCCCGCCGCGAGCGCGGGACTGAGTTTCCATGCGGCCATCAGCAGAGGGAAATTCCAGGGAATAATTTGTCCGACGACACCGACGGGTTCCCGCGTGCTATAGGCGTGAAATTTTCCGCGCTGCTGCAACGAAAGCTGAATCGTGTTGCCTTCGATTTTCGTCGCCCATCCGGCGTGATAGCGGAAGTGTTCAATCGAGAGCGGAAGATCGGCGACGCGGGCAATGGTGAGCGGCTTGCCATTATCGAGCGATTCGAGCTGGGCGAATTCTTCGGCATGCTCTTCGAGAAGATCCGCGAGCTTCCATATCAATCTTGCGCGTCCGGCTGGCGGCATCGTGGACCACGGACCAGTTTCAAACGCAGCGCGTGCCGCGATGACGGCGCGGTTGATGTCTTCTTGCGAGCCTTCGGCGATGTGTGCGAGGACTTCTCCGGTTGCGGGGTTGTAGCTGGGAAAAGTTTTGCTCGATGCGGCTTCGACCCACTTGCCATTGATTAGAAGTTTTTGTTTGCGGGTGACGAAACTCGCTACGTTCGAATCCACGGATGGAGCGGTTACTGCTGTGGCCATTTTTGGCTCCCTTCATTGCGGTGTGATGAGCGTCTCCTGTCGCCGCGGAAGGGCGAACACGCGGCTTTTGACCGAGATGCTCTGAAAAATAGGACGTTACACCCCTGCTAGGCCAATTTCAAGTTCCGGGACAGCCTGGTAGCGGGTCGGTTCAATGGATTGGCCGGGGATTTACCGGTTGAATGTTAAATTTCCCATTCGCGTTACTGACGGACACTAAGTCGCCTTCCTCGATTCTAAGCATCCCCGCGAGCCATACGGGGATGATAACCTTCAGATATTCTCCTTGCACCTCAGCGACTCCGCGGGAACATTCAATAAATTGATCGCCCCCAGATTCAAGAGGAATTAGTAGAGTAAGGTTTCCATCTACCATTTCGACCGGCCCCTGAAGTGAAGTCCCTTCGTCCATCTTTGATACTCTCAGATCGCCAAGGGCAATCGTCTCATCAATGCCTGTTTCGCGAGAAACGAATTCTAATTGATCTACGAGGGCACCGGGCGGACCCAGATGCGGCTCGTTGCGGGCGCGCCGAGATGGAGTTTTCGTCCATTGGCGCTGAGGAGCATGGTTTGGTCGTATTCGAGGCGGGTGACGCGCAGGCGCACGCCGGGTTTGAGTTGCAGACCCGCGAGAAATTGCAGGAACTTGGGGTCGCGCTCGTAAACGCAGAGGATTTCGACGGTTTCTCCCGCGGGGATTTCGCTGAGCTGGACGGCGTTTTTCTTGCGGCGGAGCTTGGCTAATCCGCCAAACAGCGGGACGCCATGAGGACAAATGCTGTCCGAGCCAAACCGGGCGAGCAGCAAGGCTTCCACTTCCGGTGAAATGCCGTGCTCGAGGCGCTCGGCTTCTTCGTGGGCCTTTTCCCAATCGAGGCCGATAATTTCCGTGAGCAATTTTTCGGCAAGCTGGTGGCGGAGCGCGAGATGTTGGGCGATTCCCCGGCCTTTGGCACTGAGGCGGATGCGGCCATCGCGTCCGATGCGGAGATAATCGTCGCGAGTCATGCGCTTGAGCGCGGCCGTGACGGCCGGCGGCGTTACTCCCAACTGCTCGGCGACGCGCGCGCTGATGGGGACTTCTTCTTCCTCAAGCATTTCCCAGATTGCTTTCAGGTAATCTTCCTGAGAGACGCTGGTTTTTTCGCGGCGCAAATGTCCTCCTCAAGCAGCAGAATTCGCCGGGGTCGCTCCGCCCGCGCGGCGAGCGCGCAGGCGAGCGGCAAATTCCGTTAAGCGCGCTTCGATATCATCACGGGTGTCTCTGTAAGCCTCGATCCGATCGCCGTATGGATCCTGCACGAGCCAATCTTCCGTCTTGGATTCTTCCGCGGGCAAAACTCGTTTCGCGGGCGAGCCCGTCATATTGATGATGATTTCGGCGTTGCTTCGCATGCCTCGGGTGATCGGCTTGGAACGCAACCCCTCGACGTTTATTTCGCGCTCCTCCAAAACACGCAGCGTGGGTGGCGCGACAAATCCAAGCGCCATGGTGCCTCCGCTGGCGGCGATGATAACGTCACCCGCATTCTGCCGCGCAATCGCTTCCGCCATTGGACTGCGGCAGGAATTTCCCAGGCAAACAAACAGCACGCGGTATCGTTTGGCGGGATTGGATTTACCTTCCATTGTGGGCAAGATGCAAGAGATATTCGTGGACAGTGGGGTCGGATGTCAACTCAGGATGAAATGTCGCAGTGAGAATGTTTCCCTGCTTGACCAGGACAGGCCGTCCTTCCGATTCAGCGAGCACTTCAACGCCACGGCCAATCTTTTCTATGATGGGCGCGCGAATGAAAACCATCTCAAGCGGATGCTTGCTTAATTTTGACACGCCCTCGCGAACTTCGCTGGCCAACTGCCTGCCGTAAGCATTGCGCGCCACGACGACGTCAACGATGCCCAGCGACTTCTGCGCGGGATTGCGTACTTTACGCGCCAGCAAGATTGCGCCCGCGCACGTTCCAAGAATTGCGCCTCCGCGGGCAGCGAAATCCTTGATCTCCTTGTCGAGACCTTCTTCCGTCAGGAATTGAAGCTGGGTGCTGCTTTCGCCGCCCGGCAGAATGAGCGCGCTGATTCCGCGCATATCGGCGACCGTGCGGACGAAAACTACTTCGGCTCCTGCGCGCTTCAATGCCGCGGCGTGGGCTTCGTAATCCCCTTGCACGGCTAATACGCCGGTCTTGATTGGTGAATGATTTGCCACGTTTAATGAATTCTTTCTGCTTTGTCTAAACCCCTTGAGTTTTCATTTGCCTGCAAACTGCGCCGCCCCCAGGCCGGAGCCTGAGGGCTCAACGGTGATTGGGAGGAACTCGTAGGTTCGCTAGGAGCCGCTCAAGCGCACGGGGATCGGCAAAACCCTTGGCCTTCCTTACCAGCCGCGCGTTGAGAGCATGTCCTTCTCTTCGAGCTGGCGGACGTCAATTCCCTTCATTGCCTCGCCCAGTTCTTCGCTGGCTTCGAGCACGGCCTTCGGATCGTTGAAGTGCGTCGCGGCCTTCACGATTGCCTTTGCCCGCACCTCGGGATCCGCTGACTTGAAGATTCCGGAGCCGACGAACACTGCTTCCGCGCCAAGCTGGCGCACGAGCGCGGCATCGGCGGGAGTGGCGATACCGCCGGCGGAAAAATTTGGAACGGGGAGTTTTCCTGTTGCGGCGATCTGGCGCACGAGATCAAGCGGGGCGCCGTGTTCCTTGGCTACGTGCATCAGTTCATCGCCGCGCAGAGTTGTGAGGCGTCGCATTTCGCTGACGATCGCGCGGATGTGCCGCACCGCCTCAACGATATTGCCCGAGCCGGCTTCGCCCTTGGTGCGAATCATTGCAGCGCCTTCGGCGATGCGGCGGAGGGCTTCACCCAAATTTCGCGCGCCGCAGACGAACGGCACACGGAAATCGTGTTTCCATACGTGGTTTTCTTCGTCGGCGGGAGTGAGCACTTCGCTTTCATCAATGAAATCCACTTCCAGGGCTTCGAGAACTTGCGCTTCAGCAAAGTGTCCGATGCGGACCTTGGCCATCACCGGAATACTTACCGCGCCCATGATGTCGCGGATGATTTTGGTGGAGGCCATGCGCGCCACGCCGCCTTCCTTGCGGATGTCGGAGGGGACGCGTTCGAGGGCCATCACCGCGCAGGCTCCCGCCTTTTCGGCGATCGTGGCCTGCTCGACGTTCGTGACGTCCATGATCACGCCGCCCTTGAGCATTTCGGCCAGGCCGACTTTCACGCGCCAGAGATTGGCATCATTCCTTACGTCTTTGGTGACTTCTGTGACTTCCGCCAGGCCTCTAACTTCTGCTTTTACACCGGATTTCCCGTTGACCTTTTCCGTCGGCTTTCCATTGGTCTTGCCGTTGTTTCGTCCGTTGCTCTTCGCCATGTGCGTCTCCTTCAAGCGTTTTCAAGTGTCTTTTCTGGACATCAACTTCCCACATTTCGCGTGCTCAAGATTGCTTCGCCAGCCGCGCTGGATCAATCACTACAAAGCGGCCGCGGCCGCGCGCGAGTACTACTCCCTCGGTGTTCCTTATCTCACCATGATGATACATCTGCCGCCCTACGCGTTTCGTCTCAAACGCTTCGACCAGAATTTCCTGATCTGCGCGGATAGGCTTCAGATATTCGATGCTGAGCTCGGCGGTAACAGCGCGGACATCGCTCAACCTGCAAACTTTGCCCATCGCTTCATCCAATAGCGTTGCGATGATCCCGCCATGCAGAACGCCCATGCTCCCTTGAAACTGAGCGCTAATCCGGAAACGTCCAGTTACCCGTCCCGTGGCCGTGTCCGCCTGGAATGCCAACTTCATCCCATGCGCGTTCGCGCCACCACAACCAAAGCACGCATTTTCCGGATTCGGCGGGAAGTGCCTAATCGGCGCCGTCATACGAGCGCCACACGATCTTCTTCCATACGCCGGCCACCTCGTTGCCGCTTGCGCATTTCCTGTCGAAGCAGGTCGGCGAGCGTGGCCACTCCGCGCTTGATGTGGCGCTCGTCAACATTGCTGAAGCTCAGCCGCAAAGTGTTTGGCTGCGGGTTCTGCAGAAAGAAATAACGTCCTGGAGCGAACAGAACGCCGCGCTCGCGAATGTGGATCAGCAACTCGCTCGAATCAAATCCCGCGGGGAGTTCAACCCACAAACACATGCCCCCAGTTGGCCGCGTCCAACGGGTACCTTCCGGCATATGGCGTTTGAGCGCCGAATCCATCGCCGCCAACCGGCGCGCGTACACTTTTCGCATTTTCGCGATGTGGCGCGTAAGCAGCCCGCGCTTCATGAATTCCGCCAGAATGGCCTGCGCCAACTGGTCGGTGTGCAAGTCAGTTGTCTGCTTCACCAGGCGCAGACGTTCGATCACACTCGCGGGCGCGACACACCATCCAACGCGCAGCCCTGGGAAAGCTACTTTCGAAAAACTATCAATCTGGATAACCATGTTCGAGCGGTCGAGCTGCTTGAATGGAAGCACGCGTTCACCTTCCGCGTGCAGACGCGCGTAGATGTGGTCTTCGACAATCGGCACCTGGTATCGCGCCGCGATTTCCAGAAGCCGCTTGCGAGTTGCCAGCGGAAGTGTCGTGCCGGTCGGATTGTGAAAGTCGGGCGTGAGGATCATTAATTTGACGCGATTGGAAAGCAACGTGGCTTCCAGCGCGGCGACGTCAATGCCGGGTGTCGCTCCCGATTCCGTTTCGGTGTGCACCGGCACGCCCAGACAGCGCACGCGCGCGCTGGCGAAAATTGCGATGGCGCCGGGATAGGTGGGATTTTCAAGCAGCACCGAATCTCCGGGGCGCAAAAACGCTTTGCACAACAGGTCCAGCGCCTGCTGGCAGCCTCCGGTGATCAGCAGGTTTTCATCTTTAACAGCCAAACCCTCCGCGCGCAGCATTTCCACGAGAGCGCGCTTCAAAGGAGGGTAACCATCCGAGGGACCAAGTTGGAGAATTTCCGGCCCTTCGCGCTTCATCACGGCCTGGCAGCATTGCGCGAGCTCGGCTACAGGAAATAGCTTCCCATCGGGGCGCGCGGCAACAAATGAAATGCTGTCTCCCGCTGTGGGTTGCGCCAAACGGCTGAGCATGTCTTCGCCGCGCTCATCGGCGAAGAGAGATTCCCATCTTACGTTCCCGTTGCCGTTCAACGCGGGAGGCGCGGGCGTAATCTTCGTACCGTTTTCCGAATTGCAAATGAATGTGCCGCGGCCGACATGTCCGCGGATGAGACCTTCAGATTCCAATTCCGCGTAGGCATTTGCGACGGTCGTGCGGTGAACGCCCAACTGCACGGCCAACTCGCGCGTCGCGGGAATGCGGTCACCGGGGCGCAAATCGCCGCCATGCACCAGCGCGCGGACCTGATCGCGCAACTGCACATACAAAGGAATGTGGCTTTCGAGCTGGAGTTGAAGTGGCAGCATTGGCTCTTCTAACCAGGCCAATTTACACCATAATTATGAGCTGTAAAGAGCCAATTTGTCTATGAGGTTTTTTGCGGATTGGATGAGGTGGCGCGCAGGCGGAAACGCTGAATCTTTCCGGTGGCGGTTTTCGGAAGCGCATCGAGAAATTTCACTTCGGTAGGACACTTATAGCCTGGCAGCTTATTCCGAACAAACTGTTTCAGTTCCTCGGCCAATGCGGGGGTAGGACCGATTTCAGGCGGGATGACCACGAACGCGAGCGGACGCGTCAGGCCATTGGCTTCAATCACGGCGACAACGGCCGCTTCGGCAACGTGCGGATGGCCGAGCAGAGCGTTTTCCACTTCCGTGGGCGCGACCCACATTCCGGAAACTTTCATCATGTCATCAACGCGTCCGCAATAATGGTAGTAGCCGTCCGCGTCGGCGTAAAACTTGTCTCCTGTGAGGACCCATTCGCCAAGCTTTGTGCGCGCCGTGAGTTCAGGAATTTCCCAGTATTCCGAAAAGGCGCTTTGGCCCTTCACCCAGAGGTTGCCTATTTCTCCCCTCGGAACGACGGCGCCTTCTTCGTCCACGATCTTCGCTTCGTAGCCGGGCACTGGAAAACCGCAACTCCCTGCCCGCACGTGACCGGGCTGCGCGGAAAGAAACATGTGCAACATTTCGGTTGAGCCGATGCCGTCCAGGATTTCGATGTGAAAGCGCGACTTGAAACGCTCGAAGATCTCCGGAGGAAGGCGCTCACCGGCGGAAACCGCCAGGCGCACCGAAGAGAAATCTACCGCGAGGCCGCGCTCGGCTTCTTTCAGGAGCGCCGCATAGAAAGTTGGAACGGCGAAGAAAATAGTTGGGCGGTGCCGGGCGAGAAGCGCCGCGGTGCGCTCGGGGCGGGGCTTTTTGGGATCGAATACTGTTGCCGCACCCACTGAGAACGGGAAATACATTCCGTTGCCGAGGCCGTATGCAAAATATGATTTTGAGACGGAATAGGTGCGGTCATCCGGACGAATGCCGAGAACGCCGTGGGCATAGCTGTGGGAGGTGACGAGCATGTCCTTGTGTAAATGGACGGCGGCTTTGGGCGAACCGCCGCTTCCGGAAGTGTAGAGAAAAAAAGCAGGGTCGGTTGCGAGCGTGTGGTGCGCGGGCAAATCGTTGAACACTCCTCTGGGCGTTTCCGGCAGCCAATTCCGCCAGACTTTGCAGACGGCTGGCGCCTGGGGTGCTTCGCCAACCACTACGATATCGTGCGTTGGAAAATCTTTCGCGGCAGAGAGAAATGCCTCCAATGCCCCCTGATGCACAATCGCGAGGCGCGCACTGGAATCTCGTAAGTAATGATCGTAATCGGCCTGTCGCGCCATCGGGTTGACGGGCACGACGATGGCGCCGATTTTCGCCGTGCCGAAAAACGCCGCGACAAACTCGGCCGAATCCGGCAATACAATCAGGACGCGCGCGCCAGGCGCCAGTTTGTCTCGCGAGAGCGCCGCGGCCACGCGATTCGCCAGGTGCGCCAGGTCGCGATAGCAGACGGGTTCCGGCTCGCCCAAGATTGCGATGCGTTCGGGATGTTGAGTCGCGGGCCGTTCGAGAAAATATTCGGCTATGTTGAATTGATCAGGGATGCTGAAGTGAGTTGAATGGCCGAACTGTTCGGGGATCGCCCCACGCGCCTCGTCTGGCATGGCGGTATTCTACGCTTCCATTGCAGAGAATTCCGCGAGAACTCTTCAGAGATGAAGACCCCCGAAAAAACGCGCCGGTTACGCCGCGGCTGAAGGCACGACCCGCAAGGCCAAAGCACTGCATGGGCATAACGACGATTATTTCGGTGAGGAATCCGATTGGCCGAGTTTGCGCAGGCGCTCTTGCAGTTTGCGGCGCAATAGGGCAGGCGTGTTGGGATTGAACGCCACGAGGTACCAAAGAGGCTGGCTGCGGTCGCGGGAAAGCCAGGTCAGCGTCGCGGGATCGGTGTTCGGGTGGCGTGCCACATTCTCGCGGATGGCGGCGTAGGGATGTTTGGCCAGGCGGCTGAGCGTTTTCGCCGAAACACGCGGATGCTCGCTGATGAGGCGCAGCAGATAGTAATCGTGCTCGGGAGCCTCACGCGACAACTTTTCGAGCGCTTCCGCTTTGGTGTCGGAACTTAGCACCAGACCGATCTTCAGGTCCCAATCTTCATTGACGGAGTTCAATTCCTGCGTGCGTCCGTGGATCAACTGCTCGAGCACGCGCCGCTCCTGCTCAAACCGCGGGCGGGATACGTTGGTGTTTTCGATGGAATCCAGTACGCGAAGAAGGTGCTGCCGCTCGCCAAAAACGATTTGCGTGGTGCGGCCAGTATGGTGTTTTTCGGAATGCTGCAACAGGTCAGAGCGTCTCATTTCCCCCTCTTTAAGGCGCGGGTTCGAACGCGACTTCGAATGCCGCGAACCCATTATCGGGCCTAGTTGCTGGGAACGTCCATAACGCTCGGCGGGCGCAGTTCCTCTGCTGCAATACTTGAAAGCGCACCTCCTAGGGCCTTTCGGGGGCTGGCGTGGGGCTACAGTACGGTGGTTGCGATGGGCGGGCGGAACGGGTAGCTTGGAGTTAGAACTTAAAGAAACGCACCTAGGAGATACGGGATGTCCGCCTTTGAAGAGCACAAGGACGAGCTTGAACATTACGAGCAAATGCTGGGGCATCATCGCGGGCGGCTGGCGGTCTCATTGGACCGCGTAACCAGCGCCATGGTGCTGGTCGGGCAGCACGGCGTTTATTGCCACAGCAACCGCAACCCTGAAATACCGGCGATGGATATACAGATTGTCCAGCAAGAATTGGGCAAGGCGAAGGAATTAATCCAAAGCGTGATGGAAGAGCTGCGGCGGGAGCGGGAGGAGAGGCTGCGCGCGCAGTAGAGACAACATCCGCGCGTCGAGAAAGGTTTTATAGATTTTGGAGGAAGGGATTGGACTCGCGCTCCGCGCCGATGGTAGTGGCGGGGCCGTGACCCGGAAAAACAATCGTCTCGTCCGGCAAGACAAGCAACTTGGTTTGTAGCGACCGCAGAATTTCTTCGGGTGAACCGCCCCACAGATCTGTACGGCCGATACTTCCGGCGAAGAGCGTGTCTCCAGCGAAAAGAAGACCAGTCTCTCTTGGAAGGTACAAACACACGCTGCCCTCACTATGGCCCGGCGTATGGATGACGCGAAGCTCGTAGTTTCCCCACTTGACGGAACCGCCTTCACGCAAGAAATCATCCACTTCGGTGAGCGGTGGCATGGGCAGACGAATCCACCGGGCCTGCTTTTCGAGCGAGTTGTAAAGAGCTAGATCACTTTCGTGCATCAGCACGGGCGCGCCGGTTACGTCGCGCAATTTCTTGAGGCCGCCGACGTGATCAATGTGCGCGTGGGTGTTCAGGATTGCGCGGACTTTCAATTTATGGCGCGCGATGACTTCGAGGATGCGCTCGATCTCATCGCCGGGATCAATCACGATCGCGTCGTGCGTAATTGGATCGCCCACGATGTGGCAATTGCATTGCAGCATTCCGACGGGCAAGATTTCGTGGATTAACTTCTTTGCGCCTGCGTTGCCAATTTCTCCGCTTACATCTCGGGTCACGATTCTCGCCCTCGCAGAGTGAGTATAGCATCGCGTGATTCCTCGCCCCGCCGGGGGAATCCACGCATCTGATAAGATAGCGGCGGGAAGTACTCCACGAAAATGTCACTCGAATCTCCATTGCGCGCACTGCATGAAGCCGCTGGCGCGACACTCGGTGAATATTTTGGATGTCTACTGCCCGCGCGATTCACCGATTCGCATGAGGAGTATCGCTACGCCCGCGAATCGGCAGCTCTCGCGGATAAGAACTATCGCGCGTTCTTCAATTTTACCGGGCCCGACCGGGTACGTTATCTGAACGCTGTGCTCACGAACAACATCCGCGACTTATTGCCCGGCCAGGGAATTCCGTCTCTGCTACTCACTCCGCAAGGGCACATCGTGGCCGAGATCGAAACATACGCGATGACGGACAGGCTGCTCGCCGTTACTCATGCCATGATCCGCGAGCGCGCGGCAGCCACGCTCGAAAAATTCATCATTATGGATGACGTAACGCTTGAAGACGTGACCGATCAGCTTGGCGTCATCTCCATGGAAGGACCTTCGACTCCTGAAATTGTTGACCGGTTCGGCGCGCCGCCGCTCGAATTACTTGGCGAAATGGGCCACACGGAAACGCAGATCGGAGGAGTCTTCTGCCGAATCGTTAGCCGCTCGCCGGGAGGCATACCCGGCGCGGAATTCATCGCAAGCCGGGCGGTACTCCCGAGACTGTGGCAGGTGCTGGAGGAAGCCGCGCGCGCACACGGGGGTGGACCGATCGGATACGAGGCGCTCAGCGCGCTTCGACTGGAAGCCGGCATTCCGTGGTTTGGTTATGATTTCGACGAGACGATGATTCCGCACGAAGCAGGCGTTGAAAATTCGCATATCAGTTATGCGAAGGGCTGCTACACAGGACAGGAGATCGTCGAGCGTGTGAGATCGCGCGGCCACGTCAACCGCAGGCGGGTCGGAGTGGCGTTCACTGGAACTACAATCCCAACGCCGAAGACGCCGCTGCTTGCGGGCGGAGCAGAAGTTGGCTACGTCACGCGCGCGGCTTTTTCCTATGCGCTCGACCGCCCGATTGGAATGGCCTACCTCCGCCGGGAGCACAACACCACCGGAAGCCGTCTTACTTGGTCGGGCGGGGAAGCTGAGGTGATTGATCTGCCGGTTCTTCTTGTTGCGGGTTCGCATTGATAATTCCCTGCTCCGGCGCTTTTACTTTCAGATTGGAGGACTCATGGCGTGGTTTCTGCTGTTTCTCGCGGGACTTTGCGAAGTGACCTGGGCGATAACTCTCAAATATACCGATGGATTCACGCGGTTGTGGCCCTCCGTAGGAGTTTTTGCCGGCGGAATCATTAGCGTGTACCTGCTTGGCATGGCCACGAAACAAATTCCCATTGGCACGGCCTACGCAGTTTGGACGGGAATCGGCGCGGTCGGCACGGCGTTGCTCGGGATCGCGCTCTTCGGTGAACCGCGCACCGCGCTACGGCTGGGTTTCATTGCGTTGATTGTTGCGGGAATTGCGGGCCTGCGCTGGGTTTCGCCGCGTTAGAGTAGGTTTATTTTCTCCGGCGAAGTATCTCGCAGCGAAACTGACGAGCTAGTCCGCGATATTCAGCGCGCGTTTGAAACTTCCGCGTTCGCCTTCAATTTTTCGCTGCAACTGCATGATCGAATAAAGAAGCGCCTCCGGCCGCGGAGGGCAGCCCGGCACGTATACGTCCACCGGAATCATTTGATTCACGCCCTGCACGACGGCGTAATTATTGAATACACCGCCCGACGTCGCGCAGGCGCCCATGGAAATAACCCACTTTGGTTCCGGCATTTGATCGTAAAGCTGCTTGATGACCGGCGCCATTTTTACCGAAACGCGTCCAGCGATGATCATCAAATCGGCTTGGCGCGGCGAAGGGCGAAAAACCTCCGAACCGAACCGCGCTACGTCAAAGCGCGCGGCGGCCATGGACATCATTTCAATCGCGCAGCACGCCAACCCAAAACCCAAAGGCCAGATGGAATTTTTTCGCGCCCAGTTAACGGCCTTGTCGAGCTGCGTGAAGATAATGCCTTCGTCGGCCAGCAACCTTCCGACGTCTTCAGGCCGGTCCAGTGTGACGTTTTTTCCCAGAGCGGTGCTCATGGCGTTTCTGTTTTGGCCTCTCCAATAGCTATTCTCGCATACGCGCGACTCGGCGACAAATTGCATGCCCCGAAAAGCAGCGATGCTCCCCGGATCGGGGAGCATCGCTGCAATGTTTGCGTTGCCGAGTACGTCCGGTTTACTTCGGGTGCTGTACGCGGTTGTTGTGCTTGTCTTTGTAAATATTCTTGGAAAGTTTGTTCTGCTGATTGTTGATCTGCTTTTTCTCGTTGTTCGTAAGGTTTCCGCCGTTGTCTTTGCGGTCGGTGCGGATTTCCTTGTTCAGCCCGGCTTCCTTCGTTTCCAGATTGGCCGTTTCACTGGCTGTTAACTGTCCGCTCTTAACGCCTTGCGCGATTCGGTCCTGCTGATTTTCCTTGCGCTGGCCAATCGTGCCCGGAGGCGGCACGTTCGATGAAGCCTGCGTGGTTGAAGATGTAGAAGTTTGCGTTTGCTGAGCTGACGCTTGTGTAACCGCAACGGTACCCGCCAAAATAACCACTAGAGACAGTGCTTTCCAATCGCCTTTCATCAGACCACCTCGCCTTTTCGTTTTGACTGCATTCTATTTCCTGTCTCTGCCCACTGAATGAAACACTCGCAGGATTAAAAAGCTCTTCATCAGGCGTTGTTATTTTGGAAAAAAAGTACTGCGTCGCGGGAAACTGAAGAATTGCAGGTCGAATGCGGCTCTACAGCGCGGCCCTGCGCAAACGCAACGCGTTGGTGATGACGGAAACTGAGCTGAAACTCATCGCGGCGCTGGCAATCATCGGATTCAGCAACAAACCGAACACGGGAAAAAGAACACCCGCCGCGACGGGCACGCCCAGAAGGTTATAAATGAACGCGAAGAACAGATTCTGACGAATGTTGCGCATTGTGGCCTGGCTTAAGCGCCGCGCGCGGAGGATGCCGCGCAGATCGCCGTGAACAAGTGTTACGCCAGCGCTTTCCATCGCCACATCCGTGCCCGTGCCCATCGCGATGCCGACATTCGCCGCGGCAAGCGCAGGCGCATCGTTGATGCCATCGCCAGCCATCGCGACTGTGCGCCCCTCGGCTATGAGCGCACGAATAATTTCATTTTTCATTTCCGGCAGGACTTCCGCGTGAACTTCTTCGATGCCCAGCCGGCGCGCGACGCTTTCAGCCGTCGTGCGGCCGTCACCAGTGAGCATCACGATACGCAACCCTTCTTCGCGCAATTGGCGCAGCGCGTCAAACGCGGTTTCCTTGATGGGGTCGGCTACGCCAATCATTCCCATGAGGACGCCACCGGCAGCCACGAACACCACGGTCTGCCCCTCACGGCGCAGCAGCTCTGCTTGCGCTGAAACATCGGTCGTCTGAATTCCCATGGTGGACAAGAACTCCGCATTCCCGAGCAGGACGCTTTGGCCTTTCGTCCCGGGCGATCCGGCAACTTCGCCTGTGACTCCTTTGCCGCCGAATGCGCGAAATCCCGTCACTACGGAAAGCGCAATTCCCTTCTCCTTTGCCGCGGCTAGAATTGCCGCGGCAAGCGGATGCTCGCTCGCGCGCTCCAGGTTTGCCGCCGAACGCAGGACATCATTTTCGCTCTTCCCGTTGAACGGCATGATTGAAATGACTCGCGGCTTGCCTTCGGTAAGTGTTCCCGTTTTATCCACGACGAGCGTATCGACTTTTTCCAGTATCTCGAGTGCTTCCGCGTTTTTGATGAGCACGCCGGCGCTCGCTCCACGGCCGGTGGCGACCATGATGGACATCGGCGTCGCCAAACCAAGCGCGCACGGGCACGCGATGATGAGCACGGCAACAGCGTTGACAATCGCGTGCGCCAGCCGCGGTTGAGGGCCCACAAGCGACCAGACGGCAAAAGTTATAACCGCCGCGGCCAGCACGGCGGGAACAAAATAGGATGCGACCGTATCAGCCAGACGCTGGATTGGCGCGCGAGTGCGCTGCGCTTCGCTTACCATGCGGACGATTTTTGCGAGCAGAGTGTCACGGCCTACGCGATCCGCGCGCATCACAAAGCTGCCGGTGGTGTTCAACGTGCCCGCGCTGACATTGTCACCGGGGGCTTTTTCCGCGGGCATCGGTTCGCCCGTAAGCATGGACTCGTCCACGGCGCTGCCGCCTTCCAGCAACAGTCCATCCACCGGGATCTTTTCTCCGGGGCGTACGCGAAGCTTGTCACCCGGCTGCACCGCGTCCAAAGGAACGTCATCCTCACTACCGTCAGGTTCGATGCGCCGCGCGATGTTCGGCTGAAGGCCCAGCATCGCGCGAATCGCGCCACTGGTGCGGCTGCGCGCGCGCAGTTCGAGCACCTGACCAAGCAGCACGAGGGTCGTAATGACCGCGGCGGCTTCAAAATAAACAGCTACGCTGCCGTCAGTTTCGCGGAACCCCGAGGGAAAAATGCCGGGCGCCAGCGTCGCAACAACGCTGAAGCCATAGGACGCGCCCGTGCCAATCGCGATGAGCGTGAACATGTTGAGTTTCCATCGAACGATCGATGCCGCGCCGCGCTGAAAAAAAGGGTACCCACACCACAGCACGACGGGCGTCGAAAGAAGGAACTCGATCCAAATGATTTGGCGCATGCCCAGCAGGTGCTGAACTGGGCGTCCGGGAATCAAATCCGACATTGCAAGGAGGAATAGCGGCGCCGTTAGTGCAACACTGATCCAGAATCGGCGCGTCATGGAGACTAATTCGTGGTTTGGCGGCTCCGCCAACGTTACGGTTCGCGGCTCCAGCGCCATACCGCAAATCGGGCAAGCGCCCGGCGCGTTCCGGACGACCTCCGGATGCATGGGACAGGTGTATTCCACCAATCCCGCGCGTGGAGGTTTGTTTATGTGCGCCCTATTTGGAAGGCTGCCTTGTAGTTTCCTTTCGCCAGCGGGAGCGATACCGATGAGATTTGTCGCGGGCAGAGCCGGCGCCGCTTCGGTGGAAAGATACTTTTCAGCGGCCGCGGTGAATTTCTCCGCGCAGCCCTGGGAACAGAAGAAATACGTAACCCCATTGCGCTCGACCTTTGCGGCCGCGCGTACGGGATCGACCCGCATTCCGCAAACTGGATCGCGTTCCATAGAGACTTCAATCGGCACTTCGCGTTCCCTCCTGGATTCAGCCAATCTTCCGGCTCAATAACGTCAATAGCTCGTCATACATCCCTTCGGCTTGCTTGGGTGTGCCGGCGCGAATCGCTTGCGCCGCGCAATGGCGCAGGTGATTGCGCAGCAATTCGCGGCTTACAGCTCCGAGGGCTTCCTGCACCGACGCGATCTGCGTGAGGATATCGGCACAGTAGCGATCTTCGGCAACCATGCGCTGCAATCCGCGGACTTGACCTTCGATCCGCCGCAAGCGTTTTTGATTCGACGACTTAATCTCCGGGTCCACAGCCACAGCCCGGCGCGGCTTCCTGTGGACTTCACAGCCGCAAGTGGCCGCGTGATTTTCTCCGGCTGTCATAGTCATATACCCCTATGGGGTATATTAAACGGGGAAGAGCTTTCTGTCAAATTGGTGTAACAAACGGAGTCGAAGAGGCGCCTGGATGCTACGGCTCGCCTCTACTGGTATAATCACCGGCATGACACTCGTGGAAACTTCATTCCGTCTGCAAACCGCGATTACGCCGGAGCAACTGCAATCTCTCGCCGAGTTCGCAAATACGTATGGCTTGCGCCGATTCGAGGTAAAGGAAGACGGCAGCGTTGTCACATTTGAATATGACGCATCACGGCTGCGCGGCACTCAGGTCGCGCATGTTTTGAGGGCTGCGGGGATTCCAATCGCGGCAGGAATGGTTTAGCCGGCGCTTTTTCGCGGACGTGCGGCGCGACAGATTTCAGGCACGTGGCACAGATAAAAAAAGAGGCTCCAGCTTGGGGCTGGAGCCTCATAAAGCGCATTTCGTTTCCCGGCGATTTGCCGGGGCGTGGGGTCATCCATCCAGCTTCCCTCTCAGAGGCAGGTAGGAACGATCCTAACCATTCAACGAGCAAGCCCCTTCCCCCTCGCTCACTGTTTGGTTCAGATCGTTTATCGAAATACGCTTCAATCTTCACTTAGCAAGAACCGTGCCATTTTCAGTCAATATTCCACAACTCTGATCTCCCTTCTATTCCATCACTTACAATGCCGTGTTGCGGGTCGGCCTAAAGAGCAAACATATTCCAAGCCTGATTTGGGAGGGGGCGTCCTGAAACGGGAATCTATTCTCATGATTCAGTCGCTCACCAGATTCTTCTCGAGGATCTACGCCCAAAGAGAGTGTTTCAAATCTGCCTCATATTACGCGGATGAAACATCTGCTCGCCGATTGGTTCGAAACCGATACGGGAAGTCGCTCAAGCTTCTCGATTTAGCTTTCGCTACTTCTTTTCCCTATGGCCCATAAGTTGCCGTTACATGTGCGTGGCCCCCACTAAAAGAAAGAGGCTCGGTGAAATTCTGCGAGACCGCGGAAAAATCTCCGCGCACGAACTCGCCCAGGCGGTAGAAAAGCAACAGGACAAGTTGATCCAGCTCGGAGAGGTATTGTTCGAGCACGGCCAGATCGAAAAGAAGGATCTTGTTCAAGCGCTCGAGGAAGTGACCAGAACCGAATACGTGGACTGCGTGGGCGTTGTGCCCGACCCCGAAATGGTAAAGCTATTGCCGCGCGCGCTTGCGGAGCGATATTGCGCCTTGCCTCTGTTTAAGGAAGCCAAACGGTTGGTCGTAGTCCTGGCGCAGCCTCAGGATCTTACAGTGCTTGAGCAGTTGCGTTTTTCAACCGGCATGGAGATTTCGGCGCGCATGGGATTCCGCACGGAAATCATCGCCGCCATCGGCCGCGCCTATGCAATTCAAGAAGACTCACTCTCTGAATCCGACAAACTCGAATCGCTGATAGTTACGCCACCGTCCGGTGACAGCGCCGAAATGGAATTTGTTTCCGTCAGTTCGCGCCAGAGCAACCGCGCAGAATTCCAGGAAGTTCAGGCGGAATTGCTGCTGCGTAATACACCGGCCGTACGCATCGTATCGGAGATCATCGCCGCTGCAACCGAAAAGCAAGCGAGCGACATTCACATCGAACCACAGGCAACCGAGCTTGCCATACGGATACGCGTTGACGGAGTGCTCCGTGATCTACGCCGCATTCCGCTCGCCTTGCAGAACTCGCTCCTTTCCCGAATCAAGATCCTTTCCGACATGGACATCGCCGACCGCCGAAGTCCCCAGGACGGCCGCTTCCTGGTGAAGATGCAGGGGCGTTCGATCGACATGCGCGTCTCGAGTCTGCCAACTCAATATGGCGAGAAAATCGTTATGCGGCTACTCGAACCCGGCGCGGCCATGAAGACTCTTTCCGACATGGGCCTCGAACCGGACATCGAGCGAAAGTTCGTTCATCTCCTGTCATTGCCGCAGGGAACGCTGCTGGTCACAGGACCGACTGGCTCCGGCAAGAGCACCACGCTATATGCCTCGCTGAATCTTTTGCGGAATTCCAAGGTGAATATCATCACCGTGGAAGATCCAGTCGAATACGTTCTTGCCGGAATCAGCCAGGTGCATGTGAATACGAAAGCCGGACTCACTTTCGCCAGTTCGTTGCGCTCCATCCTACGGCAAGACCCGAACATCATCATGGTCGGCGAAATTCGTGATAAGGAAACGGCGGAAATCTGCATGAAGGCGGCGCAAACCGGCCACTTGGTGCTTTCCACCCTGCACACGAACGACAGTATTTCGGCCATCGCGCGCCTTCTGGATCTTGGTATTCCGTCTTTTCTGATTGCGACCTCGGTCACCGGAGTTCTCGCGCAGCGGCTTGCCCGGCGACTGTGCGTCTGCCACACGCGCGTTCCCACCACGCCGGAATTTGTGGGGCAATTTCTGGCTGCGGGAGGCGCCTCAGCCCCCGAATGGCGAAGCATGGCCGTTGGGTGCTCGGTCTGCGACCAAACGGGCTTCAAGGGGCGCGTCGGTATCTACGAACTTCTTGTTCTGGACGAGGGTGTTCGCAACTTGATACGCAACAGTGCGTCCAACAGCGAAATTCGAGATTGGGTGCGCAGCCAGGGCATGCGGCTCATGCAGGATGATGCGTTGAATAAAGTCTCGCAGGGCGTGACGACACTCGAAGAAATCCTTCGAGTCATTCCCTTCGAAGAAAGCGTTTCCTTTGAGTGCCAATCTTGCAAAAGCCGGCTCACGCCCGCATTCCGCTTTTGCCCTTATTGCGGCGAAAAGCAGGGTGTTGCTGTCACACCATCCGCGCCGGTGACTTTGCGCTCCCAGGAACTGGTGTCTCACTCATGAGTCCGCGAATAAGAAAAAGAAATCAACACGCGGTTTCCCGCAACTTTGAAAGGTTCCCTCATCTTCGGGAGCTTTCTCTCTTCTACGAGGGGCGCACCGAAATTGTCCCTGTGCGGCCACCCGACATCAGTACGGCCGGTATGTTCGTCAACACGCCCGCGAGATTTCCAGAAGGCGCCATTCTGAAACTTCAATTCCGGCTCGCCCGTTCAGGTTATGAGGTGCATACTCGCGCCGAGGTGCGCTTCTGTCTGCCGGGAGTGGGCATTGGCATCGAATTTCTGAATCTGTTAAGTGAGGATGTTCAAGCCATCGAAGAGGAGATCATCGAATCTGTAAAGTAAGCCGCGAACTGAACTTCGATCGAGTACCAGCGTCGTACTGCACAGTTATCGCCTGTACTTTCAGCCTCATACAAAACCGAGTTCCAGAACGCGGGTACTTCGCGAAAGTACCCTTTGCGCCATCGTGCGGATGCGGCATTCCGGCGCACCATAGCGCATGGCTACCACGTGCCGGAAAATTCGCGTTCTCGCGGGATTTTTGGCGACGATCACACTCTGCGCCATGCCCATGCTCGGAGACACGCACGAACCTCTCGCATCAGCGATGCCGGAGTTCCACTGCTATTGCCAGTGCGAGGCCCACGGCGGACGCTCGATATGTCCGAAACAAATGTGCGAGCTTCCGAAGTATGAGAAACGCTGGTGGGCAATCTCTTGCCATAAACGCGAGACGAATCCATCCGCATCGCAAGCGCCCGCGAGCCACCCTACCGAACCGGCAACGGGCAGCATCCTTGATGCCAAGCGTTAGCACCCCGCCCTACCGCCCAGCCCGATCCTCTCGCGGAACACTGTCCATCCCGCTGCATTTAGAGATAAGCTGCGCCTCATGTCCGCCGCGCCGCGCACGAGACCCGCATTCCCCGTGGCGCGCTGGTTTGCGCTCGCATGGCTTGCCATTTGGATCCCCGCCTACTGCCATGTGTGGGGTTGGCGGAATTTCTTTCATATATGCGATGTCGCTGTAATTCTCTCTTGCATCGGGATATGGCTCGGCAACGGGCTGCTGATTTCCTCACAGGCGCTCGCGTCGTTGTTGCCTGATTTGTTGTGGTGCCTGGACGCGGGATGGCGCCTTTTCACGGGCCATAACCTGATAGGCGGCACGGAATATCTCTGGGATTTTCGGTTTCCTCTCTGGGTGCGTTTGCTTTCCCTTTTTCACATTGCGCTGCCGGTTATTCTGGTGGCGGCGTGCGCCCGTCTTGGTTACGACCGGCGCGCCCTGGCCCTGCAGGCGGGGATTACAGCCGTGCTTCTGGTAATTTCTCGATCCTTCGGGACTGACTTGAACATGCACTACATTTTTCGCGATCCCATATTCCATCGCGCGTGGGGTCCCGCACCGGTGCACATGGCGCTCACGTTCGCTGGAACCGTGCTGCTACTTTACTTGCCTGTGCATCTGTTGCTCGGCCGGGCATTCGGCCGCCATACCGCCGCCAACATCGCAAAATAAGCCAACTGTGGAATAGAAGGATTAGTTGATGAGGGCAACAAGCTTTTCAGCAAAAAAATCGGCCCCGGGAAATGGAACCCGTGGAGTTATTTTCCAGCAGGTGGGAAATACTTCGCGAGCGGTATCGAAACGGAACCGACCGCGCTGCTCTTATCATCACAGGCTACAATTTTCAGTTCGACCGCTTCCGGCTTCAAAGGAAGATTCCGGCGGAATCGCAGTCCGTCCTTCCGAACCGTGCCGTAGGTATCCTTGTCCAGCTGCATTTTCACAGTGGTCGTTTCGCCCGCGATTTCATTGCCTTCCGTATCAAACTGCGCCAAAACCACCTTAACCGTACCCATCGTGTGGCCGTCATCGTACCTAAAAGTGATGTCGCCCTGTTCCACGTCAAGCGTCAGGCCCAGTGTTCTTGCGCCGTTTGCGGTTATGGCCCGGGCATGCACGGTCATTCCAAGTCCAGTAGCGTCCAGGGGACTTGTCAGCGCCTGCCGGATGATCGGGGCAGTCTTCGACACTCCGTCATAATTCAACGGTTCCGCGTAATACCCATTGCGGTATCGTATAGATACGTCGGGACGATTTACCTTGAGCTTGATATTGTGGAATTTTTCCTTGCCGTTGTCCTGCGTGGGGTAATAGGCAATCATGTAGCTGACGCGGCCATCGTCCATCGCCTTGTGGACGGAACCTCCGATATCATTCGTGCTGGCGAAGACCAACCCGCCCGTGTGCTGCGCCAGATTTTGCATCGTATCAAAATTGGTCGAAAGCATGGACCCCGGCGTCGTGCTCGGATCTCCGCCAATCATCGGCATTGACTCTATGGAAGTACCCGTAATCGAGCTAGGATCTGTTGAGACATCGCCAGGGGCGACAAGTCCGTGCGTATCCACGGGATACATTGCAATATTGGCGTTCGTCATCTCCCTGATTGCGCGCTGAATCTCCTCTCCGAATTGCGCAGGGTCTGAAATGAGTGGGCCTCCAGGCCCACTGGCAGCGGCCCCCATGCCAAGTGCGCTACCGCTGCCCAGGTTTACGTTGGCCACAGTGCCGAAAGCCCCACCCACCGGCACTACACTCAAGGCGCCAGGTCCGCCGAAGGCCGCAGAATAGGGAGATCCTTCGCGGTCGTAGTCCAGGTTGATGCTAAAAGGAAAAGACCCCGAAACCCAGATAAGATTCTTGCGCCCAGGCACGCGGACCATGTGCTGGGAAATAATCTCAAACACCTGAGTTGTGGTGTACATCCGGTCGATATTGGCAAAATCAGACATATTCTGGTAAGCCTGATTCAGGAAATTATCGCCGCCTAGATCTGCACCGGCGGCCCCATTATTATTACCGCCGCTTCCGCTAAATGCCGGCGTCAAATTTGAAGCGATCCGGTCCGCGGAGTCAGTCGTATCGTAATTCCGAACGGACCGCGTTAACGCGGAACTATCGCTCGTGAAATCATGCAGCACATACAGCCGGCCGCTCAACACGTATATTGCCACGCGATCTTCCGGCTTCATTTGCTGAAGCATCTTCATCACTTGATTCCTGGCGGCGACCATATCCGAATGCTTGGTGTTCAGAAAATCCAGAAGGATAATCGTCAGATTCCCCGGCACGCCGGCCTTCTGCTCCACCAAATTGGAATATGTATTCGGAGCTACCGGCGCCGCGGGCTTGTTTATCGTCTTGTCCGTTTCCAGCGAAAACCAGGCTATCTCCTGCTTCTTGCCGTTATCATAAACTGTAAAATCGCTCTGCTTCAGATCCTTCACAGGGTTGCCGTTGCGATCCTTGGCAATCACGTCCACCTGAACCATTTGGCTGACGACTTTAAGGGATGGGCGTGAGGCCTGCGCGTCCTGTGCGGTCGTAGACTGTGGCCGGGACGTCTGAGCTGGCGGGGGAGCCGGCGGTTGGCTCTGCGCCCATGCGGCCAGAGTAATTAATCCGGTGGAGAAAAGAAGGGCTGCACACTTCTTCCACGAGGCAGAAATAGTCCTGGGGTTCTGGCGGCAATTTCTTACAGAATCCACATAAACGCGACGATTACGAACTGGCCGGGTCATCATTGCGAGTACCCCCGTATCTATTTACTCTACGCCTGTTCATTAAAGCGACCTACATATTTATTTCGCTGGCAGGTCTCTTTTAAGGCGACACGTAATACTTGCCGGGGGCTGACCCAAAAATCAACTGAGAATCAGAAATTTGGCTTCCCTTTCCAAGCCATTTTTTCCACCTTGAACTCCGCCAATACGCGTTCCGCACCGAGAGTGCCAATGTTGGCATTGCCGGGATTGTTCGTGTTTCCGGCATTTTGTCTGCCGACAGCCGGAGTATGAAACTCAATGCTGAACGACTTGTCGCCATCTTGAATAATGGGCTCGCCGCCTTTCATGCGCGGAAAATACAAATCGAACGAGTAGTTCCCTCCTTTCGGCGAACTAAACTTGATGGGCGGAATATGATCGCCCTTCTGGTTGATGAGGAAAACATTCACCGGGATCGTGTCTTCTCGAATGCTCTGCCAGTAGTCCGCCAACTGACGCTCAAAAGGCTGCACGGATGAGCCGTATTCCACATGGATCAGGATTACATCATCGAACGTGCGGGTCAGTAAGCTTTCCGCCTGGGCATCAAACGACTTTTTGTGCGCGTCGTCCATCTTGTCGTATTTATTATCGATCTGAAGTTGCCGGACATAGGCTTCGCGCACCGGAATAGACGACCGATCCTGAATGTAATAATGCACTTCCAATTCGCTTTCTCCACCTGCACCTTCGGACGCTCCTCCAGAAATCGCAGGAGTGGATGCGCTCACGGTCGCCTGGGCCTGCGCCCACTTAAACGTCCAGGGCGAGCTTTCCAGCATTTTCTTGGCGTCATCTTTGGACCAGCTCTTCCAATCCTTTTTCACCCAGAAGTCTTCCGCGCGAACGCTAAATACAGCTAGTCCTAGTATCACTAGAATTCCCGCAACATAACGCCGCATATTCGCCTCCGATCCAAAGAATGGGGAGATCACTCGGAAAATACTATCCCGGCACTTGCGAGTCAATAGAATTAAAAAAACGGCCGCCGCAGCCATTTCGGAATGCCTTGCGTCGCTGGGCTGGCTCCGTCCGTTACTTGAGCTTGTAATGCGAGAAATCAAATGACGGCTTCGGGTACTTCATGCGGAAGTCTTGGAGCGTCTTCTCAATGATGCGCGAAACCGCGAGATTGCGAAACCACTTGTGATTGGAGGGGATGATGTACCAAGGCGCACTTTCCGTGCCGCACTTCGTCAGCGCCGCCTCGTATGCTTCCGTATAATCGTTCCAATATTTCCGCTCCGCCAGATCCGCGGGCGAAAGCTTCCACTGGTGCGACGGATCGTCCAGCCGCTCCTGAAAACGTTTCTTCTGTTCGTCCTTGCTGATGTGCAGATAAAACTTCAGAATTGCAATGCTGTTGGCCGTCAACAGCGACTCGAACCTATTGATCTGCTCGTAGCGCTTCTTCCAGACATCTTCCGACACCAGTTTGTGCACGCGCACAATCAGCACATCCTCATAGTACGAGCGATTGAAGATCCCGATTTTCCCGCGTTCGGGCGCCGCCAGATGCGCGCGCCACAAATAGTCATGCTCGGATTCTTCATGCGAGGGAACCTTGAATTGGCTCACGTCGCATCCCTGAGGGTTCACGCCGGACATCACGTGCCGAATCGTGCCGTCCTTCCCCGCGGCGTCCATTCCTTGCAACACAATCAGCAGTGCGTGTTTGTTTTCCGCGTAGAGGAGGGATTGCAGATCGTCCAGCCGCGCCAGGTTTTTATCCAGGAGCTTCTTTGTCTCCGGACCCTTCTCATAGCCGAACGTATCCTCCGGATCGTAATGAGAGAGGCGAACGTGCTTCCCCGGCCGAACCATCAGTTCCTTGGCGAAATTCATGATTGCAATTATCCTCTTTTTTTTCCACGCCGTACTAATCAGGCTTCGCTTCCTTCCATCCCGGCCCGCGCAAAGGAACTCCCGCTTTTGTTCCAGTCGGCTTTCCCTGCTCATATTCGACCTGGCCGTTCACGAGCACATAGGCGACGCCTTCCGAAAGCTGGCCGGGTTTCGTATACGTCGCATGATCGATAATCTTCGCCGGATCGAAAATCGTTACATCGGCGAAGTAGCCCGGCTTCAGCACCCCACGGTCCGTCAGATGAACCCGTTCCGCCGGGAGCGAGGTAATCTTGCGAACTGCTTGTTCTAGCGGCATCATATGCAGGTCGCGCGAATAATGGCCCAGGAATCGCGGCATCGAACCCCATGTCCGCGGATGATCGTGCGGATTGAACAGCGGACCGTCGAGCGATTCTTCATTGGCGTCCAGGCCAATGCTCGTCCACGGCTGCTTCAGGCCGGTCTGCAGGTCCGGCTCGCTGGCTATGAAATAGAGCGCGCCGGTTTGCGAATTGTCCCGCATGACGAAATCCATCAGCGCATCAACCGGCGGCTTGTGCTGGGCCGCCGCCATCTCCGCTACGGTCTTCCCCTCAAATTTCTTTAGCTCGGGATTGAAGACCGAGGCAATCATGACCCCACCCGCGCCGCCGCTGGCCAGATAAAGATTCTCCCAGTCTTTATGCGTGATTGCCATTTCCGTCCGGATGCGCCGCCGCACGGCCGGATCGGCCAGCCGCTCGAGTTCTTTCGCGGGTCCGCCATCCGCTACCCACGGCGGCAACGCTGAAGAAAGCGCCGTCGCCCCCGCAAGATACGGATACATGTCCGCGGCAATGTCCACGCCGGAATTGCGCGCCTCCTCGATGGTCCTCACCACAGTCGGCATTTGTCCCCAACGATCTTTGCCCGCGACTTTCAGATGAAATATCTCCACGGGCAATCCGCCCTCGCGCCCAATCCGAATCGCTTCGGCAAGCGCCGACATTTCAGAGACGCCCTCGCTGCGCATGTGCGTTGCGTAGATCCCTCCATAGCTTCCCGCCACTTGAGCCAGCGAAATCAGTTCGTCGGTCTTCGCAAAGTGTCCAGGCGGATAAATCAGTGCTGTCGAAAGGCCCAGAGCGCCCTGCTGCATCGCCTGCGCAACGAGTGATTTCATTTTTTCCAATTCAGGCGCCGTCGGCGCGCGGTCGGCGTCGCCGAGCACCGCTTCCCGTACCTGCGCCGCGCCAACGTATGTGCCCAGATTGATCGGCGTGCCCGTTTGTTCCAGCCGCCGAAAATATCCGTCCAGATCAGTCCAGTCAACGGTCAGATGATAGTGATCGAGGAATGGCTTCAGCGGGCCGAGAGTGAGATCGTCCTGCGGCGCGACGCTTCCTCCTTCTCCGGTAATCTCCGACGTAATTCCCTGCGATAGCTTGCTCAGCGCGCGGTTGTCAATCAAAAGAGAGGTTTCCGATTGTCCGAGCATGTCAATAAATCCGGGGGCAACGACCATTCCTTTTGCGTCAATCACGCGCTTAGCGCGCGCGTCCTTCAATTTGCCGATGGCCGCGATGCGGTTCCCGCGGATCGCGACGTCACCCGCATACCAAGGATTGCCGCTTCCATCCACGATGCGCCCGTTCCGGATGAGCACGTCGTATTCGCCCTGGGCCTCCGTTTGTCCGGCTGCGCTATCCAATGGCGCGTCGTATGCCGCTGCGGCGATTTCGCCCAGCGCCTGGCCGACAATTTTCGTCGCCGCATCCTGCAAATCGCGCGGCACCGTCACATGATTCGCATAGATTGCAAACGCCAGATGCTGCCCGCTTGCCGTCGTCATATATCCGGCGAGCCCCTTGCCCGTGACCATCAAAGTCTTATTCAGCGCATTCATGGCGCTGAAAGTCCCCGTTTTTGCGTGTACGCTTCCCGCCGCGGGCGAATCAGGCTGAATATTCCAAAGAGTTCCGTCCTTGCCCAAGATCGGCAGAGCGTTGTAGAAAATTGGAAAGTTCGGTTGCTTCGAGCAGTAAGTCAGGTATTGCACGACAAAAGCTGGTGTGAAATAAGCCGACTGCGCGCCGCCCGCCCCATCGCTCTGCGAAGCGCCGCCCAGATCCAGCCCAGCTTTCGTGAGAAAGTCATGCTCCAAATCGAAGCCAGCCTGTTCCGCTCCCCCGCCCAGCCTGTGAGGAGGCACGAGCGCACCCAATATCGAAGGCGTCATGCTGGCGTGAAGATTCTGGCTGACCTTTAGCGTTACTTTTATCTCTTCCGCAAGCGGCGGTGAAATGTGGTCAGCGACAAGGCTGTCGTCTGCATATGTCGCTTTCAGTGCGTTGAAGTCCGGCTTGTCGGCGGCCATACGATAGTCGGCCGTGATTCCCTTTTCGCGCAGCGCTTCCGTGAATACAATTTCCGCAAAGCGGCTCGGCTCCGGCACTTTGTACGAATATAGAATCGCCGGCCCGCCCACAGGCACGCTGCCCGACAAGATTACCGTCCGCGTTCCATCCGCAGCCGCCTCGTCCGAGTTGATGCGCATCATGGGCTGAGAATCCGCTGAGGCGGTATTCATTCGCACAAGAAACCGCACGTAGCTCGTGGCGGGAGAAACCGTCATCGTGACAGGATCGCCCGCAGCGGCTCCCGGCGTCACATTCAAATCCACACAATTGTCATTCACAGAAATCGGCGATATCACCGCGCCAGTGCCCAGTTCGCGCGCGCCTTCACGAAAAAGGGTGGCGTCTACGATTACGTGGCCTGTAATGCGCTTCACTCCGTGTTCAGCAACCTGCGCGGCCAGCTCCCGGATGACCATCAGCGGATCGCCGGGCACCGCCTTCGTATCCGGACTCCCCGCGTAGGAATGATCCTCATTCGTGTAGCCCATCGTGCCGTCGCTCTGTATGCGGCCGCTCAAATTTGGGTCGCCACTCGCCACCAGCACCAGGTCGCCCTTCAGCGTGCCATCCGCCTCAATCGGTCCCGTGCGGTACACGCGCGTGTGAAAACGATAGTCCGCGCCCAGTAGCGCCAGCGCCGTCCCTTCCGTGAGCAATTTTGTCGTGGATCCCGGCGTGAAAAGCTTGCCGGAGTTGAGCTGGTAGACAGGCTGGTTCGTATCCAGCGAATAGAATTCAATCCCAAAGCTCGCATACTTGAATTCGGGCCGGCTCATGATCTTTGTAATGCGCCCCGCCAGCGAATCCGAATCCTGCATTCCCGCGCCGCCCTGAGAACTAGCCTGCTGCTGCCCCGCCGCTCCACCTACCGCCAGAGCGGCGAAGAGCGCGGACGCAGCAATACGTTTCAAAGCGTTGAATCCAAATCTACTGGTGCCAGTTGTCGCGCTCATGGTCCCTCTCACAATCGCACAACAAATCCATGCAGCCGTTTTACTTTGGCCTTAGCGGCAAGTCAATGTTTCCCGCATTTTCTTCGGGCCGGCAAATTGGCATGAATCTTCCCTTCGGTTCGCCTGTCCCAAGACTGTCCGCCAGTTCAGTATCTCTCACCGCATCCGTCGAATAAGCTTTGTCCAATGCAGGAGAACAGTTCGGGGGCGGTCCATGGATGCCGCCCCATTTGCTTCCAATTTTCCGGGAGGCCCCATGATTGATACCGAAGCGTTCGCCGAGTTCCGCAAAGCCCTTGGCTATCTGCGCGACGATTACCCAGAAAGAGCCCTCACGCATTTCCGGCGCGCCAGCGAACTGGAAGACCACAACCCTTTCTACCGTTCTTACCTGGGCCTCACCCTCGCGCGTTGTGAACGGGATTGGGATGAAGCGGAAGAACTCTGCAACGCTGCGCTGCGCGGCAAGCGCGATCAGCCACAGCTTTATCTGAATCTCGCCGAGGTCTACGTCGCCGCCAACCGCCGTCAAGACGCCATCGAAACTCTGTTGATGGCCGCGCGATATGCCCAGCGGGACGGCCGCATCTACCGCATGCTCAACCAGCTTTCCAGCCGCCGCGCGCCGGTTCTGCCATTCTTGCAGCGCACCCATTTTCTCAACCGCAGTCTCGGCATCTGGCGCCACCGCGCCCTGAAACTGATCGAAGGCCACCCCCCCGCGGCCGCTGCGCAAGGCGCGCGCTGAACAAATACTTCCCTCTCAAGTTTGCTGTGCCAGCAAGGCGAGCCGCCACGCGACCCCACTCCCGTGTCCGGCTCGCCTTGCTGTTTTTGTGGGAAATGCCGCCGGTTGCCTAAGGTGAGCCCGTGCTTCCCCGGCGCGCCGCGAGGCTCCATTCAACAAACATCACTTAACTCGTTGGCGACATATCGCACAAGTATCGGAGTATCATGGAAGCGCATTCATGTTTGATTGACCCATCCGTATTGATCGAGGTGCGCGTGCGATTTCATGCAAAGTTATGGATACCGGCAGCTCTTCTAGCGCTAATCTCCACGGCCGCTCTTACGCAGGGAAGCCCGCCGCAGCAATCCGATCCCAACGCAATCACGGTAACGGTCACTGTCACGGGTCACGGAAACACTACACCGCCGCCGATTCCCGCGAGGGATGTAGTTGTCCGTCAGAGCGGAAAGGTCCGTCCTGTGATTTCATGGGAATCCGCGCAATCAAGCGCCCACGGATTGGACTTGGTCATTTTGATTGACGATGCGCTTCCCAACAATGTGGCTACCCGCTGGGACGAATTCGAGAATTTTCTAACCTCTCTTCCCGCGAATGCCCATGAAGGCGTCGCGTACGCAAACAGAGGAACCATCCAATTCGCGCAGCAGCCCACGCTCAACCACGCGCAAGCTGCAAAAGCCCTCCGAAATCCGGCTGGCGTTGAAATTCAAAACTCAGCCATCTATGGGTCCGTTCAGACTTTGGCCCACGCGTGGCCAGCGAACAAGAACCGCCGCGTGATCCTGCTCCTCAGCAGCGGGATCGATTACAACTCGGGCGCCGGGCCCGTAAGACCGGATGACCTTATCCCGCTGCAAAACGCCATTAGTGAAGCGCAAGCCAAAGGGATTGTTGTGTATGCGATCTACGCCAGACCCTATATTCCATCGAATCTAAACCGATACCTGCCTGACGTGGGCCAAAGCGCCCTCATCAGCCTCTCCGACGAGACGGGCGGAAAAGCATTTATCTTTGGAGATCAGAACCCGCCTTCGTTTAAGCCCTTCCTGGACGAGTTCCTGCAAGCATTGTCGCAGCAATATACGCTCACTTTTCAATCTCAGCCCGAATCCAAGCCGGGCTTTGCCCCGCTACACGTAGCTGTGGAAGCCAATTCCGTCCAAGTCCGTTCTCCGGCGCGCGTTTACGTTTCCGGCACGAAATAAGACTTCACATTTTGCAACAACGCACCCTCGATGGCGCGTTGCAAAAATGAGGCGGCGAGATGTACATTGTCCGCAGGCCGTGAAACCAAAACGGGAACTCCCGCATCTTCTTCCTCGAATCTTTCGGAGGCACGATGGCCTTCTTTTCTAACATTCGCTTCTCGCTGCGCATCCTCCGCAAGCACGCCAAGCTCGCCTGCATCGCCGTTTTCTCTCTGGCCATTGGCCTGGCCGCGGCATCCATCGGGCTCAGTACGTACAACGCGCTGCTCGTCCGGCCTCCAGCCGTCCCCGAACCCCATCGTTTACTGACAATTTTCACCGTCACGCCGGACCAGCCATTCAACGAGCTCTCTTATCCGGAATATCTCTACTATCGCGACAACAACGGTGTTTTTTCCGGACTCTGCGCCATTCCCTTCAACATCAGCATGCAGCCCATCTTTTTCGAGAGCCGCGAGAAGGCCGGCCTCATCAACGCCGTCTCCGACAACTATTTCTCCGTCCTCGGCGTTCAACCTTTCCTCGGCAGGTGGTTCGCCGTTGGTGACGACGTCAAGCCCGACACCACTGCGGTCATGAGCTATGTATATTGGAAGTGGCTTGGCTCGGATCCGCGCATCATCGGAAAAACGGTGAAGTTGAATAACACTACGTTCACGATCATCGGCGTTGCTCCGAAAAACTTCGCCGGAACCATCCTCACCGATCTTCCGGATCTGTGGTTTCCGCTCTCGCATAATTCAGGGGACTGGCGCACCAATCGCACCTCTCGCAACCTTTCCTTGATCGGGCGCATGAAACCGGGCGTGACTCGCGCGCAGGCTCTTGCAAACTTGCAGGAACTGTCACGGCAAATCGCCGCGGCTTATCCCGCTACGAACGTTAACCGCGTCGCCGGAGTCACCCAGACCACCATGCTTCCTCCGGACTCCGTCACGGCCGCAAAGCTTGTTGGCATGGTCATCCTCGGAATTGTTGGACTCGTTTTATTCGCCGCCTGCGCCAACGTGGCTAATCTGCTTCTTGCACTCGCCGGCGCGCGCCGCCATGAAATCCTGATTCGTGCAGCGCTGGGAGCTACGCGCGGCCGCCTTCTGCGGCAGCTGCTTCTGGACAGCACGCTTATTTCCGTCGCGGCCGGGCTCTTCGGCTACGCGTTCTCCTTCTACGCGCTTCGCCGGCTGATGGAATTCAAGCCTTATGTCCCCGGCCTTGGATATATTCCCATCACGCCGGATTTCCGGCCCGACTTCACCGTCTTATGCCTCACGGTCGCGCTGGTGTTCGCCGTGGGCATTGCCACCGGGCTCGCGCCCGGCCTGCAGGCATCCACGCCCAATCTCGCGGCCGCCCTCAGTGGGGAAATCGTCATCGGCGGCACGCGCAAGGGGCGCGTCCGCAATTTTCTCGTGGTGATCCAGGTTGCCGCGTGCACGGTTGTTTTGATTGGCGTTGGGCTCTGCTACAGGAGCCTGCAAAATGCGAAACGCATAGACATTGGTTTTTCTGCGCGCAACGTCGCGATTTTTGACGTCAATGACATGCAAACCCTGGGTTATTCCGAAAAGCAGGGCCGCGCGATCTACGACCGTATCCGCGAATCCATTTCGCAGTTGCCGGGAGTCGATTCCGTCAGCCTCGCCGATTCCATTCCGTTGGAAGGAACCGGGCAGCGGGAACATGTCCACGTCGCCGGTTCGCCCGCGGACAGCGACGAGGGTGAGGCCATCCCCTTCGGTGTCGCCGATGGCGCCTTTTTCAAAACGCTCGGCATTCCTCTTTTAGCCGGTCGCGCGTTTGACGCTACCGAGACTGCGAAATCTCCGGAAGTCGTCATCATCAATCACACCATGGCCGAAAAATATTGGCCGAACCTGGATCCTGTGGGCAGAGCGATCAGCGTCGAAGCCGGCAAGCGCCGCCTTACTGTGATTGGAGTCGTAGGCAACAGCAAATACTCAGATCTAGACGAGCCGCCGCAACCGGCTATGTATTTCGCCCTCGCCCAACACTATCTTTCAGGCTTCGTTCTTCTGGTTGGCACGCATGGAAATCCCGCGCAATGGATTGCCCCGCTTGAGGAGACCATGCACAAAGTGGATCCGGACATCGGCTACTTGAGCCTTACGATGGAACAGGAGCTTGACGGAAATTTCTATGTTTCGCGCGTCGCCCTAATTTGCGTGAGCGGATTCGGAGTGCTCGCGCTGATCCTCTCCGCGGTAGGACTGTATGGCGCGGTCTTCTACTCCGTCAGCGAGCGCACTCGCGAAATGGGCATCCGCGTTGCACTCGGCGCCGAACAGTGGGATTTGTGGAAGTTAATCCTCCGCCAGACATGCACCATCACAGCCATCGGAATCTGCCTGGGAATCGCCGGAGGAGTAGCCGCCGGCATCCTGGCGCGCTCATTGCTATATGGAATTCAACCCGTCGAGGCGATTGTATTTCTTGGAGTCGCCATCGCAATGATCGCGATGACACTCGTCACCGCCTATTCCGCCGCCCGCCCCTGGATGCGCGTGGACCCCATGAAGTCCGTGCGCCATATCTGAATTTCCCGGGATGCAACTTCTCAACCTTGAGCGCCGGGTGGCCAAGACGTCGCATTTACGTGTGGGGTTTTCCCTCCCAAGCGCTGCGGCGTGACACAAACATCCGAACTCCTGATCACAATCAACACTCAGCATTCCGACAGTAACGGCCGGTAATCAACATGCGTCCTATGCGAGGTAAGCGATGACCACTAAGTTCCATCACCGGCCAATGAAATTGACTCTCGCCATCGCGCTTCTCGCCCTCCTCTTTGGAGCGGGCACTCCCGCGCTCCAGAGCAATTCACAAGATCCTCGCTTCACCGTTAAAATGGATCCTCCACCAGACGAAGATTCCATCAAGTCCGACTTCACCATCACCAACCAGTCCTCCGTCTTCATTACCGCAGTATTGGTCGCTTGCGACACCAGGCCCGCGGCCAACGGCGATCCGCGATTTATCCGCGGCCTCGCAGACAGCGTCATTGAGAATGATTTTTCGGAACTTTCTTTCGGAGAATCCACCACGATAGAAATGCACCGGCCCGATTTCGTCTCTATGCATTGCAAGCAGGACTCCTCAGTCAAAGCCGTCCTATTCAAGGACGGCACTTCTTTCGGCGAACCCAACTGGGTGAATGAAATCATCCAGGCCCGGCTCTACAATTGGCAAAAGTCCGGCGACTTGCTGAATATTCTCCAGACCGCGAAGAATTCTGGAACCACGAAGTCGAAACTGAATGATCAATTCTTGATGATGGAAAGGCGCGTGATTCCGACGAAGATGCCGAGTCCCACCGACTCGTCTCTCGGTACCACTTCGATCTACGACGACGTTTGGCGGAATCTTAGACGCGACACCGATTACCCGAACGATTCTCCCGTCTCGCAGGCGCTCGTGGACGAACTTTCGGAGCCAGTCCTCGATCTTCGCCAGCGGCTTCTTTATTCCAAGCCGCCTCTCCCGGGCCTCCCCAATGCGCTTGACCCAGCGGGAGCGCCCACTCCGGATTTCACAATTAAACTGCCTGGCGGTTTGGGTTCAGGCACCGATTCCATTGGTGACATGATTTCAGTTTTCTACACACTCAGTGCCAAAGGACAAAATGACAAGGAGTTGTTTGATCGTGATTTTCCGGAAAAGGAACCAAAGACATTTCATATCAGCACACTTGTTGGGGGACACCCCGCGTCCAGCTTGCGCATTGCTATCTACGCGCCCGGCTGCCAAATCAAGACCATAAATGTGCCGGACCTTTCCAATTCCTCCGGTAGCGAATCCTTTGAATGCATCCCCCTTCCCACGATCAGACTGACTGGACAGGTTTTGCCTTCCAGTCTGCTGGACGGGAAAAAATATATAATCAAAATAAAAATGGATTCGTCCACGAACGACGCTGTCTGGTCTGATCTCTTTTTGGCCGATGACGTCGCCCCCGACCAGAATGGCCTTTTTCACATTGATATTCCCGACTTCAGCCAGGATCCTTCCTGCGCCGCAAGCGGTGCCGTCTTTAAATTTGTAACAGCCTATTCCTCCGTCGGGCCCGGGAAGCTTTCCGATCTTGCGGCGGTGGATAGCTCTGCCGACTCAAATGGCAATCTGCGCCTGATCTCCAACTATGGCGCCGTTGTCAGTTTCCAGGCCACACCGCCAAATCAAAGGTAAGCCGCAAAAGCCATTGGGGGGACGCTCCTATCTGCCTTCCGGGTAGGCTTTACATGCCACTCGCGGAAAGATATAAACGCTGTCTCGCTCTGCATCATGAAAAACTGGGCGGCCAGATAATTCGGGAATCGGGGGATGCAAATGACGCGCAAGGGTATTGTATTTTCTTCAGTCCTTATTCTCTGCTCATTATTTTCGGCGAGCGCCGCTCGCGCGCAATCAAACGAAACCGCGCCGGGCCGCGATCCCAAAGTGGTGATAGACGACGCTTACACCGCCAAGATTAAGCAGTACACCACCGAGCCTTATTTCAGCTCGCCGCTCGTGGATTATCTGCCCGCATCGAAAACGGTGCCCACACCGCAGGCCGTGCTGGGAGATATTGCCGGAGCGCCCGGCATCCTTCCTTATTCCGCCGACGTGTACAAGTACATGCGCATGCTGGAAAAAGCCAGCCCGCGCGTAAAAGTCTATTCGATCGGCAAGACCGAGGAGGGCCGTGAAATGATCGCGGTCGCTGTTTCCTCGGAAGAAAACCTCAAACATCTTGATGAAAACAAGGCGCGCCTTGCAAAGCTCGCGGACCCGCGGACGATTAATTTTGATGACGCCGAAGCCGATAAGCTCGTGGACCAATCCATTCCGGTTTATTACATCACCGGCACGATTCATTCCACGGAAACCGGCGCGCCCACCGCTCTGATGGAGATGGCCTATCGCCTGGCGGTGGACGAAAGCCCTTACATCAAGGAAATCCGCGACCGCGTTATCACGCTCATCACGCCCGTTGTGGAAGTGGATGGGCGCGACCGCATGGTGGATCTCTATCGCTGGCACCTGGCGCACCCAAAGGATAACTATCCGAGCCTCATTTACTGGGGCAAGTACGTCGCGCATGACAACAATCGCGACGCGATGGCCGTCACGCTCAAGCTCACGGAAAATGTGCTGAACACTTTCGTGGATTGGAAAGCGCAGGTGCTGCACGACCTGCATGAATCCGTGCCCTACCTTTATGACAACACGGCGGGCGACGGCCCATTCAACGCCTGGGTGGATCCCATCCTCACCAATGAATGGGAAATGCTCGGCTGGCGCAACGTCGCGGACATGACCCGGCTGGGCATGCCCGGAGTTTTCACGCACGGCACGTTTGACACTTGGTCGCCGGGCTACCTGATGTTCATCGGCGCGATGCACAACGGCATCAGCCGCCTCTACGAAACTTTCGGCAATGGCGGCGCGGATACGCTGGTGCGCACACTCACGCCGGGTGAATATGACCGCACGTGGTATCGCCAGGATCCGCCGATGCCGCGCACTCTCTGGTCGCAGCGCGATAACAATAATTATGAGGAAACCGGCCTACTGACCGCTTTGCATTATTTCGGCGACAGCCGCAAATTTTTCCTGAAGAATTTTTACCTGAAGGCAAAGCGTTCCATTCAGAAGCCCACGCAAGAAGGCCCCGCGGCTTACGTGCTGCCGGGCGATGATCCGCGCCTGGGATCGCAGGCTGACCTGCTCCGCATTATGCAAAAGCAAAAGGTGGAAATTTCCCGCGCGACAGCCGCGTTCAGCGTCACGATGCCCGCGCCGCCTCGAACTCAAGCAGGTCGCGCCGGACAAGGCGGTGCGGCCGGGGGACAAGATGCCGTCAGCAACGCCCAGGGCGGAAACGCAGGCCGGGGCGGAGGCCGCGCAAACCGCGACCAGCAACCCGCGACGATCACGAAAGAATTTCCCTCGGGCAGTTACATCATTCGGATGGACCAGCCTTATTCGCGAATCGCCGATTCCCTGCTCGACTACCAATATTGGGCGCCGGACGATCCGCAGCGCACGCCCTATGACGATACAGGCTGGACGTTCGGCGAACTTTTCAACGTGCAGGTTGTGCGTGTAACCGATGCAAAAGTTCTCGACGCGCCCGTCGAGCGCGTCACGCAAATCCGCGCGCCCGGCGGAGTAACTGGAACCGGAACAATTTTCGCGATCAATCACAATGCCGATCCCGCGCTCGCTACGTTGCGCTACCGGCTGAAGAACGCGGACGTCCAGGCTGCCGAGAGTTCCTTTGAATCCGGTGGGCACAAATTCAATCGCGGAAGTTTCTTGCTGAGCGGCGTCAGCGCATCTGATTTGCAAAACTTGACGGCCGAGTTGGGCTTGCAAGCCTATGCGCTGGACGCAATGCCGGGCGATGTGAAAACACATCCGGTGCAGGCCGCGCGCGTCGCGCTGCTGCACACTTGGCAGAGCACGCAGACCGAGGGCTGGTGGCGGGAAGCGCTCGACAATCTGAATATTCCCTACGACTACATCAGCACGCAGACGGTTTCGCACACGCCGAATCTGAACGCGAAGTACGATGTGATTTTGTTTCCGCCAACGGGTGGAGGCGGCAACCCAACCTCCATCATTAAGGGCTCGCCGACGGACTGGGGCAATCCCCTGCCGTGGAAGAACACGCCGGAGACACCTAATCTGGTTGTCGCCGGAGGCGATTCCACGGACGACACGCGGCCCGGCCTTGGATGGGACGGCCTGGAACATTTGCAGGATTTCGTGCGCAAGGGCGGCGTGCTCGTGACGGTGGCTGACACAGCGAATTTTGCCGCTACGTTTGGAATGCTCGACGGCGTTTCTGTTTCAGCGGGCCAGCGCGAGCGCATTATCGGCAGCGTGGTGAAAACTCGCATTGTGGACGACGCAAGCCCCATCGCATACGGCTACGGCGATACGCTTTCCGCTTACTGCAATAACGGACTCGTCTTCGGTGTCAGCAACGTCGCGGGACGCCGCGGCGGTGGTGGTGGCGGAGGCGGAGGAGGTCGCGGCGGAGCAGGCGGCTCGCGCCCAACAGGCCGTGGCACTGCCACAGATATTGATTCCACGCCGGGACGTCCGCCGGTGACAATTCCGTCCCAACCCACAGTGCAACCGTGGGAAGCCGCGCCGGTCACCGAGGAACAAACGCGCAACAATGTTGGTTTGATTCCGCCGGCATTGCGGCCGCGCGTGATTTTCCGATATTCGGATACGCGCGACCTGCTGGTTTCCGGCCTGGTGGAAAACGGCACGGATATCGCCAACCGTCCCGCGGTGGTTGATTCGCCGGAGGGATCTGGACACATCGTGCTGTTTTCAACGAACCCAATTTATCGCGGCGAAACCGAGGGCAATTATTTCCTGGTGCTGAATACGATCCTGAATTTCGGCAATCTGAACGCCGGGCGCAAACTGGCGGATAGATAACCGCTCAGCGGTTTGAACAGAAATGTTATTCGTGGCGCAGCGCAACCATGGGGTCCACGCCCATCGCGCGCCGCGCGGGAACGTAGCACGCCAGGCACGCGACGAAAATAACGAGCACGCCCGCGACAACGTAAACGGCGGGGTCAATTGACTTCACACTAAAAAACGCGTTAGCCATCAGACGGCTGAGCGCGATGGCCGCCGCCGCACCGATAGCCACGCCAATCGCGGCGAGTACTAATCCCTGGCGAACAATCATTCCGCAACACGTCCGTGCTTTGCGCGCCGAGCGCGACTCGAATCCCGATTTCTCGCGTACGGCGCGAAACCGAATACGCCACGACGCCATAAACGCCGAGCAGCGCAAGCGCCAGTCCAATCGCGGCGAAGACGCCTAGAAGGACGGCATGCAATCGGGGCTGACCAACCTGCTCGGAGATGGCGTGGTCCATCGTCATCAGGTCAGTGATGGGCTGGTCTTTATCAATGTTCCAAACCTGGCGCGAGATGACGTTTGATAAGGCATTGGGATCTCCCGCGGTGCGCACAAATATCTGGAAAGAACGAGGATCGGCTTGGAAAGGGGGAGATAGAATTCTGGCTTTGCCGGGCTGGCGGGCCCGACTTCACGTATATCAGCGATGACGCCAACGATCTCGGCAAGGCATCCTTGTAGTGGAGGATCAGTTTTTTCCCGACGATATCTACCGTGCCCCACCATTGGCGGGCCATAGCTTCGTTGACGATCACTACAAGCTGGCCACCATGCACATCATGTTCGGTGAAATTGCGTCCTCGCACCATGTGAACACCTAACAAAGAAAAAAATGACGGTGAAACGTAACGCACATGGGCGACGTTTTCGACTGCGGACCGGCCTGGTAGCGTGCCTTCGGTCTTAATTCCGGCTTCGATATAAATGTTGCCCTCGAGCACGCTGTGGTCGCTTGCCGCAACATCTTCCACTCCTGGCAGATGCTTTTATTCTTTGTAGAACGTCCTGCAATCTTGCAATTTCAGCGGCTCCGGAATCTTTGCGCGGCGGGCGCCGGAGGCATCTCGAACGTCAGGAGGTGATCGGTGCGCATTCCGGTATCCATGTGGATCAGGCGCGAGAAAGCTTCCGTCGTTATCACCGCGCCGATCAGCAGGACGAACGCGAGCGCTACCTCCACAACGACCAGAACGCCGCCCAGACGCGGTTGGCTCGAACTGCCGGTTCCCGCGCACGTTCCCAGCGGCGCCATCCTTCAACGCGGAATTGGGATCCATGCGCGACGCGCGCCACGCGGGCGCCAGACCAAACAAAACGCCCGCGATGAGCGCGCTTCCAAGGGCAAACCAAAGCATTGCCGGATCAGCAGCAATTTCCGTCAGCCGCGGCGTATCCGGAGGGGCGATAGCGCGGAACACTTTTATGCCCGCAATCGCAAGCGCTACGCCGAATGGTGGCGCCGAGAAGCGCCAGAAGACAACTTTCGACGAGTGTTTGACGGATGATTCTTCCCCGCGAAGCTCCAAGAGCGGCACGCAGCGCCATTTCGCGCTGGCGTCCCCAACCCCGGGATAGCAACATGCTTGCAAGATTCGCGCACGCGATCAGCAAAACAAACCCGGCCGCGCCGAAAAGCATCAGATAAGCCGACCGGACTCCCTGGATGCGCTCATCCAGCAGCGATTGAGGCATATAGCTCGTAGCCATCCTTCAACGGCGGGTTTTGTTGGATGAGCCGTTGCGCGATTGTGGCAAGCTCAGTCTGCGCCAGCGGAAGCGCTGCTCCCTGTCGCAGCTTTGCTACGGTTCCAATGTTGAACTGAAGAGGATTTTGCTGTTCCTCCGCGGTGAGCACAAGCGGTATCCACGCATCCGTGCGATTGGGATAAGCAAATCTTCTGGGCGCTACGCCAACGATTGTGTATACCTTTTTGTCCAGAGTAATTGACCGCCCCACCACGCTGGAGTCTCCGCCAAATCGTGTGCGCCACAAAGCGTCACTCAAAACTGCCGTTTGCCCGTGACCAGGCTTCAGGTCGTCCGGTACAAACAACTTCCCTGCTGAGGCGTTGCACCGAGCACTTCGAAAAATGTGCCGGAAACGAGGGTCACGGAAAGTTGGGCGGGATCGCCCATCTGCGTGAAATTCATGCTGACGCCCTTGTATCCGCCGATATCTTCGATACTGACAGCCTGCTGATGAATCTGCTGCATTGCCATCGGGGATATGCCGAGGGAAAAGCCAGGAAACATCGCGGTTCGCGTGTAGATGTTTACCAAGCGCGAGGAATCTTTGTACGGTAGCGGACGCAGAACCACGGCGTTAACCACGCTGAAGACGGCGGTGTTTGCGCCGATGCCGAGAGCGAGCGTGAGCACGGCGACGGCGGTGAAGCCGGGATTCTTGCGGAGCACACGCGCGCCGAAGCGGAGATCCTGCCAGAGAGATTCGAGCCACGCGCCTGCGCGGGCGGCGCGGATTTCTTCCTTGAGTTGCTCGGGACCGCCTAGATCCATGCGGGCGGCGCGGCGGGCTTCGATGGGGTTCATGCCTTGGGACATTTTTTCCTCCTGTAGCAATTCAGCGTAGCCGCGGATCTCCGCATCGAGGTCGCGCTCGATGTGGTCGCGACGGAAGAGGTCACGCAATGCGGCAAAAATCCTGTTCAAAGCAGTCTCCAAGCTCAAGATCTGAACATTCGGCCCACTCAAAATTGGCCCCTACGAAACACAAAGCCGACACGCGTCATTCGTAGCGCAGTGCAACCATGGGATCGATTCGCATCGTCCGGCGCGCTGGAATGTAACAAGCGAAGAAAGCGACCAGAATAAGGACGACAGGTACGCCGGCAAAAACGAGAGGATCGGTTGCCTTCACACCATAAAGCATTGCGGACATGAATCGGGTCAATCCAAATGCCCCCAGCAAACCTATGACGATACCGGCCAGCGTCAACCGCATTCCTTCACCCAAAATTAAGCCGAACACTCCGGACGGCTGTGCACCCAGCGCCAAGCGAATTCCGATTTCTTGAGTCCGTTGCGAAACCGACTGCGCGAGAACTCCGTAGATTCCAATCGAGGCGAGGAGCAACGTCAATCCGGCCAGAATACCCATGAGGATGGCGCGAAAGCGTGGCTGCGCGAGATTTTGCGAGTAGCGATCCTCCATCGTTCTAACCTCGGAAACTGGAACATCGCTATCGAGACGGGAGACGACGCCCTGCAGAGTGGGGCCCAGAGAAAGCGGATTAGCGTGGGCGCCTATTACCATGCCCATGGAATTCCCCGCTGTCTGTTCAACCGGCAAGTAGACGAGAGGAGGCTCTATGTACCCCATTTCCTTGTAGACAATTGTGCGTTTCTCATCGCCGACAACCCCTACAACTGTCAGCCAGGGATCCTTGCTTTCCACCTTCGCAAGTTTAATGCGCGCACCGACCGGGTCTTCCCCGGGGAAAAACTGACGAGCCATCTCGCTGTTCACGATCACAACGCGCTGCGATTCCTGTTGGTCACGCGCGTCAAATTCGCGGCCTCGAAGAAGAGGAATGCCAAAAGCGCGGAAATAATCTCCGCCGATGTCCAATGCAGTGACAGCATCAATACTCTCGATTGGAGGCTTTCCTACTATCGCCAGTTCTGTCGAGCTGCCACCGGTGTAGGGAGGCAACGAGGAGCAAAGCGCAACTGCTTCCACGCCGGGCAATACGTCAAGACCGGCGATTAGTTTGCCGTAGAAGATTGCTCTCTGATTTGCCCCGGAGTAAACGGCGGGGGGAAGAGAGACTTCGGCCGTCAGCACGCGATCCGGGCGAAACCCGAGTGGCACAGAACTCAACCTGACGATGCTTTCAATTAGAAGGCCGGCACCCGCAAGCAAAATCATTGAAAGCGCGACCTGGCCAACAATCAGCCACTTGGGCGTGCGGCGATTCATTCCGCGTGTGGCGCTTCGGCCCGATTGCTTCAGCGCCTCGTTCAAATCTATTCGGGAGGCCCGCCGAGCCGGCATCATGCCGAAGAATAGTCCCGTTAACGAAGTAAGGAGCATCGTAAAACCAAGTACGCGGAGATTTACGGTGACAGGATTGCCAGGCGGGAGTTCTACCAGATTCACGGAATTAAAATACCTCACGCCGGCAATTGCGATAAGGATCCCGGCGCACATTCCCAAAACCGCGAGCAACATGCTTTCAACAAGGAGCTGACGTATTAAGCGAGAACGGCCGGAACCGAGGGCGGCACGAACCGCCAATTCCCTTTGTCTTTCGATGGAACGGCCGATCAACAAACCGCCGACGTTGAGACATGCGATGAGCAGAACCAGCCCCGCCGCAGCGGATAAAACCAGAAGGGCGGCGCGCAGATTTCGTCCAGCCATCCACGTGAACTGTTCCCGCAGATCCCGAACGATGGGGGTAACTTTAATGACCCAGTTGCCAGCGGGCGCCTGCGCAATCACTCGCTGATGAAGACCGCTTAACTCTTGTTCGGCGCCCGCCAAACTTATTCCAGGCTTTAGCCGCCCAAATATGCCAATCGCAGAATCAAGAGGTTTTTGCGAAAACTCGCTATCCGGCAGAATCAGTGTCCATAAAGATGTCGCCTTCGGGTAGAAATCAAATCCACGGGGCATCACTCCGGAGACAGCACAAGGCTTACCGTCGAGCATCAGCGTGCTTCCCACAATGCCGGGCGACGAGCCCAATTCGTCTTGCCAAAATGAATGGGCAAGGACAACAGTGCATCCGTTTTGCAGGTCCTGAGGACCAAACGTGCGCCCCAGCGCTGCAGGAACTCCGAGCAATGAAAAAAAATCAGCGCTGGCTGGAATGGCCAGAACGTGGCGCGGCGAGCGTTGCCAGGTGAGAATTCCTCCCGATCTTGCCCAGGTCAGCGCGGCGAGCTCGTCGAAGCTTTGGCTGTGCGCCTTGAATTCCTCGAAATCCAGGTAGGGTGCGAATATTTTTGAGCCCGGCTGGTGGACATCGGTGGCCCACACAGCAACCAGGCGGTTTGCGTCTTTGTACGGAAGGGGTCTCAACAATACAGCGTCAACAATGCTGAAGACGGCGGTGTTCGCACCGATGCCGAGGGCGAGGGTGAAAATCGCCACGGCTGTGAAGCCGGGATTTTTGCGGAGTATGCGCGCGGCGAAACGGACGTCCTGCCAGAGAGATTCGAGCCACGCACCGGCGCGGCTGGCGCGGATCTCTTCTTTGAGCTGCTCTGGCCCGCCGAGATGCATGCGGGCGGCGCGGCGGGCTTCGGTGAGATTCATGCCGTGAAACACTTTTTCCTCCTCAAGCATGTCGGAGTAGCTGCGGATTTCGGCGTCGAGATCGCGCTCGACGCGATCACGGCGGAAGATGTTGCGAAGAGCGGCGATGATCTTGTGCACCAGCGAATCTCCAAAACGAAAATCCTAAAAGTTTCGGCCCACCTAAAGGCCAATCCTACGAAAACGCGCAAACTAGAACAGACATCGTCATTCGTGGCGCAGCGCGATCATTGGATCCACGCGCATCGCGCGGCGTGCGGGGATGTAACTGGCCAGCAACGCCACGGCTGAAAGCAGAATCGATACGGCTGCAAGCGTAAATACGTCGTGCGGCTCGACTCCGTAGAGAGAGCTGGCAAGCAAGCGCGTGAGTCCCCATGAAGCAGCTAGACCGATCGTTACTCCAATCACGGTGAGTTTTAGAGTTTGGCCCAAAACGAGATTGAGGACGGCTCCCCGGCTGGCGCCCAGCGCCATGCGAATTCCAATTTCATGGGTGCGCTGGGCGACGCTGTAGGACATGACGCCGTAAATTCCCGCGGCTGCCAGAATCAACGCGAGGCCCGCAAAAATTGCGAGCAGGAGCGTGTGGAAGCGCGGCGTAGCAACGGATTCAGAGACGCGATCCGTCATGGACATAAACGCGGAAAGTGGCAACGTGCTATCCACCTGAGCGACGGATTGGCGGATGGCGTTTATCGTGGCACCGGGATCGCCGGAGGCACGCACAACAAGGAACGCGGCCGACTGAGGCGCTTGTAGTATGGGAAGGTAGTATTCGGGCAGGATTTCTTCGCCGAGACTTCTGTGCTTCGTATCACCGACGATGCCGATAATTTCCGCCCAATTTGTGGGCTGACCGGGCACGGGTCGCGTAGGAACGCTGATTCGTCTGCCCAGCGGATTTTCACCTGGCCAAAACAGCTGAGCGATCGTTTTGTTGATGATCACAACCGCAGGCGCGCTCGCGCGGTCGGCCTCGGTGAAGGCTCGGCCGGCAATCAAAGGGATTCCCATGGCGCGGAAATAATCAGGGCTAGCTTCATAAAAAGAAGCAAAGTTCTGGTCTTGCTTTGCCAGATGAGCTGCGGTTTCCTGCTGGAGTTGGACCTTGAACGTGATTGCGCTCACATTCCCAAACGGAAGATCCGTGACATAGGAAACAGCCGAGATCCCCGGCAGCGCGGAAATTCGCTGGAGCGACTGCTCGTAGAATGCGGTTAGCTGCTCATTCTTGTTATACGTATTGAATGGAAGCGCGATCCGGGCGGAGAGCACGCTTTCCGCGTGAAATCCGGTATCCACATTCGTGAGTCGCCAGAAACTCTTAATAAGCAAACCGGCTCCGGCGAGGAGAACGAGGGCCATCGCAATTTCCGCGACCGCGAGCAAACCGCGAGCGCGTCCGAGAAAAGAATAGCTTGCCGGAGAACTCGCAGCTACTTCCTTGAGAGGCTCGTTGAGGTCAATGCGCAGCGCGTGCAATACCGGGAACAAGCCGAACATCACACCGCTCAGGATGGAAATGCCCATCAGGAAGAGCAAGACGTGAATATCCAGGCTGATCTTTTGAACAAAAAGCATTTCGGCGGGAATGAAGCGGCGAACACCGTGCAGAGTGACGTATGCCAGAAGAAGGCCGAATGCGCCGCCGATGGTGGAAAGCAAAATGCTTTCCGTAAGTCCTTGGCGGATTAGGCGCAGACGGCTGGCTCCCAGCGCGGCGCGCAACGCGATTTCGCGTTGGCGTTGGACCGCGCGCGCAAGAAGCAAATTGGCGACATCGGCACACGCGATGAACAGGACGAATCCAACCGCGCCCAGCAAAAGCAACAAAGCAGACTTGGACGATCCCACCAACTGTTCGTGCAACGGAATTACGGTGACTTCCGGGAAGTTCGCAAATCTTCTTCCGGGATTGGCCTTCATCAATTCATCGTGCTCGTGAGTTTCGAGCGTGGTCAGCTCCTCGCGTGCTTGCGCAGGCGATACGGCGGACTTCAATCTGCCAACCGTTCTGTAAAAGAGCGCTTGGTTCATGAGCATCTCATCGAATCCACTCCATGCCGTAGGCAGCCAGACAACAGTCTTTTCAGGAAACTCGAAGCCGAAAGGCATTACGCCGACCACTACAGTTTGCTTTCCGTTCATCAAGAATGCTTTGCCGATCACATCCTGCGGTGCGCCGAACCTGCGACACAGGATGGCACTGATAACGGCAACCGAAGGATGACCCGGAACCTCCTCTTCCCGCAGAAAAGTGCGGCCCGCGATGGGCCCAAGTCCGAATGTTTCAAAGAAATTCTGGGAGACTTCAGCCGCGGAAATACGTTCCGGTTCCACGCCAGTCGCAGCGAAGTTAAGGTCTCCTGCCTCATAGGCGGAGAGTCGATCGAAGGATTGCGTATGGTCAGCCCAGTCTTCCCAAGCAAGATGAAAATTGGGCGGGTTGACGAATGTAATCGGATTGGCTCCGCGGATTGAAACGATGCGATCGGGCGATGGATACGGGAGCGGACGTAGGAGTACGGCGTTCACGACGCTGAAGATGGCGGTGTTCGCGCCGATGCCGAGGGCGAGCGTGAGAATCGCCACGGCAGTAAAGCCGGGATTTTTGCGGAGCATGCGTATGCCGAAACGGAGGTCGTGCCAGAACCGATTCGATCCACGCGCCGCTGCGATTGGCGCGAATCTCTTCTTTGAGTTGCTCGGGGCCGCCGAGATCCATGCGGGCGGCGCGGCGGGCTTCGTTGGGATTCATGCCCTGAGACACCTTTTCCTCCTCAAGCATAGCGGAGTAGCTACGGACTTCGGCGTCAAGGTCGCGCTCGGCGCGGTCGCGGTGGAAGAGATTGCGGACTAGGCTGCGAATTTTTTGTAGCATGAGCATTTGGTCATGGCTCCAGGGCAATGCAAAATCTACGGCGGCTTACCACGGAGGCGCGGAGTTCACAGAGATCGCACTGAGACTTCCAGGTGCTGCTTCTGTGCGTCCTTGTCTCCATGTTTCCCTGCCTCCTGTTTCCCTGTCTCGGCACTCTATCCTCCGGCTTCCAGCGCGCGCGCGATGGCTAGCGAAATGCGTCCCCAGCGCTCGGTTTCGTTTTCCAGATGGCGGCGGCCTGTGCGCGTGAGCTGGTAATACTTGGCACGGCGATTGTTTTCTGATTCGCCCCACGACGAGGAGAGCCAGCCTTCTTCTTCCATGCGGTGCAACGCGGGAAACAACGAGCCGGGCTTGACGCGGAATGTGCCTCGCGTGACCTGCTCAATGCGGCGGGCGACCCCAAGCCCGTGCAACGGCATAAGCGCCAGGGCTTTTAGGATGAGCATGTCGAGAGTGCCCTGGAGAAGCTCTGTCTGTTGCAGGGTCATCATGTCTCCTATATAGACGCTCGATACGAGATTATGTCACGTACAGAATGTCAATAGGAGGATATTTTGTGGGGGCATGAGGAAGGGCGGGTCGCAGACCTGCCCCTACGGATGAAAGACGCACAGTTCGGCGTTCAGGCGCTGCCGATTAGGATGCCGGCGATGAAGACCAGGGCTCCGCCGAGCATTACCTGTACCATGGCGGAGAATGCAGGCGTATCCATATAACGTTGCCGGACCCAGGAGATGACGGAGAGCTCGATCAAAACGACAATGGCGGAGATCGTCATGGCAATCGTGAAATTGGAAATTAGGAAAGGCAGCGTGTGGCCGATGCCGCCGAGCGCCGTCATCAGGCCGCAGATGCCGCCGCGGAGCCAGGGATGGCCGCGTCCGGTGAGGCTGCCGTCATCGGATTGCGCTTCAGCGAAACCCATGCTGATACCAGCGCCGACAGATGCAGCCAGACCTACGAGGAATGCGGGCCAGCTCCTGTGAGTGGCAACCGCAGCGGCGAATAACGGAGCAATTGTGGAAACTGAGCCGTCAATTAAACCCAAGAGCCCGGGCTGCACGATTTGCAGCAGGAAAAGACGGCGCTGCGATTCGGCTTCCTGAGCTTTCACATTCTCGGTGAGATTCTTGCTCTCCAGATCCTCAGCTTGCGTGATGTGCACCTGCTCTTCTTGCGCCAGATCATCCAGCAATTGGCGAATGCTGGCATCCTGCGATCGCCGCGCGGCCTTTTCGTAAAAGCGGCCGGATTCCAGTTCCATGACGCCGACTTGCTTCCGGATTCTATCCAGATTGACGGGCTGGAGCAGCCAGAGGGACTTGCGCGCGACGAATCCCTTGACCTCCTGGCGGCGAATCAGCGGAATGTGTTCGCCGAATTTCTGGCGGTAAAGATCAATGAGGCGGCGGCGATGACGCGATTCTTCTTCCCGCATGCCGTCGAAGACAGCGGCGGAAGCCGGGAAATTTTGCCGGAGAGATTCGGCCACGTCGGCGTAAAAACGTTCGTCCTCTTCTTCGGCCGAGATGGCCAGGGCCAGGACTTCTTGTTCGGTCAGGTGCTCGAAATCTTTCATCGGGCGTCGCCTCCTCCGGTGTCCGTATTTCTATAACACAACCGAACGCGCGGGGCCAGAAACGGCTACTTGGCTGATTTGAATTGGGGCTGGTGAAATTGTTTCACGTGAAACAATTGCGATGCACGCGGGCGGTGAAATCCATTTTTCGCCGGATCCGCGCATTTATTCGACTTCCCTGAAGATGCGCGGAAGTTCTGATCAAATTGTTTCACGTGAAACAATTTTGGATAACGCATTTTAATTCAATGCGATGCGCGAATTCGAATGCAAAAAGACGCATATTTCGTGCAAATGTTTCGAACGTCCAATGTGGCATTGAAGCCCGTTTTCCATACGCCTATAATTTTATCTATGCGGAGCCGGGCAATTGCGCAATGCATATTCGTATTTGGGATCCTACTTCCTGTGTGTTCCGCGCCGGGCTTCGGGCAGGTGCCGCCGTGCATACAGCATCTCTCCCCATATCCTCAATTGGCAGATGAAATTAGCCAAATGAGAGCGGAGGCGGGACCTGCCAAAATCGAAATTGAGGACGTGAAGTTCGACGGGCCAGTGCATCTGCCGCACGCTGCGCTTGAGGAATTGGTGAAATCGGTAAAGCTATTGGAGTTGGACGCGAATAGCGATTGGGTTCCGGCCATTGAAGAAATCATTTCCAACGCCTGGCAAAAACAAGGTTACTTTAGGGTTGAAGTACATGCGAAACCGCAACTTATCAGCAGCGATTCCACGTATCAGCGGTATTCGGTGACCATCCATGTGACGGAAGGCCTGCAATACCGGCTCGGTGATATTCAGTTCGTGCCTGCTAAGCCCGATCTTTCTGCCGACGCATTCGTTTTCCCTGTCAAGACACTTAGAAAGTTGTTTGACACTCGTGAGGGTGAACTTTTCAATGTGGACAAAATTAGAAGCGGTATTCAAGCAATGACAAAATTATATGGGTCGAAGGGATACATTGAGTTCACGGCCGCACCTGAATTTAGTGAAAGTGACTCGGATAAGCGAGTCTCCGTCGTATTGCACCTCGCGGAATCAGTGCAATATCGCGTGGAAAACGTCGAGGTCCTGGGCCTGAATCCGAGGCTGGAGAACATTTTGAGATCTACAATAAAGGTGGGAGAAATTTTCAACACTCGTCTGCTTGATGATTTCTACGAGAAATATACGATTAATTTGCCCGAGGGCACGAGGCGCGAAACGATGGCGAGCATGGATCGGAACATCAAGAATGGTACGGTGAGCCTGCGGTTTGATTTCCGGATCTGCCCCGAACATGGAAATTAAGCCTGTCGCTCCCCGTTTCTTGACACCCCTCAACCCCCGTGCTAGTTTCGAGATTCACCTGAGCATTCAGGAAATTTCGTGACGCTTCCAGAAACGGAACTCCGCAAAACCGCGCTTAACTCGGTCCATCGCCGGATGGGGGCCAAGATGGTCAACTTCGGCGGATGGGACATGCCCGTGGAGTATTCCGGCATCATCGCGGAACACATGGCGACGCGCACCGCAGCGGGGCTGTTTGACGTGAGCCACATGGGCGAGATCGAAGTCCGCGGCGCGCGCGCACTTGATTTGGTGCAGCACGTTTCCTGCAATGACGCCGCAAAGCTGGCCATCGGCCAGGCGCATTATTCGGGGCTGATGACGGATCGCGGCACATTCGTCGACGATTTGCTTGTGCACAAAATTTCCGACACGCATTACTTCCTGTGCGTCAACGCGGGCAATCAGGATGGCGACTTCGAGCACATCCGGAGAAACAACGCGATGGGCGCCGAAATCGAGAACAGCGGCGCGCGCTTTTCGCAGCTTGCGATTCAAGGTCCGAAGGCGCTGGGGATTCTGCAGCGGCTGACGAAGACTCCCCTCGGCGAGGTGAAGTATTACTGGTTTACGTTCGGCGAAGTGAATGGAGTCCACTGCATGATCGCGCGAACGGGATATACGGGCGAGGACGGATTCGAGATTTATTTTCAGCCGGCGCACAGCGAAAAGCTGTGGAATGATTTAATGGAAGCCGGAACGCGCGAAGGCATGCTCCCCTGCGGACTCGGCGCGCGGAACACGCTGCGTCTGGAAGCGGGGATGTGCCTGTATGGCCATGAGATTGACGAGACGACGACAGTGCTGGAAGCGGGGCTTGGGTGGATCTGCAAGCTGAACAAGCCTGAGTTCTTGGGGCGCGACGATTTGATTCGGGAGAAAGAGCAAGGGCTTCCGCAAACACTAATTGGTTTTGAAATGCTGGGACGGCAGCCGGGACGGGATGGATGCACTGTTGCACTGTCCGGAAAAACGATTGGCCGGGTGACGAGCGGATCTCCAGCGCCGTTCCTGAAGAAAAATATTGGAATGGCTTACGTGCCGCCGGGAATGGATAAGGTCGGCACGGAAATTCAAATCGGGATACGGGGTAACGAGGCACCGGCAAAAATTGTGCCGTTGCCCTTTTACAAGCGGGCAAAGTAAGCAAAGATTTGCTTCAAGGGCTGAAGCCGCGGCGTACAAATCTAAGGAGACGCGATGTATCCGAGCAATTATCGTTACACGAAGCAGCACGAATGGATTGACGTGAAGGGCGACACGGGGACCATCGGCATCACGGATTACGCACAGCACGAATTGGGCGACGTGGTGTTCGTCGAGTTGCCCAAAGTGGGCGCGAAGCTTTCCGCGGGGAAAGCGCTTGGCACGGTGGAATCGGTGAAGGCTGTAAGCGAGATTTATTCTCCCGCGTCGGGCGAAGTTATCGAGGTCAACGGCAGCCTCGGAGACTCACCGGAGTCAATTAATAAGGACCCGCACGGCGCGGCGTGGCTGGTGAAGCTGAAGCTCTCGAATGCGGGCGAAATTTCCAGCCTGATGGACGCCGCGGCCTACGAGAAATTCATCGCGTCGCAGGAATCACACAGCTGATGCGTTATCTTCCCAAAAGTCCTTCCGAGCGCCAGGAGATGCTCGCCGCGATCGGCGCGAAGTCCGCGGAAGAATTGTTTGCGTCTATTCCTCCGCAATTCCGGCTGAAGGAACTGCTTGGCTTGCCCGGCCCGCTTTCGGAGCAGGAGATTATTGATTTCTTCAAGGCGCGAGCGTCGGAAAACTCGGGCGGGTACACAAGTTTTCTGGGTGCGGGTGTTTACAACCACCTGCGATCGGTAGTTACGGACGCGATCATCCAGCGCGGCGAGTTTCTGACTTCTTACACACCCTATCAGGCGGAAATCAGCCAGGGTACGTTACAGGCAATTTTTGAATTTCAAACATTGATGTGCCAGCTCACGGGGCAGGAAGTTGCGAATGCGTCCATGTGGGACGGCTCGACGGCGCTGACGGAAGCGGTGCTGATGGCCGACCGGATCAGCGGGCGCCGCCGCGTGGTGGTTGCGCGCTCGGTGCATCCGGAATACCGGCAAGTACTCGCGACGTACGCGCGAAATCTGGATATCGAAATTGTAGAAGTTGGCTACACCACGTCGGGACAAATGGATCTGGATGCGTTGCGCGGGCTTGTGCATGAAGATACTTCGTGCGTGGTCGCGCAATCGCCAAACTTTTTCGGCGTGATTGAACCGCTGGGCGCGATCACTGAAATTGCGCACGCAAAAGAAGCGCTAAGCGTGGTGGCCATCACGGAAGCGGTGTCGCTTGGCGCCGTAAAACCTCCGGCCGAGGCGGACATTGTTGCTATGGAATGCCAAAGTTTCGGAATGCCGCCAAGCTATGGCGGGCCATATGCCGGCGTTATCGCCACGCGCGATAAATTCGTGAGACAGATGCCCGGGCGCCTTGCCGGGCAAACGTCTGACGCCGAAGGACGGCGCGGTTTTTGCCTGACGCTGGCGACGCGCGAGCAGCACATCCGGCGCGAAAAAGCGACCTCGAACATTTGCACGAATCAGGCGCTGTGCGCCCTGGCGGCAACCGTGCATCTTTGCCTGCTGGGCAAAGAGGGATTGAAGGAAATGGCGGCGCAGAATCTGGCGAAGGCGCGATTTGCGGCGGCGGAACTTACGAAAGTGCCGGGCGTGAAGCTGGCGTTCACGGGGCCGACGTTCAATGAATTTGTAATCGAACTTCCGCGGTCCGTGAAAATGGTGAACGCGTCCCTGCGAAGAGAAAAAATCATTGGGCCGCTGGCAATCGGAAACTGGTATCCCGACCTGGCCAAACGCGGACTGGTCTGCGTGACGGAAACGATCTCGCGCGCGGAGATCGAGCGGTTCGCGGCTGCGCTTGGACGAGCGCTCGCGGAGCCGCTGTGAATTTTGGAATTGTGAAGCGAAAAGGAATCCAGTGAGCGATACGAATCCCAAAGCCAGCGGACACGTGGATCACGCGGAAGGGCTGGTGTTTGAAAAGTCGGCGTCCGGAAAGCGCGGGTTTGAGCTGCCACCGCTGGACGTTCCCGCGGTGGATGTGAAGAAAGCCCTCGGCGCGGAATTCGCGCGTGACGAGGTCGCCGGATTCCCCGAGGTCAGCGAGATCGAAGTAATCCGCCACTTCACGCGGCTTTCCACGTGGAATTACGCGATTGACCTGGGGATGTATCCGCTCGGCTCCTGCACGATGAAGTACAACCCGCGCGTGAATGAATTTGTCGCGCGGCTGGACGGCATCGCCACGGAGCATCCTTACCAGCCGATTGAGCTTTCACAGGGCTGCCTGAAAATTCTGGACGTGCTGCAGGATTGCCTGCTGAAAATAACCGGGATGGACGCCGTGACGCTGCAGCCTTCCGCGGGCGCGCAGGGCGAGTTGACGGGCCTGCTGCTGATCCGCGCCTACCTGGAAAGCCAGGGCAATCCGCGGAAAAAGGTGCTCATACCGGATTCGGCGCACGGCACAAATCCCGCTACGGCCGTGATTGCCGGCTACGAAGTGGAAAACATTCGCTCCGACGCGCAGGGTCAGATTGATATTGAACAGTTGAAGCGAATCGTGAACGAAGACGTGGCGGCTCTGATGGTAACGAATCCCTCGACGCTGGGCGTTTTCGAGCAGCGCATCGCCGAAGCGGCGGAAATTCTGCACAAGGCCGGAGCGCTGCTGTATATGGATGGCGCAAACATGAACGCACTGGCTGGCGTTGCGCGGCCGGGCGACTTCGGCGTGGACGTGATGCACCTGAATCTCCACAAAACATTTTCGACTCCGCATGGCGGAGGCGGACCGGGCGCGGGACCAGTCGTGGTGAAAAAGATCCTCGAGCCGTTTTTGCCGGCCCCGGTGCTGGTGCGGAAGCCGGATGGAACATTGTCCCTGGATTTGAACCGGCCGAAATCTATTGGGCGAGTGCGGGCTTTTGTAGGTAATTTCGGAGTGTTGGTGCGCGCGTTAGCGTACACGCTGGCTTACGGGCCGGGAATCCGGCAGGCGACCGAAGACGCGGTGGTGAATGCGAATTACATTCGGAAACAATTAGAGGGCGTGTTCGATCTTCCCTATTCGTCGCCTTCCATGCATGAAGTCGTATTCAGCGACGCGAAGCAAAAGAAATCCGGCGTGAGCACCATGGATATCGCCAAGCGGCTGATTGACTATGGATTCCATCCCTACACGACGGCGTTCCCTTTGATTGTGGCGGGCGCGCTGATGATTGAGCCGACGGAGTCTGAATCAAAGGAAGAGTGCGATTTGTTTATCACGGCGATGCGCGCCATAGCCGAAGAGGCGGCCCAGAATCCTGAATTGGTAAAGACCGCGCCGCATTCCACGCGCGTCGGCAGGCTGGACGAAGTGGGCGCCGCGCGCAAACCGATTTTAAGATGGAAGCCGAAGACCGCAGATAAACCCGTTGACTGAATTAGACCGCCGACTTTAAAGTTTCAAAACAATCTGCGTCGAGCGCGTGCGGCACATCCTTGGCGATAATGTTCAGGATGGAATCGCGACTGAGCGCCTCTCTGTAAGAACGCTTTTCGCTGAGCGCCTGATAAATGTCGGCCACGGCCAGGAGGCGCGCCGGAAACGGAAGTTGCTCCGCGGTGAGATTACGGTAATACCCGGTGCCGTCAAGCTTCTCGTGGTGCGCGCTCGCGACGAAGGCTACCTCGCAGAAGCTCGAAATCTTCATTAGTATGCGATAGGAGTAATACGGGTGCAGCTGAATAACTTCCCACTCTTGTGACGTGGGCCGGCCGGGCTTATCGAGGATGCTGTTGGGCACGCCAAGTTTGCCGATGTCATGCAGCAGCGCGGCACGGCGAATGAGCGTCGTGGTTTCGTCGCTGAGCCCAAGCTTATTCGCCAGCAAGACGGAGACACGGGCCACACCCACTGAATGCTCGTAGGTGAATGGCGACTTCGCGTCAACCACTCCGCCAAAGGCTTCACAGATATTATCGAGCAGCGCGTCATCCGCATGTAGCAATCTTTCCTCTGGCTCCAGGCGCATTACTGCTTCCAATGGAACGGGGGCCCGCAATTCTTCCCAAAGCATCGCGTCCTGTTCCAGCGCTCGCGCGGCTCGCACCAGCTCCGGGTCAAACCATTTGCCGCTACGCTTCTCAAGTGTACGAAACGCTGCGTCCACACCCTGCGTGCTGGCGAAGTTGTCGAGCGTCTGGCAGAGGCAAAGAATCCGCCCAAGAAGAGGGATTTCCTGGCCGCGGCTCCCATGCGGAAAACCGTCTCCATTCCAATGCTCGTCCAGGCTGCGAATCGCTTCGGCGGTCTTCTGCGAAAACCCCATCTTCAGGGCGATCTTTCCGCCGCGCTGACAGCGAGTGCCGATCAATTCTTGTGATTGCTTCCTACGATTGAGCCCGAGGGAAAGGATACGGCGTGCGCGCTCAGCCCAGCTTCCTTCGGGTGCCGCGTTGCGCAGCAGGTAGCGCAAGCCGGCCAGCGACATCCGCGTCCAATCGGTAGTCTTGACCTCGCGCTTGGCCTTAAGCTCGTCGCCGCCAAACATCTTGTGCATGAGCGCGGCGTTTGTGCTGCAACCCGCGTCCTTGAGCAGCAGGGCGTAATAGAGGTCGCTGAGGTCCTCGGCGCGCAAGCCAATCACTTCGGCCAATCGCATTCCCAGCATACAGGTGCGCAGGGCGTGGCCCATGGATTGGCCCTCGACAAGGTCGAGAGCGCGGGAGAGCGCGGCAATCACTTCGGAAACACGCAGTTGCGGCGAATCCTGGTCAAGAATCGCAGTAGAGGTGCGGGCCGCTGGAACCTGAGCGGTGTGCGGTCTTTCGGCGGTGAGCAAAGACTTCCGCCCACCCAAGACCAGTTCGGACGTGCGAGACCCTCGCATGGATTGATTGTGGAAGGCGGCTGCGGGCGTTACAAGGGTACTAACGTACGATGTGTCTACCAAGTATTAATTACTCTTGTGCAATTACTTCATACGTTATATCAACAAGTTTTGCGGCAAGGTTTTAATTTGTGAGCCCCCTGTCACCGCATATCTTACTTGAGGCGAACAGAGGAAATAATCTTACGGAAGGCTGAATCGTAATCGGCGAACTCATTTTCCGGGGCAGCGCAGATGAAGTAAAGCACGCTTTGCGGCCGCAAAACCGCGATGAGCCAGTCCGTCTCAGGCCCGCCGAGCGGCGAATCGTTCGCCAGCTTCACGGAAATGGCCGGCTGCCCATCCACTTGAATTCCTTCGCGCAGGCTAATGGGTTTCAAATGCGGTCTGGATTGCGTTAGGGTCGCCAGAAGTTGATCGGCAACTTCGTTGAGAGAGGGCGAGGGAGTGGTTTCGGGAAACGGTTCCCCGTCCGAAGCGTTGGATAGAATTCCGGCTTGCGGCTGAAAGACGCCGGTTGACACTCCGTAACCCGTCGCCGGATTGTCCCGCGCATCCTTGAATGTGCCTCGCGGTGGAAGAAAACTTACCGAGTCGTCCTGACCGCTTGCCTGCCAGTCGGCGGGATATTGAGCGGAGAACGTGGTGCCGGCGTAATCGTGGAGATTCGCGGGTGGCGCGGAAGGCGCAACGGTATGGAGGGACGGCCGGTCGTCTGTTTGAGTTCGCGCAAGTTCCGCTGAATGCTTTCCCTTCTCCGGCGGGTTTGGCGGAGTGGGCAACTCGACGATATATCGCCGGAGCTCGCGGAAATCCGCGGAATCCGACTTGTAGTCCTTCGGAGGACCGCCCATCTTGTCAATTTCCTTGTCGATGCGCTCGATGCGGTGCTCGGGGATGGGGTGATCGGAAAAAAACTCCGCGAACCTTCCGCGCTTGCCTTCGTTCTCAATGTTTTCAAAGAATTGCCCCATCGCCCGCGGATCATATCCGGAGTCGAAGAGAATCTGCGTGCCCAGGACGTCCGCTTGCGTTTCGCTGTTGCGGGAATATTTCAGGAGGACGGAGGAGGTGGCAAGATCCTCACCGGCTTCGGAAACAACCGCGCCGACGGAGCCTCCACCTACGACCCCACCGAGAATGCCTAACACGCCAGTGGACATTTCCGCCTTGGTGGCTTGATTGGTGCCGTGGCGGAGCGCGGCGTGCGAAATTTCATGCGCCATGACGCCGGCAAGCTGCGCTTCATCGCCGGCCTCTTCAATGATTCCGCGATAGATGAAAACCACGCCGCCCGGCAGCGCGAAGGAGTTGACCTGATGCGAATTCACGCAGTGGAATTCGTAGGGAAACTTCGCGCCGGGCGCGTAGCCTGCGAGCTTGCGCCCGAGCGTGTTCAGGTATTCATCCACGCGCTGGTCAGCAAGCATTGGGAGCTTATTTTCCGCTTGCCGCGCCACTTTGTGGCCGATCTGGATGTCCTGGTCTGTTGAGAAAATATTCCAACCCGGCTTCAATTGCGTACGCTCGGCCCACACCAGAGGCGCGGTAAGAAGAAGCGCCGCGGCAATGCACAGCACTCCTGCCTTGTGCATGGAGTTGCGCGATTGCGATGCGTGGGTTCGGCCGGGTTGCATCAAGCCTCGTAAGAAATGGTTACTGGCTGGGCCGGGGCACTTGGCCCATCGCGCCCAATACATTTTAGATGCCCGATTGCGCGCGAAAGTTAGGTCCTTTGCGCGCTGACATCAGCTTTAATATACAGAATTATCAAGTCGAGAGGAATGGAGAAAAAACGGGAACCAACATGCGGCGAATCCAGGTCTCGAACCGGGCAGGAAATTGGGCGCTGTACACTCGGCAAAACAGGCGAGGCTATTTAAGAGCCGGGGCAATCAAGCCCCCCATGTACAAAATCGCAGGCAATGCGTTAGCGTTCGATTTCGCCTTTTCGGCGGTTTGCCGGAACCGGAGAAAGCGCGTGACCGTGCGCGGCCGACGGAGCTTTTGCTTCGCGGGCCGTGACCGCAACGGGAGCTTCCTCAGCGCGGCCTCCGTGAGCCACCGCCGCTGCGGTTGAAGTCAGCGGCGTGAGCGTCAACGGAAGAGGGATGACGGCGCCTTCGCCTTCGCGCTCAAATGTCAGGCAGCCGCGTTCCCCATCCCAGTCCACGCAGATAACGTCACCGAGCTTAACCTGTTCGGTCGCGAGCAAATTCGCCAGCGGATATACAAGGTGCCGTTCGATGGCGCGCTTCAGATGACGTGCGCCGTACCGCGTATCGGTTCCTTCTTTCAGCAGATAGGTGCGCGCCGCATCCGTCACGCGGAACAAGAACTGGCCGCGAGCGGTTTCGAGCACGCGCCGCTGCACCTGTTCGAGCTCGATTTGCAGGATCTTTTCGAGCTGTTCATCGCGCAGAGGGTGGAATACAACTACTTTGTCAAGCCGGTTGAGAAATTCCGGCGAAAACTTCTTGCGAGCCGCTTCCACGGCAGTGCGTTCCACCTTCACGTCCAGCCCATCGTTTGGCTTGTTGCATGGCTGCACGAATCCCATCCCGCCGGTCATTAACTCCGTGATTTCGCCGCCGCCGAGATTGGAGGTCAGGAAGATCACGGTTTGCGAGAGATCAACGCGGCGGTTATCGCCGAGTGTCAGCGTAGCCTTGTCCAACATGCCGAGCAGCAATTGCCAGAGGGCATCACTCGCTTTCTCAATTTCGTCGAACAGCAGGAAACTCAGCTTCATATCGTCGCGGTGAAACTTGGACAGCTCCTCTTGTGTGATAAGCGGATGCGTCTCCCGGTGACCGAGATATCCCGGGGGCGAGCCGATCAACTTCGCAATTTCGTGCGAGTGCTGGAATTCGGCGCAGTCCACCTTAATGACGGCTCGCGGGTCACCGAACAGGATCTCGGCCGTAGCCTCGACGATGCGTGTCTTTCCCGAGCCGGTCGGGCCGAGGAATAGAAAGTTGCCGACCGGGCGTCCCGGCGAATTCATTCCGGCCGTGAACACCTGGTAGAGATCCACGACGGCGCGGACGGCTTCTTCTTGGCCGACAATCCGCGAGCGCAGCGATGCTTCAAACTCCTGCGACTCGAGACTGCGGCGTTGCGGGTCAAGAACCTGCATTGGGCTGGTCATAGAGCTATCCTCGTAACCGGATATTCCGTCCTCGCGGCAATCCGCGGAAACGGGCTTCCCGGAACTGATCCAATTTCACACCAACGGTCGAGTGAAGAAGCCGGAGTTGCATCAAAATTTCTGCCCCCGCTTCAGACGAATCCGGCAGATTCAGTCCGATTGGGAAAAGATCCGCCAGATCAAGATTCAAAGAGCGCATAGATTCCAAGAGCTTCCGGACTGATAGGGAACGCGCGTCAAACAATTCAACGCGACCGTTCACCTGCTCGCGAAGGCGGCGCCAGTTGAGTTCAAGGAACGGGTGCTGGCGGTTCACCTGGCGCATTACATCATCCGTAATCCGCGGGCGGTCACCTAAGCGAGCCAAATGAAGCTGCCGGACCTTTCCGCGCTTGCGAATGTTGTGCACCAAGTAGTACGAATTGCCTTTGCGCCGTAAGAAAGCCATAAGTAACGCTCCAAATGAGCCCTCGGTAAGCGTCGGGGCGTAGTGTACGTAGACTCCACTACAGGCACAACTGCCCTTTGGTACAGGTCTCACACTTCGATTCTTATTGGTTACCTACCCTGGCGGGACCGGCCGTCAAGGTAGTAGGCCGGCGAATTGTGGTTGTGTCTCTTCCCTGTGCTCATCATCGTTTGCTTCTTCTCCTACTCTGCTATACACATTGGATGCGAGAAAGTTGTGAAATTATGCCTGCGGCGGCGGTACGGCAATAATATTTTCAGAAGCTGCCGCGTTCGCAATGCAACAAATCATTTTCGAAATGGAAATTCAGCCTCGGGCGAGTACTGGGACTGAGTAATTTATGACCAAGAGCAAGAGTGGCGCGAAGGCAAAAGCTGCTGGCAGCGGCTGGACTCCAATCTACGACTTCGTGAAACGAATCCCGCGCGGACGCGTACTCACTTATGGAGAGGTGGCGCGGCGGCTTGGCTTCCGCAACGGCGCGCGGATGATCGGCTACGCGATGGCCGCCACTCCTCGCGGGTCTGGAGTGCCATGGCATCGCGTGATGGGTGCCGGCGGCCGGATTTTGCTGGCAGAGCCGCTCGACGCGTTGCAGCGAAAACTGTTGGAAAGCGAGGGGGTTGAAGTCTTAGAAAAACGAGTCGAAATTGAGAAGTACTTCTGGAAAAAGCCGCGGCCTGCGCGAAAAGCGCGGCCGGCAACCCGGCATAAGGCTTCCAGTTCGCGCCGGACACACTGACTATGCTATAGATTTAAGCCTTAAACCCGTGCCTGCACCCATTATTGAAGTCCAAAATCTCACAAAACACTACGACGCCGTCGAGGCGTTGCGGGGCATCAGCTTTTCCGTCGAGGAAGGCGAAGTATTTGGACTGCTCGGGCCGAACGGTGCGGGCAAGACCACAACCGTGGAAATACTGGAAGGTTTGCGGCACCCCGATGGGGGACACGTCTCCGTTTGCGGCATGAATCCGCAAGCCGGCGGAAACGCCTATAAGCAACTCATCGGCGGTGTGCTGCAGTCCACTTCCCTGCCGGACAAGATTCGCGTAGGTGAGGCGCTCGATCTCTTTTCCAGTTTTTACGATCACCGCCGTTCGGAGAAGGATCTGCTGAAACGCTTCGGCCTTGAGGAAAAACGGAGCGCATTTTATTCGACGCTTTCTGGAGGCCAGAAGCAGCGGCTTGCCCTTGCGATGGCGCTGGTGAATGAACCGCGCGTCCTTTTCCTGGACGAGCCGACAGCAGGCCTGGACCCTCAGGTGCGCCGCGAAATCTACGACATCATCGAAGAGCTGAAGGGCGAAAAGAAAACCATCTTGATCACAACTCACTACATTGAAGAAGCTGAGCGGCTCTGCGACCGCGTGGCCATCGTGGACGGGGGAAAGCTGATCGCGTCAGGCACTCCGCGCGAGTTGAAGCAATCCTCGGCCGGCACGACGCGAATCGAATTGCGCCTGGCGCGTCCGGATGACGCCGCCGTTCTAGGAAAATTGGATGGCGTGGCTGACTGCCGGGCTTTCGACGGATATTTCGTGATTCATTCCAAGCACGTCCCCGGCACTGTTGTGGCAATTGTGAAGCATCTGGAGGGCACAGGAAACGAACTTGCCGGGCTGGAAATTGTGGCTCCGTCGCTGGAAGATGTTTTTGTTGAGCTGACCGGCAGGAGGCTAAGAGATTGAAAAACGCAATCGCTTTGACGATAAACAGAATTCAGCTGGCGCTGCGCAATCGCCTCTTCTTGTTCTTCAGCCTTTTCATGCCGCTGGTGTTTCTGTTCCTGTTCCTCGGCCTTTTTTCAGGTGGCAAGCCGGCCGCGATGCCTCCGCTCCTGGCGCAAGTGATAGCAATTACTGTGATGGGCAATTTTTGGGGGCTGAGCGTCCAACTCGTGACGTTTCGCGAGCAAGGAATCCTTCGCAGGTTTCGCCTGGCGCCCATCGGCCCCTCGGCGATGCTCGTCTCCAGCATCATCGCGAATTATGTGCTGACGCTGCCGACGATCGTCATTGAATTTGCGCTGGCGCATTGGATATTTCACGTGACCGAGTTCGGCAATGTTTTCGGTGTTTTCGTTTTATCCTCGTTAGGCGTGGTTAGTTTTGCGTCGCTCGGACTCATCATCGCCAGTGTGATGAATACGATGCAGGAAACCCAGTTAATCAACCAGCTGATTTGGTTCGCCTTTATTTTCCTTACGGGCGCGACCTTTCCCCTGGTCATGCTGTCGAAATATGTGCAGGACGCGGCGCTCTTTTTGCCGGCCACGTACCTCGTGGACGCGACCCAGCGCGCGATGGCCCAGTCTGTCAGCCTGACGAGGCTGGTGCCTCACATGGTGTCTTTGATTGGCACGGCGGTGATCGCTTTTGCCTTGTCCGTGAAACTGTTCCGCTGGGACTCTTCTGAAAAAGCAACGCGCAATGCAAAGCTCTGGGCGTTGGCCACGATTATTCCATTCCTTCTGTTGGGCGCATGGGAATTGAAGTACGGCCAGTTGCGAAAAGATGCGCGGGTCACCTTCGAACTCATGGACCAGCGAGCCAAACCGGATAAGGATTTGCACTAGCCATCATGCAACAAAATTGGAAGCACTTGAAGGCGTCGGCCAAACCCGCCTCGCATGTTCTGCAATCCATACTGGATCGCCGTTCCGCGCTCGCCACCTGACCGTGACCAGCGTGATCCGAGCTTGACACTAGAGCGCGGCTGACATATGGTTTTTTTGCAAAAAAAATGGAAGTTGAAATCGGAAATTCCGGATTAGACGTTTCGCTCGCATCTTCTTAATTTCGCAATAGGAGGGAGTCAAATGGCTACAGGTGACACGGTAAAGCATGGGGATGTGACTCAGAGAGTGGGCGTAGAGGTAATCCGCGCTCGTGGCGTGGACGTTGAGAAGCTCATCAAGATGTTGGTGGCCAATGCGGCTGCGGAATTTGCAAGCACCTACTATTATTACACCATTCTTCGCATGAACTTGGCCGGCTACGAGGACTACAAAGAAATCTGCGAGGACGCACGGCTCGAAGACCGGGCTCACTGGGAGTTGATTGTGCCGCGAATTTACGAGCTCGGAGGACAGTTGCCGAACGATCTTAAGGTGTTCCACGACCAGGCTGGTTGTGCAGCGGCCAAACTTCCTGATCCTCCGACTGTCGTCAACATTCTCACACTGCTTCTCGAATCCGAGCGTTGTGCGATCCGCAGTTGGAGCGCGGTGTGCGACGTGACTTTCGGGAAAGATCCTCGGACGTACGATATGGCCGCTCGAATCCTCAACGAAGAAATCGAGCATGAGGCGTGGTTCATCGAGTTGCTGGCTCACGAGCGTGACGGCAAGTCGGTTCCGTCCGGCCACTTCCGCAGAGGAGAACCTGGCGAAGCGCCCTACAGTAAGAATCGCGGCTTCTATAATCCATAGGACGCCGCTCTGTTTGGCAGATCGCGCCCCGCGAGGCGGGCTGATGAGCAACGACGTGGGACCACGGGAACTCTTTCAGGTGACGCTCATCACCCCGCTCGGGGCCAAGATTCTAACCGCTGGCGGAAATGAACGCCTATGGGACGCGGCCCAGGCAGGTGGCGTATTGCTCCCGGCGATCTGCCATCAGGGACGCTGTCTTACATGTGCGGGAAGACTGCTCAAGCCGGGCGAATTCGACCCGGGCGGCGCTGAACTTTATTTCCCGGAGGACCGCGCGGCGGGTTTCATTCTGCTCTGCACCGCGGAGGCTCGCTCGGATCTTTGCATCAAAACCCATGCCGAAGACGAAATGCGCGCGCACCGGCTGAAGCAAGGACTGCCCGCGCCGTACGCCTGAGCAAAATGCGTTTTGGTCCTCCTATAAGCAAAGAGTGTAACGAGGCGCCGAATCTGTTCTCATGCCAGACGCGGCATGCGCTATCTTGGAGCGTCCAAATTGGCGGCGCGCGCCTCTACCTTGTATCTCATCGTGTGCCATTGACTCCATTCTCGCTATGCTATAATCCGCTTCGGAAATTAATTATGGGTGGCGGCTCCGTCCCTCCGCGACTCGGGCCGGTGACGGTGCGCAAAGCACTTATGCAATACGATCCATCGAGCCCAGGCCAAGTGTCTTTCAGCGAACACGAAATGCTTTTTTGAATTCGTTTTGCGGAGCGACCTAATGAGCGTTCAAGCGACTGAAACAATCTGGCATAACGGCAAATTCATCCGCTGGGAGGATGCCAAGATTCACGTGCTGTCGCATGTGGTGAGCTATGGCTCGGGCGTATTCGAGGGAATCCGCTGTTACAAAACCCAGCAGGGTCCTGCGATTTTCCGCGTCAAGGAGCACATGCAGAGGCTGATCAATTCAGCGCACATCTACCGCATGGATCTTCCCTACTCTTTGGACGAGCTTTGCGCCACCGGCGCCGAAGTGATTCGCGCCAACCACATGCAGGAATGCTATCTGAAACCAATCGTGATGCGCGGATATGGCGAAGTGGGCGTGAATCCATTTCCCTGCCCCGTCGAAGTTTACATGGCGTGCTGGATGTGGGGAAAATATCTGGGGCCGGAAGCGCTCGAGAAGGGCGTGGATGTTTGCGTCAGCTCGTGGGCGCGTATGGCGCCGAACACGTTGCCAGCGATGTCCAAAGCCGCCGGGAATTATTTGAATTCGCAACTCATCCGCATGGAGGCCATGACGAACGGCTACGTCGAAGGCATCGCGCTGGATACGAATGGCTGCGTCAGCGAAGGCTCCGGCGAAAATATTTTCCTCGTGCATGAAGGCAAAGTCGTAACTCCGCCGCTTTCCGCGAGTATTTTGCCGGGCATTACGCGCCGAACGATTCTCACTTTGTGCGCCGACCTGGGCATTCCCGTCGCCGAGCAGCAGATTCCCCGCGAGATGCTTTACATCGCCGACGAAGTGTTTTTCGCCGGCACGGCCGTGGAGATCACGCCGCTGCGCTCGATTGACCGCATCCAAGTCGGAAATGGCGGCCGTGGACCAATCACGAAGCGCTTACAGGATGAATTCTTCGCCATCGTTACCGGAACCAAAGCCGACCGGCACAACTGGCTCACGCCTGTCTCGGCGCCTGTCGCGGCCGCGCACTAAACCGGAAAAACCACCTTTGTCAAAAGTCCGCTCTTGAAGCTCGCTCGCGCATACGTATAATGCACATGCCGTTCCGCGCCAGACTGAGGAGGCCTGCCAATGTACAGCAAGCCGCAAAAAATGGTGGCCGAGTTCATCGGCACGTTCGCGCTGATCTTTATCGGCGCGGGCTCGGTTTGTATGGACCAATTTCTAAAGCCGGGCGGCGGGATTGGGTTATTGGGTATCGCCGCCGCATACGGCTTGGCCTTCGCCGTCATGGTCACCGCCGTGGGGCACATCTCCGGCGGCCATTTGAATCCCGCGGTCACCATCGGCTTTTGGGTCACGCGCCGGATCGGCACGTTGGACGCGCTTCTGTATTGGGCCTCGCAACTTGCTGGCGGCGCCGCTGCGGCGTATTTGCTGAAAGTTGTGGTACCCGAAGAGACGTGGCGCGCGGTAAGGCTGGGTGTTCCTTCCCTGGCGCAAGATTTGACGCGCACGAATGGAATGATGATCGAAGCAGTGCTGACATTCTTCCTAGTATTCGTCGTATTCGCCACGGCCGTGGACGAGCGTGGCGCATTCAATAAGGTTGGCGGCTTCGCTATCGGCCTCACCGTCACCATGGGCGTGCTGATGGGCGGGCCGCTTACGGGCGCAGCCATCAACCCCTCGCGTGCATTTGGACCCGCGCTCGCTGGTCATTATTGGACGAATCAGGGCGTTTATTGGGCCGGACCGCTTATCGGCGGCGTTGTCGCCGGATGGCTGTACGATTCCGTTTTTCTCAGAAAAGCCTAACCGAATCTAACGTTTACATTCATCGGCCGCCGCCGCGCCTGGAACTGGCCTGTGGTCCGGTTACTAGACGGCAACCGCCTTCCGCATCTGTCTTGCCCCGCCTCATTCAGAATGCTAGCTTCGGTTGAAGCGTTTCTTCCGGAGTCTGCTGCCTATGGCATTGAACATTGATGATCTCCTGCGCCGCGCAGTTGAAAACAAGAGCTCCGACCTGCATCTGAAGGTGGGCAACCATCCCTACCTGCGTATGGACGGCGTCCTCTACCCGCAGAAGGACGTGCCGCGCGTGACGCCAGAAGAAATGCTCTCCATGGCGTTCAGCATGATGACCAACCGCCAGAAGCAAAAATTCAAGGAAACGGCCGAACTCGATATGGCCTACGGCGTAGCGGGCCTGGGGCGTTTCCGCGTGAACGTGTTCCAGCAGCGCGGCAATGTCGGCATGGTTCTGCGCGTCATTCCCACGAAAATCCGCACGGTGGATGAGCTGAATCTGCCGCCGGTGATTGACAAAATTTGCGAAGAACAGCGCGGTCTGGTGCTCGTCACGGGCACGACCGGCTCGGGGAAGTCCACTTCCCTGGCGGCGATGATTGACCGGATCAACGCCAATCGTTCCGATCACGTGATCACCATTGAAGATCCCATCGAATTCCTGCATCGCGATAAGAAAAGCTTCATCAATCAGCGCGAAGTGGAAGTGGATACGGCCAATTTTTCGACGGCCTTGCGCGCCGCGCTCCGGCAAGACCCGGACGTGATTCTGGTCGGCGAAATGCGCGACCTGGAAACAATTTCAACTGCGCTGCTGGCGGCTGAAACCGGCCACCTGGTTTTTTCCACATTGCATACCCTCGACGCGGCCGAGACTATTCAGCGCATCATCGCCGTTTTTCCTCCGCCAGAGCAGAAACAGATCCGTTTGCAGCTCGCGGCTACGCTGAAGGCCGTCGTCAGCCAACGCCTGGTGCGCCGCGCGGACGGCAAAGGCCGTGTGCCCGCGGTGGAAGTGATGATCGCCACGGCGTACATCCGCGATTGCATCATCAATCCGGACAAAACTCGCTTAATTCACGACGCCATCGCCGCCGGCACCAGCCAGTACGGCATGCAGACCTTCGACCAATCCATCTACGATCTCTACTCGCGCAACCTCATTTCATTTGAGGAAGCGCTGCTCCGCGCGTCAAACCCGGACGATTTCCGTCTGCGCGTGCAGGGCATCCGCTCAACCGCCGATGCCGCCCGCGAAGAGATGGAACGCCAGATGAACGAGTACGAGCGCACTGTGCGGCGGTAACCAATATTTCTCCTCTATCAACTCATCCTAAACGCGGTGCGCAAGGTTTTGTAGCCTGCCCCGCATCGTAGGGGCGGGGTTTCTCGCTGCCCACACCGACATTCCAATTGCCAACCGTACGTTGTTGACCGTGCCCGCGCACTCAAACATGCCTTTCCCTGTTTCCCTGTTTCCCTGTTTCCTTGCTTCCTTGCTTCCCTGTTCTCGTGGTTCTATCCTTCAACCGTGCCCTTCAAACAAAAACGCGCTCCTCGCAAACTCACAACCGAAGACGAGCTCTACGCCGCCGCCATGCGCGCATTGATGCGCCGCGGATATTCCGTTTTTGAGATGCGCCAGTCACTTGAGCGCAAGGCAGAAGACGCCAAACTCGTCCCTCCTGTGCTTGCTCGCCTGAAAGAGCGGCAGTTGCTCGATGACGCCCGCTACGCCCGCGACTTCGCCCGCACCCGCGCCGCGCAAAGAAAGCAGGGCCGTTTCCGCATCGCCCGCGAACTGCGCGCCCGCGGAGTTCCTGACCGGCACATCGAAGCCGCGTTTGAGGAAGCCTTCGCGGAAACAAGCGAAGAAGATTTGCTGAAGAAGCGTCTTGCCCGCAAGCTGAAGCTGATTCGTGGGCCGCTGGACGCGCGCAAGCGAGCCTCCATATATAACAATCTTCTCCGCGCAGGCTTCTCTTCCGATCTGATTCGCAAAGCGATGCGTGGCTTGACGGCTGCTTCGGAAAGCGGCGGCGCGGAGGAGTTGCCGGAATTTGAACCTGCTGAAGAAGATTAAGAGCACACCGCCATTGCCTCCGCGTTGCGGGGCCTGTGTCGCTCTGCCATAATCGCTGAATTACTTTTGCTATGGATTGAGGAATCGTGACCGGGAACGAAATCCGCGAAACATTTTTGCGCTTCTTCGAAGAAAGGGGACACAAGCGCGTGCGCAGCTCCTCGCTCGTGCCGGTGAACGATCCTACTCTGCTCTTCACCAACGCCGGAATGAACCAGTTCAAGGACGTTTTCCTCGGTCTCGAACAGCGCGACTACAAGCGCGCCACCACTTCGCAAAAATGCGTCCGCGCCGGAGGCAAGCACAACGATCTTGAAAACGTCGGCTTCACCAATCGCCATCACACTTTTTTCGAGATGCTCGGGAATTTTTCTTTTGGAGATTACTTCAAGAAAGAAGCGATTGCCTATGCCTGGGAGCTGATTACTTCTCCTCAGTGGTTCGCCATCCCGCTCGACAAACTCTATTTCACGGTTTTCGGCGGCGCGGAAGTCGCTCCAGGCAATTCGCTTGGAGTTGACGAAGAAGCCGCGGATCTCTGGGTGAAGACGGGAGCGCCGCGCGACCGCGTGATCGCCGTCCCCGGATTGAAGGAAAATTTCTGGGCCATGGGTGACACCGGCCCCTGCGGCCCGTGCAGCGAAATTCACTTTGACATGGGCGTTGCTGCCAGCGACGCTGGACACACCGACTGCGCATTCCCCTGTGATTGCGGCCGCTACGTCGAAATATGGAACCTCGTCTTCATGCAGTTCAATCGCGATGCGAGCGGAACGCTCAACCCCCTCCCGAAACCTTCCGTGGATACCGGTATGGGCCTCGAGCGTATTGCTTCCGCGCTCCTGAACCTTCAAGACCCGAGCAAATTCTCGAACTACGACACGGATCTCTTCCAACCCTTAATCCGAGAGGCCGGACGGCTAACTAATTACGAATACGGCAGTGATTTTAAGGGAGACGCCTCCCTGCGTGTAATAGCTGACCATTCGAGAGCTGCCGCATTTCTAATTACTGACTTGGTTGTCCCCTCGAATGAAGGTCGCGGGTACATTCTAAGGAAGATCATTCGCCGGGCGATAAGACACGGTCGCCTGATGGGAACCAATGGGCCATTCCTGTTTAAGGTGGCTGAAACTGTTTGCGGACTAATGGTAGGTGCCTATCCGGAACTTGCTGAATCTCGGTCAAGGGTCAGTACGCTAGTTATCAAGGAGGAAGAGAGATTCGCAAGGGTGTTGATTCGTGGATGGAAGGAAATGGAGGAGGAATTTGCATTCACTCTCCTCCCACTCAGTAACAAAGTTAAAGAGCTAGAGGCTAAGAACACCCTTGAATTCGTTTCCGACGTAGTCTTGCTACCGCATCTGCACCAAATATCCGGGATGCGTCGACAAATAGCAATATTGAATGCAGCAGGCAATAGCGTCACTTTCCCCGGCGAAAAGGCGTTCCGATTATACGAAACATATGGCCTTCCGAAGGATTTCATCGAAGAATCATGCCGTGACATGGGATTTGATTTCGACGACATGGGCTTCGAGGCTGCACTCAGAACTGAGCGTACCCGCGCCCGCGCTTCATGGAAAGGCGCGCACAAAGACGTCGCCAATCCAGTCTTCGCAAAGCTCGCGGAAACCTACAAAACCGAGCCGGATTTTTACTACGCAACGAGCACTAGCGACTGCCGGATAGAAGCCATCATCACGAAAAATGGTTCCGTGAAAGAAATCCCTGCAGGCACGGAAGCAGAGATAGTGCTGGATCGCAGCTCGATTTATTCGGAATCGGGCGGCCAAGTTGCAGATATTGGAAAACTCTATGACAACGGAGAAGCCATCGAACTAGCCGACGTGAAAGGCGCCTATTATCCAGTCGCGGGCCTGATCGCGCACCGCATCGTCGCTTTGGACACGCTTCGCGTCGGCGACCGAGTCTCCACCGTCGCCAATGGCGCGCGCCGCGAACACATCAAACGCAATCACACGGCGACGCACCTGATGAACGCCGCCCTGCGCAACATTCTCGGCACGCACGTCAAGCAGGCGGGTTCGCTCGTCGAGCCCGGTCGCCTGCGTTTCGATTTCTCCCATTTCGCTCCGGTGGACGCCGCGGAATTACGGGACATCGAGCAGCAAGTGAACGAAGAAATCCTCCTCAACAACGAACTGGAAACCAACATCATGGCGATTGACGACGCACTCGCTTCCGGCGCGCTCGCTTTCTTCGGTGACCGCTACCCGGAAAGCAACGTCCGCGTAGTGACGATTCCCGATGCAAATTCTCCCCGCGGATACTTCAGCAAGGAATTGTGCGGCGGAACGCACGTGAAGCGCTCCGGCGACATCGGCATTTTCAAAATCGTCACGGAAAGTTCCGTAGCCGCAGGCGTCCGCCGCATAGAAGCCATCTCGGGCGTGCGTGGCCTGGAAGAATATCAACGCGCCGCGGATTCCCTGCGAGCGCTCGCCGCCACTCTGAATGCCTCGCCAGACGAACTCGAAGCCGCCGCGCAAAAGCTCCTTGAAGGCCGCCGCGAACTCGAAAAGCGCCTCGGCGCGGTCCAGAAGAAATCCGCGCAAGGCAGCGCCGATGAGCTGATCGCCCAAGCCCGTGACGTCAAAGGCGTCCGCATCGTCTGCGCCCGCGTCGCCGACATGAACCGCGAAGCCCTGCGGGGACTCGTCGATACCCTCCGCCAGAAGCTCGGCTCGGGGGTAGTCGTCCTGGGCATGGTGGAGGGCGAGAAAGTTGCCCTCATTTGCGGGGTCACCAAAGACCTCACCGCTAAAGTCAATGCTGGCAAGGTGATACAAGCCATTGCCAAGGAAGTGGGCGGCAGCGGCGGCGGCCGGCCCGATCTGGCCGAGGCTGGCGGAAAAGACACAGCTGGCCTAAATATGGCCCTCGACAAGGTTCCAGGCATCATTGACAGAATGCTATAGTTTTCCCTAGCGCCAGCAATGGCCCCGGCGGGGTTTCCTAACCTTGCCAAGGGGAATGTCCGGTAGATTGCAACCAAGGGTGCGGTTAAGCACTAAGCCGCGCTGTCTTCCCCAAACAACAATGAGCGTACACACCAAATCGCTTGTGGCTATCTTACTGACGATAGGCGTGTTGTCAGCCGTGCCCGCGCACGCCCAGATCGTTTCTGTGCTCGATGAAGGCGGCCAGCGCGTTTACATCAATCCGACTCCTCATCCTGTTCTAGTCCCGGCAGTGAAGCAGCCCCTAACGGGTCCTGATACGTCCAAATCCAGTCCCCTGCCGTCATCTCTGAAGCCGACTTCGCCCGCGTCGTCCGACAAGCATATTTCTCAAAATGGGCAAACTTTTGCATCTTTGCCCGCGTCTGAGCATAATGGGGGGCAGACCTTGACGCCATCGCGCCTCGAGGATCTCGTGCAGTCAACCGCTGCGCGGCACAATGTGGACCCTGCGCTGGTGCGCGCGGTTATGCAAACGGAATCAGGCGGAAATCCTTCGGCGGTTTCGCGCAAGGGCGCGGTGGGGCTGATGCAACTTATGCCGCAAACAGCGCTGGATTGGGGAGTGAAAAACATTTTCAGTCCGGTGGATAACTTGGAAGCGGGTGTGCGTTATCTGCGCACTCTGCTGGAACGCTATAACGGTGATCTGGATAAATCGCTGGCGGCATACAATGCCGGAGCCGGCGCGGTGGATCGAGCCGGAGGCGTGCCGCGGATTGCCGAAACGCGGGATTATGTGCGCAAGGTGAAAAGCAATTACCTTGGCGGTGATGCTGGCAAGACCGACGTCGTCGGCAAGAGCGTCCCTGTGGTCAAAAACGCCGCCGCCGTTGCGCCTGCCGCGTCCAAGCCCATGCTGACGCCGATGACGGTGACCGCCATACCACCGCCGCCGCACAAGATTTTCCAGACGACGGATGCGCAAGGGCATATTGTCTGGGCGAACGAATAGTTTGCTTGACCGGCTGGTTTGGGTGCGTGAGGATTCACTTTTAGGCAAATCATTATTCTTGGGCTTGTGAATTGAGCGTCTTGCTTTAAGCTGGAATCTCGCGGGGGAGCGGCGACAGGAAGATTTGGTATTCACCCTGTTTTCGCTTTGCGGGAGGAAAGCCGCGCAAGAATTTCCCCGCGGCCACGCTTGCGCGAGGCGTAAGGGTTTCCATTGTGAGAATCTCGGAAAAATTCGTCCCGCTCGGAAAATGCTGGCTGGGCTATGCCGTTTTGCTGGCGCTAATTCTGGCCGCTGTACCCACGTTCGGCGCGAATACATCCGGAACAGCCCCCACCGCGCAAGAAACCGCGGAAGCTCAGTTTGACCGCGCGCAAAAACAACGCGCCGCGCTTGAAGCTACCCCGGAACGTCAACGGACGATTGAACAATACGACCTGACCGTTAAGGCCTATCGCCGCGTTTATCTGATCACTCCTCGCGCGCCGGATGTGCCGTTCGCCATTCTGACCGTGGGCGACCTCTTCCGCCAAATGGGAGATCGCTTTGACACGAAGTATTACCAGTCTGCTGCAGACACCTACCAATATCTTCTGCATGAATATCCCAGCAGCCGCTACCGCGAGGAAGCCCTGTTCGCCGTTGGACAGATTGAGAAAGAAGATCTAAATGATAGGCCGCTCGCGCAGAAAACATTCGAGGAATTCCTGCGGCTCCACCCGCATTCGCCGCTCGCCGCGGATGCCAAGTTAGCAATCGCCGAATTGACGCTGCATCAGACCGCGAGAGCAGGTTCCCCATTCGCAAAGCCTTCAGCGGCTGTCGCGGCGCCGCCAGTGACGGCGGTACCAGCGCGAACGATTGCTCAGAAGGATGTTGCTTCCCCGCCGGCTCAACTGGTTTCTGGGCAAACCTTCACGGAAGTAATGGAGCAACCTTCGCCCGACAAGATCGCCGAAATCCACGATATCAAAACCTGGGTAACGCCCGATTACACGCGAATCGTAATCAATCTGGACGGGCCGGTAAAATACCAGGCCGCTCGCGTGCCCAATCCCGAGCGAATCTACTTTGACGTGAGCCACGCGCGTTTAAGCCACGTTGGTATAGGCTCCCCAGATATAGTGCCGACCGACCTTTTGAAGAGCATCCGCGTCGCGCAGAATCAATCCAATGTCGTGCGTGTGGTGCTGGAAGTCGGGAAGATCAAAGATTACTCTGTCTTTCTGTTGCGCGATCCCTACCGCATGGTTGTGGACGTTTATGCCAAGTCCAACACCAAACCCGAAACGGCCACGGCAACAAATGCCAAGCAACTGGAATCTCCGCCGGTGCAGGCCCTAGCGAAGAAAGGCTCGCCAAGCAAAGAGGCCGCATTCAAGAATGCGCCTGCGCCTGACGACATCGCGGAAACGGCCAAAGACTCCAAGTCAAAGAACGCCACACCTGACGCACCCCCTAATCTAGAGGCGAACAACGCAGCCACTTCCCGGGTCTACGGCCCTCCAGTTCCCCTGGCGGGAACCCTTCCAGCGAGCAAGACGAACAGCACAAAATCCGTTCACACGGTAAGTGGAAAGCCGATCGCTTCCCCGGTGCCAACTCCGACGCGAGATGGCCAACAATCCCTTTCGCGGGCTCTGGGACTGAAGATCGGGCGCATTGTGATTGACGCCGGGCATGGCGGCCACGATACCGGAACAATCGGCCCCACCGGTCTCGTCGAGAAGGATTTGTGTCTGGATGTGGCCCTGCGCTTGGGCCAGATGATTGAGGATCGTCTCCCCGGCACCGAAATTATTTACACGCGCAGCGACGACACGTTTGTTCCGCTCGAAGAGCGTACGGCCATCGCCAATCAGGCCAAGGCCGACCTGTTTCTTTCGATCCACGCCAATTCAAGCCCAGACTCCACGGCGCGAGGAGTCGAAACCTATTACCTGAATTTTTCGCCTTCGCCGGGAGCGATGGACGTCGCCGCCCGGGAAAACGCGACGGCTCAAAACAGCGTTCACGACCTCGATGACATCATTCAGCGCATCGCGCGGAATGAAAAAATTGAGGAGTCCAAGGAACTGGCCGCTGATATTCAAGACTCGCTCACCCAGCGTCTCCAGCGCACAAACCACAGCATCCGCAACCGCGGCGTTCGCAAAGCGCCGTTCGTGGTGCTGATCGGCGCCAATATGCCTTCGGTTCTCGCTGAGATCTCCTTCATCAGCAATCCAGCGGACGAATCATCCCTTGAAAAGCCGGAAGGACGCGATCGTGTCGCTGAAGGCCTCTTTAAAGGGGTGGAAACCTACCTGCAAAGCACCAACAGCCTCGCATTTAACCAGGCCAAGACCTCACCCGGCAGCCATACGACTGGACTGGCGCAACAAGGGAACCAACGGTAGAATTCCAGCGTCTAATTGATATGAGGTATTTTGTGCGACGAACTTCTCTTGTGTCTCTGTTTGCGCTGCTGGCCCTGATTCCCTGCGGGCCGGTTTCAGCGCAAGCGTTGCTTCCCCCGGTCTTCGGAAATTGGAGCATCGGCCAAACGGCGGATGCTCAACCCCTTGCACCTCAGCAAGGGCCCGGCCCTGACGCGGCGATCTTGCAGGAATACGGCTTCAAGTCCATCGAGCACCAGGATTACACCCGCGGCAAAGATACGCTGAGCGTCACGCTGTATCGCATGGTTGACCCAACCGCGGCCTATGGAGCATTTACGTTTCTTCGTCCGGCGGGCATGCCCGACTCAAAGCTTGCGCAGTTCGCTGCCGCCTCATCAAATCGCGCGCTAATCGTCGTAGGCGATTTTCTACTGGACGTAACTGGCAACCGGATTCCGGCGCTGTCCGGTGACGTTGCAACTCTGATTGCTGCGGTTGGGCCCAAGGCTGATCGCCGCCCGTATCCTGATATCGCAGACCACTTCCCGGTTGCGGGCATGGTTCATGGGTCGGAACGCTACATCCTCGGGCCCTTGGCTCTGCAAAAGCTGCTGCCGGTAGCCGAAGGCGATTGGATCGGCTTCTCCCAAGGCGCGGAGGCCATGCTTGCGCGTTACCGCAAAGGCGGACAGGAAGTTACTCTGCTCGTCGCGGAATATCCTACGCAACAAGTTGCAGCCGCGCGCTTCAATAAGATGGCGCCAATTATCGCCAGCCTTTCCGGCGGGCGTCCTTCACCTGAGCACCCTGCGGTTTCTTCACGGCGTGAAGCAGGGCTGATCGTGCTTGCTTTCGATTCACACGCTGGCGGATATGGCAACGCGCTCCTAAGCAAAGTAATCTTCGGCCACAATGTGATTTGGAACGAACCTACATTTGCGATCACCCAGCCAAGCATCAACGTCTACATTGTGGGAGCATTCGTCGGCACGGGCGCCATTTGCCTGATCGCCATCGTAAGCGGCCTGGGCTTTGCTCTCCTGCGACTCGTAGTGAAGTTTTTCTTTCCCGGAAAGGTTTTCGATCGGCCGCGCTCGATTGAAATCATACAGCTTGACCTGAATGGCCGTTCGGTAAACACGAAAGACTTCTACTAAAGCTTGAAATTCGACTGGTTTCTGCCCTCTTGAAATCTCAAGTAATTCTGTGGATTTTCGCGTAACTAGCTGATTCTGCTGCCTTAATATCTATTGTGCCAATGTGGTATTTTCTTGACTCGCTTGCAGCCGGTCTTTTAGACTCCTTTCGAGGAAAATGAGTTCTTGGGTCTTCCGCGCATAGGCCTGGAACGATTCTCCCCTCTGGAGAGCCCACTCGATAGTGGGCTCTCTGTTTTTATCGAGTCTCGATTGAACTTTCCGCTTTAATCCTGCGTTATGATGTATGTAGCACTCGCTGCGACCGAGTCACGCAGTGACCGGAGGTGATTTCATGACGTTGCTGATTCTTTTCGCCGCTGCCAGTTATTTCCTTCCGGCTATCATCGGCTGGAACAAGAAAAATTCCGGCGCGATCCTCGCGCTGAATTTCTTCCTCGGATGGACTGTCATCGGATGGATCATCGCTCTGGTCTGGGCTCTGTCAGCTGACCCGGCGGCGAATCACATTGTTGTCTACCAAACAGCTTCGGTGCCGTACACCGCCGGAATGTACTGTTCGTCTTGCGGAGGATATTCACCCCCCGGCGGCGTATTTTGCAGCAAGTGCGGGCGGCGGATGGCAGCGTAGCTTCCTTCTCTTTACCCCTCTTTCCTGTTGACATTCAACAGAAGAAGATTTACCCTCCTGTTGATTTTCAACAGGAGGCACGCCATCTCCGATCCACGCACTGAAGTTCTCCAGGGCACTCTCGATTTAATGGTGCTCAAAACGCTCGACTCTATGGGGCCGCAGCACGGCTACGGCATTGCCCGCCGCATCGAGCAACTTTCCAACGATCTCCTGCGCATGAATCAGGGCACGCTCTACCCGGCCCTTTTGAGGCTGGAGCAACGCGGATGGATTAGCTCCAAGTGGGGGCTTTCCGAGAACAATCGTCGCGCCAAGTTTTACTCCATCACTCGCGTCGGCCAAAAGCAGCTTACCGCTGAGACGGAAAACTGGGAACGCGTAGCAGGCATCATGACGCGCCTTCTGCGCTCTCCACAGGGAGCTTGATTTGAACTGGCTACGCGAATTTTCCGCCCGCCTGCGCGGGCTCTTCGGCAAGCGCCGGCATGACGCCGACCTCGACGACGAACTCGCCGCGCATCTCGATCTGCTCGCCCAAGAAAACATTCGCCGCGGAATGCTGCCGCGTGAAGCTCAGTACGCCGCCCGCCGCGCCTTCGGTGGCGTCGAACAAATCAAGGAAACTTATCGCGACCGAAGGGGGCTGCCCATGCTCGAAACTTTCTTGCAAGACTTGCGGTTCGGCGCGCGAATGTTGCGCAAGAGTCCCGGCTTCACCGCTGTCGCCGTCCTCACCCTCGCGCTAGGCATCGGCGCCAGCACCGCGATCTTTACCGTGATCAATGCATTGGTCTTCCAATCGCTCCCTTACCCGCACGCTGAGCAACTTGTACTGTTGTTGCACGCCCCCACTCAAATTGCACACACACAATCTTCCCCCACAACTTTCACCACGGCTGTGATCGATTGGGCGGATAGAGTCCACTCATTCCAAGACATCACGGGATATTACAATGTCGCCGAAGGTTCAAATCTCGTCGTCAAAGACCATTCTGAACACGTCAGTTGGTCCGAAACTCAGCCGAATTTCTTTGCAGTGATGGGCGTGCCTCTGGCCCTTGGTAGCGATCTTCCCAATTCAAAAACAAGCGACCACGCAGTCATCTCCTATTCACTGTGGCAGAGCCAGTTTGGCGGCGACCCTGGAGTCGTCGGCAGCCCGGTCATGCTCGCAGGACGACCTCTGACCGTATCGGGTATCGCACCGAAGGGGTTTTCTTTCCCCTCGGACACTCAAGTTTGGATTCTCCCGAACATCAGCGCTTACGATGGGGTGTTCTTTTTTGAGACGATCGTGGGTCGGCTTCGAAACGGAGTTTCCCAGTCTCAAGCCCAGACAGAAATGCGCGGTTTCTCGCAAACAGTCCAAAAGCTTGCCGGACGACGCGTAAAACCAATTGATGTGGCGCCTTTGGCGGGCTTCGACGCTACTTCCATCCGGAGCACACTCCTGCTCTTGTTCGGCGCAGCAGGAACAGTGCTACTCATCGCCTGCGCCAATGTCGCAAACTTGAATTTTTCTCGAGTGGCAAACCGCCGCCGCGAGCTTGCCGTGCGAATGGCTATCGGTGCCGGGCGCGGCAGGCTGGTGCGCCAGTTGCTCGTGGAAAACGTGGCGCTCGGGCTCGCAGGCGGAGTCGCGGGCTTGGTCCTGGCCTACTGGGGCGTCGCAGCGGTTCGCCATCTCGGCCGTGACGTTCTGCCGCGAGCTTCGGAAATCCACCCCGACCTGCGCGTGCTCGTCTTCGCCCTCGGACTATCCGTGCTTACGGGCATTCTCAGCGGCTTGCTGCCTGCTTTGCGCGCCATGCGAGCCAACCCAGCCGAGGCCCTGCAAGAATCCGGCAGCCATCAATCCGCTTCGCGGCAGCGCGTTCATGTCAGCAATTTGCTGGTAGTCTCGGAAATCGGCTTGGCTCTGTTGTTGGTTACAGGGGCCGGATTGCTTACCCGCAGCTTTGTCCGTCTGCTGCAGGTTTCCCCCGGCTATGACTCCGACCACGTCCTTACAGCCTCGATTTTGCCAATGAGCTTGAAGATTAGGCAGGCTGGCAATTCATCGCTGCCTTTCCATGAAATTCTGGACCGCATCTCCGCGATTCCAGGAGTGGAGGCCGCGGCCGCCACCAGCCAATTGCCGCTGAAGAGAGACACGGGCACATCTCTGCGTTTTACTCTCGTTGAAAATACCAAAGAAATCGTCGAAGGCGGAGATAGCGAAGTGTTCTTCGGAGTAAGTCCGGATTATTTCCATGTCATGGGAATTCCACTTCTCAAAGGGCGCACATTCACGGAAGCAGATGCGGAAGCGTCCAGACCGGTTGTCGTGGTCAGCCGCTCCTTCGTTGCGCGCTATTGGCCCAATCAGGAAATTCTCGGCAAGCACATTGCAATGTCGAACTTCAAAGATGCAACGAAGAAACAATGGGAAATCGTCGGCGTGGTAGCTGACGTGAAGCCATTTGCGTTGGAACGGACGGACGGCATGGCCGAAGTCTATATGCCGTATGAACAGGCGCCACTTACGGTCTCTGGATTGGCTGTTCGCAGTTCTTTGGCCCCCGGACAACTTGCGGACGCCATAAGGAAAGCCATTCGGGAGGTAGACCCCGGACTGCCACCCTACGACGTCCAAACCATGAATGACCGGCTTTCCGCTTCGCGCGCCCGTCGCCGCTTGATTCTGGTCCTATTGGCCACCTTGGCGGCATTTGCTTTGATTCTGAGTGCTGTCGGAATATTTGCAATGACGTCCAGCGCGGTAACGATGCGCCTGCGTGAGATCGGCATTCGAATGGCGCTCGGCGCGCGTCCTCGTGATGTGCTGCGAATGGTGCTTGGCCAGAGCCTGCGGCTCGCCGTGGCCGGCATTGTTGTTGGTCTCGCGTCCGCTGCGGCCCTAACGCGATTGTTGACGAGCCTCCTCTACGGCGTTCACGCCACCGATCCAGCGACGTTTGTTGTAGTGGCTTTCACACTCGCCGCTGTGGCCCTTATGGCGGCGTACATCCCCGCCCGCCGCGCCACACGCGTGGACCCCGTTGAGACGTTGCGACACGAATGAAGGCTAAGGAAATGGAGAGCGGAAGCTTGCGGCCGAAACGGACATTTGTGAACAAATTTCAGGAATCATTGCGCGAATCCCTGACTCGTATCCGCGAATTGTTCCGTAATCGCCAACGCGATGCCGACCTCGACGACGAACTCGCCGCACACCTTGATCTCCTGGCCGAAGAAAACATTCGCCGCGGCATGGCGCCCGACGAAGCTCGTTACGCCGCCAGGCGCGAATTTGGCGGCGTCGAGCAAATCAAGGAAACCTATCGTGACCGGAGGGGGCTGCCCATGCTGGAAACTTTCTTGCAAGACTTGCGCTTCGGCGCGCGCATGCTGCGCAAGAATCCGGGCTTCACCGCCGTCGCCGTCCTCACCCTCGCGCTAGGCATCGGCGCGACAACTTCCATCTTCAGCGTCGTCAATACGCTGCTCCTGCGTCCTCTCCCCTTTCCAGACCCAACCCGGCTCGTCATCCTCCAGGAAGCCATCCCCAAAATTGTCCCGGGCAAATTGTCTGTCTCCGCGCCTGACGTCCCCGACTTCCGCCGCCTCAATCACGTTTTTGAAGATCTCGGTGCATTCTCGTCCAATTCTATGGATCTTTCCGGAACCGGCGCGCCCGAGCGTGTTGCGGCCACTCGAACCTCGGCGGCTGTGTTCCACATTCTGGGTGCTGTGCCCATGCTGGGGCGGACTTTTACAGAAGACGAAGACCGGATGGGAAACAACGTCGCCATCCTGAGCTACGCGCTGTGGCAGACGCACTACGGCGCGGATCGCGATATCGCCGGAAAGACAATTATTCTCGACCGCGAGCCTTACACCATCATCGGCGTCATGCCAAAACAATTTGAGTTTCCCACCGAAGGTCTGCTCTTCTTCACGCCCGCGCAAGTGTGGGTGCCGATCGGTTTCAATCCATTTGAACTCGGCAACCGCGGCGATCTTTTTGATTTCGGAGTATTGGCAAAACTAAAGGCCGGAACAACTTTGGCCACGGCCAACTCCGACGTGATGGTCATCACCAGCCAAATTCAAAAACAGTTCTATCCACCCGAGGCTCAGGACACATCGAAAATAGTGCTTGAGGCAAGCGTAACTCCCTTGAGCGATCTGATCGCCGGCCCAACACGCCCTCTCCTGATGTTGTTGCTCGGCGCAGTGGGATTGCTGCTTCTCATCGCTTGCGTCAACGTCGCGAACCTGACCCTCGCGCGCGGAACTGAGCGGCAAAAAGAGATTGCCGTGCGCATTGCGCTCGGCGCGGGACGCAGGCGCCTTGTGAGACAGCTCCTTGTCGAGAGCACTCTTCTGGGATTGATTGGTGACATTCTTGGCCTCTTCGCCGCGTATGCAGGAGTGAAAGCCCTCGTCGCGCTTGCGGACCAGATCCTGCCGCGCGCGCATGAAGTTTCACTCGATCGGACCGTGCTGCTTTTCACTCTCGTTCTTTCAATCGCCTCCGGCGTTCTCTTCGGAATCGTGCCCGCGCTTTCCGCCACGAAAGCCGACCTGAACAAATCCTTAAAGGAGGCGGGGCGTAGCAAATCCGACGCGCGAGGGCACCAGCGTATTCGCGATTCTTTTGTCGTCGCACAAATCGCCCTGGCTCTTCTGCTGGTGACGGGATCGGGTCTTCTGATCCGTAGCTTCATTCGTGCGCGCCAGACCGATCCCGGATTCCGCCCGAAAAACACAATGGCCATGTCCATTTCTCTGCCCGGTTCGCGATACGAGCACATGTCTGACGCGCAGGCGTTTTTCGACCGGCTCACGGCGCGGCTGCGGATTCTGCCCGGCGTGGCATCGGTTGGAGTAAGTACTGACCTGCCCATGAACAGCACATGGACGCACCTTTTCACCGCGGAAGGCCATGAGGCCGAACAGCGCAACGGCGTGCCCGCGGACAATCATTCGCTCGTGGATGGCGACTATTTTCAGACCCTCGGGATTCCTCTCGTGCGTGGAAGGTTCTTTACCGATAATGAATTGGCCGGGCAGGGCGACGTGGTCATCATCAGCGACGGGATGGCCAAGCGTTATTGGCCCGGCGACAATCCCATCGGGCGGCGGCTAAAATGGGGTGTCGCCGCGGCGAAAAATCCCTGGCTTACAATTGTGGGCGTCGTCGGAGACGTCAAACAGGGCCCCTTGGACGTGGCCACGAAGCCGCATACTTACGAACCGTTTCAGCACTTGTGCCGGGGCCCGCACACCTTTCCACTTTGCACATCTCGCATCGTGTTAGTGCACTCTCTTTCGGCGGCTTCAGGCCTGCTGCCTTCTGTGCGAAATATTGTCCAGCAAATCGATTCGCAACAGCCCATCGGGCGCGTTTACATCATGGACCAAATTGTTTCTGGTTCCCTCGCCCCTCGCCGGTTCAACACCTGGCTACTCGCGGCGTTCGGATTTGCGGCGCTTTTGCTGGCTGCCATCGGCGTTTACGGAGTAATTTCCTACAGCGTGGCGCAGTGCACTCAGGAAATGGGCGTGCGCCTCGCCCTCGGGGCGCAACCGGGCAATATTTTGGGAATGGTGCTCGGCCAGGGACTGGGGTTGGCCGCGATCGGATTGGTTATTGGAATCTCCGCCGCGTTCGCCTTGACGCGCTTGATGGACAGCCTGCTCTACAATGTGAAAGCGACCGATCCTTTGACATTCGCGAGCGTTGGAGCATTATTGATTCTTGTTGCTCTCGTCGCGTGTTGGATTCCCGCACGCCGCGCAATGCGGATAGACCCAGCCGACGCACTGCGGTACGAATAGAACGCCTTAGATGTTCTGGAGACTTACTTCGCACCCTCCGGGTTATGCCATCCACCCACGTCCTGTGCCAAACGATCCGCCTCAAGCGGTCCCCAGGTACACGCTTCATACTCATGCAGAGGCGTAGCTTGCCCGAGGATTGGATCCACAACAGCCCACGCCGCTTCCACCGCATCCTCACGAACGAAGAGCAACGCGTCTCCGTGCATGGCATCTGTCAACAGACGCTCGTAGGGCTCGAGTTCTGCGCTCGCATCCCGCTCCAGAGCGGCAAGCTCCACGGGGGCCGAAACGAGTTTCTTTCCCGGCTTCTTAACCTGCGCGCCTAAACTCACTGAAAGATCGGGGCCCAGGCGGAATCGCAGATAATTGCTTTCAGCAATCTGATCGCCCATCGGCGGCTTCTTCAGCCGCACCACCACCTCGGTTGCATCCACGGGCATGCACTTGCCGGTTCGGATCAGAAATGGAACATTTCTCCAGCGCCACGAGTCAATGTGCAAACGCATCGCGGCATAAGTCTCCACCTGAGAATCAGGAGCGACGCCCGGCTCTTTGCGATATCCCACAAACTGGCCCCGCACGGTGTCCTCAGGCTTGATGGGACAAATCATGCGAAACACTTTGACTTGCTCGTCGTGCAGAGCATCGGCGTACAGGCCTATCGGCGGCTCCATGGCCAGTAAAGCCACAACTTGCATCAAGTGATTCTGCACAACGTCGCGGATCGCCCCGCATTCGTCGTACACAAGCCCGCGGCCCTGGATTCCGAATGGCTCGGCCATCGTGATTTGCACGTGATCCACATAATTCCGGTTCCAGATCGGCTCAAGAAACGTATTCGCAAACCGGAAGAAATATAAATTTTCAACAGCTTCCTTGCCGAGGAAATGATCGATGCGGAAGATGGAATTTTCGGGGAGGACCGTGTGCAGCGTGGCATTCAGTTTTTGGGCCGACGCCAGATCGCGTCCGAACGGCTTCTCCACGATCACCCGCGCATTCTTCGCGCATCCTGAACTTCCCAGCGATTGAACGACCTCCCCAAAAAGGCTGGGCGGAATCGCCAAATAATGTATGGGACAGGCCGCCTTGCCGAGCACTTCGCGAAGTTTCTTGAAAGTCGCCGCGTCCTGATAGTCGCCGTCAATGTACTGGAGCAGGGTCAGCAGCTTTGCGAAGGCGGCTTCGTCAATTCCTCCGTGCTTTGTAAGGCTGTCACGCGCGCGCTCCCGAAGCTGGTCAATCGTCCAGCCTGCTTTTGCCACTCCGATAACCGGCACATTCAGAGTTCCGCGTTGGATCATGTGCTGCAACGCGGGAAAAATCATTTTGTGCGCAAGATCACCCGTTGCGCCAAAAAACACCAAAGCATCTGAATTCTGATTCTCCATTTTCAATCGTCTCTTTCCCCGTTTATTTTCCCGCGGCTTTTTCCACGTGCCCGCCAAACTGGTTCCGCATCGCGGAAAGCACCTTACCGGCAAAATCCCCCTCCTCGCGCGAACTAAAGCGCTCAAAGAGCGCCGCGCTCAACACGGAGACGGGCACCGCTTCATCAATGGCTGCCGCGATCGTCCAGCGGCCTTCGCCCGAATCCGACACACGGCCCGCATAATCTTTCAGACTCGGATCTTTCACAAGCTCGGCCGCTGTAAGGTCCAGGAGCCACGAGGCGATCACACTGCCGCGACGCCACACTTCAGCGACATCGGCCAGCGGAAAGTCATATTGGTAGTGTTCCGGGTTTCGCAAAGGAGTGGTTTCGGCGTCGGCCTCGCTCTTCGTCTTGCCAATGTTCGCGTGGTGAAGAATGTTCAGTCCTTCCGCGTAGGCAGCCATCAAACCGTATTCAATCCCGTTGTGTACCATTTTGACGAAGTGACCTGCTCCAGTGGGTCCGCAATGCAGATAGCCCTGTTCGGCCGGACCCGGCGCTTTGTCGCGCCCAGGTGTGCGGGCCGTCGTTCCGATTCCCGGAGCCAGCGAGGCAAATATCGGATCCATGTGCTGCACGATATCTTTCTCACCGCCAATCATCAGGCAATATCCGCGCTCGGAACCGAACACCCCTCCGCTGGTCCCGACATCGAGATAGTGAATCCCCTTAGGTTTCAATTCGGTTGCGCGCCGTATGTCGTCAATGTAATAAGAATTTCCTCCGTCTATGATGATGTCGCCGCCCTGCATCTTGCCCGCAAGCTCAGTCAAAGTGCTTTCCGTAACCGCGGCAGGCACCATGAGCCACGCAGCGCGCGGTGGTTTCAGTTTCGCTACAAACTCGTCAAGCGAAGCAGCGCCAATCACGCTCGCGCCCGCGCTCGCCAGTTTCGTCACGTTCGCGGCGTTCACATCAAACACCACGCATTCATGCCCAGCCTTCACCAGCCGCTGTACCATGCTCGCGCCCATTCTCCCCAATCCAATCATTCCAAGTTGCATTTAGATCCTCCGATCGCAATCCTCACTTACCTGCGTTTTTCTCCGCCAGCCAGCCGTTGGCAAACCCGGCCCGGCGCAGCCCCTCTACTACATAGGGACACTTCTTCATCAACTCCCAAAGAAATCCTGTGCGGTAATTCTCGATCATCATTACAATCGGCCCCTGGTTCAGACCGTAGTGCCACTCCGAAACCCATCCATGGGATCTTCCCTTTTTCCCTGGGAAGGTCGGATTGAAAGTAGCCTTGAATCCATACGGGTTCGCCTCGCGCAAACGCAATTCCGTAAAATGGTGAATCGTCGGCAGAACAGCCTCGGGTGCGAATGGCAGTGAGGCGACGACAGCCCACGGCGCGATGGTGCCATCATCCGGTCCATACGGCGCGCCCCGAGCCACATAATCGAAAAACTCTCTCTTAGTTCCATCGATCTTCAGCGTCGCCGGCCCGGGCCCCTCGCTCGCCGTCAGCCCCCAGCAGTTCTTGCCGTAGTGTTTGAATTTCAGCGGATTTTCAATCGCATACCGTTGCTGGATGAGCGTCGCGCGGCGGCTGTTCTCAAAATAGTCGATCCCCTTTTCACGCATAAACTTGTCCTGAATGCCGCGAAAGTCCACCCATAGGTGCGAAAGTTGATGAATAAAGAGCGGCCCGGCAAACAAAACGTCCTGTCCGTTTACGTTCTTCCACTCATACGTGGAAACCCATGCGTCGTAACTTTCCGGGGAAATTCCATGCGTGGGCGAACCAAGGCTAAGGAAATAAAGCAGAAGCGCTTCATCGAAGCCCTCCCACCGGTATGGCAGGAATCCGCCTTCCGGCTTCCAGCCGTGAGTGAGCGTCAATCCACCGTTCAGCGCCCACTGCCAATCCGCGCGCCGGTAAAGTCCGTCGGCCTTCTCGCGGATTTCACGCTCTGCCGCCGCGCTCCCATCAAAATACGCGGCCGCCGCCAGTGCTCCAGCCAGCAAAAACGCGGAATCCACGGTGGAAAGTTCAGATTCCCAGGTGCGCCTGCCAGTCTTCGCATCAAGAAAATGGTAATAAAATCCTTTGTACCCTGTTGCGTCCGGCTCCGGACCCTGCGGGCTGTTCCAGAAAAAATTCAGCGTTGCAAGCGTGCGTTTCACCGCTCTTGCGCGCGGCCATAATCCGCGCTCAACGCCTATGGGATACGACGCCAAAGCCAGCCCGGTGGCGGCAATACTGGCAGGCGAGCCTTTTGCCGCCTTATCCAGCACAAGTCCATTCTTAGGATTTGTCTCATGCACGAAATAACCAAACGTCTCGCGCTGAAGACGATCCAGCATGTCCCCGTCGGGCCTCCGGCGAATCTTGGCCAACGGTTTCTTACTCGCTTGTGTTTTTTTGATCGCTCGTGGTTTCTTGATCCGTTTCGGCTTCTTTATCATCGTCTCCGAATCATTCTCCCAATTCCATCAGTAGCCCCACAGGTTGGATGCAGCAAGAGTAATTCACGCTTCTTAGGCGCGCAATTGGGGGGCGGCGTTTCCGCGTCGGCATCTCAGTCCGCACGGGAGTCGAGCTCCCGCATTCTTTGCATCCCGGCGAATCCTGTTGAGAAGCTCTTAGGGGGTCGGAGCTTTAGCTCCGACATTCCAATTCCCACCAGAGCGGTGCCTCTAGCCCCTGAAGCACGCACTTTACTTGGCAAAGCCCATGGCCGCCCGGCGCATCTCCTAAATAGGCCACGACCGATTACATTCGTTCCCTTAATTCTAGCATTACACCTCTGTGAGAATAGCTTCCCGCTCGCACCTTCGCAGGGGACCAGGCGTTCTCACGCTTTTCCGTCGCGTTGTCTCTCGAACTTCAGATGGGGATTCAGACAAAGAGGGGGTTCGTGCGGTTATTCCGCTAGCAGACGCGCGGATTCTGCTTGCAATTCTTGGGGAGAAATTGCGGTTACTTTTCCTTCACGCCAAATATAGATTGGCAATCCTTGGCGCGCATGCTCGACAATTACTTTCTCAACGGCAACTTTGAGCGCCATCTCGGCCCGTTCTTCCAACGGCAATTCGAGAACATTTCCGGGTGGTCTTGTCATAGTCCTCCGTAGCGGATAGTCGGCGTCTCCCAAAAACTCTGGATTCATTATACGTGGCCTGCCACGCGCTCGCCACGATCGGGGAGTTCAGGTTGAATAGCACGCATTCAATCTTAAACCGCGTCTTGAAGAAGCCTCACGTCCAGAAACGCGTCGAATACACCGAAGGGAGTAAGATCCTTGGGCACACCCAGAACCGCATGGATAAGCCGCACGGCCCCATGCCACTCCTCCTCAGACATGGGTCCGAGCATGTCATCTGCGTTCACAAAGTATAGGAACACGAGGGTACTCGGCACATCGTTGACGCGCTTCAAGAAATATTGGTGGGCGAGCTGGTTCGCATATTGATAAAAGAGATTGCTCCACACCGCCGTTGCTCTCGGAGCATAGAACCGCCTTGCTTCACCGAGACTTTGATCAATCAATTTCCTCGAAACCTCGGACGCCTTGGTGCCTGGTGAAGCAGCTTCCGGAATGTGGGCCTTAGCCTCCACGAGGAGCGGGTGCCCTTCCGACGTGATCCCCAACGCATCCCACGCTGGACCGTGAGGCGGCCAGAACTCCTCAAGTGGCCTCTTGAGATTGGCGATCCCCACCTTTTTCAGCGCTTTCAAGTCGCGATACTCTAGAAAATCGTCGCATTCGAGTGGGGAATGCCACATGACGGATATACGTGGCCCAACCGCTCCGCTCCGCTGGAGCGCACTCAGAAGAAGTTGTGGCTTCCGATTCACCGCAATTTGCAGCCATTTCTGACTTCCCGCCGAAGCGAAATCTGTCATCGTGATGCACCTCGTTCCCATTCAATCGGTGTAAGGCCCCGCAAAGCTACGCCTGCCGCGACACTGCCCACTCATTACCGCCGTCTGTGATGTACGATAAGATGTGAGCATAACAAACGTGAGACGAGCAAACCAGAACCGAACAAACCCGGCAGTGGGTCAGTTTGAGAATCGGACCGGGGTTCAGTGGTCTCAAGTAAGGCGCAGATTGTGCAAATTCTGAGCGGCTCGTATAACAATGCATTGCGGCATAATGGAACGATGTTCGCACCCTCGGTACTGGAAATTCAACAATCCCTCGAAAGGCTAGCCGATGGACTGGGGCGCTATCAGTGGCTCCAGGCCAAGGTCTTAAAATGTGATGCGTCCACGGATTGCGCCTTTCAGAGGCGCTTCACTGCTTTCTATCGAGTCCGGCGGAACCCTGAGTGGCGGAGGGAGTTTTTTTCGCTGATGGAGGAGTCAAAAAGAGGCGGAATCAGCTTCTCAGAGGCTTTGCAAGCTATCCACCGTTCTACACGCCGAATTGAGGCATCGTTTTCAAGCAAACTGGTTGCGACACTCGACCCGTCAAAACCGGTCATCGACAAATTCGTCCTGCGCTGTTTCGAACTACGGCTTCCCTATTGGGGTTCGGCTGGCCGAGTAGAGAACACAATCGAACTCTATGAGAAACTGTGTCTGAAGTACGATGGCTTCATGACGAGTCCCGATGGAGTCAGGATACGAAACATGTTCGATGAAAGATATCCGAACGCGAACATCGTGGACATCAAGAAAATGGATCTGGTTCTATGGCAGATCAGGCCAAACTGACCCAGTACCACAGACCCATGACGATCAGCCCATTGGCAGGAAAACCGGCTCCCGCGTCCCTCTTAGTGGATGTCCCCAAGTTAATCACCGTTTACTACGAGAATCACCCCGACCCTTCCGTGCCGGCTCAGCGCGTTTCCTTCGGTACATCCGGCCACCGAGGCTCCGCGTTTGACTGCGCATTCAACGAAGACCACATTCTTGCCATCACGCAGGCCATCTGCGAATACCGCAAGGGGAAGAAGATTTCCGGCCCGTTGTTTATTGGCGCGGATACGCATGCCCTTTCCGCTCCAGCGCTTGCGACCGCCCTGGAAGTTCTGGCAGCCAATGACGCCGAGGTGATGATCTCGCAGAGCGCGGAGTACACACCAACTCCAGTGATCTCGTACGCGATCATTACGCATAACGCCTCTACGAAATCCCAAAGCGCCGACGGCATCGTCATCACGCCGTCTCACAATCCGCCGGAAGATGGCGGCTTCAAGTACAACCCGCCTTCTGGCGGCCCCGCCGATACGGAAATCACCGGGTGGATTGAGCGCAGAGCAAACGAACTGCTCGAAGCAAAACTGAACGGTGTCCGTCGCGTGGCGTATGCCAAGGCACTCCACGCCCCGGGGACCCATCCGCACGATTACGTAACCGCCTACGTGGACGACCTCGCCGCGATTGTGGATCTCGAAGCGATTCGCTCTTCAGGTTTGCGGTTGGGAGTGGATCCGCTGGGCGGTGCAGGCGTTCACTATTGGCCGCGCATCGCGGAACGCTACAGACTGAATCTGACGGTGGTCAACGATGCCGTTGACCCAACCTTTCGCTTCATGTATCTCGATTGGGATGGACGGATTCGCATGGATCCATCTTCTGTATACGCCATGCAAGGCCTTATCAAAATGAAAGACAAATTCGACATCGCGTTTGCTTGCGACACGGATCACGACCGGCACGGAATTGTCAGCAAGAGCGCCGGCCTGCTGCCCCCGAACCACTATCTCGCTGTCTGCATCGAGTATCTTTTCGCCCATCGTCCGGAATGGGGAGCAAATCTCGGTATCGGCAAAACGGTTGTGAGCAGTTCCATGATTGACCGTGTCGCCAAAGACCGCGCCAGAAAACTCTACGAAGTTCCCGTCGGCTTCAAATGGTTCGTGGATGGTTTGGTGGATGGCTCGCTGGGCTTTGTCGGCGAAGAAAGCGCCGGAGCATCGCTGCTTCGCCGCAATGGAACAGTTTGGACGACGGACAAAGACGGCATCGTGCCCGCGCTGCTTTCCGCGGAAATGACCGCCCGCTCCGGCCGCGATCCGGGCGCGCTCTACGACGAGCTTTCTAAAAAGTTTGGCGAGTGCTTTTACGAGCGGATCGACGCTCCCGCCGCGGCGGAACAAAGAAAGATTCTTGCCAAACTCACGAAGGAACAAATCAAGACGCCCACGCTCGCAGGGGAACCGATCCAGAATGTGCTCACCACCGCGCCCGGCAATAACAGCCCCATCGGCGGAGTAAAAGTGATTGCCGAACACGGCTGGTTTGCCCTGCGGCCTTCAGGCACGGAAGACGCCTACAAAATTTACGCGGAAAGTTTCACCAGCAATGATCACCTAAAGCAAATTCAGAACGAAGCTCAGAAAATCGCCACTGATGCAATGTCGGCCGGCCAAGGCTCAACAAGATAAATCTTCACTGCCTCAAAACGCAGCACCCAACTTTCCCGCCATAACCCTTCCGCGATAACCGTATGAGCCGCCACTCCAAATGCCTGACTCAGCGGTGTATTCGAACACCGGGCCTTCATTCCCCTATCCCTGTACATTTTAATTTCTTGGTTTTTTTGCATTTTGTCCCAAATCCTTATTGAGTGAGTCAACTCACTCAATAAGGATTTGGGGCAAAAGAGAGCAGTTGTTGCGGTTGGTGATCCCTTAAGCCACTGTGAATCAATAGTTTACAGGACTACGAAGTCCGCGGATTTGGCTTTTCGAGATTGATGCCAAGTTCCTTGATTGCCTTCTGAACCACCGATGCCGGAATTTTCCCTTCCCGTAAAAGTTCAACCAAGGTGGCCAGCGTGATGAACCGCGCATCAACTTCAAAAAAATTGCGCAGCGAAGCTCTGCTTTCGCTCCGTCCAAAACCATCTGTTCCAAGACAAACCAGCCGTCGCGGCATCCACTTGCTCACCATATTCGGCAATGCTTTCAGATAATCGGATGCCGCGACCAAAACACCGGGCGCATCGGCGAGGCACTGAGTGACATAAGGGACGCGAGGCTTTTCAGCCGGGTGCAGCATGTTCCACCGGTCCGTATCGAGACCGTCGTTGTAGAGTTGCTTGTAGCTCGTTACGCTCCACACATCGGCCTCGACGCCGAATTTATCACGGAGTATTTCCTGCGCCTGGAGCGCTTCGCGCAATATGGCCCCGCTGCCGAAAAGCTGGGCGCGGAGCTTGGATTTCTTGTCCTCCGCGGGACGGAAGCAATACATTCCTTTGAGGATTCCCTCCCTTGATCCTTCGGGCATCGAAGGCATCAGGTAAGGTTCGTTCATCACGGTGATGTAATAGAAAATACTCTCATTTTCCTTATACATTCGCCGGATGCCGTCCTGAATGATGACAGCGATTTCGTAAGCGAACGCCGGGTCGTACGCCAGCAGATTGGGAACCGGAAGCGAAAGGACGTGGCTGTTTCCGTCCTGATGTTGCAAGCCCTCGCCGGCAAGCGTCGTGCGTCCGGACGTGCCGCCAAGCATAAAACCACGGCAGCGCATATCACCGGCGGCCCAGATAAGGTCGGCAATCCGCTGGAATCCGAACATCGAGTAGAAAATAAAAAATGGAATCGTATTGATGCCATGCGTGGCATAAGCCGATCCGGCGGCAATAAAGGACGACATAGAACCCGCTTCGGTAATGCCCTCTTCCAGAATCTGCCCGTCTTTTGCTTCCTTGTAGTAAAGCAATGTGTGAACGTCAACCGGATCGTAGAGCTGGCCGACGCTGGAATAAATTCCGACCTGGCGGAAAAGCGATTCCATTCCAAAGGTGCGAGCCTCATCGGGCACAATGGGCACGACGAGTTTTCCGATCTCGGGGTCACGCATCATCTTGTTGAGCATGCGCACAAAAACCATGGTCGTGGAAACTTCGCGGCCTTCGCTGCCTTCGGCGAATTCCTTGAACAGCTCATCGTGGTCCGCCACGAGGGGTTTGGAGCGGATGGAGCGCTTCGGCACATAGCCGCCCAATTCCGCACGGCGCGCTTTCAAATATTCAATTTCCGGGCTTCCATCGGGCGGACGGTAAAACGGCGTGTCAGCCACGTCCTGATCGCTGAGCGGAATGCCGAAGCGGGAGCGGAACTCGCGCAGTTCATCTTCATTCAATTTCTTCTGCTGGTGGGAGATATTCCTGCCCTCTCCGCTTTCACCCAGCCCGTAACCTTTGATCGTGCGAGCCAGGATTACGGTCGGCGATCCTCGATGGTCAACCGCGGATTTATACGCGGCGTAAACCTTGCGAGGATCATGCCCGCCAAGACGCAGCCGGCGAAGCGTTTCATCCGGCATCCCTTCAACCATCTTCTGAAACTTAGGATCACTGCCGAAAAAGTGGTCGCGAACGTAAGAACCTGATTCGACCACCAACTTCTGTGCCTCTCCGTCCAGCATCTTGCCCATACGCTGAACGAGCTTGTCATCGTGATCCTGTTCCAGGATCGGATCCCAGTCGCTTCCCCAAAGAACCTTAATCACATTCCAGCCTGCTCCGCGAAAAGCGGCTTCCAGTTCCTGGATGATCTGTCCGTTGCCGCGCACCGGTCCGTCAAGGCGCTGCAAATTGCAGTTCACGACAAAAATAAGATTATCGAGGTGTTCGCGCGAAGCCAAAGTGATCGCGCCCAGGCTCTCCGGTTCGTCCGTTTCACCATCACCGAGGAATGCCCAAACTTTGGCGTCCGTGACGGGCTTAAGCCCGCGATCCTCGAGGTAGCGATTAAATCGAGCCTGGTATATCGCCATGATGGGGCCAAGGCCCATCGAGACCGTCGGAAATTCCCAGAAATCAGGCATCAGCCACGGATGCGGATAAGAAGAAAGTCCGCCGCCGGGCTTGAGCTCGCGCCGGAAATTTTCCAGTTGCGCGGCAGTTAGACGCCCTTCCAGAAAGGCGCGCGCATAAACGCCGGGTGCCGCGTGGCCTTGGAAATATACGCTGTCACCCTCGAATGCCTCGGATCGCGCGCGGAAAAAATGATTGAACCCAATCTCAAAAAGCGTCGCTTGAGACGCATACGTGGAGATGTGTCCGCCGATTCCGTGTTCGAGCCGGTTCGCGCGCACAACCATCGCCAGCGCGTTCCAGCGAACAAGGCTCTTGATGCGGCGCTCCATTTCCTGATCGCCGGGGAATACGGGCTGCAAGTGAACGGGAATCGTATTGACGTAGGGAGTCCTTGCCGTAAATGGAAGCTGCACGCCGGAAACGGAGGCATGCGTCCGCAGCCGCTTGATAATCTGGCTTACAGCTTCGGGGCCGCTGTCCTGCACCACCGAGTCAAACGACTCAACCCACTCGCGAATCTCCTCTTCGTCCCACTCACGCGGCTTGCTAATTGTGTCGTCGGTCATGTCTTCTGTTTGTCTCCTAACATGGCCGCCGGATGCCAGCGCAGCCATTCATGGTGACTTCCAATTATCTCGACAGTCTAGAATACCTCGGAAGACGCATTCTTGCACTAAAGAGAACGCGGCCGCCTGAGGTGTATAGTGGCAGTCGTCTGTGATCTAAAATGGAAATATTGGGCAACTTTGGCTCAATCGGAGCGCTTCATGACTAACCGCAAACTGTCCATGTTGGCCGCAGCCATCGGCCTGATGGCTATACCTCTCGTTCATGGCCAGGACAAGCCGGCTCGTCTGACATTTGAAGTGGCGTCAATTAAACTCGCAAAACCGGGCGCACAGGCCGGTGGGATAAAAGCGATGCCTGGAGGCGAAGAGTATTTGGCGCAGAACGTTCCGGTAAAGCTCATCATCAGTTTGATGTACAAGGTGCCAATGCGGCAGATCACCGGCGGGCCGGACTGGCTCAATACTGACCTGTATTATATTGATGCAAAGGCGGGCCATTCCTACAATCTCGACGACCTCCACGTGATGTTTCAGAATTTACTGACGGATGAGTTCAAGCTGCAATTCCACAAGGAGACGAAGGAAGGTCCCGTGTACGCGCTGACGGTGGACAAATCGGGATTGAAAATGAAGGTCAACGACAGCGAGCAGGATTTCGAGGTTCCGATCAAGGGCGGCCCGAACAGCGTCTTTACCGGAATGAGAGTTCCCATGCAATACCTCTGTTGGTGGCTCGGGCAAGTACTCCAGCAGGATCAACGCCCTGTGATCGACAAGACCGGGCTCGATAAGAATTACGATTTCACGCTGTCATTTTTGCCGGAACTCCCGCCAAATTTTGACACAAAGAACTTACCTCCGGGACTCCTGGATCGTCCGTCCATCTTCGACGCGTTGAAGCAGCAACTTGGTCTAAGGCTGGACGCGCAAAAAGGGCCTGTGGAGTTTTACGTCATCGACCATGTGGAGAGACCTGCCGAGAATTAGAAACCTTCAACGCAAACATTCGGCCGGCTAGAATAGCCGGTAATCCCCTGCCAACTCTGGGAATTCTCACGCCTGTCGCAATCGCCATGGATCAGGAGGATCCAGAACGCGATTCATGCTTCTCGGTGCGCTTCCCACCCTTTGGAGCGCGACAGCGCCTGGTTCCATCGTTCGCGGAGTGCGGCGGATTGCGAGTGGGGCATGCGCGGCTCGAAGCGGCTTTCTTTGAGCGGCATAGCGGCAATCTCACACGCATCGCGCCAGAATCCCACGGCGATGCCTGCCATGTATGCGACACCCAGGGCAGTTGTCTCCATAACGGCAGGCCGAACGACGGGGATCCCGAGAATGTCGGCTTGGAACTGCAGCAACGTTTCATTGGCTGCCGCGCCACCATCCACGCGCAAATCCGGAAGTGGAGTGCTGGCATCGCGCTGCATCGCATCCAGCACATCCGCGACCTGGAAAGCGATGCTTTCCAGAGCCGCGCGAGCAAAGTGCCCGGCGGCGGTGGCACGCGTGATGCCGAAGACAGAGCCACGCGCGTACTGGTCCCAGTGCGGAGCGCCCAGTCCTACGAAAGCGGGCACGAGGTATACGCCCCCGTTATCCGGAACCGAATTGACGAGCGCCTCGAACTCGCTGGTATTTTGGATCAAGCGCAGGCCGTCGCGCAGCCATTGCACAACCGCGCCGCCGATAAAGACGCTGCCCTCGAGCGCGTACTCAACGGCATCCCCAATCTTCCACGCCACGGTTGTGATCAAGCGGTTGGACGATGGAACCGGATGAAGGCCGGTATTCTGCAACAGGAAGCATCCCGTGCCGTACGTATTTTTTGCCGAGCCGGGCGAAATGCATCTCTGCCCAAAAAGGGAAGCCTGCTGATCGCCCGCGATTCCGGCGATGGGGATCGAGCCCAGACCGAGCGTGGTCGTCACCTCGCCGTAAACTTCGCTGGAAGCGCGCACCGTCGGCAGCATGGAAACAGGAATATCGAAGAGCTCCAGGAGGTCTTCGTCCCATTGGCAAGTATGAATGTTGAATAGCATGGTCCGCGAAGCGTTGCTGACATCGGTGACGTGTAATCGGCCACTGGTGAGCTTCCAAAGGAGCCAGCTATCCACCGTGCCGAAGACGAGGCGTCCGGCGTTGGCGAGGCGTCGTGCGTCCGGTACGTAGTCGAGAAACCAGCGAATCTTGCTGCCGGAAAAATAGGCGTCGATGAGAAGGCCCGTGCGCTGCTGGATCAACGCTTCGTGGCCGGCCGCCTTGAGTTGGTCGCAAAAGGCGGCCGTGCGGCGGTCCTGCCAGACGATTGCGTTGTAGACAGGCTTGCCCGTTTCGCGGTCCCACACGATTGTGGTCTCGCGCTGGTTGGTGATGCCGACCGCCGCGATGTCGCGAGGGCGAGTTCCGGCGCGGCCGAGTGCCTCCACAGCAACGCTTATTTGAGAGGCCCAAATCTCTTCCGGATCGTGTTCCACCCATCCTGTTTGCGGGAAGATCTGTTTGAACTCGCGTTGCGCCACCGACCGGATCACGCCGTCATGATCAAACACAATCGCGCGCGAACTGGTTGTACCCTGATCGAGAGCCAGAACGTACGCCAAGGTGACCTCCATCCCGTGACAGGCGGCTTCGGAAGCTAGCCGGCTCGAGGTAAAAAGCGGCGGATTCCAAAATCATAAATGGCGGCTCCGGCCAGACCACCGACGAGAGGCCCAGCGATGGGAATCCACCAGGCATGAGTTCCATCCGTCATTCCATTGTTCCGAAAACCCGCAACAACGGTGAAGAAGCGCGGGCCGAGGTCGCGCGCCGGGTTGATGGGGTAGCCGTGCATTGCGCCGAAGCTCATGCCGATGGCGACAACAACCAGACCGATCAAAATTGGCGAAAAGATGGCGCCCGCGGCTGGGACGTTTCGTTCGTCGGTAATCGCGAAGATGAGCAGAAGCAGCAAGCCAGTGCCGATCACCTGATCCAGGAAGCCCGCCTGCGGCAAATCCGGAAACGCGGGGAAAGTGGTGAATACACCGGCGGTGCGCTCGAGTCCCGGATCGAACTGGTGGAAAGCGGGGAGATAGTTGAGATAGACCAGCGCCGCAGCGACAAAAGCTCCGACGGTTTGCGCGATTGAGTAGGGCACCACTTTGCGCCACGGAAACCCGCGAAATACCGCGAGCGACAACGTCACCGCGGGATTCAGATGCGCGCCGGAGATTCTTCCGGCAACGTAGATGCCCATGGTGACTGCGAGCCCCCAGCCGAGCGTAATATTGGTGTAGCCTCCGTGGATGGTTTCGCCCGAATTCTTGGACGGAAACAGCACCACCATGGCGACGACGCCGGTGCCGAAGAGGATAAGAACAAAAGTTCCCAGAAATTCAGCAATCAGTTCCGCGCTTAGCGTGGGCTTGTTATTCATCGCCGACTCACCTGGATATCCTCAATTGTAATTTCCGTTCTAGTTCCCAAGAGCCACACACTATATATCTCCATCGCAGAATTCTATCTCACTATTTTTTCGTGCCTGAGACACAGAATCAGCGGCGCGGGAGAACCTCCAAAACAAAGGGCACCGCCCCCAACGGGGCCGGTGCGGCTTGCGGTTGACATTGCGAGGCGCAAAGGCTAGGTTTTCGGGCGAAGAGAAAACTCACATCGCAAATTCCATCGAAGACGTCGAACCGGGCGGAAGAACGTAATGAATAAAATCGCGTGCGTTGTGCTGCCCACTTATAACGAGGCGGAGAACGTCAGAGTTTTGATCCCTCAAATATTTGAGCAAGCTGCAAAGATTCCGAGTCACGGTCTGCGCGTGGTTGTGGTGGACGATAATTCTCCGGACGGCACCGCGGCCGTCGTCCGGGAACTCATGGCGACGTTTCCCAATCTCCATTTGTCACCAGGCGAGAAAAGAGGCTACGGAGAAGCCTACAAAAGGGGCATGGCTTATGCTCTGAAGGAATTTCAGGCGGACCTTTTCATTCAGATGGACGCGGATCTCCAGCACGACCCTTCTCTGCTCCCACTCTTTGTGATGTTGGCGAATTTCGGATACACGCTGGTGATCGGCTCGCGATTTGTTTCAGGCGGGGCAACCCTTAACTTTCCGTGGTATCGCAAACTCATAAGCCTTACAGGAACCAGACTTGTCTTGCTGTTCGGAGGTTTATCAGCGCTGAGTGATTGCACATCGGGCTATCGCTGCATCAAGGCCGATGTGTATGCAAGATGCGATCTAAAAGGCCTCGCCAGCCGTGGATATTCGTTCCAGTCTTCCCTGCTTTGTGAACTGATGCGAAACGGCGCCCGGGTGATCGAGGTCCCGATCATATTTCAGGAGCGTAAGCGAGGGGAAACCAAACTTGCGCTTCGAGATCAAATCGAGTTTCTCATCAACCTATTCAAATTGCGTTTCAAGCGGCCGCCAGGTTAGCGGAAGGCCGCATCGCGTTTTCGCGGCACATAAATAATGCAATCGGGGTCTTCAACGGAGATTTCATAGTAAGCATCAATGGCAGTCAGAACAGAATCCGGGAAGCGTTCGCTCAACGTTCCGAACGGACCTAACTGGATCACGGCGTAGCGCACGGGATGGAAACCTGTCCGCGGCAATTGTTCGCGCAGCTGCTCAAAAGTCTTCACGGGAAGGCTGATCTGGATCGATGAATATTCGTGCGCGGCGATCTTGGCCACGATCTCGTTGCTGTCCAACTTGCCGGCCTGCATGAATCGCCGGCTGTTGAACGGATCGTACACATACGGTTTGCCCGCGGCGTAGCACAGGAGCAAGCTTTCGCAGATCGCAGGCCCAGGGCGGTTCGCGACAAAGGATACCTCTCGATCGAATTGAGATTGTTTCCGCGGCAATTCCGCAAGCCGCCGCCAGAAGATAGAGTTGCCGGAAAGGAAAAAAAGAAAGAGCAGGCAGGCAAGATTGAGGCTCGCGAAGCTCCATCTTGGAAGACGGAAGCGATTGAGGCCGGGAATACGAGTTTGCGGCATAGTGTGAAAAAGAACTCCCGCTATCATCGAAATAGCCAGAAAATTATCGAAGTAGGCGTTTATGGCCACACCGTCGCCAACGCGTGACGCGACGCCGAGAAACAGCGAGGAGAAGAAAAAAAGCGAGAGCAGCCTGTTCGGCCAGTCTTTCCAGTGCCTTGCCGCCCAGATCCACGCCACGATCAAAGGAAAGAAAAGCGGCAGATCATCCGCGGCGAAATCCAAGAGCGCTTTAATGATGGAGTACGAGCGTCCCGCCAGAAGATTGGAGATGAAAAATGGACCTCCGGCCGCTGTGTTGGCCACAATGGAGATTCCGGCCAAGATTCCCAGAAAGCAAACGAACTGGATGGCTTTTCGGCGGGAAACGAAACAGAGATCCAGAAAGACCGCGAGCGGAAAATCGAGCAGGATGTGTTTGACGTTTCCACCCAGCGCGAACAGCAGCGCGACCGCCCCGATCCATTTTAACGTTGGTGGACGGGAAATGTAGAGAAGGAAGCCGCTCAGAAAAAACACCTGGGCGAACACTTGCGGGTCGTCCGCCCCTACGTAGTCCGGCACAGTCGCGCAAAACAACGCCAGGCAAAAAAATCCACCGAACAGCGCCGCGGCAATATTCCCCGTCAGTTTCTTGACGATGAGAGCGACGAGCACGCAGGAAATGCCCACCGAAACGAGCGATAGCAAGCGCCCGGCCAACAGATAGTCATGAGTGAAGCGAGAAAGATAAGCCACGACATAATAGGAAAACAGCGGGTAATTGACGGTGGTCCAGCCGTATTTCATTCCGTAGAGCGGCAGGTGGCGGGCAACCGCTACTGCGTTGTAGAGGTTCCATCCTTCGACGTAGTTCACCTCAAAATGATAAAACGCGCGAATTGTTGGATAGATTGCTGTGACCAGAGAGAACAGGACGACGAGTCCAAGAGCAACCCAATCTTTAATCTTCAAACTTGAGGGACGTTCCTCCATCACATCTCTTTCAGTCGAACCATATCCAAGTTTCCGGCGATTGACCTATGCCACGCTGCCGGCTTCAAGAACGAACGGGCAGTTTGCGGCGGGATTTCCGATTGCGCTAACAAGAGCAACACACTATATATCCCCGCCGCTGGAATCTATCGGATTTTTTCCTTGCTTACTTAAGTGGGGAAAGACTTATTGCAGCTTCGCGTATTCTGACTGGACTTGTTTCAGCAGCGGCAAATCCGGGTCCGCATCTTTCCAGGCGCCCAAAAAATCCTGATACGCGGTGCGGGCCTTTATCTTTTCCCCTTGCAGCGCATAGGCGCGGGCCAGCCCGAGCTGCGCGCAGGCTATGAACATGTCAGCGGGGTTCGCATTTTTTAGATCGAGAACTCTTTGAAATTCCTGCGCCGCCTCGGACGCGCGGCCGGCCATCAAGAGCGCGGCCGCTCTTGTGTACATGGATTCTGTAGAGGCATGGTCGTAAGGCTCCGCCGCCTTCATCAATTCCACAGCCTTGGCGCCGTCGTGATGATTCATGGCAATCACGGCCCGAATCATCGGCGCTGCAAGGAACTGGAGGAATTGATCATCGGGCCGCTGACTGGCCGCCTGGGCGGTCAATTTTTCAGCGTTTGCATCCTCACCGGCACGAGCGTAAATGTCCGCGGCTGAAATTAGAAGGGTGGGTGTTTGCGATAGTTTCAGCACGGCATCGGCTTCAGAGATTGCTTCGCGATCTTCCAGCACCATCGCTTTCACCAGGCCCTCACCGGCCATCGTGTTCACCACGCCATCGCTGAATCCAAGGCTCTGCGCTCTATCTTCCGCTTGCTTAAATAGCTCGCCGCTGCGGCGCAGTTGGCCGTGTGCGGCCGCTAGACTCGCGTCCCGTTGAAGTAAGTCGTATTGCCCCTGTGGCTTCGCGCGCGCCAGCTCATCTTCTTTCGCCTGGGTTGCTTTGTCCCCTTGCGACAGGGCGATAGAACCCAGACCCTCGTGAAGAACAACCCCTCCCAATTTACGTTGTTGAGCTTCGTTCAGAATGGCTTTGGCGTCATCCATGCGATTCGTGGCGCTATAGATAAAGCTCAATAAGGCGTATGCACTGAATTTGTTCGGCGATAATTCTTTGGCTTCCAGGGCGTTCTGCATGGCCTTATCCCACTGTCCAATACTGAGGTATGTGGTCGCCAAATTGATGCGCGGGCGGTCATCCCTAGGGTAGGCTTGCTTATAGCGTTCGTAGGCTTCAATCGCCTTATCAATCTGATTGCTGTACTGATAATAGTCGCTCTCGATCGCGAGTTTTTCCCGCTCGCTTGCACGATCTTTTAACTCAAACGCTTTGCGCATGTATTGCAGCGCCATTTCGTTTTGACCGAGGTTGAAATACTGAACGGCCAGGCCCCGATAGGCCATGGCGAAATTAGGATCCAGTTCGATCGCGCGCTTGCTCGGTTCGAGGGCTCCTAGAAAGTCGCCGTCATTGTTGCGGGTCGCGGATTCACTTTCCAGTTTGAGCGCTTCAAGGGAAGAGGTCGTCGCCTCCTGAAGAGGAGTGTCAAATTTCTGGATGGAAGCCAGCGATTCGCCCAGCTTTCCACGCAAGCTCGTGCTTGCCTGATCCAACGCATCAAGAACTTTTTCCTTGCCGGCTGCCTGCGTCTGTTCCCGGCCGATCACGTTCCCGGTGGAGGCATTCACGGCTTCAAGGGAAACTACGAATGCGCTTCCGAGGCTGGTGATGGAGCCGTGCACCATGGCTTTTACGCCCTCGCGCTGGCATATTTCGCGCGCAATTTCCGGTGTGATGCGCGCGTCGGGGGGCTTGCCCATCAGCTGAAGCGTTGATTGCACGTCGTGCTCTGAAACAAGGCTCAAGAACGGCGATTGCGCCAGGCTGACCTGCAGCGCCGTCTTCAGTGTTCCATCAAACACCGGGTCGCCGGTCGTATTCGTGAAATCCGCGAGGACGATTGAGTCTTTTTCGGTCAGGCGGTTCGCTCGAGAACGCCACAGAAATCCTCCGCCCACTACAATTGCAGCCAAAATCACAAGCGCGGAGACAACGGCAATCTTTCCGCGGTGATTTGCCGGGGCCGAAGCGACGGCTGACGCTGCAACGGCAGATCGCGCGGAGGGAGAAGCCGGCGTTTGATTGGCGCTTGATGCCGGGTGAGATGGAACCGCGCCACTGCCAACAGGCGCTGCCTCTTCCGCGGAGATGATGGCGGCTGAACGTCCCGATTCTGATTCCCGCTTCAATCGCTTCAGGTCGGCTCGCATATCGGCCGCGGATTGGTAACGTAATTCACGGTCCTTCTCTAAGGCCTTGTTGATAATCCGTTCCAGTTCCGGGGGCACATCCGGATTCACTCGCACGGGAGGAACCGGTGTGCCACTCAAAATCGCTTGGAAGATCAGTGCGGATGTATCGCCTCGAAATGGCAAAAGGCCTGTCGCCATCTCATACAGCACAGCGCCAAACGAGAAAAGGTCGCTTCGCGCATCCAACTCCTTCCCTTTTGCCTGCTCGGGCGACATATAAGCGACAGTGCCCAGCGTGGAACCAGGACTCGTAAGATGCTCGGCGGTAACCTCAATCGTCGCCTGCGTCATGCTCAGGGCTTGGTTTCCAGCGCTGGAGTCCCTTGCTGCAACCTTCGCAAGTCCGAAATCCAAAACCTTCGCATGTCCGCGTTTGGTCACAAAAATATTTGCTGGTTTGATGTCACGGTGAACGATTCCCTGGCTGTGTGCAGCATCAAGCGCATCGGCAATCTCAATCGCCAATCCCATCAGTGTTTCGAGCTCAAGTGGGCGTCCATTGATGATGTGCTTCAGCGTCGCTCCATCGAGGTACTCCATGGCGATGAAAGTGCGGCCGCCCTGGCCGCCAATGTCGTAGATGGTGCAGATATTCGCGTGATTCAGCGCCGATGCCGCTTGCGCCTCGCGTTCAAATCGGGCCAAAGCTTGAGGATCCTGGGCAACTATATCGGGCAGAAATTTCAAGGCCACAAAACGATGAAGACGCGTGTCTTCCGCCTTGTAGACGACGCCCATCCCTCCGCCGCCAAGCTTCTCGAGGATGCGATAGTGCGAAACTGTTTCGCCAATCATAAGAGGAGCAGGCGGAGGTCCTTTTCGGGCATGTGATGCGGGATTTCCATTCTGGTCTCCGACGGTCGGAAGTATACATCGTTGGCCTGAATTGCACGATAATTTGAGCGATTTACGAACATTTGCTGACCCTAATGCGTTGAGGTTTACGGAATTTTTCCCTTATGACGCAAAGGACTGATGCGCACAATCCCGGCTCATAGGCGGTTAAGGATTCCGGTGGCGGACGTATTCGCGTTCGACAGTAATGTCGAATCCACGTCAGTAGTATCGGCAATCATAATTCGATGATGGACGAATTGTTGGTGTCCGGCAACTGGCATACTGAGGGCGATGGATGCAACAGCACCCCTAACGAAGCAGATGAGCCGTTGAGCGCAAAGCGAGGTGCAATTTGCGAAAAGGTTGGATAGCGTTTGCGTTGCTGGGTTTCGCGATGATTTTGGCGCCTGCGGGTCCGCGAGCGCAGTGGAAGACACAATGGAGCTACGAAGGGGCAAAGGGGCCCGAACATTGGGGCGACCTGGATCCGGACTACGCTACCTGCAAGTCCGGCAAGGAACAGTCTCCGATCGACATTCGAGATGCGAAGAAGGCCGAACTCCCCGCCATACGGTTCGAATACAAAAGCGGCCCGCTCACAATTATTAATAACGGCTACACGGCGGTCCGAGTGAACTACGCCCCCGGAAATGGGAATTTTCTGATTGTGGGAGACAAGCGATACGAACTAACGCAATTCCACTTTCACCGTCCGAGCGAAGAGCACCTTCACGGCAAGCCGTACGATATGGTGATCCACTTGATGCACCAATCCAGCGACGGGAAAGTTGCCGCGGTCGCGGTTCCTCTGAAGGTGGGCAGCGCAAACGCCATCATTCAGCAGCTTTGGGGATATATGCCAAAGACCGCGGGCAAAGAGGACGTTGATTCCGGGAGTCGAAGTTAATCCCACCGGCCTGCTGCCGCGCGACACTTCCTATTACACGTACATGGGGTCGCAAACGGCTCCGCCTTGCACTGAGGGCGTCACGTGGTTTGTGCTGAAGACTCCGATGGAAATCTCGGCAGAGGAGATCAGCGCATTTGCCAAGCTTTATCCGCACGATGTGCGGCCAGTTCAGCCGCTCAACGGACGCGTCGTGGAGGAGAGCCAGTAACGCGAAAACTCCCGCTAAGCACAAGCCCGCACTGAATATGCCACATCCAGCTCGAGGCCAGCAACCGCTGAGCCCGACCGGTAACGTCGCAGATGGTTATGCGGACTTCCTCTTAGGAGCTAGCTCATTCGCCCATACATCTTCGTAATTCTCGCCGCTCTTTTCTCAGCCACCACTTCCGCCCAATTCGTTCCTCCCGCCAGCGCAAGGTGAAACCGCCGTGTATAATCCTTGCAGTTTTTGAAGTCAAAAGGGAAATTCCCAATGAACCGATCGGCACTTGTCATCGCTTCACTACTTGTGAGTCTTGCGGTAACAACGCGGGTCACTGCGCAATTGAGGCCCCCGGCGACTCCTCTGATCGTGCACGATCCTTATTTCAGTGTGTGGTCGGCAACCGACAATCTGACCGATTCTGAAACCACGCACTGGACCGGCGCGCCGCAACCCATGTCCGGACTGTTACGCGTGGATGGGAGCACGTACCGCTTTATGGGTAAGGAACCGTCGAGAGTGCCGGCAATGCAGCAAGTTTCCAAACTCCTGACGCCCACGCGAACTATTTATGATTTCGAGAAGGGCGCGATCCACCTTACGCTGACGTTCTTTACTCCCGCGCTTGCCTCCGATCTGACGGTATTATCGCGACCGATTACATACATCTCCTGGGACGTGCGCAGCGTTGACTCAGCTATGCATGCTGTTTCCGTATACCTGGATTGCAGCAGTCTGCTTGCGGTAAATACACCCTACGAATCCGTTGTTTGGTCGAGAGCGAAAGTTGGGGACAGCGAACTGCTCAGTGTCGGTTCATCGGAGCAACGTGTTCTCGGCGCTTTCGGCGATGACCTTCGTATTAACTGGGGACATTTCTACCTCGCGGCTCCGGATTCATCTAACGAGCGGCTAGCGGCCGTGAATGGCAGGGATGCGCGCCAAAAGTTCTCTACCGGCGGCGGACTTCCCGACGCGGACCAACTGGACATGCCGGCAACGCCTCACAGTGGAGCGGCCGTGCTGGCGTCTACGATTGACTTCGGAAACGTGGGAGCGGAGCCCGTTTCGCGACATCTTCTCGTCGCGTATGACGACCAGTTCTCGATTGAATACCTGTACCGCAAGCTGCGCCCGTATTGGCGCAAAGACGGCTCTAACTTCGCGGACCTTCTCCGCAAAGCTGTGGGCGAATATGAATCTCTCCTGCAGCGCTCCATCGCGTTTGACAAAGAACTCACGACTGATCTGACAGCAGCAGGTGGGCGCCAATATGCCGAGTTGTCCATCCTCGCTTACCGGCAGGCCATCGGCGCACACAAACTTGTAGCAGATACGGATGGAACACCGCTGTTTTTCGCGAAGGAGAACTTCAGCAATGGGTGCATTGATACGGTCGACGTTTTCTATCCCTCAGCTCCCCTGTTCCTGCTTTTGAACCCGAAGCTGGTGGAAGGCCAGATGAAACCGATACTTGATTACGCCTCGCTGCCGCGCTGGCGATGGCCATTTGCTCCGCATGATCTTGGAACTTATCCGCTGGCCAATGGTCAGGTGTACGGAGGGGGCGAGCGCACGGAAGAAAATCAGATGCCGGTCGAGGAAACGGGGAACATGTTGATTCTTACGCTGGCGATTGCCAAAGCCGAGGGCAACGTTGATCTTGCGCGGAGCTACTGGCCGCTGCTGACCAAATGGGCCGATTATCTGCGAACGAAGGGACTCGATCCGGAAAATCAATTGAGCACAGACGATTTTGCCGGGCACCTGGCGCACAACGCAAACCTTTCGATCAAGGCGATTGAGGCTGTCGCCAGTTACGGTGAGCTGGCCAGATTGATGGGAGATTCCGAGCGAGCCACCGAATATCTCAATACTGCAAAGCAGATGGCGGAACAATGGGAACACATGGCTTCCGACGGCGATCACTACCGGCTTGCCTTTGATAAGCCGGGAACTTGGAGTCAGAAATACAATCTTGTGTGGGACAAAGTACTGGGGCTCAACTTATTTGACCCCAGCATTGGCCGCAAGGAGATGTCCTTCTATCTGCTCCATCAGAATGAGTTCGGCCTGCCACTCGACAATCGCAAGACATATACGAAGTTGGACTGGATTGCGTGGACGGCGACCCTAGCTGATAACCCAAAGGATTTCCAGGCTCTGATTGCACCGCTGTACAAATATGCGGACGAGACACCTTCGCGAGTTCCGCTCTCGGATTGGTATGACACTAAAGATGCGAAACAGCAGGGATTCCAGGCCCGTTCGGTGGTGGGTGGAGTGTTCATACGAATGCTGGCCGACCCGGTTCTCTGGCACAAATGGAGTTCGCAGGCTAATTCGGCAAGCGCGATTGCGCAAGCGGGCAATTAGCGAAAACTAGAGACGAGCCTCGGACAATCGCAAGACATACGCGAAGTTGGAGTGGATTGTCTGAACGGCGACCCTTCCCCTGCACCCCATCCCCTCACCGGAGAGGATCAAAAAGTGTCAGGGATGCTCCCGGCCGCACAATGGGCATGGCGATTGCTCCTTCCCTGTTAGTGGTAATCTTCCAAGTTCACATCGCAAATTTCGCGCTCTGCTGCGTCGATGCGGAATGTCCGGCGGTGATTGTGCGTGTTTTGTTGCATTGGCCTGCGCCTCATTGTTTCGGTGGCCGCCCCAACCTACCGTGCAGCCATTGAATTGGTGGTCGCAAGAAAAGTGATGCGAGTTGAGGCTTTTCAAGAAGCGGTTTGCTGGTTGGTCCGGTTAAGGGAGTGTGAGTTACCGCTGCGCGCTCTTCGAGAGCGCGCAGCGGCGTGGCTTCAAGATGCGATTCCAGAACGCCTTTGCGGAAGCGTCCTAGAAGAAGAACTGGGCCTTGATCTGCACGAGGCGCGGCGAGCTGTCCGCTCCCAACCCGGAACCGTACACGGAGTTCCCCGGTCCCACGGTCGAGGTGATGAGACCAAACGTTGAGGAGCTGTTTACGTTCGTGCCCGGAACCGAGAAGTTCGCGTGGTTGAGGACATTGTAGGCCTGCACTCCGAGACCCAACGTCCAGGATTCCCTAATCTTGATGTTTTTCATGAGCCCGAAATCCGTGTCGAAATATCCCGGGCCGTAGACGACGTTCCGCGGTGTGTCACCGAATTCGTGGGTCGAGGACGAGATCTTTGTGAAAAGCCCCGCGGGATAACAGGATATGGCCGTTGCGCCCGAGTAATCCGGAACGTTACAAGTGGGGATCGCCGCCCCGCTCCAGTTTGCGAATGGCGTCGCGCCCGCATAGTTATCAGCTGTCAAGACTGTGTTGAGGGAGGTATCGGTGAAGTTCATTGGGAACCCTGTGCGAGCGATAATGGTTCCGGAAACTTGCCAGCCTTCGACGACGCGGCTGAGCGAGTGGCTGCGGATTAGTTTCTGGAGTGGAATTGGCCAGGTGTAGTTGGCATCCATGTAGTGGCGCACATCGATATCGGCTGGCCCGGTTGAGTCGGCAAGATCGGCGGGATTCAGGACCGTCCTGGACTGTGCGCTGCCCAATCCGATATCAAACGCGTGGCTCCACATGTAGTTGGCCTGGAGCGCGCCTCCGCCGAAGCGATATTGGAACGACACGCTCAAGCCGTTGTAGTTCGATGTACCGCCCGGCTGGTAGTAGGTCACTGCTTTGAACAAGGGGTTCAGTGGAGTCGCCGGGAATCCAGGCAATTCATCATTGGCCGCCGGGTTATTGTATGCATTGTAGCCTCCAACGCTGAGCAGTTCGTGGATCCCGTGGTTTCCGTTATAACCGATGTTAAGAGAGGCATTGTGCCAAAGCCCCTGTTGAATCTGGAGGTTCCATTCCTGAAATTGAGGTAACTGCAGATTCGGGGCAGCGGTAGTGAAACTCGGCGCGGCAAAAGTCCCGCCCGCGGCCGCCACGGCGGCCTGCAATTGAGTCAGGTTGTCACCGCCGATGAAACCGCTCTTGAAGGCGGTGTAGTCCGTCATGTTATCAGTGAGGAGCGGGTTGTATGTCGTCGAACCGGAGATGACGGGCGTTTGGTTTGGAGAGATGTAGCCGAGCGACGACACAGCGAAGCTTGGTGAATTGGGAGCATTGCTGGCAAACGCCGTTGCGAGGCTGAAGGAATAGTTATCCCCGAACAGGCCAACGCCGCCGCGCAACACGGTTGGACGGTTGCCTCCGCGGACCTGCCAGGCAAACCCGAAGCGTGGTTGCCATTCGATGCTTTGCATCCCTTTGAAACCCTGGAACAGCCCCGTTGAAATGGCTTGATCGTAAGGTGTCGAGGCCGTGTCGCCACCCGCCAGGAACGGCGAGGTGAGATTCGTCATACACAGAGTTCGGCAAATTGGGTTGGAAGGGTGATCTATTCGCAAGGAGAGAGTGATTGACAAATTACTCCGAAGCTTGATTTCGTCCGTCGCATAGGCTCCCAGCCGGTACATCGCAAACGGCTGTTCGGGCGACAATGGATAGTTTTGCGTGTATGTCGTGCTGTTCCCGCTGGGAGTCGTTGGATCGAAACCGCCGTTGTAGAAGGCGTCCAGGTTCGCGACCGCCATGCTCCGCGTGATGCTGAAATAGTCCGACATGTCGTAGCGATCGAAAAGGCCGCCAAACTTGAAGAAGTTCCTTCCTTTCTGCCACGAAAAGTCATCGGAAAATTCCGCGCTGGTAACCGCACGCCCGGTGGGAATACCGGTTACGGTGGAACCCAGCGTATTCAGGCTGGCATCACTAAACGAGATCGCATAGGGGACGGTGCTCAGCGCCAGCGGGATGTTCGTCGGAGCGAAGAGCGCGTGGTACCACTCCGCGCCAATCGTGACCTGATTAATCATGCTCGAGTTGAAAGTGTGCGTTTCGACGAACTCTGAATTCCAGCTTGGCTGGACGCTGATTTCGTCGAAAACGGCCGGGTCAATCGTGTCGGTGGCGGTCGCCTGCACGCCATTGTCATTGAAGTAATGCACAAACATGTGATCTTTTGACCCGAGCTTGTAGTCCACTCGGAAGGTGTAAATTGTTTCCGGATTGTAGTTCGGCACGAGCGACGCAAATCGCGTGCTGCATGCGGGCAAAGATGCGGCAGCGGCGGCCGTAGTAGCCGTTTCCGTCCCCCCTTGCGTGAATGTATTGCACCCAGGGCCTGTAAATAAACCGCTCGAGGTGGTTCCTACCGGTATCCCAGCCGAAGACGCGGCAGAAGCTCCCGGCGCGCCGTTCCAAAGAGCAAAAAGAGACTTGTAAAACGGAATGGAGCTGCTCAAGCCAATGCTCGATAGATTTGCGAGCGTGACATTTTCAAAGTTTGTAGTCGGAAGATAGGTGAATCCGCTTGCCGCCGGAAGGACGATACGGATGCCCTCGGTATTGAAATACACAAACAGCTTGTTCTTCAGGATAGGGCCGCCAACATCGCCCGCATATTGATTGGCGTTCTGGAATGAGCGGGGCGTTGACACTGAATTGTGGAAATAGCTGTTGGCGTCAACGGCTCGACCGCTCCAGAAATACTTGAGATCGCCGTGAAATTTGTTCGTGCCGGATTTTGTGACGATGGTGGTGTTCGATCCGCCCAGGGTGCCATAATCACCGGTGTAACCGTTGGGAACGACGGTGGCTTCCTGCACCTCATTTAGGCCGAGCAGGAGGTTTGAGGCGCCGCCGTTGGTACTGTTATTGTAGGGATCGATGTCCGGCATGCCATTCAGGGTCACCATGTTGGATGACGTCGGCAGGCCGTAGAAAGACGGAAAGGTGCCGCCGCGCGCGACGACCGCGCCTGATGCGTACCACAGAATGTCATAGACATCATTGCCGCCATTCGGTATTTCCTGAATCTGTTTGGAGGTCAGGTTGGTGGAGTTGTTCCCGTTTTCCGTCTGCATGATGGGCGCCTCGGCGGTGACCGTCACGGTTTGCGTTGTTCCCTTGAGTTTCAGCTGGATTTCCAGAGAGGAAGTCTGCCCAAGACGTACCACCGTATTCGTCGTGTTGCTCTGAAGCCCCTCGGCATCCACGGTCACGGAATAGTCACCCGGCTCCAAGAATGGAAAGCGGAAGATTCCGTCGCCCAGCGACTTCATCGAGGTTGTAGCCCCCGTACCCAGGTTCTTTAGTGTGACGTTTGCCCCGGCCACGGTCCCGCCCTGAGGATCCTTAACCACACCGCTGATGTCTCCTGTAGTTTGCGCTTGGCCGAAAGCGCCATGCGTGCAAACGCTCAGCAACAGAAGCGCACATGCAACAACGGCAAACATTTTCATTTTCCCCATCTTAGGTCGCCTCTTTTCCTTGGGAGTTTTGCGGAGGGTCAATTGCGATGAATCCTTCCGAAGACAAGCCAGCCACCGGCCCCCTATCTTCACAGGACGCAGGAACAAACTTCCACTCAAAGTGTTTATGATTAGAAATCAGAGCAAACCGGCTGATTCTTACTTTCACGCCAGCCAGCTTTCCGAGCCGTTCCGGAAATACAACACCGCTCGCGAAATAATTCGCGAGTAGTTTCACTTAAGATTTCCGGAACCACCCCTTACGCGAGAGCCGCGTGCACATCCCCTGTTGCCGGGCCGAAAACCTGAAACCCAGCGTCCATGCGTAGCGTATACGCCCGCCTTAAGTAGCTGTCAAGGGAATAGTACGGCTACCGATAGTAGCTCGATCGTAAGTAATCGTTGACGCGGGCGTTGAATCCAAATAGCTCTTCTGCGGGAGGCGGGTCAAAGCGTCTTAGGGGTAAGGTATCAAAATTCTACGGTCATCCGTCTTGTAAAACACTGAAGGCAAGCCCCGGACAATCAACTTGCAACGGTTCGATGTTTTCGGTGCTATAGTTCGGGCCGGAAACCCTGTTGAAGCATTGAAACCGCCAAACATTCTGATCTTTTAAGGAGAGCCTCATGAAAATGAAAAGGCGCCTTCCCGTGTTTGCTGGCATTGGCGTGGCTTTGACTTTGCTGACTGCAAGCGCGCGGGCTGGCGCGGCTCCGCTGCCCCCGGACGCAAAGTTTGAAGTCTCGTTCCCGGATTCCGCTCATTCTGGCGCCATTACTGGCCGCGTCTTCGTGGCCATTTCGCAAAGAGAAACCCCGGAGCCGCGTCTGCAAGCCGGCAACTATGGCGATACGCCGCCGATCTTCGGAGTGGACGTCAGCGGCCTCGCTCCAGGGCGCGCCGCTGTGATTGACGCAGGCACGCCCGGCTATCCGATGCGCAGTCTGCGCGACATTCCCGCCGGGGATTACTACGTCCAGGCGCTCGTCAATGTCTATACGGAATTCCATCGCAGTGATGGCCACACGATCTGGGCGCATATGGACCAGTGGGAAGGCCAGCGATTTAATCGCTCTCCCGGAAATCTTTACAGCGAAGTCCAGCGCGTGCATCTCGATCCGGCCGCCGGTTACGATGTTCATCTGGAACTGACGAAGGTCATTCCGCCCGTCACACCACCCGCCGACACGGAATGGGTGAAGCACATCAAGATTCAAAGTGACATGCTCACCAAATTTTGGGGCCATCCGATGTACATCGGCGCAGTCGTGCTCTTGCCCAAGGGCTACAGCGAACATCCGAACGTGAATTATCCAGTGGTCTACGAGGAAGGACACTTCGGACTTGGAGCGCCATTCGGTTTTTCGACGGCGGAACGGCAGGGAGGCAGGGGAGGGCGCGGCGGTGCCGCGGGTCTGAATCGCGAGAGTGGCTATGAATTTTTCCAGTCATGGAATTCGGACAATTTCCCCCGGATGATTGCCGTAACACTTCAGCACCCCACGCCCTATTTTGACGATTCTTACGCGGTGAATTCCGTGAATAACGGGCCCTACGGCGATGCACTCGTGAAAGAGATGATTCCCTACCTGGAAACACATTTCCGGATGATTCCGCGGCCGTATGCGCGTGTGCTCACAGGCGGCTCGACCGGCGGATGGGAATCGCTGGCCGTTCAGGTGTTTTACCCCGATTTCTTTGGCGGCACGTGGACGCTTTACCCGGACCCAGTAGACTTTCGGCGGTATCAGCTTTCAAACGTCTACGACGACGACAACGCATTCTTCGAGCCGGGCCACACGTGGTTACCGGCGCCGCGCTACATGCAACGCAAAGCCGACGGGCAACCGGAAGTCACGATGCAAGCGATGAGCGAGCTCGAGGATGTTCTGGGCAGCCACGGACGCTCCGGGCAGCAGATGGAAATCTGGGAAGCGGTTTATGGTCCGATCGGCGACGACGGCTACCCGAAGCCGCTATGGGATAAGCAGACCGGAAAGATCGATCACAGCGTGGCGCTTTATATGCGCGACCACGGTTACGACTTGAGTTACAACCTTCGGACCAACTGGGCGACGCTTGGTCCAAAGCTGACCGGGAAGATTCATGTCTATGTCGGAGATATGGACTATTACTACCTCAATCTCGCGGTGTATCTGCTCGAGGATGTGCTGAAGTCAGAGACGAATCCGCCGTGCGATTGCGATTTTCAGTATGGACGCCCAATGAAGGGTCATGGCTGGCAGCCCACTACCAGCGCAAACCTCGTGCGCTGGATGGCGGATCACATCACGAAAAGCGCTCCCTCGGGTGAGAGCACAAGCGCCTGGCACTATTGATTTGGGCCTGGCGACGGGTACGAAACCAGAGCCGTTGCGGAATCCTGTGTTTTTGGCCATTTTGAATCCTGGACTCACTGTTCAGCTGAACAATTCTGGTGATGACCATCAAGCTCTTGTCTAGCAACAAGCTGCTTCGCCGATCGATCACCTCAGTAACTTGCCGGCGAGCCAGTAATCGACACTGAACCTTCCCGGACCGGAGCAGATCAGCCAGATAAAGAAGAGCACGTAGAGAACTTCCGGAAAGTAGAGAAAATCGTCGACCCAGTTAAGAGGCGGAAGTCCTTTGGGCAACGCGTAAAGCTTGGTCATCAGGACGGCGACAATCATATCGATCAATAAAGCCACGCTGGCCGGGAACGAAAGAGACCCCACGGCCAGCAAGGATCCGCAAACAAACTCGACACCACACACGAAATATGCCAACTGGTGGGGAAACGGGGCTTTGGCCTTAACGAGCGTTTCGTAAACAGGTTTCGTGCCGCCGGTGACAAACAATTTGTTTGCCCCGGAGATGGCGAAGAACAACCCGATCGAAACGCGTACTAGAAGGATTGCATATTGTTCCAAATCGCTGCTACCCAGTTGCGCAAACTGGACCAACCGTTTCCAATCCATCTCTCGTCCCTCCATCGATCCGTATCTACTCGACCTTTAGCAGGATTTTGCCCTTGGCCCGGCCTTGCTGGCTCGTATCCTGTGCCTCGCGCGCCTGCTGCAGCCGAAACACCTCGCCCATTCGTGGCTTGACGTCGCCGCGTTCCACGAGGCCCGCTATCTCCGACAGGTCTCCGGCGTTTCCCTTCGACACCATGTTCACGCCGCGAATCCCCGCCCGCGCCGCCAGCTCCGCGTTCGCCGCGCCTACCGTCGAAACCATCACGCCGCCCTTTTTCACTACTGTGAAAGAGCGCGTCGCCGTCTCGCCGCCGACCAGGTCAAGCACCGCATCCACCTGCCCCACGCTTTCAAACCGCTCCTGCTTATAGTCCACAACTTGAACGTGACCTAGCGAACGCAGGTACACGATGTCTTCGCCCGAAGCCGTCCCGATCACTTGCGCGCCCCAGCGCTTGGCGATCTGGGTTGCGAACGAGCCTATGGCACCCGCCGCGCCGTGGATCAGAATCCGGGTTCCCGGCTTGGGCTGCACATAGTCGCGAATTGCCTGCAGTGCCGTAAGCCCCGATGTCGGCAGCGCCGCCGCCACCGGGAATTCCATTTTCCCAGGAATCGCCGCGATGCCCGTAATCGCCGCCGCCGTGAACTCCGCATACGTCCCATCGCCGAACCCGAACACCCGCTCGCCCGTTTGGAAACGGCCCGAGTCGCCGCCACCCGCCACGATTTCTCCCGCAAAATCCTGACCGAGCGTCAGCGGAAAGCTCACCGGCCGGAAATTCTTCATGTAGCCTTCCCGGATTTTCCAGTCGATCGGGTTCAAACCCGTGTAGTGGACTTTCGCGAGCACGTAACCCGGGCCGATCTCCGGCAGCCGTATTTCCTCGTATTTCAGTTGATCGGAGCCGCCGTACTGCGCGATCCGAACCGCCTTTATCAGGCTCGGCACCGCCGCGTGTTTTGTCGTCGCCATTGTCGTTTCTCCTTTCGCTGCGCTGTTACCTCCTACGAGTTCTTGTTTCGCGGATCGTCTTTCGCGTTGAGGTATTCAAGTCCAAGCGGACCGATCGCCGCTACCTGCGTGACGTACTCACCGGATTTCGCCCAGTGGAAGTGGGACGTATTGCCGGGTAGAACGACCACACTGCCGGGCGGATAGGCTTCCAACTTACCCGCGTCGAATTCATCACCCAGCCCGATATAAAAGACGCCGGAAATCACGGTATAGACTCGATCCTCCGGGTGCCGATGCGGCATCAGTTTCACGTCATGAGGTACTTTGACCCGGATCGTGTAGGGGCCGGCCTGGGACGGCTGACCAACAAGGACTGCCAGGCGCACCGAAGGCGGGAACTCCGAGAACGCTTTCCAATCGACGTCTTCGGACAAAATCGTTTTGAAAACTTCCTGCCCGGGTTGGTGAGACCGGACTTCGCTTTGCCGAGTACGCTTTACGGTACTGCCTTTCTCAGACATACAATCCTCCTTCGATCCTGCAGATGATTTCGGCGACGGTGATAAAATGTGCGACGGTGAACCCGTCCCGCGGGGGCATCTCATAGCTCTTCTGTTCGATTTGTACGCTGCTCATTGACGACCCTAATTCCGATGAACAGTGCTCATCTGAGTGGGTGGCGCACCCTTGCCTGACTTTCAGGCGGCATCAGCGAAAAACCGCCGAACGTAGTCTTCATCGATATTTACGCCCTCCAAGTGTCATCCCTTTCTCAATTAGCTCTTTCTGGGCGTCTCCGATTCTTACGCCGCTGAAACCGACTTCTTCTTCCCATCGAGTGCTGGTAGAAGAAGTTTCAGAAGCGCTTGATCAGAGAACGGGTTCTGACCTGAGATCAACTCGCGATCTTGAAGAACGTAGCTCTGCCATGGAGCGGCCACACTTACGTCGCCGCCCGCAGTACGCAGGGCAAAGTCCGGGTAAAAGAGAACCTTACCACCAATCTCAAGCGGCTCGCGCTGCTGCTCTTCCGCTGTCGAAAAGATCGTCATCTTATATCCAGAATAGATCCAGCCTTGAGCCTTTGCGTGTGCTCCAGCGGCATCGCCCGCCGACAGCGCGGCGACCACCTCCGTCGAATTCGGAAGCGCCGCGAGAAGTGAGATCGGGCCATGGCAGAGCACTGCCGTAGGCTTGGATGTTTCATGAAAGTGTCTCAGCACGGTGCCCGCGTCGGGATCATCGAGCAGGTCCATCATCGGGCCATGGCCGCCGGGGGCGAAAACAGCGTCATATTGATCCAGGCCCGATGCGATGACATCCGAGATGCGAGTTGGATTTTTGAGCCCAGTCAGGGTGTCGCGGAATTTTAGATAGTCCTGAAACTTAGCCTCGTCTCCACCGAAGAAGTCGGCTACAGCTGAATGGACATCCATTTGCGGCGTGTTGCCTTTGGGGTTGGCGAAAGTGATTTCGTAGCCCTCCTTCATCAGGGTGCGAACCGGAACCGTCAGCTCGTTGAGATAGTAGCCAGCGCCGACGTATACGTTGCCATCTTTCAAGGGCAAACCGTGACCGCTCGAGACTAGCACCAAGACTTTTCCTTTTGGTGTCATTTTGTTCTCCTCTTTGAAATCGAATTCTGTTCTCCTGAATATGAGCTACCTCATCGTCCGCGGCTTCCTCCAGAGTGCGCAAGGACGGGCCACCGCGGCTGATGTGGGTTATGGCTGCGGGAATCCGAACAACAACCACGACTGATTGGCTACCCAATGCGGGTATAGCTCCGTCATCTGATCGAACAGCTCCTGGTCAGACTTCGCGGTTTTCTGCAGCCGATCGAAGTCCTGCAGGTAACGCTTGGTGTCTTGGATCGTCGAGGGAGAGTCGGGCGCGCCAGGCTTCTTGTGACCGGCGACAACCATCACCGGGTTCAGCGCGGCCAATCGGTCTAGCGCCGCGATCCAATTCTTTCGGCTCTCGGGCGTGGTGTCGCCGACGTACATGTGGCATTGGTTGTACACAACGTCGCCAGCGACGATCAGGCCGATCGATGGAACGTGTAGAGACGTCGAATCGGGACTATCGGTGCGGCCCTGCTCGATGATGCGCAATTCGTGGCCCTCGAGAGTGAACGTGTCGGGCTCATAGGGCACAGGTGGAACTAACTTAGTGGCCACTTGCCCAGGAAAGAGCCGGCGGGCTAACCGCTCCACCACGGGAGAGAAAGACATCTGCATGGCGTCCACCGTCTTGGGCGTTGCGATTGCCCGAGCGCCCGGGAAACGGTCGAGCAGAATGCTCAGACCGTAGAAGTGGTCGAAATGGGCGTGTGTTATATAGATGGTCTCCAAGTTGCGGTTGTGCAGAGCAATCCAATCCGCGAGAGCCTCGGCCTCTGCCACTGTCCCCATTGCATCCACCAGCACCGCGTCGTATTCGCCGAAGATTAAAGTCGCCGTGATCGGGTCAAATCCGAGCGCTTCGCCGAAGGGCTTTGGCCGCTCGCCGACCATAGCCTTTCCTGGGGCGGTAAAAACGTTCACACTAAGCCCTGTCTCTTTCTGTCCGTTTGTGCCATCCATCTGGAACCCCTTTCGATGTCAGAGCGCGTGACTGTTCAAGGCAATGATTGGCGGAAGGGCGACGACCAGGCGCAGAGTCGGCATCCTATCCGCGCCAAGCGTTAACCGTACGTGAGATCGGTGCTCTGTCCGACCTCGATAATGTAACCGTCAGGATCGCGGATGTAGCAGCGTATCTCGCCGTACTTGGGTATCGGCTCCGTGATGAACTCGGCTCCTCGACTTTTCCATAATTTGTAGCACGCTTGAATATCCGCGACGCGGAAATTCATAAAGCTGTTGATGTGATTCGGGTCGGGGACGCTGAGCGTTACCGTCGGCTTATCCGGCGTCGGGCCGCCTCCAACGTTCAGAATCATCCAGATATTCGCAAGCTGAAGGTACGGAGGCGCGTTGCCGTCACCCATGCTCAGAATGCGGGCGCCGAAAACCTTTTCGTAGTAGCGAGCCGATCGCTCGAGGTCGGCGACGGTGAGAAAATATGCGATGCTGATCCCCTCGCGCGGGGGCATCTCATAGCTCTTCTGTTCGACTTGTACCGCGTTCATTGATGGCTCCTTTCGACATCGTGCGCAGAATATGTTCAACATCACTACAGACATTCGAAACGTGTCCGCGAAGATTGGCTTCGAACGCCGCCCGTCCTCAACGTCCCGGAGTTGGGAATTATCCTGTGCGCCAGCCTACCGCAACGATTTGAATGACGCTCGCAACTCATCCGTGAATTCTTTTGGCTGCTCCCACGCCGCGAAGTGACCGCCTTTGGGGAGCCGGTTGTAATAAATCAGTTTGGGATACGCTTTTTCGGTCCAACTCTTCGGAGCCGTATAAATCTCATCGGGATACGCGCTCACGGCAGTCGGAAGTTGCACACCTTTCGGCGTGAAAAACGGCAACTTGCTTTCCCAATATAGCCGCCCCGAAGAAACCCCCGTATTCGTCAACCAGTACAGAGTGATGTTGTCCAGAATATCGTCTCGCGTCAGCCCCTCTGTCTGTCCGTCGAACACGCGCGCGATAAGCGCGTAACTCAGCCAGTCGTGGTCCAGAATCCAGGCAGCCAGTCCGATCGGCGAATCCGTAATTCCGTAAAGCGTCTGCGGACGATTCGCCATTTCCTGCGCATAACCCAGCCCGTGTGCGTAAAAAATAGCCAGCCGGGCGTACGCATATTTCTCGTCCACTGAAAATCCCGACGGAGTTGGTTTGCCAGCCAGCGCAGCGGCATCGATCTCAGGCGGCACCGTCGCAGGCATATTCGTGTGAATGCCGATCAATCCCGGCGGTTTCTGCAGAGCCATCTGTTCCGTAACAGCATTTCCCCAATCGCCGCCCTGCGCCGTATAACGCTTGTATCCCAGGCGCGTCATCAGCACGGCCCAGGCGCGCGCGACGCGTTGGGGGTCCCATCCGGTCGCCGTCGGCTTGCCCGAAAATCCATAGCCCGGCAGCGAAGGAATCACCACGTCGAAGGAATCCGCCGCAGTCCCGCCGTGTGCCGTCGGATTCGTCAGCGGATCGATGACCTTCATTTGCTCGATGATCGAGCCGGGCCATCCGTGCGTGATGATCACCGGAAGCGCATTCGCATTCTTCGACTTCACGTGGATGAAATGAATGTCCAGCCCGTCTATGTTCGTTATGAACTGCGGTGTGGCGTCCAGCTTCGCCTGGCACTTGCTCCAATCGTGCTCGGTTCCCCAATAGCGCGCGAGCTTCTGAAGCGTCGCCAGTTGCACGCCTTGCGATGCATCCGTGACCAACTCCCGTTCCGGCCACCTCGTCGCGCTTATGCGCCTGCGCAATTCAGTAATGTCACTTGCCGGAAATCTTTTATGAAACGGACGGATCGCGGTGTTGTCAGTTGTCGGCTCGCTGGCCCGTCGTGTAGCACTGGATTCGGTCATGGGGTCGTCCTTTGGAGAAGTCTTGGATTTTGCATCCGCGAATGCCTCGCCGATCGTCGCTGGGCTGATCGCGACTGCGAGACCCACCATCGAGCTCGCCTTCAGAAAGCCACGGCGCGACCTGTCCTGTGGTTGTTTCATTGCGTGCTCCTTTCGAGTTGCTCCGGGCTTTTGGGCTGTGTGGTCATCGCTTCGCCACTTCCGTTTCCAGCTTGGAGTGATGGGAAGCCGTTCGCTCTTGCGGGAATGCTCCCGAAAGTAGAATTGTTACCGTCGCGCTCTCAGACGACGGACACTAAGCTCGTGGGGGCATTGCAAGTTTTCAGGTCTTGATGAAGTGGAACTGGTCGTAACTGACCAGGTTCGCTCGCGTCAAGGAACTATCATGCGGCGCCCCCGCAGGGCGGTCGAAAGACTAGCTCAAAAAATGGGTGCCTACCTCTTGGCCCACGTCAGTGCAAACCATACGCTCCGAGGGGTTCCGACGCAATATTTTTTGTCTTCGGCAAGGTCCGGTGACTCGGGAACAAATGAATAATAAGGTAAGATCACTTCTTTGGATCGCAAAAGATGTCCCTGTGCGAGGCTTTATTTTCGACGTGGAGACCGGTCTCCTCCGGGACGCGCAGCCAATTGCACGGCAGACTGCTGACTGAAAGAATCTGGGCTTGCGCGACAGTGGGCCCTCCAGACAGGATCAGGGGATTCCATTGCAGAGCGCGTCTCATCTCGCCTACGAAGTCCGGCGGCTATCACGGGCCAGCTTGCCAAGTGATACGGCTGAGCTGGCCCGATATCTCATCGGAAAAACCATTGTGCGCAAGACCGGGCGAAACAGGATTAGCGGTCGTATCGTCGAGACAGAGGCCTACCCGCCGGGCGATCGGAGTGGGCATGCTTATCGTGGACGAACGGCCCGGAACCAATCCCTATTCCTGGGCACGGGGTTCGCTTACGTGTACTTCGTCTATGGGACGTCATACATGCTCAACGTGACGGCTGAAGAGCCGGGGGTTGGCGCAGGAGTGCTGTTGCGCGCCATTGAGCCTCTCGAAGGAATCAACCTAATGAAACGGCTCCGCAAAACCGACAAGGTCATAGATTTGGCGAGAGGGCCGGGACGGCTTGCGGCTGCATTGCAAATCGACCAGCGGTTGGACGGAGTTGACCTGTGTGCCGATGGTCCGCTTTGGTTGGGGACCGCGGTACGAGAGACCGCACACATTAGCACAACTGTGCGCATCGGCATCACGCGTGAGGTGGGCCGGCGGCTGCGTTTCTTTGAGGCGGGCAGCCCGTTCGTTAGCCATTCGAGGTTTGGCATCTCGCCTCACCAGCGTTCTGGGCGCGGACCGCAGACGACTTGTTGAATCGTTTCGAGCTTCTTTCGCTGTAATCCACCTAGTTTATCGAAGAGATGGAACCGAGATCCGGACTTGAACCGGAGACCTGTCGATTGCTCCATCTATATCATGTTATTGGTTCTAAACGTCTTTTCCCTCACCTCACATGACCGTTTAGCACCATATTCGGCAGCAATTGTTCGCAAGTTGTTCGCAGTTAGATCTCCGAACTTACCAAAGATTCCGCAGAACACTCGTGCCGTTTCCCGAGGTCAAGATGGATATTGCAACACCACCCCGATGACAACTCAGTCGTACATCTGCCCGCGGCAGCTGTGTTAATGATTTATGGTGTAGAAGTTGCGGTCCTGCAAACAGACTTTGCGTATGAGCAAACTAAATAATCGGTTCGGCATTTCGCATCCATCGATTTCAAGATACTGTAAACCTTTGCGCAAACTTTTCGTGCGCGTGACGCAAGTTGATATAAAGGGAGCCCATGGGCAGATTGTTCGATCTTGATGACATCCGAATGTTCACACTTGCCGCTCAGAGCGGAAGTTTGAGCGCGGCCGCACAGGAACTCCAGGTAGCGACATCCACGGTAAGCAGGTCTCTGACCCGGCTTGAGCGGCGCCTCGGGCTTTTGCTCGTACGGCGGGGCCAACATGGTTTGCAATTGACAGACGCTGGAAACGGATACTTTTCCTCTTGCGGTCGCGCGCTGCGAACGTTGCGAGACGCGGAGGATTTGCTGGAGAAGCATCAATCGCATCCGGGCGGAGTCATTAAAGTAGCTTGTCCGGGAACAATGGCGCGACACGTTATCGCGCCACTGTTAAGCAACTTCGTAAAAGCCTACCCGGATCTGCGAGTTGAGCTCGCAGACTATTCTTCCGAATGGGATCAAGAACCAAACGAGGATGTCGATGTTTTCTTCAAGATTCGTGCGCCGCGAAACTCGTCGCGAAAAATCCGCCGCTATCCGGGGACCACTCGCGGACTTTTCGCTACTCGCAGTTACCTGAACATCGCTGGTACCCCCGCCAATCCGGCAGAGTTGGCTGCCCATCGATGTATCGGTTGGGACGCTTGGAAACTTACCAGAGGCAAGAAGGTCGTCACCCCGAATATCCAGTTCCACGTCACCACCGGCGATCCCAGTGTGGCTTTGCAACTCGCACTCGATGGCGCCGGCGTCACGATTTTGCCGTTATGGATAGCTCTCGATCCCGCAGTCGCGAAACGACTTGTTCCCGTGCTACCAATGTGGAGGCCGACGTCGATTCCTTTGTGTGCCCTTTATTCTGTTTCATCGCGTTTGACCCCGAAGGTAAAAGTGTTTCTCGACTTTATCGACACGTATCTAGGGACCGCCCGAGACCCACGCTTGCACGGGACCAACGCGAAAGAGTGCTTCACCAGCCCTGGACTATAAGTACGCTCTGGCTCGTTCGAGAAATGAAAATTCAGAGCGCTATCCCACCCGCTCGCCGCCGCTAGGCAAGAGTCCATGAGCGGGATCGTTAGGTGAAGCTGATATCTGCGTTCAGGGCAACACCGTCCCCGATAAACTGATCTGTGTCGAGATACAAGTACGGGTAGGTCCGCGTCTTGAAAAGCCATTTGCCGTCGACCTTCTCGAGTTCATCGATGAAGAATCCGAAATTGTTGTAGTAGCTCTTTCCCGGACCGCTCTTCTCGGCGCCCAGACCTACTTCCCGCACGAGCCAGCGCGCCGAAGCCATGTTGCCGTCGAGTTGGATCAGCCCGCTATGAACAAATTCGACGAAAAAGTCTTTGCCGTCGCGCAGCCTGTGAATGAGTGCAACAATTTCATCGGGTCCCTTACAGGTAACCGCGAAAGGTTCGCCGATCATAAAGACCGCTTCGGCGGTGAAAAGAGATCTGATGGTCCCGTAATCCGCCCGAGTCGCAGCATCGGCAAATCGCGCGGCAAGGTCCCGGATTACTGCTTCATCTTCGAGGTGTTGAAGGCGTTGTTCAATTGTGAGCATTTGAAGCTCCTGACTAGACATTCGAGTTTTTCCAACGCGACCGCCGTTTTCGCTCACCGCTAGTCAGTGATCAGCAGGCTGCTGACAAGTGCGCACCCAAATGCCAGTACGCCGATCCACGTTCTTACCCAGTGGTTCCGAAGCCATTTGTCTCGAGTACTCATCCAGTCGACTGGCGCATTTCCGGCAGTCCACTTTACAATTTCATTGTTGATAGGTACTTCCCACCCAGCAGTGACGATGATCACGGCTAGCGCACAAACGGTTGCGGCGGCCATGGCCATCCTTGAACGACCATGGAGAAGGAATATCGATGCGGTCAGAAGAAGCATCATCGCAACGAAGGTAATGGGCATCACCTTCCGAAACAGAGCATCATTATTTTGCTGTCGAGGTGTCCATGCGGCTTCGGGTAGTTTCTGGGCCGTCTGTTGTTCCATAGCAATTCCCAGCATAGCGCCTGCCAGCAGACCTGTTATGAAGATCGCAAGCAGAACCACTACGGAACGGATTGCGGAAACATTCATCGTCAGGACTCTCGCGTCATCTTGATCTTGTAAATTCCTGTGGAACTCGTTTACGAACTCGCGAGCTACGCTTCTCGAAGTAGCTCGGTTCGGTACTTGGGTGCGAGCGCCTTCACTTTCTCGACGAACGCGGCCTGCTCTTTTTCGCCCAACTTTGGCGGGGGTGTCGTCCGCGTAGCCACCGGCACTCCAACCTCCATGAAGAATTTCTCCTGTCCTGCGGGAGAGCAGATACAGATCATTCGTACTGGTTCACTGGAAACATTGTGAAACTGGTGTGGAGCGTTTGCAGGAATGTTCAGCGTGTCGCCGGCTCGTACAGTCGACTTCTCGCCACGGAATGTTGCCTGCATTTCCCCTTCGAGCAGGATAAAGGTCTCCTCGAAGTCATGCCGATGCGGTGGAGGGCCGCCGCCCGGCGGGATGTGCATATCAATTACGCAGAATCGTCCGTCTGTGTCGTCGCCCGTCACGGTGATCGTGTAGGTATCGCCGACGAGACCGATATGCCGGAGTTGGTCGGCTTGCCCCACGGTGAGACTGCGTTTGGGGTTGTCCGGCGGAATCGTTGGTACCGCTGCTGTTGATGACATTCGTTCTCCTTTTGTAGGGTTGCGTATTATTGCGGCTCCATTTGAAGCTGCCCCTGTTTGAAAGCGTGGGGGCTGGGAAAATCCGCGGAACTGACCGGTTAGTGGGCGGCCCGCGTCTTCGGAACGGTAGCGATCAGCAGTTGAATAAGCTCCGAGCCTTGCGGCGTGCTCCAATCCTGCACAAGTTCGGCAATCGCGGTGTTGGTCGTGGTCAAGACGACGCCTGCGCGCTCCATGCGGCTGCGTGCCATGTTCTCCTGCACCTCATAGGACGAGCCTGAGGCGTCCAGTACCGCTAACACATTAAGGCCCTCTTGCACCGCGCTGATGCTCGGGAAAATCAGGCAGATGTCCGTGGTGACGCCACCCATGATGATATTTTTGCGTCCAGTCGCACGCACCGCGCCGCTAAAATTCGGATCGGCCCATGCGTTCACAATCCCGACGCGCTTGATTCGATTGTTGTATGCCTCCGGCAAAACCTGCTGCAGCGCGGGCGCGATCGGCCCTTGAACATGGTCTTCCATACTGGAGGTGAGAATTGTGGGCATGCCGTACGCCCGCGCCGCTTTTGCCAGCATGACGGCGTTCCGAAGCGAATCATCGGGAGACATATTGTGGATGAATTGCAGCGTCCCGACCTGATAGTCAATCAGAACAAGCGCGCTGTTTTCCGGAGTGAACTGCCTCTTCATTAGGTAGCCGCTCTTTGTATCAGACATGAATTTCTCCTTTGTCGAAACCGAATCGCTTGAAGAAAAGTTCCAACTATTTATTCGTGATAGCCGTCAGGATGCCCGCGCTTTTCAGCAAGGTTTGTCCTCACGCCGCCTTTGGAATCTCCTGCCAATTCAGGAACGTCTCTCTGGCGAAATCTTCGTATCGCCGAGGAGCATGCCCCAGCAATTTCGTCAATGTCTCAAGGTCTCCGTCCTCCGCAACGAATCCGCGTTCGAGATATCCCTCAAACATCATGCGGATATCGAAGGCTGACCAGGAAGGGGCCTTCTTGCGCATCTGCTCCTCAAACGCATCCATGTCGTCCCCGCCGTAGCGAATCTCTTTGCCGGACAGTGCGCTCCAAATTGACGCTATCTTGGGACCACTCAGCTCTTCGGGACCGTTGAGGTTGTAGGTTTTTCCGAAATGTCCGTCGGAGGTAAGCGCAATCGCGGCGGCCTCGGCGATGTCCCGGATGTCCACTGCGGAGATGCCCGCTTGGCCGAGAGGCATCGGATAGATGCCAGCCTTCGTGATCGGATCCTTCAATGTGGCGTCGTTCTGAATGAAATAGTTTGGCCGGATAATCGTGAACGGGATATAGAACTCGCGCAGCGCGCTTTCAATCGCCAGCTTGGAGGCGAAGTGGGGAACATCCTTGAAATGCTCCACGCGAAAAACGGAATGATACACGACATGCCGCAGCTTCAATTTCTTCGCCAGATCGTAAGCGATGAGGCCCTGCGTCAATTCATCGGGAAGCACTGCGTTAAGAAGATAAAGCTTATCCACTCCGGCCATTGCCTTCTCGACGGAAATCGGATCGAGCAGATCGCCGATGACTGCCTCAACACCTGCCGGCGTTGGGGCGTCGCTCTTTCGTACCAGAAGGCGAATATCCGCCCTCCGCTTCTGAAGTTCCTTCACAACTTCCGAACCAACGCGGCCCGTGCCGCCTGTCACTAGAATCTTCATTCTGTAACCTCGCGGTTTAGCTTCATTAGAGCGAACGGTGGCGTTACTCGGACTGGCCACGCACACTTCATTTACCGACGCGAGTATCTCCACATTGTAGCTGCGGGGGCTGCGCTAAAAAGAACACTCTTGTTTCCACGAGCGCAAACTTGTTTTGCTTGCATGCAAGGCAATTCGCTGGTCCCGGGCGCGGTTGCAAACGTTGAAGAGACGATGATTGCAGTCGCCCGGGAAAAATTACGGACGCATTTCACCGGAAGCGATGGAATGAATTTAAGAGATGGAGCCGAGATCCGGACTTGAACCGGAGACCTGTCGATTACGAATCGACTGCTCTACCAACTGAGCTACCTCGGCCCTATTGCAAACGCCTGACGAACGATGCAGATAAGAAATTTAGCATCGCTGCCGCGCAGCGTCAAACAAACCTATTGGTTCAGTGCGAGGCGGGATACATCAGCCAGCCGATAGCAATAGCTACAAGAAGAAAGCTCAGGAACGCCCAAAAAGTATAGCGGATGCCCGCGCCGAAGCTCCGCCGGCTGAGGGAGGCGAATACCACCGAGACGATAAAGGCGAACAGCGCCATGGTTTGGAAATGTGTGAGCGTCATCAGATCTTCTGGCCAAGCGAGATTTCCAAAGCGTCAAGCACAAACAGCAGATTGAGGACACCGGCAGTGGCAACGAGCCGCGTACCATAATCCCCTGCCGCTCGTGAAACGTCCGGACCGTTTTTTTCAATCGTATGCGCCAGAAAGTAAAAAAGGCCGGAACCCACATCGGCGAGGAAGCCGAGGACGCCGAAAGTATCATCCCCGTGCGGCGGAAAAACGTTCCCGCGCATCCATAATCCCGCGATGGCCATGGCTCCAACGGCAAGAAATGCCGCCAGTGCGCGGCCGATACGCCGCTGGAGCAAGTGCCCCAATCCAGGCACGATCCAGGCGGCCAAAGCGACAAAGACGGTCCGAATGGAACTTGTAATTTTCGTCCAAGAAGACTCTTTCCGCGGACCAGACAGATGAAAGGTTGCCTCTTGTAGAGCAAGCGGTTGCTGGATGACCAATTCTTGATCGGGTCGTTCGTGTTCGGCCGATCCGTGTTCAGGCGATTGCTGTTCAACCGGCTCTATCGGCTGGGGAAAGTCCTCGGGTATGTTTTCTGACATTAATCCTCAGGCCTACTTCAATCCTTACGCCAAAAGCGGCAGGATTTCGCTTTGCACGGCACCGGTTACTCCGGCTTCTTTGCCGGAAACGTACACGTCCACTTCGGTACGCACGCCAAATTCAGCAGTGTAGATGCCCGGCTCAACCGAAAAACATGTGTGGGGAATGATCCGCCGCACATCATGACTTTCCAGATCGTCCATATTCGCGCCGGTGCCGTGGACTTCCTGTCCGATATTGTGCCCGGTGCGATGGATGAAGTACTTGCCGAAGCCGGCCTTGCGGATCACGTCGCGCGCCGCGCGGTCCACCTGCCAGCCTTCAATCGCACGGCCCGCGGAAACGGATTCCTTGGCGAAATTTACAGCGGCATCGCGCGCCTGCCGCGCTACGGCGAATACGCGGGCATATTTATCCGGCACCTTGGCGCCAAGATAGCCCATCCACGTAATGTCGTAATAAACGCTGCCGGGCTTGTTCAACTTGCCCCAGACATCGAGCAGCAGCAAATCGCCCTCGCCGACCGGCGAAGCCGTCTTTTCATGCGGCTCATAGTGCGGATCTCCGCTGTGCGGTCCGACCGCAACAATTGGGTCGCTATCCGCCACCAGGCCGTTCTCCCGGAACTGCCCGGCCATCCACTGCTGGAGATCGTATTCAGTGAAGGCGGTCTTGTCACGCACCAGTTTGGCGGCATGTTCGAAAGCTGCGCGCGTAATCCGGTCAATTAGATGGCCTGCTTCCACATGGGTCGTGTGCTGTTCCGGGGACCAGACCGCTTCAAAACGCTGAACGAGATTTGCCGAGCTTACGACTTTGCGCTTCAACGAGCGCAATAATTCCACGGTTCCGGCATCCACGAGCGAAATGGACGGGATGGCGGCCTTCGGCGAATACTGCATGGCAATTGTTTTCGCGCTTCCCAAGAGCCGCGGCAAATTCTTTTCCAACTCCTCTCGGGCGGAATATTGTAGTTTTTCGCCCGGAAGCGAATCCAGCGAGGCGGCTTCGATGCGATGCACGAGCTTTCGCGGCGTCCCCCGCGCGGGAATCAAGTAAAACCACCGGCGCTTGGCGAGACAATCCGTGAGACCGAGGACGCGATAGGCGATGGGGTCGCGGTGAAGAATGTCGTAAAAGAGCCAGCCGTCAACTTTTTCTTCGCGCAGTGCTTGCTGAATGGCTTTGATGTCCGGCATATGAGTTGTCCGTTCTTGTGAGATGCGTGTGGCCGACTTGGCGATAGGTCCGCTTTAACTTGCCTAACGGCAGCGTTCACGTGGCGGAAAGCGCTTGAACCTGCGCCGCCTTAATTCCTCGCACTTCAACGCGCTTTGTGCGGCTTCGTTCGCCGCTGAGGATTCTAACAGCGCTAGGCGGCACGTTCAATTGCGCCGCGAGCAATCTGCAGAGGGCCTCATTGGCGCGACTATCCACGGGCGAGGCGGTCAGTCGAACCTTAAGCGCACCTAGCCATTCCCCGCCCATGGAGTCGCGGCTTGCGCGCGGCTGCACGCGTACTCGAAATGAGACGCACGAACCTGTTTGACTGACCTTAATCGCCACTTTCGATCCTCAAGCGCCTGCGCTGGTTATTGCCCCATTCGATAAGAAGTGATACAGTTTATTTGCGCGAGTGGGTACAAAGGAGTCCTAGTATGAAGAAACAGGCCCTCGTCGTTGCCTTTCTCGCTTTCGCGGTAGTTGTCGCCGCGCCGGCGTTCGCGCAGACCGAGCCTTCCGACCCGCGCTTTTCCGTAAAGATTGAGTCCCGTCCTTCTGGCGGCTTCCAATACTCAATCACTAATCTTTCTGATATTCCGATTACGGCAATTGCAGTTGCCGTCGCGCAGACATCGGATCATTCAAGAACATCGGGCGTTTTGACATTCGACAGTGTACTTCAGTCGGGCGGTTCGCATGGTGCGATCCTTCCCCAGAAAACTTATTCCTTTCCAATTGGCAGCGCGGCCTCCACGACAAAACCGGCGCCACCCTCGGTGGAAGTGCAGCTTAGGGCCATCGTATTCGCCGACGGATCTTCGTACGGAGATCCCGAATGGGTTGACGCAGTCACGCAGAGCCGGCAGTTTGCGTGGGATGACGCAAATGCAGTGCTGGGTTATGTCCAGACCGCAAAAGCCGGCACTGTCCCGATGGATCAGCTCATCCAAGAGCTGAACGAAAAGGACCAGGCATTGATGATTAGTCGCACGGGTTCCGATGCCAGGCACCTTATGCACACGCGCTACTACCGAGATATGGCATTGAACATCGCTGCACCAAAAAATCTTGCACCGGGAGTTACCTGGGATTTAGGCTCGAACCTCGAGCGAATTTCGGAGCAAATGCAGAATCTGCGGCAGCAGATTTATTACTCAAAACCGCAGATTCCCGCGGCAAAGCAATTGGCGGCGAATGCGGTGCCGCCTGCGCCGACACAATTCGTGATTCACATCCCTGACAACATCGATACCGCTCGGATCCACGTGGAGTATCACTTGATACGCGCGCAAGACAGACTGCCGGGACCCCATGTCATCGGGGGGTATGGTTTGGTCGCCGATCCACAAGTCGGCGATCACGAGTATGTTATTCCGACCGATGAGGCTGACGAGCCCGCCATCGGAATTCTCGTCGCGGTATATTCCCCAGGCTGCCAGCTGATGGCAATTGTCGTGCCTTCCCTCATCGAGTCATCGCGCTCGGCCGATTACCAGTGTCAGCTGGCGACGCCCGTCGAATTCACCGGACGCATCTCGCCTTCGGATCTGCTTGTCGGGCATGACTACGAAGTTCAAATCGCGTTCACAGGTTGGGTCGGTGGGCCGAACAGCAACGCGGTAACGGCACTGATGTATACGTTTTCTCTTTCCACGGTCACACCTGATGCAAACGGCGTGTTCCATGCTCAAGTTCCCGGACTTACTGGCACTGTTGTCATCGGTTCGATGAGGCAGCATGCCGACCCGCGTCTGGTGTTCAGCGTTTCGGACAAACGATCCAGCTCCTCGACGCATCAGCCTAACCGCACATTTGCATACCTAAATACGGTCGGCCGCGCTAGCTCGATGCTTCCCGGCGCTGACTTTCCGCAATCTACAGTGGCCGATGTTACCTTCACGGTTCAAGGCTTCAGCCAGAACTGACATTCGTCGAAAAAAAACGGAGGATTGCCCAATCCGGAGCAAATCGCTTATGCGGGTGGGCGCGCCCCAAAGAGCGCCGTTCCAAGCCGTATTTCCGTCGCGCCTTCTTCGATGGCCACCTCAAAATCGTGGGACATTCCCATGGAGAGCGTTGGCAGCGGGTGGTCGTAACGTCTGGCCAGAGCGTCGCGGAGCTCGCGAAGCCTGCGGAAATATGGTCTCGCCTGATCCGGATCATCAAAATACGGTGGCACGCACATCAGGCCACGCAGATTGAGGTGCGGCATGGCGATCACAGCTCCGACAATATCCGGCACTTCGTCCGGGTTAAAGCCGGACTTCGCAGGCGCAGTATCCATGCGGACTTCGAGGAGGACGGGCGTGGGAACCGCATGGTGAGGCGCAGTGTTCATTCTCCGCACTAAATCGAGCGAGTGCACCGAGTCAACGAAGTGGAAAAGCTTCAGCGCGCGCGGAACTTTGTTGCGTTGCAAATGGCCGACCAAGTGCCATCGGGCGTCGAGATCCTTTACTTGTTCGTGCTTCGTCTCCCATTCCTGGACGCGATTTTCGCCAAAATCCCTGAGGCCTGCTTCGTATGCCGCGCGAATCGCCTCCGCGGGATGAGTTTTGGACACGGCGATGAGCGTCACCTCTTCCGGTTTGCGGCCAACATTGGCTGCGGCGCGGGCGATGCACTCGCGCACGCGATACAGGTTTGACGCGAAGCTCGGCACGGTGGTGGCGCTCACGAAATAATTTTAACACGACTACGGGAACGGCATTTTGGGTCCGTCCGAGTTGGGGTGAGTCCAAGATTGCAGCTTGCATGCATCTCACGCTAGACTGCGGCGAGGAATACTGTTGGGCGAGCCGGGACTCGGGTAAAGCTCGCTCGCTTTAACTTGCTTACTCACAAATCATGCCACGCGGAAAATTTATAGCCATCGAAGGGATAGACGGCTCTGGCAAGCGAACACAGCTTGACCTGCTCGCGCGTGCGCTCGAATCGCGCGGCGTGCCCTGCGCTCAATTCAGCTTTCCGCGCTACGACTCGTCGTTCGGACGGCTCGTCGCCCAGTATCTTAACGGCGAATTCGGGCTACTCTCGGCCGTGGACGCGCATCTTTCCGCGCTTCTGTATGCGGGCGATCGGTTTGAGTCAAAGCAGGAGCTTGAAGCGGCGATCGCCAGCGGTAAGACATTGCTCGCGGATCGCTACATAGCATCCAACCTTGCGCACCAAACGGCGCGTGTTGCACCTGAAGATCGGGAAGAATTCCTGAATTGGTTGAAGCATCTCGAATATGGCCTTTACGCGCTGCCGGCGGAAGACTTGGTGATCTATTTGCGACTGCCTCTTGGCGAAGCGCACCGATTGGTGGGTTTGAAAAAGGCGCGCGAATACACAAATCTGCAGCGTGACTTGCAGGAAGCCGATCAGAAGCACCTCGAACAGGCAGCGCTGGTTTATGAGCGGCTGGCGACAGAGCCGAACTGGGTGACGATCGAATGCGCCTCGCCGGGCGGTACCTTGCTGGGTCCGGATGCCATACACGCCGCCGTCTTGTCCGCGGTGAGCGCCCGTCTTCCATCCCTTTGTCAGGCACAAAAGGAATCGCGCTGATGGGTTTCGACGAATTCCTCGGTAACAAGCGCATCGTCACATCGTTGCGGGGCATGTTATCAGCGGAGCGCGTTCCAAGCGCGATGCTCTTCATGGGCCCTCGCGGGATAGGCAAATACACGCTCGCGCGGATGTTCGCTCAAGCCGCAAATTGCGAGCGTCTGCAAGACGATTTCTGCGGAGCGTGCGATACCTGCCGCAGGATTGCGTTGCTTGCTGATCCGGCGCCTCTTATTGAACAAGGCCTCACCGAGCGGGGTGAAAGCGCGGATTCAGCCACGGTTGACCGGGTTCCCCTGATTCTGCAAACGCACCCTGATGTTTGGGCGGTAGTTCCCGATCCCATGCGACTGAAGACGCCGGTGGTGCGGCCTGTAATCCACATGGGACAATTGCGCGCGATTCAGCGCGCGGCGTACTTCCGCCCGCAGGGACGGCGGCGGCTGTTCATTCTGGATGGCGCGGAAACGATGCGCTGGGATCTGGCGAGCATCTTTCTGAAGATTCTTGAGGAGCCGCCGGACACTTCCACGCTGATCTTGCTGGCCCCAAGCCCTTATCAATTGCTGCCAACAATTGTGTCGCGCTGCCTGCAGTTTTTCTTTGCGCCAGTCCCACGGGAACAGATGGACGAGCTTTTGCGCGGGCGCACTCAGATGAACGCCGCCCAGCGGACACAAGCCGCGGAACTTGCGGAGGGCAGCCCCGGCGCCGCGCTGGCTGTGGACGTTGAAAAGGCGCACGAGGTTAGGCGACAAGCACTGCGGCTGCTTGAGCTGGCTGCCGCTGGGAAATTTTCCATGCTCTTTGCTCAGACGAACCAACTTACCAAGCAGCAAGCTGTCCCATTGGAATCTGTTTTGGAAGCCCTCTACAGCCTGCTCGCCGATCTACTCGAACTGGCCAATCGTACCGCCATTCCCGATCTCCGCAACCCCAGCCTGAAAAAGGAACTCCAAGCTCTGACCCCAAAAGCCAACTCCGCATGGGTAGCTCGCGCCGTCCGGGGAGTGGATCAGCTTTCGTCCCGGCAGCGCCGGAACATTAACCGGCAGCTTGGGCTGGATTCGTTTGGCGTGTCTCTAGCCCTTCGTTAGTGCCTGCTTACAATCGATCTTCTATTCTAGGGTCGTTGAAACGCAAATTGCCCGCCATGCATCGTATAGTCAAGAATCCATTCTAGTGGGGGATTCCATTCTTCGGGGGTAGCACTCATGGTTAATCGTAGGCTTATCCGTCCATCCCTGACGGAAGTAAAAGAGCAGAGCCCGGCCCCACGGGCGCATCTTGCGCCCGCGCCACAACACAAAAAGCCCACCCCACCCGAACAAACTCACGCTGAGAACTTCTACTGGGTCAAGCAGATGCAATCCAGAACCCCGGTCGCCGTCGTGTTAATGGATGGCGAAGTGCTCCGTGGAGTCGTCGAGTGGTATGACCGCGACTGCATAAAGTTGACGCGATTCGGGAGCCCCAACCTGCTCATTTACAAACAGTGCATTAAATACCTGTATAAAGACGGCGAAGATGCCGCGCTGGGTGGGATTAACGGCCAGTAATTTGGTAAGGGTTGGCAACCTCTAAGTGCGTATCTAGACCTGCGAGCCTCCTTACGGGGATCGCTGGGTTGCCGCGGCATGCGCGCCGTCTTCCTTGCCCGCGACCCGCATGATCGTAAACGTCATCAAGGCTTTGGCTGCTAGATTTCCATCCGCGTCAATAATTTCGCACTCTGCAATTACCAGAGTGCGGCCCAGCCGCAAGACACGTGATTCAGCAAAGATAGGGCCTCGATCCACCGGCTCCAGATAGCTGATCTTGATCTCCACCGTCGCGAGCCGCGTGCCCCGCGGCAGCATGGGATAGGCAGCCATTGCGCCGGCTGTATCCGCCAGCGACGCCAGAATACCTCCATGCACAACACCGTGAATTTGTTTGTGCCGGGCGCGAACGCGCATGCTCATCACCGCGCTACCTGCTCCTAGCGACTCCAGCTCGTAACCAAACATGCGTCCCGGCGCGCTATTTTTCAGGCGCGTGGCAAGTTCGGATTTTTCCCAGCTTGCGCTCTTTGCCGGCAACGCTGGCTCCCCTCGACGTATTTTGCTTTGGCGTCGCACTGTGTGACGCTTCATCCCGCGGATTGCCCGCCATCAATTGGATACGCGGCGCCCGTCACCCATGCGGATTCATCGGACGCCAAATAGACGGCGAGATAAGCGATTTCTACCGGGGTTGCGGCTCGCCCCATTGGAATCATGCCCACTCTTTGGCGGCGCGCTGCTTCCGGATCGGGCGCCTTGGCAAACAATTCGCGCGCGATTTCCGTTTCTACGAGCGACGGACAGATGCAATTGACCCGAATCTTCTCATGGGCGTGGTCGAGAGCCATCGCGCGCGTCAGCATCGTGACGCCGCCCTTCGAGGCGGCATAAGCGGCGCGCTGCTTACTGCCAACCAGTCCATATACAGAGCCGATGTTAATGATGGAGCCGCCACCGGCCCGGCGCAATTGCGGCAGCGCTGCCCGCGAAACCAGAAAGGTCCCTTTGAGATTGATATTCATCAACTGGTCCCAATCCGCTTCGGAGGTTTGCTCGGCGTTGCCAGCAACCATCATTCCGGCGTTGTTCATGACTACATTCAACAGGCCGAAGTGGTCCACAATCGTGTGCATAGCGCGCTCCACCTGATCCGCGCGTGTAACATCGAATTGCACTGCTAGGGCATCGCCACCAGCGTCGCGAATTTGTGTAACTGTTGCAGACAGCAAATCCGATCGACGGCCAGCCACGGCTATCTTAGCCCCTTCGCTGGCAAACTGAACCGCGCAAGCCCGGCCGATGCCCGTGCCGCCGCCGGTGATAAGCGCAACTTTACCCGCGAGCCGTGTCACCTAGAGCCCCCCTAATGCGTCTAATGTACACTCGACGAGGCGGAAACTTACCATTGCGTTCCGAGCCGCGCAAGAAGGCTCGTTGAACAGAGACGTGGCGAAGAACAATGCGCATCGGCATCACATGTTATCCCACATACGGTGGATCGGGCGTTGTCGCTACCGAGCTGGGCATTGAGTTGGCCGCGCGCGGGCACGAAATCCATTTCATCAGTTATGCGCCACCAATCCGCCTGCCGTTGGATGCGGAGCGCATCTGGTTTCATGAGGTGGAAGTTACGTCGTATCCGCTGTTCGACCACCCTCCTTATACGCTCGCGCTGGCGTCGAAAATGGTGGAAGTGGCCGAGTCAGCGCGGTTGGATTTGCTGCACGTCCATTACGCGATTCCGCATTCCGTAAGCGCGTACTTGGCGCGCGCGATGTCCGCGCCCCGCCGCGTGCCCTTCATAACAACCCTGCACGGCACGGACATCACGCTGGTGGGCGGCAACCGCAGCTATTTGCCGATCACCCGGTTTTCCATCGAAGAAAGCGACGGCGTCACAGCTATTTCTGAATATTTAAGAAAGACGACGCTCGATGAATTCAATATTCACAATCCCATCGAAGTCATACCGAATTTCGTGAACTGCGATCTCTACCATCGCACCGAAGATGCGAGAGCCCGTGCTGTGTGGGCGCCGAACGGCGAGCCCATCCTGATGCACCTTTCAAACTTCCGGCCGGTGAAACGTGTTACCGACGTGATCGAAATCTTCGCGCTGGTGCGCGAAAAAATGCCCGCCAAGCTCGTGATGATCGGCGACGGCCCCGACCGCGGCGCCGCCGAATGGATGGTGCGCCAAAAGGGGATCGAGAATGATGTGTTATTTCTCGGCAAGCAGGACCATGTGCACGAGAAGCTCGGACTCGCCGACCTTTTCCTGCTGCCGTCAACACTGGAATCATTCGGCCTGGCGGCTTTGGAAGCGATGGCGTGCGAGGTGCCCGTTGTGGCGACGAACGTAGGCGGCGTGCCGGAAGTTGTGGAACACGGAGTGGATGGATACCTTGTGGAGCCGGGCGATGTAATTTCAGCCGCGAAATACGCGGTGGACATTCTTTCCCGCTCCGACCGCGGTCGCGCCATGGGCGAAGCGGCGCGCGTGAACGCCCGCCGCAAATACTGCGCGAGCGATATCATTCCACTGTACGAGGCTTATTATCAGAAGGTTTTGGCAGCAGGGACGGCCGTGGCGCGAGCATGAGCGATCGCACTTTTCGTATTCTCTCGATAGTGCCGCTTGAGTTCGCTTGCATATTCCCGGCCCACGAACTCGTTGTTTGCCGCCAGCCACTCGCTGAACCGCATCGGGCAAATCGCGGGCTTTTCGGAAACCAAGAGGTTTCCTGCTAATCCGTCGAGCTCTTCGTCTGTAAGCACGACATCGCCAGTGAGCCATCCCAGAACGCGCAGCATTGCCGCCAGATTTCTCTTCCCTGCTCGAATAATTTGTGCGTGACTTCCGACGGCTTGCGCGACTTGGCGGACTAATTCTTCGAAGGTGTACGCTTCAGTGCCAACGGCGTCTTCTACAGAGCAATCGCGTTGTGAACCCCGCGACACCGCTAGATCGGCGAGGTCTTCAACATAGCCCGGCTGAATACGACATTCGCCCATATCCGGAATTGCGAAAACCGGAAAGCGGCGAATCAACCACGCAATGTTGTTGATGAGAATGTCGCCCGTGCCGAATAGCACGGTCGGACGAAGAATTGCATGGGAGATGCCGCACTCGCGGAGGGCGCGTTCCACAAGCGCCTTCCCACGATAGTAGCCAAGAGGCGAATCCTCTGAAGGATTCGCGATGCTGATGTGCACTATGCGCTGAACTCCGGCGGATTTCGCTGCGGCGAACAGGGCGCGCGAATTGGCAACTGCTTGGTCGAATGCCTTGCCGCCGTGAGGAAATCGAATCCAGTATGTGTTGTAGAGCGCTTCTGCGCCTTCGAGGCTGCGTCGTAGGGCAGCCGGATCATCAAAATTCAGCGGCGCTACCTGGATCGTATCGAGAGCAGAGTTCGTTGGATTCGGATGATTCGTTAGAGTGCGAACGATGCGACCCTTGGTCAGCAGTCTTTGCGCGATGAAGGCTCCCGTGTACCCAAACGCGCCGGTGACAACATCAAGCTGAGTGTTCCTCATGGCTGGAATCCTCCCTTCAGAACTTCATCGCTGTGGAGTTGCGATACGAATTTCGCCGCGCTTGATGAAACTACTCATCACGATGCCGGGCAGGGTAATCACCAGACCGGAGCGAGGGCGGCAGCCCCATATGTGGCCGCAAGAAACGCCAGTGCAATTATCATCGCGATGTCTCCTGCGCGATTCGCACGGCGAACATTCGCCTCGTAATAGAAGAGTTGCAATGGGATACGACAAAACCAAAACAGGCACATCGCAGCGGCAAGGAAGCGACCAAGGCCGCAGCCACTCATGAGGTCCGCGGCAAACCCAAAGGTGAGAACTGCAAACAACAAGACAACCCCGGCGATATACACAGCATGAGTGATGAAAATCTGGCGGATGAGCGGGGCCATGCGCGAGATGTTTCCGCGATAGTCCAGTTTTGACGGAAGGTAGCCATTCGCCAGAACCATTGCGATCTGAATAAGGCCAGCCAACCAGAGGCATTTCGGCAGTATGTGCAACGTGTCCTCCTTGTCAGCAGCACGAGATATTTCACGCGCGGCGCGAATGCATCTCACCGGGACAGGTCGCGGCCGCGCATTTGCGGCGCGCTGCGACAGAACCATACGCGACACGCAACAATTGCATCGCGCCCGGAAGCCTGCTGAACCACACCAACGGCGCAGCCCACCAGATTTCATGCGCCAGCGCTACGACGGCATCCGCGCCACCGTATTGCTTTCCGTTTTCGGCGAGCAAGCGGATCTCATGCAGCAGTTCGCTCGGAGGCAATCCGAGAAGGCCCGCAACGCGTGAATCTTGCAGCGGAGCCAATGCCAGTCCGCGCTTTGTGAGGATGGGCGCGACCCAACGCGCAAGCCTCGTGCAAAAACCGCACTGGGCGTCAAAGAAGAGCCATCCACGAGCATGGCGGCCCTTTGCGTCAGTAAATTCAGATGTGAGTGAGATCATGGTTGCCTCGGTTCCCTACTTGGTCTTCTTGCCCAAAACGCTTCGGAGCTTCCCCCTCAGTTTCGCCAGCCCTTTCAATGCGCCAGGTGACATCCGCCCGACCTCGTCGTATAGGCCGCACATGTTTTCCATGAAATCGAGCATGGCCGCGACGCGTTCGCGCGCGTAAGTGTCGCCCGTTCCCTCCGGCTTCATTTCGGCGAGGCACTCGCGGAGCATCACGAGCGTCGGATCGATTTCCCGGCGCTTGCGCTCCTCCAGGATGATGCGGAACATTTCCCAAACGTCCGTTAGCGAAACAAAGTGGTCGCGGCGGTCGCCGAGCAGGTGGGTCACGCGCACAATCCCCCAGCCTTGCAGTTCGCGGAGGCTGGTGCTGACGTTTGAGCGCGCCACGCCAAGCGTTTTGGCGATGTCCTCGGCGTCCAATGGATTCGGAGAAAGGTAGAGCAGCGAATGCACCTGAGCGACGGTGCGATTGATTCCCCAGCGGGTGCCCATTTCGCCCCAGTGGAGGATGAACTTTTTCTGGACGGGTGTAAGTTCAGGCATGGCGAATTTCCTTTATTTCAGTCTATACAGAAAATACTGCTAATACAGATTTTTGTCAAGTGGTTTTTGCGTCCCAATTCCGTGATGCAAATTCCCAATATCAAACAGGTTTGCGTACTCAGGGGGCATGCCTACGCCGTATCTACCTTAGAACCAGTGCATTACGAGGTGTTCACGCGGTGACGCGATTGCAATAGTCACTTCTGGAAGAGTAGTCTCGTCACATTTACAGTAAAGCCGGGATTTGCGCGGTTGAGAGGATCTAAACACATGCATACGCTCATCCAAGACATCCGATTTGGATTGCGCACGCTGGCTAAGAATCCCGGTTTTACGGCCGTCGCGATTCTTACGCTGGCACTAGGAATCGGCGTGAATACCGCGCTTTTTTCAGTCGTAAACGGCGTTCTGCTGAACCCGCTTCCCTACCCGCAGGCGGACCGGCTGGTGATGCTCCACGAGAGCAAGGTGAATTTCCCAAATGGCTCGATCTCCTATCCAAACTTCCGTGACTGGCAGAAGGACAACGAAGCGTTTTCCTCAATGGCCATTTTCAGGGGGCAATCGTTCACTCTCACCGGAATGGGCGCTGCTGAGCAATTGCGCGGACGGCTCATTACCTCGGATTTCTTCCGTATCCTCGGCGTGAAACCTGTGCTGGGAAGGACATTTGAGCCCGGCGAGGATGAGATCGGACGCGCGCCAATCGTCATCATTAGCGAGGGATTTTGGAAGCGAAAGTTTGGCGGCGCGCCAGACGTTCTGGGAAAGGTCTTGACACTCGATGGCAGGGACAACGTCGTCGTAGGCGTGATTCCCGCCGATTTCGATCTGCTCTTGCAGACCTCGAATTTAAGAGAGGTGTACGTCCCCATTGGCCAGTGGACCAATCCCTTGCTCACCAACCGGAGCGCGGGCCTGGGGTTCCACGGAATTGCCCGGCTGAAGCCAGGTGTGTCCCTGGCACGGGCTCGAGACGATATGGATCGTGTTACGCGGAATCTAACCGTGGCCTACCCAGATAAGAACAAGGGCATCGGGGCATCGGTGTACCCGCTCCGACAATCCATTATGGGGAGCATCCAGCCGTATCTGCTCGCTTTGCTCGCGGCGGTCGGCTTCGTGCTTCTGATCGCGTGTGTGAATGTTGGTAACCTGATGCTCGCGCGTTCCGCCAGCCGGTCCCGTGAATTTGCGATCCGAGCTTCCTTGGGAGCCGGCCAGTCGAGGCTGGTGCGGCAACTATTGACGGAAAGCCTCCTGCTCGCGGTTGCGGGCGGAGGGCTCGGGTTGCTTCTGGCGTCGTGGGGCACGACCGCAATTCTCGGGCAGGTTTCAGCGAACCTGCCACGAGCGGGCGCAATCGGGCTCGACATGCGCGTTTTGATATTTACAGCGGCGGTTTCGTTACTGGCGGGGATTCTATTTGGATTGGCTCCCGCGCTGAAAACTTCAAAACCGCAATTGCACGAAATTCTGAAAGAAGGCGGACGCGGCGGCAGTGGGGCACGCCACCGGACGCAAGGGGTTTACGTGGTGGGCGAGATGGCCATGGCGCTTGTTCTTCTGATCGGCGCCGGACTCATGATTCGATCTTTGTCCGCGTTGTGGAACACCAACCCGGGCTTCGATCCCAAAGGCGCTCTGACGTTTGGAATTTCGCTTCCACCCGCGATGTCAAATGCGAATGCCGATACGATTCGCGCCGCATTCCGCCAAGTTGACGGCCAATTGAAATCCATCCCCGGCGCAACCGCCGCTTCCGTTTCGTGGGGGGCTTTTCCCTTGAGTGGAGATGATGAAGAACTTTTTTGGATGGAGGGTCAGCCGAAACCCACAAATCCAAACGACGCGAATTGGGCGTTGAAGTATGTCGTCGAACCGGATTATCTGCGGGCGATGGGAATACGCCTGGAACAGGGCCGTTTCTTTTCGGATCAGGACAACGAGCACGCGCCGCTTGTCGCGGTGATTGACGATGCACTCGCGGCGAAATTCTTTCCGAACCAGAATCCCATTGGCAAGCGGATCAATCTCGACGATTTTACGTCTCCGACCCAAAGCCCTCAGGCGCAAATCGTGGGCGTTGTAGGGCACGTCAAACAGTGGGGCCTGGACACGGACGATGCCAATCAACTCCATGCCCAGCTTTATCTCCCCTTCATGCAGCTGCCAGACAAAGAGATGGCGCTCTCACCTTCCGGCGTATTTGTTGTAGTGCGTACTCAGGGGAACACATCAAGGCTCTTTGGCTCTATTCGAGACACCATTCAGATGACGGACGACAAGCAATCTGTTTATGGGGCCCAAACGATGGAAGAAATTATTTCTGCTTCCATTGCCGCGCGCCGTTTTTCAATGGAGTTGCTCGGGGCCTTCGCCATCCTGGCGCTTCTTCTAGCCAGCGTGGGCATATACGGAGTCAGTTCCTATCTGGTTGGCCAGCGGACGCATGAAATTGGCTTGCGCATCGCGCTCGGCGCGCAACGAAATGATGTGCTTCGGCTGATTCTTGGGCAGGGCGCGCGAATGACGCTTGTGGGCGTTGCGATTGGTTTGATCGCCGCGCTGGGATTGACGCAGCTTATGGCCAAATATTCTTTGCTTTTCGCGGTGAGCGCGACGGATCCGCTGGCATTCGCGGCCGCTGCGATATTGCTGACGATTGTCGCGCTTGGCGCGTGCTATGTTCCCGCGCGCCGCGCCACGCGCGTGGACCCTATTATCGCGCTGCGGTACGAGTAATCGGCCTTCGATTGCGCGAAATCAAAAGATTGCGGGAGGAAATGTAGGCATTACTTCCGGCACATCTATCTGGATGCGCGTGCCTTCGCCCTCGCGGCTGCGTATTTGCATCACAAAATCCGCGCCGTAGAGAATTTTCAGCCGCTCGTGAACATTACTGATGCCGATGCCTTCCACGTAAACCTGGGGCATGCGCACTTCAGGGATTCCCACTCCGTTGTCCTCGATTTCAATCAGGAGCCGGCCATCATTCAGCGTTGTACGGATGCAGATGTGCCCGCCCTCAAGTTTTCCGGCCAGACCGTGCTTGAGTGAATTTTCCACGATGGGCTGCAGGAGCATGCTCGGCACGAAGGCATCGAGCGTGCGCTCGTCCACCTCCTTGAAAATCTGAAGGTTTTCGCGGCCGAAGCGCACCACCTCGATATCGAGATAATCATCAATGAATTCCAGCTCGTCTCGCAAAGCCACAAACGTCTCATGCTTGCGCAACAGACGGCGAAGAATGTTGCTTAGCTTTACGACCACCACACGGGCCATATCCGGATCAAACCGGATGAGGGACGTGACCGTGTTGAGCGTGTTGAACAGAAAGTGCGGATTGATCTGGCTGGATAGCGCGTCCATGCGCGCCTTGAGCAGCAATTGCTGGTGCTGTTCAAGATTCATTTCAATGCGCGTGTTGTCCCAAATCTTGATGGGGACGGCGACAGACATCATTGTGGCCACGAGAATCAACGCAAATTGCCATGCGCCGGGCGAGTCAATAGTGAAAAGCCACGCCGGGTGTCTCGTATGAATCGCACGGCCAAGAAAGATCCGCCCAACTTCCAGCAGGACAATGACCGTCATCGGCAGCATAGGCCACGGGACTTTGCGGTCGCGCACCAGGCGCACCAATGACCGGGGAATTCCCAGGAAAGTGAAGGGGCCGAAACTCCAGATGTCCTCGGTGTTTGACATCGCCTGGCGTACCAGGCCACCGACAAGTCCCGCCGTGGCGGCGACCGGCATGGCAAGCCATTCGTGCCCGAGAAAGGCGGGCAAGCTGACGAGTGAGCCGCCAATCGGCCCCACAACGCGTCCGCCGAGAAGCCCCAGAATAAACGAGCCTTCGAGCGTCAAGTCAGCGAAACGATAAGGAGTGCCTGCGCCGACAAACCTCATCAAGACGCCAAATGCCAGCGGCGGCACCAGGAACAGCATCAACTTGAGCTTCAAATCGGAATCTCGAACTTCCGTGTAGAGGACCTTGCGGAAGGTGGCGGAGCGCACGACGACCGCAGCGATGGCTGCGGACGCACCCACCTTCAGCAACAAGATAAAAAGCAGTTCCTTTCCGCCAGTCAGCGGGTTCATCGCGCCTCAATGCGAGCTACGTTAGCCAATCAGCCACGCGATGTAAAGTGATGCAGCTAGATTTGGATCTCGCGCAATACTTTTTCCACGGCGCTTACAGTCCAGCGTACATCATCGCTTGAGGTTTGCCAGCAGGATACGCTCACACGCATCGCCCGCCGACCCCGCCAAGTAGTGCCTCCAAAAAATGCCGCTCCCGATGCGGCGATTGCGGCAATAACTTGGTCGGTCCGCCGGTCATGATCCATCTCCGATGCGCCCGGCTTCAAATCGAGAAACCGCACAAGCCCTTGATTGATGGTTGGTTCCCAGAGCACTTCCGCGCCCGGCAGCCTTCCGATTTCCATGACTAGGGAATGTGCATGTTCGCAGCACGTTTCCACGATATCAGCAACGCCTTGCCGCCCAAGTTGACGAAGAGCAGCGTAGGTGGGAAATCCCCGAGCGCGTCGCGACCATTCCGGATTCCAGTCCATTTCATCGCGCGCGTCCGAATCATGAACCAGATATGCAGCGCGGTGCGACATCGAAGCACGATGAGCATCTGCGTCAGCGACAAACGCGTATCCGCAATCGAACGGAACGTTTAGCCACTTGTGGCCGTCCGTGGCCCATGAATCCGCGGCCTCAATTCCCTCTACGAGATGTTTGTATCGAGAGCTGGCGCCAGCCCATAAACCGAATGCTCCATCCACATGGACCCATGCGTTGTGACGCTTCGCAATTGGGATTAGGGCTTTGAAATCGTCAATCGCGCCAATGTTGACGTCACCAGCCTGCAACAAGACGATTGTCGGTATTGATGGATCTTCCCGCAGAGCTCGCTCCAGTGCATCCTTGCGAAGGCGATCGTTCGAGTCAGCATCCAAACAATGAACTTGAGACTTTCCGAGGCCGAGTAAGCGAATTGCGCGTTCGAACGTTCCGTGACGCATTCCGCTGGAAAGAATGCGTATCGGAGGCGCGCCGTAGAGTCCCTTTTCCTCCACATCCCAATTAAATCTGGCGAGAAGCGCGTGGCGGGCGGCAGCGAGGCACGTCGTATGAGCCATTTGGCAACCTGTAACCAGGGCAAAACTTGCACGTGCGGGAAGGCCGAGAATTTCCTTTAGCCAGTTGCCTGCGACCTCCTCAGCCACCGCGGCCGCGGGACTGCACGCGTAGAGCGCTGCGTTTTGATCCCACACGGAGGTTAGTATGTCCGCGGCTAGAGCAGCCGGCACAGCGCCGCCAATCACCCATCCGTAGAAGCGGCCGCCTCCCGTCCCAAGCAATCCGCCTCGCACATCTCTCGCAAGTTCGGCCACGACTTGCTCCGGCGGCATTCCCTCGTGGGACAATGGTTTCCAAAGCTGTTTTCGCAGCGTTTGCAAATCAGCTGTGGCGCCAACAGGATTGGCGTCAAGATTTTCCAAGTAAGCATTCGCCGCTTGAAACGCGGCTTCGAGCGAAGGGTTGAACTTCTTGAGTGAATTTTGCATGACTTAACTCTAAGAGCTTTGCCCACTACGATTCCATCCGTTTCTTGCAGCCAAACTGTTTTTGGGAATGCCACATTGGACTGTGAATTAAATGGTGGCGCGGCTTGCTGGTTGACAGGCAGCGAGCACGCTCCGCGCCTGATATACTTCAAGACCTGCATATGGTTCGAAGACAAGAAAAAAAGAAGACGCGCTCCCCGTATCCACCGGTGGCCGCACGCAGGGTTAAATCGGCGGGGCGCGTGCGAATTGTCGCGCAAGCGAAGTTACCGACAAGTTTTGGCGCTTTCACGATCCTCGGAGTAAAAGGCGCCGGTCCTCAGGAAGAGGCCGTAGTTCTGTTGCATGGCAAACTGAGCACCATGAGCAACAAGAAACGTGCGCCATTGGTCCGAGTGCATTCACAGTGCCTGACAGGCGATGTCTTCACATCTCAACGCTGTGACTGCCGCTCGCAACTCGAACTGGCGCTACGCAAGATCGCCGCTGCGCCAAGTGGACTGCTGCTATATCTGCCGCAGGAGGGCCGCGGCATCGGCTTGCTGAACAAGTTGCGGGCGTACGAACTGCAGGACGGCGGAATGGATACCGTGGAGGCCAATCAGCGTCTCGGCTTCGCCGCTGATTCACGAGACTATAGTTTTTCCGCTGCAGTATTGCTGCGACTGGGTGTGCGCCGCATTCGCTTGCTATCGAACAATCCCGACAAAGTGCGGCAGCTCGAACAGGCCGGAATCCAAGTGGCTGAGCGAGTTCCCTGCCAACCACGCATAACGCGGACAACACGCTCCTATCTCACAACAAAGAAGTCAAAACTTGGTCATCTGCTTGCGGGACTCTAGGCAAAACAATCTGCCGGCGGGATCCGCCAACGGAGGAATCAAGTGACTCGCGCAATTCAGCAATCGATAAGACTCCCAGCGCCGCCGGAGGAGCTATATCGGACATTTCTCGACTCCAAGAAACATACCGCTATGACCGGGATGCCTGCGAAAATCAGTAACAAGATTGGCGGAAAATGGAGTGCGTTTGGCGGCTCGATCCATGGCCGGAATATCATGTTTATTCCCGGAAGAATGATCGTGCAGTCGTGGCGTTCGAGCGCATTCAATAAATCCGACACGGATTCCATCCTCGTCATTACATTCACCGAAGTGCGGGGCGGCAGCAGAGTAGATTTGGTTCACGTAAATGTGGCGGCACAAGACCACAAAGGCGTGACAAACGGGTGGAGGAAATATTACTGGGGGCCTTGGCGAGCCTATCTGGCAAAGAAGCGCTAGCCGCCGCCAACGAAGTGGACGATCTCGTAGCGGTCGCCGGATGCTACCTGAGTGGCAATCCAAGAACTGCGGGGCAGAACTTCGAGGTTGCGCTCAATGGCAACGCGTTCGGAGCGGATACCGAGGTGCTCCAGAAGCCTGGGCACATCGAGCCCATTCGGAACTTCGCGCAATTCGCCGTTCACTGTTATTTCCATATTGGGGATTGCCACGCTTTCAGAAGAGCAGCCGAATTACGGCAACCGCGCCTTGCGCCGCACTCTGATCTTGGGCTTCAACCGGTAGCGCAACTCGTCGCGTCCCGCGGCTCCGCCCGCACGTATCACAAGCTCGCCACCTTCCGCGCCAAGTTTGGGCATTGGAAATGCCAATGAGACGCGGCCTCGCGGATCGGTGCCTGCCTGAATCCTGAAAGGGGGGTGCGCGCCTTCCAGCACCACTTCGACGCTGACACCCGCAGCGGGCTTGTGCGTTCCACGCCCGCGTACTTCAACGTTCAGCGAAGCCATGCCTGTCGCGAGCCATGAGCCGGAGTTGGTGAGACGCACTTCAATTCCCTTGGGAAACTCAATGGGCCCTTGTGGCACAATGAGTTTTGGAGCAGGCGCTGTCCGTTCAAAGTTCAACGCGCCCTTGCGCAAGTCTTCCATAACGCTGCGGTGCTGACTCTCGACCCGCTCGTGCAACGCTTCAGCGTCCGGCTCATCATTGACAAGCAGATCCTCGAAGCCCCTCACGCGCCGGTAAAGCACGCACCCATCCGAATACACCGTCGTATCAATCACGGGGTGCTTTCCCGCGCGAGTTTCCGTCTCCACGTTAAACTTTTGTCCGCGGACCTGCACGGTTGAATGGGTGCCGATTCCCAAGTGTCCCGGTTCCCTCGCCAAATGAAATTGGCATTGGCCGCCCGCGGCATATTTGACCGAGCGGCGGCTGACCGTTATTATAGCCTTTCGAGCGATGGGTGGAAATCCACTACAAAGCTATGCGCCGTTATTGATACACCTGCTCGCTGCCGTATTACTTTCGGCGGCGCTGGTGGCGCTATCATCACTGTTTGGGTACCGCCGCCCGTCGCGCACCAAGCAGCAGGCGTATGAATGCGGCATCTCTCCTACAGGCGACGCGCGTGAACCTGTATCTGTAAGGTTTTATCTGGTGGCAATGGTTTTTATCTTGTTCGACGTCGAAGCCATTTTTCTGTATCCCTGGGCTTTTATCTACCGGTCGCTGCATTGGTTTGGATTTGTAGAAATGCTCGTGTACATCTTGATCTTGCTGGCGGGCTACATCTATCTCTGGAAGAAAGGTGCGCTGGACTGGTCTGCAGATCGCTGAACCGCGCACTTCGCCTTCATACTACATGGCCGAACCGGAGGATTTACAACAGGACCCAGTAACCCAGCGTTTGCGCGCCGGGGACCCTCACGCCGTTGCGGAGGCACTGGAGTTTCGCGGCGAAAGGACGCTCGTCGTGCCGCGGACGCACCTTGTGCGCGTATTGGAGCTGCTGAAAAGTGCGCCGGATTTGGCATTTAATTTTCTCTCGGACATTACAGGCGTGGATCGCTTCCCGGTTGAGCCGCGGTTCGAGCTGAACTACCACTTAGTCTCGCTTCTCCAACGTACAGTGCTTCGCATACGGGTACGCGTGCATGGCGCCGATCCCGTTGTTCCGACAGTGACCACGATTTGGCCCGGCGCGAACTGGCACGAGCGCGAGATTTTCGATTTATTTGGCGTGCGCTTTGAAGGGCATCCTGACCTGCGGCGCATCTTGATGCCAGAGGATTGGGAAGGCCATCCGCTACGCAAGGACTATCCCGTGGAGGGCTACCGCTGATGTCCGCCACGACAGTCAATACTGTACTCGGGCCTGCTAAAACGATGGTCCTTAACATGGGCCCTCAGCACCCGTCGACGCATGGCGTACTGCGCGTGGTTCTCGAACTGAGCGGTGAGAAGGTCATCAAGGCCACACCCGATATCGGCTATCTGCACACGGGCATCGAAAAATCCTGCGAGGCAAAAACATATACGCAGGCCATCACGCTGACCGATCGGCTGGACTATCTCGCGCCACTTTCAAACAATCTGGGCTACTGCCTTGCCGTGGAAAAACTGCTGGGCCTTGAGGTCCCCAAGCGCGCGCAGTATATCCGCGTGCTGCTCACGGAGATGACGCGGATCGCCTCGCACCTTGTTTGGATCGGGACGCATGCGATTGACCTCGGCGCCATGTCCGTTTTCCTCTACTGCTTCCGTGAGCGTGAAGATGTGATGAAGATTTTCGAGATGGTTTCAGGCCAGCGGATGATGACAAGCTATTTCCGCATTGGTGGGCTGGCACTCGAGCCGCCGACGGGCTGGATACAGCGCATCGAGCGATTTCTAGCCAAGATGCCTGAGCGGCTGGACGAATACGAAGACATGTTGACGCGAAACCGCATCTGGCTGGGACGATTGCAAGGCATTGGCGTAATCAGCGCCGAGGATGCCATCGCGTGCGGGTTGAGCGGACCTTCCCTGCGTTCAACCGGAGTGGACTACGACGTCCGCAAATACTTCCCGTATTCCAGTTACGAGGAATTCGACTTCGCCGTCCCGACACGTACCGAGGGCGATTGCTACGCCAGATACTTGCTGCGCGTGGCGGAAGTGCGTGAAAGCATGAAGATCGCGCGCCAGGCCATCGAAAAAATCCCTCCAACAGGGCCGATTCGTACCGATGCGCCTGGCATCGTGCCGCCGGCGCGGGAAAGAATGAAGACGGAGATGGAATCACTCATCTACCACTTCAAAATTTTCACGGAAGGATTTTCGCCGCCACCCGGCGAGGTCTACCAGCGCATTGAATCGCCGCGCGGCGAACTCGGGTTCTTTGTGGCCAGCGATGGGTCTCCGAAACCCTACCGCGTAAAGGTGCGCGCGCCGTCGTTCGTAAATCTTCAGGCGCTGCCGAAACTCTGCGAAGGCCGAATGCTTGCCGATGTGGTGGCCTGTATTGGGACGATTGATATTATTCTGGGGGAAGTGGACCGTTGATGAATCTGCCGCAGCCGCTCGAAGAAAAGTTTCAGACGCTGCTCACGCGCTATCCCATCAAGCGCTCTGCGCTCGTGCCCATGCTGCTTTTTGCGCAGGATTCGTTCGGGTTTATCAGCGACGAGATGATTGACGAAATCGCGAGGCGCCTGGGCCTGAACGTCCTGCAGGTCACGGAAACGCTGGCCTATTATTCAATGCTGAGGCGCAAACCCGCGGGCAAATATCACGTGCAGGTCTGTACGAACGTGTCGTGTATGCTGCGAGGCGGCAACAAGATTCTTGAACACGTCGAGCGGAAGCTTGAAATCGGCCACAAGCAGGTCACCAAGGACGGAGTCTTCTCGCTCGAAGAGGTCGAATGCATCGGCGCATGCACCGGTGCGCCCGCCATGCAGGTGAATTACGACTTCTACGAAAACCTCACTGTGGAATCGCTGGATCAAGTGATTGACGGGCTGGACCGTGGCCGTAAACCGGCGCCCACTTTATGCGTCTCTGGTTCGGTGCACGAGCGAAATCCCGCCGAAGTGGTGCTCATCAGCCGCCGCTTCGGAATTCCAGACTCCAACAAGATTGACGTCTATCTGAAGAATGAAGGCTATCAGGCGCTGGAGAAAGCCCTGAAGCAAATGACGCCCGAGCAGATTATTGACGAGCTGAAGAAATCCAATCTTCGCGGGCGCGGCGGCGCCGGATTTCCCACCGGCATGAAATGGAGTTTCGTTCCGAAGGATATTCCCAAGCCGAAATACGTGATTGCCAATGCCGACGAAAGCGAGCCGGGCACCTGTAAGGATCGCCCGCTCATGCAGATGGACCCTCACCAGATGCTCGAGGGGATGATCATCGCGGGCATCGCCGTTGGCTCGCACCAGGGCTACATTTACTGTCGTGGGGAATATCGCGACGTGCTGAATATTCTCGAGCCGGCGATCAAGGAAGCATACGGTCGCGGCTACCTTGGCAAGAATATTCTCGGCACAGGATTTGATTTCGATATCTGCGCGCACACCGGCGCAGGCGCATACGAGTGCGGCGAGGAATCCGCGCTGATGGAATCGCTCGAAGGCAAGCGTGGCTATCCGCGCATCAGGCCTCCCTTCCCTGCAGTCGTGGGACTCTACGGGTGTCCGACTGTTATTAATAATGCGGAGACGCTCAGCTCCGTGCCGATCATTATCCTGCGGGGTGGCGAATACTACGCGGCCCTCGGTTCACCCAAAAACGGCGGCACGCGGCTGTATTCCATTTCCGGGCACGTCAACAAGCCTGGGATTTATGAGCTGCCGATGGGCTTTAACCTAAGGCGAATGATCGAAGATGTGGCCGGAGGAGTTCCGGGCGGCAAGAAACTCAAGGCCGTGATCCCCGGTGGAAGCTCGTGTCCACTTTTAAGCGCTGACGAAATTGATATCGCCATGGATTTCGATTCTGTCGCCAAAGCCGGCTCGATGCTCGGCTCCGGTGGCACGATTGCGATTGATGAAGACACCTGCATGGTGGACCTCGCGAGGCGCATCATGCACTTTTACGCGCACGAATCTTGCGGCTGGTGTATCCCCTGCCGCGAAGGAACTTCGTGGCTTAAAAAGATGCTGGACCGTTTCCACGCGGGCATGGGCCGCGCGGAAGACATCAATCTGATTGATGAGCTATCGAAAAATATGCTTGGCAAGACGTTTTGCCCGCTTGGCGACGCAGCTGCCCTGCCGACTATTAGCATCGTGAAGAAGTGGCGGCACGAATTCGAACAGCACCTAAGTGGCAGGTGTCCCTTTAAGCCGGCTGAAGTGCTGGCGGCGCACTAAAGTTTAGAAAGACGAATGGCGCTTTCGGAAAACGAATGGCTGAACAAAAACTCATAACGCTGAAAGTCAACGAACGCGAGATTCAGGTCGCCCCGGGCACGCTTGTCATCGAAGCGACGCGGCGGATGGGCATCGAGGTGCCATCGTTCTGCTACTACCCAGGGCTTTCACTTCAGGCGGCCTGCCGCATGTGCCTGGTTGAAGTGGAAAAGGCGCCAAAGCTTCAGACCGCGTGCACGCTCACTGCGATGGAAGGGATGATCGTGCGCACCGACACGCCTCAGGTGCACGCCGCGCGAAAGTCCATGCTGGAATTCCTGCTGGCAAATCACCCGCTGGACTGCCCCGTGTGTGACAAGGGCGGCGAGTGCGAATTGCAGGACATGGTCTTTCGCTATGGAGCGGACAAGAGCCGTTTTGTCGAGGAGAAGAACCACCAGCCTGAGGAGAAATGGTCGGAGGCGGTTTATTACGACAAGCCCCGCTGCATCCTGTGCTTCCGTTGCGTGCGCGTGTGCGACGAAGGCATGGGCGTGAAGGCGCTGGGTGTGGGCATGCGCGGCGTGCAATCGGTGATTATTCCCAACCACGAAGACCACCTTGAGTGCGAAGAATGCGGCATGTGCATAGACATTTGTCCCGTGGGCGCGCTCACCAGCGGCACTTACCGCTACAAAACGCGCCCGTGGGAAATGACCTATGCGCCGACGGTGTGCGCGCATTGCTCGAATGGATGTAAGGTCACGCTCAGCGTGCGCAACAATGAAATCCTCCGCGCAAATAATCGCGACCTCAGCGGCATCAACGGCGACTTCCTTTGCGCCAAAGGACGCTTCGGCTTTGACTTCACGAGCCACCCGGAACGCCTGCGGCTGCCAATGGTGCGCCGAAATGGCAAGCTTCAACCCGCCACGTGGGAAGAGGCTATCGGAGAAATAGCCGCGCGCCTGGCGGAGATTCACAAGAAACACGGCGCCGGTACGGCCGGATTTATCGGATCGAATCGCACGTCGAATGAAGAAAACTATCTACTGCAGCGGCTCGCGCGTACGGCGTTCAGCACAAATAACATTGATCATCATCGCACGGCCGATTACGCCGGACTGGTCTCCGCGCTGGGCGAGCGCGTTGCGCAGGCCTCCGCCACAATGCAACAGGTCGGCGAGGCGCGCGCAATTCTACTGATTGGCAACGACGCCACAAATCAAAATCCGCTCGTCGCCTGGCAGATTCGTGCGGCTGTCCGGCACAACGCCGCCCGTCTTTATATTCTGAATGCGCAACCACTCGCCCTTTCGCGGCAAGCAAAGATGAGCGTCGCGTCTGGACCAAGCGGAGATGCAGCCGCTTTGCGCTGGCTGGCCACAGGCGCGGGATCAGCATCGGGAGAGATTGCCGCGCTCAAGGAATCGCTAAGCAAGGAATCCGATGTTGTAATTCTTTTTGGCGCGGGCATCAGCGGCGCGGCGGTGCGAGATTTGGTCACCTGCGGCTCGACACTCGCCGGGCAAACGCGCTACATGGCGCTCGGCGATTACAGCAACTCGCGCGGCGCTGCCGATATGGGTTTGCTACCTGATAGGTTGCCCGGCTATTCCTCTGTCTCCGACGCAGCAGCGCGCGATCGCTTCGGCAAATTGTGGAACGCAACAATTCCTTCCGGATCAGGCATGAACGCGAGGGAGATGCTAGCGGCGGCACAAGCGGGAAACTTGAAGGCGCTTTACGTAATCGGCGCGAATCCGATGAAGACCTTCGGTATTCAGGCGAGCGGCCGCCCTAAAGGACTTGAGTTCCTCGTCGTGCACGAACTTTTTATGACGGAAACGGCGCAGCTTGCGGATGTGATCCTGCCGGCGGCATCTTCCTACGAAAAAGGCGGCACGGTCACAAACACCGCCGGCGAGGTTCAGCGCCTGCAACACGCGCTCGACCCGGTCGGATCACGTACGGATTTCGATCTTCTGCGCATCCTGTCACACCAATTGTCGAAACTCGGCCTGGGCAGCGCTCTGAGCGTGCGCTCGCCGGAAGCTCTGTTCGATGAGATCCGCGCAAACGTCGCGGGATATGACGTATCGCTGCCTGCTCTGCTCTCGGGGGCCGCGGCTCTGGCCGCGCCGCGAGTAGCGGTGAACGGCAACGCCCCCGCGGCGCCCGGTGGGACCATTTTCTCGTCAAATGACAATTTATTTACCAGCGGCACTTTGGGACGCTATTTCACGCTGATTCCGAAGCTTGACGAAGCAGGGGCGAAGCCGTGAACGATTTTCTTGTCGCGCACTCGCTGATTGCCGTGTCGGTCGTGAAGACCGTCGTGCTGCTTTTTTTGGTTTTGACCGCGCTCGCCTACCTCACCTGGTTTGAGCGCAAGGTGGTCGGGCACATTCAATCGCGCTGGGGTCCGTATCGCGTGGGTCCGCACGGATTGCTCCAGCCGCTTGCGGACGGCGTCAAGTTCATTATGAAAGAAGATCCGCTGCCCGCGGGCGCCGATAAGTTCGTTTATTTTCTGGCGCCGCTATTGGCGATGGCCGTGGCCCTCACGGCTTTGGGAATCATTCCCTTCGGGCCGCAGAAATTCACTTTGTTCGGGCGCACAACATCACTCGCAATTGTTGATTTGAATCTCGGACTGCTTTTCTTATTTGCGATTACTTCGCTCGGCGTCTACGGCGTCGCTCTCGCGGGATGGGCATCCAACAGCAAATATCCGCTGCTCGGCGGTTTGCGCAGTTCGGCGCAAATGGTCAGTTACGAACTTTCGCTGACGCTTTCTGTTGTAGGCGTCGTACTGATGGCCGGCTCGTTCAGCCTGCGCGACATCATCCAGTCACAACAGGGCTGGACCTGGCACCTTGTGCCACGGTGGAATCTCTTTGCCGGCCCGGCTCCGCAAATTCTGGGATTCCTCTGTTACTTCATGGCGGCCATCGCTGAAACCAATCGCGCGCCATTTGATCTAGCGGAAGCCGAGCAGGAATTGGTGGGTGGCTTCCACACCGAATATTCGAGCATGAAGTTCGCCATGTTCTTTATGGCTGAATACGCCAATATGGTCACGGTGTCCTGTCTGGCCACAATTCTCTTCTTTGGCGGATGGCTATCGCCCCTGCCCGTAACTGGCGCGTGGCACTGGACGCTCTACTTACCGGCAGCCGTGTTTGCGATTTGCGGCTTGATGCTCATCTGGGATGGCATCACCTACACGACGGCCATTGGCAAAATTGAAATGGCAATTCTGGGCACCGTGCTGTGCGTCATGGGAGCGTTTGCGGCGACGCCACTTGCCATTAGCTTTATCCAAGGCCCGTTCTGGTTCCTGACCAAAGTTCTGTTCTTTCTGTTCGTATATGTTTGGGTGCGGGGAACATTGCCCCGCTTCCGCTATGACCAGTTGATGGCCATCGGATGGAAATTTCTTCTCCCCGTCTCACTTGCAAATGTCGTGCTGACGAGCCTGGCTCTGGTGGTGACCAAGCGATGACGACGCTGCTCTTTTTCGCGCTGGCCGCCATTGCGGTCGCGGGTGCTGTGAGCCTGATTTTGCAAAAGGAACCCATTCACAGCGCGCTCTCCTTAATTGTCGTGATGATGGCATTGGCTGGACTTTATCTGCTGCTCGGCGCTGAGTTCATTTCCGCCGTGCAGATCATTGTCTATGCGGGCGCCATCATGGTTTTATTCGTTTTTGTCATCATGCTGCTGAATGCGGGAGAGGAAGAACGTACAAATTTCAGCCGCATGGCCACGTACGTCGGGCTGCCCCTGGGCGTCGTATTCGCCGCGGGACTTGTGTACTGGGCTGCTCGCGGCTCGCAAAGTGTCCCGGATGCGGCGGCGGCCACAAACCTCACTCGTCCGCTGGCCATGATGCTTTTTCAGGATTACGTTTTTCCCTTCGAGCTGAGTTCCATCTTGATCCTCATCGCGATTCTGGGCGCCGTCGTGCTTGCCCGGCGTGAAAGCGGACAGGAGTAAGACATGAATACCGACTTTGTGCCGGTTTCTTATTACGTAATTTTGAGCGCCGTGCTATTTGGTCTGGGAATCATCGGCGTGCTGTTCAAGCGGAACATCGTCACGATGTTTATGTCCATCGAGCTGATGCTGAACGCCGTGAACCTGGCGTTTGTCGCGTTTGGCCGGGGCGCTGGGCCAGTTACAGGGCCAGGTATTTGTGTTTTTCGTGATCGTGGTGGCCGCCGCGGAAGCCGCGGTCGGTCTGGCCATCGTTATTTTGATCGAGCGCAATCGCAAGACGCTAAACGTCGAGCGCGTGAACCTGCTCAAGCTGTAACAAATACGAATCATGTTCGTTCTCGAACATCTCTGGATCATTCCGGTGCTGCCGCTGCTCGGAGCGGCCGTGAACGGCATCGTCTGTCGAATCTTCGGGCGCGGTTGGCCGAATTCGGTGACGAATGGCGTCGCACTTGGCGCCACGGGAGTTTCCTTCGCGGCCGCGCTCGAACTGTTCCGCGAATTTTCTCAGCTCGCGCCTGCGAGCATTCCCTGGGTGCACAGCTATTTCCCGTGGATTGTGGCGGGCGGCTTCCGCGCGGACTACGCCCTGCAAGTGGACCAGCTCACGATGGTCATGCTCCTGATCGTGACGGGCGTCGGCTTCGTCATACACATTTATTCCACAGGCTACATGGCGCATGAAGAAGGTTACGCGCGATTCTTCTCGTACCTGAACCTCTTCATGTTTTTCATGCTGACGCTGGTTCTCGGCGCGAATTACGTCGTCTTGTTTGTTGGCTGGGAAGGCGTCGGCCTGTGCAGCTACCTGCTGATTGGCTTTTACTTCTTGCGGCAGTCGGCGACAAATGCGGGCAATAAAGCCTTCTGGGTAAGTCGCATCGGTGATTTCGGATTCTTGCTCGGAATGTTTCTGCTATTCCGCACCTTCGGCTCGCTGGATTTTGCGCATGTGCTGCCCGCGGCGGCGGGCGCTCCAACAGACGCGTCGGGGCAATTCGGCACAATGACCTGGATTGCGCTCTTGCTGCTTATGGGCGCGTGCGGAAAATCCGCGCAGATTCCGCTGTACGTGTGGCTGCCAGACGCCATGGAAGGGCCCACGCCTGTAAGCGCGCTCATCCATGCGGCCACGATGGTCACTGCCGGTGTATACATGATCGCGCGGTCACATGTGATCTTTCTGCATTCGCCCGTGGCGATGGGTGTAGTTGCTGCCATCGGCTGCCTAACGGCGTTCTTCGCGGCAACCATCGGCCTTGTGCAGACCGATATCAAAAAAGTGCTGGCATATTCCACCATCAGCCAGCTTGGGTACATGTTTCTCGCGTGCGGGGTGGGCGCATTTTCCGCGGGCATCTTTCACTTGATGACGCACGCTTTCTTCAAGGGCTTGCTCTTCCTCGCCGCGGGCAGCGTGATTCATGCCGTCGGTGGTGAACAGGACATGCGCCGCATGGGCGGCCTGCGCACGAAAATTCCGTGGACGTTTTGGACGATGCTCATGGCAACATTTGCGATTGCGGGCATCCCGGGCTTTTCAGGTTTCTTCAGCAAGGACGAAATTCTTTCCGCAACCTACATGAGCCCCTACGGCAGCAAGCTCCTGTGGGCCGTAGGAGTTTTCAGCGCGTTGCTCACATCGTTCTACATGTTCCGCCTTATTTTCCTAACGTTCTTCGGCAGCCCGCGCTATGACGAGCACGCAGTTCACGTTCACGAATCGCCGAAGAGCATGCTCGTGCCGCTGGTGATTCTTGCGGTCCTCAGCGTCATCGGCGGATGGCCGGCTGCGCCCGCATTGTGGGGCGGCCAGAATCACTTTGTAAATTATCTCGCGCCGGTTTTCGCAGACACCGCGATAGAAGGCGGCACCCCAACGGCGGCTGGCCTTGCCGACGCCGCTTCGCTCGAGCACGAACTCATGTTCATCGCAATTGCCGCCGCGCTTCTGGGTCTTTTTATCGCGTGGTGGATGTACATCAAGCGCCCCAAGTCACCGGAAAAGCTCGCCGAATCTTTGAGTGCGCCCTACAAATTGCTGCTCGGCAAATATTTCGTGGACGAGTTATACGCCGCGGTCATCGTGCGGCCGCTGGTTTGGATTTCGCGCCGCGTGCTCTGGCAGTTTGTGGACGAGCGCGTGATTGACGGGGCCGTGAACGGCGTGGCGGACGCCACACGGGGCACCGGGAACCAAGTGCGAAAAACGGAATCCGGCAATACGCGCAGCTACGCCACGTGGATCGTGATTGGCGCCGTGGCCTTTACTTCCTTGCTTCTCTGGCTGGCGGTGAAATAGCGTGAACGCAACGCATCTACTTTCGGTCCTAATTTTCCTGCCGGTCGCGGGAGCGGCTTTGCTTCTGCTTCTCCGCGCGGATGATCACGTTTGGATTCGCAGGCTGGCGCTGGCCGTTGCCCTGGGAGAATTTGCAATTTCGTTGCGGCTGCTTTCCTGGTTCGATTCGCAGGCTTCCGGGTATCAGCTGCAGGAGCTTCATGATTGGATCGCGCAGCCGCTTATTCATTACCACCTCGGACTGGACGGCATCAGTCTCTTCCTGGTTTTGCTGACCACGCTGCTCACGCCGATTGCGATTCTGGCGTCGTGGAAATCCATTGACCGGCGCGTGAAGGGCTTCTTCGTTTGCCTGTTGGTGCTTGAGGCGGGCGTCGTCGGCGCTTTTCTTTCCCTCGATCTGTTCCTCTTCTTCCTGTTCTGGGAAGTGATGCTCATCCCGATGTATTTCCTGATTGGCATTTGGGGACATGATCGCCGGATTTATGCGGCCGTGAAATTCATTTTGTATACCATGTTTGGCTCGATTCTGATGCTGGTCGGAATTTTGTGGCTCTTCAATACCACCGGCACATTTGATCTGCCCGTCATTCAGTCCTTGCTTCAATCCGGCCGCGTGAGTTTTTCGCCGACCGTGGAAATGCTTCTCTTCGGCTCATTCTTCCTGGCGTTCGCCATCAAGGTTCCGCTGTTCCCGCTGCACACCTGGCTGCCGGACGCACACACCGAAGCCCCCACAGCCGGCTCGATTATGCTGGCCGGCGTCCTGCTGAAAATGGGCACCTACGGCATGTTGCGATTCTGCCTGCCACTTTTTCCCGCCGCCGCGCGCAGGCTTGCGCCTGAAATCGCCGTGCTGGCCATCATCGGAATTATTTATGGCGCGCTGGTTGCCATGGTGCAAACGGATTTGAAGCGCCTGATTGCGTACACGTCCGTCAGCCATCTCGGTTTCGTAGTGCTCGGCATTTTCGCCATGAGCCCCGCTTCCCTGCAAGGCGCGCTGTACCAGATGTTGAGCCACGGAATCACCACCGGCGCGCTATTCCTTCTCGTGGGGATGCTTTATGACCGCCGCCACACGCACGAAATCAGCGAATTTGGCGGCCTTGCCACGCCGATGCCGGTTTTCGCCGCGTTTTTTCTTTTTGTAAGCTTCGCCTCAGCGGGTCTGCCGATGCTGAATAGCTTCGTAGGTGAGTTCCTCATTCTGAACGGCACTTTCAGCCAACATGCAATGTGGGCCGTTTTCGGCGCCCTCGGCGTAATTCTCTCCTCCGTCTATTTGCTGTGGGCCTACCAGCGGACATTCTTTGGTCCCGTGACTCACGAAAAGAATCGCACTCTGCCGGACGCAAACCTGCGTGAAAAATCTCTGCTATGGGTCATGGCCGCATTCATCTTGTTCATGGGCGTGGCGTCGCCGCTTTTCACAAGCCGCACAGAAAATACCGTGCGCCAGGTTCTTGACCAGATGCACCACGGTGATGCGACACAGCCGGTAAACGCGCAAATCAAATTGCCGGATCATCCGAAAACAGGAGCGCGCGCCCGCTAAATGTTCCCTTCGACCACAGACCTGATGCGACTCGCGCCTGAGTTTGTTCTCTGCGTGATGGGCATTCTCATCATGGTTGCCGAGCCATTCGCAGGCCACGCCGGGCGCAAAGTGCTGGACGTGCTCGCGGCGCTCGGAGCAGCGGGCGCGCTGGCTGCCATATGGCTGCCCGCGCACCACTACGGAACGGCATTTTCAAATTTGCTCAGTGTGGACCCGTTCAGCGTCTTCATTCACGCAGTTGTCGGCGTCGTCGCGCTGCTCGTGATTCTCGCAGCTCCCAGTTATTTGGACCGTGAAGGCCTGCCACACGGCGAATTCTTCGCGCTGGTCCTGTTTGCCACCGCCGGAATGGGAGTGATGGCCAGCGCGCAGGAACTCATCACCGCATTCGTCGGCCTGGAAGTAAGTTCCATTGCCAGCTACATCCTCGCGAGCTATCGACGCGACAATCCCCGCTCGAACGAAGCCGCCATGAAATATTTCCTGCTTGGCTCATTCGCCACGGCGTTCTTCCTTTACGGCACGGCGCTCATATACGGTGCCAGCGGCACAACCGTTCTGCCGCGGATTGACGCCGCGGCGGCGCAAACCACGCTTCTCGCCCTCGGCCTGGCGCTGGTCTTCGTCGGGCTGGCATTCAAGGTTGCCGCGGTGCCCTTCCAACTCTGGACTCCGGATGTTTACGAAGGCGCTCCCGCGCCAGTGACGGCTTTGCTTTCCACCGGGCCAAAGGCCGCTGCCTTTGCTCTTTTGCTGCGAATTCTGATGACGGTCGAGCACGCCAACAATCTGTGGTTTTGGGCGATTTGGATCTCCGCGGCGCTCACGATGTTTGTAGGAAATATAACCGCCGCTGTTCAATCAAGCGTGAAGCGCATGCTGGCTTACAGCTCGGTCGCGCACGCGGGGTACATCCTGGTCGCATTCGCCGCGCGGAATACCATCGGCATCGCCGCGGTTCTTTTTTATCTGGCGGCGTACGCCCTCATGAAAGTCGGAGCTTTCACGACCCTTGCGTGGCTCAGTGGACCGGGCGAGGAACAGATGGACCTCGACGACTACGCGGGCCTTTCCAGTGCGCGGCCTGTGGCCGCGGCGTGCTTTTCATTCTTTCTGCTTTCGCTGCTGGGTTTGCCTGTGACGGCAGGATTTCTTGGCAAGTTTTATATTTTTGACGCCGCGCTGCATGCGCACCTCGTTTCGCTGGTGGTGCTCCTGGCGCTCAACACCATCATCGGAGCGTATTACTATTTGCGGGTAATCGTCGCGATGTACATGCGCGAGCCAAAGCGTGTTTTTCCCGCCGGTCGCGTTCCCTTCGGCGTTGCCGCCGTGCTTACGTTGGCCGCGGCCGGCACGCTTTATCTTGGCCTCTTTCCCAGCCATGTAATGGCGTTCGCGATACAGGCCGCTCTTCAGTTCCACTGATCAAATTCGACAGGCGATTTTCCGCAAAAACAAAGCGGCTCCGGTGAATTCCACAGGAGCCGCCAGGTCAGTTCGAGATTCCTTGAAGTGCTACGCCTTGAAGATAAGCGTGAAGATGATCACGAGAGTGAACAGCGCCAGCGTTTCCACGAATACCAATCCAAGGATCAGGGAACCGCGAATCGCATCGGCCGCACCGGGGTTTCGCGCCATGCCTTCACACGCGGCAGACCCAATCTTAGATTGGGCGTAGCCGCAGCCAGCCGCGGCAATCGCCATGCCGAATGCACTGGCAATGGCGAGCCAGTTAGGTCCGGCGGGCGCAGGGGCTGCGCCGGTTTGAGCGAATACGACCGGCGCAACAAACAAAATGGCCGTCAGTCCGGCCAAGAAAGTTACCATTCTCTTCATTTTCTTCTCCTTCGTTATGAACTTGCCGCCAGGAGGTGGTTCCCGGACATCCCTCGTGCAGCCGGGCTCACACTGTAGCAGCGATCATGCCGTATGAATGCAAACTAATGCTCCTTAGCGACCGCAAGACCTAGATAGATGGAAGGCAGCACGGTAAAAACGTACGTCTGAATGATTGCTACAAAAATGTGCAGACCGATAAAGACGATTGGGATTGTGGCTGTAAAGATTCCGATCGCCACGGCGCCGGCCGGCAGTTTGGTCCACACAGCAAGCGTAGGGCGGAGGAACAGCGCCAGAAAAATTATGTAGATCAGTTCGCTGGAATAAATGTTGGCCCACAAGCGCACGGTCAGTGACAGGATGCGCGCCGTCGTGCTGATAATCTCGACGGGGAATAAGAGGATTGCAAGAAACCAATTGGGTCCTGCAAAGTGCTTCAGATAGCCGCCCACGCCGTGCGCGCGAACGCCCTGATAGTTGAAATAGAAAAAGGTAATGAGCGCGCACCCAAGAGGCACGGATTTTTCGGTCGTAGGCGAAGAAAACGGAGGAAAGATGCCCAGTAGGCTGCCAATCAGAACGAATACTGTGACGGATCCAACAAACGGAATAAATTTCCGCCCTTCATGATGAGGAACATTCTCATCCAATAGATCGCGTACCCCAAACTTCAGCGGGTTCGTCAGCAATAACTCGCAGCACTGCTGAAATCCGCCGGGGCGATCCACGGAAAGCCGGCTTTTCAAATACAATGCGCCGATCGTGACAAGGATCAGACACAGCAACTCCATTACCAACTGCTCAGGGATAGGCGTTGTGGGGTCGGTTGGGCGAATGTGCAATGACTGAAGGAACGCGAGGGCCGCGCTTCCAACCCATTTGTTCAGCAGCAACGTAATCCAGGAGATGTGTTTTTCCATGCGCTAAACCGGCCGTCCTATAATCTCGTAAATGCCTTCCGCCATCACCGCGGCACCCAAAGCACACAATCCCGCAAGCATGCTGACAACAGGGATGTGAAATAAATCCCACGCAGTATACAACAAAACACAGATAAGTCCGTAACGGCTGAACAACTTCACCCATACCCAGAGTGAAATCCGCGGCTTCGGCTCCCCGATCTGGGCCTGGGCCATCTTCGAAACGGCCGCCAAAGCCTGCTCCAACCAGCGTAAATTGACCCAGGCCAGCAGCGCGCCCAGCAGGATGCCAGCGCCCCAGCGCCAAGCGCCCGTCAGAGCAACGACAAGCGCCGATGTAGCGCCCAGGCCCAGCGTCAAAGCAGCAATACGCCGTTCAACCCGGTGAAACCATTCACGGCTTCGAAGGCTTGTTTCCATTGCCGCTCTTTGACATGCGGGTCAGCACGTCGCGTATTCCAACGCCAAAGCCAATCGCTCCAAAAACCAGCGTCAACCACGGCTTGGTGTGCAGCCAGCGATCGAGCAAATAGCCAATGCCACCACCGACAAGCATCGCAAACACCAGCACGAACGGCAACTCCGTTGCAATCGCGGATTGCCGTCTCCAGTCTTGACCCTGGTTGCCGCCAGGCTTTGTTTGCGGCGAAGATGGCTTTTCAGTGGCCAAGGGGGCCAAACGGCAGGAAGAGCGAATAAGTCGCCAGCCGGATAAACGGTTCGGGGTAAATGCCCGCGCCAAGCACAATGAAGCCGCATACGGTGAGCGCAATGGTCTGCAACGCCGTCACATCTATCTTCACCGTATCCGTGCTTTCAGTCAGGAACGCATGCACGATAATCCGGAAGTAGTAGTAAAGCGCCGGAATCACGTAGACCGCCGCGAAAATCGCCAGGTAATAATGCCCCGTCTGGATCAGCGAGAGAAAAATATAATACTTTCCCAGGAATCCGATTGTCGGAGGAATGCCTGCCAGCGACAGCATAAAAATCAGAAGCAAGACCGCCGCGCCTGGACTGCGCCGGATCAGGCCGTTCAGATCTTTGAGTTCGTCGCCGATCAACCCCTTGCGCCGCAGAATGACGACGATTGCGAACGCGCCCATGTTCATGAATGCGTAGGCAAATAGATAGAATGAGACTGCCTGCAAGCCCGTTTGATTGCCGTTTGGCCCCGAGCCCGCAGCGACCAACCCCAGCAGTATGTATCCCGCATGTGAAATCGAAGAATAGGCCAGCATCCGCTTGATGTTGGTTTGCGTGATGGCGGCAAGGTTGCCGACCGTCATGGAGGCCACGGCGACAACACCAAGGAGCCCAATCCAATGGTCACGCACCGGCCAAAAAGCCGTTTGGAAAATGCGCATCAGGAGCGCGAAGCTTGCGGCCTTGCTCGCAACGCTCAGGTAGGCTGTGGTCACTGTCGGCGCGCCTTCGTACACGTCGGGCGCCCACTGGTGGAAAGGCACGGCCGCCACCTTGAAAAATAGCCCCGTTGCAACTGTCACCAAGGCCAACAATACGAGCGGATCGGTCGCCTCGCGCCGGCTCAGAGCGTTGGTGATGTCAATCAAGTTTGTAGAGCCTGCGAGGCCATAAAGAATCGAAAAGCCATACGCAAGAATTCCGGAGCTGAATGCGCCGAGAAGCAGGTATTTGAGAGCGGCTTCATTGGAGCGGCGCTCGCGCCGAAGGAAACCGGCCAGCACGTAGAAACTCAGGGCCATGGTTTCCAGACCGATGAACTGCACAATCAAGTCAATGCCCTCGACCATGAACATCATGCCGATCGTGGCAAAGAGCATCAGAGCGTAAAACTCGCCGTGGTTTTCTTGCTCAATTTCGAGGTAGCGGACCGAAAGCAGGATCACGAGCGCCGTGGCCGCAAGAAAAATCAGGCCGAAAAAAATGGCGAAGTGGTCCACGAGCATCGTTTGGGAAAATCCGAGCTGGTCGCCATCCAAGGCAATCTTTTCCTTCAGTTGCCACAACGACCAGGCGCTGAAAAACACACCCATCATCGCCATCACGGCGTTGAAGACCTTTTGCCCGGGTTCGAGGAGGAAATCCGTCAGCAGGATGCCCAACCCAAAAAGTAGAAGCAGCAACTGCGGCTTGATCAGGCCGCCGTCGCCCGTGAGAAACCCAACGAAATGTTGGAGCGCCGCCATTCGCCGGACCTAGTGGCTCCCCGACGGCGGCGTGGCCGGCATTGGCATGGGCATCTGCATATCCATCATATTGTCCGCAGGCGCCTTGGACATCACCGGCGCGGGCAAGTTTTTGTAATAATCCGGATTTACCTGCCGCACGATCCTGGCTACCGGCTTGTCCAAATAATTGAAAAACGGTTTCGGATAAATCCCAATCCAGAATGCCAAAATGACCAGAGGCAACAGCGTTGCATATTCGCGCAGATTCAAATCCGGCAGGTTTGCATTCAGTGGATTGGTCACTGGCCCGAACATCACACGCTGGTACAACCACAGCAAGTAGGCCGCTCCGAGCACGATGCCGAAAACTCCCCACACGGCCCAGGTCCTGCTGACTTCGAACACTCCACGAAGAATGGTGAACTCGCCGATAAACCCATTCAGGAGAGGCAGACCCAGCGAACTCAACGACACAATCATATAAATCGCAGCGAAATTCGGCATCGGCGTGGAAAGGCCGCCGAATTCGGAAATCAGCCGTGTGTGCCGGCGCTCGTAGAGCACGCCGACGATCAAAAAGAGTGCGCCGGTTGAAATTCCGTGGTTGATCTGCTGAAGCACGCTTCCGGCTATGCCTTGCTGATTGAACATGAACAAGCCCAGCGTGACAAAGCCCATATGGCTCACCGAACTGTATGCAATGAGCTTCTTCATGTCCTTCTGCATCAGGCAAACGAGCGCGCCATAAATGATCGCGATGATCGAAAGCGTCACAATGATTCCCTGGGCTTCGCGCGCCGCCGATGGCAGCATCGGTATGGAAAAGCGCAGGAAGCCGTACGCTCCCATCTTCAGCATGACTCCCGCCAGGATGACGGATCCGGCCGTGGGCGCCTCCGTATGCGCGTCAGGCAGCCAGGTATGGAACGGGAACATCGGCACCTTGATAGCGAACGCGAAGAAGAGTCCCCAGAAAAGCCACTTTTGCAGAACCGCGGAAAACAGCGGCGTCGCCGCCAACAGCGTCTGAACATCAAACGTATATATGCCGGTCATTTCATGGACCTTGAAATACATGCCCAGAATGGCCAGCAGCATCAGCACCGACCCGGCCAGCGTGTACAGGAAAAACTTAATCGCCGCGTACAGTCTCCGGTCACTACCCCAGATTCCAATCAGGAAATACATCGGCACGAGCGTCAATTCCCAGAAAACGTAAAACAGAAAAAAATCCAATGACATGAAGACGCCGAGCATCCCGGTCTGCAAGATCAAGAACAGAATGTAAAACTCTTTTTTCCTGGGCTGAATCGCGTTCCACGCGGAAAGAATTGAAATTGCGCCCAGAATAACCGTAAGGAAAATCAGCAGCAAGCTGATGCCGTCAATGCCCAGCGTATACTTCGCGCCAATCGAAGGTATCCAGTCGAGGCTTTCGACAAACTGGTAGGGCTGCGACGAATCCGCCCGGAACCAGTAAAGTAGCGGCACGGCGACGGCCACTCCCGCCAAGCCCCAGAGATTTCCCCAGATTCGGTGGAAGTTGTCCCATTCTCGTGGAACAAATAGCGCCAGCAACGCCCCCACGAGAGGCGTCAGCAGGATAATGCTGAGGACGTGATTGTGATAGAACTCCATCTTCCTCTACCCTCGCCTTCAGTGCACCGGCAAACGCACCAGGTGCAGGTAATACCACAGTAGCCCGATCAGGCCCGCGACGATCATCAGCGCGTAACCCGAGACCAAACCCGTTTGAATAAACCGCACGGGGTAACTGAACGCGCGGACGGCTTGCGCCGCGACATTCACCAGCCCATCCACGATCCACTTATCCCACCACATCGAAATCCGAGAGATCACTCGCGTAAGCAGACCCACGCCATTCACCCCGGCGCCATCAATTACGCCGCGGTCAAACGCTCCCAGCGCTGTACCGAGGTCTTTGGTGCGATTCACGAATAACGCGTCATATATTTCGTCCACATAATACTTATGCACGAGCAACTTGTAGAAGCCGCGCTCGACCTCCGTTACCTCATCGTGAGCCTTCGGGTGCGTGAGGTACTTGTGCCTGGCATAGAGGATGCCGATGATCGCGATCATCACAGAAGCGAACATGAGCATGTATTCCGCCCCATTACCCTTTGGAGGTCCTTCAATCTTTACCGCCGCTTCCACCGCATGCTGTGCGATCACCGGGTCAAGGAAACGCTGGAAGCGTTCGCCGCCTCCAAGCGAGCTGGGCCAGCCGATCCATCCACCGATAAGGCTCAGTACCGCCAGCAGAACCAGCGGCACGGTCATTGGCGCGGGCGATTCGTGAATGTGGTGTTCAACGTCATGCGGCACGCGCGACTTGCCGAAAAATGTCATATTCACGAGCCGGAACATGTAAAACGCTGTCAGCCCCGCGGTGGCCCATCCGACCACCCAAAGCAACGCGCTATGCTCATACGCCGCGCCCAAAATCGTATCCTTGCTGAAGAAACCCGAAAATGGCGGGATGCCGGAGATTGCCAGGGTCGCGATAAGAAACGTCCACGCGGTCGTGGGAATTTTTCCCCACAGTGCACCCATCTTGCGCATGTCCTGTTCGCCCGACATGGCGTGAATCACGCTGCCGGATCCGAGGAACAGCAGCGCCTTGAAAAACGCGTGCGTCATCAAATGGAAAATGCCCGCCGTGAAGGCTCCAACGCCAAGCGCAAGGAACATGTAGCCCAACTGGCTGATCGTTGAATATGCCAGCACGCGCTTGATGTCGTTCTGCACGAGCGCCATCGAGGCGGCAAAAAGGGCTGTCACCGCGCCAGTGATGGCCACTACCTCCATCGCAATCGGAGAAAGTTGGAAGATGGCGTTCAGCCGCGTGACCATGTAGACGCCCGCCGTCACCATGGTTGCCGCGTGAATCAATGCGCTAACCGGCGTGGGACCTTCCATGGCGTCCGGCAGCCACACGTAAAGTGGAATCTGGGCCGATTTGCCTGTGGCGCCGACAAACAGCAGCAGCGCAATCGCGGTCATCACCGGCGCGCCAACCGGAAAATGTCCGGCCGCGAGTGCCGGGCCAATCTCATGAAAATTAATGGTTCCGAGCGTCCCAAGCGTCAGGAACAAGCCCAACAGAAATCCAGTATCTCCGACTCGATTTACTATGAACGCTTTCTTGCCCGCGTCAGACGCCGACTTCTTCAGGAAGTAAAACCCAATGAGCAGGTAGCTGCACAGACCCACGCCTTCCCATCCGACGAACATCAGCAGCATGTTATTCGCCAGCACCAGCGTGAGCATCGAAAACATGAACAGGTTCAGATATCCGAAGAAACGGTAATAACCCTGCTCGTGCCCCATGTAGCCCACCGAATAAATGTGAATCAGCAGGCCAACGCCGGTGACGACAAGCACCATCACCGAGCCTAACGGGTCGAGCATCAGGCCCCAGGGCACGTCGAAATGCATCAGACCGCGCGCGGACGTGTGCATGGCGCCGGCCGGAACCCAATCAAACAGAATAATCTGCACGAACCGGCTATCCGCCGGCATGGCGATCAAATTCCAAACCGCCCCTGCCGCATAAACGAACGAAACTGCCACGCCGCCAACGCAGATCACGCTGACCACCGCGTTCGCCAGCTTGCGCCCGAACAGCAGCATGAAGAGCGCGCCAAGCGCCGGGAACAGCGGGATAAGCCAGATGTGGTCGAGGAAGTATCCGTTCGTCATGGTCTAGTTCATCTGCCCGTTTCGCGCATCTACCATTTCAGCAAATCTATTTCGTCCGCCAGCACTGTCTCTCGATTGCGGAAAAACGCGATGATGATTCCCAGTCCAACGGCAGCCTCGGCGGCGGCATCGGTAATGATGAAAATGGCGAACACCTGGCCATGCACGTCGCCAAACAGCCGCGAGAACGCCACCAGATTGATGTTCACGGCGTTTAAGATGAGTTCAATGCTCATCAAAATGATGATGACGTTGCGCCGCGTCACCACGCCGACAATGCCGATGGTGAACAACGCCAAGCTAAGCACCAGGTAATGAGTAATCGAAAGCATTGCATTACACCTTGCGTTTCGCCATTACGACCGCGCCGATCATGGATACAAGCAACAGGACCGAAGCAATCTCAAACGGCAACATATAATCTGAAAAAAGTACGCGCCCAATTAATTCCGCATTCGGTTCCAGCGCTTCAGCAGGAGCCACGGGCAACTGGAATAGCGCTTCCGTCACGCCGCTGTGCGCGTAATGGAACACCATGTAAACTTGCGCGCCCAACGCCACCGTCAGCGCCAGCGCGACCACCCACATCCGGTTGAACTGCATTTGCCGCGCGGCCACATCCAAATTGACCAGCATGATGACGAAAATAAACAGCACCATGATCCCGCCGACGTACAGAATCACCTGCACGATAAAAAGAAATTCGGCGTGAAGCTGCAGGAAAATGCCCGCCGTCGCCAGCAGCGCCGTCACCAGAAAAATGGCGCTGTGAACGGCGTTGCGGCGCGTCACGACCAGTATCGCGGAGATAACCGCGAGCGCGCCGAAGAAATAAAATGCAATAGCGTCAAGCATCTATCTGTTTGAAAAGCTCCTCTTCAAAATCTCTCCGCGGTTGCCGGAGGCGCAGGGGCGTGTTCGCCCTTCTTGGCAAGCCAGGCGGCCAGCAGCAGCGTGATTACAGTTGTCAAAAGAAGGGAGGCCCACAAGGACCAACCCAGACCCCCATTTTCCGGGCTACGATACAGGTAAAGCGCCACGCCCACGCCCATCACATTAATAATCGAAACCGGAATCAGAAAATGCCAGCCCAGCTTCATCAACTGGTCGAAGCGATAGCGCGGAAATGTAAACCGCAGCCACAGGAAAAGGTAAAGATAAATTCCGACCTTGAACAAGAACCAGAACGCGCCGTGCAAACCCGGCTTCATCGCCGCGAATATGCTTCCCGCCGGCGCAAACACCGGCAACGCCAGCACCGCTGCAAGAACGAAACACAATCCGGCGACAGCAACCATCACCAATTTCTGCACCGCTACCGGCTGCTTCGGTGCGCGGTAAAGCGAATACCCGCCGACTAGCAGCATCAAAAGCATCGGCAAGTAATCAAGGAAATCAAACATGCGCGTATTGGGAAACGGCCTGAGCCATCCGCCAAGGAAAAGAGTGGTCGCAATCGAAGCGACCACGATCATGTTCGTGTATTCCGCCAGGAAGTAAAGCGCCCAACGGAACCCGCTGTATTCCGTCATGTACCCGGCAACGAGTTCGGATTCAGCTTCCGGCAAATCAAATGGCGCGCGGTTGGTTTCCGCGATGGATGCCACCAGATATAGAAAGAAGCCGATCGGCACCAGGAAAATAAACCAGAGGTGGCTCTGCGATTGCACTTCGACGAGCCCGCGCGTGCTGAGCGTCCCGCCCAGCATCACGGCGCTCACCACGGCCATGCCTGCCGCTGTTTCGTAGCTTACAAGTTGCGCCGCGCTGCGCAACGCCCCCAGCAGTGAATAGTGGCTGTTCGAAGCCCATCCACCCAGCACGATTCCATAAATTCCCATCGAGCCGATTCCCAGGATGAACAGCAACCCCACATTCATATCGGCAATCTGGAACACGGGCCCGAACGGCAGCGCGGCCATCGCCAGCATCGCCGCGGTCACGGAGAGCAGCGGCGCCAGCCAGAAAATCCACTTGTCCGCACTTTCCGGAATGATGTCTTCCTTCAAGAGAAGTTTTACCGCATCCGCGATTGGTTGCAGCAAACCGTGTGGCCCCACTCGCATCGGCCCCAGCCGCGCTTGCATGTCGGCCATCACTTTGCGTTCGAGCAGCACGACATAGCCCGCCAGCAGCGGCAGCAGCGCCACAATCACCAGCGCATACAGCAGCGGCAACAAGTGCGGCTTGAAGAACATGTAGAGCGTGTTCAACATTTCCCTAAATGCGCTCCCTTACCTGTCTACTTCGCCCAGCACGATGTCCAGCGTCCCAATAATCGCCACCACGTCGGCTACCAGGTGTCCGCGCACCATCGTGTCAAACGCCTGCAAATTCACAAACGACGGTGGGCGAATACGCACGCGATACGGCTGCGTCGTGCCGTCGCTCACAATGTAATAGCCCAGTTCGCCCTTCGGAGCTTCAATTGCGTGATAAACCTCGCCCGGCGGCGGCTTCAGCACCTTCCCAATTCGCGCCATGATCGGCCCCGTGGGAATATTCTGAATCGCCTGAAGGCAGATGCGCGATGACTGGCGCATCTCCGCCATGCGGACCATGTACCGATCGAATGTGTCGCCGTTTTTCCCCGTCGGAATATCGAACTGGTATTGATCGTATGCGGCATACGGAGCCGCTTTGCGTATGTCCCACGCGACTCCGCTCGCGCGAATCACGGGCCCTGTGGCGCCAATCGCGATCGCATCTTCAGCCGAAATCACTCCGATCCCTTTGGTCCGGCCCAGCCAAATACGGTTGTCCGTGAGCAGCGTTTCGTATTCGTCCACCTTGTGCTCGAAATCCTTACAGAACCGCTCTGTGTCGCTTTCAAGTTCGTCGTAGGCTTCGTATTGCAACCCTCCGATGCGAAACGCATGCGTGGTTAGCCGCGCGCCACAATACTTCTCAAATATCTTCAGGATTTCTTCTCGCTCGCGGAAGCAGTAGAAAACCGGGGTCAGCGCGCCGATGTCCAGCGCATGTGTTCCCAGCCAAACGAGGTGCGAGGCGATTCGCTGCAGTTCCGTCAGAATCGTTCGAATTACGCGCGCGCGTGGCGGCGCCTCAGTGCCCATCAGCTTTTCAACCGCTTCGCAGTAGCCCAGCCCGTTTGAGACCGCCGCGACGTAATCCATGCGGTCAACGTAAGGCGCAAATTGCTGGTAGGTGCGATGTTCGGCGATTTTTTCGACGCCGCGGTGCAGGTAGCCGATGATGCATTCCGATCCGACTACCTTTTCGCCATCAAGCTTCAGTTTGACGCGCAGCACTCCGTGCGTTGACGGATGCTGCGGCCCCATATTGATGATAATTTCATCCGCGCCAAGCACTGTAAATTCGGCGCTCGATTCAGCGCCTGTTTCAATTTGCGCTTTGATATCTGTCGAATCAGCCATCGCTATTGCCCGCTCTCGATTCCAAGGTTCTCGCGTATCCACGCGGTGTCTTGCGTCAAAATGTCGTAATCCTTGCGGAGCGGGAATCCCTGCCATTCGTCCGGCATCAGGATGCGAGTCAAATTAGGATGTCCCGCGAAGATGATGCCGAACATGTCAAAGGCTTCGCGTTCCAGCCAATTTGCCGTGGACCATACGCCTGTAACGCTGGGTACCGGCTCACCATCTGCGGCATGGGCCTTTATTCGCAACCGCTCATTCTTCTGGAACGAATAGAGATTCAGGACAACATCAAAGCGCTTTTCCCGGCGTGGCCAGTCCACTGCCGTTAAGTCAGCCAGGAAATTGAACTGTTCTTCATCTCGAGTGAACTGGCAGATCTCGACCAACCGCGCCGCGTCAACAACCAGGATCGCTTGCTTGCGATCCACCCAGGCCTCGCGGATAGCATCTCCAAATCGCGCCTTATATCTCTGCACCAGCGCATTATCGAGCGGCTCAGGCTTAGGCGGAGCTTCCTTAGGTGGGGCGGGCGGTTTCGGAGGAGCGCCAGCGGCAGCAGCCCCCGCAGGAGCTGCAGGCTTGGCTGGAGCAGCCGCTGAAGGTGCGGGTGTCCCAGCGGCAGGAGCGGGTTTCGCCGCTGGTGGTTCCGCGATAGGCTTGGCCACTGGTTCAGTGGCGGGTTTATCGCCTTGCGCGTTTACAGGCGGCTGCTTGTCCTCAGGCTCGTTGGGCATGTTCCCAGAGTTCAGGCTAACTGCCGGAAGCACCCCGCTGCCGGCTTTACACACGATTCCAGTAACCAAAACTCAGAAGCAGTATTTTCTAACACATGCGGCACAACCGCGCAAGGATTCCGCGCGAAACCTGGGGAACAAACCTGGGCGGAGAACTAGACCCACTCCAGCGCGCCTTTGCGATACAGCCAGACATACCCGATGATGAGGATGCCCAGGAAAACAAACATAGAGACCAGGGCGTACAGCGGGCCACTCGTGGGCGAAGCTGCGTCGGGTCTCGAATGGGCATAGAACAGCGCCCATGGAAACAGGAAAATCGTCTCCACATCGAAAATCACGAACAGAATCGCAACAATATAAAATCGCACCGAGTAGCGGGCCCGCGCGTCGCTTTCCGCCGGAATGCCGCATTCGTAGGGCTTCAGTTTCGCGCCCACCGCCGTCGAAGTCGGCCGGATCAGCTTGAACAGAACCAGCGTAACGCCGGGAACCGCCGCGGCCATCAGCGCAAAAATAAAAACCGGAATGTATTCGCGTGGCATCGTTCTACGCCGGACATCCTACCACAAGCGTCAAGAGAACTGTTCGTCGTTCAGCCACGTGGTGTATGCTCCGCAGCGAAACAGGGGGAAAATATGAAAGTATATTTCGGGATGAACCGGACGAATTTGCTTTGCGCAGCAGAAGGACTAATCGTGCCGCGCGCCGCCAAGAATCTCCACGGCATGAGGCAAAAGCTGCGCAACGGCATCCAGGGATTCCACTGCGCCTTTCGGACTGCCCGGTAAATTTACAATCAGCGTGCATCCCCGGACGCCGGTAACCGCTCGCGAAAGCGCCGCTCTCGGCGTAGCCTGCCGTCCGCGTTCGCGCATCAACTCGGCAAGTCCCGGCACAATTTTCTCGCAGATTTCGGTAGTGGCTTCTGGCGTGACGTCCCGTGGGCCCAGACCTGTCCCGCCCGTGGTGAGAATAATGTCAGTCTTGCCGGAATCGGCGAGCATCTGTAGCCGGTCGCGGATCTGTGTTTGCTCGTCTGGAAGAACCTCTTCAATCATAACCTGCCAGCCAAGCTGCACGCAGCGCTCGCGCATAGCGGGCCCGCTACGGTCAGGGCGCTCTCCTCGAGCTGCCGAATCACTTATTGTGAGGATTGCGACGCGCATGATGTGCAGAGTTCGATTGCTACAGAAGCCAGCCGATCGGTTAACTTTCGACCTGGCTGTTTGCCTCGTCGAGCAACTTCATGGATTCCATCAGCAGCCCTGCGGTGGACCGTGTGATGGTCGTCTGGTCAGAGGTCCCCGTGAAATCAATCTCAAACTCTCCCTCCGTCCAGTGCACGACCGGATAAACGGCCTCTTCGCCTTCTATATCGCCCCGCCGTGCATGCTTGCACTGCCCGGCCGAAAAATACATTTCGCATTTCTCGGAGCCGCGCCGCACAGTCAACCGGCAAGATTTCTGCCCCATTTCCAAGGACTGCATCAGGTCGGCAATACCAAGCTCTTCCAGCCTTCCTTCAATCACACCCGGCCGCGCGGCCTTCTTTTGCAGTTTTTCCAACCGCAGGCGGTCCACAATTTTTTTGACGCGGCCAACGAGATCCTTAATAAAAAATGGCTTGGGAATGAAATCCTCGACTCCTTCCACCAGCGGCCGCAACTTCTCTTCGATGTCACCTCGGCTGGCGAGAAATAGGAACGGAATGTGCCGCGTCTGCTCGCGTCCCCGCAACTTTTCAAAAAGTTGCCGGCCGTCAAGTCCCGGCATCCGGTAGTCAGTAATGATTAGATCGGGCGGATCATCAATCACCTTTAAGAGGGCGTCCGCGCCATCAGCCGCCGCAAGAATTTCGCCAAGGACGGAAAGTCCATCCGCAAGCAAACCTCGCACCAATGGATTATCGTCCACAACCAGCACTCGGATGGTTTTTGAACCCGTCATCTCAGCTTACTTCCCGCTCTTTCGCCGCGTCTTTACCCGCGTTCTCCCGGTTTTTCCGTCGGGCGCAGAAGGCCGCATATAATCGCCGCTCTTGCCGCCCCGCTTTTCCATCAACTCAATGCCGGTGATTTCCATGCCCTTGTCGAGGGCCTTGCACATATCATAGATGGTCAACGCCGCGGCCGAGACGGCCACTAGCGCTTCCATCTCAACTCCTGTTTGCGCGTGGGCCGTGGCGCGCGAAGTGATCTCCACGCCATTCTGGCATAGCCGTGTAGTCACATCAATGTGAGTGAGCGGCAATGGGTGACAAAGAGGTATCCATTCCGAAGTGCGCTTCGCCGCCGCAATCCCGGCAATTCGCGCGATTTCCAGCGGATTGCCCTTGGGAGTTTCCAACCGCCGGATCTTCCCCAGCGCGGCCCGCGCAATGTGAATGAACCCTCGCGCCACTGCTGTCCGGGAGGTAACGGCCTTCGCCGTCACGTCCACCATCGCTACTTCCCCGCCTTTCCGGTAGTGCGTCAGTCGTGCCATAAGATCTTCTCTATAGCGCCCCGCGTCGCGGCATCACGTCCACCCAATCTCCGGCTTCCCAATCGAGCTTATCCTCTTGCACAACTACAAAACAATTCGCCTGCGACAAGGCCACCACGTCTCCCGACCCTTGCCACGTCAGCACGCGCACGACAGGATCTCTATCCGGCCAATCAATCCGCGCCGGCAAAAAATGTGCCAAGCCCGGTTTCTCACGCAGGGGCGTGTCCAATTTGGCGCGCAAAAACGGCAAAGCCCGCGGCGCTGCTCCGCTCAGAATATCCAGCGCAGGCAGCACAAAAAGTTCGAACGTCACCATCGTTGACACTGGATTCCCCGGCAAGCCGAAAACAGGCTTGCCGCGACATTGCCCAAATACTGCGGGCCGCCCGGGACGAATCGCCACGCCATCAAAGAATATTTGTGCGCCTAGCTCTGCAAGCACGCCTTCAACCAGATCATACTTTCCCGCGGAAACGCCGCCGGAAAGCACCAACGCATCCAGCCGCAGACCTTCCTCAATGCGCCGGCGCAACTCTTCGGCATCGTCGGGCGAATTCCCGAGCAGAACGGCTTCCGCTCCCGCGGACTCTACCTGCGCCGCTAGCGAAAAACTGTTGCCGTTTCGAATCTGCAAGGGGCCGGGAGCTTCGTTCGCATTTACGATTTCATCGCCGGTGGAAAGTATCCCGATTCGCGGGCGTGCCCACACCTCCGGCCGCACACACCCCACTTGAGCTGCCAGAGAAAGCTCGACGTAACCAAGCCTCGTTCCCTCACTTAAGAGTGTCTGTCCCGCGCTCGCTTCCCTTCCTCGCGGCACGACGTTTTGACCGTTTTGCGCTGCGCGTTCGAAGTGTACGCGGCTTCCACTCGCGGTATTCTCTACACGTGTGTGCTCGATCATTACCACGGCATCCGCGCCAGCGGGAGCCGGGGCGCCCGTCATGATCTGGACGCACTGGCCGGCGCCGACCGTCCCAGCATAGGCTTGCCCAGCCCGAATTTCGCCCACAAGTAGAAGAGTAGAACCGGGTTCGCGCAAATCTACCGAGCGCGCGGCATATCCATCGCGAGTTGCGCGGTCAAATGGAGGGTAATCCCGATCAGCAATCGCCGGTTGAGCCAGTACGCGGCCGCGGGCAGCAGCCAAATCAACGCGTTCGCTGTGTAGCGGGCGCTCCAGCCCCTTAACCACTTCTATGACCCTTCGCCGGGCATCGGGAAAAGACAGCATCGGTGTGGTGATTGTGCTACGGGCGCAACCAAGCTTCCAGTTGCGTTTCGCGGCGGATGATCGTGGCGTCACGTTCGGGGCCCGTCGAAATCATGCCCACTTCAACGCCCAGCTCATCCGAGATGAATTTAAGATAGTCACAAGCAATTTGCGGCAGTTTGGCGTCGTCGCGCAAACCGTAGGTTAAACTCTGCCAGCCCGGCAGCGTCCGATATACCGGTTCAAGCGCCGCGAATTTGCCCACTTCCGCCGGCATCTCTTTCACGAGCGCGCCCTTGTACTTGTATCCAACACACACTTGAATTTCGCGCTGCGTATCGAACACGTCCAGCTTTGTGACCACCAGCGACCGAATGCCGTTGAGCATCACCGCGTAGCGCAACATCACCAAATCCAACCATCCGCAGCGCCGCGGCCGGCCAGTCACTGCGCCATACTCGTTGCCACGATCACGCACTTCTTTCGCTTCGATGTCCGGCATCTCCGTGGGAAATGGGCCGCTGCCCACGCGTGTCGTGTACGCCTTCGTAACGCCAACGACTCCCGTCATTCGTGTTGGCGGCACGCCGCATCCAGTTGAGGCGCCGCCCGCCGTGGCGCTCGACGACGTGACGAAAGGATATGTCCCGTGGTCAATATCCAACATTGTTCCCTGCGCACCCTCAAATAGCACTGATCGGTTTTCATCCAGCGCGTGATTCAAATACTCCGCCGTATCCGTCACAAACGGCCGCAACCGCTCCGCCTGCTTCAAGGATTCTTCGATCAGCCCCGCGGATTCCAGCTCCGTGCCGTACGCCGCCTTGCAGATTGCGTTTTTCTCCGCAATCACGCGCCCGAGCTTCGTCCGAAAAACGTCCGCATCCATCAGGTCGCTCATGCGCAGCCCTTGCCGCGTCATCTTGTCTTCATATGCCGGCCCAATTCCGCGCGCCGTTGTGCCGATTTTGCCCGCGCCGCGAGCCGCTTCGGAAGCTTTGTCCATTTGCCGGTGATAGGGAAAGATTAGGTGTGCTCGATTGCTGACGTGCAATCGCCCAGTAACATCCGTGCCCACTGCTGTGAGGCCATCAATTTCAGCAATCAGCGCGGCTGGATCCACCACTGTGCCGGAACCAATCACGGCGTGTTTCCCGGCGCGCAAAATTCCGCACGGGATTAGTTGCAGGACAAACTTATGGTCGTTGAAAATTACGGTGTGCCCCGCGTTGTGCCCTCCGGCAAAGCGCGCCGTAATGTCGAATGAACTGGCAAGATAATCCACCACCTTGCCCTTGCCCTCGTCTCCCCACTGCGCCCCGACGATAATGATTGCTCTTGCCATCAGTTGTTCGTCTTTTCCTTCGCGTCCAGCCGCACACCGTCCCTCGCGTCACAATCAGGAAATTAGGAAGGACTACTGAGATACGGCAGATTTATTATCCTACGCGCGCCATTCGCCAGACGCAAGCCAGCCCACACGTCTACATGATTGACGATCGGGACGATTGTCACCAATCATTCTGAACGAAGATAGCTAGCTCCGGCCCGCCGGACGCTTGCCATGCTTTTCACTCGCGAGTTCCGCATGCCGGAAGCAGCCCACCGAGTGGTCATTCACCATGCCGACCGCCTGCATCATCGCATAGCAGATGGTGGACCCCACGAATCGAAAACCGCGCCGCTTTAGTTCCACGCTCAAAGCGTCCGATTCGCGCGTGCGCGCAGGCACGCTCTTGCGCCGGCGGTTTTGTAGCGTCGCTCCGTTCACGAATTGCCACAGGAATTTGTCGAAGGAACCAAATTCCTTCTGCAGATCGAGGAATGCGCGGGCATTATCTACCGCCGCGCGCATTTTCAGTCTGTTGCGCACCAGCCCTGCATTGCGGAGGAGCGCGCGAATTTTCCGCGTGTCATAACGCGCCACTCGCGCGGGGTCAAAGCTATCAAACGCGATCTGATAAGCCGGACGCTTGCGCAGAATAATTTCCCAGCTCAGCCCGGCCTGATGGCCTTCCAGAATGAGGAATTCGAAAAGTTTGCGGTCGTCATGCAGCGGCACTCCCCACTCAAAATCATGGTAGAGCTGCATGAGCTCGCTTTTCGCCCAGTGGCAACGTTGTTGCATGGACGCGGCAATCAGGCTAGATGGCGCGCCAGCGCCTTTTGAATATCGCCCTTGGGAACCGCGCCAACGATCTGATCCGCAAGCTGCCCGCCCTTAAAGAGCAGCAATGCGGGAATGCCACGGACATTGAACTGTCCCGGCGTATTCACGTTCTCGTCCACGTTCATTTTCATGACTTTCAATTTCCCCGCGTACTCCGTCGCGATTTCCGCCACGGTTGGGGCCAGCATGTGGCATGGCCGGCACCACTCCGCCCAGAAGTCCACCATCACGGGCGTCGTCTTGCTCGCATCAATCACTTCACTCTGGAACGTGCTGTCCGTCACATTGGTAATATTTTCAGCCATGGATTTCCCTTCTCTCAGATTTTGTCAAACTGTCCTTGAACGTTGGAGATGATGATATGGAATTAGATGAAGACGCAACCGGAAGGATTCGCGACCTCCGCGCCGTATCATAAAGCTGCGCGTATTCGCCGGCCGAAACGCGCCACGAAAAGTCCCGCGCCATCCCATTGGCCTGCAACTTCTGCCAGGCCTGTGGATTGTGAAATACCACAAGAGCCTTCCGCACGCAGCCAAGCAGCGCTTGCGCGTCGTACTTTTCAAATTTGAAGCCCGTACCGCGCCCGCTCGCCGGATCATACTGCTCGATGGTGTCATCCAGCCCGCCGGTGGCGCGCACGACCGGGACCGTGCCGTATCGCAGGCTGTAAATCTGATTCAGTCCGCACGGCTCGTAGAGCGAAGGCATCAGGAAAATATCCGCGCCGGCTTCGATCTTGTGCGCGAGCGTGTTGTCATAGGCAATTTTTACGCCCACCTGCCGCGGATACCGCCCAGCCAGTTCGCGGAAAAGCGCCTCGTACCGCGCCTCGCCCGCCCCGAGCGCCACGATCGCCGCCCCTTCCCGCACCAGGTCATCGGCGATCTCCTCAATCAGATCGAAGCCCTTCTGTGCGGCAAAGCGTGACACAATTCCGATGAGCGGCCTCTGCAAATCCGCCGCGTCAAGCTTGAACTGTTCGAGCAAATCCTTCTTGCATGCCTTCTTGCCTGAAAGACTCTTCGCCGAATAGCGCGAAATGATCAGGTTGTCGTTCTCCGGACTCCAGATCGAATAATCCACCCCATTCAATATTCCACGCAGGTGCGACCCGCGGTCGAGCACAACGCCCTCAAGCCCGTGACCGTACTCCTCCGTCTGAATTTCCCGCGCGTAACGAGGGCTCACGGTCGTTAGATAATCCGCAAACACCAGCCCCGCCTTCAAAAAATTCACTTTCCCGAAAAACTCCATGGCCTCCATGCGGAAAAGGGTTTCCGGCAGGCCCAACTCGGCCAGAATCTCGCGCGGAAAAAGTCCGTGGTAACCCATGTTGTGAATCGTGAAGACCACCGGAATGGCCGTCAAAAGCGGGTCAGCCTCGTACAGCGTTCTCAGCAAAACGGGCACCAGCGCCGTTTGCCAGTCGTGGCAGTGAATCACGTCCGGCGGCCAGATGTGCTTCGCGATTTCTATCGCGGCGCGGCTGAATTCGCCGAAACGTTCAGCGTTATCCGGGTAGTCTCTCCCTTGCACGCCGTAAAGCTGCTCGCGATCGAAATATTCCGGGTCGTCCACGAAAAAGTAGCGGACCCCAGCGAGCACTGTTCCATCCGCTATGGCGGGAAATCGTAAGCCGCTGCCTGTGGGGATCGTCATGCTCGGCATCACGACTGTAGACGCGCGCGTTCCGCGATACCGCGGCAACACGACAGCCACTTCGTGACCCAACTCAACGAGCGCCTTCGGCAGCGCCTCGACAACGTCGGCCAGTCCGCCGGTCTTGGAAAACGGCAACCCTTCGGAAGCAACAAAGAGAATTCGCATATTCACTCGCGTACAAAGACGTTACTGGACGATGCGCGTCGCGTCAAGGCCGCCAAATCGCGTCGTGTTGTTTCTGTGTTCATGAATAGTGCATCTCCGCACTTCCAAAAAAGTTGTTAGACTGGCGGTCTGTGACCCCAGCCCCATTAGGACAAAACTTTCTCGCGGATGTCGGCTGGCGCGCGCGCATCGCCGACCTGCTCGGCATTCGCGCGACAGATGCATGGATAGAGATCGGCGCAGGCCATGGCGAAATGACGCAATTGCTCGCGGCTCGCGCTGCTCGCGTCGTAGGCATTGAGCTTGACGCGCAACTCGCCGCCGGTCTTCGTAAACGGGCTGTGGGGTGGCCAAACGTCGAAATCGTCGAAGCGGACGTGCTTGCTATCGATTTGTCCAAACTTGCAGGCGGGGAAAGCTTTCGCCTCTACGGCAATATTCCTTACTACATCACTTCTCCAATCCTTCATCGCATCTTTGCTCTTGAACGCCATCCCGAATCCGCACATCTCGTCATGCAACTCGAAGTTGCCGAGCGCCTCGTTTCTCCTCCCGGCCATCGCGAATATGGTTATCTATCCGTGGCTACGCAGTTTTATTCTCGTCCTGAAATTCTCGCTAAAATTCCTCCTGGGGCCTTCCGCCCTCCGCCCAAAGTTTCCTCGGCTCTCGTGGCGCTGCGCTTCCCAGGCGCAATCGCTGATTTATCCGTAGAGGATCCCAGCACATTTCTGAAATTTGTCCAGACGTGCTTCGCACAAAAGCGCAAGACACTCGCAAACAATTTGCGCGGAAAGTTTCCGGCGAAAGAACCGCTCCAGAAGTACGCCAAGGGCGGAATATCAGTAAATGACTTGCCGAAAATTCTTCGCGGCGTAGGCATAGCTGCCAACGCCCGCGCAGAACAGTTAACACTCCCCCAGTTCGCGGCGCTCTACAACGCCTGCGGCTTACTCGCCTAGAACGACCTTCAAACGATCCGGGTAATCCGTAATGATGCCATCCACGCCCGCCTCGATAAGCCGGTGCATTTCCTCAATTTCATTTACGGTCCATGTGACAATATGCAACCCTTCCCGGTGCACGGCTGCGATCAATTCCGGCGTCACGACATCCGCTCGCGGCAAAAACTGCCTGGCGCCAATCGCCGCCGCCTTCTCGACCGTTGCCAAAGACGGCTTTTCAACGAGAAAACCCGTGATCACCGTTGATTCCGCTCGCCGCACCGTTACCAACACACTGGGGTCGAACGAAATCACCGCGGCGCGCTTCAACTCGTCTGACTTGCGAAGCGCCCCTACGAGGGTGTACTCCATGCCCCACATTTGACTCGGCTTCAACTCGAAAAAGAACGCAACGTCAGCCTCTTTCGCAAATTGGAGCATTTCATCCAGCGTGGGAACGCGCTCACCCGCAAAGGAGCGCCCTTCGGGACTCAAGTACCTCGCACCGGCGTCGAGACCCCGCAATTCCGTAAGCGACATTTTGACGACCTTCCCGTGGCCGTTCGTCGTGCGATCCACTGTAGCGTCGTGCATTGCGACAATCTTTGCATCCCGCGTCAATTGCAGGTCCGTTTCGATGAATTGCGCGCCCATCTCCACCGCGAGCCGAAAAGCAGCCATCGTGTTTTCCGGCGCATGCCCTGAAGCTCCCCGATGTGCAATTTTCCACATGCCACTTCCTACATTGGACAACTCACACGCCTCCCGTCAAGTCTCTTCGTATTGCCTGAATTTCTCCATACGCGTGCCCGTTTTTGGGACGACCATCCCCAAAATCGGGCAGTCTTATCAGGTAAGATGCGACTCCCTTATTCTATCTAATAGATACGTAAAGATTTACGCCAAGGACGAATGGCACTAGGACTGCCATCTTCTCATGTGGGGATTATGGCTTCAGCCACCATTGCGGCAACACACTACGATGTCTCGCTTTTTGAGCGGGCTCGCCTCGGCGACTGCGATGCGTTCACCTCGCTCGCCGCGACCTGCGATTCCGCGGTCTTCCGCGTCGCCCTGCGTATTACCGGCAACACCCACGATGCGGAAGACGTTCGCCAACAGACGCTGTTGAAAGCCTTCTCGCACTTCGATCAATTCCGCGATGGCTACCGCTTCGCCGCCTGGATCACGCAGATCGCCGCCAATGAATCCATCAGTCTGCTTCGCCGCCGCCGCGACGGCCGTTGGAAAAGTTTGGACGAAATGATGGGTGAGCGGGAAAGCGGGCGGGCGCCACTCGAGCCCCGTTCGTCTTGCGAAAACCCCGAGCAATTCTATTCGCGGCTCGAATTGCGGCGCCGCCTTATCGACGCTCTTGCGCAACTGGATCCGCCTCTGCGCTGCGTCTGCCTCCTGAGAGACGTCGGTAATCTCTCCACCGAAGAAACCGCCGCACATTTGGGACTTACGCCGCAGGCCGTGCGAACACGGCTATTCCGCGGCCGCCTAAAATTACGCGAATGCCTGCGAGGATTTTTCTTCCACCGCCCGCGAACGTCAGCGCGCGGAGCGCTTTCTGAGGCAGCTTGCGGCGATTGATCGTTTCTGAGTTCTATCTTTTTCTGTAGAAAACCCCGCAACCTGTGCCGCATCCTTGAAGTTCCCGCCATCCGCAGCACTCATCTCGGAAGTTAAGGCCTTTGCCCATGCGGCGCACGCGGAAACCATCGCCAGACGGACCGGCAGTAATCCGCGTACGACCCGTCGAACTTTTCCCGCAGCACAGGCTCCTCATAGAAATACACCAGCATGTGCGCCGCAACCCACATTGCCGCAGCCAGCAGTAGGATCGAAACCGAGCGCTCGTAGAACGCATAGCCGACAACTACGAGTCCCCCGCCGAGATACATCGGATTGCGCACCCACCGGTAGGGCCCGACGGCAACGAGTTGTCGCGGCGCGTCAAACGGTGCAGGAGTGCCACGGCCGCGCATGGCGAACGCTCCGACACACGTGAGCGCAAACGCCGCCCCCAGAACCATGCATACGATGCCTGGCACGTGTGTCCATGCCGGAAGCGAAATACTCAGCGCGGCATCGTAACCGCGCGCCCAAAGCGCAACATAGCCCCACAGAAGCAGGAAACCGGCTGTGTAAACAAGGCCGCGAAACGCATCGAACAGTTTTCGCATTGTGTCCTTCATAACCAGAACGCTGGAGTGCGGAATTGGCCCGATTATGCGCTCAAGTCCCCAAGCTGCGCCACACCAATGCTGAACTTATCGTTTGCCAGCAAACTGGCGCGATGGGTCTTGATATTCGCCTTTTGTTCGCCTATACTATTTCCGAGCTCAATACGGGAACGCGGGCGCGGCGCCGGCCTCATTGTCCAAGTGGCTCTCACGGACCGGCGCTTCGCCTGCCGAACCTTTCCGCACGCGAAGATTTCTTCAAATCTGCGGGACGCACGCCGAACAGTGAGCGCGCTAGAACTTTGTTACTTCGCTGAAGTGAAAATTGCGGACCTTCATAGCAGGCACAACCATCTCAAATGATTCCTCGCCCGCGGCGCGCACTGGCGCACTCATGGCCTCAACGCTGGAGAGCATTTCGAGAACGCTCTGATTAGATCGGAAATTGCGGATTCCGCCGGCAAGCTTTCCATTTTCCACCAGAAACGTTCCGTCGCGGGTCATGCCGGTGAGCACCTTCTCATACGGATCTACTTCGCGGATGTACCACAGCCTCGTAACTAAAATTCCACGATCCGTGGAGGCAATCATTTCATCGAGCGTCGCCGTGCCGCCCCCAAACACAAGATTCATCGGCGCTTCGCCGTACTCATTTGGCAGCGGAAAACCGTGTCCGGTCGGCTTAGCATGCATCCCGGCGGGCATGCGCTTTGCCGTCGCGCGCGAATAGACCAAATTGCGCGGCGTGCCGTGATCCACAAGTAAAACTTTTTGCCGCGGAATTCCCTCGCCGTCGTAAGGCGCGCCGGTCTGCAGTGGATGATAGACGTCGTCCCAAATTGTGATGTTCGGGCCCATCACCTGCTTACCCATGCGCTTGTTGAAGCAGGAGCGCTGGTCCAGCACAGCCGTTCCCGCAAAATCGTAAAACAAAAATCCGACCAGATCGAGCACCGCGGCCGGCTCCAGAATCGCCGTGTACCTGCCCGGCGGCGCTTCTTTCGGTTTACGTGAAGCCGCGCACTTCTCCCCCGCTCGGGTCGCCAGATCATCTGGAAATATCTGGGTGACGTCCGGGGAGTTTGCCTTCTGCCAGCCCGACGAATCCGGCTCCAGCACCGTGACGGAAAACTCAGCCCGCGTTTGCTCGTGCGTCAGAAACAAGCCGCGGCTGTTCGCCAATGCCGATTGCATCGCCCCAGAGGAAAAAATCCCCGCAACCGTTTGTTTCCTCTTTGTCGCGGCAATACAAACGCGCGCCACTGCTTTCGCACGATCCTGCGGAGTGAACGAAGCGGTCGAATCGAAAAACCTCGCCACCCGAGCCGGTTTCTGCGCGCCTGGCATCGGCAGCATATGCGGAATGCGCGCCTGGCTCTTTGCAATCGTCGCCGAGGCCGCCACCACGCGCGCCAGGGACTCATCATCTGTCCGGTTCGTCGTCGCCCGCGCCGTGCGTCCACCGAATACCGTGCGCACGGAAATCGTAAGCCCTTGCTCCGCAACGTTCTGATGAATTGTGTTGTTGGCGAATCGAGTCAGCGCATCCGACGTTACGTCAATCATCACTTCGGTCTCATCCGCGCCGCTCAGTTTGAAAACGCGCTCCGCAATGCGTCTCAACTCCGATTGCGTTAGCATCCCTTCGCGCGCGCTTGCCGCACGCGACGTCCTCTTCGCGGTCACCACACGCCGAGTTTTCTTTATTGGACTCATTCGCGCTATTTCATTCCACAATAAAATCTCATCTCATGTGTCGCCTTGCGGGTCTGGTAGTTGTTTTGTGGGTCGCGGCTTCAGCCGCGACATTTATCCACGCCCAGGTGGGGCTTTAGCCCCTGAAGCCAATGCCTTTCACTTCGCAAACGCCATGCCAATCTTCACATTCTTAAATCGAGCTGGAGCCGCGCCGTGGCCGGTCCCCATCGTCTGCATCGGCTGCCCCTTGCCGCAATTCGGCGTCCCCCACAGAGTCCAGTAATCCCGCGAGCAAATTGCGTCGCAACTATTCCAGAACTCCGTCGTGATTCCGCTGTAGCTCGGATGCTTAATCATCCGGCCTTTCTTGCCGCCCTTGATTTCCCAGCCAATCTCCGTTGAAAACTGAAAATGGTAGCGCCGGTCGTCAATGGACCACGACCGATTCGTCTCCATATAGATCGCATCATCCGTATCGGCGATTAGGTCGTCGTATTTCCATTTGCCGGGATGAATGCTGATGTTCGTCATGCGGATAATCGGCAGCCGGTTCCAACTCTCCGTGCGCATCGTTCCGCCGCTGCGATTCAGTCCAATCGAAGCCGCCGTCTCCCGGTTGGAAAGATATCCCCGGAACATTCCGTCCTTAATGATGTCCGTGCATTGCGCCGGCACACCTTCATCATCATAGCCAAACGTTCCCAGCCCGGAACCATGCGACAGCCGCGCATCCGCCACCACGTTCACGATGTCCGAGCCATACTTCAGCGTATTCAGCTTTTCCAGAGTAAGAAAACTCATCCCCGCGAAGTTCGCTTCCATTCCGAGCACACGGTCCAGTTCGATGGGATGCCCGATGGATTCGTGTATCTGCAACCCAAGCTGCGAGCTATCCAGGATAATCGTCTTCGTGCCTTCGGGACACTGCATCGCAGTGTGCAGTGCCACAGCCTCTTCGCCCACGCGCTGAGCATTCCCTACCAGATCCAGCGATTCCACCAGTTCGTAGCCCGCCAGCATATGCTGCCCGCCAAAACTATTTGGATACGAACGCTTCTGAATTTCCGTCCCGGCAAAACTCGTCGCGACAATTCCCGCGCCGGATTGCACTTTCGTCTGATGAATTCTCGACCCAATCGTCGAAGCAAATAACTGCGTAATCCGCCGGAACGCCATGGACGCCTCCGCCAGCGTTACGCCCTTCACCTTGCGCATCTCCGCGTCCGCCAAAAGCAGATGATCGAGCTGCCGCTCCATGGGAATCAGGAACGGATCTTTCACATAGGGATTCTGCCAGACGTCCACATACGCCTGCTCCGGAACCATCACCACATCGCGAATTTTCGCCAGCGCCGAAGCGCGCGCAATCGCCACAGCTTCCGCAGCGCACGCGGAAATTCCCTCGCGCGTCAACCGATCCGTCGCGGCAAATCCCCACGATCCAGCTGCAAGCGCGCGTACACCCAGTCCCACGGACTGGCTTTCCGAAAGATTTCCTACTTGCCCATTTTTTGTGGATAGATCGCGGTGCAGGATATCCATCACGCGCACATCAGCGTAAGTGGCGCCGCGCGATTTAGCTGTATCGAGTGCCCAGTCAGCCCAGTCTTGCATCGTCCCCCAATTCCTTGCGATGCCTGACTCAACAGAAGAGTAGTGCGCAGCGGCTCGTATCAATGCGCCTTAGTTTTTGAGCCGCCGCGCGAATTACAACAATTTGGTTACGTTCCCTCGGACCACGACGCCAAATAGTGCTCCTGCTCCGGCGTCAGCTTATCAATCTGCACGTTCATGGATTCAAGCTTCAGCTTCGCGATGTTCTTGTCAATGTTCTCAGGCACCGGGTACACTTGCTTCCCCAGTTCTTTGTGGTTCTTCAGCATGTATTCAACCGAAAGCGCTTGATTGGCAAAGCTCATGTCCATCACCGACGCAGGGTGTCCTTCCGCTGCGGCAAGATTGATCAGCCGGCCTTCGCCAAGCAGGTAGAGCTTGCGGCCATCGCGCATGGCGTACTCGTCCACAAACGCGCGCGCGGGCTTCTTCGCGCTTGACGCCTTTTCGAGCGCCGGAATATCAATCTCCACGTTGAAGTGCCCTGAGTTGCACATCACCGCTCCATCCTTCATCTTTTCAAAATGTTCGGCGGCGAGCACGCTCTTGTTCCCGGTCACCGTCACGAAAATGTCGCCGATTTTCGCGGCTTCGCTCATGGTCATTACGCGGAAACCATCCATCACCGCTTCAATCGCGCGCGTCGGATCAATTTCCGTAACGATCACGTCCGCTCCCATCCCCTTCGCCCGCATCGCCACGCCGCGTCCGCACCATCCGTATCCGGCAATCACCAGCTTCAATCCAGCTAGCAGCAAATTCGTCGCGCGGATAATTCCGTCCAGCGTGGATTGCCCCGTTCCGTACCGGTTGTCAAAGAAATGTTTCGTTTGCGCGTCATTCACCGCGATCACCGGGTACTTCAGCGTGCCGTCCTTGGCCATCGCACGCAGACGAATCACGCCTGTCGTGGTTTCTTCCGTGCCGCCAATTACGTGTTGCACTAGATCAGTCCGCTTCGTCAGCAACTGCGTCACCAGGTCCGCGCCATCGTCCATCGTGATCTGCGGCTTGTGGTCCAGCGCCGCGCTAATGTGCGCGTAATACGTTGCATTGTCTTCGCCCTTTATCGCGTATGTGGAAATTCCGTAGTCCTTTATGAGAGACGCCGCAACCTCGTCCTGAGTGGAAAGCGGATTCGATCCGCAAAGCACTACGTCGGCGCCGCCGTCGCGCAGCGTAATTCCCAGATTGGCGGTCTCGCTCGTCACGTGCAGGCAAGCCGAGATGCGCACGCCTTTCAAGGGCTGTTCCTTGATGAACCTCTTGCGGATGAGCTGCAGCACGGGCATTTGCTGGTTTGCCCATTCAATCCTGCGCTTGCCCAATTCGGCCAGCGAAAGGTCCTTCACATCACCGCTAAGCTTTTGTGTAGTCGTCGACAAGCGTCTGCTCCTGAATTCAAGATTTTTTTGAGGGCTTTGAGCCGGCTCAAAAGACATTCGGAAAAGTTGCTGAAGAACTGTTAGCGCCCCGCGGCAATCTCCGCGCCGGTCGTCGCTGAATGGCCCGCGTCGCGTCGCAACGCCTCGGCCCGGTCTGTCAATTCCCACGAAAAGCCCGGCTCATTGCGGCCGAAATGCCCGTAAGCGGCTGTTTGCCGGTATATGGGACGCCGCAGATTCAGAGCTTCGATAATTCCGCGCGGGGTCAGCTTGAAATTCGCGCGGATCAAATCCGTGATGAGTTCATCGGCAATCACGCCCGTGCCGAATGTTTCCGCCATCACAGAAACAGGCTCTGCGACTCCAATGGCATATGCCAACTGCACTTCCACGCGTTTGGCGATGCCCGCCGCTACAACGTTTTTCGCAACGTATCGCGCCATGTAGCATGCCGAGCGATCCACCTTGGTTGGATCCTTGCCCGAAAGCGCGCCGCCACCGTGCCGGCTGTAGCCACCGTAGGTGTCCACGATAATCTTTCTTCCTGTGAGGCCGGCATCACCCATCGGCCCGCCGACAACGAAGCGCCCGGTCGGATTGATGTGATACTTCGTGCCCTTATCCATCAGAGATTCTGGCACCACGTGATCGATCACTTCATTCTTGATGCAATCGTGCAGTTTTTCGTTTGAAACTCGATCGCTGTGCTGCGTGGAAACCACCACGCAATCCACTCGCACCGGCCGATTGCCTTCATATTCCACGGTCACTTGCGATTTCCCGTCCGGGCGCAGGAAATCCACCGAACGCGCCTTTCGCACTTCAGCCAGCCGCCGTGCCAGCTTGTGCGCCAGCATAATGGGCAGCGGCATCAACTCATCCGTTTCATCGCAGGCAAAACCGAACATCAGACCCTGATCGCCAGCGCCGCCTGTGTCAACTCCCATGGCGATATCCGGCGATTGCCGCTTGATCGACGACATCACCGCGCAAGTTTCAGCGTCGAACCCATACTTGGCGCGGTCATAGCCGACGTCGCGGATCACCTCGCGGGCAAGCTCGGAATAATCCACCAGCGCCGAAGTCGTGATCTCACCGGCAACCATCACCAGACCCGTCGTCACCAGCGTCTCGCACGCCACGCGCCCCATCGCATCCTGGCTCAGCACGGCGTCCAGCACGGCATCTGAAACCTGGTCGGCAATCTTATCGGGATGTCCCTCGGTCACCGATTCCGAGGTAAACAGATAACGGCGTTTATCCTGTTTCAAGACAGACTCCTTCGGGATATTGGGAAGCAATCTACGGGCCGAATGTTGATGGCGATCCCTGCCAGCAAACCATGAACCGTAACATGCCCCCCGAAGCGTGTCAACGCATTGAAGCCAAATGTCTTACGGGCGCATTGAACGGTCGATTAAGCGTGGCGAACTGCTTGCTAAAAGCCCTGAAATGCACCTCGAAAACAGGAAATCGTTTTCCACGCCCCGCCGTCATTCTTCCTCACCCTCGCCTGCGTCATCCGCCGCCAACTTCCCCGTTTTCTTGAATAGCAGATAGGACTGAATGAACGGGTCCAAGTCGCCGTCGAGCACCCGCACAGGGTCCCCCACGGAGAATTTCGTCCGGTGATCCTTCACCATCTGGTATGGCTGCATCACATACGACCGTATCTGGCTGCCAAAGCTAATTTGCATCTTCGACTCGTCCAACTTACGCGTCGCTTCCTGCTGCTTTTGTACTTCCAGGTCATATAGCTTCGAACGGAGAAACTTCATCGCCAGTTCGCGATTCTTGTGCTGGCTGCGCTCGTTCTGGCATTGCACCACGATTCCGCTGGGGATATGCGTGATGCGAATCGCCGTTTCCACTTTGTTGACGTTTTGTCCTCCGGCGCCGCCCGAGCGAAACGTGTCAATGCGTATCTCTTCCGGTTTCACGTCAATTTCAATGCGGTCATCTATTTCAGGAATTACGAACACCGACGCAAACGAGGTATGCCGCCGCGCCGCCTGGTCGAACGGTGAGATGCGCACCAGCCGGTGAACTCCGCTTTCCGTATTGAGCAGACCGTACGCGTTTTCCCCTTCCACACGCACTGTAGCTGATTTGATGCCTGCCTCTTCACCCTGCGTCGAGTCCATCACCGTAGCAACATAACCATGCCGCTCTGCCCATCGCAGATACATCCGCAGCAGCATCGCTGTCCAATCCTGCGATTCTGTGCCGCCCGCGCCGGACTTCACGGTCAGAATTGCATTCAACCCATCGTTTTCACCGGAGAGCAGCGTTGTCGTCTCCAGTTCCGAGACAAACTTTTCACCGCTGTCTACTTCACGCGAAGTCTCCGCAAGCAGGTTTTCTCGCTGGGTGGGATCGGATTCTTCTTGCGCTAAATGAATGTAGGTTTCCAGATCGTCCGCAAGCCGTTTCAGCTTCCCTTCGGCCTGCACTCGCACTTCAACCGCCTTGCGCTCCTTCATCACCTTCTGCGCCTGCTCCTGGTCCTGCCAGAATTCGGGCTCGGCGGCTATTTCATCCAGCTCCACAAGACGCGCGCGGTCCTTCGCAACGTCAAAGATAGCTCCGCACGAGCGCGATGCGGGACTTCAATTCGGCGTAACGCTTCTGCAAATCCTCGATATGTTCGGCGCCCATTTCATCCTTTCAAACAAGGTTTTTCCGGAAACGCGGGCAGACTATCTGCCGCATTTCCGGCGCTGCCCACAGCTAACTCTTCAGTTTGCGAGCAGCAAGTCCCACCAATAACATTCCCAGTCCCGCTATTACGCTGACCCACGGAACCCAATCGCCCCAGCGCGTATAAAGCGTCAGATCGTCACGATACCCATACGGCGCCTCCAGCTCCCCGCGCGTATCCACCGCCAATCCCCCAACGATTCGCCCGTAAGGGTCTACGGCGACCGTGTGTCCGTTGTTCGTGGCGCGCAGCAACCAGCGGCGGTTTTCTATCGCGCGTACTCGCGCCATTTCCAGGTGCTGCTCCGGCGCGGCCGAACGCCCAAACCACGCGTCGTCCGAGATATTGATCAGCACTTCGGCGCCGTTCGCAACGAAACGCCGAATCTCGCCCGGGAAAACGGATTCATAACAAATGAAAACGCCGAAACGGTGGCTATCCGGCAGAGTCCCGACTTTGTATTCAGTGCCGGACGAAAAACTTGCGACCTCAAGCGTGATGCGCCTTACAAAACCGAACCAGCGGCTCCAGGGCAAATACTCGGAAAACGGGACGAGATGAACTTTATCATACAGAAACGTCTCGCGCCCTGAAGGGTCAATCAGCGCCGCGCTGTTGTACGCCTTCCAGCCCTCGCCAGGCTTCACTTTCCAATCCACCACGCCAACCAGAAAGCCATCGCTCGTTGCCCGCCCAATGTTTATCGCACGCGCGGCAAACTTTGGGTCCTCCATCGAGAATGGCGCGGGCACCTCCGACCATACGACCAGCCCCGGCCGGTTCCCGGCGGCATCGGGAGCTGTACTGAGCCGCTCAATCTGATCCATTTCACCCGCATGTGAAATCAGCCAATCAGATGGAACAGTGTCCGACAGCGGAAAATTTGACTGTACAAGCCGCGCGACGTGATCGGGTGTAGCCTGCGGCACCCAGTTGTCGCCAAGTACGGCCACTCCAGCTAACACCAGAATCGCAACGATCGCGGCGTAAGCCGGCGCACGGTTGCCGGAAAACCACTGCACGATAGCCCAAAATATTAGCGCGCTGAACGCCGCAATCAGAAAACTCAGTGCCCACACGCCTCCGAGCGTGGTCAACTGAGCAAGAACAAGGCTGTGCGCCCCGGCGTAACCCAGTAGATTCCACGGAAAACCAACTGCGGGCAGGCGATCCCGCGCAAATTCCTGAGCGACCCACAAGAAGGGCGCTGCAATGCACGCGAGCCCCACGCTCCGCCGCGCGATCTGGGAAAAACTCCATGCGAATAATAGCGGAAAGACCGAACACCCCGCCGAAATGACGCACAGCGATACCGTGGACATCAGTACGGTTACTCCCCCGTGAATCCGGAATGTGTCGTACAGCCAGGAAAGAGTCGGCGTGAAAAAAATAACGCCATGCACGAACCCGCACAGGGCCGCAAAGCGTGGCCGGGCGCCCGCGATCGCAATCATCAGCACCACCAGCGAAATCCAGGCGCAGATATAAAAATGGAATGGAGGAAATGCGATTGTGAGTAGCAGCCCGGAAACGGTCGCGAGCGCAAGCCGCCACCCATTTTTCAGCGTAAATGGAATGTGAGGAGAAATGAGCAGTTCCCAGAAGCCGGGCATCAATGCTTTACGATCGCCTTGAAACCCGCGTTCTCAAGCGCCTTCCGCGCCGCCTCCGCCGTTTTCGCATCGGAGTAGGGGCCCACTTGCACGTGGTAGAAGTGGTCAGCGGTTGGCGTTAGCACAAATGCCGGAAACTTTTTCTTCTGCAGGGCCTGCGCGAGCGCCAGCGCGTCGCCTTCTTTGGTCAAAGCCGCAACCTGTAAGAGAAACGCCCCGCGCGGTATGAGAGGCGCATTCAGCGCGGCCGTCTGCGGCGCCCCTGCGTTCCCAGCTGCTTGCTGCGTCTTCGACGGCGCAGCCTTCGTCGAAATCGTGCCAGACGGGCTCGCATTCTTGTTCGTCACAGGCTGCGCGGCGCCATTCTTCGGAGGGCTCGTTAGGTGAGCAGGTGGCTGATTCGGCTGCCCGAGTTTGTAAAAATCATAGTCAGTAGGTGGCGAGCCGCCCGGCGAGGGTTTCGCGTTCGCTGCTGCGTTATTGGATTTAGCGGCCTGTGGTTTTACGGCCGTGGGCTGTGTCGCCGTCGTAATGCCCGCCCTCACGACCTCGGTTGCCGGATCCGGCGCGCCTGCTACCGGCGTCTCCGTGGCGGCGCGCACTTGTTCACCATACTGGTTTCGCCCCAGCTCGTACCCTAGAACGAAGACGACCCCGAATATCACCACCATCAATACAAAAAGCCCGACAAGGTGCCGGCTTTCGAGCACTACGTCTCCGCTGTGGCTTCTTCTTGATCCGTATGCCATGGTTTATCGAGTCTGCTGCCCGCCCAGCGATTTGATCCATGCCCCCAATACATCAATGGGCAGCGGGAAGATGATTGTTGTGTTTTTCTCCACGCCAATTTCCGTAAGAGTTTGCAAATATCGCAACTGGATCGCGGCCGGCTCTTTTTCAAGTATTGCCGCGGCCTCCGCCAGCTTCGCTGAAGCTTCGAATTCCCCGCTCGCGTGAATCACCTTCGCGCGCCTTTCACGTTCTGCTTCCGCCTGCCGCGCGATGGCGCGTTGCATATTCTCGGGGATATCCACCTGCTTCACTTCAACCTTCGCTACCTTGATACCCCAGGCCTCGGTATCCTGGTCAAGGATCACTTGCAACCGGCTGTTTACCTTTTCGCGCTCGCTTAGGATCTCATCCAGCTCGAACTGCCCCACCAGGCTGCGCAGCGTCGTCTGCGCAAGCTGTGACGTCGCATAAAGATAATTCTGCACCTGCGAAAGCGCCAGGTTCGCGTCCACCACGCGGAAATAACAAACGGCGTTCACCTTCACGGACACGTTGTCACGCGTAATAATATCCTGCGGCGGCACATCCAGCGTCTCCAGCCGCAGCGGAATTCGGTACAGCGTTTCAATCGGCCAAAATACTACGCGCAGTCCCGCGGGTTTCGCGTCAGGCATCATTCGGCCAAGTCGCAGCACGACTCCTCGCTCCCACTCCTTAATGACGTACAGCGAGTTCCACAGCCAGATCACGAACACTAAACTCACGATTCCCCAAAAGATCGAAAATGTCTCCATCATCGCTGCCTCCCTTTCCCACCCGCCCCACTCACCAGCTCATTCCGGAAAACCCACGAGCACCCCAAGAATCCGTGCATTCACCGCCTCTGGAATCACTTCCCCGCCGGTTCGACATACAGCGTCAATCCATCCACCCGCACCACACGCACGCGCGCGCCGGCGTCAATTTCCTGCAAGGATGCGGCTCGCCACAATTCGCCGTGTACGCGCACCATTTCTTTCGGAGCCTCGCCCGGATGGAATGCCTGCGTCGCTTCGCCTTCCGCGCCAATCAGCTGCTCGCGCCCAGTTGATTGCTTCCATCCTCGCGACTTCAGCACCAGCCGCATCAGGAAGATCGTCAGCAATGCGAACGGCAGCGTCACCGCCAGCGCCACGCTCAGACTCACTCCCGCGGATGTTAGCGGCGAGCGAATCAGCATCAGCGCTCCCAGCAGCATGGCTACAATACCGCCTGCGGCCAACACTCCGTGGCTTGTATACTTCGCCTCCAGAATAAAGAGCGCGAGCGCCAGCACCACCAGCAGCAACCCGGTAATGTTCACCGGCAGAATATGAATCGCATACAGTGCCAGCAGCATGCAAATGCCGCCGACCACTCCCGGCGCCACCGCCCCCGGATGTGTAAACTCCGTATAAAGTCCCAGCGCGCCAACGATCAGCAGTATGAAGAAAATATCCGGCTGCACGATGCGCGAAAGAAACTGTTGCCGCGCGGATTTCTCAATGGTCTCGATTTCCGCTCCCGCCAGATGCAATGTCACGGCGCTCCCATCGAAGCGCCGAATCGTCCGGCCATCGAGCTGACGCAGTAAATCGCTTTCCGAAGTCGCGATGAGGTCAATCAACTTCCCATCCAGCGCTTCCTTTTCTGTAAACGCCTTCCCATCCGTCACGGCGGTTTCGGCCAGCGCGACGTTTCGTCCCCGCGCCCCCGCATAGCTCCTCAGGAACGCTGTTGCGTCATTCAGAATCTTCTTCTTCATCGTGTCGTCCACGTTCAGTGGGACGCCGCCTAATTCCATCAGCGGAGATGCCGCTCCGGTATGCGTCCCCGGCGCCATCGCTGCCACGTCTGCCGAAAGCAGAATAAAAAACCCAGCCGAGGCGCCGCGCGAGCCGGCAGGTTCCACGTAAATAGCCACTGGCACGGGCGAGCGCAGAATATGCGCGATAATCTGCGTCATTGAATCGCTCAATCCGCCGGGCGTATCCATTGTGATCAGCACAAGGCTCGCATGTATCTCCGCGGCATGATCCAGGCCCCCGTCTAAATACTCGGCAAGCACCGGCTCAATCTCGTCGTTGATCTCCAGCCGGACCACTTGAGGCTTGGAGCCGGCCTCGCCCGGAGCCGGCGCTTGCGCCTTCGCGGCGCCGCCAAGCCATAAGCTCATCAGAACCAAACAACCGAGCGTTTGCATGACGATCCAATACGCGTACATTTCACGATTTCTGTTTCTCGCTGAAAATCTCATCGCGCTGCTCCCGTACTCAATCCCATTCGTATCCGCGCCAATCTCGCAAGAGCCGTCGCGTTCATCTTCGTAACATCCTGCTTCTTGGGACTCGTATCCTTGGTCTCATCCTTTTCCTCGCTCGGTGAAGCGCTCTGCCGAAGGGCGTTCGCTTCATCTGAATCTCCATTGCGCTCCAGCGCCGCGGCCAGCAAATCGCGTGCCTCTGATGAATCCGGCTGAAGCCTCACATCTTCCCGCAACGCGCCCGCCGCCTGCGCCCAATCCGCAAGCAGATATTGCGCCAAGCCCAGGTTGAACCAGTAATCCGGTTCGCCCGGATCAAGTTGCTCCGCACGTTCAAAGTTCGCCGCGGCATCCTTATAGCGCGCCTCCCGCAGCAGCGCCGTCCCAAGATTACTCAGGATTTCCGGCGGCTCACCAGCGCTCGAGGTTGACCGTCCCTCCATCGCCGCAAATGTTGATTCCGCGTGCAAAGGATCGTTGCGAAGCAACTGGCACACGCCCGTATCGAACCCTGCCTCGGCGGCGTGCACGGAACCTGCCGGCACGCGGGCAAACCAGCCCACCGCGGATTCGCAGTCGCGCCGCGCATAGTAAGTCTGGCCAATCGAAAAAAGTGGCTCGTCCCAGGCGGGTTCAAGCCTCGATGCTTCCCGCAAATCACGCAACCGCGCTTCATCTTCGGGATTCATCAGGCCCTTAACGAAATACTCGAGTGCATCAGGCTGTACTCGCGCTGCCGCGTCCACAAACTGCTTCGCGGCCTGTGAGGACGTTTCGCATGGAGCCTCCGCGTTCAGCGAATTGTGAATGCGGCAAAGAACCTTCCAGGAAAGCCGCGCCTGAATATCGGCCAGTGAATCAAGCGCGCCGGATTCCGTAAGTGGCTCGGAAAGTCTCGGAGGGTTCATACTCAGCACACGCGCCGACACATGCACCGTTTGCCCGTCGGGTGTAAATTCGCCGAACACCACGTAGTCGGCGTCAATTTCTCCGGCGATCTTCAGCATCGTTGCGCGGGTGAACTGTGAATACGCTGGCAAGCCCAATTTCTCAAGCGCCGCAAGCCGCTCCTCACGCGAAAAAATAATCGGTCCCTGTCCCGGTAAATGCGCCGCAAGCCGTTCCGTAGCAAGCTCGGCCAGACCCTCGCCCAGCCAATCCATCTGCGGATCATGTCCTGAATTTTCAAAAGGGAAAATTAACACAGCGGCTCGTGCGGCAGGATTGACGGCGGCTGAATTTACGGCAGCGGAGTTGACGGTACCATTCTTCCCCGCCGTGGTTTGCGCGGCGACGGCTCCAGCCAGACCGGCCAGAAGCATCAGCACTGCGCCGCAACCCCTCAGTTGCCGCAACAGAACATCCTTCATTGTGCAGACATTCTAACAGAAGTCTCCGCACCCAAGCGGCATCTAGACAAAAAGAGCAGCAATGTCGCGGCCTGCGGGTTACCGGCAGGAAGCATCTATGTCGAGGATTCAGGCGAGTCGGGGGATTCTGCTCTTTGATTACACGCTTCGATTCGGATTGTTAACGCGGTCGAATGCCCTGAATATTGCTCATCCGCTGGCGATTAATAAATAAATTGATATCGCTGGTACAAAACTCTGAAGGCGCGCTCTTTCGGACTACTCACGATGCCTACCATCCATGTCAACCAATGTAGTGTAATTACGGGTGATCCGGAACCGAGCCCACTTTCTCCTTGGTATCCACACTAAACAGGGTGAACTTGCTGAACGAGTGATCCTGCCGGTAGTAGTGGCCCCGCAACTTCGTAAACACCTGCGCATCAGACGGCAGCCAAAGACTTCCCTTCTTGGTCGTGAAAAGAACAGGCTGATAGTCAATGGACATATGTTCGTAGTCCAGCCGGATACCCTTAATGGGGCTCACAAGGTCGGTGTCAACATGCAGCAGACTGTAAGAATCTGCCGTAAGCCACGCGCGGCCCTTTAACACCGCTGGATAGACAACGCCGTTAATGCTCCACGCGCGGATTCGCGATGGACGGTCGCTCTTCTGTTCGAAATGGATCTGCCACGCTAGCTGCCCTTTCCACAGTCCGAGTCCCTCGCACGTGAAGTTGAAATCCTTGGAGTACGCCGGATGAAATACCAAACCGATGGCCGGCAATCCCATATCCGAGACTGGGCCCGGCTGGCCACTCGCGCCGAAGCTGCCGTTGCGCATTTCATCCAGCACGATCAAGTCCGGCCGCGGGTATTCCAGCGTCGCCAGATAGTCGAATGATTTCTGAATATGGTCCACCACGCCGCCCTTACTGCTCAAATCTTCATGAACGACCAATTCCTTGGCCGTAAAGTGCTCGAGATCATCGGCGAATTCCTTCGCGCGCAGCGCTGCTCCAGCCATCACTTGCGGCATGGAACAAACCGCATCGGGGCTGACCGCGGGTACGTTGTCATCCACACCGGGCGGTAGGCCGGGCATTTCCGAAGGCGGCACGTCGTCCAAAATGTCGGCGCTGCTTGTCCCCCGGACGGACACTGTCACGATCTTGGCGTTGGATAGCGCGGTAAGACTATCCTTGGCGCGCTGCGTGCGGTCGTCCTTCGGGTGGTCGGCAATAAATTTATTAAGCCTCGCCTTCCCTGCGTCGATATCGCCGCCCATGGCTTCCGCCATTGCCAGCGTAATCTCCGCGTCCAGCGCTTTTTCCTTGCCGAATTGTAATGCCAGCGTCGAGTGATATTTCGCCTTCTCCGTATCGCGATTCCCCTGAAGGTAGGCCTCGGCCAACATCCAGTGACCGCGCCAGGAATTGGGGCCAACGGCCAGCGCTTTTTCCAAATGGGGTATGGCTTCGGCGGGTTGTTTCTCATTGATCAGCAGACAACCCAGGCTCATCTGCGCGGCGAAATGGTTCGGATATATTTTGATGGCTTGCTCATACTGCTCTCGTGCCCCAGCCGAATCTTTGTTCTGTTCATCGTAAAATCCGGCGACGAAATGAACGTCAGCATTGTCCGGCGCGCGCTTCAAAGCGCTTTTGACGTGCGTTCCGGCTTGCGATGTTTTGCCCTCGGACAATGCGGCGATGGCGTCATCGAGATCTTTTCGCGCGGGCCCAACAACTGGAGGCGCTCCGGGCTGCTCCCACACGATGGTGTCCTCGGATCCATCAAACGTATGCAGATTAATAAAGGCGTTGGCGGTGGCGAAACCTCCAACCACGGTAAGCTTTTCTTGGTGCGTCTCGTAGCCCGGCGCTGAAACCTCAACCGTGTACTCTCCATTTGCGACGTGCTCAATCGTTGCCTGGCCATTCTTCGTCGAGGCTTGATACTGACTCGGGATTTCTGGCGTATCTGGCTTGTTCGTCCTCATTAGCTTGATCGTAGCGAGAGCCTCGAGCCTCGTACCGCCCTTCCCGAGGATGTGAACGATCAAAGCCGAACTATTCTCCAGCAACATCTGTTGCTTAAAACCGTCCTCAAAATCCGCGCTTCCCCCGAATTGCGCACTGCTTCGCGGAGCGCCCGCGCTCAGGCTGACGCACAGAACTCCACTCACAAAAACAACCCGGATGAACCCGCTTTTCATTATGACCTCGCATGTGTGCCCTGAATCCACGGCCGCGCCAGCTTTCCGTCGCGTCGCCAGCAGATTCAAGCACCTGTGATGGCGCACATTCTAATACGTACCGTTAAGCTATGATAGCAAATTGTTCTGCTACCTTGGCGCCGCCCGGGCCCTGCGCGTACTAAAGGTACCAGTGCCTCCAACTCCGACGCTTCGAGACGCGGTTGAGATCGGCGCAGCTCCACGCCTGGCAGCGTGGGTAACTGCGACTTACTTTGCGAATTGTCCGGAAAAGGTGTCAGGAGACACTGGTTTTTTCGGGCGTCAGATTCCTTGCGAGTGTCCTTCTGCTGGAGAAATCGCCGGCAATCCCAGCGCTTCCCGGACTCCCGGATTCGTCAGCATGCCTGAAAAAGCAGGATCGGTTCTTGCCTTTTCATAATCAGCATAGCCTTCATCGCGGGACTTGCGCAGATAGTAAGCGCATCGTTCGGCATTGTTCGTGGCAGCGAATGATTTTGCCAGCATGTAGAAAAACATTCCCCGGTTCGTCACAGACCTGTCCTGCAGAACTGTTCCCACGCTGCCCGTCTGCCCGAACACCTCAGGATCAAGCCGCACGGCTTGCCGGAACGCATCAAGCGCTTCGGGAACGTGCCGGTCGTTTAAATACGCGATGCCCATGTTGCTGTAAAACGTCGCGTTCTGTGAATTAAATCCAATTGCCTTCTTGTAGGTTCGGATGGCCTTCGCCAGTTTGTGTTCCTGAAAATAAACTGTGCCCATGTTATTCCAGGCCTCTCCGTTGCCCTTCGACACTTTTGCGGCATGCTCGTAGCACTTCAGCGCGTCGCCCAGCAGAGACTGTTGGTGATACGCGATCCCCAGGCGATTCCAGAGCACGCCGTCGTTGGGAGTCTCGCGCAGCAATTCGCGGAAGATATCCGCCGCGTCCGCGTACTGCTTGTGGATCATGTCGAGCGAAGCTCGCGTGAGCGCCTCGTCTCGTGAAACTGGTTCGGTAGTAACGCCTCCGCTTTGCGCGGGAGTTCGGAGTGGATTGTCGGTAAAATCTTGAGCACCGGCGGAGACTGCGAAAACAAGGATAATACTCGCCGCCCAAACGTTTTTCATGGCGACCTCCAAGGCAAGTCTAAGGATTTCCGTGCTTTCCTACTCGAATATGACGTGCGTCATTACGAGTCTTCTACCTTGCCGTCTTTGCCTTTAAAGATACCAAATATCCGCCCAAATGGGCTCTTTTTCTTTTCCGACATGCGCTCCCGGCCACTCGCTCATTCTGGTTTACGGATGGCGCCTTTTTTTTGGCCGAACCCGAATAGCCTCGATAACCATGATCTCCCCGCGTCTGGACTGCCGCCATGGCTTTCGCAGTATTGCGTGGGCTGCGTCCCAGCAATGAACACTTCGTCACGCGTCGCGGGGCAAAGCGGAGTCGCCAGTTCCAGCGTGACCGGATCAATCGCAACCGTCACGATTCCATCGGGAGGCGCAAAATTCTGCGTATCCTTATATGCGGGCAAATCCACAGCTCGTTTCATGAATTCGGCCCACACGGGCGCCGCGGAAGCGCCTCCCGCCAAACCGAGGTCGCGGTCATCGTCGAATCCCACCCACACAACGCACAACAAATTTGAAGTGTAGCCCGCGAACCAGCCATCCTTTGACGTGCCGGTCTTCCCCGCCGCGGGAGCTGTAAAACCTCGCGCGCGAACGGAAGCGCCGGTACCCCGATTAATCACGTCCTCCAAAACATTTGTCACGAGGTACGCCACTCGCGGGTCAAGCACCAGCCGCGTATGCGGGTCGTTATGCTCCAGCACGGCCCCATCGGAACTCACCACGCTGCGAATGAACATTGGCTCTGCGCGTTCGCCATGATTGGCAAAGGCCGTGTAACCCGCCGCCACCTGCAGCGGCGTCATCTCATACGCTCCTAGCGCGACCGCGGGCGTGGGCTGGATTCCTGCATCGAGTCCCATCCTCCGCGCGATCTCCACCACCCGTCCGAAACCCACTAGCTCGGCCACCTTAACCGCGGCAACGTTCAGCGAATACGTCAGCGCGTCCCGTAGCGTAACGGTGCCCATGAATTCCTGGCCGTAGTTGTCAGGCGTATATTCCTTGCCGTCAAATTCAAACGTCGTTGGCTCGTCCACGACAGTCGTGATCGTGGTCAAGATGGGCCCGGTGCTTTCGGCCGCATCGTCAAACGCCGCTGCATAAACAAATGGCTTGAATACCGACCCGGGTTGCCTCCGTGAAACCACGCGATTCAACTGGCTCTGGCCGTAATCGCGGCCTCCCACAAGCGCCTTGATCTCGCCTGTCTTCGGGTCGAGCACAATCATCGCCACCTGCGCTTGCGGCGCCGGCTCGGTGGAATGCTTCTTCGCCATCTCGCGCTTCCATCGCGCGTACTTTCCCGCCAGCAGCGTGTCCACATTCTTCATGCCAATGGTAATCGCCTCACCCGCGGCGCGTTGCAGCTCCGGATCGAGCGTTGTGTAAACTCGGTCGCCCTGCGAAAGCAGATCCGACTCGGAGAAATCCTCCAGCAGGCTGTCTTTCACCATGTCCACAAAGTAAGGCGCCGCGCCGCCATCCATTCCGCTGCGTACCAGATGCAGCGGCTTGCGTTTCGCTTCCTGCGCCTGCTGCGCCGTAATCAATTTGTCTTCCACCATGGAAGTGAGCACGTGGTCGCGCGCTTCGATTGCCCGGTCGGGATGCTGCTCCGCCGTCGAATAATGATTCGGCCGGCGGATAATTCCCGTCAGAAACGCCGCCTCTTCAAGATTCAAATCCCGGACGTCTTTGCCGAAATATGCCTGCGAGGCCTCGCCGAATCCGTGTATCGCGAAGCTCCCGCGGTTTCCCAGGTAAATCTCGTTGGCATAGAGCTCGAAAATCTGCTGCTTCGTGTAGCGGTGCTCGAGCTCCAGCGCGACCACTGTTTCCGCGAGCTTCCGGCGCCACGTGCGCTCCGTTGTGAAAAAAAAGCTCCGCGCAAGCTGCATATCGAGTGTGCTCGCGCCTTGCGCCTTCGCGTCGTGGCGCAGATCCGCCCACGCCGCGCCAACCACGCGGATCGCGTCGAACCCCACGTGCTCGAAGAACCGTTTGTCTTCCGCCGCCAGCAGCGCGCTCACCAGCACCTTCGGCAAATCTTCATAGTGCACGGGACGCCGTTTCTCGCGTGACTCGTCGAACAGATTGGAAAGCAGTTCCGGCTCGATTTCCGCGCTATCCATCGTTGCGGCCGTGGCGATCGACCGGATGGCGTGAATCTCGTGCCCCGCAAAATCCACACGCAGCGCGTTTCCGCCGCGAAAAAAAGAAGCTTTTCCTGGATAAATTTCGAGCGAATTCCCGCGCATCGCGAAATGGCCCGCGCCGGAGGTGTCCGTATTCTCGGTGTAGCCGCTGTGTTGGAGATAATCCGCGAGGTTTGCGGCGGTCACGGACTCGCCGGTGAATATGCGTCCCGGCTGCGTGAAAAGTCCCGTGGTGTGCTGAAAAAAATTGCCCGAAAGCCGCTCGTCAATCATCCGGGCGTACACCACGTAGTAGTAGGTAAATACTCCTACTCCAATGAGCATCACGCCGAGCGCCGAACTCAGAATGATCAAGCCCCAGCGCGATGACCAGAATCCCTTGCCGAAGCGGATACGCAACCCTGAATCTCCTATGGAGAGGCGCTGGGAAGCCCTCTGAATAAATTGTACAGGAAACGGGCTGGCCTTGCTGAAACGGAACCGGGGAAAAGCCGCGGCGCTACTGCACGAGTGACTGGCTATTCATCTGCGGCGTGAAGTGCAACTTCGTCTGGTACACCATCAGATCTATATTCACCGTGTAATCAACCTGGACATTCACGCCCGCGGGAGTGTTCTGGATAATGTGAATGCTGTCCTCTGTGGCTGGAATATTCTCCAACTGTATTTCCTTTAGGATTGCGGCGCGCAAACTATCGTCGCTGGTGTGGTTGATCATAAAAAAGGGAATCTGCGTGCGCAACCAATCTTCAAATTGATAGTTGGCGAAGTAAGGCGGAACAATCTTGAAGCAGACGTAAAAGAACGACGCAAGAACCAGCAGCCAGATGACAGTTTTGAGCCCCGCGCCCCCGCGCTGGCCGCGGGCTTTTTTAGCGGCGCGGATATTCTCGCCCCGTAAATTTAGTTCGGAAACCATCGACCATCAGGCTACCACCCCGCTCCGCGAGTGTCGAGGAAGGCCGCGCTTGGTTCACCCAGTGAGTAACCTGTACTATTTCCATGTCTTGGCGGCCTTTTTGCCGCCCGTATGGCTGATACGCTGTCTTGCTAATACGCCCTGGCGAAAATTCCTCTTTCCGCGGCAGTGGCGCCGCAGAAAATACACTTGCCTTCACCCGCGGCCTGATCCAGCGGTATGCAGCGCATTGTGGCTTTCGTCTCTTCCTTGATCTTTGCTTCGCATGCAGCCCCGCCGCACCAAAAGGACCGCGCAAAGCCGGTCTCCACAGCGCGCTTGAACTCGGCATAGTCCGCGGGCTCGGACGTGTGGGTTTCGCGGAAAGCCAGCGCCTTCGCCAGCATCGCGGCTTGAATTTCATGCAGCGTGCTGCCAACAATTCCAGCAATGTCATCCATGCTCGCGGGTGCCTTCCCCTCCCGGCCCGGACGGTCGCGCCGCGCCAGCATCACGCTATTCTTCGCAAGGTCCTTCGGCCCCAGCTCAATCCGCAAAGGCACGCCGCGCATTTCCCAGTCATTAAATTTGAACCCGGGACTAACGCCGTCGCGCTCGTCCACTTTCACGCGATAATCCGCGTTCACCAAAGTGTCTTTCAGTTTGCGCGCCGCCTCGAACGTCTGCGCTTTTTCCTCATCCGTCTTGAAAATCGGAACGATCACGGCCTGATAAGGCGCCAGCTTCGGCGGCAGGACGAGTCCCTGATCGTCTCCATGCACCATAATGATGGCGCCAATCACGCGCGTGGAAAGCCCCCACGAAGTTGTCCAGCAATATTGCTGCACGCCGGTCTTGTCCAGATACTTGATCTCAAAAGCCTTGGCGAAATTTTGCCCCAGGTTGTGCGAAGTGCCGGACTGCAACGCCTTGCCGTCGCCCATCATGGCTTCAATGCTATAAGTCTGGTCGGCGCCGGCGAATCGTTCCGAAGCTGACTTGCGTCCGGGAATCACGGGAATCGCGGCGTCATTCACGGCGAAATCTGTGTAAATATCGAGCATCTGCCGAGTTTCGGCTTCGGCTTCGTCAAATGTGGCGTGCGCGGTGTGGCCCTCTTGCCAGAAAAATTCCAGCGTGCGCAGAAAAAGTTTTGTGCGCAGCTCCCATCGCACCACGCTGTTCCATTGATTGATCAGCACCGGCAAATCGCGGTAGGACTGAATCCACTTCGCGTACGCGTGCCCGATAATGGTTTCCGACGTGGGACGAATCACCAGCGGCTCTTCCAGTTTTTCGCCGCCGCCGATGGTGACCACGGCCAGCTCGGGAGAAAATCCTTCCACGTGTGACTTTTCCTTCTCGATAAAACTTTTGGGAATCAGCAGCGGAAACGCCGCGTTCATGTGCCCGGTAGCTTTGAAACGCCGGTCCAGCGATTGCTGAATGTTCTCCCACAGCGCCCATCCGTACGGGCGCACGATCATGCAGCCGCGCACGGGAGCGTAATCGGCAAGCTCCGCCCGCAGGACGAGCTGGTTGTACCACTCGTTATAATCTTCCGAACGTGAAGGCAGCTTCTGATCCGCCATGCGGCAACACCGTTCCTCTCAGCGATAAATCCAGTGAAATGTGAGGTCGAGCGTAATGGACGCGCTTCCGGGTGTCAAATAAGTTGCCAGCCCAACGCGTCATTTGCTTTCTCCTCGCCCCTTTGCGTCCTCTGCGCCTCTGCGGTAAACCGCTTTCTTCCGTGTCTGCCTGCTTCTTTGCGTCCGAAAAAATCGACTTCTACCCCCACTCCCCCCTTTTTCGTATCCGCATTATTCACTTGACCAAAGCAAGTCTTGTAGGGCACTGTTCCCATTAAAGCCGCGCTACGTAGTACATCCTGCTAAGCGGCTTTCCTAGGAGAGTACCGTGACAATCGCCGCAGGTGTTTTGTGTACTGATGGAATGGTCTTGTGCGCAGATACGGAGCACACGATTACTGAAGATCGCAAGATGCAAGCATCCAAAACCAAAGTTTGGACAATGGTCTATCCTTCTGATGACGAGGACGACATAGAGCGGGACAAGGATATACGGCTGACTATCGGATTCACTGGGGCCGGTTATGCTGACTGGGTGGAGGCCTTCATTCAAGGCGTGGATCGTGACATCTTGATGGACGTGCCTGACGGATTTGACATCGAAATACTTGAGAAGCAACTGGAAAAGTACACCTATGGATTTTTTGAGAAATACATTAAGTCATACGCGGAAAACCCCGCTAACCGACCACAAGCCTATATGCTGATCCTCGCTCAATTCGCAGATAAGCATAGAGCGATATTCCGTGTTCACGAAAACCTAACTTTGAAGGCTGAAGAACAGACCGTTATGGCCGTTGGAGCAGGTGCCCCAGTGTTTCAAAGTCTCGCTAAATTGTTGCTTGGAGAAGTTCCGTACCATCCCACTTGGAAAATGAAAGAGGCTGCCTCCATTGTCACGTACATTATGGAAAAAGTGAAGTCCGAGGTTGCCGGATGCGGGGGTAATTCGCACATCGTGATGATAGGAATGGACGGAGAACAAATAGAGATACCAACACGAAGGATCAGGGAATTGGAAATACATCACGCAGAGGTGGAAGCAAAAACCTACAAAAGACTCGCTGATGAGCTGGTTAAGAAACTGCCTTAAAGAGAAAGGCCCGACTGACATCGGGCCTCGGAAACTAAGGGGCTGATTTATCCGTAGTAGATTTTCTCATCACTATCAGATATGCGATATGAAAGATCAAGCTAGAGAACCAAAAAGATGTAGCTAGAGTCCAATACACTATTGCTAGCACTGCTAGTCGCGTCAATGGGGCGGGTGTTGTAACCTCCCAAATAAGATAACCAGGGGACGCGATGGACATAAACACTTCGAGGGAGAGCATGCGAACGGTCTTGTTGAACGTCTTTCTTACTTTCGCTTTGGTGGTTTCGCTTGCAGCCTTATTTTTGAACCACGCCCAAAGCCATTTAAGTGCAGCAGTGACCGTCGTAGTAATTGCGGCTGTTACTGCAATCGTTACCAGTGTGTGTCTATCCACATTAGGCCGTAAGTTTCTGGAAGGTGAGTACCGGAGCCGTAATCATGTGCCGCAGCGTATCAATAAATAGGTCGCTATTGTGGCGGCGATTGAATCGAAAGCTCATTTCTTCGAGGTAAGCAGAAAGATGCTTCGCGCTAACACGATGCCAAGAACCCATGATACCGCGCTTCAAGAGCGAGAATGCCGATTCAATGGAATCGGTATGAACGTCGCCGTCAACACACTGTTTCTTGCTGTGGTTAATCATCTTGTGGTTTGTGCGTCCGGCCTTCTTCATGGCGACAGGGTGCGAAGAAAATTCATCGGTGAGGATTACATCTACATCCTGAGAGATATTCTGTTCGATGTATTGGGCGAGCGTGCCGGACTTGGCATCTTTGGAATGAAAGAAGCGGAGATCGCCGTTCCGCTTGCGAATGCCTACGACAACATTTTTGTTGTCCACGCGACAGATTCGACCCTTGCCGCGATTTTTTCCGCCGACACAGGTTTCGTCCATTTCGACAGTGCCGTCGAGCATCGGTTTGTCGGTAGCAGCCATTGCAGCACGGATTCTGTGGCAGAGATACCATGCGGTTTTGTATCCGCCGATTCCGAGAGTGCGCTGAATCTGGCAAGCGGACATTCCCTTTTTCGCTTCGCACAACAAGAGGGTTGCGGCAAACCACTTTACGAGCGGCAGGTGAGAGTCATTGAAAATCGTTCCAGCGGTAACCGTGAATTGGTAGTCGCAATCTTTGCAGTAGTACAGAGCTTTGTCAGTTTCCAGTTCGATAGCATCGGCATTGCAGCGGGGGCAACGCGGGCCTTCGGGCCAGCGGAGCCGGGTAAGAAGCTCGCGGCACTTTTCGTCATCGGGAAACATCGCGTTTATGTCGATTAGGTTCACAGGGAGCCTCCAATGGAAAAAGGTAGAAGGGCGCTGCTAAAGCGAGTGCCGACGCGGAAGTTGGTTGCGTCCATCAAAAAGGACATCCAGCGGGTAATCCGCGCATCGGCGGCTTCTGGTAAACCCAAGAAGAAGTAGGGGTTGCTGTCCATGAAGGAATTAGACCATGAAGCCTTTCTTTTGTCAAGTGAACAATGCGGTCATTTAATATCCATTCATTGAAAATAAACGACTTATTAGAATCACACCAAACCTCCTCGTATATATTGCAACTGCGAAACTTAAGAGGCGATTATTCCGTTTACACAGAGATGTGATAAAGCAGCCTTGTGACAGGGCACGTGTTCATCCGTCAAGTTTGTTGACGGTTAGGATGTTCACGATCTGGGAACTCCGCGCGTTGCATGTGCGGAAACATGAAAACAGCAAGCGTGCGTTTCATGGTATAGTTATAAGCGGACTCCCATGCGCACCGACCGAGAGACAATCACCGACCGCCTGCTACTGCTCTATTCAATTGAGCAAGCGAATAACTACGGCCATATGGATATGTTCAAACTTCAGAAAATACCATTCGTTTCTGAATTGAACATGAACACAGAGGGCACGAAAGGATTAAATTATACATTTTTCAAATGGGCGTATGGCCCCATGACAAAGGAAATATATGAGGACGGGGGAATCCTTCACTCTGCTGGCCTAATAACAACACTTAAAGAACCAATTAGGGTGGCAGATCGCGGGGCGCAAGTATTAGATTCCCTTCGCTCACTCTATAAGGAAAACGAAGGGATACTTGGTTACATAGATGCTGCGGCCCGGAGATATGCGCCCCTGTCTTTCGCTGAGGTTAAGGAAGACATCTACAAATTGACCGTCGAATGGAATGGCGAACAGTGGGAAGTCGGAGAGATACCACCATGCGCAGATGTTTTGGTGAAATTGGACGAAGATAAAGCGGTCAGAAGATTCGTCCTCGATGATGATTGGGTTGATTCTCTCTGGGGAACGTTTAATTACACTGAGGAACAACACAAGAAAATAAGAATCATCCACAAGATTCCGGCTTAGTCGTATCCATCCCTTCTGAGAAATACGTCCTCTATAATTACGCTCTGTTCTTCTCTTGCCGCACAATCCCCGCATCTTTCTTTGGGAACCTTCAAGCACCATTGACAGTATCGAAATGTAATCCGATATTTCCTGTCTACGGCCTTTTTCTTGAAGCTGCGAGCACGGTTGCCCTTGAGCGAACCATCATTTATATGCGGGTTAGCGATAACGCGGCCCACGATAGCCTCAATCTGTTCGGCAGCCTTCCTATCGCCCTTCCGTATCTCTGCTATCTGCTCTTGGTAAAGCTCAGTCTCATATCTCTGATTCGGCATACCCCCACCCCAGACCCATTTCAGTGTCGTTCCACACTTCTCAAGTTACCAGAAACCTTAGAACGCCGCAAGTCCAAGCGTAGAATTTATTCTCAGACCCATTGACACGTGTTCTCGTTTTGGATTATAACAATGAACTGGAGGAAAGCCATGGCAGATGCAACTAAGGCTCAGTTTGCTTGGCCCACAAACTCGTGGGTGGTGCTTAAGAAAATCATAAAAGCATGGTATGCGGCAGAGGATGGTGGAGGAGAAATCACTCAAAAGAAAATCGCCGATATGGCTGGCGCACAACCGAGTCAGATCAGCATGAACAAGGGGTTTTTGCAGGCGGTGGGCATCTTAGAGGCCGCGGGCAATTCACTTACAGACCCGGCTAGGAGATATGGGCTGGGCCTGTACCACGGCAATGAGACCGTCGCCCGTCAAGGCCTACAGGAGATTATTCAAGAGTCCGTCCTTCTGACGGATGTGCTTGATATTGTTCGGGGGCGCGGCCCTCTCACGGATAAGGATTTTGAAGCAGCGATTTCGATCCGAACTAAGCAAGGGAAGGCTAATGCGGGATTCACGGCAGGAATCGGTGTTTTTCAGGATATGCTCTTGGAGTCCGGTCAAATTGAGAAGTCTGGAAACACTTTACGAGCCATAAAGGGACATTCTATGCCCGTCCATTCCAATCCTATAGCCACCGAATCGGTTCCAACTCCTAAATCCGACGATTTAGGCTTGAGAAAAATCCCCATTCCGGTAAATGCCACGACTACATGGTACGTGCTAATAAGTGAAAAACCAGAAGAAGCAGACCTAGACAAGTTTATCGAGGTACAGCAACTAGTTTTTGGTAGAAAGCGTTGAGAGATTGCGGGGACGTGGCAGAGCGGCTGATCGGGCGGGTGGCACACTCTTAGCCTTGCTTTTGACCGGATGTTGCAGCTGGGTGCTGGGTGCCGCACTCTTTGAAGTTTAAGGGTGCGGCTCCTGAACTCAGTATGCCACCCTTCGAAACGTAATTCGAATACCTTTCCACATCTCCCCGCCAACTATTTAGTACTTGGTACTATTATTGTATTGACCAACATCCACCAACCGCGCTACCCTAAACCGCACACTTGGACGTTCCGTTCAAAATAGCAATTCCCGAACGGACTTCGCCCTCCCTGCCGGACTGAAACCGTAAAGGCGCGCAGACAGGGCAGACAGGAATGTCTACGCTACTCAAGACGAGCCCGCAAGAATATCAAAACAAGCGACTTATAAGTCCCTTGTTTTGATATTCATACGACGAATCGAGGCTGTAAGTCCCATGGAATGATACTGTTGCCAAAATGACGGGGGAGGGACCTTTCCACAGCTTCCCGCCAACTATTTATTACTTGGTACTATTATTGTATTGATCAACATCCACCAACCGCGCTACCCTAAACCGCAGACTTGGACGTTCCGTTCAAAACAGTAATTCCTAAACGGACTTCGCCCTCCCTGCCGGATTGAAACCGTAAAGGCGCGCAGACAGGAATGTCTACGCTACTCAAGACGAGCCCGTAAGAATATCAAAACAAGCGACTTATAAGTCCCTTGATTTGATATTCATACGACGAATTGAGGCTGCAAGTCCCATGGAATGATACTGTTGCCAAAATGACGGGGGAGGGGGGGTAAGCACTGGTGGTACAGACCGGGCAGATCCCTGACAGAACAGACCGGGAGCATGACAGTGGTGGAGCGGGAAAGCGCGGATGCGCGAGGACGGCCCGCCCGCTGAAGATGCCAAAACTGGAGTCCTGACCTATTATTATGACTGTACTCATTCTCGCATCCGGAAAGAAGCCTATGGACACATTCCTACCTCCCATTGAAAAGCCTCAGGGATTGATGATGAAACTGGTGTATGCCATGTCGCGCCGGCAATTCGGCAAAGTGCTTTCACCGCTGAGCGTATTTTGCGCGCGGATGCCGCTTGCGTTCGGCATGTTCTTTGCAAAGATCGGCAAGCTGGATAAAAAACTGCTGCTGCCGCCGGAGACCGCCATGCTTATCCGCGAGCAAGTGGCGCATATTAACGTCTGTCTTTTCTGCATTGATATCGGCCGCTGGGCGGCGATCAAGGCGTCAATGAATCAAGCCAAGTTTGACGCGCTGGAACAATACAGCACGAGCCCTCTTTTTACGGAGGCGGAACGCGCGGCGCTGGATTATGCGACGGAGCTGACAAAAGAGAAAAAAGTGAACCCGGACACTTTTGAGCGCATGTCCCGCCATTATTCCGAACGCGCGATCTGCGAGATCGTCTGGCTGGTTGCGAGCGAACATTTCTACAATATGACGAATATAGGGCTAAACATCCATTCGGATATGCTCTGCGACATCGGCAAGGCGAAGAAGTAGGGTTGCGGGCGGTGTCGCGGAGGCGGAGAACGGGCGGAAGGAACTCGTTTACCACAGAGGCCCCAGCACCGTTCGGTGCGAGGTGGAGCGCAGAGGACGCGGGGGGAGGACGGAATGGCGGGATGACGGCGATGGGGCGCTCAGGCCCCTCGAGGGGTGCGCCAGCCTATGATTTTTGGGAATTCTAGGTTTGGCCTGTTATTTATCACATCGAGTCCCGAATAAAGAAATATTTTACGGGTGACGGAACATTTTGCCATTTTATACGTCTTAATAGATAAAGAGGGTGAACTGCTTCGTTCCTCGAAAAGGATGCGTTTTCGGCTTGGCCGACTGAAAACAATCAATTTCGGGCGTGGCGGAGTCCGGTTTGAAGGGGCCGGCATGCAGATGACGATCGGAGAGCGTCTTCGCAAATTGCGCAAGGAAAAGAAACTTTTCCAGAAGGACATAGGACAGCGCACCGGGTTGCCGCAGTCCTATCTGTCACAGGTTGAGAACGGGCATACCACTCCCGGCATTCAGACCCTTGAAAAGCTCACCCGCGCCCTCGGAATACCCATGCATCAACTCTTCCATGATGGCGACCATCCTTCCCAGCGGCCCGAACCATCGAATGGGGCGCCGGTGGATGATCCTTTTCCGAGTCACAGCGGACTGGATAGCCACTTCCTCAATGGACTCCACCAGTTGCTGCGCCGCATTGATGAATCGGATCGCAACCTGCTCTTTTCGATTGCGCTCGAGATGGCCTGTCGTTCTCCCCAATTGAAAGCGAGACAGAGAAACAGCAGGTCTGTCGTCCCAAACCTTCAGGACGCCGAGACCTGAGCTACACGGAAATCAACGAGAACGTGGCCCCCGCGAAGGAAAGACGCGGAGGGAAGATGACGCCGTTGCGCACGGGGCGCGAAACGAGTCAATTCCCTGGATGGTATTCGCGCTCGGTGTGGCCTTTGAGCTGGTCGCGGTAATAGTAGACGTCGCGCAGGTCGCCGGTGCTGTAACGCTTGGCTTCGTCATCGAAATGCGCGGATGCTGGATTGCCGCTTTCGCCGCCCGCCGTTACGGCGCGGGCGCGGACAGTTTTGCCGAATTCGACGACGGCGACGAAGCTGTTGCCACTGGTTCCGTACCACTTCTTTGTGCCCGAATATGCGCGCGCGCCGAATGAGGCCAGCGAGCCCCAAGTAGACGAAGTGAAGCCGACCGGGATGCTCGCGCCAGCATCGCTGAACGATGGCGCAATATCATCGTTGATGCGCTGGAAGCGGTTGATGTCACCCCACGGAGTTTTCCAGGTTCCGAAGTCGGCCGCGAGTTTATCGGATGCTGCCGCGAGCGATTGCAGGAGCTGATCCGCAGTTGCTTTGCCGGCGATGTAATCTTCAACGGACATGCCGGCTGCTCTCGCGTAGCCGCGCACGGTGCGCTGAATATCCTCGCCCCAGAAAACTGCGAGGGACGTGGGGACGGATGTGATCGCCCAGCGATGATCCCACGAGCGGAGGAGAGCGATCTGCTCGGCGACTTTTGCTTTCACAGGATTATCAGAAGGCGCCGCGTCCCAGGCTTTGAGCAAAGCTGGGAGGGGCTTATCGAACCATGTGAGGTAGCTATCATACGCCGCGGCAATGAGCGAGCTGGGCGTGAAGTCAGTTTTGTTCTGCAGGACGCGCACAGCATGCAGCCCGCGCGCGGATTCAACGCCTTGCTCGACGTACTTGGGATAATCTTCTTTCTTCGGGCTGCTCGGCCCGGCCGCGGACCACGGCGAATTATTGGAATTGTAGAGCCAGCCGCTCTTGGGATTCAGCAAGTGCGGCGTTTCGTCAATGGAAAGAAGTCCGTGCCACTCCGTCACCGGGGTGCTGCCGTCAACCGGCTTGGTGTAGTCGAAGCTGTTATCGCGGCGAGGAATAAAATTGCCGTGAAAATAGGCGATGTCGCCCTCGGCATCGGCGAAGATGGTGTTGTTGGAAGAGTCCGCCTGAAGTTCCATCGTTTTGTAGAACGATTTGTAATCCTTCGCTTTGGTGCGCGTGTAGGATTGCTCGAGCGCCTTGATGGGTTCCTGCATCAAGCGAATGCTGATCCAGTCACCATTTAGCTCGCGGATGACGGGCCCGTGATGCGTGCGGTAAACAGTGAATTTCTTTTCGGCCATGCCGCTTTCGGTTTTATAGGGGACAGTGATTTCTGATTCCACGACCGGCCGCTCTTCGTTCTCGTACTTATAAACGTAGTGATCGCCCTTCTTTTCCACTTTTTCGAGATATTCATCCACGGCGTCAACGCCGCTTGAGGTGTGCATCCAGCCCGCGCGGTCGTTGAATCCTTGATAGATAAAAAACTGGCCCCAGGTTGCGGCGCCGTAGGCATCCAGGCCTTCATCGCTCACCATTTGGAGTTCGGAGCGGAAATAAAATGATGTGTGCGGATTAATCAGAAGCAACGCGTGGTGATCTGCTGTGTTTGAAGGCGAGATGGCCATGCCGTTCGAGCCTCTGGGTTCGTCATCTTCCGGCTGGCTGGCATCTTCGGGCTGACTCGATACCGCGGAAGCGGTCTGGCTCGCGGGCGCTTTGCCATAGAACGCCTGCAATTGATTGAGGTTCACCTTTTCGATGTCGCCGCCGATGCTTCCCTCCGTGAAAGTAAGCGCCATCCAAGGCTCGAAATGCGTAATGACCCTCGGCTTCACTTCGGGGTGCTTGTAGAGATAGAAATTCAGGCCGTCGGCAAACGCATTCATCAGCGTCTTCAGCCACGCGGGGCTCGCGGCGTATTGCGCCTTCATGTCCGCAGGATCAATGAAGAGCTTCATGCGCAGATCCTGATAAATTTTGGACTCGCCCTCGGTTTCGGCCAGGCGCCCCATGGAGTTGATGTAATTCGTCTCGACGCGATTGAAATCATCTTCGGCCTGCGCGTACTCCATTCCGAAAACCGCGTCGGCATCCGTTTTCCCGTAAACGTGCGCGATGCCCCAATCGTCACGGATGATGGTGACGTTCCGCGCCTGTTGCTCCCAGCGCGCAACATCGGAATTGCCGGCCGATTGGAAAGCGAGAGCGGCGCATGCAGCCGCGAGGATGAGAACGAATTTCTTCATGAAGCCCCCACGCGAGCGAAAGAATTTTCGAGGCAAGGACAGTCGCGCGCTCAAGAACGTTCCGCGCGACTGCGCCAGCGTAACACAATATTCCGAGGCGAACGAGATGTCCGCGCGTGCGTTTGCCTCTTTGCTTCCCGGAGCGCGAGCGGTACACTTTATTTGCGCGTCCGAATGACGCTTCATAGGCACGTGCAATGCGGCTGCTGCGACGTTGTGAAGTAATCCAAAGGATACCGAGATGACCACGACACCCAGACCCGAAATAAAGGCCGAGGCAAAGCCCGAGATCAAAAGCACGGCGGACGTCATACGCAAACACAAGGAATATATCTGGCCTTCGGTTACAAATTTCTATCAGCAGCCGCTGGTGGCCGATCGTGGCTTGATGCAGCACGTGTGGGATCTGGATGGGCGCAAATACCTGGATTTCTTTGGCGGCATCCTGACGATTTCGGTGGGACATGCGAACCCGAAAGTTACCGGGCCGATTAAAGCACAGGTGGACAAGCTGCAGCACACCTCGACACTGTATCCGAATGAACAAATTGTGGCGCTGGCGGAAAAGCTCGCGCAGATCACTCCCGGCCACTTGCAGAAAAGCTATTTTACGAATTCCGGGTCGGAAGCGAACGAGATGGCGATTCTTTTGGCGCGCATGGCGACGGGCAGTTTTGATGTTGTCGCGCTGCGGCATTCTTATTCCGGCGGGTCAACTCTTACACGAAGCATGACGGGTCAGGCGCCGTGGCGCAAGGCGGGCGTTGTGAGCCAGGGCTTCTCGCACGCGGTGAACGCGTATTGCTACCGTTGCCCGCTGCACCTGAAGTATCCCGACTGCGGCGTGGCTTGCGCCGACGATGTGGAAAACTTAATTCAGACCGGGACCAGCGGCTCGATTGCCGCGTTTATCGCCGAGCCCATTCAAGGCGTCGGCGGATTCATCACTCCCCCGCCGGAATATTTCAAGATGGTATTCAAGATCGTGAAGAAATATGGGGGGCTCTTCATCGCCGACGAAGTGCAAACCGGTTTCGGGCGCACCGGCAAAAAATGGTTTGGCATCGAGCAGTGGGAAGTGATTCCGGACATCATTACCTGCGCGAAAGGGATGGGGAATGGAGTTCCGGTTGGCGCGACCATCACCACCGCCGAACTTGCGAACGCTTTTCAGGGATTGACGATTTCCACTTTCGGCGGGAATCCGGTTACGTCCGCGGCGGTGCGCGCCACGATTCAGGTGATCGAGGAAGAGGAACTGCTCGAGAATTCGGACAAGATGGGCAAATACTTCCGCGGAAAACTGGACGGGCTGAAAGAAAAGTATCCGCTCATCGGCGACGTTCGCGGCATGGGGTTGATGCAGGCGCTCGAGCTGGTGAAAGATCGCCAGACGAAAGAGCCCGCGCCCGAAGCGGCATCACAATTGATGGAGCGCACGCGTGCGCACGGTTTGCTGATCGGCAAGGGCGGCCTTTACGGGAATTGCATCCGTTTGGCGCCCATGCTGAACATCGGCAAGGCGGATATAGACGAGGCCGTCAAACTTCTGGATACGGCGTTTGGGGAGTTGAGGGCGTAAGGTCGCGCAATAAAAAACTGGCGCAGATCTTGCGATCTGCGCCAGTGGATTGCGGCTGCCGGTGACCTGGCAAAACCTTAGTGCGCGGGCAAAGACGTTGTCTCCGCGCTGCCGTAGAACAGGCCGTTGAACAGCAGCTTAAACGTGCCGTGCGGCTGGCCTCGGAAAGTTACTTCCGGACCAATCGCGATCACCTTGCCTTGACCGATGGTGGCTTCCGCGATTGCGGTGCCGCCATCGAGATACGCCTGGCCCAGCGCCCAGCCGGAATCCAGCGTCTCTTTTCCGGAATACCACGCGACGCGCGTGGGCTTCACGTATTCGTCGGGCGTGATGTGGAATACGGGGCTGCTATCGAAATCCACGTCCGCAGTTTGCGGCATGCCGTAGGCGAGAGGATCCGTATTATCAATCGTCACGCGCATGAGCGAACCGGGAATGTAGAACTTCTCACGGGGCAGCGGCGCGCCGTTTTCGACGAGCGCATTCGTCAGTGGCAGACCGAGAAGTTCCGCCATGCTTGTGGAACTGCCCACGGTTATGACGGAACCGCCCGCATCCACAAATGCTTTGATTTGCGGAATCGTCTTGTCGGCGGTGATGCTTCCCTGCCGAGCGCGATATTCCTCGGGGATCTCCGGGCCATTCGCTCCGCCGCGGCCTCCCCGGCCACCACCTCCACCGCCGCGGCCGCCACCCCCTCCGCGAAATGCGCCGTCAGTGAAAATGAGAACGTCGAATTTATTTTTCAAGTCGCCAGCGTCGAGCGTTGGGGGATAGACGACTTCATATGGGAACTCGAATTGTTCGAGCAGCCAACGCAACCAGCCTGAAGGCATGTTTCCGCCGTACTGATCGTACAGACCGATGCGGACGGGCTTGAGCTTCATCGCGTCGCCGGTTGGCGCGGTTGCCTCGGCGAAAACCGGGACACCAAGCTCCTTTGCGCCACGCTGCAAAATCGGAACCACGGAGGAAGACGCTGGAACCCAGATGGCGCCAGTTCCGATGTTCTTGCCACCAGCTTCTTGAGGGGACTTCAACCAGTAAACATCGGCGCTGTTCTTGAGCAGGCGGTTCACAAGGATAAATGAATTATTGTTCTGATGGCTGATGAGGTAGCCCGCGGGATTTGCCGGGCCGGTGATTGCCGCGGCGGGCATAGGCTGCACGCCATTCACCTTCGCGACAGCGGGAACGTTGAAGCCATCCAGAACGCGATCGAACTGCACTCCCATTTGGTACGCGAGCGTCCAACCAGCGATGTCATACGGCGGAATGGGCGGCCCGCCGGGATACTGGAAGTCATTGGGATGATCTTGGGGCTGGAACATATCCATAATAAACGGACGGCCGGATTGCGCCGTCTTTATGACGAACGAACCAGCGGGATAGCTCTTGCCCGCGACCTGGAAGGATGACGTGGCGCGCGTGACGTCGATGCCATTCTTCAGCAGAGTGTTGACGAATTTCGTGGCCGTGGCGAAGTCTGCTTGATCCGCGGGAATGATGAAGCCGCGCGGATCTTTGAGAGTTGGATCGTGGAGGATCTTGTCGTAGAGCGCCGTGGCCGCCGCTGCTTGCGCGGCACCACCGGCGCCACCACGGCCGCCTCCCGGAGGCGCGTCGCCGCCGGCAAATTCAGCTCCCCGGCCCCCGCGGCCCGCGCCGGGGCATCCCGCAGGCGCGGGAGTCGTAGCGCAGAGAGCTTCGATGCGCTTCGGCGTGATGGTCCAGTGATCCTCACTGCCGCGCTGGATGGAGTTCTCTCCCATGCGCCAGATATTAAAGAGCAGCGCTTCGCGGTTGCGCGAAGCGTAATCAAGAATGGCGCGGTTCAGCTCGACGTCGTAATCCACAGACTGCCGGTAATGCCAAACTTGCGGCGCGATGGGTAGCGGCCAATCGCCCTTTGGCAATTGCTTATCCGCGACAAGCGGAATCTGCGAAGGAGTCGGCCCGCCGATAATTTCCGTGAGGATGCCAATCATGTTGTGGAAATAAACGGTGGTGCGCAGGCCGCCGTCCCACCAGGTTGAATAGTTAGAGCCGCTGCGCATTTCGGAGCCGCCCATGCCGCGCTCGACAAGACGCTCGTTCATGGCGGTGCCGACGGCTTCGATGCCGAGAGGGATGAGCGGATCAAAGTTGTAATTGAATGGATCGCGGAAAGGAGGAACGAAAACGACGGCGCCCGCGGGCCCCGTCTGGTGATGGTTGTACATGATTTGCGGGGACCATTCGATGAACAACTGGCGGTTCATGTTGGTGGTCTCCGGCATGTTGGACATGTAGGAATCGCGATTGTCGTCATGGCCGACGTATTTGTTATAGAGCGTTGGCAAGCCCCCCGAGGAGCGCTTGGTGGGATCTGGCTCGCGCATGTACCAGTTCGCGACCATCTCCGAGCCGTCCGGGTTGGCGGCGACGCACAGGACGATGTCGTCATTCAAGAAACGCATGGTCTCGGGATCGGTGCGGCTCACCAGCTGATAGATGGTCTCGACAAGCTGCTCGAAACCGACAGACTCAGAGGCGTGGAGCCCGCCATCAATCCACACGACAGCTTTGCCCGTGCTTGCCAATTCGTGAGCCTGCGCTTCCGTGAGTCCTTCGGCGCGAGCGAGCTTTTGCGAGATTTCCTTGTAGTGAGCGAGGTTCTTGATATTCGCCGGTGAAGAAATAATAGACATATATTGGTCGCGGCCCTCGGCGGTCTTGCCGATGCTTACCAGTTTCATGCGGTCGGATTCCGAGGCGAGCTTCTTCCAATATGCTTCGGCCTTCGTGTAATTCACCATCTGATAGTCGTCGGCAACATTGAAGCCGAACATTTCTTTGGGAGTGGTGATATGCGGACCGGCAGTCTTCGGCGCGGTTTGGGCAAACACCGGCGCGGCAGACACAATCGCAGCCAACAACATAACGAAGACAAGGTGACGCAGTTTATTTGTTCTCATAGAGCAGTTTTCTACTCCCTGGCGGTGAAGTTGTCAAAGGGAAACGCTGCTTCGCGCGTTCCGACGTGAGGCAGCTAATATGGGTTGACGCGCGGCGGGCCATTGCAGTTACGAAGAAACGAGATGCAGCCGCGACTTACCGCAAGGGCGGAATCCTTGGAGACGGACCCGGGCGGGTGTATCGTGCTGGGCTGCCGGGAGAATGAAGCGGAAATCATGATGGATACGTTGATTGTGACCGGAGCGAGCCGGGGTATCGGTGCGGCGGTTGCGCGGCTGGCCGCGAGCCAGTATTCGATTGTCGTAAATTATGTTCGAGATGAGGTTGCGGCTGCGGAAGTCGTGCACCAAATTGAATTGACCGGTGGACGAGCTGTTGCGATCCAAGGGAATGTCAGCATCGAGCGCGACGTTGTGCAGCTTTTCGAGGAGGCTGAGCGGCAACTCGGACCGGTCCGCGGACTGGCAAACAACGCTGGAGTGACGGGTGGCTTTGCTAGGGTTGAGGAACTCACGAGCGAGGTGCTCACGCATGTCTTTGCCGTCAATGTTACCGGCACGATTCTTTGTTCGCGAGAGGCTGTTCGACGCATGTCCGCGCGAAATGGCGGAAAGGGAGGGGCCATCGTAAACGTTTCTTCGCAGGCCGCCTTCATCGGTGGGGCTGGAGACTGGGTTCACTATGCCGCAACGAAGGGGGCGGTCAATACGTTTACGATCGGGCTGGCTCGGGAAGTCGCGGCGGAGGGAATCCGCGTGAACGCGGTTTCTCCGGGGCACATCGCGACAGAACTGCATGCCGCCGCTGGAGCGCCTGACCGGATGGAGCGCATGGCGCCCACAATTCCGATGAAGCGAGCCGGCACGCCGCTGGAAGTTGCGGAGGCAATTGTGTGGCTGCTTTCGCCCGCAGCCTCGTATGTGACCGGGGCAATTCTGCCGGTCAGCGGCGGCAGGTAGCCAAACGAGAAGACCTTGTGTTGACTCGAACGCGACAGCACCGCCGCCAGGGCATCATAGTCGAATCATAACAAGAGGCGCGAAATCGGGCGGCACTCGCCGGACTCTAGTGTCCTTTTTCTGCGGAAGTTTTCGCGGACAATACGAAAAGTTCAGGGTCAAGCTCCACTTTGTCGGGCATGGACGGAAGCTTGATATTGATCGGTGTCTTTTGTCCCAATGCCGCTACCGTCCCTCTCGCCGATTTGTCTTTGCCATAGGTGAGCACGAGCGGCAGAGGCATGAACCACTTCGACTCCGCCGGTACGTCGTCCTGGAAAAGCGTTCCGGTCAGCATCGCCGTGCCATCCGGCTGCTTCGCAAGCTGGTATTCCAGCCGGTAAGATGGCAACTCAGCCGAATATACCCATTCCTGAAAAAACCAGTCCAAACTCGCCAGGTGATATTTTTTCGCAATCGACGTTTCTGCAAAATGCCGGTTTGCGATGGCCTCGAAATCCTCCGTGCTGGGCGATTTGCCGTCATACTCATGCTCAAAATCCGCCATCATCTGGAAAAATGGCTTATCGTCCAGCGTGGATGGGTCCGTGAACAGGAAATGCAGCATGCGCAGCACCATCGACCCCTTGTCATAGACCAACGCCTGGTAGTACGGCAACCTCCCGCCCATGATCAGAGGCCCGACGTCGGCGATACGTCCGGCGCCGTGCACATCTCTGACGTTTGCCTTCCCTTTCAGCTCATCTCTCTTCCTGCTGATCAGATCTTGCCTTGCCCCGGCTCCCGCACGTTGCCCTGTATAGAGCACCGCCGAATACTCCGCGAACGCTTCGCTCAACCACTGATCCCGATACGATCGCCACGCGACGGAATCTCCCCACCATTGATGCCCAACTTCGTGAGAGATGAACGCGTAAGTGAATTTCTCGCTCTGCTGTGCATTGGCCAGCAAAATAAATCCCGCGAACCCTTGGCCGAACGGGCGATAGTTGTAGACGGCACGCATTGTCCCGAATACATAGGGGCCGTATAGGAGGCTGTAATACTGTAGCGCATTGCCAACCTCAGCCCCCACGAAATCGGCTTGCACGGGTGCAAGTCCCCCCGCAAGCTCGTAATACTCTATGGGAACTGTGCGGTCACCTAACTTCCTTGTCGTCGCATACGGCTTGTATTCGCCGATCGAGAATGCAAAAAACGGCACCGGAGTATCCATGCGCCACTCGGAAGTCAGATCGCTCCCACTTCCTTCGGCCTTCTTCGTAGGCTCTCCCAAGGTGACCGGCGTATACCGCCTCGTGTGATGGAAAATCACGTGGTAGGTCGAGCGCTGCAAATAGCCGTGAAGGGGGTACCAGTCTGCCGTAAGCGGGAAGAAGCACGCGTCCGCCGCGCCTGAGTTTTCATTATTCGTCAAGCTCAAGCCCTCCAGACGGAAATCCAGAACCAACTTTTGGCCCAGCGCCAACGGCTGCGGGAAAAATACTGTGACGGTGTCGTCGCCATCCTCCTGCACCGCATCCAAAGCGATCCCGTCGGGGCCTTTGACGTACTTTAACCTCTCAGCGAACCGGTTCCAGAAATCAAGATCGAACCCCTGGTTCACTTGGAATTGAATGGCTCGCAACCCATCCTTCCTCGTTTGAATTGTCACTTTGTCATTAAACTTCAACGACTTACCTAGCTCGTGCATGTCCATTTCGAGGTTGTGATTCAGAATCGCAACTTCGTCGAACACGTCCGAGAAGTCCACGCGGTTTTGCTGATAATCCGACTGAGAATAGAAAGCCAGCCAGTCTCCGAAATCGAAGTTCGAGCGATCCCACCCGTAAATTAGGCCTTTCTCTCCACCGTTGATCTCAAAAATATCGGAAGGCGTTCTGCCCTGTGGATCAAAGAAATACGTAAACCGCCCGCGTTTGCCTTTGTCAAAATCAGCGATGAAGTAACCGGGTTTTTCGTTGTTCAGCAGAGAAACGGCAAGCCTCGCGGCAATATTCGCTCCGGACTCGTAAATCAACCTGCCTGCGAATTCCGACGCCAGTTTCTGCGCATCACCCGGCGCCTCTCCGGGATTCATTCCCTTTCCGATCACATCAAATGTATCGTCCGTAAATCGCAGCACAGCCACCTTGAAATCGGTGTCGAGATGATCGGCGTTCAAATGCCGCCTCAAATTCTCCTGCTCGAATTTCACAGGCGGAGGATCGGCCTTCAATTCACCTTCGCCGATAAACACCGCGCCCCCAACCCGTCCCGCGACGGGTGCCGCAAAGTAGATCGCTCCACTCTTAAAAATCATTTGAGCGCGGTCGCGCTGCAGCATCAGGTTCTCAACCTGCACCGTCCCGCCACCCAATTTAAAGGCCTTTAAATCGTCATATAGCTTCTTCGCATCCGGCACGGGGCCTGTCTGTGCGCTAGCCTTTCGCGCGAATATAGTCGCTACAAATGCACAACAAATCGCAACGATGAAGCATTTGCCAAATGACCTGAAAAACGAGCTGAACTTCATCCGTGCCTCCCCGACACAAAACAATGCCGGCAGACTTTGCTCATCCGACCCGATCCTGCCGCCAGCTTGTGTGGACGATGCGGTACCTTACACGCGAAATAACCATTACGCAATGGCTCATCCATGATTTCTTGTTCCTTCAAGTCCCAAACAGCTAACCCTGCGCTTCGGCAGAAGCAGTGCCACAAGGAACAAGGGCAACCCCTCGAGTTGGATTCCAGGACAGGACGCTCGCCGGCTTGACCGGCGCGAGCCTGCGGCGCAACATGGGACGTCGGGCAGACGGCGTGCGTCAACCTGACAGCGTAGTATTGCGGAGCTAAAAAGGAGACTTAGATGGCGACGGCGGCGATTTCTTCCACTAACGCGCGGAATTTCATAAACGGCAAATGGGTGGAATCGCGTTCGGAAAAGATAGTGGAGAGGCGTAATCCGGCGAACCTGGATGAGGTGGTGGCGCGAGCGCCGCAATCCACGCGGGAAGAAATGCGCGAGGCTATCTCGGCAGCGGCGGCGGCGTTTCCTGCATGGCGAGACACTCCGGCGCCGGTTCGCGGGCGCGTGCTCAGCCGCGCGACAGCGCTGATGGAGCAGCAAAAGGAAGAATTGGCGCGGCTGCTTACGCGAGAAGAAGGCAAGACGCTGAAGGATTCCCTGGGCGAAGTGCAGAAATCCATCAACATTCTGGAATTTATGACGGGCGAAGCGCGCCGGCTGGGCGGGGAGACTCTTCCGAGCGAGTTGCCGCGGAATTTTGCGTACACGGTGAAATGTCCGCTGGGGGTCATAGGCGCGATCGCGCCGTGGAATTTTCCGGTTTCGATTCCCGTGTGGAAGCTGGCGCCCGCTCTTGTGGCCGGCAATACGGCGGTGCTGAAGCCGGCGGAAATCACTCCTCTAACAGCAGCGGCGGTGGTGCGGATTTTTGAGGAAGCAGGGTTGCCTCCGGGCGTGCTGAATCTTGTACTTGGTTCGGGGAGTGAAATCGGCGACGAGATGGTGAAGCATCCCGCAGTGCGCGCGGTTTCTTTCACCGGCTCAAATGATGTGGGGAGCGCGATCTACGCGCAAGGAGCGCGACTGCTGAAAAAATGCCAGTGCGAGATGGGAGGCAAGAATCCCCTGATAGTGCTGGCGGATGCGGACCTGCCGCTGGCGGTGGAATCCGCGGTATTTGGCGCGTTCGGTTCGGCCGGGCAGCGCTGCACGGCAACGAGCCGGGTGATCGTCGAGGAATCCGTGGCGGATCCGTTCGTGCAAATGCTGATGGACCGCACGCGGATGCTGAAAGTGGGCGATGGGCTGGCGTTCGGTATTGATCTGGGTCCCGTGGTGGATCAGAAGCAACTTGAAACGGTGCTGCGATACGTCGAGATTGGCAAGAAAGAGGCGCGGCTGCAATTGGGCGGCGTGCAACTGAAAGGACAGGGATACGACAAAGGCCATTTTGTGGCTCCGACGATTTTCGACGAAGTGCCGTGGGACAGCGTGATCGCGCAGGAAGAAATCTTCGGACCGGTGCTTTCTGTAATTCGCGTGCCGGACTTTGACGAAGCGATGCGGGTTGCGAATTCGGTGAAGTACGGGCTGGCCAGCTCGATTTACACAAATGACGCCACACGCATCTTTGAGTTCATCGATCGCATCGAGACAGGGATTGTGCACGTCAATTCCCCAACGGTTGGAGGGGAGGCTCAGATGCCTTTTGGCGGCATGAAAGGCACTGGAGTGGGACTGCGGGAAATGGGCCGCGTGGCAGTGGATTTCTATACCGAGCTTAAGGCGGTCTACGTTGATTACACGGGACAGAAACGGCAGTCATCGCTTTACTAAACGTTTTGCGGGGATGGACGCAGCGGCGCACCTCGTAACGCTGATCACTTTGGGGCTGGCAATAATTTTTGCGGCGCAAGCGCCTGCGGCGGAAATGGTTACCTGGGCGCCGTATAAAGCGTCCATTCTGCGGGTAGACGACCAACCGCCCAAAGTCTGGAATATTTATTACGACACGCACTCCAAGGAAAATCAAATCCTGCTCGTGCAATGGGGAAATCGTTACCTGCGCGTGGACTCAAAAACACAAGAAGTGCGCGAGATGGACGCGCAGTCACTCACTCATAAGAATGACAAGCTCACATCTCCAAGCAATGACAGCTCCGGAAAGATTTTGCCATCGACGGGATGGATCGCGCGAAACGTGGGTTCGGCGTGGCGCGTTTATTTCGAGCTGACTGACGAACACCACACGATTGACATAAACTTGCCGTATGGCGGGCGGTGAGAGCGCAGTGTCCCGCCACTAGGGTGACTGCTCACCGCAATAGGGGCAGCGGCGTGGACGACGCACAATCGCGGCATCGCGGGTAAAAATCAAGCCTAGAATCCAATCCACACCCACCTGCAACTGCTTCTTGAATCCGACGAGCTTGTAAAGGTGCACGACGTTCCAGAATAACCAGGCCAAGTAACCGCTAAAGCGCAGCCCGCCGATATTCACGACGGCGTAATTCATTCCCAGCGAGACGAGCATGCCTTTTGAGCTGTACCGATAACTTTCCAGATGTTCGCCGCGCATCTGATGCGTGATGTTGCGCGCGGCGAGGCGGCCCTGGTCAATCGCGACCGGCGCGACGCGCGGGGCATGCTCGGCCGCGATGGACGCCGCGGAATCTCCAGCGACGAAAATCTCGGGGTGACTTTCAAGCTGAAGCTGGCCATTCACGATTGAGCGGCCGATGCGATCATGCGGGCCGGGCAACGCTTCGACAAGTTCATGAGCGCGCACACCGGCCGTCCAAACCACGGTTTCCGCCGCGATGATATCTCGGCCCTTCACTTCCACGCCGCCCGCGAAACATCGCGTGACGGGAGTGTCCGTCCGAACTTCGATGCCCTTTCGAGCCAGGCGATGTTGCGAGTGGGTCACAAGCTTGGGATGAATGCCGCGCAGAATTTCCGAGCCTGCTTCAAGGACGATCAGGCGCACGTCTTCGGCGTGAATGCCACGGAAGCGTTTGACCACGTACCGAAACAAGAGATCGTGTAGTTCGGTCACTAGTTCGATGCCCGTGTAGCCACCGCCCACAATCACAAAGGTGAGCAACCGGCGGCGCAGTTCCGGATCGGTGGAGTGATCGGCGTGCTCGCAGATGTCAAGGACGCGCTCGCGCAGCACGACCGCGTCTTCCAGGGACTTGAAGTCCCAGGTATTCTCGCGGGCCCCGGGAATGCCGAAGTAATCGGTGCGGCTGCCGGGAGCCACCACAAGATTGTCATAGGCGAGCGGGCTGATGGCGGCTCGTGGGTTCTCCGGTGGACTCAGATGAACTTCGCGGCGGTCAACATCGATTCTACTGACGGAAGCGCGCAGAAAACGGAAGTTACGCTTGCCTCGAAGATCGCGGATGGTCTGGGCGATGTGCCGAGGATCAATGTTGCTCGAAGCAACCTGGGGCACAAGCGGCGTGAAAAGGAAATAATTCTGGTTGCCGACAAGAATGATCTCAGCTTCGTCGCGATTGCGCGTTGCCCGAGCGAGGTCCACCGCGGCCTGGATTCCCGCAAAACCCGCGCCGAGAATGACGACCCGCTTGCGCACGACTTCAATTTATCATGGCTTGAGTTAGCGGGAAGGAATGGAATCGTCGCGATACACGGCATAAACCCAGGGGATTCCGAGCAAGCCGGAGTGAATGCCCACGAAGACATTGTCACCTTGATGAAAACGATCGTAGTCGAAAGTGTCAACGGGGAGGCGTTCGATTTGGTGCCCTTCGCGCCAGGAAGTGACGACGAGACGGCGGCTGCGAAATACCAAGCCGGGCATATTGAAGCGGCTGATGACCTCCGCGTGCTCACGTTGCTGCACGGAGCTATCATACTTGCCGTTGACAAAAAGAAGCCCCGCAACAATCCACGGCAAAGGGATCAGACTGAAGTATATGCGCTTGAAGATTTCCACATCCGACCGCTGACGCGCGCGTTGGTCAATCAAAAACGCCAGCCACAGACCGGCAAAGAAAATTATGCCGACGAAAATCAGAATACCGTCCAGCTCGAGCGGCGGAAACACCTGGCTAGCGGGCACGAAGATCAGCGATCCGACCAGGAACCACGCGGTGCGAATCATCAGACGCCGCCGGAGGACGACTTCCGCGGCGGCGGCAGTAAGCCCGCAAGCCGGACATTGATTCCCATCGTGTTCGGCGCCGCAATCGAGGCACCTCTTCACGATCCGAATACCATACCGCGCGGGGGAAGAGCTGGATCGAACTGAAACGCGCGGGCTCCGGCGGGCTCAAGTGTCAAACGTATACCCTCAGAAGGCGATGCTATCGGCGGCGAGATTGACTGTCAACCACGACGCCGTATAATCCTCAGCATGAATGTGCAGGAATTATTCTTGAAACAGAAAGAAGCGGGGCGCGCCCGTACGCGGCAAGTCACAGAGTTGCTGCGCGAAGAGCACATGAATTGGCGGCCGGTGCCCGGAGCGCTGAGCGTTGGAGAAATGCTGAGGCATATGTGGGTTTCCGAACATGGTGTGCGCCGCGTGGCGCTGGAAGGCGACTTTGCTTACTACGAAAAGCGCATTCCGCAGGGACTGAGCGCGGTTGTGGGCACGCCGCGGACACTGGCGGAGGAAATCGCCGGGATTGAGCGCGTGCATGGCGAGACACTCGCTGAGGTGTCACGCTTTCCGGTAGAACGCTGGGAAGAAGAGCGCGTGCATGACGGGCTGGGAATCCGAAGGAAGATCGTTGTGATTTTATTCGGGATCAACGAGCACGAAGTGCATCATCGCGCGCAATTGATGACCTACCTGCGGATGCTGGGTACTCCGGCGCCGGAACCGTTTGTGCGGAGATAACGGTGCGTTAGCGTTGCGTCGCCGCGCGCTCAATCTGGCGGCGAAACTCCGCGGAAATCGTTTTCAGCTTCGCAAGCACATGTAACTCTCCCAGCGTGACATGGCGCAGTAGCCGCAACGCGATCTCATACGGTGTCTGCACATGGCGTAACAGCGCCAGCCGGACGTTTGGAAGCGACGCCCAGCGTGTGTGACGCGAAATAGCCGGGACGACCGGAGCGGGCAGATTTCCGTTTGATAGGAGCTTTAACACCTGCGACTCCGTAAGCCGAGGATTTTCGAGCGCAGGGCCAACGACGCGCGGATTCCCTTCTGAAATAAGCGCAGCCAAAATCCGAGGGGGAGATTGCCTCGCGACAGCGATCTTCTGTCCCAATGGGAGATGCGGCAGGCGTGCAATGAGCTGATCTTCGGCGATGCGTCGCAGATCTGGCGTGGAAAGCGGCGAAAGCGAGAGCATTACAATGTCCATCAAATGCAGTTTACGAATCAGCGGCTTCACTGCCGTCCGCGGCACATTCGGATGGAATACCAGAGCTCGCATGACGCAGTAATTGTTGGAAAACTCGCGGCGGCGGGCGATGTTTTCTAATAGAGCGCCGGGCAAATCTTTGCGGTCGAGAAGCCAGAGGACATGTTGCTCATCGAATCGCGGGTCGGCGGTAAGTTTCAACAATGCATCCGGACCGGCGGAGGACAGCTCCGCGGCGAAAGGTGTGGAAGGAGCCGATGAAGGCACGTGTGGCGTTACGTCACTTTGATCGGCCATGGCCGGCCTCTTGAGCTTGCGTCTGACGAAGCGCAGTGCGCGCTGCTCCAAGCGCGGGCGAGTGTTCCAGAAGGTTGATATGCGCACCGGGCGCCACGTGGATAATCAAATCATCCACGCGGCTATCGAGAAGGTAGCTGCGGTCAAAAACTCCGCCGGTGCGCGCTAGGCGGAAGGCGGCGTGCTTCATCTGGAGGTGGCCGATTACCGTGAGCGCCAAATTCGCAAGATCCAGCGCGGCGCGCGCAAGAATTTCTCGAGCTGCCCCGTCATTTTCGCTAGCGGCCTGCATCACCGCAGGCACGAGCTTCGGAAAAGTGGAACCGGGCTTCAGGGCAATTTTCTCGACAATTTCATCCCACGCGCGGCATTCGAGCGACGTAAGAATTAACTCCGTCAGAATGGTGGCCGGAGCGGAGAAATCCCTGGCGCGAGCGGCGGCGAGCACGGCGCGACGGCCAATGTCATATGCGCTGCCTGCGTCGCCGGTCCACTGGCCATATCCCCCCGCGCGCGCAAGTTCACCCTTGGTGTTGCGGCCCAGCGCGATGGAGCCCGTTCCAGCAATCAAGATTACACCGGGATCTTCCCCCACCGCGGTTTCGAGCGCGGCTTCGGCGTCGGTGACAACATTTATTTCTGCGCCGCTCCATATTCGGGAAAGGCGGCTGCGCATTTCTTCAGCAACATTGTGACGGCCGGCTCCCGCAAGACCCGCGCAGACACCCCGAACATCAGACGAGGAGGATTTGGCCGACGCAATAGCCATGGCCGCCGCCATTTGGAGCGCGGCGCAAGCAGCGTCATACCCAACGCGCAGCGGATTGGATGGGCCAGATTTGCCGTGGCCCGCGATGCGGCCGTCCGCATCGAGAGCAATGCATTCGGTTTTCGTGCCCCCGCCGTCAAATCCGATGTAGCAATTCATTTATTTACAGCCGCCCCAGCCAAATGATTTCTCGCGGACTGTGCAACGCCCGATGATTCACTTTGGAATCTTGCGCCCTAAATCTTTTGGCGGCAAGCTGGCCGAACTTGACGAGGTTTCGTGAGGGCCACTATCATCGCGCCAGCGCAACACCCGAGGCGCGATGCATCTTGCTCCGCTTGACTTGATCGTTCTAGCCGCTTATCTGGCGGGCATCACTGCGTTCGGAGTGCACTTCCGCCGCGGACAGCGCACGATCCGGGACTATTTCCTCGGTGGACGCACAGCGCCGTGGTGGGCGCTGGCGCTTTCCATCGTCGCCACGGAAACTTCGACTCTGACAATTATCGGCACTCCCGCGCTTGCCTACGGCGGGAACTCCACGTTTTTGCAGCTCGTGATGGGCTACGTTGTGGGCCGCGTGATTCTCGCGGCGATTTTTATTCCGCGATTCTTCCGGGGGGAATATTACACGGCGTATCAGCTGATCGAAAAGCGTTTTGGCGTGCGCGCGAAATCCGCGGCGGCGCTGACGTTTCTGGTGACGCGCGCGCTGGCGGAAGGAGTGCGGATCGCGGCTGTCGCGCTCGTGGTCCATGTTGCATTCGGTACCGGCCAGCAGACGTCGGTCGCGCTGATTTTAGTGCTCACGCTTTTCTACACGTGGGAAGGCGGGATGAAGGCCGTGATCTGGACGGATGTGATCCAGACGATCATTTATCTGGGCGGATCGGCGGCGGCGTTCCTCCTGATTTTGCACCGGCTGCCGGGAGGGTGGAACCAGGTCGCAAGCGTGGCAGCCGCGTCCGGCGGAAAACTTCGCGTGTGGGATTTTCACTTCAGTCTGACTGACGCGGCGCACACATACACATTTTGGTCGGGCGTTATCGGAGGAACGTTTCTTACGATGGCGAGTCACGGCACCGATCAGACCATCGTGCAACGGCTGCTGGCGGCTTCGTCAAAACGCCAGGCGCAGGCGGCTTTGCTTGCGAGCGCCGTGATCGTGTTTGTGCAATTCGCGCTGTTTCTTGTACTCGGAGTGATGCTTTATGTGTTCAACGGCGCGCCGCACATTGTGGCCGGGCAAAGTTATGATCCCGTCTTTCCCACTTTCATCGTGACGCAGATGCCCGCGGGATTGCGAGGGTTGGTGCTGGCGGCGATTTTTGCCGTGGCGATGTCCAATGCCAGCGGTTCGCTCAATTCGCTGGCCGCTTCCAGCGTGGTGGACTTTAACACATTGCGAGGAACAGCCGCCGATCCAACATCGTCGGACCCAACAAGACTGCTGAAGCTTTCACGATGGATGACGCTTGTGTGGGGTGCGGCGCTGCTCGTGCTCGGGATGCTGCACTGGGGGCCGCTGCTGGAAGCGGGGCTTACCATCGCTTCGATCACGTTTGGCAGTCTGCTGGGGCTTTTTCTGCTGAGCTTCTACAATCGAAGAGCGAACGCGTTCGGAGCCATCACAGGAATGGCGGTTGGCTTGGCGGCCATGCTTTACATTACATTTTTTACGAAACTGGTTTGGACGTGGTACGTTTTGGCGGGGACATTGGTGACGTTGGGGGCAGGCTCGCTGTTGAGCTTGTTTGGAAAGGCATCACCGCGAACTCAGTAGCCTGACAAAATGAGCGAAGGCAAACAACGGCTGGAGTTGGTGCGCGGACTAGGCGGCTGGGCCGCAGCGGCCATCGTCGTGGGCACGATGATCGGCACGGGCATTTTCCTGAAGCCGGCCGAGATGGCGACTCACGCCGGCTCGCTGGGAATTGTTTATGCGGCCTGGATCGTGGGAGGGGTGCTTTCGCTTTTCGGCGCGCTGGCTTATTCGGAACTGGGCGCGGCAATTCCCGAAGCCGGGGGAGAATACGCCTATCTGACGCGATCGTTCGGACCCGTGTGGGGATTTCTTTTTGGGTGGACGCATTCTGTCGTCGCACGGCCTGCGTCTGTCGCAGCCCTTGCCGCAGGCGCGATGCGCTTCTGGGGATTCCTGATGCCGTCCGTCGCGGCGCCAATCCACATTTTTGATTGGGATTACAATTTTTTGGGGCAGGCCAGACATTTCCATTTTGTTTTTGCGTGGGCCCAACCGCTCGCGATAGTTGCAATTCTTGGTGTGACCGGAATTAATTACCTCGGCGTGCGTCTTGGCGGGCGCGTGCAAGTTATCTTGACGGGAATCAAGATCGCATCGGTAGTGTCCATTGTGATTGCGGGATTCGCCTTCTCGCGCGGCGGCGGAACAGCATTGCGTCCGTTGTTTCCTTCCTCGCTTGGCGTGGGAGCATTCGGCGCATTCCTTGCGACGATGGCCGCGGCCATGTGGGCGTACGACGGCTGGGAGGATCTGAATCTGGTTGGCAGCGAGGTGCAGCACCCAGAACGAAATATGCATCGTGCCTTGTTCGGAGGGGTCGCGTTCGTGGGGATTATCTACCTGCTGTTCAACGCGGTTTGCTTTTACGTGCTGCCGTTTGCCAAAGTTGCCGCCTCCGACCATGTGGCATCCGACGTCGTCGCGAGATTTGCGGGACAGAACGCGGCCATTTGGGTGACGTTGGCGATGGTCATCGCGGGACTCGGGTCGCTGAACTCTTCCATTCTGAGCGGCGCGCGCGTGGATTACGCCATGGCTCGCGACGGGCTTTTTTTCCGCATCGCCGGCGGCATCCATCCAAGATTCAAGACACCAGCCAACGCTTTGATTTTTCAGGCGACACTGGCGAGTATCTTCGCCCTTTCAGGCACGTTCGAGGATCTGACTTCCCTATTTATTTTTGCTGGATGGATTTTTTACGGGCTGGCGACAATCGGACTATTCAGATTGCGTTACACGGAGCCGGATATGCCGCGTCCTTACCGATGCTGGGGATATCCGTGGGTGCCGGGAGCGTTCGTGGCAGGCGCAGTCGCGCTGACCGTTGACTTATGGCTGGACCGCCCGTTGCGCTGCACGATTGGATTGGCGCTGATGATGACTGGATTGATCTTTTACCGGCACTGGCGTAAGGCGCAGGTGGCCACGCATCTTTGATAAGAAAGCGCGCCATCAAAGGATGTGTATCCCCGCGAAAGAGGGCTGAACGATTCAGATGAAATTCGCGAGAATAGTTTTTGGGATCGCGGGCGCGTGGGGAATTCTGATTCTGGCTCCCATGTTTTTCTTGTTTAATCTGGTCGGGCGTAAAGATCCTCCGCCGATCACTCATCCGCAGTTTTACTTTGGGTTCGCGGCGATCGCGCTTGTTTTCCAGTTTGTATTCTTCGTTATCGCTTCGGATCCTGCACGTTACCGGCCGATGATCGTTCCCTCAGTGCTCGAAAAGGCCAGCTATGTGGCTGTTTGTGTCGTGCTCTACATGCGGGGAGAAGCGACCGTAGCTCAAATGATGACGAGTGGACCAGATATGCTGCTGGGGATCCTGTTTGTTCGCGCTTATTTTACGACACGTCCTGTCACATCACTTTCGTGAGTGATACGCCCCGCGCTTACGCTGAGACTCCACTCGCACAGCCAATTTTCCGCAGCGAGCCTTCAGGAATGGGGATATCCACGTTCGGATGGATCGCCCGGGCGATGATGGCGACGCCCTCGGCAAGGCGCGGGCCGGGACGTGAGAAGTAGCTATTGGAATCGGAGACAAATACTCTTCCCTGCCGCACGGCGGGCAGATCATTCCAACCCTCAGGCAGGGACATTTGCGCAAACTCTTCCGCCGCCCGATTGATATCGTAACCGCACGGCGTGATGAGAATGACCTCGGGCTGCGCGACAAATATTTTTTCCCACTCGATCCGGACAGACGGTTCGCCGATATAGCCCAAGGGATCCTGGCCACCGGCAAGCGCGATCATTTCCGGCACCCAATGTCCGCCGACATAAAAAGGGGTGAGCCATTCGAGGCAGGTGACGCGCGGGCGCGGCGCGCTTTGCACGAGAGGCTGCACGACGCGCTGAACCGCAGCGACTTTTTCCTCCAAGACCTCAACTAGCTCTTCGGCTGCCTCCGCCAATCCCGTGGCTTGTCCGATCGCCCGGATATCGTCCCAAACGTCGGAGATGGAGTGGGGATTCAACGACAGCACCTCCGGCATTCGCGGCAGAACAGACAACGCGGCGGCCAAATCGTCTGGTGAGGCTGCGCAGACGTGGCACAAATCCTGCGTGATGATCAGGTCGGGATCAATTTCGCGAAGGGCTTCGGCGTCCACGCGGTAGATGCTTTCGCCGCGCTCGGTGTACTCGGTAACAAGACGGTCAATTTCGGCGCTATCGGCGGTGTTCGGCAGGCGCGAGGTCACAACGACGCGCTTGCTCGCGCGCTTCGTGCGGAAAATCGCATTCATGCGTTACGCCGCGGACGGAATCGCCCAGGCCAAGATGCAAAGCAAGTCTCCGTGGCGGAGGGCAGTAAAGTGCAGATGCGCATGGCTGATTAGCGTAGCACATCGACCGGGGGTCGCCAGCATCATTTGAAACGGAACAGACGATTGGCCTGCTGCTAATTGTCCGAGGGCCTCTCGACATGGTCAATCACAATGACTTCAACCGGGACCTTTTCCCGATTCCAATTTCAAACCGAGATGGTCCTTAAGGGCTGTATTCAGGGTAGAGTCGCCGCTGGGGTCCGACGGGGCGAGCGCAGGCTGACCGTTTGCCGCGTCTCCCGGAGGCGCCGCGACCAACCGGTTTGCGGGTGAGAACTTAAATGTGAAATCGTATGTGCCTGTTAGCCCTGTTTTGTCCACAACCGGGCGGCCCAATTGCCCCGACAACGCGCCCGCAAGGGTTGCAATGGAAGCCGCTTGCCCCACGACCATTCCGCCCAATGAAACGAAGACGGTGTCCGTCGCTCTATTGCCGTCAATACCGTCGAAGTCCTCGGGCCCGACGAAGTCAGGTTTTGCCACCTGAAGCTTCGGACCGTTCTTTGCGATGCCCAGGAAATATACCGGAAGTTCTTTGGTTTCGCGGTGGAATGCCAGCTTGAAGCGGTCGGCCAGCAGCGCCTGAAGCATACCGCGGCGCACAAGGCTAAGCTGATCGGGGTTAAGTTTCCGCATCTCGTCGGCCGTGGGGCCGTCCAGTTTCGCGTTTATGTCGAAACGCTCGAAGTCAAGCGACTTCGGTATTCCTGAAATCTGGACTCTCTGAACTCCATAAGCCGCTCGAAGAAGCCACCATACAGTCACGCCCTTCGCATTAAGCCCGTCGTTTGTATACACCGCCCCAAACCCGTTTGGATTTGCACCGGGCATGATTGGTTTGATCGAGACGACATCGTATTGATGCACAGGCGCAGCCGCGCTTGTGATTTGCCTTTGCGACTGAGCCCCGCTTGGCGTTGCGTTCATGAGGCCGAATGCGACCGGCACGGCGGCCGCCAACCCCGCTACGCTGAGCAGGAGCCTCCTACGGACTCCAAATATCTCGCGAACTCTCTGCATACTGAAAGCCCTCCTATATTGACGGTCTCGCCGAATCAACCGCTTCGCATCAAGTATCAGCCAACGCACTGAGTTAAGTGCGCGATTCCCCACCCGAGCGTTATTGCTTCTTCGGATCCTTGATCGTGTAATCGGGTGGCACTTGGAAGAGTGCTGGATCGGGTTCGCCGAGTTGGATTTCCGTCAGCCGGGATGTCATCTGCGTAATTTGGCGTGGATCGTCAATGGTGGTCATGATGTCCAACTTCAATTCCTGGGAATACCAGTGCTCTTCCACAATTTTAATCATGGGGCCGGTCGCAAGGCTCCCATATGCACGCGTTTCCGTGGTTCGCGTGCCTTCCACGAGCAGTCCTTCCATCATTTTAGAGCCGAGAGATTCGCGAGTAATTTTTCGAGCTTGTTCCAGTTCAAGCTCCGCCTGGGCCGCGGCTTGAATCTGTTCCGGGGTTGCCGTGCTTCTAGGAGCCATCCTCGCAATGTGAACTTTTTTATCTAGGATATAACTGACGTGAGCAATTGGATCCTGAATCTGTATGGTGTTGTCGTTCTCCATGCGCATCCGCCCTTCGCTGTCGCGGCTCATAATGAGTGTATTTACCTGATCGACGTAAGTACCGTCTCGCAGAGTCCCTGTGGACTCCAATATCCGTTTACCCGTGTAAGGCGCACCCTTCACAGGGCCTGGTTGCTGTGGAGCAGGATTCGCCTGCTCGGTGTACGATGCGTTCACAACCGCAGGCTGGGTTGCCTGCTCCTGGCATATGGACACTCCGCAAGTCAGCGAAGCCAGAACGATAATCATCATTGTGCGATTCATGTCTGTTTCCTCCTTCTTTGCTGAACAATCTAGTTCACAAATCGTATTGCGCGGACTTGCCCAGTTTCGTCCACCAGCACATCAGCAGGTACGCCTTTGCCATGGCGCACGCGCCCGGGACCTGGCGCAAACGAAGCTGGCATATTGATCCGCACGATCGTGCCGTCCTGAACGGGCGGCCCATCGTCCAGCGCCATGAAATCATTTTCCTCGGGGAGGGGCTTCCGAACATGCGAGGAAACGGACTTCGGCACGGCCGCAACATAATGTTTCTCAGCCGGAGCAACAACCGAGGGGGCAGGCGCCTGACTTTTCGTGATGCTCGGCGTTGGCGCAGTATGCGGACGGTGAATCATGATGAACAAAAACGAGCTCGCAACAGCAAGCGCGCCAACGGAAACAATTAACGCCCAACGAAGACGAGAGCCAGCAGCCTTACATGACATGCTGGCAACCGCATCTGCCATCGCACCATTTGGAATGGCAACAGTCAATTCCTCCGGCACGAGCGAGGTCAGCAAAGCATCTACTGTTGCGGATGTGGCCCGAAGGTTATCCAGTCGCCGTTGGCAAGCGGCGCACACCGAGACGTGCTGTTCGGCCGATTCCATTTCCGCGACTGACAGCTCGCGATCCAGAAACGCTTGCACCGTCTCTCGTTTCAAACACGAACTCATGGCTTGCCTCCATACATTTCCCGGTACCTTTGCTCAAACTCGGCCATGGATCTGACCAACAGCTTACCCACGGAAGCTGGGTTGAGATCCAAGACCCGCGCCAATTCGCGGTATGAAAATCCTGTATTGCGCAAGAGCAACACGCGGGCGCTTTGTTCCCGCAATCCCGACAATACGGTTCGCACGCGCTGTTGCTGTTCCGCGCGCAGCAGATCATCCAGCGGACTGGGGTGCTTCGTCGATGCATGCGCCGCTTCGATTGCTGCGGCTTGCTCATGCCGGCGGCGGCGAAGATCAATTTTCAACGAATCCAGGCCCAAGTTCATCGCCGTGCGATAGAGCCACCCTTCAAGATTATTTCCCGGACGAAACAAAACGGGCCGCTTGGCCAATTTGCAGAAAGCCTCGGAGGCCAACTCCTCGGCTTTCGCGCGGTCGCATGTCACTCGAGCCAGCAATCCAATCAGACGGGGATACTGGGCTCGGAAGACGCCTTCCAACGCGGCGTCCGCGTCCACCCGTTGGCCAAAACCCGCTTGCGGCAGGTCCAATTTGATTTCCTCGCTCGCGTCCATACTCACTGCATATAACGACGGTCGACAAGCGATTGTGGCGAAGATGGGTTTTGGGGCCATTGCGGATTCAACAGAACAGATTCATACGGTGAAATGATGTGCGAGGAGACCAAATGGTTTCGGGCGACGCTATCACTGATGCCATGAGCGCCGAGAGGCTAGCGGTAAATCAGGTATTTCGAACGCATCGTTCGAAACGCTTCCAGGGCCGGATCTTCATCGGAAAAGATGCGAGTTGGCGAATCGCCTTGCTGCAAACGCTTGATGGCAGCGGAGTTGCCGGTGAGAACCATCAATTGTTCCACGTGAAACAATTCGGGATAGAGTTTGGCGAGCGTAGCGGCGATTTCAAATCCCATAAGCATGGAATGGAGCGAAGCGCGATCCGTGATGACGAGGGCGGCCCCTTCGCAAAGCTGCCCCTTGTACTGTCCTGCGCTTGGCGTAAAGCGCGTGGGAACGAAGCGCACGCCGGAGACGTAGCGAAGATTCAACGCGTCGGCAAGGTCGGTGGCATGAATCCACGGGGCGCCGAAAAGCTGGAACGGCGTGTCTGTGCCGCGGCCGACGGAAATATTCGCGTTCTGCAATATTTCCAATCCTGGATACAGCACGGCGGCATCCAGAGTTCGCAAGTTGAGGGAAGGCGGCATCCATGGAAGGCCCGTTTCTTCAAACCACTGGCGGCGCGCCCAATTCTTCATAGCGATGACGTGTAGGTCGCATCCAACATGATTTTCGGCGTTGAACATTTTCGCCATTTCGCCAAGAGTCATTCCCATGCGCACGGGCATCGGGAAATAGCCAACGAAACTCAGCTTGTCCGCATCGAGCATCGGCCCTTCGACGGCTTCGCCACCGAGCGGATCAGGCCTGTCAAGCACGTAGAATGCGATGTGGTGATGCGCAGCGGCTTCCATCGAGTAGGCCATCGTGGTGATAAATGTATAGAAGCGCACGCCAGCATCTTGAATATCGAAGACGAGCACATCGAGGCCGGCGAGCATCTCGTCGGTGGGCCGCTGCGTCGCGCCGTACAAACTATAAATCGGAAGCCCGGTTGCGGAATCGGTGGATGACGGCACTTGCGCGTCCTCCGTGCCACGGATGCCATGTTCGGGACTGAAGAGCGCCACAAGCTTCACGCCCGAGGCGCGAGCAAGCAGATCAATCGTGCTGCGCCCGTTGCGATCCATGCCGGTCTGGTTGGTGATGAGGCCTACGCGTTTTCCAGCGAGCGTAGCGAAGTTTTCCTGTTCGAGCACGTCAATACCGGTCAGCGTGCGGCCTGGAGTACCGAGACCTTCGAGATCATAGGGGCGATTTGTCGCACCCGCACTGCGGGAAATAGGTGATGCTGAACCAGATGATTTACCGAGGCCGAGTCCGGCGGCCACGACCGTGGAAACGCGTGAGCGAAGACCAGAAATCGCAGGGCGCTGCGCGGGATGAACGCTGTTCGCAAGCAAGAGAATGAAAGTCTGGCTGGACGGATCAATCCACACTTCGGTTCCGGTAAAACCCGTCATGCCAAAAGATCCGAGGGGAAACAGGTCGCCGCGCGGCGCAGAATAGGCGGAATCAATATCCCAGCCGAGTCCGCGCTCGGAAGGCACCCAGGGCGGCTGCTGCGGCGTAGTCATCAAATGAACAGCAGCGGGCGCAAAAATGGGTTTCCCATTTGGCGCCTTGCCATCGGCGAGTAACATGCGACAGAAAATCGCCAGGTCATCGGCGGTGGAAAATAATCCAGCGTGCCCCGCGACGCCGCCCATTTGCCGCGCGCGCGGATCGTGAACCACTCCGCGCAAAACGTGGCCGCTGCCGGACCCGGCTTTCGCGCCGGAAGGCAAATCCACTTCTTCCGTGGGTGCAATACGAGGAAGCCATTCCACTGGAGGCAAGAAGCGCGTCTCGCGCATTCCCAACGGCTTGAAGATTTGCTCTTCCGCGAATTCGTTGAGCGGCATACCGCTGACGCGTCGAACAATTTCTCCGAGAAGAATAAAACCCGTATCGCTATAAACAAATCGAGCGCCGGGCGGCGCGGTAAGCGGCTCAGCGTAAATTTCATGAAGCAGCGGCTCGATTCCGGCCCAGCCCGCGGGAATATTTGCATCCGTGGGATCGGGCGCGAAACCCGCGGTGTGCGTAAGAAGCTGGCGCAGCGTAACTTGATTTTTTTCACCCGTGGCGCCCTCCGTACCAAGCTCCGGCAAATAGCGCACCACAGGATCGTTCAGACGCAACTTGCCCTGCTCGACAAGCTTCATCACGGATGCGGATGTAGCAAAAACTTTCGTCAGCGAAGCGAGATCGAAGATGGTGTCCACAGTCATCAATTCGCGCCTTGGCAGAATGGCACGCGAGCCATAAGCCTTGCGCCACACGATTCGGCCGGCATGGCTAACCAACAAGACGGCACCCGGAATTTCGTCTTTGTCCACGGCGGCTTGCATGACGGAATCCAGATCGGCGAGCCGTGGATCACTTACAGCGCGAACATTTGTTGCAGGGCGCATAGCCGCGCCGCGTCCGGCAGCCTTCGTCGCACCTGGCGAAGATGATTTTTGGCCAGGTTGCTGAGGGCGGGGCGCGCTTGTGGCTGCTACGGCGAGCAGTATCGCAGCCAACGCACCGAATCGCGCCAGACTGAAATGTGATTTGCGCATTCGTGGCATTTTAGTGGATATGTCGAAACACCACCAGTTTACTTCCTGTAAGCGCACTCTGCGCGGTTTCATTGTGGCGGCACAACGCGTGTGCTATATACAGCCGAGTTATGCAGGCGTCAACCTTGCTCGCCGCTCGTGTTTCTGAAGCGTAGCCGGCAAGTCCTGTCGCTGACGATCCTCTCTCATGGCCAGACGAACACGCTCCCGAAAAACTACGGCTCGCAAGAGGCAGGCTCCGGTCGCACCAAGAACATCTTCCATTCCCACGAGCGTGAATAAGAAGGACAAATGGGTTGAGAAAACGCTTCAGGGCATGTCTCTTTGGGAAAAACTGGGACAACTCCTGATGGTTCCCTGTTTCGGGCGCTTCGACTCCGAAGACAGCGCTGAACACCACGACCTCTTCCGGGCTGTTGGGGAGCAACGTGTGGGTGGATTCATGCTGGCAACGCGCGCGGGCCCGCAAGGCATTTCGCGCGGACAGGTGTATCCGACAGCCGCGATGGCAAATGAACTCCAAGAGCGCGCGCAGATTCCTTTGCTGTTTGGCGCTGACTTCGAGCGTGGCAGTGTGATGCGCATCGAAGAAGGCACGTCATTCCCTCACGCCATGGCGGTAGCGGCAACGGGAATGCCACAAGACGCATACGAAGTGGGCCGCGTGACGGCGCTCGACGCACGCGCGGCTGGAATACACTGGATATTCGCGCCGAATGCCGATGTAAACAGCAATCCAGCCAATCCCATCATTAATACGCGCTCGTTCGGGGAAGACCCGCAGCGCGTGGCGGAATTTGTTGCGGCCTTTACGCGAGGCGTGGAAGAAAACGGCGCACTCGCGACTGCAAAACATTTTCCGGGGCACGGTGACACGAGCACGGATTCGCATCTTGATTTGCCCCGCGCGAGTGCGGATCGCAAGCGGCTTGACCGTATCGAACTGGTTCCCTTCTGCGCGGCCATTGCAGCAGGCGTAAGCGCGGTAATGACCGGACACCTATCCGTACCCGCGCTCGAGCCGGACGCCGAGCTGCCGGCTACACTTTCTCCATCCATCCTCATAGATCTGTTGCGCAAAGAATTAGGATTCCGCGGGCTAATAGTTACCGACGCGCTGGATATGGGCGGCGTGGCGAAGCATTTTTCGCCGGGCGAAGTTGCGGTGCGTGCGATTCTTGCCGGCGCCGATGTGCTGCTCGTCCCGCCTTCGCCCGATGCCGCGTTGGCCGCGCTCGCCGAAGCCGTCAAGTCAGGCCGGTTATCGGTTGCACGCGTGAACCAATCTGTTGCGCGAATCCTGGCCGTCAAGGCACGGTTGGGTCTTCACAAAGAGCGCTCTGTGGATTTGGCCGCGCTCAGCAAGTGTTTTGGCACGCCTGAATTTGCCTCCATCAGTCGGAACATCGCGGACCGCGGAGTGACGCTTCTTCGCAATGACAAGAAGTTGTTGCCGCTCGACGCAACGCGCCGCCTTCGAGTCCTGCTCGTCGCGGTGGCGGGAGATCCCGATGTGAATCCCGCCGAAGCTCTCGAGCGCGAAATACGGTGGCGCGTTGACTCGCTCCAAACAGTTCGTGTGGACACGCGATTCTCGCCAGCATCATTCGCGAAGATTCCTCCGGCCGGAACTTTCGATCTCATCATCGTATCGCTGCTGGTGAGAGTCGCGGATCGCAAAGATACAATCGCGCTTCCCGCGGAACAAATTCAATTAGTGGAAACCCTGCTGAAGCTCTCGAAACCAATGGCAGTCGCCTGCTTCGGGAGTCCTTATCTCATCGAACGATTCGCTTCGGCGCCTGTTTGGATCGCGGCGTTCAGTACGGCTGAAGTCGCCCAGCGTGCAGTTGGACGCGCGATATTTGGTGAAATCGCCATTGGCGGAAAACTGCCAGTTGGCGTGCCGGGTGCTAGTCCTCCACTGCATGCGGGAACCAGCTTGGATCTTCCGGCAACTCCGATGACTTTGCGGGCGGCTGGCAAAGACCATGAGTCAAAGCTCGCGGCTGCTTATGATTTTCTTGACCGTAGTGTTGCCGATCGTGCTTTTCCCGGCGGCGTTCTCGCGGTTGGACACAAAGGTGAGCTGTGGATTCATCCGTTTGGCAGGAAAACCTACGAATCCAACGCAGCGGTGATTAAACCAGACACAATCTACGACGTGGCGTCACTGACGAAACCTGTAGTGACCACGACCCTTGTGGCGATGGAAGTGGAAGCTGGACGCATGGATCTCGATGCCCCGATCGGTCTGTATCTGCCGGACTGGAACTCCGGTCCGCAGCCGGACCTGCGCCGCCGCGTCACGATTCGACATTTGCTTACGCACACGTCCGGCTTGCCGGGGCACGTAGCCTATTATCAGTCACTAAAATCTAAGCGCGAGATTATCAAACGTGCTGTCTTGGAGCGGCTGCTTTGTGATCCTGGCTCCAAATGCGAATATTCCGATCCGGGATTCATCTTGCTGGGTGAAATCATCGAACGCATGATGGGACACGAGGTCAGTGCTCTGGCTCGCGAACGAATCTTCACACCGCTGGGTATGAGCAATTCCATGTATAACCCAATCCACTCACTACAGGGGCGCATCGCTCCAACTGGCAATGATTCGCCATTGCGCAAGCGATTGCTCAGTGGCGAGCCTCACGATGACAATGCCTGGGTCATGGGCGGAGTTGCAGGCCATGCTGGACTATTCTCGACGGCCGGAGATTTGGCGGCATTCTGCCAAATGATGCTGAACGGCGGAATCTATGCGCACCGCCGGCTGCTGCGCCGCGCGACGGTCGAAGAATTTACGGCCGCGCAGGCACTCTGTGGCAACACACGCGCGCTGGGATGGGTTGTGCCAACAGAGCCCTCCGCAAGCGGACGGTATTTTTCGGCGCGTAGTTTCGGTCATGCGGGTTTTACGGGAACATCTATGTGGTGCGATCCGGAGAAAAATCTCTTCGTGGTCTTGCTGACCAACCGCGTCTATCCCGCGCGCAACAACGAGAAGATTCAGCAGGTGCGCCCCGCGCTGCACGATGCCATCGCTGAGGCGCTAGGATTTGCCACGCCTCGCAAGGGCGCGCCAAACTTATAAATGACGCCCGTATGCTATTGGCGAATTCGCGGCGCTCGTGCATCGCTCTCGCTTCCCCAGCTATAATTGCAAGTCGTGCCCACCAAACAAGAAAACGTCAGCGCAACCGAGCAGAGGAACCCGCGCACACGGGGGCTTGACCGGCTCGCGACGCGCAAACTTCTTGCAGTGTTGAATCGCGAAGATGCAACCGTGCCTGCCGCCGTGGCGCGGGAGATTCCGGCAATTGCAGAGGCAGTTGAAGCAATGGCTCGCGCGCTCCGCACAGGAGGCCGCGTTTTCTACGTGGGCGCGGGAACAAGCGGGCGTCTCGCAACGCTTGACGCCTCGGAATGCCCGCCCACTTTCGGCGTGCCTCCAAGCTGGTTCCAGGCTGTCATCGCCGGAGGGCGCCGCGCATTATGGAGCGCCGTGGAAGGCGCGGAAGATTCTGCCGCGAACGGAGGCAAGGATATTTCTGCCCGGCGCATCACTCGCCGCGATGTTGTCGTGGGGCTTACCGCTTCGGGCTCGACTCCGTATGTTCTGGGCGCACTCGCGAAAGCGCGGCGCGCTGGCGCGTTGACGATCGGCATCACGTCAAACCGGAAATCCCCGCTGGCGAAATCCGTGAAGATATTGATCGCGCCAGAAACAGGGCCGGAAGCGCTAACGGGCTCAACTCGTTTGAAAGCAGGTACCGCACAAAAACTGGTCCTCAACATGCTCTCTACTGCAACGATGGTTCGCCTGGGCCGCGTGTACGAGAACTGGATGATTGGCGTGGCGTTGACGAACAAGAAGTTAAAGCAGCGAGGGCTGCGGATTCTGGAGCAGGCGACAGGCGCAAGCGTGTCAGATGCGGCACGCGCACTGCGTCAGGCGGGACACGATCCATGTATCGCGCTCATCATATTGAAGAAAACAGTGACGCCAGCCGAAGCGGCCCGGCGGTTGCGCGCATCGCACGGGAATATGCGCGAAGCGCTGAAAGAGTCCAGCTAGAACAGGCGCCCACGATGGACAAACTTCTCATCCAAGGCGGGAGAAGACTCGAAGGCACAGTGCGCATCAGCGGCGCGAAAAATGCCGCGCTTCCCGCGATGACCGCGGCGATGCTGACGTCCGAACCAGTGCATCTGCAAAATATTCCACGCGTCCGGGACATCGTGACGATGGGCCGTCTGCTGGCGCACATGGGGGCGCATGTGGAGGTTGCAGAATTTCCCGCAACAAGTTTTACGATCCGCACGGAGCAAGTGAACGACGCCGAAGCGCCTTATGAACTCGTGCGAACCATGCGCGCTTCCGTACTGACTCTCGGGCCGCTTGTGGGACGTTGGGGCAGGGCGCGCGTTTCTCTGCCCGGTGGATGCGCCATCGGCGCGCGTCCTGTGGATCTGCATCTAAAGGCGCTCGAACAAATGGGCGCGGAAATTGCCACAGAGCGTGGATACATTGAGGCGCGCGTTCCCGCAGGCGCCCGGTTGCATGGCGGCACTATCGCTTTCGGAAAAATCACTGTTACCGGTACGGAAAATGTCCTGATGGCGGCAGTTCTCGCCGACGGCGAGACTGTAATTCTAAATGCCGCGAGGGAACCGGAAGTTACCGACCTGATCGAACTGCTCCGCAAGATGGGCGCTGATATATCCGGAGACAGCACATCCACTTTGATCGTCAAGGGCGTGCGCGAACTGCACGGCGCAACGCATTCTGTGATTCCTGACCGGATTGAAGCCGGAACATTCCTGATTGCTGGAGCGATCACTGGCGGTGAAATCCAGCTTGCCGAATGCGCCCCGGAACATTTAACCAGCGTAATTGCCAAGCTCGCTGAGACCGGAATTGAAGTGATCCGCGAAGGGCCGCGATGCCTGCGCGTGCGTGGTCCACGAAGAATCATGGCTTCGGACGTGACCACCGAGGAATATCCTGGTTTTGCCACGGACATGCAGGCCCAGTACATGGCGCTGGCTACGCAGGCCGAGGGGAAATCGGTGATCACCGAAACAATTTTTGAAAATAGATTCTTACACGCCAGCGAAATGATTCGCATGGGCGCAAACATCTCCATCGAGGGGAACCAGGCCATCGTGCGCGGCCCGGTTGCGCTTGAGGGCACGAACGTAATCGCTTCGGACTTGCGCGCAAGCGCATCTCTGGTGCTGGCGGCGCTGGTGGCTCGCGGTGAAACTACGATTGACCGCGTCTATCATCTCGATCGCGGCTACGAGCGCATCGAAGAAAAACTCTCCGCACTGGGAGCCCATATCACTCGCGTGCAATAAGAAACGCGCGCCGGTAATTCTTTTTCTCTTCCATCACAAAATACAACCGGCCCGGCGAATGTCTCGCCGAGCCGGTCGTTTACTCCACTTCTTGCGGAGGTGGAATTTTTAGCCTGCCTGCGCCGCACCCGAATCGCCGCCCGAACCAGCAGCCGGTCCGCCACCGGATTCACGGGCTTGTTTCTCGCGGGCCTCGCGCAGCAGAGCCTTGCGTGACAAGCGTATCTTGTTGCCCTCAATGGCCAGCACTTTGACAAGCACTTGGTCGCCCAGCTTCAACTCATCGCGTACGTCCTTGATGCGCGTCTCCGCGATTTCGCTGATGTGGAGCAAGCCGTCCGTGCCGGGGAAAATTTCGACGAAAGCGCCAAATTCCGCCAGCCGCACGACTTTTCCGAGGTACGTCTTGCCGATTTCGGCCGTCGCCGTGACGTCGCGAATCATTTGCAACGCAGCATCGCCCGCCGCGCCACTATTGGCGAAAACGTGCACCTTGCCGTCGTCCATCACGTCAATCTTCACGCCTGTGGCTTCGATGATCGAACGAATCTTCTTGCCGCCGGGGCCGATCAAGTCGCGGATCTTGTCCGTCGGAATCGAAAGCATGAACAGCCGCGGGGCGTACTGAGACATTTCCTTACGCGCTTCGGTGATCGTCTGCTCCATGATGTCCAGGATATGGAATCGCGCTCGCTTCGCCTGCTCGAGCGCCTGACGCATCAGCGGGATGCTGACGCCGCCGACTTTGATATCCATTTGCAGTGCAGTGATTCCCTGCCTCGTGCCGGCAACTTTAAAGTCCATATCGCCGTAATGATCTTCCGCGCCCGCGATGTCCGTGAGCACGGCGGCGTTGCTGCCTTCAATCACCAAACCCATCGCAATCCCCGCGCAGGCGGACTTCAGAGGAACGCCCGCATCCATCATAGCGAGCGATCCGCCGCAGACAGTAGCCATCGAAGATGAGCCGTTGGACTCCAGAATGTCAGACACCAGCCTCATCGCGTACGGAAAATCCGCTTCCGCCGGAAGCAGATTTGTTAATGCCCGTTCGGCCAACGCGCCGTGGCCGATTTCACGCCGTCCGGGGCCGCGCAGGAATTTCACTTCGCCGACCGAGAACGGCGGGAAGTTGTAATGCAGCATGAAACGCTTAAATGTGTTGCTCTCGAACAGCACGTCGAGACGCTGCATATCTTCCTTCGTGCCCAGTGTAAGCGTGGCCAGAGCTTGCGTTTCGCCGCGTGTAAATAGCGCCGAACCGTGCGTGCGCGGCAGGATTCCCACTTCGCAGGTGATTTTGCGGATTTCGTCGAACGCGCGGCCATCCGGCCGGCGCTTGTGGTTCAAAATATCATCGCGGAAAAAGTGCTCGCGCAAACGCTCGTACGCGCGGTCGGCAAGCTTGCGCTTGTCTTCATCTTCCTCGGGAATCGCATCGAGCATTTCCTTGCGGATTTCCGCGACGAGCTTGTAGCTTTCTTTCTTGGGATGCTTTTGCGTGTCCAGCGCATCGTGGAGCCGCGCGCCGTAAGTCTTCTCGATTTGCTTCGCTAGCTCCTCGTCAAACGGCAGCGCCGCGACGGTCACCTTCACCGGCTTGATCTGATCGTGCAGTTGCTTGATGGCCGCGACGATACGCTTCACATGATCGTGTCCAAAAGCGAGCGCGTCGGCAATCGTATCCTCGGAAACTTCGAGCGCGTTCGATTCCACCATCATGAGCGCGTCTTCACTCCCGGCAACAACGATATTGAGCTGACTGGTCTTCTGCTCAATCACTGTAGGGTTAACGACGAACTTCCCTTCCAGCATACCCACGCGCACAGCCGCGATCGGCGTCGTGAAAGGCAGATCCGAGCAATACGCCGCGGCGGACGCAGCCGTCACGGCCAAAACGTCGGGGTCGTTCTCGTCCACGGACAAAACAAAGCTGACAATCTGCGTTTCGTTGCGCCACGCCTCGGGAAAAAGCGGACGCATCGGCCGGTCAATCAGCCGGGAGGTCAGCGTTTCGCGCTCGGAAAGCCTGCCTTCGCGCTTGAAAAAACCGCCTGGAATTTTGCCGGCGGAGTATGTGTATTCGCGGTAGTCCACCGTGAGGGGAAGAAAGTCCCGCGTGTTGGCTCGGTTTTCCATGCAGGCCGTGCAGAGGACGACCGTATCCGCGTATTTCGCTACGACGGAGCCATTGGCCTGCTTTGCAATTTTTCCGGATTCCAGGGTCAGCGTGCGCCCGCCCAGTTCCACACTTACTTTATAAGGAGCTTCTTGCTGCGACATGCGTTTATTTCCTTTTTGCGCTCACGCGGCGGGTCCGTCCAAACAGACGGCGAGCCGGGCGCCATAGACTGAGTAGATTCAAATGGAAGAGGGAAACGATGCCAGCTGAAGCCGCCCTAACCAGCCGATACAAAAAAGCGACCGGGCGGATATTCCGCGCGGTCGCGCCAGGTTCGTGCGACGATTCCGAGTTGCCATACCCGGCCTGCCTTCAACCACTGGCCGGAGACCGCCGAAATTACTTGCGCAAACTAAGGCGATCCACAATCCCGCGATACCGATCCGGGTCGCGACGGTTAAGGTAATCCAGCAAACGCCTGCGTTTGTTGACCATCATGATCAACCCACGCCGCGATGCATGGTCCTTCAAATGCGACTTCAAGTGCGAATTCAGGTAACTGATGCGCTCGCTCAGCAAAGCGATCTGCACTTCCGGCGAACCGGTATCCTTCACATGCTGGCGATATTGTTCGATCAATCCTGATTTTGCCTCTCTCAAGCCGCCCTCTCCGTTGCGCCCTTCCCAGCGCTGTTTTCGTCTTCTCTTCGACCTAAGAAGCGTACCACAGCTCATCAAACCGAGCAAAGATTATTCAAGAATACCTAGTCGCCTCCAACCGGAGCGCCCAGTACGTCTACTGCATCGGCACAAATCTCCCCGAGCACGCCCTCACATCCGCATCCAGCCCCGCACCGGATGTCGCACTCTGCCCATCTACCGTAACGCCATTGCCGCTGAACTTTAGCGCTGTACCCGGCCCGGCGACTGTGATGTGGCTGAACTGGCTATGCACTTGGCCCGGCGCAATGCCGTTCACAATCACGCCGTCGAGTTTCACCTCGGTGATGTGGCCGGCATCCTTGCCCGCGATCAACACATCACCGGGCGTCGTAGCCGTCACATTCTGCAGCGTGATGTTTTTGTAATCCGGAATGCGGTCGCCGGTGATGCCGGGATCGGTGAATCCCTCCACCGTCTGATTGTTATAGAACGGGCTGATGGCGATGGGCATCCCAACATCACGCATGCAGATGTTGCGGTACGTAAGGTCGTGCACCGGTCCGCCGCGTGCGGCATTGCTCTTAATTCGGATGCCACTTGTGGTGTGATCCTCGGTCAGCCCGTCCACCAGAAGGAAGCTGTCTCCGGAATATGTATCGCTGCCGATGGACATGCCGTGTCCGTTATAGAAATGGTTGTCGAGCACGCTCATGTGCGTCACACCGGTCTTGATGGCGATGTTGTCGTCGCCGCTGTCAATCCAGCTCTTCGCAATCGTGATGTTTGTCGAAGAACCTGGGTCAATTCCATCCGTGTTGCGCGCATCCGCCCCCTTCACCGTCGGCGTCTGCAAATGCACGCCCCACGCCGTAAAGCCATCCGTCGCGTTGGTGGAGACGTGATAGTTCGCGGCGTTGTGCAATGTTATCCGGTATAGGACGAACCCATCGGCATGGCTGGCCACAATCATCCGCACGCTGAAATAGCGCAGTTGCTTCGGCTCCGCCGCGCGCGCCATCTGCCACCACGTGTAGTCATGTCCGGTGATCACCCCGCCTCCGCGGCCATCAATGGTGCCTTCGCCCATGATCGCCGCATTCTTCACGTTCGTAATCGAGATGAGCGGCTTGCACGGCCGTCCTTGCGGCGCGGCGTTCTTCGCAGGATCGAAAGAAGTGCTTACGTCAGCAATCGTTCCACACAGCAGCTTGCCTTCGCCGGAAGGATCCGGATCGAAATCCTTCGGGTCGCGCGAAGCGTACAGAGTGATTCCCTTATCAATCAGAAGCGTCACGCCCTCGCGCATCTCAAGTGCTCCGCTAACGAATGCATTGGAAGGTCTTGATTCCATGCCGATTACCGCATGCTCGACGCCCTCAGCCAACTCCACCGCCTGACCCGATTTGCAGGTGTCGAGCGCCTTCTGGATGCGTGCCGTATCGGTCGTCTTGTCATGCTCCGGCATCAGCGTTTCCGCATGGCCCACTCTCACAGCGGCAAGCACAACGCATGAAGGTGGAATTTTCGGCTCCGTAACGGTACGGGTGTCCTGCGCGCAAACCTCATGCGCGCTCACCATCAAAGCAGCCGTCGCAACAACAACGGCAAACGTACGCCGCAAGCCCCGCGGGAATGCGTCCGCAAGCCAAGAAAATCCGCGGAGAAATAAACGTAACATTCCGTCCAACCCCCAGAAGCCGCCCAGCCAAGCTAGCACATTGGGGACGGTTTTTCGCGGATTCCCCGGGCTCCCCCATCGCGCCGTCCTTGCGTGTGGGATCTTTGAACTTACATCTTCAAGGACGGGCGCCCACCGCCATAGTGGATCCCCCGAAAATAAGATATAAGGGTCTCGAACTGTGCAGCCACTTCTCGGAGCGTTATACTCCTTCCTTGAGCGGTCGCCATGAAAACAAATTCACAACCACGACCACCCGCCAAGGGACCGCGAACTGCCTGAGGGCGATAAGTGTAGGTGAGTAAGTTTGGCGGAGCGAACTTCAGGGGCTAAACTGAAACTTTGCAGAAAGATAGGCGTCTTTATATTAAGGGGAAGTGTCCGAAGGTGGGAAAACGCCTCCAAAGCCAAAGTGAAGGGATAGGATCCGGTGAATAATATTAAGAAGCAAAGTATGAAGAATGAAACCAGGTTCGGACGCAGAGTGGGCGCTTTTGCCGCGCGGAATTTTGTGCGCGTGCCGATTGCGCTCGGCGTTGTGTGCGGACTCGCTATCTTCGGATTCGCCGGCGCCGCGAAGGTTCGCGCGCAATCGCAGGCTCCGAGCACGGCTCCGCCGGCATTTGAAGTCGCGGCCATCAAACCCTCCGGGGACATAATGGCGGCGGTCAGCGCCGGAAAGATGCCGCACGTCGGCATGAAAGTGGACGACCAACGAGTGGATATAGGTTATTTCACGCTGGCGCAGCTGATCGCTTACGCCTACAAGGTGAAGGGGTATCAGATCACTGGACCGGACTGGATGAAGTCAGCGCATTGGGACATTGAGGCCACGCTGCCCGAGGGCGCAAACAAAGATCAGATTCCAGAGATGATGCAGGCGCTTTTGGCGGATCGCTTCAAGCTGGTGATCCATCACGACACCAAGGATATGCCGGTCCTCGCGCTGGAAGTTGGCAAGAACGGAGTAAAGATGTCTCCCTCGCCACCGGATCCGCCGGCAACGGAAAAGCCTGATGACAAGGACGGGACGCTGATCGATACAGGAAACGGCCAGATGCGTGTGAAGACGACGGGGAGGGTCGGCGAGGGTGGGAGCACGCAAATATCTGGCGGTCCCGCGGGAAACGTGAAAGTGTCTGTCGACAACGGCATGATGCACATGGAATCGTCCAAAATGACGATGGAAATCTTTTCGCAACAAATGACGGGCTTCCTGGGCCAGCCAGTGATTGATAAGACCGGCCTGAAGGGTACTTTCGTGGTGGCAGTCGATATTTCTGTGGATGATTTGCAGGCGATGGCGAGATCGCAAGGCATCGCTTTCGCCGGGGCCGGTCCGACACCGGCGCAAGCGAACTCGAGCGCGGTGCCAACTGCGTCGGATCCTTCGGGGGGATCGGTGTATGCCTCGATTGAGAAGCTCGGCCTGAAGCTGAACAAGGAAAAGTTGCCGGTCGACATGATCGTGGTGGATCACCTGGAAAAGGTCCCGACAGAGAATTAGAGCCAACGATCAAGTAGAGGAAAGGCCTGAGCACACGAGGACGGGCGGGTGGAGCATCCTTAGCTTGGTTTTTGATTGGAAGTTGCCTCTGGGTGCCGCATCCCTTTGAGGTCCAAGGGGCCGGTTCTTGACTTGGGTTTCGTTTCCTTTTTTCATCGGACGTTGACCCGCACTTTCTTTACTCCCAATCCATCTTCGGCAACGCTCGAAGAACCGCACCCTTCCACGCCAAAGGATGCGGCACGCACGCCCAACTCTGCGCAAGTCAATACTCGGTGATTTACCCCAGTGGTATCATGCCCCAGTTCGTCTCAAGTCAGGATAGAAAAGATGAAACTGCGGATAAGGATGTGCCGCCCGTCGTTTGAGCCCAAGATCGCGGAGGCACCAAAGCTTTTCTAACTCGTGGCTGGGGGTGACGGCGTGACAGGTTCCGTAGCGGGCAATCCCAATTTCTCGCGTGCTACGCGTTCCGCAACAGGCTTGCGAAACTCTCCTGGCACACTAGCAACGTACTCATCAAAGGCGTGAACATGAAACCAGAGCTGTCCCACTGAGCGAGTTACATCAGTTAGGAAGTACGCCCCGAATATCCAAAGAGCTACCCCCGAGACGACCCAATAAATCTGAATATAGCTAAACGATGACGATGGTACACCTATCGGCACTGCGACGATCTGCTGCTGCAATATGCCGACAATCATCATGACAGCCGGAAGGAATGCTCTCGTTACTTGCCATGTCAAATACTGAGTAAAAGCGTGTGGGTCCAATGCGAAGACTAGGACTTGAACATAGTGTTCTCTTACCTTTTCACTCTTTTTCTGTCCCCTTTTTATCGCTCGTTTGTCGCGCCATCTCTGCACGTATGGCGCGAGGAACAGCAAGAGCATACCGATAAGGAGTGCCCCCAATTGACTTAGCCAAAACTCGCGATTCATCTCACGTTTTCCCCAATACCTTGCCGAATTACGTCAGCATTGTACGATTAAAGAAACACACATACCAATATTTATCCAAATGAAAACTCTTCGGCGGGCGGAGCATCCTTAGCTTGGTTTTTGATTGGAAGTTGCCTCTGGGCGAGTGGCAGCAGTTTCGCTGGTGCTGGGGTTTTGAACTTGGTTTTGAAGGGTGTGCCCCTTGATACCTCGCGGCCACTTCTCGGAGTGTTATACTCCTCCGTGCGCGGTCGTCATGAAAGCAAATTCACAACCACGGCCACCCGCCAGACTGTTTTGACCGACCAGCTCATAATTCAGTTTGGGAGGCCACATCCTCATCACCGTCTCCTGTCGCTTTGAATTTATCCTCTTGAACATCAATCCACGAGACCAACTTCCCCGCTTCTGAGATTAGGTTGTTTACAGCTTCGGGTGTAATGGTGTGTTCGACGCCGTCTTTGTTGACACCGCTCCGATGGACCAAGTCGTGCCGCGTGTCAATTGACCGCAATAACTCCCTCAGGTCATTCGGCTCTGGAAAGTGGACATCAAATGTGTCCGAAAACATCTTGCTGGCAATGATGACCCGATGCCACAAAAACTCACCAAGTAAGAGTTTTCTTACTTGCCGTTCCAAGCCTTCCGATTTTTTGAAGATATCGCTCAGCTTCATTGGTTCTTTTCGGAATGCCGGGAATGTCTCCACGAAATTCCGCAGTGCTTTCGGATTATTCGTGATTGAGGAAATGAATCGGTCTGACAAGTAGGTTTCTAGCGCCGTTATCACGCTCGCATAGAGCAACCGAAAGAAAAACTGCTCTTCGGTCGAGTCCACCTTCGTTTTGACGAGCCTCCGGATACTCTCAATGCTTACGTGGAATCTCTTTATGTGCTCCGAGGGAGGTGCGATGCTCTCTATGAGGTAGTCGTCATAATCTTCGTCCCTGTCGACGCCCTCCCATTCCATCGCTTGATTCTCCAGTTCGCGCACGAGGATATCCATAACTTCTTCGGGGACAATTCCTTCAAAGCGTGACTCAAGCTCTTCACGCGCGTCGAAAGGCCCCCTACGGAACTGATAGCCACCCTCGCGTCCATCGTAGGGTGTCTCCTCCACTGGATCTTGGAAATTACTGAAGAACCATACGCGCATCACTTCAATCTGCGTATCTTCCTCGGCAATCTTCAGAGATCCTTCGCTGATAAACGAACCGTTCTTGAGTCTGAATTTCTCTTCCTCGGGAATGTCGTTCCCAAATATGTCTTTGTCTGCCATAGCTGACCGCCTTTTACTTGAAATATCGCGCCCGCATTGTATGATTAAATAAAGTCATAAACCAACACCCATCCCAATGAAAACCCTTCGCCTTATGCCCCCGTTCGCATGCATCCTTGTGGGCGCGGCCTCTTTACCGCGCTCTGGGACCGGCCGTCTGAACCTGTTGCGACAAGGTCTACCCGACGAGGTTTGGTGCGTTTATGGACCCACACCAAGCCAGCATCGTTGAACAATTTATCGACCGGTTGCTGTTGAACACCGTGAAGGACGCGAGGACGGGCAATCTAGACGAGATGATCGACGCGATCTAGAAAACAATACGAGGAAACGGTTAATTTAATTGCATCGCTACTTCGGTGGTTGCACTTCGCCCTCCCCTTCGCGTGGAAAATCAAAGCCAATCGGATCTTTCTTCCTCTCGTTTGCCACCTCTTCGTTACCTTACACACAAGCTCAAGGGAATACACGCTCGACATAACATAGGTCGGCTGTCCTTCACTGTCCCATCCGTGCACCAGAATCACCGCACCGCCCGTAAACTGGAGTCGCGCGACAACGATTGGTTCCCCGATCCTCGTATAACACGTCACCGAAAGCGCCTGCTCTTCACTAAGCGCGCTTTCTGAGCGCCGTATCTTCTCAATGATAGCTCCGTGGAAGTTTTCGGAGGCCGAAGCTATTCGCGGCATCTTAAAGTCTGGCAACCGCATTCCTGGTAATGCTAAACCAAACCCATCGCCCATCTAGTCGCCCTCCTCTATTGCTATGATTGGTATTGTACGTCCAAACTAATTATCCGCGAAGTGAAAGAAAGCCTTATCCGAAAATAAATCCTCGGCGTGTGACCGGGCCTTGACTCGAGAGTGGGGCTTTTGGGACTCTTATTCGAATTCCTTTCCACAGGCAAATCCGCATTTTTCCATTGACAGTCATATACCTATATGCCAACATGTGCCGCAGGTTGGGATGAGTCCTTCGGATGGCCTCCCAGATCGGAACTCGCCAACCCTGCCGGATACTCGAAATTTATTGATTTAGAGCCTCTCCGGAACAGTAGAATGTCCGATGTTTGGATCCCGGATGCTTCTGCGGGACGCACTTACGAATGGGGTCTTGCAAACCCTTTAGATTCAATGAGCGTGTTACAACATGAGTAAACAGCTAAGTCCTTTAGAATGCGCACTTACGAAAATGGCGCCTCGTAAGTCCATTAGAATGCGCACTTACGAAAAACAGGGAGGGTAGGGGGTAAGGGCGACGGCTCTGGACTTTCGACCGGAACTCCCTCACCTAACTTCTTTTGAATCACATTGATGAGACGATCGCGTGTGTAAGTGCCATCGAATGATACTGTTGCCAAAATGATGGGGGTGGGTGGGGCGCGGCAACAATAATCCCCCGACAAATTTGCGCGAGAGCGGAGGACCAGACGTTCAGGAAATTGCCAGGCCAAGCTTTTTGCGGCGGGCAAGTGCGGCTTTGAGCACCGCCTTCAAGGCGGGATTTTCCAGATCCGGCTTGGACTTCAGCTTGACGTGGCGATGCACTTTGCCGGTGCCTTCCAGGAGCTTCGTGGGGTCGGGCAACTCGGTGCCGTAGCCGATGCCGAGAGTTATTCCCACTTGGGTGGGCATGATCACGCAGACTGTGTCCACATATTTGGGGCCGTAGCCGTACCCGATGACGCGCGCTTTGTTATCCACCACCTCGGTGGTGAGGTTCGGAAATATTTCAAGGATAAGAGCGCGGGTAGCAAGGCCGAGATCTTCGACCACGGGATCGTAGGCCCTGAGAAGTGCTGCCGTTTCCCTGCTTGGACGAGCTTTGTTTATGGCTGCCTGACTTCTCATGGCGTTCACCTCTTGGTATGGGGGCGCGGTTTTGACGCTGTGATTTATTTCGTATGCAAAGTAATCGGGGAGCGGAGTTTGTAGTCTCCCAATTTATCTTTCACGAAATCGCGCGCGATTTCGAGTTTCTTGACATCAATATTGCTTCCGTCTTTAAGCAGCACGACTTCCAGTGACTCCGGAAGGCGCGAACAGTCGTTTCTTTTTAGGCGATCTTCCCATTTTACGGGGTTGAAAAGGACCGTTGCACTGAACTTATGATCCTTGATCACGATTTCCGGCTGCGGTTCCCAATTCGATTCCGGTGTCACTTGCACGGAGACGGTGAGGTCGCCACCAGAAGGTCCGGCGATAACCCCCTCCAGCTGGATCACGCGGTTTACACATTTGCCCGCGCCACCCTGAGAAAGCAGCAACAATGCTACAGGTACTAGCAAAGCTGGTTTTCGATACACGGTGGTCACCTCGCTCATTCATCACCGCAGCGAAATGCCGCGCGCGTGATCAGTGGATGAGAAAACCCGTTACACCGATGACTACACCCCCGGCAGCGATTGCCAGTCCGAACGCCCAGAAGACTTTCTTGCGCGTCAGGAGCGTAATCGAGCAGATCACCAGCGCCGATTCCAACAGGACCTCGGCCAGGTCAAACCGGTCAGCGCGTCTTTGGATGAGCTTGACGTCTGCTTCGGTTTCATTCGCCTGATTCTGAATCTCTTTCATCTCGTCGTGATAGCGGTCGATTTCTTTTTGATATTTTCCCTTTAACTGTTCGCTTTTTGAAGGATTCTGTACGGTGAAAACGCTGAGTTGATCCAGAAATACTTCATAGCTTCTTTCGCGGATGCTCTTGGCTTGATACTGCGCCCACTGGTCCGTCGCGCGCGTTTGTGAAAGCAGTTCATCCGTGTGGGAGCGGTGTCCCATGAGCGAGGTGGCCGCCACTAAAACGGCCAGTATGGCCATCGAAATTGTTACCAGAGCAAGGTCGCTATGCTCCGCGCCATGTTCAGCGTTTTCTCGCAGTTCCTGGAGCTCATCCGCCATGGGATTCGTCCTTTGTGTGAAAGTTTCTCCGGCAGCCAGGTATCGTTCGTGTGCGAAAGGATAACAGAAAATCCGGAAGTATCCGAGGGAATCGGTGTTCCGCGAGAAAGAGGTTTGACCTAAGCCCTGCGGCTGCCGACCAGCGCCAGGAATTCATCCCGTGTTTGCTTGTTCTCGCGGAAAGCGCCGAGCATCGCGCTGGTAATCGTCTGAGAGTTCTGCTTCTCGACTCCACGCATGACCATGCACAAGTGTCGCGCCTCGACGATTACGCCTACACCTTGCGGGTTCAGCTCTTCTTCGAGCGCCCGGGCAATCTGGTTCGTCAGGCGTTCCTGAATTTGCAGCCGGCGAGAGAACATGTTCACCAGGCGAGGAATCTTGGAAAGGCCCACGACGCGCTTATTGGGAATGTAGGCCACGTGGCACTTGCCGAAGAACGGAAGGAGATGGTGTTCGCACAAGCTGTAGAGTTCGATGTCTTTCACCACCACCATCTCGTCATAGCAAACGCCGAACGTCGCGTGGTTCAGCAATTTGTCCATGTCCTGTTGGTAGCCGCCAGTGAGGAAGCGCAGGGCCTTTTCAAAACGCTCGGGTGTGCTGCGCAGCCCCTCGCGATTGGGATCTTCGCCGAGAAGTTCGATCATGCGGCGGGCGAGATCGGCGATGGTGGCGTCGGCCAGTTTCTCCGGTGCGGTGCGTGCGATCAATTCTTCGATTTGCTTAGACATTTCAGTTTACCTTTCATTTCCATCCCCGGGCGCGTTCCCCGTGTATTCAAAGCTGTTGCGGCTGGTTTCCTCGATGCGCACACCTTGAAGATGCGCGCCCGGAAATTTGCGGAGCCTGTTGTAGATCTCGATGCAGAGATTCTCCGTCGTGGGCACGGTCTTGGCAAATGCGGGAACCTCTTCGTTTATGTAACGGTGGTCGAAATCGGCCAGCACGTGTTGCTGGACGTAGGCATCCAGATCGGCAAGATTCGCGATCATTCCGGTCGCTGGATCTATGGGTCCCGCGAGCGTGACTTCAACCACGTAATTGTGGCCGTGGCCATAGGGATTGTTGCATTTGCCGTAGAGACGCTGGTTTTCCGTTTCGCTGAGTTGCGAACTGTGCAGACGGTGAGAAGCGGAAAACGAATACCGGCGTGTGAGTGTAACCTTCACTTAGCCGCCTCCTGATTTGCCGCGGCGCCGGTGCAATCCACGAACAGGTCGGGCGCTTCGTACAAGCGAACGCGGTGCAGTGTTCCCTGCCGAATCTTCGGAGCGAGAAGATTCCAAATCACGACCGCAATATTTTCGCATGTGGGAATTATTCCCTTGAGTTCGGCGACCTCATAATTTAGGAAACGATGATCCATGCGCTGCATCACTTCACGTTCCAGCAAATCCTTCAACTCGACCAGGTCGAGGACCATGCCCGTGGTGGGATCGGGAGTGCCCGCGATCGTTACCTCGAGCGTGTAATTGTGCCCGTGTCCATGCGGGTTATTGCACTTGCCAAAGACGCGGCGATTCTCCTGGGCGGAAAACGCCGGGTTGTGGTACAGGTGCGAGGCTGAGAATTCAATCTTGCGCGTAATTGTGACCATCGTATTTGGAGGAGCCGAGTCAAAACCTTAGGTTACAAACGGCCTGCCATGCTGACGGGATATTCGCGCCCTTTCCATACTACCGTGCCGCGCGAATAGCGCCACGCGGAAACCGTCAGGGCCGCGCAATAGAGAACCACCGCCGGGACATAATATAGGATGCCGATAAGTGGGAATTGATTCGCGCGCAGTACACCGGCGTACCAGGCGTGCCTGCCAGCCAGGAATACCATCCCCGCAACCGGGAATGCCCAGTACACGGGACTCAGAAGAAAAAATATTAACGGAATCCAAGGAGACACCCCGATCAGCTCCCGCGCAAGATTCCCGGGCGAGCCGGCCATGAGCGGATAAAGATTTTTCACCCAACCCTGCCACATCGCGCGGAATGTGCGATACATGCGCACGCGCACGATGCCGGCGCCTGGAGCGAAATAAATGCGATAGCCCGCGCTCTTGATTCGCCGCGCCAACTCGATATCTTCCAAAACTTCGCCTGCCAAGGCACAGTGACCGCCGGCTGCGTCGTAGGCATCGCGGCGAATCATTAAGTATTGGCCATTCGCGGCAGCGGCGGGCGAATCCGGGTTGTTGATTTGGCGGTATCGGAATTTGGCGGCGAGCTGAGTGAAGACAAATGGAATCAGCGCGCGTTCCCACCATGTTTCGGTTCGTTGTTCAGGAGAAAAAGAAACCAGCGCTGCTCCGGTTTCCACCGCTAATTCGAGCGCGGTGGCCGTCGAGCCCGGCAAATGAACCGCATCCGCATCTGTAAAAAGGAACCACTCGGTCCGCGCTTCGGCTGCGCCCAAAGATAACGCATAGTTCTTCCCTACCCACCCGGCGGGCAGCTCGCGCGTTTCGAGCACGCGCAATCGAGGGATGCGGGCGGATAATTCTTCCAGAATTGCACGGGTGCGGTCGGTGGACTGGTCATTGACAACGATGATCTCGGCAATCTCGGCCTGTTCGGCGAGGGATTCCACGGATCGAGCTATATTCTCTTCTTCATCGCGCGCAGGCACGATGGCGGAAACGATTGGTTTTGTAGTGTGCGAATTCATCGCTCGGAAATTTGGGGGACCCGGCTCGCGCAGTGCGACTGAACGCAGTATTATAGCAGGGGGCGGATTCCCGCGGTTGATTTGTAACTCGCGGAGAGATGGTGTTCCTATATGACGATGATTGGTAAGGTGGCTTAGGCATATGCATTACAGGAAGGCAGCATCCGCGATGCCATTTCGCTGGGCGATGGTTCTAGCTGTATCTCTGGTGCTTGCTCTCACTGCGTCCGCCGGCGGCGGCCAGGCAACTTCCACGCGTGATGCGGGAGTTGCCGTGGGAGCGCAATACGATTCGACACACATATATGTTGCCCCCGGCGACTTGGATGCATTCGTCAAGAGCTTCACCGCTACGTTCGGAGGGCAACCGTCCAAGATATCCGTAACAAACGTTCTGCCGGAGCCGAGCAGCACGGAGCTGCAATCTTTGTCTACTTCAGTTGGCATATTGTCTGTTTTCGCATACCAAACACCGATCCCCTTCCCATTCGGGCAGGAGCGGACCGGGTACTTGGTTACCGACATGGACCAGGCGATCAAGGACGCTCGTTCGGCCGGAGCAGAAGTGATCGTCGAACCATTCAAGGACCCAATCGGAATGGATGCCGTCATCCAGTGGCCCGGCGGCGTGAAGATGCAACTGTATTGGCACTTCACGGCGCCAAAATACGCACCACTTGAAAGGATTCCAGACAACCGGGTGTACGTGTCGCGCGATCAGGCCGATAATTTCGTCAATGCGTTCGTACGATTCGCTCACGGCAAGGTGGTCGCGGATGACAAGCACGCCGACGCGGGCGAAATCGGACGCCCGGGAGAAACTTACCGCCGCATTCGCATAACGTCGCAGTTCGGCAATATGCAGGTTTTGGTGACGGATGGCCATTTACCGTATCCGTTCGGCCACGAACTCATGGGGTACCAAGTGCGGGATCTCGGCTCGACACTGGAAAAAGCCAAAGCTGCCGGTGCAAAGATCTTGTCGGCATCTTACAAGACGAACGATCGGACCACCGCAATTGTGGAATTTCCGGGCGGCTACATCGCCGAAATACACAGTTTGGCCGCGCGCTAGTCGCATAAGGCTTGGCGGCTGTGCCGGTATTTTGGAATGGCTGAGACTGTAATCATTGGAGGCTCTTGTGTCTATTCGTCCCGTTAAGCGACTTATCACTTCACAGCCTACACTTGAAGGCGCCGGAGTTCACTTGCGCCGCGCGTTCGGCTTCCACAACACATCCGATTTTGATCCGTTCCTCCTGCTCGACGATTTTCGCAATGACATACCGGCGGATTACCTCGCAGGTTTCCCGTGGCATCCCCATCGAGGCATTGAAACCATCACCTATGTCCTCGCCGGAACCGTCGAACACGGCGACAGCATGGGCAACCGCGGCGCCATTGCGGCCGGCGACATTCAATGGATGACGGCGGGCCGCGGAATCATCCACCAGGAAATGCCCAAAGGCGATCCCGAAGGCCGCATGCACGGGTTCCAGTTGTGGGCGAACCTTCCGGCATCCCTAAAAATGACGGAGCCGCGCTACCAGGAAGTGAAAGCGCCGGAAATTCCGGAGGTTGTGGATGACGATGGCACCCGCACTCGCATCGTCTGCGGCACTTTCTGGGGAAAGAAGGGCCCGATCACCGGCATCGCCGCAGACCCGATCTACATTGATGTGTCCCTCCCGCCGGGCAGGCGAAAGGCGCTCCCGGTCGAGACAAGTCGCCACGCCTTCGCCTACGTTTTTGCAGGCTCGGGCAAATTCTGCAACGCGTCCGGCCCGCTCGCGGTGCCCACCGAGTCGGTCGGATGGCTCGACACGGAGCCTCCGAAAGAAGCGGGCAACCGCTCGCTTGTCCTCTTCGACCGGGGCGACGAGGTTGTTGTGCAAGCCGGGCCCGATGGCATCCGCTTCCTCCTCGTCTCGGGCAAGCCTCTTCAAGAGCCGGTGGCGTGGTACGGACCAATCGTGATGAATACTCAGGACCAGCTCCGCGAAGCGTTCAACGAACTTCAGGAAGGAACATTTCTGAAGGTGGACAACGCGCGATGAGTGAAACAAAAAACGGTCAAATCAAATGAGCAAAATGTCTGATTTATTGGCAAGCAAGCTAGGCAACAAAATATTCATGGGTGTCGTGCTCGCTCTGGCGGCGACAGTCGTAACCATTTTTGCGATGCCCAGTTATCGCCAGGGTGAGCCGGGCGTCGCGGGACGCCGCGCGAATGATTTCTCATTTGAGCTGAACAACCGCCCGGAGCGGTTGAGCGATCTGCGCGGCAAGGTAGTGGTGCTGCACTTCTGGGCGACGTGGTGCGAGTCCTGCGTCGAGGAAATAGCGGCCCTCAATGCGCTTCAGCGGGACATATCCGGGCACGGCGGAACTGTGCTCGGAGTCAGCGCGGACGAAGACGCCGATGTCTACCAGAGATTTCTTCGCGACCACAATGTTCCCTTCCCTGGATTCCGCGATCCCTCGATGAATATCGCAAAGGGCTACGGCTCCTCCATGATTCCGGAGACTTACATTATTGATACCGACGGGCGCATTGCCCGCAAGGTCGTCGGCCCGCAAAGGTGGGATGAACCGGAGCTGAGCGGCTACGTTGAATCACTTCTTCCGGCGAATGGCAAATAAGTATTAACCGACAATGTCGGGAATGAACCCCGGAAATTGCCGCGCCTGTTCAATGAAACTTGAACCGGGGTGTCAAGTCTTATTTTGAACGGCTTGGTTTGTACTCGGCGAAAAGGCGCCAGCTTTGCAGGAACGACGGGCCGGGGCTGCCTCAGTTCACATTTAGTGTAAGGGTGACGCTGCGGCTGATCGTCGTGCCGGTGGCCGTGACGTTCAGCGTGTAAGTTCCGGCCGGCGTGCCGGGATTGCTCGGGGGGCCGGATTGCGAAGAGTTCGAGCTGCCGCATCCAGTCATCAAGAAAAGCAAAGCCAGAGCAGCCGCGCCGGCCATGACTGTCTTTCTCCTCCGTCCGGCGAGCGCCCCGACGCCTATCAAAAACATTAACGACGCAGCCACGATCCAAACGACGAGCCAAATCATCAGTTGATTCAGAGGACCCAACCCGGGACGCCCGCCGGATACAGGCGGAAGCGATAACGACTGCGCGGTGGTGGTAACGGTGACGGTAGCGAACATGGTCGAGCCCGCGAGATTGACGCTCGAGGGAACAGTACAGGTCGCTTCGGAGGGGACGCCAGTACAGGACAACGTAAAGGATCCGGTGAGGCCGTTGATTGGGGTCAAGGCGAGGATATATGTCGCGGTTTCCCCGTGGACCACGGTTACCGTTGTCGTTCCATCCCCCGCCGCAAAGAGGAGATTGGGCGGGCTACCGGTTGATATCGCCCACTGCTGCGCCAACATCAATATGTCTATAGAACCCAGGCCGCTGGCAGGATCGTAACCCGGCACGGCATCGTAGCCATAATTCCCGGCCGGCGGGCAACCGGGCGAATCCGCCACGCAAGGCTCGCGATTGCTGCCGACGGTGATGTCATGAAATACGCTGGGGTTAGATTGCGCAAGAGCATAAAGCTTGGGATTGATATTGGCCAGCCCTGGTGTATGAATGCTCCCCGCAGCCAGCAAATATTGATTCAGCAATGCCAGAACGCCCGCGAACATCGGCGTGGGGGCCGACGTCCCACCTTCATTTGTAAAGGTAGTGGGCGGGTAAGCGCCAGTGCAGGATGTCTCTGCTTCCGAGCAAAGGATGTATGGATCGTGGTGAGCGGAGGCGGTGAAAGAGATGTCCGGCACCATACGGGCGGTGCTCGATACCGAACTGACGCCTGTTTGCCAGGCGGGTTGCGGAAAATAAATGCTGAGACCACCGCCGCCGGAGGCCAACCGCGCCACGCCCTCGGCGAAAAAATAAGCATTGTCGTTCCACACCATCTCGGGAATATAGCTTAGCGCCGAGCCGCCGTTCACGCCGTTGCCGCCCCAGAAAGTTTGATTGCCCTCGTTGAATTCGCTTCCTCCTACCGACGTGACCTCCGGAATCGAGGTCGGATTGTTGACAGCAAGACCGAGCGTCGCCATGAATTCATCCTTGCCGTCGCAGGCGGCCGCACCGCTGTCGCCAGAACCGGCCACCATTGTGATGCCTTCAACATTACCTTGCTGCACGACCGCCTGACGCGCCTCAGCTGCGGCCTGCGAAAGATTCGGTTCGCAGGTCTCAAAGCTTTGGCTGATGACAGGCGCCAGATCCTGGTCAATAGCATAAGTAGCGGCGCTGAAGGCGCTGGAATCCTCAACAAAGATCAGATTGGCGCCGGGCGCCACACCACCAGACCACTCCAAATCCAGATCGGCTTCGGTCTCATCGGTGTTGAAGCCAGGATCGGGAAAACCCGGCGCGAGCACGGTCTGCACGGTGATAGGCGCGATTCCAAACGTGGAGCGGAAATCATTAATATCGGCCGGTTTGAAATCGCTCTCACCGACTACGGCGATGGTAATGCCGCTGCCGGTCATGCCGTCATTCCAAAGCGGCGCAAAATCGTAAATTGTCGCCAGGTCGGCGGGGGCCAATTCGTTGACGCCGACGGAGGAGGTAAAACCCGGCAGCGGTTGATGAGTCGCGACTCGGTTGTCCGGCGTATCGGTCAAATCGTCCATGCCATCGACGGCGGCCACCCGGGCAGCGAAGGCAGACGGCAGGGCCGGCGGAGAGGCATTGGCGAAATGCACTTGGCCGCCGAGGTTGTAATGATGCAACTGAGTGTGGAACGCAGCCTCGACTTGCGCGGCAGTGCCGCTGAAGCGGATCCAGTTGCGTCCCCGCGCCACACCCACGATGGCGAAACCTTGGTTGCCCAGCCAGGCGGTGATGGCGTTGAGGCCGTCCCGCGGCACTCCGAAGCGTTCGCCATATTCCTCGGGCGTCAGCCAGCGGTGAAAATTAGCAGAGCTCGGGTCCTGCTGTTCCTGTAGCAGTTGCTGCAGCGATGCTTTTTGCGCAGGCGTAGACTGAAGAATCAGGCGCAACCGCGGCAGCGGCTGCGATCCGTCCACGAGCCCCAGATCGGCCTCGGCCCGCGCCCAACGCGGTTGGTTCTTGGTGAGGACTACGACCCCGGTCTCCTGGCCGGCAAAGCCCAGCCAGGGTTGAAACAGCAGCGCGACGGCCAGAAGCCACAAACTTGACCGTCGAGTCCAGGGAGAGAGGGAATAATTCATAAGCCCCGTTTCTCGACGTCCGCCAGTTTATTTCCAGCGCGGCTTAACCTACAAGGCAATACATTTCATCTTGTACCGCAACGTTAATGGACCGGCGCGGCGGCATGAACGCGCGGAAGAGCGTTACGGCTTCTGGCGAAGCAAGCTGCGCGAGCGGCTGTAACCGAAATAAACCACCAGACCGATCGCCATCCAGACGACGAGGCGGAGCCAGTTCGTCCAGCCAAGGCCGTACATCATCGCGACGTTCACGGCGATACCCAGCAATGGAAACAACGGCACTAGAGGAGTTCTGAACGGCCGGGGCGTATCGGGATGCGTACGCCTCATGATGATGATTCCGCCGCAGACGATTACAAACGCGAACAGCGTGCCGATGCTGGTCATTTTGCCAACAACGCTGATGGGAACAAAGGCGGCGAAAAGGGATACAAAAACCATCAGCGCGAAATTGCAGCGCCACGGCGTTCGCAAGCGGGGATGGACATCGCGAAACAATTTTGGCAGCAGGCGATCATTCGCCATGGAAAATAAAACACGAGACTGGCCCAGAAGCATAACGAGCATCACCGACGTTAGCCCCGCGAGGACCGCCAAATTCATTCCGATGGTGAGCCAGCGATAAGGAATCTGCGTCAGCGCCAGAGAGAGGGGAGCGGCAACGTTTAAATCGTGATAGTTCACCATCCCGGTCAGGACGTGCGTGTACAGGATAAAAAGCACGGTGCAAATCAGCAGCGAGCCGATAATTCCGATCGGCATGTCGCGCTTCGGAACTTTGGCTTCCTGCGCGGCGGTGGAGACGGCATCGAACCCTATGTAGGCGAAGAAAATCACCCCCGCGCCCGCCAATAATCCGCTGTATCCGAAATCGCCGAACTTTCCTGTGGTGTTGGGTGGAATCAGGGGCGTCAGGTTTGCGGGGTGAATGTAAGACCACCCAATCGCGATAAAGATCACGATCACGCTGACTTTTAGAATGACGATGATGTTGTTCGCACCGGCGGATTCGCGGATTCCCGTCATCAGCAGGATCGAGATCAGCACCACAATGATGACGGCGGGAAGATTGATGAGCCCGTAGACCGTCGAGCCGTCAGGTAAAGTCGCGGGCTGGAGAGGCGAAGCAATCAGCCGGGCTGGCAGGTCAATGCCAAAACTATGGAGGAACGCGACGAGTGTTTGCGACCAACCGATGGAAACGGTGGCGGCGCCGACGGAGTATTCCAGAATCAGATCCCAGCCGATGATCCAAGCAACAAGCTCGCCCATCGTTGCGTATGCGTAGGTGTACGCGCTGCCGGCGATGGGGATCATGGTTGAAAATTCGCTGTAGCACAAACCGGCGAACACGCAACCGATCGCCGCCAGCACGAACGAAATGATCAGGCCTGGGCCCGCGTTTTGCGCAGCAGCCACGCCGGTCAGGGTGAAAATGCCTGCGCCGATGATGCCGCCCACGCCGAGAGAGACGAGGGAGAGGGGCCCGAGCGAGCGTCGCAACGTATTGCCCGATTCTGATTCCGCCATGATGCGGTCAAGCGGCTTGGTGGCGAAAAGGCCCATTTGCGCTCCTTCACGTGTATGGGAATAAATCGAATCGCGGGACTATACCACCGACGCTAAATCTGGAGGACAATTTTCCCGAACTGCTCGCCGTTTTCGAGAAGCGCGTGGGCCCGGGCACATTCCGCAAGGGGCATTACGCGATCAATGACCGGCCGGAGTTTCCCTTCGGCTACAAGCTTGAGCACCGAGTAAAGTTCGGAGCGGCTGCCCATGAACGAGCCAAGCAACGAAAGATTCCGGCTGAAGAGGTAGCGGAGATCAAACTTGCCGTTGTATCCGGTGGTGGCGCCGCAGGTCACGAGGCGCCCGTTCTGCGCGAGGCACAGCACGCTCTTTTCCCAGGTGGCCTCGCCGACATGCTCGATCACAACATCTACGCCGCGTTTTCCTGTGATCCGCTTGACCTCTTCGAGAATGTCCTTTTGCGTGTGATTGATTAGCTCGTCCGCGCCCAGATCACGCGCTTTGGAAAGTTTGGCGCCGGAACTCGCGGTGGTGATGACGCGCGCGCCTGCCAGCTTGGCGATTTGGATTGCCGCCGAGCCGACTCCGCTGCCCGCCGCCAACACCAGCACATCCTCGCCGGGCTGAAGCTGCGCGCGAGTGACGAGCATGTGCCACGCGGTCAGGAAAACTACTGGGATCGCCGCGGCTTCTTCAAACTTCATTGAATTCGGGATCGGAATCACATTGGCGACAGGCGACTTCACGAATTCGGCGCAACCGCCATCCGCCAGATAGCCGAACAGGGTGTACTTGCGGCAGCGATTGTCCGCACCGGCGGCGCACGCCTGGCAATGGCCGCAGCTCAATCCCGGCGCGAGAACAACGCGTTCGCCGACACGAACATCTGAAACCAGGCTCCCCACGCGTGCGACTTCACCAGCGATATCGCTGCCCGGAATATGCGGGAATGCAAATTGGATTCCCGGCAAGCCGCGCCGGACCCACAAGTCCAGGTGGTTCAGGGCGCAAGCCCGCACGCGCACGAGCACTTCGTTCGGGGCAATCTCGGGATCGGGCACGTCGGTGTATTGCAATACTTCGGGGCCACCGTGCTGATTGAAAACGACCGCTTTCATCCGGTTCCTCCATTTCGAACGTACGCTAACATCCTGGCTCAGAGGGTGTCCAGCCGGGTGAAAGCGCTGGTCGCGCCGCGCGGGTCGCAACAAAGTTCAGCGCTGCGGGTTCGAATTACCAGAGCAACGCCCAGAAGATGCCAATCTCCACATGTGAAGCGTCATCCATTGACAGTGCCATCGCTGAGCCTTACTCTGCTTTCAGCGCTTTTGCCTGGCTTGTCATGGACCTTTTCGAGGAAATCGTGAAACTTCGGCGCGCTGGGAATCGGGGCGCCCTTGCGACCATTGTACATACCAATGGCTCGATCCCCAGCTACGAGAGCTCGCGGATGCTGGTGCGTGAGGACGGCTCCATCGCGGGCACAATTGGGGGAGGTTGCGTCGAAGCCGACGTGTGGGCCGCGGCGAAGGAAGTGATGCGCCAGGAAGCTCCGCGCAAAATGGTCTTCAATCTGAATCACGAGGCAAGTTACGACAACGGTCTAATCTGCGGTGGAACTTTGGAGGTATTTGTGGAGCCGATTTTGCCGCAACCGGCGCTCTATATTTTCGGCGGAGGCCACGTTTCCATGGCCCTGGCGCAAACCGCGCACACGGCCGGATTCGCCATCAGCGTGATTGACGACCGGGAAACGTTCGCCAATGCGGAGCGTTTTCCAATGGCGCACGAGATTTACACGACGTATGAAGAGGCCTACGAGAAACTAAAGCCGGGCGCATCAAGTTACCTGGTGATTGTCACACGCGGTCACCGCGACGACATGCGCGTCCTGGCGTGGGCCGCGAATACCGACGCGCGCTACATCGGCATGATAGGCAGCAAGCGCAAAGTGTTGAGCGTCTATGAAGCGCTCGAGCGCGAAGGCATTTCACCCGAGAAGTTGGCCCGTGTTCACGCTCCCGTGGGACTGGAGATCGGCGCGCTGACACCTGAAGAAATCGCCATCAGCATTACGGCCGAGCTGATTGCCGTGCGCCGCCATGCGAGCGGATTGGCGCATAAGGCCGTGCAACTCGCTCGCGTTGCAGAGTCCGAAGGAAACTGAGCCATAAATGCTCACTGCCGTCATTCTCGCCGCGGGAGAATCAAGGCGGATGGGCTCGCCCAAGGCGCTGCTGCTCTACCACGATCGTACCTTCCTGCAACATTTGCTCGACATTACAGTTCATCCGCAGATTGGCAAACAGTGCATCGTACTTGGCGCGGGCGCTGAAGAAATAATCCAGCGGGCCGGGCTTGATCCCACAATGACGGTGGTGAACCCGGACTGGCACACCGGACAACTTTCGTCCATTCAGGCCGCACTGCGCAGCCTGGGCTCAAAACCACCCGTGGATGGCGTTCTTCTTTGCCTTGTGGACCAGCCACTCATTACATCCGCGCTGGTGAAGGATCTCGTGGGTGTGTTTTATCGCACGGGCAAATCCATCGTGCTGCCCGCCTATCGCGGGCGGCGCGGCCATCCCGTCATTTTCTCGTGCAAGCTTTTTGAGGAGTTGCTCGCAGCATCAGCGGAAACTGGAGCGCGAGCGGTTGTTTGGAAGCACAAACACGAAGTAGAAGAAGTTCCTACGGAAGAAGAAGGCGCCGTACTCAATTTGAATGATCCAGACACTTTCCGGCGTGCTACCGGCGGCCCTTTGCCGGAAACGCCCTAACCGGAGGCAATCCTTTCGAGCAGCGCGGCAAGCGCATCACAGGCGAGCTGCGCGCCGTGAAACGTCGCGGGAGGCAGGCCACCCAACGCTTCCGCAATCTGTTCGGGCGTGATCTTCGCCAAATCGGCGGGAGTTCCGCCCTGCAGACGCTCCGCCAACAGCGATCCGCAAGCGATGGAGGTCACGCAGCCTCGGGCCAAGAACCGCGCTTCCACAATGCGCCCTGATTGGACGCGCGCCGAAAGCCGCAACACATCGCCGCAGGCGGGATTCGTCACTTCAACGCCGGCCGCGACGCCTTCCAACTCTCCAGCGTGGCGTGGATTCTTGAAATGGTCGAGCACTGCGGCAGTGTACATAAGGCCAGTATGGCAAGCCTCGCGGAGACATGCAATTCACGCGCCTGGAACCCTTTTTGGGCCAAGGCGCGTCTAATCATTGGGACTTGTAAGCACACGCTTTCGCAATTCGTCAGAATCCCGTTGCCCAGAGATTCTTTCAGGAGCATCATAATTACATACATTTCAAGGGGTCAGTTTTCCAACTGACAATCTGCCCGACGGAGTTTCCGGATAGCTATGTTTAAATTCAAATCTGCATTTCTTCGTTTGCATGCATCGCAACGATTCATCCTTGTTGTGGGAATCCTCGCGCTGGCGGTAACCGGCACAGCGCGACCCGCGGCCGATCCGCAAGGCGAGATGCTGCTGGGAACCATGCAGCGGGAGCTTACGCGCGCGCAGACGTCGCTCGGCAAATCAGACCCGGCGCCCTACTACATCAGCTATGCGATTTTCGATCATGAGGACGTTTCGATCACAGCGTCTGAAGGCGCCCTATTGAATTCGCTGGACACGCAGCAGCGGTGGGCCGACGTAACCATGCGCGTCGGGGCTATTGGCCTGGATAACACACACGGCGAAGGGCGCGAATCCGGCATTTTGGGAGGCGCGTTGCCACTGGGAAATGACGGCGACGCGGTCGCGCGCGGTCTGTGGCTGTTGACGAACGGCGAATACCGGCAAGCTTCCGCCACATTCACAAACGTCAAAACGCAAAAAGCCGTGCAATCGGAAGAAGAAGATAAGTCTCCGGACTTCTCCACCGAGGCGCCGCATCAGGACATAATTGCGCCGGGCCAGCCCGCGGCCATCCACCAGAAGGAATGGGAAGAACGCGTGCGCGCCTATTCCGCCGAGTTCAAACAATTTCCCTTTGTGTACAACTCCATTGCCTCGCTGACATTCAATCAGGGAACTCAGTACGTAGTCTCCTCCGAGGGGACGCGCATCGTTGAACCGGGCCATTCAGCGCGCCTTGTTTTGGAGGCAGAGACGCGAGCGGATGACGGCATGGAACTGCTGCGCGTGGAAACTTTTCAGGGCGCGACACCCGAGGATTTCCCTTCCGCGGCGGAAATTTCGGCAAAAATTGAAAAGATGGCCTCGGATTTAAAAGCGTTGCGCGCCGCGCCGGTGGCTGATCCTTACGCGGGACCCGCCTTGCTTTCAGGCCGCGCCGCCGCGGTTTTTTTCCACGAAGTGCTGGGTCACCGGCTGGAAGGTCATCGCCAGCGCGGAGAAGAGGAAGGCCAGACGTTTACGAAGAAAGTGGGGCAGTCCATACTGCCGAGTTTCTTAAGTGTAGTTGACGACCCGACGCTGAAAGAACTGAATGGCGTGAAACTGGCCGGCACCTACGCTTTTGACGATGAAGGAGTCCCGGCGCAACGCGTTGAGGTTATCAAAGACGGCATATTAAAGAATTTTCTGATGTCACGAATGCCAATCACCAACTTCAGCCAATCAAACGGGCACGGCCGGCGGCAGCCGGGGCTTATGGCCACGGGACGCCAGGGGAATCTTGAAGTGATCTCCACGAAAATGGTTTCCGAGGCTGAACTGCGCAAACAATTCATCGATGAAATCAAGAAGGAGGGCCGGCCTTACGGCTTGTATTTCGAGGATGTCGAAGGCGGCTTCACGCTTACGCAGCGGCAGTCCCCGCAGGCCTTCCAAGTGCTCCCCATTATTGTGTGGCGCGTGTATGCGGACGGGCGTCCCGACGAGCTCGTGCGCGGCGTGGACATGGTGGGCACTCCGATAGCGGCGCTTCAGCGGATAGTCGTTACCGGGGATAAGGTAGATGTGTTCAATGGGATCTGCGGAGCCGAATCCGGCTGGGTGCCGGTTTCCGCGTCCGCACCTGCGATGTTGTTTTCAGAAATGGAGGTGCAGAAGAAAGCGCACGGGCGTGACCGGCCTCCGATCCTTCCGCCGCCGGGAATTGTTAGGACGGGCGGAGCCTCTGCCAATGGTTCGGGAGCTGGTACTTCAGGAGGCGCGCGATGAATTCGGCACACGTGTCATGGCCTTTCCGATTTGCGGCGGCGGCAACGCTCGGCGCAGCGATTTTGCTTGCAGGCGTGCGGCCGTCAGCCGCACAAATGAATTCCACTCCAGCAACTATTACTGTCTCAAGTTCAGTTTTGGCGGCACAGGCGGCCGCCGCCAAATCCGACCCGGTGCTATCGGCAATGCTGGCGGAACTTTCGCGCTCGAAGGATCAGCTCAAGATGGAGAACGTGGCGCGGCCTTATTACATCGAGTACCGCGTGACGGATTACGAGCAACTCGATGCGGCCGCTGAATTCGGCTCGCTGAGCGTTAACCAGCACATAAAGTTGCGGGTTCTGCGCGCCGTGGTGCGTTTAGGCGATTACAAACAGGATAGCTACTTTGGGCAGATGGGCCAGGGCGTCTCCGAATCGGCGCCCATTGAAAATGATATTTACGCTTTACGCCATTCGCTGTGGCTTGCCACGGATAGCGCCTACAAAAACGCTGGCGAAGCTCTAGCAGCCAAGCAAGCGATGCTGAAAGAGGTCACACCCGACCTTACGATAGATGACTTCGCGCATGCACAACCGCTCGTGGCTCTGGATCCGGTGGCAAAACTCGATATGGACGAACCGCGGGTCAAACGCATGCTTGAGGGCGCGAGCGCGCTCTATCGTGAAGATCCCGAGGTGCAGTTGCTGAGCGCTTCGGCGCGCTTCACGATTGTTAACGAATATTTTGTGAACACAGAAGGCAGTGTTACACGCCGTGGGCAAGCACTCTATGCGATGTCCCTCGGAGGCAGCACGCAAGCCAAAGACGGCATGCGGCTGGATCGCTCCCCTTCCTTCCTTGTCGGCAACCCGAAGGAATTGCCGAGCGAAGCCAAGTTCATGGCCGATGCCCAAGAAGTGATGACCACGCTCAGGCAGTTGCGCGAAGCGCCGGTGGTGGACGAAGAATATCGTGGGCCGGTGCTGCTTTCGCCGGATGCGTCGAGTGACGTGCTCGCAACACTGATCGGAGACAATGCAGCGGGACACAAACCAGCCCCTGGCCGCAACGGCCGTACGACGGGCGCATTCGCGTCCAGCTACAAGAGCCGTGTCCTGCCGCCATTCATTTCCGTGGTGGACGACCCGACGCAATCCACCTTTCACGGGCAGAGCTTAACGGGTAGCTATTCGTTTGATGATGATGGCGTGCGCGTCGCTCCAGTGACCGTGATTGATAAAGGCCAACTGGTGAATTATCTGCTCGGCCGGCAGCCCATTCAGGATTTCCCCGCTTCGAACGGCCACGATCGCGCCCCGGCAGGCGGTCCGCCGCAGCCACACTTCGGCGTGCTGACATTGAGCGGGTCTGAACCATTGGCGGCCGATGCGTTGAAACAAAAGCTGGTTCAAATGTGCAAGGACCAGGGCAAACCGTATTGCTACCGCATTGAAACATTCGGCGGACTCACTTCCCCGCGGCTGCTCTATCGCGTTTGGGCGAATGACGGCCACGAAGAACTGGTCCGCGGCGCGCTGCTCAATGAGCTTGATATACGCGGCCTGCGCAATGACCTGATAGCCGTCGGCAACGATCCATTCGTCAGCAACCGTTCGGGCAGCGTACCGGCAACAGTCATCAGCCCCTCGATGCTGTTCGACGAACTTGAAATTCGCCGCGACGATCGCGCCAAGTCAAAGTTGCCGGAATATGCCGCTCCGCCGATGAGTCCAGTTGCTGGGGCAAGCAAGTCAGGGACCGAGAAGTAGCCGCTTCGATTGTTGCAGGTGAGGGTGCGCGCGACACCGACGCACTCTTATCTGCATATTTCCGTTTTGAAATTTACCCACGAACGTTTGGACGCTTTTCCTCTTCCACGATTCATGCGGATTTGAACGCGATAAGTGTGACTTGAGGTAGAATCCGGGTGCGCAAGAATAAGAACTGCCATTTCAAGCGCAAGAGAACGGCCCCAACGGGAGCGGCTGGGATTATTCTGGCCCGTGGACGGAAAAGCAAATATGGCAATTCTGGTTAGAAAAAACATCATGCATACAATTCATTTTCTACTTTTGACTTGTCTTGGATGTGCTTGCGCCGCGGCGGTGGGATGCGGAACGCATCCGGCGGGCGAGTTGCCACCGGGCGCCGGGCCGGCGCCTGTAGCCGACAAGGCGCCCAAAACAATCAGCGTCCACGGTGACACTCGAGTGGACAACTACTTCTGGCTGCGCGAAAAGCAGAACCCGAAGGTAATGGAATATTTGAAGGCCGAGGACGCCTACGCCGACGCGGTGATGAAGCCGACGGCGGCGCTGCAAGATACGCTCTTTAAGGAGATGGTCGGCCACATCAAAGAGACGGATGAATCCGCACCATACCGGCGCGGCGATTATTTCTATTACACGCGGACGGAGCGGGGTAAGCAATATCCGATTTTTTGCCGCCGCAAATTAACGCTTACAGCACCGGAGGAAATAGTGCTCGACGTGAACCAACTAGCCGAGGGGCAAAAGTTCATGGCCATTGGCGCGTTCGAGCCGAGCGACGACGGAAATCTGCTGGCATATACGGCCGACAACGTCGGCTACCGGCAGTACACGCTGCAAGTGAAAGATCTGAGGAGCGGGAAGCTGCTGTCCGATCGCGTTGAGCGGGTTGATGGAGTGGAGTGGGCGGCCGACAACAGAACTGTCTTCTATGTCACCGAAGACGCCGTTACAAAACGCAGCGATAAATTCTTCCGGCACACGGTGGGTGGCGACGCCAGCGAACTTGTTTACGACGAGCCGGACGAGATTTTCGACATCGGGGTGGGCAGGACGCGCGATCGGGAATTCATCATGGTGGAAGCGGCGAGCAAGACCTCGACCGAGGTGCGCTACTTGCCCGCGGCCAAGCCATTGGCAGCGCTGACAATTCTGCAGCCGCGCGAACCCGATCACGAATACAACGCCGAACACGGCGGGCATTTGTTTTACATCCGAACCAACAAGGGGGCGACCAACTTCCGTGTGGTCACCGCACCCGACACCAATCCGGGGGAAGCCAATTGGAAGGAAATGATCGCGCACCGGCCGGAGGTAAAAATTGAACGGGTCGAGGCGTTCGCGAATCACCTGGTGGTGGAAGAGTGGGAGAACGGGCTGCAACAGATCGAAGTGGTGGACCTTAAGACGCAGCAGCGGCAACGCATCAAGTTTCCGGAGCCGGTGTATTCCGCAAACGTGGGGAATAACTTCGTTTTCGATACGGCAGTCGTGCGCTACAACTACCAGTCGCTGGTGACGCCCAGCTCCGTATTCGATTACGACATGAACGCGCAGACTGCGACATTGATCAAACAGACGGACGTGCCGGGCGGATTCGACCGCGCAAACTACGTCTCGGAACGCGTCTTCGCCACGGCGGCGGATGGGGTCAAGATCCCGATCTCGCTCGTGTACCGCAAAGACGTCAAGCGAGATGGCTCGGCGCCGATGTTGCTTTACGGATATGGATCCTATGGTGTTTCCGTGCCGCCGACATTTTCCGCGAGCCGGCTTGCGCTGCTCGACCGCGGCGTGGTGTATGCGATTGCGCACGTGCGGGGCGGAGGCGAGCTGGGCGAACCGTGGCGCGACGCGGGCCGAATGATGAATAAGATAAACACGTTCACCGATTTCATCGCGGCGGCGGAGTATCTGGAAGAGGGAAAATATACTTCGAAGGATCGGCTGGTGATTCAGGGCGGAAGCGCGGGTGGCATGCTCATGGGCGCGGTGGCAAATATGCGTCCCGATCTCTTCAAGGCAGTGATCGCACAGGTGCCGTTCGTGGATATTCTCAATACCATGCTGGACGCTTCCCTGCCGCTCACCACCAGCGAGTACATCGAGTGGGGAAACCCCAACGAAAAGGCCGCCTATGACTACATGGCCAAGTATTCGCCTTACGACAATGTAAAATCGCAGCAATATCCGGCGATGCTGGTGAAAGTTTCATTGAACGACAGCCAGGTGCCCTATTGGGAAGGCACAAAGCTGGTGGCGAAATTGCGGGCCATGAAAACGGATGAGAATCCGCTGCTGCTGAAGGTCAATTTCGGCGCGGGGCACGGCGGGGCATCGGGACGTTACGACGCGTTGCACGAAACCGCTTTCAACTGGGCATTTGTCCTGTGGCAGGTGGGCCTGTCAAAGTAGCGCGGCAAGACACGCGCCGATAAGATTCACCGCTTCCGCGAAACTTCCTGGGCAGCTAGAATGTTCGCGTGGCACCCATTCAAACAAGGCAACGCATCGTTTCACTGGCGCCGAGCGCAACTTCCATTCTGGTTGCGCTGGGAGCGTTGCGCCAACTTGTTGGCGTTTCCAAGTGGTGCGCGGATGTGGCGCCAGAGGTAGCAGATCTGCCCCGCGTAGGCGATTGCTGGGCGCTCGACCCGGAAACCGTCATGGCATTGCGCCCCACTCTGGTGATTGGCTCTGTGCCCTACAAGCAGGAAACCGTCGCGAAACTTCTGGAGCATCCGATTACTTTTTTGGCGATGAATCCGCGTTCTCTGGCGGATGTGGAAGCGGATATTTTTCTTCTTGGCGGAATTATGGGACGCGCTGAAGCCGCGCGACGCCTAGTGGCAAAGATGCGCTCCGATTTCCAAGCTGTCCGCGTTCGGTCACGCCGCACAAGCGGGGCTCGCCCGCGTGTTTACTGCGAAGCGTGGCCGCATCCGCGCATTGCTTCTCCTCCCTGGGTGGCTGAGCTGGTCGAAATTGCCGGCGGGAAGATGGCAGTGCCCGCAGGCAAGCGAATCTCAGACGCTGAAGTTGCCGAGGCGCGGCCCGACGTAATCGTCCTCGCATGGGCAGCGACGGGCGGAAAATCCGACCCGCGGCAGAGCTACGAAGTTGCAGCATGGAGTGAAGTTCCGGCAATACGCAATCGGCAAGTGTTCGTAATTCGCGACGAGCTGCTGAATACTCCGGGACCACCTCTTGTCGAAGGGGCGCGAGAGCTTTTGCGTTTGTTGCATCCAGCGCTGGCAAAAGCTTCAGTCAAGATGAGCGCCAGCGGACACAAGCGGCGGCATGCATGACGACGGTCGTTGCCGCGGTGATCGAACGGAATTCGCGCATTTTGATTTGCCAGCGGCGGCACGATAAAGGATTCCCGCTGAAGTGGGAATTTCCCGGTGGGAAGATTGAGGCCGGTGAATCACTGGTAGCCGCACTGGCGCGCGAATTGTTGGAAGAATTAGGCGTTCGCGCAGAAATCGGTGGTGAGATCTATCGCACCACATATCAATACCCCGAGCGGCGCGAACCCATTCAGATTGTATTTTTCAAAGCTAAAATTGCGGGGAAGGCAGGGCTGAAATTGGACGCTACGACTTTGGAGAGCGCCTTTGAGCAGGTCCTGTGGGTTAAGCCGACTGAACTGGCGAATTACGATTTTCTGGCCGCCAATGCAAAACTCGTTGCACGTCTCGGGGCAGGTTCTCAATCGGCGGCGTAGCAGAATTCGTTTAAGTCAGCGAGCGGCCACCATCCACTGCCAACACCTGTCCAGTAATGAATCCCGATTCGGCAAGAAAAGCGACTGCTTCCGCGATGTCGCTTCCCTTTCCGGTGCGGCCGAGCGGTGCGCGGCGAATATAGTCGGCCTCGAGTTCTGGCGCGTCTCCCTCAAATGAAATCGTGCCCGGCGCGATTGCGTTCACGGTAATCTCCGGAGCCAGCGCGCGCGCCATGCAACGCGTCAGCATGATGACTCCCGCTTTTGAAACGCAATAATGCGTATGCGCGGGCCAGGCGAGTAATCCGCCGAGCGACGCCAGATTGACGATGCGCCCGCGGCCGGAGCGCTTCAGTAGCGGCGCGGCTATCTGAGAGCATAGAAATTGCGATGTGAGGTTGGCGGCGAGGATGCCATTCCACTGCTCGTCGGTGATTTTGTCAAACGGGACATTCTGGAAAATTCCGGCGTTGTTCACGAGGACGTCGAGGCGCCCAAACGCTGATTCTGTTTCTGTCATGAGGCGTTCCACATCTGCGCGCATGGATACGTCCGCCTGCACCGCCTGCGCGCGGCGGCCGAGCTTCTGGATTTCCGCGACGACTTCATTTGCTTCCATTTTGGAGGTGCGGTAGTTCACCACAACGTCCGCACCGCGCTGCGCCAAATCAAGCGCGATGCTTCGGCCGATGCGGATTCCGGCGCCGGTGACAAGCGCCACGCGGCCCGCGAGTTTTTGTTCAATTGCCAAGATTCCCCCGTCCAGTATGCGCGTGGCTATCGTACGCCACCGATGCTGGCCCTCACAAATCCATGAAGCGCGTCGGGCGGACGAAACTCACTTAGTAGCCATCGCTAAGCAAGTAGCACGGAGATTGTCACTAAAGAATCATGATTTGTCACGAACGGAGTCGGTCTCGAACGATGTGCTGTAAAATTAGTAGTGTAGGCTCTGGGGATAGCCGTGAAATCAAGGCTCTCTGTGAGGCGCGTGTTTTGGGGCTGCAGATGCAAGACGCTTTAGCCGCAATTTATGGCCTGATGTTTCTTGTCGCACTCATTCTGACAATGGCCAGCATTGTGAAGGATGTTTCTCCAAAGCTAACTGAAGAGGAACGTCTGTATCTGCGGTCTTTGATTTCGTCGCAACCCTTCAGTCTATGGCGAGCATGGAGATTTAATGGGACTATCAGCAGAGCGTGGGATTTGCATGTTCAGATTTTCCCGAAGAGCCGCAAACGCATTCTAATCGGGTGCATCTTAGTTTCTATTCCCGTGTCGATTGTGGCTTATGAGCTGTTCATGCTAGCGATAGGTCCGCGGTGATTTCTCGGAGCTACCATGTCATGTTTCAACTAACGGTTGTGCAACAGCGAATTCCCCTCTCCGTCTCTTTCACAAACCTGACTTGACTCTCCGCCGTCCTGATAGAATTGCTTGCCTGAGAACAGCTTACTCTTCCCTGGAGGCTTCATGAAACTCGACCTGTTGGCCATTGCCGCGCACCCTGACGATGTTGAGCTGACCTGCGGCGGCACGCTGATCAAGATAGCCACGCGCGGTTACAAAACCGGCATCCTCGACTTGACCGAAGGTGAAATGGGCACGCGCGGCACCGTTGAGACGCGCAGGAAAGAAGCCGCAGCCGCTGCGCGAATTCTGGGCGTTGAGGTGCGGGAAAATGTGAAATTGCCTGACGCCGGGTTGGCCGTGGTGCAAGAGCAGAAGCTCGCCATTGCGCAGCACATCCGCCGCCTGCGCCCCCACACAGTCATCCTGCCCTACTGGGAAGGCCGCCACCCCGACCACTACACCGCAGGACGATTAGGCTATGAAGCATGCTTTCTGGCGGGCCTGAAGCAATTGCCGATCAAAGGCGAGCCATTTCGGCCATTCAAAGTGCTCTACACCACTTTTGACCATCCGATGCGCCCGAGCTTCATAGTGGACATCACACGTGAATTTCCACGCCGCCAGAGGGCCGCGCTAACTTTCCGGTCCCAGTTCCGGCCGCCGCGCCGAGAGCTCCGCGCGATGAACAAGGTCTACGTTCCGCTGGACGAACTCGACCGCCGCGTCGAGCTTATGGGCCGCTACTACGGCCAGATGATTGGCGTGGGATACGGAGAGGCATTTTTTGTCAGGGAAATGATGCAAGTGGAAGACGTCGTGAAGATGCCGGTGCGGTCGCTCTAGCTGAAATCAAGAATTAGGCTTAGGGACCTTCTAAAGCTTGTGTGGGGGAATATCCGGGGAGCGCCATTCCGTCGGCAGCCCTGGAAACCTTGACGCGCAGCGGTTTGGCTGTATCGTCCTTGGTGGAACGCAATATAGCGAAAGTTGCCAGCGCCTCCGCAAAAAGCCGCGTAACTAGAAAGGTTTCGCCCGATTCGTTGTTCTTCCAAACCTGTCCGACTTTGATCTTGCGATCGCTCATAGGTACGTGTATATCGAATTTAAGGGGAATATTCAGGTGTGTCAATCCAACTGACCGGTTGCTTGTACAATCCTCAAGTTGCCTGGCAATCTTGTCCTCCGAGCATTCCATCAGGAAACCCTAAACGCCTATCCATCATCCTATGCAAAATATAGGGGAGGCCCGCCCCAGTTGGGTGTATACTGCATCCGGGGTAGCTCCGAGGAGGGTCCATGAGAAACCCGCTTCGACCGTTTAGCGTTGTGGCTTTGGGCTTAATGCTTGCGGCAGCGCCCGCTATCGCGAGCCACCAACAGACGCAGGGTCAGCAGCAAACACAAGCACCGGCGCAGTCGCAGCCGGTACAAGCACCTCAAACGACTTCAGCAACACAGCCCTGCACGCAAACGCAGCCGGCGCAACAGACTCAACCATCCTCTACTACTACGCCGCCTGCGACACAGCCGAATTCAACAGCTCCGGCGAATTCAACGGCGCCTGCTAACTCAACGGTACCACCGTGCACGCAAACGCAGACACAACCGAATCTGAAGCCCGGCGACCCCGGCTACAATTCGCCTGTAGCGCAACAGGAGGACCCCAAGGTCAAGGCCGGCTCAAAGCAGGACGTGGACGCCATCGGCAACCGGAATGTCGGCAAGGGAATTGATTTCTATTCCATCGAACACGAAATCGCGCTTGGCAAGCAGCTCTCGCAACAAGTCGAGCGCACCGCGAAATTGGTGGATGACCCCGTCATCACTGAATATGTGAACCGCGTTGGACAGAACATCGTGAACAACTCGGATTGCAAAGTTCCTTTCACCATCAAGGTGATTGATTCGGATCAGGTCAATGCCTTTGCGCTCCCCGGAGGATTCTTCTACGTTTACAGCGGCCTGGTCCTTAAGGCGCAGGAAGAATCGGAACTCGCCGGTGTAATGGCGCACGAAACTGCTCACGTTTGTGCCCGCCACGGAACCAAGAACGCCACCAAAGGCGACATCGCGGAGATTGCCATGATTCCCGCGATGATTCTTCTGCCAGGCGGTTGGGCGGGTTACGGAATCTACGAGGGAATGCAGTTCGCTATTCCCATCGGATTCCTGAAGTTTTCGCGTGATGATGAGCGCGAGGCTGATTATCTAGGTATCCAGTACATGTACAAAGCCGGGTACGATCCCAACGCTATGGTTACGATGTTCGAGCGAATCCTCGCCGACGAGAAGCGCCAGCCGGGCACCATTCTGAAGGTTTTCTCTGACCACCCGCTCACACCGGAACGTATCGAAAAAGCAGAAAAAGAGATTGCAACAATCCTTCCCTCGCGCGACAGCTATGTTGTCACCACTTCGGAGTTCGATGATGTAAAGGCGCGTTTGCTGGCTTACGAGCGCCGCAAGAAACCTTTGAACGGGAAGGACTCGCCGACGTTGCGCACGAAGACTGAGCAGCAAAAAGCGGGAACCAATCAGGACCCGAACAGTACGCAAGGCGGTGACGATAGCGATCGGCCAGTTCTGAAGAAGCGGACCGGATGCTGAAGAAGTGGACCGGCGGAAATAGCGATTAGCGAACTCAAGAACTAAAGCAAAAAGGGCGTCCCTTGCGGGACGCCCTTTTTGCTTTTAGGTCGAATCCAGTCCAGGACCATCCTACCGATCAGAAACGATGCCCACTCCCTTTTTCTTCAGCTCATCGGTGTAATAGCGGCGGTAAAGAAGATCCCACTCTTCGCTGCCTTCCAGAATCTCTTTTTTCTGGGAAGCGATCTTCTTGCGCACTTCAAGATCCACGTGCTCCTCCTCCTTCAGCAGAGCTTGAAGGATATCCACAATCTTCTGGCGGATCGTGTCGCGGTCTTCCACAAATTCGACTTTGTCGCTTGCCACCAAAACGTTCGTGACAACATGGGAAAGCTGGACAACTTTTCCTCGGCTCAGGCGCATGGGGCTAGATGGGTCTCCGGAATGGCTACCGCAGGATTAGCTTCTTGTCTTTTGCAATCTGCGCTTTCACTTTTTTGAACATTTCCTGGTACGACACGCCGGTCCGTCGCATTGCGTCGGCATGGTCGCTGAGGATCTGGCGCACTTCTTCATTCACGCGCTCTTCGACGGCCATTTCTTCGGCCATTCCCTGGCGAACGCGCTGGGTTACTTCCTCAACCGCGTTTGTTTCGATCATCTGCTCGGCCACCAGGCGCTTGACGACCTCTTGTGCCACATACGTGATGTAATCGCGTGAAAGCAGCATCTGTTTTTATCTCGCTTGTTAAGGATAACACGGCAGTCTACTTGCCGCTTTGGAAGAGTGTCAAGGCGGGCGCAATATTTGCGTCTCCGCCCTTCAGCGGTCAACACCTGGCACGCTGCGAATTGTTATGGGTTCATTCAGGCGCGTTTGACGGCTTTGCACTGGTTCTGTAGGATGGTGCGGGGCGGTTAGCATTTCAACAAATCGTTGAAACGGCTTCGCTTAGCTCCGAAAACACCCCTCTGAATTCCCTTCTCTTGGACCCACTTTGGACTCAGCGGTTGAAATATGGGAACTGCAATAGCATTGGCCCGAGCTTGTCGCCGAGCAATTCCACTGTCGAAACGAATCCCCGGAACTCTTCGTCACAGTCCACCAACACTTTTTCGTGTGTAATGACTTGTGGGACCTTGGCGGCAAACAAGAAGCCGTCCGGCGTTTTCTCGGCCTAGCCGCGAACGGTTGAAGGCGCGGGCGTTCGGTAATAGGTGGAATCAATTTCGACTGTGTTGAATCGCGTGGCGTAAAATGACAGGTAGTCTTTCGCGGGCAATCCTTCGGGGTAGAAACTGCCGGGCCATCCTGCGCTGTGAAGGCGAAAGTGCCGATAAGGATGTCAGAAGCGGGCATGAAAGGGATTGTAGCGCATCAGGGACGCAGACATTTGTGTCTAAGCCACAAAATAACAAGGCCCGGACATTTCGCCGGACCTTGCGGAAGAGAGCGATGGGATTTGCGCTACGGTTTCGACGCCGAATTGAGATCCACCACATCATCAACGTGCCAATCGTGGTGGTTCACCAGCACGACATACCCCCCGATTAAATACACAATATTCGGTATCGGTGGGCGGCGAAGATGAAAACCCAGTTGCGGTGGGGGCGCATGGAGCTTGTGGTTCCAATCTGCGGTTAAAACGAAGCCGGGTTTGAGCTGAGCCTGCCAATTGGCGGGAAGGCGATCTTCATCGCGGAGACCCGCAGGCGGATGTTCGTGATGGGATTCCCAAAATGTTTGCATTTCATCATGCTCGCGTTTATTGAACATGGGATGATTCTTGTCCCATTTGTTCCCGTTATTGTTATCGGGCGGGGCCGCCTGATTGTCTTGAGTTACATAATTGGCCCGATTTACCTGATTCGATTGGTTCGCTAGAGCATTTTGTGAGGACAATGCATTGACTACGAACAGGAGCAGAAGGAAAAAGAGAATGCTCAAGACGCAGCGTGGTTTCATAATTCCTCCTTGGTGGCCCTTTGTAACCAGCAGTCCCGGAATATGAGGGCTACATACGCGTTGCGCGCGCTACGCACTATGTTCCACATTCTAACTCCAATTTATTCCGCGATACGTTTAACAAATTGATTCAGACTTCATATCTCGAACACATGGTACCAGTTATCGGCAAAATGCAGGCGCTTTACTAACATCGAGTAAGATCAATTTGTGAGAAGCGTCATAAATACACCTTTGCGTGCTATCAGCCAGTTGGTGCGCGTCACTCCTGAATGCGTGTATTCTTTCACTAAACGTATTGCACTTCGTAACAATTTCAAAATCATAGATTCCCGGCCGTAGACTAAAAGCAAAACGGTATCCCGGCTGCACATTTCCAACCTCTTTCTGTATGGGCGTTTCACGTTTAGACCTGTGAACCATAGAATTTCACGGTGACGGTTTCGATGGAGCCGACGGAATCATCCAAGTCGCGGAGCGTCCGTTCAATGCGGCTGCACAGCTTGCGTTTGAACTCCGCCAAATTCGCTGTGCCGTCCAACTCGTTCAACTCACGAAGCGTGGTTTCAAATTGTTGATGCGTCGAGTACTTAAGCAGACTGGCGCGCATAGCGAGTTGGCAGCGATTGCACGCCAAGGAATGTTGATTCACCCCTTCAACCATGTGCGTCTCATGTAGGAATGCGGCGATTGCTTTTGCAAAGCTGCTTTTTCATCTCGCCGGATCAAGCGGGCTTCGCGCGGGTGAATTGTTCGGACTCCACGTCGAGGATTTAGACTTGAATCGCGGACTGATTCGAGTTCGACGTTCGGTGTGGCGTGGGCAGGAAGTGACTCCGAAGACCCGCAAGGGATACCGCGATGTTTTCATTGACTCGACTACGGTTCAAATGCTCAAGAATCATTTGGGAAATCGAACCACTGGCCGGGTCTTTGAAACCAGAAACGGCACTCCGCTTGAGACTCACAACGTTGTCAGACAAGTGTTGAAACCGCTGTGCCGCCGAATCGGAATCGCGGTCGGCGGTATGCACGCGTTCAGGCATGGGCGAGTGAGCCACTTGCAACAAAACGGTGTTCCCGCCGATTTCACCAAGAATCAAGTGGGACATTCCAGCTTGCGAACTACAAGCGGCTACACGCATTTTTCCGAGACTTTTATTCGTGAAACGGTTGAGAAGATGGCAAGCGAATTGCCCTCTTGGACTCACTCTCGGAAGTTGGACTCAGTCGAAGTAGCAGCCAATTAGAAGTAAACAAAATAGTTGTGGTAAAGTACGAGATGAGATTTGGAGGGCGGTTAGCTCAGCGGTTAGAGCGTCCGGTTTACACCCGGAAGGTCGCGTGTTCAAATCACGCACTGCCCACCATGCAATCAAAACGGGGCCGTAGTTCAGTTTGGTTAGAACGCCTGCCTGTCACGCAGGAGGTCGCGAGTTCGAACCTCGTCGGCCCCGCCAATTCTTTCAACGACTTACAGTAGGGCTTCATCATCGCTCTCACTAAGTATCGTCCTCGGCCGAATGCACTATGAGGGCAAGTTTATTGTTTCCGAGTGCGCCGTCATTCGGACGGAACCGCAGCGTCGCAGGCAGAAATACTGAGGCAGCTCAGTGATTGATTAACCTGGCCACTTACGGACGGGTTGGTGAGGACCCTGTGAATTGTGGCGACCAAAGCCCAGGCGGACTGTCTCACGCCGAGCCGGTTGGCCGTCTTCATCAATAGCGACGGTTGACGTCATTGGCTGTGACAGTAACCTCAACGTGAGCACCCTTTTTGAGCCTCACATCATCGCCATTCTCATCAGTTAGCGCATTCTCAATGCGGAGATCTCGATGCCGGTGGCCCGTCCTATCAACATCAATCTGCGCCTTTTCCGGTTGGCTCGGACCCGGGGACGGGATGATTTTGCCGACGCATCCAGGTGTCGTGGACATCTCTCCGAAGGGAGAAAAGTAATGCCAGGAATGAAAGTTGAAAAACCCGAAGTTGTTAGTGCAAGTAAGATCGCCCACAGTGAAAACGCGTGTCCACAGGATCAAGATCGCGCGAAAAGTGAAGATCTGCTACCCAAACGCGCGACTGGGCGGTTGCCGGCACGCGCATTTCGAAGCTAGCCATTCGACCCAGTTTGTAGAGTTGAAACGCACTTCCGGCGAGAAGTGTTTGGGATAGTGTTGCGGTAGTTTCATTGATTCGTAAAAACCAATCGGCCGCTCTCATTCTTAATGTGATAGATGGTATTTCGCTGGCTGCCTGGTAGGTCGCATCCGTGTGTTGACAAGAGGGCCGGGCTCGGAGAACAGTCTTCCGTTCCGTCATGTGTGAGTCTCGCCGCACTGGGCGGATTCACGAACCCTGTCGCATCTTTCGGCGGGAGTTCTCCCCTCAGATAGGCATCAATGTTTTCTTCCATTTCCACAGGAAATCGCGGCGCGGGACCGGCTAACTTTTCCTGGTAGACCTTCAGAATAATTTCTCTGAACACCGGAAGCGCAGCCAAGGCGCCGGTTTCTTTCACGCCCAACGAGCGGTTGTCATCAAAGCCGATGCGCACTGCCACCGTAATTCCATCGGGCCCATAAGTGGATCCGACAAAAAGGGCGTCTCGATAGTTGCTCGTCGTTCCTGTCTTGCCCATTACAGGGATGGAAAAAGCGGGTGAATCGAGCGCGTGCGCGGTGCCGGATGGGATGCGCACGACCCCGCGCAGCCCTTCCTGAATCAAGGACAATCCCATATCGTTGGCATTCGCCAGACAGCAGGGCCATTGGTAGCTATAGACAACCCCTCCCCGCGTTTGTCGAATTTTATCAATTGCATGTGGTTCTCCGGGCGTTCCGCCAGCCATCAGCCGGTACGCATCTGCGAGTTCCAGCAACGTGACTTCCGATGCACCGAGGGCCGTGGTGTCGTAGCGCTGCAACGTGGTTCGGATGCCCATGTCTTGCGCGGTTTGCAGGAGTGAATCAATGCCGATCTGTTGAACCATCCAGATAGCTACCGCGTTTCTCGACTCGGCGAGTGCTTGCCGCACCGGAATCATGCCTTTGAATTGATTGTCGTAATTGACGATCCACTTCACGGGACGGTCTCGGGACATGACTACCGAGATGGGCTCGTCGGGCACGGAAGTATCGAGGTCGAGAGCGCCTTGGCGAAAAGCTGCGAGATAAACAAAGGGCTTCATCGCCGAGCCTGGCTGGCGCTTCGATTGAGTTACGCGGTTAAAATCGCTGTATGTGTTGTTTCGACCGTTGTACACCTCTCGGCCACCCGTCTCGGCCAGGATAGCGGAATCACTGTTTCGAAGAACGACGACGGAACCTTGAATCAACCCTCTGGCCTGGGGATGCCGCCTCTCGTAGGCCTTCAGGCCATTCTCCAGCGCCACGTTCGCAATGTGCTGGCTGCGGTGGTCAACGGTCGAATAAACTTGGATGTGACCCTCAAGGAGCTGGTCAATTCCGATCTCTGAATCGGTATTCGAACCGAGTCGTTTGAGTTCCTCGAGAGTCGTCTCCACCGCGGCGGGAGCCTCGATCGGTTCGACGGTATGTGCGGCCAAACGAATTGGCTCTAGCTTAAGGCGCTCGGCCAACTCCGCGGGAAGAAAATGATTCGCCACCATGAGGTTCAATATCTGATTTCTCCGGCGCGTGGGTTTTTGCAGGTTTTCCGCAGTGGGAGCGTATTCGACAGGAGACTTTGTAATACCCGCCAGAACCGCCGCCTTGTCGGCGTCGTCCAGAGTGAATGTCTCAATGGGCTTATGAAAGTAATAATCTGAGGCTGCCGAAAAGCCATATCGGCCACCCCCCAAATAGACGAAGTTCGCATAGCGCGCGAAGATCTCCTCCTTGGCCCGGCGTTTAGACCCGTACTGCTTGCGCATCTCTCCCTCAACCCACAAGGAGAGACGAATCGTCTCTATTTTCAGCAGGAGTTTATTTGCGCCAGGTACACCAACGATGAAGGCTAAAACGTGCGGAAGTATGCCCTCATGCTGAAGCGAGTTGCTGTTTTTTGTGCTCGAAAGTTTTTGCAGGAAGTAGCCGCGCACAAGCTGCTGGGTGATCGTCGAGCCCCCCTGTGGAAACACGGGCGGACGATTGGAAGCATCTTCACCATTGAAAGGTGTGAAGTGCGCGACCAAGGCTCGAATGTTTGTCTTGGCCAGCAAACGAAGGAAGACGGAATAGTCCACTCCAGAATGTGAGAAAAAGTTTTCGTCCTCGGCAGAAAGGACTGCGTCGCGTAGGACTTCGGGAATTTCCTCATATCGAATGATGTCCCGGCGTTCCCGCCCCACTTCGATCAGGACCTGGCCATTCGCGTCGTAAATGTGGCCCATTGTCGGAGGCTCAAAGCGAATGAACCCATCCAGATCAGGAAGATTTGTACGATCAAAGTTGACGTAAAAAGCTGTGAGTACAGCGAAGGCCACCGGAACCAGAGCGATTCCAGCGGCGATCCAAAAAACAGCGCAGACTCTGCGATCGTTCCGGACAGCGACAAATGCCTTGGAGAACAATCCAGGAAACTGTCGAATGAAATTCCGAGTATTCAGCATACGATCTGCCAAGACCAAAGGGCGCAGTGTCGTTCATTTCCGCGCACACTTCCCAAATGGCTTTTGAAGCAAGCGGCCAGACCGTCAGATCAAACAGCGGATGTTTTCGCGGTATAGGGCGCATTCGAGAATCGCCGCCACACACCCCTGGCTGGATCAAGCCCTCCAAAAGTCCTGCGGCCCCTTACGCTGTGGCGGTTCTACCTCTCAACAAATGGAATACGAGGAGCACTATGCCGACGACGAGGAGGATGTGAATGAATCCAGTGGTAACGTGGAATGCGAAAAATCCAAGTAACCAAAGAACGATCAAGACCGCTGCAAGTATCCCAAGCATGTTTGAATCACCTTGCTTCCCGAGCGATAGAGCTTCGGCACTCCCGCTCTCCCGTATTTCTCCGATGCCTTCTTGTATCTGAGAAAACAATTTGCAGACACCACAATAGACACGGAGAAGGCGGACGTCTGTACCGTTATGGACACTTTCCGATTTTTGTTGCAGGTAGGTCGCTCGTCCTTCGCCCGAATTCTGGCCAACCCCTAGCGCAGCCTCACGTTTCTCCTCGATCATCACGTCGAGAAGCCGCTTTCCCAGGCCGCGCCACAGAAGATATTTTCACCTGCCCCAATTCACATTCCGGCCTTCAGGAATTCTTCAACCTTGTTTAATTCGGAATCACTTGTGATTACGACGAGTTTGCCTTCTATTTGCTCTTCGATACGGCCTGAAAGTTGGCTTACTCGTGCAGGACAACGCTTAGGAGGGAGTTGTGGATCTGAAGTCCGCCATTATAATGAATGAATCCCATTTTCCTGAATTTGTTCATGAAGAAATTCACGCGCGACCGCGTTGTGCCCACCATTTCCGCAAGCATCTCCTGCGATACTTTGGGAAGCGTCTTGTGCGGCTGGGGTTCCTTGCCGTAGCGAGCAAGCAGTAAAAGTGTCCGGGCCAGCCGTTTCTCACTCGAATTGAAAAGCTGATCGATCAAATCCTCTTCAATCCGGATGTTCCGTAAGAGCATGTAAGGACACAAAGCGGTCGGAGAAAGCATGTTCAGCGTGGAGCACGCGAATCATCTCGTTCTTCTCAATGGCGAGTAAAGTCGTCGGTGTAATCGCGGTCGCTGTCCCCATTCGAATAGGCTGACCTGCCATGGTCCCCTCGCCAAAAAAGTCACCGGGTTCCAGAATCGCCAGGACTGCTTCTTTGCCGACCTCATTCACAACGGAGAGCTTTACCCCGCCTTTTTGAAGGTACATGACATGCTTGGCGGGATCACCTTGAGAGTAGATCTTCTGCGATCTTCTATATTCCACAACTTTTCTCGCCACACCAGCCGAATCGAGAAAAGCTTGGGCATTGAAAACGGGCAGCCTTGACATTTTTGAGTTCTTTGACCATCGCAGCGAGACGTCCCCTGGAGTTTAGTCTAACGGCGGAGGAGGATTATTGTCTGTCGTGTATCAAACACTATCCGTGGGCTATTTCAGTCCGATCTCGCGATTGTACTGTTGGATAACTCCGTAACACTCGCAGGTGCACTCTTCGAGTTTCGTGCGGTTCAGAATCCGCACTTCACCACGCGTGTAATCAATAATCCGCTTGTCCTGCAAAATACCAGCCGCCAAGCTTACGGTGGGTCGGTCCGTCCCTAGCATCGTCGCAAGGAAATCGTGTGTGATGGCGAGCGTCGGGGAATCCACTCTGTCCTGAGTGATCAGTAGCCAGCGCGCGAGGCGTTGTTCAATATTGTGGAGACGATTACACGCAGCCGTTTGTGCGAATTGCATCCCCTGAATTACTGCATAGCGAGTCAGGATCCGTTGAAGCCCTGGAGCTGATTGCAAGACGCTTTGCAATGCGCTGACTTTCACTCTGAATCCGTCTCCCGCAATTTGTACGATCTCGCGCACCTGGCTGCTCTTTATGCCAACGGCGGCCTGCATCCCTGAAAATCCTTCCCTACCAACCTCCCCTACCTCAACCGTCTTTCCATCTTCGGTCGCAATTACAAGAGACACCATCCCTGCATTCGGAAAATGCACAAATTCCAGCGGTTGGCCCGGTTCGTAGAGACTCATATGGTGAGGCATGCTGAGGAATTCAAGGTGAGGACGAATCATGGCGTACTCCTCGTCGGGAATCGACAAAAGAATCTTGTTGCCTATTCGCTTCCCCGCATTGGTTGTCCGTTCGTTCGGCTGCATGATTTGAAAGTCTCTCCTTTCAGCAACAACGCCGCTCTTCCCGTGCGCAAAACCTGGTTAACTAAAGTGTTTCGCCTGTTACAACCTGCAGTGCAGGATTCTACCCTAGAACGCACGGTTGAATTAAACCACAACTGACATCCGTGGTTCAGCATTTTACTGCTCTGAATCGGCCGCGCCAATTCTTTCAAGGACTTACAGCGGGTCGTCGTAATCGCTCTCACTCTTTAAGTGAGAGACAAATGAAGTCTTTGCGTTCCCCGGCCGCCGCTTGAGCAAATCGCAAACGGCCCAGCCGTCGTAATCCTGCGGCGGGCAGCCTTCGTCTTGCGGGGCGGATTGAAAATCTGGTCTTGTGCCTCCACGATGCGATAGGCTGCTTGCGGCGAACCGCTGGACGAATCCAGATATTTTACGCAGGTTAAGTTTCTGCGATTTCATAGTTTCAAAAGTGGTACGATTGTTTTGTCTTATGAATTACACCATTCGTATCAGCCGGTCAGACGGGGACGGCCAACGGAAGTTCAAGAGTTACGCACTGGAAGCGGCGCCCGAAATGACGGTTCTGGATGCTCTATTCGCAATCCAACAACAGCAGGACCCAACCGTCGCATTTCGCTTCTCCTGCCGCGTAGGAATGTGCGGTTCCTGCGCCCTCCAGGTCAATGGTGTCGCGCGACTGGCGTGCAGAACGCGTCTGTGTGTGCTCGAAGCGAAGGAAATCATTTTGGCGTCGCTGCCGCATTTTCCTGTGATCCGGGATTTGGCGATCGCGTTCGATCCATTCTTCGAGCAGTGGCGCAAAGTACTACCTGCTTTCCGTCCGCGCGATCCCGATTCCACGGAACTGGCCTGCATTCCCGCCGGCTCGCCGTACGCGCGACTTACACCCGGAAAACGCGATTGCATCACCTGCGGCGCCTGTTTTGCCGCATGCAGCATACCGGGAATGAACAAGAGGTACTTGGGCCCTGCGGCGATCAATAAGGCCCTGCTCCGCATTCTCCATCCTAGCGACACGGCTCGTGAGGCACGACTACGCAGGGTAAATGACGCGCACTCCGGAATCTGGCGCTGCCACACGCAGTTCAATTGCGAGGCCGTTTGCCCCAAGGGCATCAATCTGACGGACAGCATTGGCCTCCTGAAGCGCGGTTTATCGCTTCAGCACGGAGAGTTGAAAGCATGAGCACACCTGCAAGAATCCTGATCAGGAATTACTCCGGGCAACTCGTCGGCATGACCGCCTGGGTTCTCCAGCGCGTCACCGGAATCCTTTTGCTTTTCTATTTGTTTTTGCATGTGGAGACGATTCATCAGTTGAGTGCAGGGCCGGCGGAATTCAATCGGCAACTGGCATTCTATAGCACACCAATGTTCAAACTGCTTGAGATCGGCCTGTTGGCAACGGTGATTCTGCATGCCCTCAATGGAATTCGTTTGACCGTGCTGGATCTTGGGTTTGGACACCGGCGCCAGAAAAAGTTATTTTGGGTTCTGGTTATCGGAGTAGGCGCGGCTCTATTTATTGCCGGCGCGGTTCCGATATTTGTGTTCTCAGTGCTGCGGCGATGAAAACGTCACGAAATGCGGTGAGTTGGTATCTGCAGAGAATCACCGGCGCGGCACTTGTTCCGTTGTTGGTGGCTCATTTTTGGGTGGAGCACTACATGACGGCAAGCCTCCGCCGCGGGGACCTTTCGTATCAGGTTATTCTGACGCGCATCGCCAACCCTTGGTGGCAGGCAATTGATATCAGTTTTCTGCTGATCGCCTTGTATCATGGGCTGAACGGCCTGTTCGGGATGGTGCTCGATTTCGGATGGATCGGCCGGCGAGCGGCGAGAACCATCGCTATTGTGTTCGCAATCGTTGGAGTGGCATGGGCATATTGGGGTATCGAGGCGTTTCGGAATCTATGAATGTCGACTCCCTCAAAACTGATATCTTGATCCTTGGCGCTGGAGGGGCCGGCTTGATGGCAGCGTTGCATGCGCATACAAACTCTCCAAATCTTGACATCACAATTGTAGTGAAGGGGCTCTTGGGCCAAAGCGGTTGTACGCGCATGGTGCAGGGCGGCTATAACGCGGTCCTGAATTCATCGGATTCGTTTGACCTGCACTTCCTCGACACCGTTCGTGGTGGTGGATATCTCAACGATCAAGACTTGGCGTGGCGCTTAGTAACCGACGCCCCGAAACGATTGATTGAGCTCGAGAACCGGGTGGGTTGTATTTTCGATCGCAATCTGGATGGAATGATTCACCAGAAGGCTTTTGCCGGTCAGTCATTTGATCGGACTGTACACCGAGGCGATCTCACCGGAATCGAGATCATGTCGAACCTTCGGGATTACATTATGGAGAGCCCGATTCACGCGCTGGAAGAGTGCAGAGGGCTGGATCTATTTCGTTCGGACAACCGCGTTTGTGGCGCGCTCCTGCTTCAGATCCGCACTGGAAGATTTATTGTGGTGCAAGCCAAGGCAGTTCTCCTGGCGACTGGTGGCGGCGCAAGAATGTATCGCATCTCATCGCCTTCGCTTGAGAAATCGGGTGACGGCATGGCCATGGCCTGGAGAGCGGGTGCAGCCTTTTGCGATACGGAGATGCTCCAGTTCCATCCGACCGGGTTGCTGGTGGGCAAATCCATTGCAACTGGAGGGCTGCTCGAGGAAGGTTTGCGGGGCGCCGGAGCCCGATTATTCAACGGCCTTGGTGAACGCTATATGGAAAAATACGATCCAAAGGCGGAGCGCGCCACGCGCGATGTGGTTTCACGCTCCAGCTATCTTGAGGTCATGGCCGGACGTGGCAGCCCGCATGGGGGTGTATGGATTGATGCCACGCATCTTGGGGAGAAATTCCTGCTTGAAAATTTCCCGGGTATGGTTGAGCGCTGTGAAGACTATGGATTCGATCTGATACACAGCCAAGTTGAAGTTTCTCCCAGTGCGCACTACCAAATGGGCGGAGTGTATATCGACACCGAGTGCCGCACCAACATCGAGGGGCTGTTCGCGGCGGGCGAAGATGCCTCTGGAGTGCATGGCGCAAATCGATTGGGTGGGAACGGCGTCGCCGATTCGATAGTGTTCGGCGCCCTGGCTGGTGACGTGATGTCTCAATCCCTTTCCGCAAGCGATCCCAAGCCGGTATCCGCTGATTGCGCTCGCGAACTTTGTTTGAAATGGAGTGCACCGCTGCAACGTCAAAACGGTGAGCACCCCAACGTCCTGCGCCGTGAAATAGAAACTCTGATGTGGGAGAAGGTCGGCTTAGTGCGAAATGGCAACGACCTGGAAAGTGCGCTGGCAGAATTGGAAGGACTTCGCGAGCGGGCGGACCGCCAAAGCGCGAACCCGGGACTTTCATTCAATCTGGAATGGAATGAATCCTTGGATGTCACGAATATCTGTGTTAACGCGGAGCTGGTTGCCCGCGGCGCGCTGATTCGTGAGGAAAGCCGTGGTTCGCACTATCGCGCGGATTATCCCAAAAGCGATCCGAGTTGGCTGAAAAGAATTCGTCTTCAGCGGCGTGATGACCACGCCGATGTGAGCTTCATTCCGCTCAGCTTCCATCGGCTGTCACCGCCCGAACTAACGAAACCGGTTTCATGAGGTCACTTGAGTGTCCGACATGGCAAATCTTAATCAAATAGTTGAGCAGGTTGCGTGTGACCTCTACATCCGTGCTCTGCAGGACATTCCCTCCGATGTACGCGCGGCGCTACGTAAAGGGCTTGCAGTCGAGGAGAAGCAGTCGAACGCCACAGCCCAGGGAGTAATGCTCACGATTCTGAGCAATATCGACATCGCCGACCAGCAGCACACCCTCGTTTGCCAGGACACAGGACTGCCGATCTTCAACTTATTGGTCGGCAGCGATGTTTCGGCTTCAATCCCCGACCTCAAAGCCGCTCTGCGGAGAGGGTGCGAACGTGCGACGCGCGAGCGTCCGCTGCGATCGAATACTGTCCACCCGTTGACCAGAAAGCACACCGGTACGAACACTGGCGAAGGAATTCCAATCATCCATGTGGGTTTCATCCCTGGTTCCGATGAAATTGTATTGCAGATGGCCCCGAAGGGTTCTGGTTCTGAAAATATGAGTTTCTTGCGAATGCTCAATCCCTCGGACGGGATCAAAGGTATCCACAAGTTTGTCTTACACTGCATCTTCGAATCAGGCGCGCGACCATGCCCGCCAGTCATCGTTGGTGTCGGGCTTGGGGGGACCTCGGACGTTGCGGCCGGACTGGCAAAACAGGCAAGCAGTTTCCGCAAGATCGGTACCTCGAATCCGGATCCCGATATCGCGCTTCTCGAAAAGCAACTTCTGGACGAGATCAATCAGACCGGTCTTGGGCCACAAGGCCTGGGGGGAGCAACTACGGCATTGGCGGTACATATAGAGTGGGCCCACACTCACATAAGCCAGAATCCAGTCGCCGTGAATATGCAGTGCTGGCGGGGCGAACGCGCCGAAGCAGTCATTTCACGGACGGGGGAAATTCGTTGGAAATGAGACTCGCAGTTAAAATCAAATGAGCGAATATCACCTTCAAACACCGCTGGATGAAACGACAGTTCGGAGTCTTCAACTCGAAGATCGGGTGTATCTGAACGGGGCTCTATTCGGGATTCGGGATGCCACACAAATTCGAATCTTCGACGAGGGTGTTCGCCCGCCAGCGGACCTCACCGGCAGTGCGTGCATCCATACGGCTCCGGGAGTTAAGAAACGCCCAGATGGAACTTACGAGAAAATCTCGATTGGCACCACTACGAGCACGCGCATGGATCGCTTTGTTCCTGGGCTCTTGCACGAGTACGGCGTTCGAGCCGTAGTGGGCAAAGCCGGTCTTCTGGCGGGAAGCGTTGCAGCGATGAAGGAGTTCGGCGCCGTGTATCTCGCCATAGTGGGAGGAGCGGCAGCATTGGAGACGCTTCAAATCGAAGAAATCGAGGAAGTTTGGTGGGAAGACCTGATGCCGGAATGCTTATGGAAGTTTCGCGTTCGAGAGTTTGGACCGTTAATCGTTGCGATTGATGCGCACGGCCAGAGTTTGTATCAGAGGGTGCAGGACCAAGTCGCCGCACGTATCAAGGCCATGGAACTTGCCTGAGTTTCGGCGGGTCGGCTATCGCCGAGACATGTTGACATCGCGAGTGAACTTTTCGGGGCTCTCCCAGGAATTAATTGATGGTGAGGTTCCATTCAAATGGCCTCGCCATGTGTAAGTCGTTGGTGGTACGTTCGCCGATTGGTTTTGCCCTAACGAAGTTCATGTATACCGTTTTCGTCATGCTTAATCCGTGCTCGCCATGAATCTGCTTTCGATTCGCGAGGACACCGAGGTGCGGTCTCGCGTTGGGGTGTTTGCCACAGTTCCCTCCGAGCCCGCCTGCGCTGGCACACGGATTTTGATGTGCGGTGGATAGGATTCGGGCAGAGTCCATGTCTTCCGAGCGAATACAGACGGGTCTGGTAAAGGCGCTTGGCCGATGGGACCTGACAGCCCTGGTAGTCAATACCGTCATCGGCGGCGGAATTTTCGGGCTGCCGATGCTTGTAGCCGGGCTGCTCGGTTCAGCGAGTCTAGTCGGCTACATCGCCGCTGCCGCGGCTATCGGCGTCATCGTTCTTTGTTTCGCCGAGGTCAGCGCCCAATTCCGCTCGGCGGGCGGGCCCTACCTCTATGCTCGTGAAGCCTTTGGGCCTTTCGTCGGTCTGCAAGTGGGCTGGATCACCTGGCTGATGCGCGTCTCCGCAGCCGGGGCGAGCGCGAATCTCTTCGTCATGTATCTCAGTGCGATCTGGGCGCCGGCGCGAATCGTTGAAGTACGGTGGACGATCATCACCATACTCTTCGCCGCGCTGGCCGTTATCAACATCCGCGGCGTGAAGCAGGGCGTTTCGGCAAGCAACGTTTTCGTTGCCGCGAAGCTCGTTCCTCTACTCGTTTTTGTCGGTGTCGGCCTGTTTTTCCTCCGCCGGGCCGATTTCACCTCCTGGCCTCCGGCCGGACACGGCAACTGGTTCCGGGCGATCCTGCTGCTGTTTTATGCTTATGGGGGCTTCGATAACGCCGTAATTCCGGCGAGCGAGACACGCGATCCAAGGCGCGATGCGCCCTTTGCCCTGCTCACCGGGATGGGAATCGTGACTATCTTCTATCTGCTCATCCAGATCGTTTTTCAGGGGACTGTGGTTGCAGGGACCGTCACAGACCGGCCACTCGCGACCGCTGCTCAAAACTTTCTCGGCGCGCCAGGCGGGTGGCTTCTTGCCATTGGAGCGATGATATCGATTTGGGGCTGGTTTGCAGCGACCACGCTCGGGACGCCGCGGCTCACCTTCGCACTTGGCGAGCGCGGCGATTTCCCCCGCTTTTTCAGCGCCGTGCATCCGCGCTTTCGCACCCCTTACATTTCGATCCTCTTCTTCGCGGGATTAGGCTTAGTGCTCGCGCTTTCGGGCAGCTTTGAGTGGAATGCCAGCCTATCTGCGGTGGCGCGCCTGCTGACGTATGGCATCACCTGCGGCACGCTCCCGGTTTTCCGGCGTCGCGATCCGCATGCGGCGATTTTCCGTGCGCCGGCTGGGAACCTGATGTCGGTGCTCGGCATCGCCTTCTGCCTAATTCTGCTGACGCAGATGGGCCGTCTGGAATTTTTCATTCTGGCGGCAACGATTCTGTTGGCAACGCTGACATGGCTGTGGTCGAGGTCGCGCATCAAGCTGTCTTAAAATCTCAAACCCTGAAACCGCCCGGTAGTCTCTCGCCAAGACTCAAAACGGGTTGAATGAGAAAGACTTGAGTTGTCTCACGCCGGAAGCATTGCATGCTGACGGGGTCGGGTGTACGTTATCGGTCGACTGGGAAATCAAAACGGAATTCCGACTTATCCGCCGGAAGTTGCATGGATCGCCCTAGCGTTGTCATCATCGGCCGTGGCGTTGCCGGTTGCGCCGCTGCATATGAGCCAGCGTCGCGATGGCCGAGTGTGTTTCTTCTTGAGCGCGTGTCGCATCGCTTGCCTCGCCGAATGGAGCAATCGAAGTTGGCGTGGAGATCGCCGCATCCGAAATCTGTACGCAACGGCAATAGGAGTCAATAGATGAGAGAAAAGGGATGATGACCGGAGGGCAGATTGTCGCTCAGACGCTCCGGGAACTTGGCGTAGATACGATCTACTCGGTGTCGGGCAACCAGATCTTACCCGTCTATGACGCAGCGATAGATTCGGGTCTGCGCATCATCCATATGCGACACGAATCTGCTGCGGCATACGCCGCTGGAGCATCGGCCGAGCTTAGCGACCGGCCGGGCGTGCTGCTCGTAACAGCAGGCCCGGGGTTCCTCGGGGCAACGATTGGAGTAGCGACGATCAAGAGCATGGAGTTGCCGCTGCTTTTCTTAAGTGGCGCGAGTGCCACTTCTGATGCCGGCGCGGGCGGTTTTCAGGACCTCGATCAAGGAGGGGTAGCTCGCGTGATCTGCAAGGCAACGATGTCCGTCTCTTCCATCAAAGAGATTCCCACAATATTGACCAGTGCCTGGCGATTGGCTCAGTCCAGCGTCCCAGGGCCGGTTCACGTCAGCTTACCGTCGGACATTCTTCTTGCGGTGTCGCCTGAAATGCCCTGCGTGCAGAAACCGCAGCCGGTTGGGGAGTTTGCGCATGCTGATGAATCGACACTCAGCGCAATGGCGCATCGATTGATGGAGGCAAAGCGTCCTCTCATCATTGCTCGCCAATCCGCCAGTCGCGGCGCGGCGGGAAAGGCCCTGCACACACTGGCGCATCAACTCGGTATCGGGCCGATCATCACTGAATCTCCGCGCGGTCTGAGCGACTTGAAGAGTCGCGAGATTGTCAGCCACTTTCGAGATAGCGACTGCCTGCTGGCCATCTGTCCGGCTGATTTTGCAGTCGGATTTCTGGCAGAATCCGTCATCGCACGAACCAGCAGTATCCTGCAAATTGACGCCCCAGGCGATCCGCAACCACTTCGCGCTGCCGATCTGCGCACCCAGGTTTCACCCGAAAGAGCACTATTGTATCTTGCGCAAGTCACAAAGGGACACGAGCCGCGCCTCGGCGCGTGGGGGCGGCTCTGGTCGCTCCCGCAAACAAGCGAGCAGTTGCCCGCGTCATCGCCCGATGGCTTGCACCCGCTTGAGGTCGCACAACAAGTTCGTGAGCTGCTTGAACCCGAGGACATCCTAGTTCTCGACGGCGGTGAATTCTGTCAATGGATTCGTCTGGGTTTGCGCGATGTTCCAAATCGGATGTTTTGGAACAGCAAGCTCGGAGGGATCGGCGGAAGCATTCCTATGGCGATAGGAATTGCTGCCACGGGTCATCCGGGACGCACCATCGTTTTTATTGGTGATGGTTCTTTCGGCTATCACGCCAGCGAATTCGAGACGGCGGTGCGGTACACCTTGCCGATACTAGTCATCGTCGGCAATGATGGTCGCTGGGGAGCGGAATGGCATCAGCAGGTCAGCCGCTATGGTCAGAGCCGGACCTATGGGACAGACCTCTTGGCGGCTCGTTACGATCAAGTAGCTAACGGCTTCGGCGCTTCGGGTTTTCACGCCACCGATTCTGCTTCACTTCACGAGGCGCTTCTAGCGAGTTTCTCGCGAAGCCAGCAAGCCTGCCTGAATGTTCAGATTCTCTCGGTGCAAAGCCCGGCAGTCGCACCTTGATGAGAGATTAAGAGAAGGAAGTCTCCGGTAGCCATAACCCTCATACTCGTTCACCGTATACTTTCTGCGCGCGAGTTCCACGGCGCCCCAATGGCAGCGCAGGTCTTGTCCGATGTGATCCTTGATATTGTCTCGAAGGGCGAACTGCGCCCGCGGAAACGTCCCAACCGGACGCTTGTTCCACGGATCGCTCAATGCCCGCTATTGTGACTTTGTAGCCGGGGCGTACTGAATTTGGTTCTGTTTCTTGCGCAAGTTGAATAGGTCGAAGCCGAACTGAGCTTTCATCAAGATTTGATCTTGACGAAGAAACGATCCCGTTAGAGGTCCTGACGACTTGTTTTCATAGAGCAATAGGTCGAGCTCGGGGCCAATGGAGAGGCTGGGGAAAATATTGAATCTGAGCTGGTGTTGTTCAATATCCCGGAAACGCGTATCCGTCGTGTTTTCCGATGCAAAATTAACGAAGAACCAGTCACCCATATCCGTAAATATGTAACTGACTCTCGGATAGAGCGGGACCGTTAGATTAATCTTCCAATAAATGCCCGCATGAGCCTTATCTCCCAGGAGGGTCGTCACCTTTGAGTTTGCGGTGATTGTCGGCGGAATTGTCAGCTTTGGATTGCTGTCATTCGTTACGCATGTAGCGAAACTTATATCTGATAGAGCCAAGCACGAAGCCGCAACCTGTCCATTCGTAAGAAAGTTGAATCCCTCAAGCGCATCCCATTGATGACCGCCCTCGGGGCCAAATTCAATTGAACTTACGCGGCGTTGCCATCGGAAACCGCCTCTGAGTAAAGTCGTGTAGCTGCGCGGCTGGCCGAATTGAAGCGTGCTGACAGGAGAGGACTTGAGCGCAAATGCCGTGAACGTTTCTTGCAGAGGCGTCTCAAAATGAGTGGTGAAGACCAGGTCAAAGTGTTCGGGTCCACGCTCCCTCCAAAGACGCGCGGCACCAAGGTCGAACATCCCCAGGTTCGCTACTTGGTTGATCTGGCGGGATGCGTTGGATTCACCCTTATATTGAACGTTAAACATATACGAGGGACTGGCGAAAATTTGATAGTGCTTCCAGTTGCGAGTCAATTGCGCCTGGAAATCGCTCGCCCAGTTGGTGAATCGGTGGGAGTTCACGCCCGGGGTCGTTATACCCCCGAAATTTGAGTCGATCTGTGCGTCGGACCCATTGTGGCCGAGAGTCGTGACTCCAAATGTTGCCTTCGCTAACTGGAAATCCCAAATCGGCCGATACTCGACGAATTGATCTATCTTGCTCTGTAGGTTCGCGGCTTTTTCCTTCGCGTTGCCATCATATCCAGGAACTGGCCGCGGGTGATGAAAAACCGACCACGCCCAAAGCTGCTCTGACGGCGTATAGCTGGGACCTGTATCCGTCGGCTGCGCGGCGATTTCGTCTAAGTACGTATCTCTTTCAATAGGCCCTATACAGTGTGCCATCCAATGTTCGCCGGCCAAGCCGCGGCAAACCACTCCGCTGATAGTCACAAGCTGCTTATCAAAATCAGACGGCACGGAAGCTGGTCTAATCTGTGCAGCGGCAAGATCAGGATAGCCCGTATCTCCGCCTCCGATGAAATCGCTCGTTGCGACGGAATAAAGTTTGGTTGGGTCAAGGCGATTTCCGTTGATGAGGTATTCGCCATGAGCCGAGTCAAATGTTATGCCTACTGAAATGAGCCCGCGATTCTTATTGTCCCCAATGCTTAGATTTGATTTATCGGCGGCGTCAAAGGCCTTGGATTCCTTCATGGCCTGTTGCAGGGCGCTCCCGGGCACATACAGCAAGTTAAGGAAGTCGCCCTTCCACACGATTCGGTCGAGGAGTTGTTGCAGGATTTCATCGGGCTGTTGATCATCTAGATTGGTGATATCGCCCACCGCGCCAGGGAGATCCGCGAAGAAATCGCGTTTCTGTAAGAGCGCTACATCGGCATGCGTATCCTTCTGCATCTCGCAAAGAGTTAAGGTCTGAATTTGATCAGATTGGCTTTCAGAATCGAATCCCTGCTGCAGGCAGTCTTTTTTGAGCCCAGCTTCCACAGCTTTCCAAAAACCGGCAGATCTGCCTTGCGGGGGATTTTTGTCAGGTGGCTTGCCCAGCTCCATGTGTTCCGAGAAAAGCGTCCATTTTGGATTCGCGTCGGGAGAGATTCGAATATCGAACCTCCCTATATCGGCGATGGCTTGAGGGTTGCGGCTCCCGACGATATAGGGTTCAGGAATTGCCATCACCATTGGATGCCGCACCGAACCCGCTTTTGGCGCTTCCCATTCCGACGTCACAGCATCGCCCACAGTCGCCATTTCAGGGTCGGCCGCGCTCACGACGACCTGAAATTGTTTCAGACGCGTTCCCAGTATCTGTGCCTCTTCCGAATTCATTTGAGCCAGAAGAACCTTGATCAGCCGTCTTTTCCCATCCGCTATTTCCTTTGTGTATCCCTTCTCGTCAAACTGCCGGCTAAAAGAGTCGAGCATTTGCTTGAGGGCTTCCGCGGGATCCTGAACGGTTGTTTCAGTTTTGAACTTCTTGCTTGCTGTATTCGACCATGCGAAGTTCAGCAGTCCGACGTTTGCGCCTATCTGAGGATCTGCGACTCCAAAAATCGCCACGTCTTCCGGGATGCCGTTGTCATCCTCTGTTTCGATCAGGACATAGGGATCGGGGTCGCGGTAGCATTCTGGTTTTTGCAGGTCGGAACATTTCTTGGAGGCGTTTTCTCCCGAGGACTGAAAGAAGGGAGTGTATACGGTGAAACGCACACAGAAAGTGAAGGATCCATCCGCGGCCTTCACCTTCGCATCCGGAGTGACGGCACAAAGCCCGTAATTCGCGCCAGTACGCAACGTGTAGAAATGCTGTGAATCTTCCCACGGGAAATCAAGAATGAATTGAGTTGGCTTCTCGCCTGCCTTCTTTTCCAGTGTCTTGCACGGACCTTCTTTGATTGGCTTCGGGAGAGCATTTGGGTGACCCGGCGTATCCGCATTGACGCCACACAAATAAAAAGTGGTCGAATTTATGACGGGTAGCAATTTGCTGGCAGCATTTTCACCCGAGAGGTCGAGAGAGACTCCGCGAAACCAAGGATAGACCTTTGCGCCGTCCGAAAGACCTGTCAACTTGATTTCAGCATCCGAGCCGACTGTTTCACCGATGAGATCGGAAGCCTCCGGGAATCTGGGAATGAACCACGGAGGATTTTCGCTGTCTGGCAATGGCTCGTGGGCGGTATTCCATGTGGTTTGGATTACAATGTTCGCTCCGAGCATTTGGACGCCTTTACCATCGGTATGTAGGGTCCCGCTGGTGCTTGGAATTGGCTGCGTGGCCATGAATCGAGCCAGTTCACGGGTCCTTTCCGGGCCGAAATAGAAATCCTGTTTTCCGGGCACCAGGGCCGCATATCCCTCCTTGACAAAGAAATTGGCGACATTGTCCATCGGAATCATGAAGAGGCCATTCGCCGGAGTCGCATTGGCATTCGAATGCGCGTCAGACCGGATCCAGGTTCTTGAGTTGGCGTCCCAATCGAAAAGCTCTTTTCCTACGCGCTGGTAGCTCTTACCCGCGCCGGGCTGGCCTAGAGGAGGTTCACAGAAATCGCGCGCCTCGATTTCGGGGGCAAAATTGTCACCCGTTCCCACAAGGATTGCCTCTTTCGTTTTGTCAATCTGGAACTCTTTCTTGAGCAACTCTTCGAATTCAGCCGCCGCGTCACTCTTATCCTTTTGCCGGGTAGGATCTTTGCATCCGTCCCCCAGCGCTGTAGGCCCCTGCCAATCGGGAATGCGGAAATATCCAAAAGTCTTGCCCGTGTATAGGATTCGGATTGCGTCCACTTTGTTATCTTGCACGAGGGGCGTGACCGAAGACACCTGTGTGTGCGGCGTTGGATCCTGCTGCGTCTGAGAGTAATTTGGAACAGCGAAACTCAAGCCAACAACCAACCCAATTAAGAGACTGACGACAGATGGTGCACGCATGTATCACCTTTGGATGAATAGCTAACCGTCTCTACAACACCTCAACGAACGAACAACCCCGCAACGGCGACGAGGGCGCCGGAAGCGGCCGCGAGCAATCCCAAGTACCAATAGGCCCGCCTTTCTGTAAGGAGCGTAATCGAACAGATCACCAAGCTCGCCTCGAGTAAGACCTGGGCAAAATCAAACCAGTTTGAGCGCCGGTCCAGTACCTCGACAGTAGCTTCGGTCGCATACGCCTGTGCTTGAACGTTCTTCGTTTCCCCGTTGTAGCGGTTAATTTCTTTCGCATATTTTGTTTTGATTTCCTCCGCGTGGGATGGATTTTGCACGGAGAACACGCTCAATTGGTCCAGAAATACCTCGTAGCCTCTTTCACGAATCATCTCGGCCTGATATTGCGCCCACTGGTCTGTTGCCTTCGTTTGGTTCAGCATCTCATTGGCGTGAATGCGCTCCCCCATCAGGGACACGGCTGCTACGAAGATGGCAAGAATAGCCATGCTGACGGTCACCGGCGCAAGCCGCGCGTCCGCCGCGCCTTGTTCGGCATTTTCATGCAACTCTTCAAGATCAGTCATGTCGTCTATTCCTTTTCGATATCAGATGGATCCCACATCAATCCCGGAGAGAAGCATTCAGGATTTCCATTGAATGTCCGGGCACGGCCAACATACAGATGGGCGCTATGCCGCTGGCTTTTTCAACGCGCCTGCTGCAAGGACACCAGCGGCAATCACCAGCGCAAAGATTCCCCAACTGAAAGAAAAGGGACTCGTGCCGGCCATCTTGGCAAAATCCCCGAAGGCCTTGTTCTGATTTATATAGATGGCTATCCACGCAACGAGAATGTAGCCGAGCGGCGCGGCGTTCAAATATCGCGACCAGGCCATGCGGATGAAAGGGGCAACAAAAGGAACGACAATGGCAATCAGACCAATGAAGGAAAACAGCCCGTGATCGCTTCCGCCCCCCATCGCCGAACTCGGATTGCCAAAGTCGATGCCGAGAAGGCCCCAGAAACTGAATGACATCGCAGCTCCCATTCCGCCGGCGATTCCAGCGGCGGGTAAAAAGAACCAAGCAATCCAGAGCAGCACTCCGGCGCCGAGCGCGACCGTGCCCATCCGCGCAGCAAGTGCTCCGATGCCTTGCTGAGCCAGTTTGGCCGCCTCTTTGCCGCGCTCTCGGGCGACGCCGCCGAGCTGATTGAGCCGTTCTTTGCCGGCCTGCTGCTGATCCACAACGGTAATGGCCGTCAGCGCGCCTGCACCGTCAAATTCAACGTCCACGGTTTGATTTGCGGCCGGAGCCACCGGCGATTTCCATACGCGTTCGAGCGTGAAATACTGCTGCTGACCGTTGGCAAAAACAATTCCTGGCGTGGCGTCCGGCACCTTGATGACGGTTCCCCGGGACTTACTGATATTGGAAGCATTCATGAGTTCTCTCCTTCTTAGATTGGACCCCTATCCATCTTTTCTTTACTGGGCATGGCGCATAGGTGCTGGAAAAAGCGTCACGCGAACATGTTCCAGGTTTCCTCGATCTTGCCCGCCCCCGGCGAGTTCGCCTTTTTTCGGGCCCTCCAATCAAAGCCATGATTGCGGCCGTGAAGGTACACCCAAGGATTATTTCTTTTTCAACGGCGGAAAGAATGATCCTGGCGGCCCGGTCAGCGAGCCGTCGTCGTGAATAGTGAATACCGTCTTACCAGCATCGCCTTTGCAGTCCACCGCTAGTTGGCCCCCCTGCGCAGTGTAGGTGCATTGGGTGGTCTGGCCCATAAAACTGAACGTAGCGCTACCGCGGGACTTGAGTTCCAGCGTCATGGCGCCATTCGCGTCCGAATAGGTGCCTTGCACGCCCGAGCCGCAGCCGGCGCACACCGCAAGACTTGCGAGAGCGAGCAGCAGGGCCACGCTTAGCCCATCTGTGGCCAACCAAAACCGCTTCGAACGTTGTCGCGGCGCGTTGTTGGGTGATAATGTTTCAGCTTCGGAATTGATCATCTGATCTCCCGTTTTCGTTGGCGCGTCTTTCGGTTGTTGCATTCACTACGCAATGCGTAAAACAGCAACGAAAACCGTCATGCCCGTCAAATGGGCGGATAGCCCCCGGATTTGAGAGTGGAGCGATGGAAAAGACCCCGGAAGAACGGCGGGAACTCGATGACCTCTTCAGCGTGACTTATGGAGAGTTGCGCAGACTAGCCTCGACCGTGCGGCGCGGCGATCCCAGCGCCACGCTGAGCCCCACGGCTTTGGTCAACGAGGCTTGGCTGAAGTTGGCCGGCTCCCCGCGTTTTGCCGCGACCTCTCGACTCCATTTCAAGCGCATCGCCGCGCGCGCGATGCGCCAGGTACTGATCGAAGCAGCGCGCCGCCGCAATGCGGACAAGCGCGGCGGAGGCGAAAACTGGACAGTGACGTTCGACGATCCCGTGCAGGAAGCGGCCTCGACAGGGGAGGAATTGCTGGCGCTCGATGCCGCTTTGTCAGAGCTTGCGAGCGTCAATCCGCGCCAGGCGGCAATGGTGGAAAGCAGGTTCTTCGGAGGGCTGGACGTGGCCGAGGCGGCTGAAATGCTGGGGGTTTCCGAAGCCACGATTCTGCGCGATTGGCGCGCGGCGAAGGCCTGGCTGGGCCTCGAGCTGCGCCGGTTCGCCGCGGCGAGTAAGCCGCGCTGACGTGGGGCGCTCTGGTAGCTCTTGAGCCCGCGAGTATCATAGCGTAAAGGCGAACATGGACCTGACGCGTTGGGAACGAATCCAAGCTCTCTTTCACGACGCCGCAGGGCGCCCCGTGCCGGAGCAACGCGCTTTTCTGGAATCCGCCTGCGGGGATGACCAGACCCTATTGACCGAAGTGCTCGCTTTGCTCGAAGAGGACTCGCGCAGCGGCTCGCTGCTCGAGCGGGGCGTGGCCCACGTCGCATATCAGATGGTGGGAGACGCCGTTCACGCTTCGATTGGCTCCGAAAAATTTGGCCACTATCGCATCAAGGAAATGCTCGGTGAAGGCGGTATGGGAGTGGTGTACCTCGCCGAGCGCGATGATCTCGGCAACCTCGTAGCCATCAAACTCCTGCGCGATGCCTGGGTTTCGCCCGCTCGCCGCGAACGCTTCGCCAGCGAGCAGCATATGTTGGCGCAACTCAATCATCCCTCCATCGCGCGGCTCTATGACGCCAACACTCTCGAAGACGGAACGCCCTGGTTCGTCATGGAATACGTGGATGGCGTCCCGCTTACCGAATATTGCCGCGTGAACGCCTGCCCGATTGAAGAGCGCCTGAAGCTCCTGCGCCTGGTGTGCGAAGCAGTCCAATACGCGCACCAGCATGCCCTGATTCATCGCGATTTGAAGCCGTCCAACATTCTGGTGAAACGCGACGGCAGCGTCCGGCTGCTCGATTTCGGCATCGCCAAGCAAATCGAGGGCTTGGACGCTCCGGCGGATCAGACGAGGACGGCGTTGCGCCTGATGACGCCTGCGTATGCCGCGCCCGAGCAAATTCGCGGCGAACAAGTCGGCGTCCAGACCGATGTCTATTCGCTCGGAGTTGTCTTGTATGAACTGCTCGCCGGACGCCTGCCATTTGACTTGTCTAATTGCACTCCCGCGCAAGCGGAAAGAGTCTTGACCGAAAAAGAAGCCGAGAAGCCCTCGACAGCTGCCGGGAAAAGGGCTGCATCCGCGGAAGAGAGCGCAATTGCAATGTTCGCGAGCAAGGCAGCTTGGGCCGACTTAGATGTGCTCTGTCTTACCGCCATGCACAAGGATGTTCAGCAGAGATATCAATCGGTTGAGGCATTGGAAAGAGACATTGACCACTATTTGAAAGGTGAACCGTTGGAGGCGCGGCCCGACACGCTGCGCTATCGCGCAAGGAAATTCGTCACGCGAAATCAGCATTCCGTTATTGCGGCGGGCGGAGTGTTCGCGATTGTTATTGGGCTGGTGATTTTCTTCACCGTTCGTCTGGCCGTCGAACGTGACAACGCGAATCGCCAAACAGCCATCGCCACTGCCGTCAATCAATTCCTCTCCGACGATCTAATCGCTCGCGGCAACCCCTTTCAAAGCGGAACGGCGGCGGAGACACTCCTCAACGCTATCAAGCTGGCTTCGCCCAGCATTGACCGCAAATTCAAGAATGAACCTCAGGTTGCCGCACGGCTTCACCAGACGATTGCTCAGGCTTTGGACAGCAGAACGAACTATCCCGAGGCTCGTGAGGAGTACGAGCGGGCTCACCAGCTTTTTTTGCAAACGGAGGGACCCTTTTCGCAGGACGCGATTGTTGTTCAATTGCAGCGAGCCGCGATGGAAGCAAGGAGCTACCAATCCGGCGGTTTGCCGGTAGCCAAGTCGCTTCTTGCCGACCAGGAAGCTTTACTCCCCAAAATCAAACAGCCGCGCAAGGACTTGCCAGTCTGGTTGTTCTCAGCGAAAGGGATGATCGCGTTGATCGAGAATGACGCAAAGTCGGCCAACGAGAATTTCAAGGCCGCTTCCGACACGGCGGCTACTCTGCCAGACTTCGACGAAACTGCCCGGTTCAACCTGAGACAGCGTCTGGCATTCACATACATCCGCCTCGGCGATGGCGCCACTGCGGAGCGCCTTGCTCGCGAGCTGATCGCCGCCTACTCCAATGCAAACGGGCCGGATAGTCCCTATGTTCTGCGCGTGCGCCTCAATCTCGCACAGGCTTTCATGATCGAGGGAAAACACCAAGACGCCGTTCAAGAAGCAACCAGCATTTATCCTGATTTTCTGGCCAAGTTCGGTCCGGATCACGAGATGACCATGCAACTACTTGCGACGCGCGCGCAATCCGAAGGCAGTCTTGGCTTGTTCGATGACTCTGTGCGCGATGACCTGGCAATCTACAAGCTCGCCTTGCAAAAACAAGGGCCATCTTCTTTTTACGCGATCGCCACTCTTTCAGACGCTTCCACCGGGCAATGCCGTGCCAATCATCTTGCGGAGGGCGAACTCAATGCACGTAAGGCCTACGACGATTCCGTCAAAGCCTTCGGGCCACGCGCGGGGCTTACGGAAGGCATCTCCCTTTCGTTGGCAAACTGTCTCATCGGTCTCGGCAAATTGCAGGAAGCTTCAAAACTGCTCGACGAGATTGACCCCCAACTTATTGCCCAGCTCACGGGAGACCCCGATTCGAGCGCCGAAGTGAGCCTGGCTCGATCGGAGATATCGTTATTGCAAGGGGACTACGCGCAGGCACAGAAATATATTGAGCTCGCTCGGCCCGCATTTTCGCGTCCTGACGCGGAAGCCTATCAAAAGCGCAAATTGGAAAGTCTAAGTGCCGCCATCCACAGTCATGTGCGATAGGCTCAATGCTAGATAGATTGTCTTGTGGCTTTTCAAGGTCGAGGCGATCTAGGCTCTGCGCAGTAATTGACTCTTTGCCGATCTTTGACACGAGACTCACAATCGCGAGCGAAACGGCGATCATCGTGGTGCCTTGAGAACTCTCACTCAGCTCCCCATCTAAGAAGTCATGACATTCTGCGAGTCCACATAGGTGATACTTTTCCGATATATTTCTGATACCGTAACGCGCATGGCTGAAATTGCAGAGACTGACATCGAGCACTTACGCGTCCTGCTCCGGCAGAGTGTCGCGGATGCGCATGCGGACGGTATTCTGCTCTCAGGGGGGCTGGATACTAGTGTGCTCGCGGCGTTTGCGTCGCAGCGCGGACCTTTGATGGCCGTGACCGTGTGTGTGCGTCCAGATCAATCGGTGGACGCCACGCATCGAAGCGCACTCGCCGATAAATTGGGGATTCCGGTTGATCAATTTCCATCTCCCGATGCGCGATACGCACGGCAATGCGCTGAGATCCTGGGACTCACCCATGAGACTTGCTGGGTGACCCTCGATGAATTGCTGGCTTTCGCGCCGGGAACCATCCGGGCGATTCGCAGTTTCGATCCGATGCAAGTCCGCAACGGATTGACAATTTTTTGCGGTTTGCAGCGCGCCAAGGCGCTGGGTCTCGGGCGGGTACTAACAGGCGATGGCGCAGATGAAATGTATGCCGGCTATTCCCACATGTGGACAATGCCGCCGGCGCAACTCGTCCTTTACTTGAAGCACATGGCGACCATTATGAATTTCACTACGCCCGCTCTCGCGAGAGCTGTAGAGCTGGAGGTCGTTAGTCCGTTCACAGAACCGGCGCTCGTCGAATTCGCTCAGCATCTCCCGCACGAAGCATTGATTGGCGAATTTGAGGGACGCCTGATGGGCAAATGGATCGTTCGGCAGGCAGTGCGCGATTTGCTGCCACCGGAACTGGTGTGGCGCGTCAAGACCCCAATTGAATATGGATCGGGCAGCACTTTCCTCCGCCCACTTCTCGAGGGCCGAATTTCGGACGCCGAGTTCTCCGAAAATCAAAACGAATATGACCGCCGCGGTCTCCGTTTACGGGAGAAGGAGCAGCTGTACTACTACCGGATCTTCGAGCGTATTTTCGGAGCTGTAAGTATGGATGGCTCCGGTCAAGACGGTTGCCCGTTTTGTGGAACAGCCATTACACCCGCAAATCGCAACTACTGCGGCGTATGCGGTGCGTGGGGATTCCAGAACAAAGAGAATCATTAAGCGCGGGCTCTCCTACGCCCTGGTGGAAACATTAAGCTGGACGAACTGGAGGGCTCCTGTGGGCGGAGAATTACGAATTGGAGGGATGGCCACTTGAGGCAACCGATGCGTGCGCGCGCTCATCCACTCAGAGGATTACAAAGAAGGACGCGAAGGGCTTCGGAGAGCTTATTGACCTGTGCGAAAAACCATCTTGCAGCATTTTCCTTTGATTCTGGCATATATACCAGTCTTCAGATGCACGACCCGCCCGGCGTTCCATGCCAAAGCCAATTTCTTGAGGAGTAGTTTTGCGGTCCTTGCTTTACTCCTGATTACAGGAGCATCGCCGATTCACGCGACCGGCCAAAGCCTAACGTTCAAGATTCCACCTGTGAAGATCCCGTTGAACATCAAAGATCAGCAGGTGACGATTGCGGCTTCGGCCCTCATTACATTGCTTACAAAAGACCGGGGCGTGAACACCCTCAAACTGGAACTTACGGCCGATCTTTCGGATCTCCAACAGAACATGACGGGCCTTCTGAGTTCCGAGCTGAATAAAGACGACCGCTGCGGGGACCGCATCGCAATCGAGCACGCCGCGCTCACGCCTCTTGATCCGGCTAGCCTCGTGATTGTTCAACTGCATTATGAGCGCTGGGCGTGCGCCAAAGTGCTCGGGAAAGAAGAAAACAAGAGGCTGATTGCCGGCAACGCAACCATGCAGATAAAGCTTACCCCGGCTGTCGAAGACAACCATACGGAATTGCGACTGGTGCCGGAAGTTGGGCCGATCGAAGCAGACGGATCTCTTGGTGAACTGCTCCGCTCGGGGACCCTTGGTGAGATGCTGCGCGCCAAAATCCAAACCGAAATCCTTTCCGTGATGCAAAAAGGCACAGATCTCGGCGCGACGCTCCCTCCCGCAATCCAGGGCCACGCTACGATCCGGAATGCGCAGTTTAGGAATGCCGGTTCGGGTCGCCTACTCGTCATTCTGGATGGTGAAGTCCAAATTACCAACGAGCAGCTGCAGGCGCTCTCTAACCAGGTGAGGGAACGCATGGCAGCGCGGTAGGATTTTCAGATTGCGGAGCCTGACTCGACCCGTCCATGTCCGTCAACAATAACGCGCCGAGTGGCGCGCAGCACCGCACCCGACAAGGCTTTCTGAGTACACTCCCTGTTGACTGTCGGTCAATTACTTGGCACTTTGCACAGGCGTTCACTGCGATTCCCATACCAAACCGCTATCTTAGTGTGGACTTATACGTAAGCTGGTGACGCACATCAGGACAGCACCACCGGTGATTTGTTTTGCCGGGTGCTTCCTACAAGCCTATAATTCGCCCTACTCATGCCCCTGGCAAATGGCACCAAATTGGGTCCCTACGAGACCATCGCGCCGCTCGGCGCGGGCGGCATGGGCGAGGTGTACCGCGCGAAGGACCCGCGGTTGGACCGCATCGTTGCAATCAAAGTATTGCCCCAGCATCTCGCCGGCACCCCCGAAGCCCGCCAGCGCTTCGAGCGCGAAGCCCGCTCCGTCTCCGCGCTGAATCACCCGAACATCTGCACGCTCTTCGATGTCGGCTCGCAGGACGGCACCGAATACCTCGTCATGGAATATCTCGAAGGCGAAACGCTGGCCGCTCGTTTGGAAAAGGGCGCCCTGCCGCTCGATCAAGCGCTGAAAATCGGAATTGAAATATCCGACGCGCTCGAAAAAGCGCACAGGCAAGGAATCATTCATCGCGACCTGAAGCCGGGCAACATCATGCTGACGAAGTCCGGCGCGAAGCTGCTGGATTTTGGATTGGCGAAGGCCGTGGATTCCAAGCCAGTTTCAGGGCTGACGGTTGCGGAGTCCGGTCCCATAGTTCGGGAACCAGTAACGGACGTGGGCGTGGTGCTTGGCACATACCAATACATGGCCCCCGAGCTAATCGAAGGCCTGGATGCTGATGCGCGTTCAGACATCTTCGCTTTCGGCGCCGTGCTCTACGAAATGGCCGCAGGCAAGCGCGCCTTTGACGGCAAATCGCAAGCCAGCGTCTTGGCTGCGATTCTAGCGTCGGAACCAAAACCAATTTCGTCTTTGCAGCCGGCGTCTCCGCCGGCGCTCGACCGCGTGGTGAAAATCTGCCTCGCGAAAGATCCGAACGAACGCTGGCAAACGGCGCATGACGTGAAGCTTCAATTGCAATGGATTGCAGAAGGCGGTTCGCAGGCGGGATTGCCGGCTCCTGTGGTTTCACACGGCAAACGTCGCGAGCGAACTGCATGGGCTGTGGCGGCGATTGCGACGTTCATCGCGATTACTCTGGCCATCGTTTTTCTGCCTCGAGCGCAAAAGGCGGGGCAACCCATTCAAGTGAGCGCGGACCTCGGCGCGGATGTAACTATTTCGACAGAGTTCTCCGGGCCCAACGCAATCCTTTCTCCCGACGGCACGAAGCTGGTTTTCGTCGCAGAGGGTTCCGACAAACAGCGCCGCCTCTATATCCGCTCGCTCGACCAATTGCAGGCAACGGTCCTCCCAGGGGCCGAGGGCGCCTCTAATCCCTTTTTCTCGCCCGATGGCCAGTGGATCGCTTTTTTTGCCGAAGGCAAACTGAAAAAGATCTCCGTTCAGGGTGGCGCGCCGGTCACAATCTGTGACTCCCGCTTCGCGCTGCTAAGTGCAAGCTGGGGCGACAACGGCAACATCGTGCTTCCCAACCGCACCGAGGGGGCCCTATTCAAAGTTTCCTCGGCGGGAGGAGCACTTGTACCCCTGACCACTCTCGATAAGCAAAGGGGTGAAACCTCGCAACGCTGGCCTCAGGTTCTCCGCGGCAGTAAGGTTGTCCTATATACATCCGAAGCCACCAACACGAATACCTATGATGATGCTGACATCGTTGCTTACTCCGTCGCCTCTGGCCAAGCAAAGACGATTTTGCATGGCGGCTTTCACGCCATCTATTTGCCTAGCGGCTATCTCGTCTACATGCACAACGGCACGCTGTTCGCTATCCCCTTTGATCTCAAGCGGCTGGAGGTGAGCGGCCAGGCTGCGGCTGTGGTGGATAACGTAGTAGCGAATCCCAGCAGTGGAGCCGCGCAATTCTCGATTTCGGATACCGGAACCTTGGTATACGTGGCTGGCTCTGCCGTTGACCGCAACGTTTCCATCTATTGGATGGATGCCGACGGCAAGTTCACTCCCCTGCGCGAGACACCCGGCGACTATCACGATCTTGCGTTCTCTCCCGACGGCAAGCGATTGGCCATGGACATCAGAGACCAAAATCTAAAAAGAACGGACATCTGGGTGTATGACTTGGAGCGAGACACTCTCACACGGCTCACTTTTGCGGGTGACGGAAACAGCAGGCCTGTCTGGACGCCGGATGGCCAGCGGATCGTTTACAACTCATATGAAAAAGGAGTGGCGCAAAACCTTTGGTGGATTCGATCCGATGGCGGCGGAGATCCCCAGCGCTTAACGCAAAGCAACAACTACCAGAGTCCGGGGTCATGGAGTCCTGACGGCAAGACTCTGGCATTTGCCCAACGGAATCCCGGCACTGGTACGGACATTATGACATTGACGGTTGAAGGCAGCGAAAAAACCGGCTGGAAGCCGGGACAGCCAAAGCCGTTCTTGAACACTACTTTCTCGGAAACGGAGCCCGTCTTTTCGCCCGACGGCCGTTGGATCGCTTACCAGTCCAACGAATCCGGAACCAACGAAGTTTATGTGCGTCCCTTCCCAGGCCCGGGAGGAAAGACGCAGATTTCCACCGGCGGAGGTTTCTTGCCCCGTTGGTCCCGCAATGGCAAGGAACTTTATTACATCCCGTCAACCCGCGACAAAATTATGACGGTGGCCTACACTGCCGTCGGCGATTCCTTCCATGCGGATAAACCGCAGCTTTGGTCGTCTGGCCAGATCTCCGATCGCGCCTCGTATGCCCCTAACCCCGACGGAAAGCGCATCGCCGTGCTGAAAGCTCCCGGCGCGGTTGAAGCCGCTCCCATTAATAAGGTGGAATTCATCTTTAATTTCATCGACGAGATTCGAACTAAGGTTTCCGCCGGCAAGGACTAGCATTGGCCTTGATTTTCGGGTTGCGGTTTGGCGATTCGCTGCTCGCGGGAAGGAACGGCAGCCGATCGGAGTGTGGCAGATACCTCTGTGCCAGCTCCAGCGAATACGGTGACCATCTCAGCTTGCGCCAATGGGAGGGATGCTTGAAACACGGAGGGGTCGAATTGTACGCCACTGCCTAGGATAAACAGGCGGATCGCTTCCTCGAAGGGCAGTCCCTGACGATAAGGACGCCGGGATACCATTGCGTCGAAGGCATCAATCACAGAAACGATCCGCAATGCGATGGGAATCTCGAAGCCCTTCAGGCCATCGGCATGACGTTTGCCTTCAAATGATTCGTGATCGTGCAGGACGTAAAGCGCCGCCCGCTCGAACACAGAGAGCATCCGCTCTCGACAAATTCTGGAATGTCACGCGACTCCAGCGCGTTGTTTTGCCCGAGCAATAATTTCTGACATGACATCACGGTACTGGTCGAATGTGTCGTCGACTACGGTGATCGTCGGAATCTGCATCTGGCTGAGGGACAGAGTTTGCGAATCGAATCGTGAAAATCCGGATTCGTGAACGCCGCTGCTTCCCCGTCCAGGTGCAGGATGACTGAGGTGTTGAAACGCCCGCGCATACTTGCTGAAAGCCTGCGCATAGCCGGCCGGGCCCCCTACTTGATAAACGGGAATGAAGGATACGAGCGCGTCATAACTCATTTCACCGCAGGCCATCACGCCGGGGTGCTTCTGCCGCAGATCCGCCACCAGGCGGCGCGCGCCTTCGTGCATGTCGGCTTTCGTGTTGTTTTCCCAACCGCCCGCAATATCAAGAAAGTATGCGTCCGCGTGATAGCGCGTGATCACATCCGAGATGCGATCCAGCAGCCATTTCCGCCAGGAATCCACGCCGAGATTCATGTAAGCGCCCCAGCCTTCGTTGTGCCGGTCGTTGTCCCAATCCACCCAATTCAGATTGAAGGCATCGCCATCAATCTGGCTCGTGGCCGCATCGGCGATTTGTGGAAAGACAGGAAGTTTTGTATTGGCTGAATTCATTCCGAACATAGGCATGAATCGAAACCCGAGGCTCTGCCCCTTCTGAATCAAATTGCGAAGCCCATCTTCGCCTCCCATTCGAGGATCAGCCTTATAAACGGGATAATTCCAGTAGTAGCGGCCGTCCCACGCGGCCAGGAAAACCAATACATTTTCCGCGGGGATCTGCGTCGCCACCCACTGCAGAATCTTCAGCATCTTCGCGTAATCGTTGAAAATGTATCCCGTCCAATGCGCCCCATGAAGGGCAAGCGCCAGGCTGACCTTTCTAAACCATGCGGGAACGTCGTCACGTTCTTCCCACGCCGGAACCTGGAAGGCTCGCTCGACGTGCTCAAAGTGCGGCCGAAAGGCGCCATCACTTGTTTGCGCATGTCCGGCTCTCCAAGTAGGGCTTTGCAAATGATTGCTCTTCGCCCAGCCGCCATTCTCGTAGATTAGTTCCACGCGATAGCCCTTCTCGCCTGGTTGAAAATAGAAGCGATTCGCGCGCACTTTATCGTCGAGGACGGAAAGAAAGAAAAAATCGTTATCACCTGATTGGATGACCGCGAGCGGTGAATCCATGCCCCGCGCGATATTCAGAGCCCCGCCTCCGAACGGATATCCCAGAAGAATCTCGTCGTCTCTAGTGTCAAAAAACGTTCCGCCGCCACTCGACATTCTTCCCCGAGGCACATCACGGACAATCCCTCCCACCGACTTAATCGGTTGGTCCATCTGCGCGGTGACGTCCCACTCGATAAACGACCCATTCCGGCGCAACCGGGCATCCAATTTCCCCGGCGCTTTTTCCTGACCGCCGGCCCAGACAAATCCAGAACATCGAATCTCCAGCCCATCGGCCGTATCAGCAAGTGTAATTAAGTCGCGATCCATCGCGTATGTGTTTTCAAATGTGTAGAGCCGGAACGAAAAGCGGAGCCCCTCGAACAAAACCGAAGGTTCAGGGAAATCGAAGCTGAACTTCATGAAGCTTCTGCCATGCGGCGGAATGAAGATTTCACTGGTGGACGTAAGGGGAATGATGCGGCCGCTATCCGAGGTGTGCGCAACTTCTGACGGAGCAGCTGTCCCCTGAATTTCTGCCGGGATAGCGCGCAGCCCTCCCAAACCCACATACGTCGCTCCCGCTGCGGCATTCTTCAGCAGTTCCCTCCGGGACATTCCGTCTTTCAAAAACTCTCCGCTCATTGTATGCTCCGCCTTCTGAAAAGTTGCGCCGGGCTCATCACAGTCCGTCACGCTAAAGGCTTCCGCGTCGAACGCTATCATATTCGAGAGCTCTGAATAGCTCATTTCATGAGACGCAAAAAACCTCGCCCCGCCGCATCGCAACCCGCCCCGCAGCCGGTTGAAGCGAAGCGCGATTTCGCTCCCCGGCTGCGGAGCCTGATCATTCCATTCGCCCTCTGCGTGATTACCCTGCTGGCCTATTCAAACTCATTCCACGCCGGATTCGTGGTTGATAGCGACTATGTGATTCTGCGAGATCCGCGAGTGCACGCGGTCACAATCGAGAATCTGAACATGATCCTCAACCGTGGCTATTGGTGGCTACCGCCCGAAAAAGGGCTATATCGCCCGTTCACCACGCTGACCTACCTTTTCAACTACGCCGTGCTTGGCAATGGCGAGCAGCCCGCCGGGTATCACTCGATCAACCTGTTGCTGCATTCCATCAATGTCCTGCTCCTTTATGGGCTGGCGTTGCGCATCTTGAAGAAATCGTGGCCGGCGGCATTCATCGCGGCACTTTGGGCTGTCCATCCGGTGTTGACGGAATCCGTCACCAACATCATCGGCCGGGCGGATCTGCTTGCCGCGACGGCCGTGCTAAGCGGTTTTTGGATGTATTTGAAGAGCACTGAATCAACTGGCTGGCATCGAGCGGCATGGCTCGCCGGGCTGATGGCGGTCACCACAGTTGGCGTGTTTTCGAAAGAAAGCGCCATAGTCATTCTGGGCGTGGTCGCGTTGTATGAGTTTTCCTGGTGGAAGGGACGAAAACAGCTTCGCGGACTTCTTCTAGGATGTTCGGCGATCGCACCGCCGTTTCTGGCGTGGTGGTATCTGCGTTCGCAAGTGATGGCGCACTCGATGACTCCAGTGTTTCCGTTCGTGGATAATCCGCTGGTCGGCGCGCATTTTTTGACGGGACGATTGACCGCAATCGTTGTACTGGCGAAATACCTGTGGCTTTTGGTGTGGCCTGTAAATCTTTCGTGGAATTATTACTACGCGCAAATCCCGCTTGAGCGCGGCACCATGCACGACTGGACCGCTTGGATAACAATCGTTGCCGTCATCGTCGTCGCGACGATGCAATTTAAACGAAATCGTTTGTACTTCTTCTTCGCAGCCTTTGCATTTGTGACGATCGTTCCGGTATCGAACCTGATCATCCTGATCGGCACGATTATGGCCGAGCGCTTCCTCTATCTGCCCTCGATCGGCTTTGTCGCCTGCGTGGTGCTGGCCGCCTATGCCCTTGGCCAGCGTATCGGGGCGCGGGCGTTTGCGCCAGCCGTTCTGTGCTTGATGATAACCGTGCTCGGTGTCCGCACCTGGGAACGCAATTTGGACTGGCACGACAACCTTGCGCTGATGACCGCTGATGTGCGCAGTTCGCCGAACAGTTTTGCCAGTCACGAATCATTGGCGACTGAGCTGTACCTGGCCGATCCAAGCCATTCCAATATCGCCGCTGTCATAGACGAGGCGGAAAAAAGTCTGGCAATCCTCGATCCCCTTCCCGATTCTCTCAACAGCGCTGATGTCTATGCAAACGCTGGCGACTATTATGAACGAAAGGCAGACCTCCTCTCACAAACCGGTGCGGACGGGAAAATCACAATGAGCGCGGCGGGCACTCGCGCCGACCAAAGGGCGCTCCAGATCCTTTTGCGTGGCGTTTCCATTGATAAATTGGCCGATGAACAAAACCGCCAGAGGGACGAGGCGCGCGGCATGCCTGAAACGAAGATCCCCCACGTCGGGTCATTGCTGCTTTACCAGGTACTGTGCTTGACCAACCTGCGATTAGGCCAATATCAGAAGGCCTATGAGGCGGCGGCGTACGCGCGCTTACTCGCTCCCTTCCAACCAGAAACGTACCTCCTGATGGCAAATACTTTATTCGAGGAGAACCAGTCCGAACAAGGCGGACGAGCCCTCATGGAAGCTTATTTAATCGCGGGAGATCCGGCTGTTCTGTCCTCTCTCCAGCAATATTTTCGAAGCGGTCTTGATCCAACTGGATGTTCGATAGGGCAGAGTCCCAACGGCCCTTTCCTCAATAATTCCTGCGAGCCTGTTCACAAGCTGATTTGCGAGGCATCGTCCGACTTGAATCACATTGATCTCGAGGCACAACGTCCTGATCTCGCTGATCAGATCAAGACCAAGAGATCCGAGGAATTTGGCTGCGCAGCCGGATCAATGAAGTAAACTCTGCTCCTCTTTCCGCGTAATGCCTTCCTTGACTTAAGCGGTAACTACCTGCGTGTTGTTTGGTCCGGCTCCGGCGGTGCGGGCCCCGGGAGTGGCACCGGGAGCGGTCCTGAAGTCAGCCGGTCGCGGAATGAGTGCGGGGCGCGATCGATTCGGATTGCGACGGGTGCTGGTGGTGGCTCAAGTTGCGCTGTCGCTCGTGCTTTTGGTCGGAGCTCTTCTGTCCGTGCGCAGCCTTAGCAATTTGATGACGCTCGATGCGGCCTTTCAGCGAGACGGCATTCTGGTGCTGGATGTGACTTCTCAAGCCTCAAAATTGCTAACTCTCTGCGGGAAGAGTAGCCAAGGCGACGCAGACTACTCGTTCCGCAATCATTCTTCGCTATTCAATTTCGATGATCCCTATTGGGAAATGAGGTAAATATCGCCAGCCGTATCCGTGCCGCCGACGCCGCGAATGCTGGCGTGAAGTGTGTAGTGGCTGCCCGCGTTGTAGGACGGCAAACCGAACATGTAATCATTCGAGCGCTGGCCCCAGTCCGTGCTTCCGGGGCGAGTGATGCGTTGAATAACCTGTCCATTCTCACGCAACTCGATCCATTCCACTTCCATGTGTCCATGGCCGGCAGTCTGCAAAAATGCGGCGTCAAATTGGCCGGGGGCGGCGATAGATGGAGACACATCCCATTCGCGTTCGGTGAACGCCGCTGCTGCGTCACCCGCCTGCCAATGGGTTACGGGCAGGGGCAGCAGAGTCAGCGGACGGAAATGCACATCGAGAATCCTTAGCCGATCAAGATCCGGCTTGAGACGCGTTACAAAATCAGCAAAATTCCGCGCCGATTTCTGCGACCAAACCGTTTCCGCCAGCGCACACAGCCGCGGATAGGCCAGGTATTCCATTTGCTCCGTTTGAGGGATGAACTCTGACCAGAGTTGCGCTTGTCCGCCAAGAATATGCTGCGCCTCAGTTTGCGTGAGTTCCGCAGGCACGGGTTCGAATTGATAAACTTGTTCGATTGGAAGAAAACCGCCGATTGCCAGTGGTTCCAGTCGCGGTATAACCCATTGATAATGATCGAAGTAAGTGCAATCTCCCGGCGCCATAACAACATCATGCCCGGCTTTTGCGGCAGCGACGCCACCTTGCATCCCGCGCCAGGACATCACGGTGGCTCCCGGCGCAAGGCCGCCTTCGAGGATTTCGTCCCAGCCGACCAGTCGGCGTCCATGCGCGGCGAGAAACTTGTCCATCTGGCCCACAAACCAGCTCTGCAATTCGTTTTCATCCTTCAGGCCCAACGCCCGCATTCGCGCCTGCGCTTTCGGATTGTAGTGCCAGGGGCGCTTGTCTACTTCGTCGCCGCCGATGTGAATGAACTTGCTGGGGAAAAGGGCCATCACCTCGGTGAGCACATCCTGAAGAACATGAATCGTTGACTCGTCCACGTTGTAATTCGAATCCCATCCGGCAGTGCCCCCGCCGGAGAATGTCATAAACGAGGTGTCACCGCCTCCTTGTTCGATTTCTTCTTTGTTGCCCAGTTCGGGATAAGCAGACACAGCCGCCGCGGAATGTCCGGGCATCTCGATTTCCGGCACCACGGTGATAAACAGCTCCGCGGCGTAGCGCACAATTTCGCGGATGTCGTCCTGGGTGTAATAGCCGCCTTGTGGAAGGCTCACGAGCTGCATCGGCTGCACCGGGTTGAATGTCGTGTAGTCTGTCTTGCCGCCCACAAGCGCCAGTCGCGGATATTTCTTGATCTCGATTCGCCAACCTTGATCGTCCACCAGGTGCCAGTGAAAAACGTTCAGCTTGTGCAACGCCATCAGGTCCAGAAATTTCAGCACAAAATCCTTGGGCATGAAGTGGCGTGCGACGTCCATGTGTGCTCCGCGCCAGGAAAAACGCGGAGAGTCTTCAATAATGGCTACGGGCACAGCCCAGCGCACTCCGTCAACACGCGTTCGGCGCATCACATCGGCGGGCAACAACTGCCGCAGCGTTTGAATGCCGTAAAAAATGCCCGCGGGAGCATAAGCGCGAATGCGGATTCCGGCGCGCGTGATCTCCAGCCGGTATCCTTCAGGGCCGAGCCGCATCAGTCTGCGATCGAGCACAAGACTGACGGTGCCTGCGGTTCCAGCGCGCACGATTGGCAGAGGGAAGCCGGTTGCCGGCCGCAAATAATCCCGGAGTTGCTCAGCGAGCGCCTGCGCCGAAGCGGTCGCGACGATTTGCGTTCTCGCTGAAAAAGCAAATTGACCCTTTCCCGGCGTCACGGACATGGGCAGTGGGATCACCTGGATGGGGATCACAGGCTCATTTGCAGCTATGGCGGATTTCGTCACTGTAGTTTTCGATCTCGGGACTGGCTTCGTCTGTGTAGACGGTTTCGCCGGGGTGGATTGCCTTGCGTATACGACGGGCGCAAGCAAGGCAAGCAAGATCAACGTCAGAAACCGTAAGGCATAGCCATTGTTGGATTTCATGCCCGGTGCGCTCCTGTTCGCAGAACGGCGCGATGATACTCAACCCTTGGCCGTTCTAGCAATCCAAATGAGACATATCTGCCTGGTCTTCTCTCGCTGAGGACATGCCGAAAACCCCGTTTTGCGGTATCCTGAATCATCATGAGCGAAAAAATACGCAAGACCGACGCCGAATGGCGAAAGCAACTTACGCCGGAACAATACTACGTGATGCGCCAGAAGGGCACGGAGCCGCCGTTTACAGGGCAATACTGTGACGCAAAGGAAGCGGGTACCTACGTGTGTGCTTCCTGCGGTCAGCCTCTCTTTGATTCCAAAACGAAGTTTGAATCCGGCACCGGATGGCCGAGCTTCGCGGCGCCTGCCACGCCTGAAAATGTCGAAAAAGAAACCGACGCGAGCCACGGCATGATCCGCACGGAAGCCAAATGCAGCCGCTGCGAAGCTCATCTGGGACACGTTTTTGACGACGGCCCTGGGCCCGGGGGCTTGCGTTACTGCATCAATTCCGCCGCGCTGAAGCTGGACAAATCAAAACTCCGCACGCCCTGAGGCTTTACACCACAATTTTTTGCCGTTCGTCGCGTAAATCGCTCAGGCTTCATTGTCTGTTAGCGCACCATGCGCCGCGTTCCACGGCCGCGATGACTCCACACTGCGCTAACTTATCCCACGGCTACCCAGCCGCCGGCTTGGGGGACGGCATACATGAGCCGGATTTACGACGCAATCAAGCGCGCCCAATCCGAGCGTGCTGCAAGTGAGCAATCGAAAGAGAATCCTGAGTTTGAACGGCGCCGCGCCGCGCGAGTTGTACTGCGCGTGCCGGTGTACGTCTACGGGCATGGCCTTCGCCAGGAGCCCTTTCACGAAGAAACTACTTCGTTGGTTGTAAATTCCCACGGCGCCCTTCTAATTCTTTCAGCCAAGGTTAAGTCCGGTCAAAAATTGCTGCTGACGAATCGCGTAACACACCTTGAGCAATCCTGCCGGGTGGTTCACTTTGCCCGAAAAAAGCGGATGCATCATGAGGTAGCCGTGGCCTTTACTGACCCCGCGCCGGCGTTTTGGTCAATCCTGCAAGATTCGCCCTTGCCTGCTGAAAAGAACGATTAAAGTCCGCCGGGCGCCTCTTTGAAGTTTCACTAGATTTTCATCTTACTTCCCTGCGTGTGATGGTATTCTCTCGGTGCCGCGCGAATTCTACGCGGCTGTTCCTGGGAGGCTCGAAGATCCGCTTGGCCCGGCCCATCGGCATCATCGCCGTAGATGCGGGTTCTAACGCCATCCGGGCCGCTGTCGGCCGGGCCACTTCCGCTACTGAAATCAGCGAAATCTCCACCGAGCGTTGGGCCGTCCGTCTGGGACACAACGTCTTCACGAAACGCCGGCTGGCTCCTCACGCGATTGCACAAGCCGTACGAACTTTTCGCCACTTTCGCGCCATGCTACGGCGCAACAAGATTCAGGTTTATCGCGCCGTAGCCACCAGCGCGGTGCGCGAAGCTGAAAATCGTGACGTTCTCCTGGCTCGCATTCTCCGGCAGACAGGGATCCGGCTGGAAGCAATTGATTCCACCGAAGAAACGCGGCTGGTGCTGCGCGCGGTGCGCGCGACGCTTGGGCCGCTTGAACCGCGGCTGGTCGTGGACTTAGGCGGCGGCAGCCTGGAGGTCACGCTGCTGCGGGATTGGCGCATCGAGCAATCTTTCGCTCTGCCCATCGGCACCGTTCGCTTGCTGGAAAGCATGAAACTCAACGGTGTGGTGGACGAAGACCAGTTTGAACGCTTGCACCATCGCGTGCTCTCGGTTATCCGCAGCGCGTGGCCCGATCCCCCAAACTTGTCGCGATATCCTTCCGTGTTCTGCGGCGGCAACGCGGAATCGCTGTCGCGCGTGGCTCCGGGCCCGCGATTCCGAGGGATCCCTTCGATACACATCAGGCTACTGCGCGACCGCGCGTGGGAAATCCTTCGGCGAGATGTTTCCTCGCGCATGCGCGTCTTCGGTGTGCGGCGCGATCGCGCGGAGGTGATGGGCATCGCCGCAGTCGTATTCCTTTGCCTTGCCGAACACGCGAGACTGGATACGCTTCTGGTTCCCGGCGTTGGCGTTCGTGAAGGAATTCTGTGCGAGCTGGCGGAACAGCATTTCGGCGCAGAGGGCGCGGATGAGCGCCGCGCGCGCGCGCTGCTGGAGCAGGCACTCCTGCTCGCCACGCGGCTCCAGTGCGACGTGCGCCATGCAGAATACGTGCGGGCCGCAGCGGCCTTGTTATTTGACCAACTTGCGTCCATCCACGGATTGTTGCCCGAAATGCGGTTGCCGCTGGAGATGGCCGCACTGCTGCACTGTGCCGGCAAAGTGGTCCACAGCAAGGGGCATCACAAGCACGCCGAATATCTGGTGCGGAATGCCGAGCTGCCGGGCCTTTCAGATGAAACACAGGCGCTGCTCGCGTGCCTCGTGCGCTACCATGGCAAGTCCGAGCCCGAGCCACACCACAAGCTTTATGCGTCACTCCCGCCACGCGCCCGCCGCCGCACGCGCGCGTTGAGCGGCATCCTGCGCATAGCGGTAGCGCTTGACGCTGGCGGCGCGCAGGATGTCCGTGGTGTTTCGGTCCACTTGTCGCGCAAGCAGATCCGGTTGCGGCTCTACCTCGCCACCAGCGCGTCCGTGGACATGGCCAATCTGCGCCGAAGAGCCAAGCCATTTGAGAAGGAGTTTGGCATTCGAGTGGTTTTTACGCGAACGCGGGCAAAACTTGGCGGCTCCAAGGCGCACCGCATTCAGTTCGCCGTAGCTCAAAGCAAACCGCAAGCCCGGGCTTCGGGGCAGGTTTGGAGCTTGACTGCCTGAATTGCTGCAGCATTAGCCCCATTCGAATGATAGGGCTGCAAGACATCCCTCAATCCGATGCAAAAAAAGCCTCATCGCCGCGACCATCTTGGCAGCGCAGCAGTCAAACCTCTCGAAAGACGCTACAATCTATCTACTGGTGGCTGCTACTTGTGATGCTCGGCCACGGACGGAGACAGGAATCCTTTTATGCTGCTTTACCTCATGCGTCACGGAATCGCGATCGACCGGGATGACCCGGAGTGCCCTCCAGAACCCGAGCGCCATCTGACCCCGAAGGGAATAGAGAAGACACGTGCAGCCGCGCACGGTTTGCTGGCTCTGAAGATTAACCCGGACTTGGTTTTGAGCAGTCCCTACCTGCGCGCCGTGCAGACAGCGGAGATCGCGTGTGTGGCTCTTGAAATCCCGGTAAGTCGCATCAAGCGCACGGACGCACTTCTGCCCGGCGCCTCTCCCCTGATGCTCTTCGAAGAGCTGTCGAAGGCAAAGGCTGATGAAGTAATCTGCTTCGGACACGCACCGAATATGGATGAGATCATCGCATACGCGGTTCACGCGCCCAAACCCTGCACGGAATTGAAAAAGGCCGGGGCGGCGTGTCTTGAGCTGGGATCGCTCTCTCCTGTGGATGGCCAGTTGAGTTGGCTGATGACGGCTCGCGCCTTGCGCGTGATGGGCGATTAAGCTGTGGCGGCGATTCCCGGTGAGCGGCCTGCACCGCTCGACTCGATAACGATAGGGTGATGCAGAACGCTTTCGAGCAAGTGGCGCGCTGCCGCAAGCTTGGACGCAAGCGGTTCTTCGCCGTTATAGCCAGTTGCGCGGATCAAGATTACGCCGGCCGCTTGCTCGACTTTCACATCGCTGATCGATCCTTCGCCTTCCGAAGTGCCGCGGCTCGCAAGCGCTGTCGCCAGTCGCAAAATTCCCGCCAGAAATAGAATTCCTTCCTGCTCCCCGCCTGGAATTCCGGCCCAGCTCCTTTCCTGCAACCTTGACAATCCGCCCCGGTGATACCGTGCGACACACGCCACGGTTTCCATTTCCGCGGGTGTCCAGCCCGGTGGCGGAATGCGTTCGCGAATAAGCCGGTATGAGGTTTTCTGATGGTGGCGATCTCCTTCGGCGCGGCCAACGTCATGCAAAATAGCGGCGGCCTCCAGAAGATCCCGCGCGCGCAAAGGCAAGATCACCGGTACCGCGGCACCCAGGATGCCGTCATAGAGTTGCACCGCAAGTCGCGCGACATGCTTCGAGTGCGCAGGATCGGGGTCAAGATACGTAGCCCAGACAGCGAGCCAATCGAGTCGCGCCCGCTCCAGTGCATCTCCATCCGGCAACGCCGCGCGCCACATCTGCCAGCGCGATTTTCGTCCTGTCATCTTTGCCCGATAAGCCGCGAGGCGCTGTCCTCGTTCGCTCTTAATGACGCGTTGCCACTTCGCGCGTTCGGTCTTTCCAAGTGGGGGCCGCAAATGAAACATCGCCGCCCACAAAACATCCAGGTCGTGAATTTCCCCGAGCAGATCCTGAAGTTTTTTGAGTTCCCTTCCCCAGCGCGCATGCCGGCCTGGCAGAAAGCTTTCGACGGAATCGCGGAAACGTTTGATGCCTACGCGCAACCGGTGATAAGAAACGCCGCTCCGGGATTTAAGAGTGGCACGATGCAATTCCCAAGCTTCGCGCCAGCGTTCGAGCACCAGCAACTCCGCCGCCGGACCGCCGCATGGAACGCGCTCAGCTCTCTCCGGAAGCTGACTGGCCCACTTGCGCCACTGCTTACGGTCTGCACTCTTCAATTCCTCGCGAGCCAGGGGAACGGCGATGCGTTCGCGCCCATCCAACGCCGCCGAAAGGCGTATGCCCGCTTCACTTTTCCCCATACCGAGCTTCGCAATCCAGCGGCGCATCACTTGGATGTCGCGTAAATCGCCCAGGCCGGCAAGAAGTTTCTTCGCCGTCTTCTTCAGCCGGGGCCAAGCGTCACTGGGATCAAGTTCTTCGAGCCCCATCGCCACAGATCGGCATCGACGCAGCACAACGCGAAGATCATGGACGTGGTCGGGCTTGAAGTGCTTACGCACTTCATCCAATTCAATGATTGCGCGCTCTAGCCATTTTGCAATTTGAGGCGATTCCACGGGCGCGCGGAAATTCAGAGTTTCTGTTTCTTGAGGGAGCGCCAATTGTGGATCTTTCGGAGACATCGGACCAAGGAAGCCTAACGGTTTAGACGCGCGGAAGTTAGCTTACACCTCGAGATCCACTATGTGTTCCGCCAAACCCGCTGCTTCGACCGCGGGTTTGGAAGGTGCGTCAGCGGGCTCTCCTGCCGCAGACTCCACCACGCGCGCAACGCTCGCGGGTGCAGCAGGCTGCAAAGGAGTAACTTGAGCAGCGGCCGCCGCAGCGTTCTGTGCTGCGATTTCAGGCGCCGGCCGCTGCGATTCACCTTCGAGCACGCGCGTGATGCCTGCGCGGAGTTTTTCAAATATCTTGCGCGGCTCGGGCGTCGCGTCAATGACCTTGAATTTGTATTCCTCGGCCAAGTGGTCGAACTGTTCGAGCATGGAAGTCTGGTAGCGGCGGAAGCTCTCGTACATATCCTCCGTCGTGTACACATCCATACCGGATTCCCAGTAATCGAATCCGCGAGTGAAGACGACGCGCGGAATCAAATCATCCACACCAATTCGGAGATAAAAGACTGCGTCCGGTTTTATCGCAAAAGAATAGACGCTACGAACCCAGAGCGGATCGAGGCCGCGCACGATGGCCCGCGCGATGAGCGAGTAGATGTAACGGTCGGTCAGCACCACAAAGCCGGCGCGCAACGCCGGCACAATCTCGTGTTCGAGGCGGTCGGAGAAATCCGTGCCATAAAAAAGAGTGAGCGTGATCCGCCCGAGCGTGTGGCCTTCTTTGGCGCGCTTGATTCCCTTTCCGACCAATCCTGAGCGGGAAAGCCCGGTGTCAAGCACTGCGTGGCCTTTTTGCTCGAGCCATTCTTTCAGCAGCGCGATCTGTGTCGAACGCCCGACGCCGTCCGTTCCTTCGATGACGATCAGCTTGCCGACCAGGTCAGACAGTTCCATCCCCGGCAGTACGACCCCGTTCGTAACTTTCATGGCGCCACCCGCAATTGCTTGGCTCGCTCGAGTTTTGAGATGACGAGCTCCCGCATTTGTTCCTGCTGCGTTTCGATGGGCTGTGTCGCGTCAATCACGCTCAACGCAAACTCCGGCACCATTTGTTCGTATTCCTCAATAATGCGGCCCTGGAAAACGCGGAAGCTCTCGTCTGGGTCTTCGCTCAGTCCCAAGTCCAGGCCCGCTTCATAGAACTTGAATCCGCTGCGCGCCGCGTGCAACCTCGCAATGGATACCTCGAGCGGCACTCTAAAGTAGAACGCACCCGTCGGCTTCACGGCAAAAGAGTAAAGCTCGCGAACCCATGCCGGGTCCAGTCCCCGCGCGATATCCCGCGCGAATGCCGTGTAGATGTAGCGGTCGCAGAGCACGATGGCGCCTGCCTTCAGCAGCGGGATAATGTTCCGCTCCATGCGATCCGCGAAATCCGTGGCGTGAATGAGGCAAAACGTAGCCGGCGTCAGCAGCTTTTTCTTCTTCCCGCGCTTCGTCGTGTCCTTCACTACGAGCGACGAGTTCCACTCGCTGAACACCACACCGTAGCCTTCCGATTTCAGCCACTGGTGCAGCAACATCAGCTGGGTGGATTTTCCCGAGCCGTCTATGCCTTCGACGACAAAGAGCCGGCCGGGGAATCTATGTTCACCGTAACGCTTCATTCGTGGAATCCCTCTGAACTGGCGGGGGATCAAGAGGCGCGCAAGACACGCGCAGATCAGAAGAACAGATTATATCAGAGGCAATTGTTACTTGACGATTAAATCTGGGGAGAGCTGGACATATCCTATCTATCTGATACTAAGACACTTACTATTGAGTACGGCTACTTCTTCGGTGCGGACTGCTTCAAATATTTATCGAGCCAAGCGACCATCTCTCCTTCAAACTCGTCATTTTGGAGCGTTACAACCGAGTTGTGCGTACCACCGCGAATCGTGATCAACTTCACGGGAACGTGCGCTTTATTTAGCGCCTGCTCCAGCTCTTGCGCTCCGGCATATGGCACGAGCTCATCGGAGTCGCCGTGGAACAGCAAGAACGGCGGCGCGCCAGCTTTCACATAATGGATCGGCGAAGCATCCTCCAGTTTCTTACGCAAGGCGCTAGCGGCGGCCGGATTTGCGGGCACTTGCTCTCCAAGAAAGGCAGATAGCAATGCGAGGGCCTCAGGATTGTCTCCAACGGCGGCCAAGTCCGCCGGTGTACCTCCGGCGACGACGCATTGGACGCGGCCGCTCTCGCGCTCCACCGGATCGCGTGAGGAATCGTCCCCTGTGCCATCCATTAAACCGAGAAGGCTTGCGAGATGCGCGCCCGAGGAATATCCAACCGCTGCGATTCGATTCGGATTGATGCCGAACTGCTTCGCGTAGTAGCGCACGTATCTTACCGCGCGGTGTGCATCTTCAATCATCGCCGGATAATGGAACCGCGGAGTCGCGCGGTGATCAATCACAAATACTGTGTATCCCGCCTTCGCAAGGGGCAATACAAAAGCTGGAAGTTCCTGCTGAGCGTTCTTCAGCGGCCGCGCACCGTAATCGGGCGGCGCGGCCCAGCCGCTTCCTAGAATGAGTATCGCGCCATACCCATTCGGTTTTTCCGGCCGGTACACGTCCATAAGCAACGCCAGCCCCGAATACATTCCGAAGACGACGTTGCGGTCAACGCGCGCTACACCGGGTATGGAGGATTCCTGCGCGGCTTGCGGCGTGGCGCCGCGGACTGGCAATACCTGCACCTGCAAAAAACCGGCGATCAAAAATGCTATGAAGAATCGCTGAAGCGCGTGAAACAATTTCATGGGGTTCCTCAATGAACTCTTTACGTTCCGTACAGCTGAACAATCTTAACAGCTAGCATAGTTTATTCAGATAGAGCGCCATCCCGACTGCCGCGTCCATCTTCATACGGGCTAGCGCGCGCACTTCGCTTTGAGTGTGAATGCCTCCAGCGGCGGTAATCGGCAATCGCGTTGCGCGCCGCAGGGAACGGAACCACGGCAAATTCGTGCCGCGCATCGTGCCTTCGTTATCCACATAGGTGCAAAGAAATCCCGATGCATATCTTTCCAGTTCTGGAAATACATCTTTCGGCTGCAGCCGGAGTTTCTCGCGCCAACCGCTCACCACTAACTGGCCGCCTTCTGTATCGAGCGCGATGATGATTCTCCGCCGTCCAACTTTCGAAGCAAGCCTCCGCAGGAAAACATGATTTACCGCGCCGCGCCCGAACGCCGCGCTGCCAATAATTACTTGTGACGCGCCCCAGCTGATAATGTGCGCGGCCTTTGCAACGGTCCTCACACCTCCGCCCACGCGCACGCGCACTCCATACCTATGTGCGCGGCGGCACAATTCTCCGCACAGCCTCGAATTCGATCCGCGGCGCATGGCTGCGTCCAAGTCAATTATGTGAAGAACGGGATAGCTGCCGAAACGATCAAGCAGCCCGAAAACATCGGGAACCGCAAGTTTCCGCTCGCGCCCGCGCACGAGCTGTACAGCCATTCCATCTTGTAAATCAATGCAAGGAATAATCATTTTCGTGCATACAGGTTTTGCCGGACGGGCACGCCGCGCGCTGCCAAAAACGACTTCAGCTCAGCCACGCGATGAACCTCTTCATGGAAAATGGAAGCCGCCAGAGCCGCGTCCGCATGACCTTGTTCAAATACCTCCAGGAAATCTTCAGGCTTGTCCGCGCCACCAGAGGCGATTACCGGAACGCAAACGCGTTCCACCACCGCCGCGGTAAGTTGGCAGTCAAATCCGCTGCGCGTGCCGTCGCGGTCCATGGATGTAAGCAAGATTTCTCCGGCGCCGAGATCGGCACCCTCAATAGCCCATTGAATCGCGTCACGCCCGCTTGTTTCGCGCCCTCCGCGGACAAACGCCTCCCAGTGGTCACCTATACGTTTGGCGTCAATCGCAAGAACAACAGCCTGCGAACCAAATTCATCGGAGAGTTCGCTCAGCAATTCGGGCCGGACAATCGCAGCCGTGTTGACCGTTATCTTGTCGGCGCCTGCGCGGAGGATTGCGCGGCCTTCATTGAGCGAACGGACGCCGCCGCCCGCCGTCAAAGGAATCGAAAGTTCCGCGGCCACGTGGCGAATCGTTTCCAGAAATGTCGGCCGCCGGTCGCGAGATGCGGCGATATCCAAGACCACCAATTCATCCGCGCCTTCACGGTTGTAACGCGCCGCGAGGATCGCCGGATCGCCTGCGTCGCGCAGATTCTCAAACCGTATGCCCTTGACAACGCGCTCTCCATCCGTATCCAGGCAAGGAATAATGCGCCGGGCCAGTGTCATCGAAGGGCCCTGTTCGTGACTTGGCGTGGGGCAATTTCATCGGCGACTACGCCAAGAAAATTTGCAAGCACCATCGCGCCCGGATCGCCGGACTTCTCCGGATGAAATTGCACCGCAAAACAATTCGCGCGCTCAAGCGCCGCAACGAAAGGCACGCCATGATTGCACCAAGCAACGGTTGCTTCGCCCGCGTCGCGAGCCGCGTAGGAATGCGCAAAATAAAACCACGCGTCATCCGGCACTCCGGCAAAAAGGCGGCTCGTCCGCACCCGGCGAATCTGATTCCACCCCATATGGGGCAGCTTGCCCGTCGCGGGCAACTGAGCGACACGGCCCGTCAACGCGCCCAGACCCGCAATGCCCGGCGCTTCTTCGCTTCCGTCAAACAACGCCTGAAGTCCAACACAGATACCGAGAAACGGCTTGCCGGAGGCGATGAAAGTCTTGAGCGGCGCGATCAATTCCGCAGCTTCAAGCGCGCCAAGCAAGGCACCGAAGTGCCCTACGCCCGGCAGCACAAGGGCGTCGCTGTCCGCTATCTGATCAGGCCGGGTCGCGCGTTCGGTCTGGACGCCGAGCCGCGCAAGCGCGCGCTCGACAGAAGGCAAATTGCCCGCTCCGTATTCGACCAACGTCAATTTCGGCACGCTCACAGCAGTCCCTTCGTGCTCGGCAGAATGCGCTTCAGCTGCGCGTCTCGCGTCACCGCGAATCGGAGCGCCCGCGCGAACGCTTTGAAAAGCGCCTCCACTTGGTGGTGCGATGACCGGCCATAGAGCAGCTTCAAGTGAACATTCGCTCCAGCGGCCTGCGCGAATCCTGCAAAGAAATCCTCCGTCAGCTCGGTTTGGAAATCGCCAACGCGCGGCGCAGAGATCTTAAATTGGCAGCGGCAAACAGGCCGACCGCTCAGATCCAGCGCGCAAAGCGCCAGAGTTTCATCCATCGGCATGACGAAGAAGCCCGCTCGCAGAATCCCGCGCTTAGAACCCACGGCCTGCTTCACTGCTTCTCCCAGCGCAATTCCGGCGTCTTCGACGGTGTGATGCTGATCCACATCAAGGTCACCGCGCGCATGAAGCTTCAGGTCAAGCGCTCCGTGGCGCGCCACCAACTCGAGCATGTGATCTAGAAAGCGTATGCCCGTGCGCACGTCTGCGCGGCCGCGGCCATCCAGATTGATGGTGATGTGGATATCTGTTTCCGTCGTTGTGCGCCGCAAACTCGCGCGCCGTGAAGTTTTTTTCACCACAGCCCTTTCTCCACCATCCACTTTTCCAATTCGTTTGCACTGTGCAGAATGGCCCGCGCGCCCAGCCGTCGCAGCGTTGCGCCGCGCATGCGCCGTGCGGCGCTGTTTCGCGGCAACACGCCCAGGAATGGCACGCCTGCGCTGCGCGATGCCAGAGCGTCGTCAACGTTATCGCCGAGGTAGACAGCGCGGGAGGGTTCCCGTCCGTTGAGGATGCGCAACAATCCATCAGGATGCGGTTTCAGGCGAGTGATGTCGTCCATGGTCACAATTCGGCGGAAAATCTTCTCCGCGTGGAAGCGTTTGACCGTGTGGCTCAGCTCCCGGCGAGTTCGCCCCGTAAAAAGAGCCAATTCAGCGCGGCGCGCCCACTTTCTTAGTCGCGCCACCGGCACCAGCCACTCCTCGCCCATAACATTCCCCGTGACTCCGTCGCCCCAGTAGAACTTCATGAACCGCTCTTTTACTTCATCGTAGGTGGCTGTGCCGCCGAGTTCACGGATCCAAGCCGTTGAAAGTTTCCAATCATCGTTGAATCCGCTTTTTGACTTCCACCGCTGAATCTCAGACATTGCCACGCGTTTCCCGGAGAAATGGCGCACGGTTTGTACGGTGCTGCGGTGGAATGATTCGCGCACGTCAACCAGCACACCGTCCACATCGAAGATCACAAGCTCGATTTTACTTCTTACCGGTCTGTTCATTTCCAAATCTGCTTGAGCGCCCGGATCAGACGCCGCATTTGCGGCCGCGTACCTGCTGTAATCCGGACGTAGCCGGGCCGTCCAAAATCAGATGTTCGATCGCGCAGGAGAATGCCGCGCCGATTGAGTTCCTTCAAAACGCGGGTCGCGCGCGGGCCGAAATCAGCAAGTAGGAAATTGGCGGCGCTTGGAAACACCCGGATATCCAAAGCTCCGAGCGCTGACGTAAGCATTTCGCGGCCTTGTAAAACCTCCGTCGCGTACGCTTCCACGTCCTTGTAATTTCGCATCGTCGCTTCCGCAGCTACGAGTGCCGCCGCATTCACTGGAAATGGTTCGCGTGTGCGAGCCAGCAGATCCATTACTTCCGGACACGCGAAAAGGCAACCCAGCCGCAGCCCGGCAAGTCCCGCGGCCTTGGAAAAGGTTCGCGCCACAATAAGGTTCGAGTGTTTGCGGATCCACGGCAATACAGTCACGCCACAAAACTCAAAGTACGCTTCGTCCACTACGAAGAGAGTTCGCGGCGCTACGTGGAGCATGTGTTGAATTGAGTCGGGATTGACAAGGGTGCCGGTCGGATTGTTTGGATTCGCAAGAAAACACACGCGCGGCGATTTCCGCAACTCCTTCATGATCCCGCTTATCGGAAAATTCATATCACGGTCGTAACGCACGCTCCGGATTCGAGCGCCGGTCATTTCTATATAAAAGCGATACATCACAAAAGTCGGCTCAGCGAGAAGCACTGTGCTGCGCCCGTCAACAAATGTGCTCACAATTTGCTGCAGGCCACCGTCAGCGCCGTTCGTGAGCATGAACTCGGTAGTCCGCACGCCGAACCACCGCGCCAGCCGCAGCGAAGGCGCCTGATATTCCGAATACATCGCCAACTGTTCTGCCGTCAGATTCCGCACGGCTCGCAATACCGCCGGAGAACATCCAACGGTGTTTTCATTAAAATCCAGCCGGAGTTTTCCTGCGCGGCCCTCAATGGGTGAATAGTAGTTGCGCAGCCTCCGCACCGGAGCGGGGATTGGCACACGAAGCTTCACAGGTCGGCCTCCTTGCCGCGAATCTCACCACCGCGCTTTCCAGGCTTCCGGCCCACGCGATGAGGTCCCAGGAATTCTTCCCTGATCGCCACAGCCCGCGCATGCGCGGTGAGGTCTTCCGCCTCAGCCAACATACGAGCGACTTTGCCCACTCGCGCGAACCCAGTGCGCGTCACTTGCTGCACGTTGATGCATTTTACGAAATCGGCCGTGCTCAGTCCGCCGCGTGCGCGCGCCCAGCCCCCCGTGGGTAGCACGTGGTTCGTGCCGCTTGCGTAGTCGCCAAGCGGTTGCGCGCTCCATGGCCCAAGAAAAATACTGCCCGCCCCGCGAATGCCGCCAAGCAGCTTCGCCCCATCCGGCAAGCTTACATGCTCGGCCGCAAATTGATTGGCAAACTCCAACGCAGCTGCTCGGTTTCTCGCCACGAGAATTGTGCCCAGCCGCGCGAGCGATTTACGCGCAGGATTCGATCCGGACAGCCACGCAAGTTGGTCCTCGATTGCAATCGCGACATCACGGGCCAGCTTCTCTGACGTCGTCACCAAAACGGAGATTGCGTCTGGATCGTGCTCCGCTTGCGCAATCATGTCGGCGGCGATGAATTGTGGATTACCCCGCTCCGCCACAACCAACAGCTCCGTTGGCCCAGCGGGCAAATCCACGGCGCAATCGGAGCCGACCAAGCGCTTCGCAGCATCCACCCAGCGGTTGCCCGGCCCGAATATCTTATCCACTCGCGGAATATTCTTTGTGCCGTAGGCCATCGCTGCGATCGCCTGCGCGCCTCCGATGCGCGCGATCTCCGTGAGTCCCAACATCTCCGCGGCAGCGAGCAACGGAAGACTGGGCTTTGGACAAGTAACAATGATGCGCGGCACGCCCGCCACCTCCGCGGGAATCGCCGTCATTAGTAAGGTGGAAACAAGTGAATGGCGCCCGCCGGGGATGTAACATCCGACGGTCTCGATCGGCACCACACGCTGGCTCACGCGCACGCCCGGTTCAACGTCAATACTCCACGCGCGTGGACGCTGCTCCATGGCTACGCGGCGAATGTTCCGTGTCGCGTGCTCCATGGCGCGCATCAGTTCCGTCGAAACACTTCGCGCAGCGATTCGAAGTTCAGCTGCCGACACCCAAATATCCTGAACTCGCACCGGGCCGCCATCAAATTTCTTGCTCCATTCAAGCATCGCGGCATCCCCGCGTCTATGCACATCCGCGACAATCTTTTCCGCCACGCGAACGGCTTCCACGTCGCGGCGGTGACGTGACCGCAGGAATTTCTCCGCGTGCTTACTGGTAAGCTGAACGATTCGCATCACAATCCCTAAAAGACGATTTTGTTCAACGGGTATTCCACGATTCCCTCGGCATTTGCCGCTTTCAGCCTCGGAATCAAACTCCGCACGACGGATTCTTCAATGATTGTGTTCACAGCCACCCAATCGCCGTCGCTCAAATTGGATATTGTCGGGTTCTTCAATGCAGGCAATGCCGCAAGAACCCTCTGCAAATCCGCCCGCCGCACGTTGAGCATCAGCCCGACGCGGTTATAGGCTGCAATCGCTCCCTGAAGCAGCAGCGCGATGTTGTCAATCTTTTCGCGCCGCCAGGCATCACCCGCCGCGGCGTGATTGGCGATAAGCATCGTCGAAGATTCCAGCACTGTGTCTACAATCCGCAAGTGATTTGCGCGGAGCGAAGAACCCGTCTCCGTGACTTCCACGATTGCGTCCGCGAGCTGCGGCACTTTAATTTCTGTCGCTCCCCAGGAAAACTCCACCCGCGCGCTCACTTCGTGCCGCCGGAGATATTCCTGCGTAAGCCGCACGACTTCCGTGGCAATCACCTTCCCTTCCAAATCTTTCACGCTGCGCACCGGCGCATCTTCGGGGACAGCCAATACCCATCTCACGGAAGCCAAACTCTGCTTAGCGTAGACAAGCGTTGCGATCTCCGCCACGTCCGCGCCAGTCTCGAGGATCCAATCTTTTCCGGTGATTCCCGCATCCAGCGCCCCAGATTCCACATAACGCGCCATTTCCTGCGCGCGCACCAGCACGCACTGAAGCTCTGCATCATCCACGCTCGGATAGTAACTGCGAGAGCTAACGTTGATCCGCCAGCCCGCACGCGCAAATAATTGCAGCGTCGCTTCCTGCAAACTCCCTTTTGGCAATCCCAATCGTAGCTGCGGCATGGCTATTTTTCCCTTCCATAAACCGCTTGGGGGTCAAACGTAGGTTCCGCGATAGCCGCCGCGGAACCATCCGCGGCTATCTCGCGAAAAAAGCAACTGCGATAACCTTCATGGCAAACACCCGGCCCTGACGGCGTCACGCGGAAAAGCAATGTATCCGCGTCGCAATCCACCAGCGCCTGCACAAGCCGCAAACGATGCCCGCTGCTTTCTCCTTTACGCCAGAGTCGATTGCGCGACCGGCTGAAAAACGTAACATTCCCCGTGGCTAGCGTCTCGCGCAGAGCCTCGTCATTCGTAAAGCCGACCATCAGAACTTCGCTGGTCGCGGCGTCCTGCACAACGACAGGCGCCAACCCTCCCATTTTTGCAAAATCCAGTTCCATCACTCCTCCAAATACCTCCTCTAAAACACAAAACCCGCCGCCTCAGTCCTGCGAGGCCAGCGGGTCAATGAGTGCTTATGGACGCTTGCTACTCAAGACTCCTCAGGCCCGGCGATTCGCCGCGGTGATGATGGTGGTGCCGGTGAGCCTGTAGAGTCATGACCAAATTACTTTATAAGACGGCTGTTCTCTCGTCAAGCAAATCTCCACAACCTCTCTTCCGGCGGCCCGCTCCCTCGTGCTAACTTCGCATCGCCGAATCAACGGAAGGAGCTAACTGATGCACGTCACAATGTGGTCTGACATGTTTCACCCGGGTTTGCCCATTCTTGAAAAGATTCTTCGTTCCGTAGTCGTGTACGTGTTTCTTATTGTAGGTTTGCGCTTGGCGGGCAAACGCGAACTCGCCCAATTGAATCCATTTGATCTGGTCGTCCTGCTGACAATCTCCAACACCGTGCAGAACGCCATCATTGGAGATGACAATTCCGTCACAGGCGGGCTCATTGGCGCGGCGACCTTGTTATTGATCAATTACATTTTCGTGCGATTCTTGTACAGCCATTCAAAAATTGACGAGGTAATCGAGGGCAGCGCTGACCTTCTAATTCACAACGGAAAGGTTCTCGCAGATCGTTGTCGCAAGGAACTCATTACGATGCCGGAACTGGAAGCAGCGGCGCACCGCCAGGGCTTTGGATCGCTCAAGGAGGTAGACCGCGCCAAGATCGAGCCAGGCGGAACGATCTCATTCATCGCTAAGACTCCTTCGCCGGACGAAGAACGGCAGAAACAATTGCTCAAGCGCCTCGATTTGATTTCCACGGAATTAGCGCAGCTTCGGCTCAGTCAGCAGGGACCAACCGCATAGCACGCGGCCATCATCGGCTCCGAGCGGCGGATCGCTCCCGTGCCACTGCTTCCAATAGAGCCTCCTCGGAGACAAATCCTGCCGTACGGATCTGCTGTGGATCAAGGCCCAATTTCTCCGAAACGCGGCGTGAGATTTGCCGCGCCATGCGCAACCGCACATCGCGATCAAGAAAATTGCGGCGCTCAAGGAAGGCCTCAATCAGCCGTACCTCCTCGGGGCCGAGCCTGGCAACACCGAGAGGAGCTGCCGTCCCCGCACCTGCCGGGGGATCGGCCCAGCCAATCGCAATCCCGATAAGCGGCCTTTCGTGAACCACTACGGTTCCAGCGACAAAATCCCCCAGCCTGCGATTCTGACGGCTCAGCAGCGCTGACGTAATTCCAACCGCATAGAAGCCTGGAATTTGATCCACGATGCGCAAAAGATTCCGCGCGATCGCCTGCCAGACCTGCAATGGCCTGCCCGATTCCTGAATCACGCGCAGGTGCGCCACGCGCTTGCCGGGCGTCTGTCCATTCCAAATCGTCTCAAAAAAAGCGAAGTATCCATAATAGATCACGAACATTGCAAAAAAAATCAGCGCTTGAGCCCAAAGACCTTTGGCACCCAAACCTGTCGCCCCGCTGGAAAACTGCGGCGACAAAATCAATAGCAGGATCAGCAGCACGAGAAGGACAGCAATCTGGATCAAAGTATCCAGCACCAGCGCCATGCAGCGGCTTCCCACTCCAGCCAGGGAAAACTCCAGCGACGTCTGCTCCGGTGTTTCAATGGTAAGCTTGTCGTCCCAGGAAGTTAGAGTTGGGTCGGGAGAAGACATTCATGCCCTCCGCGCGCTGGCTCGGCAAGCGACGCCCTCACTGGGAACGGTTGACCGAACTGGTCGAGCGCTCCGGAAGCAGTGGGGTTCGCAAGCTATCACATAAGGAACTGCAGGAGCTCGGATTATTATACCGCCAGGCTGCCGCCGACCTCGCCGCCGTTCGTGAAGATCCCTACGACCAGGGCTTGGCGCGGGGTCTCAACCAGCTTCTGAGCCGCGCGCACAACTTGCTATACGCGGGCCGTGCGCGTTCTGGCTGGGGCATTCTACGGTTTTATCGCGAAGACTTTCCGCGCGCTTTCCGCGAAACGTTTAGCTACACCATTGCCGCATTTCTTTTATTCCTATTTGCGGCGTTTGCAGGCGCGTTCCTTTCCCTTCATGACGCTTCCTTCGAGCGGTATTTGCTAGGCCCTCATATGATCGAAACAATCGATCACCATCAGATGTGGACCGATTCCGTGCTCACCATGAAACCGCTTGCCTCCAGTAAGATTATGACGAACAACATCTCTGTTTGCTTTGCCGCTTATGCGTCGGGCATCCTTGCCGGACTCGGCACCGTTTTCAGCATGCTTCTGAATGGACTGCTGATCGGCGTTATCGGAGTGGCTTGTTTCGAGGCGAGTATGTCGAACATGCTTTGGAGTTTTGTCGCGCCGCACGGCGTCCTCGAACTCCCTGCCATTTTTATCAGCGGCGGCGCAGGCCTCTTGCTGGCGCGCGGGCTGCTTTTCCCCGGTGTGCTGCCGCGCCGCGAATCCCTGGCACGGGCCGGAGCCCAGAGCGCCCGGCTGATTCTCGGTATAATTCCCATTCTCATTGTGGCAGGTACGATCGAAGGTTTTCTATCGCCCACGCGATTGCCGCCCGCACTGAAATACCTGTTCGCCGCGACTCTGTTCTCTTTGTTCGCTCTCTATCTCTCGCTTGGGGGGCGAAAGAAAGAACCCGCGGGGCTGGTGACTCAAGGGACAGACCTATCATCGGTCCATGAAATCCAGTAGCATTCATCTTCCCATACTCAATCGCTGGAGCGAATGGCGCACCGTTGAGGGGCGCCAAGTGGAACTTGTTTCAGAGCGTCGCGATACACAAGTTAAGTGTAGAATAGGCCACGCTTTTGACGTCCAATGGTAATTTCATCCTGAGAATTTCGATATGTTTGTTGAAAACCGCAGCATAAGGAGGGTGGCATGAAACGCATTCCAACCCAATTTTTGGCAAAGATGACCGTTGCGGTGTTCTGCCTGGCGACAGTGCTCGCACCTGCGCGCGCCGATGACAGCCTGAAGACAATCAACAATCCCGGTGGCGGGCAGATCATTTATGGACCGCTCCTGGGTGGAGAGTCTTCGCTGCCTGACGCGATGGTCTCCATGCTGCGTAACGTTCATGCCCGTTTTGGCGAACGCCCTCAGATTGGCAAATTCTTCCAGGCTCGTGGGAGCAACTCGGTCGCCACTTTTTTCACCGTCACGGCGAAGACCCAAGGCGGAAAGCAAATCGCCGGGATGGTGATTGTGTCCATGCCCAGCGGCAGCAAGCCCTCGGGCGCGTTGCTCTACGATGACGCCGATCGCTTCAACATGACGGCAAATCCTATGCTGAAGAAGCTCAACGAAGTATGGCAGGGGGATGTCGCGCACGCCGTGGCCTCCCGGCAATCCAATGGCGCCCCGTCACGCGAAGGCCCCGTACAGCCGCTGCATACCGCGCAATTCCCCGATAACAGCGGCTCGATTGGATTACCCGCGGGATGGAAAATTGACCGCGCTCGCGCCGGCGGTGTGATGGCCGAAGGCCCCAAGGGTGAAATGGTTATCCTCTCTTTAGTTCGCACCATGTATGATCCGAGCACTCCTCAGGGCCAAAGGATGATTCAGTCTTTTAACAGGAGTGGCCGAGGAATGCCCTTTGGAACCGGCATCGCTCCCTATGGCGATTTGGTGCGCGCGTTTATGGCCCTTTCGACACAGGGCAATCAAAGCGCAGGTCTGCCGGCGCCAACGCTCAATGTAATCAGCAGCCAAAAACTACAGATACCGCCCAATGTGGGATTCGGAGTTCTTGTGATCGGTGATTTGGATTTGCGTAACGGGAAAGGCACTATGCTCTCCAGCATTCAGATTACGTCTGGCCTGCACAGAGACCCCGCAGGATGGATCATAACCGTCAACCAGGTAAGCGTCCCCAAAGCGCTCGCGGATGAAGAGTGGCCTACAATGACGGCAATCGTCGGCAGCTGGAGGCAGAATGGCGCGGTTATCCAGGCGCAAACAGATCAGGTAATCGCCCAAATCCATCGGACCGGCGAAAACGCCAAGAGACAAGCGGACGCCGCCCATGCGAGCGAGGATGCCCACAACGCGGGCGTCCAAGCCCATTGGGATGCAATGGATAAGGAAAGCAAGAACTTTCAGGATTATCAACTGGATCAGTCAGTCGTGGTAGACGGCAAGACCGGCGCGCGAGGCACGATCTCAAACCAATATGCGGATCTATTGGTGAAGGCCGATCCAAATCGCTTTCAGATCGCTTCGTCCCAGGATCTTCTGAAGGGCAGGGATTACTAGGGCGGTTACAACAAGCTCCGCTCCTTGATATCCAGATAACGATTCACTACGGTAGTAGCAAGCACGCCCGGAGGCAGTTCAAGCGCGAGAATTCCTTGTCGCCGCAGCCGCGCCAATAAAAGTTCGCGCAGGTGGATCATCTCAATCGCCGCAACGTGCTCGTACATTTGCTCGACTGTTTCCGGCACCGCGCGCCCAAGCGCGTTCAATTCCGGCTGGCTGATTACTCCAAACAAAACCAAATGCCGGTGAGAAACCTGCGTGGCACCTTCAATCACTTCGGGCGTCGCGGGCGTCTCCGCCAGATCGGTAAGCCAGACCACCAGGCTGCGGCGTTTCTGCACCGTAAGCAGAGCCTCCGCCGCGCGCAGGTGATCGGCTTCATTCCATTCGGCATGCACCAGCGCCAGACATTCCACCAGCAAACGCAAATGCGCCGGGCCTCGCCCTGGTGGCAACCGCTGTTGGATGCGCCGTCCATACGCCAGCAAGCCCACGTTGTCACCCGATAGGGAGGCCACATGCGCCAGACTCAGCGCCGCATTGACGGCATAGTCGAGCTTGCTCGGCCCGGCGACGCGTGCGCGCAGCAAACGCCCCCCGTCGAGCACGATCCACACTGTCTGGCTGCGCTCCACTTGGTTGACCTTCGTGACCAGGTGCCCGCGGCGCGCCGAGGCCGTCCAGCAAATCTCGCGATACTCATCTCCCGGCCGGAACTCACGCAAACTTTCAAATTCGCGCCCTCGGCCGCGCTGCCGCCTGAGTCTGCGCTCCATCTGCACTTGCCGGCTGCGAATCAAGTAGAGCGCCGCGCGCTGCGCTTGCTGCAAATTCGGATAGACACGAACCTTCTGCGCCAAATCCGCGGTACACCAGCGCTCCGCGATTCGCAACACGCTCTGACAATGCAAATACACGCGGCCGAAGCGCGCATCTCCGCGTTCGGAAGGCAGAATAGGATATCCCTCCCGGCCTTCCTTTCCACTAGTCGAGCGAATCTCGACGTCCGGAACCGCGGCACGGAACGATTGGGGCGCGTCATCCACCAGCCGCGCATGCACCGTACGAGGTCCCATATTGCGCAGCACCAAAGCAACATGACTTTCCGTTTCGAAGGCTGCCGGTGCGCTCCACATGCGTGAAACGCTGATTTGGCTCGCGTGCGGTATTCGTAAAAGGTCCCAGAACCATAAAACGATTACGAACACATCCCACGCGAGCATGGCATAGAAGAAACGTGGCTCGCGCCAGGCAGGGGCCAGCCAAACAAGTCCAAGAAGAAACAGCAAAAAAAATCGGGGACCGAAGCCGAACGGCACACGGCCATGCGGCGTGGCCGTCGCGCTCACATTGGGTGGCACCAGCCGGGCTGCGCCGGAAAGTCGCGCCCCTGCTGTGGCTGCGTCGCTAAATGGTGCCTGGGCTGTGGCGTTTGTCATCATCAAGCGCCGCTTTAATGGCTCCGCGTTCTCGACTGCTAAATCTACTTAGGCACTTCGACGGCGCCCAGCAATTCGGCAATCACCTGATCCGCATTCATTCCCTCAAGATCCGCTTCCGGCTTCAGGAGCAGCCTGTGCCGCAGAACCGCCGGCGCGGCGCCCTTCACGTCATCAGGAATAAGAAAATCGCGGCCCTCAAGCGCTGCCGTGGCCTTCGCGGCAAGCAGCAGGTTCACGGCCGCACGCGGACTGGCGCCCAGGCTTAACGCGGGCCAGTCGCGCGACCGGCGCACCAGGCTCGTCACATAGTGAAACAGTGCGGGCTCCACGCGCACCGCGGCCACTTGCGCGCGGGCCGCGGGCAGCCAGCCCGCTGGCAGCGCCTGTAGCCCCACGCTCTCCAGTCGCCGTGGATCGAACCCTTCCTGAGCGTGCCGCACGATCTCTGATTCCTCCGCGGCCTCCGGATACCCAATGCGAATTTTCAGAAGGAAACGGTCAAGTTGCGCTTCGGGTAGCGGATAGGTGCCTTCAAATTCGATAGGATTCTGCGTCGCGAAAACAGTAAAAAACTCCGAAAGCGGATGCGTCACTCCATCCAGCGTCACTTGCCTTTCTTCCATTGCCTCCAGAAGCGCCGATTGCGTCCGTGGCGGCGTCCGGTTGATTTCGTCCACGAGCAACAAATCAGTGAAAATCGGTCCACGGTGTAGCGAAAACGTTCCTGCTTGCGGATTAAAAACTGTGGTCCCTAGAATATCGGCGGGCATCAGATCCGGAGTGCACTGCACGCGGCGGAACTCGAGCGTTCCGATCAGCGCCAGCACCTTCACTGCCAGAGTCTTTGCCAGCCCGGGCACCCCTTCGATCAGCGCGTGACCGCCGCATAACAATACTTGAAGCAACTGATCCAGCGGCGCTCGCTGCCCTACAATTGCTTTGCCCATTTCTTTACGAATGTGCTCTGCGACGCGTGCTACCTGCTCCGCCATGTGCGTTTCTCCTCGATTCCCGTACGGTTCAATTCCAGAAGACCTGCGTAGTGCTCGAGCGATTCCACAATCTGCAACGCTCCTTCGCTCGTAAGCGACGGATCGCGGGAGGCACGATCCGCCAGTTGCAGCGCCTCAAAAAGTCCTGGTCCCCGCCAGTCCAGACGCTCGCGCGCGGAATCATACATTTGCCGGACGGAAGCGGACGCCGGTAAGCCGAGCCGCGTGACGGCCAAATAACGGAACCTTTTCCAAACAGTGTCCACTGCTCCCGAAGCAGCCCCCGCCGTGCGGTAGAGCGCGCCGAGCGTTTCGACGAACTCAAGCGGCGAGAGCCTCGATTCCACTACCGGCATCCGGATCGGGCCAGTGCGTCTGCCGTACGCCAGCAACAAAACAATATAGGCCAGACCCGCCTGCAGCAGCGCCCAAACCACCGGCGTACCCGCCAGATAACTCGACAGCGAGCGCCGCTCCCCGTGGTAATATTCGTCCCACAAAATTCGTCTTCCATCCGGTGAACCGATTGAATTCAGCAGGAAATCCAAATTTCCGGAAAGCTGAATTCCGGCGTTGGAAACCGGCATCGAGCTTGCCCACCAAATCACCCGCCCCTTGCCAAGGGTATATGTCACAGCCACCGTATCGCCGTCCCGCGCATACAATGGCGACTCATTCTCAACAAAACCATTCCATCGAATTGTAGCGGCCATGGTGATGGAAGGAACTCCGCGCGTAAATGGGCTTACAGCGACCGCTGGATAATCTCGCGTGACGGCGTCGAACGGTTCCAGCAACCTTGAATAGGCAAGCGGCAAGAAGGAACTCGCGCCCGGCCCCGCAAAAAGAACTCGTCCTCCCCGGCGGATAAATTGCATCAGGTGGTCGCGATCCGCGTCGCCTTCCAATCCTTGCGCCGGATCACAAAGAATGAGCACGGCGCCTTCCGCCGGTTCTGGCAATTCCGTCAGTGGCTGCTCCCACCGCTCCATTGCATAGCCTAGATCGCCCAGCAGCACGTATGCAGCTTTTGCTCCATCGGGACCAGGCGAGAAGCTCGACGCCGCGGGCGCTGGAGCAGGCTGCGGCGGCGCGAGCACCGCCGTCGCCCCCACCAGCAGGAGCAGCGCCACCGCGGCGACGATCAGGAGTTTGCGGTCTGAACGGTCGAGCGCAACCTGCATCCGAGTTTCTCCAAATGATTCACGGCGTTATCGAAATCCTGCCGAGTCGCGGGCAAGTATCCGTACCAGGAAGCTTCCATACTGCGCGTAAGCGCCGAAAGCGCCGCAGTGCGCGCGGCGGGGTCGCGATCTGCTCCTGCTCCTCTGGCCTCCTGCGGCTGCACGATGTATCCGGATTCCTCGCCCCGCGTTCGCTGTTCATCCAACATTCGTAGGTATTCACGAGGCGTCCGCGCGCGGTCAAGCTGCCATGCGCCCAACTCCGCCAGCCTGTACACTCCCGCCCAGTAAGCCGCATGCAACGCCGCGCGATAGTCGCCCATGGTCGCCGCGGTAAGCGCTTCTCGAGCCCAATCGCGCCAGTGCTTTCCCGGCGGAAACACGGCGTCTACGCGCAAGCTTTCGCTGCGCACAATTAAGCCCAGACTCCTGACCAGCCACACCGCGGCGCACAGGAACACGGCAATCATGATGATGTAGAGAACAGTCGTTCTTACGGCTCCCTCACCCATAAGCCGCCCCAGCGTGTGATCCAGCAGCCAATCAATCCAGCGTTCAACCTGATCCCAAACCTTGCTGAGCCAGCTTGCCTGGTGTACTTGCAGGTATTCTCGCTGGCTCAAAATTTTATCCAGGCGCGCGCGCGCATCGGTGCGATTCGCTCCCACCACGATCACGTCGGCTTTCCCGGCCTCCGCGCGCAGACTCCGCAACTGTTCCGTGGCTTCCTCGCAGAGAGCCTTGCGCTCCGCAGGATGTTTTTCGATTTCTTCCAGTGCGCTGGCAAGCCACGCAGCGGAAACATCATATTTTTCACCGCCCGCTTCTACTTGCCATCCTGGGGGCACAGATTTCCGCAAATCTCCAATTTGTTCCGGGTGCTGTGGCAAAACCGAAACGGCGGACGCAAGCCGGTCCATCTCAGTCTCGTATTGGTCCAGCGTCAAATTAGGCTTGGAAGAATTCGTGTCTCTCGCGGCGCTTTGCGCCAGAGCATGAATGCTCGGCAGCGCCGTGCACGCCAACAAAACCAGCAACCCGCACCCGATGCCCGATGCGAATCCGCGGCGGAATTTGCCAGTGGTGTCACACCTCATCGGAATCACTCGGAACTCGGCGCCGGCCCGGCCGCCGGAGGCGTGGATGGCCCGAGAGCCGCCATCATCGCTTCCAGATCAAACGCTTCTTTCCGGATACGCACATCGTAATAAATCAACGCCAGCGTGATCATCAGCAGTGGTCCGGCCAGAGTGCTCGCCACGGCGCCCGCCACGGACGTCCCTATTCGCAGCCACAATGGCAGTAAGCCCTTCACCGCGTCTATCATCGTCATCACGACAAACGGTCCGCTGAACAGCAGCTGCACGACATACACCACAACGTACATGATGATAAGTGCGCCTAAAATTCTCCACCGGTGCCCGCGGGTCAGCGCGCCACTGCGCCCCAGCGAATCCAGCACCCCAACCCGTTCCAATAGGAACACGGGAATGGAAACCGCGAACCGCATCAAAAGCCATAATGCCAGTATCGCTCCGCCAATCAGGCAAGCGAACACCAGGAGCGCAACCAGCACGGAGGCCAACACCTTCAGCGCGGCCGGGGCCACGAGCATGAGCCCGGAGGAAAGCAAAACTCCCAAGAACGCTCCCATCATGAGGCCCGCGAAGACAAATATGAACCCGATGAACACCAACATCAGAATCAATCCAAGAAGGCCCGCCAATCTGTTGCGCACCAGTCTGAAGGATTTCCGTATGGAAGCGGAACGGCCCATATAAATTTCGGACACTGCAAGCGTCACCGCTCCAAACGCATACGACCCGCAAATCGCGCTTACGATGAGCAAAACAAAAGTGGCGCCGAGACTGGATTTCATGGCTGAGAGCGCGCCGAATGGGTTCGCCGCGTTTGCCGCTGTTGGAGCAACCATACGAACTGGAAAAAGGATTACCGAAACCAGCGAGCAGATCGTGATAACCACCTCCGGCAGCGCCATCAGCCCGCAGAAAAGCCAAAAGTGGTTTCGGTAGAGCGTGAACGTCCGGTCGAGCAACTCCGAAAGACTCATCGGCTTCAGCTCGAGCGTCATGGCGGGCGTTTGTTCCACTTATGAGGCTCTCACGCTTTCTCAGCCAATCGCGGGCGCTGGCGTCGCGCCGGATGCTTTCGCCGGAAGGGTATCAATCATCCTCTGCAAGTCGAAACCTTCCTTGCGCACGCGTGCGTCATAGTAAATCAAGCAGAGCGCAATGGCGAGCAGCGGCGCAGCACTAAATCAAAAGCAAGATACTGCAGCGCGCGGAAAGGCGATCATCAATCTTGCGGCCCGCAACTCGGCTACAGCGACCGTAGACTTTCCCGCGCAGCTTGAATCGTCGCGTCAATATCCGCATCGCTATGCGCCGCGGACACAAACAGCGCCTCAAATTGCGAAGGTGGCAGCATTACGCCGCGATCCAGCATCGCGTGGAAAAATTTAGCGAAGCGCGCCGTATCCGACCGTTTCGCGCCCGCGTAGTCCGTAACCGCTTGCGAGGTGAAGAAAAGCGTCAGGAGCGATCCGACCGCTTGCACGCGCCCTTCGATTCCAGTCATGGTCAATTCGCGCCGCAGGCTCGCCACCAGCCGCGCCGCGCGATCATCCAGCCGCGCGTAAAAACCAGGCACTGCAAGCAGCTTCAATGTCTCGATTCCAGCGCGCATCGCCAGCGGATTCCCGGAAAGGGTCCCTGCCTGATACACATCTCCGAGGGGAGCCAGCCGATCCATAACCTCGCGCCTGCCGCCATAAGCAGCAACGGGCAATCCCCCGCCAATAATCTTGCCCAGTGTCGTCAGGTCAGGCGTGATTCGATAGAGCGCCTGCGCTCCACCCCACGCTAGCCGAAATCCGGTAATCACTTCATCGAAAATCAGCAGAGCGCCCTCGCGCAAAGTGATATCGCGGAGGCTATCCAGAAAATCCTGTGCCGGAGGTACGACGCCCATATTAGCCGCCACAGGTTCCACAATCACCGCCGCGATTGCACCGCGATGCGTCTCAAACGCTTTTTTTACGGCCGCAATATCGTTGTATGGAACATTCACCGTCAGCGCCGCCGCTGCTTGTGGAACACCCGCGCTCGCGGAAATCCCGAATGTAGCTAATCCCGAACCGGCCTGCGAAAGAAAACTATCGGCGTGGCCGTGATAGCACCCCTCAAATTTCAGCAATAAATCGCGCCCAGTAAATCCGCGGGCGACGCGTGCTGCGCTCATCGTGGCTTCCGTGCCGGAACTCACAAAACGGATTTTCTCCATGGAAGGAATTGCGCCGCCAATCCGTTCGGCCAATTCAATTTCCAATTCCGTAGTAATTCCGAAACTTGTCCCCCGCCGCGCCTGATCCGCAATCGCCTCGGCAATCGCAGGATGCGCGTGCCCCAGAATCAGCGCGCCCCACGAGCAAACATAATCCAGATACGCGTTCTCGTCCGCGTCCCACACTCGCGCTCCAGCGCCTCGCGCCAGAATAAGCGGAGCTCCGCCCACTGCCCCAAACGCGCGCACGGGACTATTCACGCCTCCCACGAGACGCTTTTCTCCACGCCGGAATATCTCCTTCGACTTTGGCCGATCCTTGGTCAAATCAAATCCCTCATTTTTTGATTGGGAGCCTTTTTTACAGGACTAGGAATTCCTCAACCACCGCGCCACATCCTTCGCGTGGTACGTCAGCACCATGCTCGCTCCGGCGCGCTGAATTCCCGTAATGATTTCCATCACCACGCGCTGCTCGTCAATCCATCCGTTTTGCGCCGCGGCTTTCACCATCGCATATTCTCCGCTGACGTTGTACGCCGCCACGGGCACATCGAACGTATCGCGTACCATGCGAATCACATCCAGATACGCGAGCGCGGGCTTCACCATCACCATGTCCGCGCCCTCATCCAAATCCAGCGCGACTTCGCGCAGAGCTTCACGCGCGTTCGCGGGATCCATCTGGTAGCTGCGCCGGTCGCCAAATTGCGGAGCTGATTGCGCCGCCTCTCGGAACGGCCCGTAGAAACCAGAGCAATACTTCGCCGCATACGCGAGAATCGCGATGTCCTGAAAACCATTCGCATCCAGCGCTTTGCGAATTGCGCCCACTCGCCCGTCCATCATGTCCGAAGGCGCCACAACATCCGCACCGGCTCGCGCGTGGGAAAGCGCTTCTCGTGCCAATAATTCAATCGTCGGATCGTTCTGCACTTCGTTATTCGTCACCACGCCGCAGTGTCCGTGATCGGTGTATTCGCAAAGGCAAACATCCGTCATGACCAGCAGTTTCAGTCCTGCTTTTTTCACTGCTTCAATCGCGCGCTGTACCACGCCGTCCGCCGCGGCCGCCTCGGTGCCAAGCGCGTCCTTGGTGTTCGGCAATCCGAACAAAATGATCCCCGGAATTCCGAGTTGCTCCACTTCTCTGCACTCTTCCAGGAACTTATCTACCGACTGCTGCGCAACGCCCGGCATCGAGCTGACTTCTTTGCGCACACCCGTCCCCGGGCAAACAAACATGGGATAGATAAATCCCTGCGTGGTGACACGTGTTTCGCGCACCAGTCCGCGCATCAATTCAGAGCGCCGCAACCTCCGCGGCCGGTGTGTCGGAAAACTCATGTTCAACTTTCTCCTTGCAGGATCATTCGGTTTGGAGGACTACCCCATACACTGGTCCGAGTCTGTTTTCAGCGAGACTCTCCAACAACTCTCGTTTGATACTAATGGAGGAATATCCTCGTTTCTTCCTCCACGAATCAGTCCTCAGCCAGTTCGTCGCACTTCCAATCTTGGCAACGAGAAGATCATGCTCGATAAGATACCAGTAACCCTTGTGGGGGAACACCATCCAGATGTTCTTCCTGACATACTTCTTTTGGATGGACAACCTAGATTTTAATTGCACCATCAGGGTCGTTGTACCATTTGAATGGTAGGCGAGGAAATCGGCTCCTTGCCAATCGTCAGCCAACTTTATACAGTTGAAACCATAGTCAGCAAGCGTAGCTGCAATCTTTTGGAAGTTGAAAAGCTCCTTCTGTCGAGCGTTAAGTCCGTCGTAGTCGACTTTCTTGAAGTGTGTGCGCTTTTTCGCCACATCATCCTCCTACGTCAGAACCAGGGCCGCTCGGACTTCCACAAGAAGAAATACCCCACCAGCGCAGCCACAAACGCCTTCGTCGTTGCTTCCGGCGCTTCAACGGCAACCTTTAACCCCGCCGCGCGAATTTCCGCCGCCGTTACCGGACCAATCGCGGCAATCGCCACTCGTTCCAACGATTCCTTCCCCAATAGCCCAACGAGCGAATGAAATGCAGATGCGCTGAAGAATGAGACTAGATCCACACCGCCCCGCCGCACTGCTTCCAAGGCTTCCGGAGCGGCGGAACCAGCCTCGAGCGTCCGGTAGCAAGTCACTTCTGTAACGTCGGCACCCGCGGCGCGGAGCGCGTCCGGTAGTTCCGAGTTTGCCAAATCTCCGTGCGGCAGCAACACTTTCTTCCCTGCCAGTTCTTCCGCGAGTTCGCGAGCCAGCGCCGCCCCCTGGAATTCTTCCGCCATGTGAGCGACAAGAAATCCTTCCGCCGCGGCCGCTTCCGATGTCGCTGGTCCAACCGCCGCAACGAATAGCGGGTGCGCGTACGCCTGCGCGGAATGAGGATCACCGCCTCGCATTCGGCAGCGCCGCGCGAAAAATCGCGCCGCGTTCGCGCTGGTGAAAAGCACCCAGTCAAATCCGTCAAGCCCGCCGATTGCAGCATCCAACGCGGAACGATCCAATGGATCGGCGAATGAAATCGCCGGCAGCGATATTACAGTGGCTCCCAATGCTGTCAGCCTCGCCGTCAGCTCCCGCGCTTGTTCCAGCGCGCGTGTGACGACGATGCGCCGTCCAGCCAGCGCGTCGGCGGCAAATTGCTTCTCGTCAGCTTCCTGTTTCGCCGGCAACGCTAGCCCTCGCTTGCTTCAGGATTTCTTCTGCTCCGCCCGCGATCATTTGCTTCGCGAGCTGATAACCAAGTGCCTCAGCCTTGATGACGGGGCCTGCGATCATTCGCGTGATCGTTTGCTTGCCATCCATTGAAGCGATGCACGCAGTAATCGTCATTGCTTCCTCGTCCGCACGCGCCAGCGCTCCCAGTGGAACCTGGCAGCCTCCTTGCAGCTCATGCAGCAAAGCGCGTTCCGCCGTAATTTCCGCGCGAGTGTGTGCGTGATCCAATTTGCGAACCAGGCCGATGATTTCGTGATCATCCTTTCGCGTTTCAATCCCCAGCGCTCCCTGTCCCACAGCAGGCACGCAAATATCCGCGGATAAAACTTCCGTGATGCGCGCACTCCAGCCAAGCCGGTCCAGTCCGGCCTTCGCCAGCACAATCGCGTCATACTCGCCACTTTCGAGTTTCTTCAGTCGCGTATCCACATTGCCGCGCAAATCCCGAAAGTTAAGGTCGGCCCTCGCCTTCCGCAATTGCGCCTGCCGCCGCAGACTGCTCGTCCCAACGCGCGCGCCGTGCGAAAGATCCGCAAATTTCACGCCTCCGCGCGAAACAAGACAATCGTGCGGGTTCTCGCGCTTACAGATCGCGGGAAATCCCAGCCCATGCGGCGTTTCCGTCGGCACATCTTTCATACTGTGAACGGCAATGTCCACACGCCCGTCGAGAAGGGCGTCCTCTATTTCCTTAATGAAAACACCCTTCACACCAATCTGATTTATCCCCGCTTGCTGAAAACGATCCCCCGAAGTCTTGATGTAAACGATTTCCGCGGAAGATCCCAGCGCGTTCAGCAATTCCGCGACATGTTTTGCCTGCCACGCCGCAAGCATGCTGCCGCGCGAGCCGATGCGCACGGGCCTCACTGTTTCTCCTGGTCCAGACCGAACAGCCGGCGCACAGCTTCCAGGTCCGCGACCCTCCGCCGCAATTCGCGCGAATCTCGCAAACGCGCGACGGGATTCACCACAAGCTTTTCCAGTAATTCTTCCGCCAGCCGCGCGATGCGCTCGCGCTCCGCCGCCGAAAGATTTTCCGCGCCCGCCAGCCGCTCGCGCAGAAACGCGTCTCGCTCCGCGCCCAGCTTTGCACGAAGATCGCGCAGCACGGCGGTGATTTCGACTCCCACTTGCCACGCCTGGAATTTCGCGATGTGCTCGTCAATAATTCCTTCCACGCGCGGAATCTCGCTCGCCCGCGCGCGCTTGTTCTGCTCCACAATTTCGACCAAGTCATCTACGTTGTAGAGATAAACGTTGTAAAGCTTTCCCGCTTCCGGCGCGATGTTGCGCGGCACTCCCAGATCAATCAGAAACAATGCGCGGTTTTCGCGCGCAGCCATCGCGCGTTCCACCATCGCCCGCGCCAAAACCGCTTCTTCGGCTCCAATCGAGCTGACTACCATGTCCGGGAGCGCAAGCGCATCTTCCAGATTGCTCCACGCCACCACCTCGGCATTCCACCGCGCCGCCAGTTCCCGCGCGCGTTCCGCCGAGCGATTTGCCACCAGCAGCCGCGAAATGCCGCGATCGTGCAGATGCTCCACTACCTGTTCGCCTACGGTGCCCGCGCCCAGAATGAGTGCGCAGTGGCTGGAAAGTTTTCCGAATATTTGCTCCGCCAGTTTCACCCCGGCGAACGCAACCGACACCGGCCGCGTCCCGATTTCCGTTTCGGCGCGCACGCGTTTGCCAACCTCGAGCGCCGCCTGAAACATCCGGTTCAACACCGGCCCCGTCGCGCCGTATTCAAATGCGGCCTGATATGCGTCGCGTACCTGGCCGAGAATTTCCGCTTCTCCCAGCAACATGGAATCCAGTCCCGCCGCCACGCGGAACACATGGCGTACTACGCCGGCGTCGCGATGGCGATACAGATTTCCCGCGAGCGCGGCAGGATCGAGCTCGTGCAGCGCGGCGAAATAGCGCTCCAATTCGGTCATGGTTTCCGCCGGCGATTCCGGCGGTACGCCATACAGCTCGCTGCGATTGCATGTGGAAAGCACCAGCGTTTCGCTTAGCACGCCGCGTGAGCGCAGTTCCGCCGCGGCACGGCGCGCTTTTTCCGGGCTGAACGCCACGCGCTCGCGCAGCTCAACCGAAGCCGTGCGGTGGTTCAGACCGAGGAGAACTATATCCATCGCCGGCCATTTTTTCCGTGCGTGAGTTTCGTTATTCTCATCTCAGTAAAAATTGTGATATCGCGACAAATAAACGTTTACGATGCTGTAACTGAACAGCACCAGCATAAAATTAAACATGCACAAAATGGATGCGCGCGCTCCGCGCCACGCAGGGCGGCGCGATACGAATAGATAGACCGCATAAAACGCCAGCACGGCAAGCGATACAATTTCCTTCGGATCGCCGTTCCAGTAATGTCCGCGCAATCGGTTCGCCCACACGAATCCGAATGTGATGCCCGCCGTAAGCGCGATAATTCCCACCAATGCGCTGCTGCGGCTCATGCGCTCGAGCACATCCAGCGCGGGAAATCGCCAGAACATTCCACCAGGCCTGCGCGCACGCAACAAACGATTCTGCAATAAATAAATCGCGCTCAAAACAAACGACAGCGCAAACGCCGAATACGCCAAGATATTCAGCGTAACGTGCAGAGCAAACAATGGCCCGCGCGCGGGCGCAGGATGCGGCGCGACGTTGCGAATGTGCGAAAGCGAGAAAAGAATGATGACGAACGGCAGCACAAACGGCCCCACCGAACGCCCGTGGTGCACTAACTCAAGACCCAGATAAATCAACCCCAGCATCCACGCAAAAAAAGAAAGCGATCCCCACAAATCTTCGTAGGGCACGGCCTTAAGGATTTGCGCACGCTCCATCAACGCAAAATAATGCAACACCAATGCCGCGGCCAGGCAAAGGGCGGCGAATCGCCCCACACCCTTGTTTTCCACGTAAAGATTCCGCAGATAAGCCGCGAAGCTTATAACATAAAGGATGAGAGTGGCTTGAACCCAGGCTGTCATTTTAGAACGCGCCGCCCATCGCCGGGTACGGCGCCGCCGGGCGAAAATCCGCTATAACGATTTTATAGGTTGAGCCAAGCAATGGAGCTTCCAGCGGCCATTATAGCGAAATTACGTGGTCTGGACACGTTAGCGGAGAAATCAACCGGCGGATCATGGACAACCCCGGCTGAAGCGAAAAACGCCGTTTTCTGAGTTTTTCTGGAATTCCTTATTGAGTGAGATGACTCACTCACTCTAAGGACGGCAAAAGTGCTATTCGAACGCAAATGGACCTATTCGTCGGCTTCGTTGGCGGCGCGAATCTGCTGCCAGCGGCGGGGACGCTTGCTGTGGTCGAGCACTTTTTTGCGGAGACGGATGGACTTTGGCGTGATCTCAACCATTTCGTCGTCGGCAATGAACTCGATCGTCTGCTCGAGGCTCAATACACGATGCGGTATCAGCCGGATGGCTTCATCAGCGCTCGAAGCGCGCATGTTGGTTTGCTTTTTTTCCTTCGTGACATTTACATCCATGTCCGAATCGCGTGAATTTTCGCCGACAATCATGCCCTCATACACTTCCACTCCGGGGCCGATGAACATTTCGCCGCGCTCCTGCAGATTCCAGATCGCGAACGCGGTGGAAACGCCGGCGCGATCCGCGACGAGCGCCCCGGTTGGGCGCGTAGCCATCTCGCCGCCGTAATCCGTCCATGATTCAAACAAGGCGTGAAGCTGAGCGGTGCCGCGCGTATCCGCGAGCAACTGGCTGCGCAAACCGATCAACCCGCGCGAAGGCACGGTGAATTCCATGCGCACCCAGCCCGAACCGTGATTGATCATTTTCGCGAGCTCGCCGCGGCGCTTGCCGAGCGCTTCCATCACCACGCCGACAAATGCTTCCGGACAATCCACAACAAGGCGTTCGAGAGGCTCGAGCTTGCGGCCGTTTTCCTCACGCACGACAATTTCCGGCTTGCCGACCATCAACTCGTAGCCTTCACGGCGCATCGTCTCGATCAAAATCGCAAGCTGCAACTCGCCACGGGCGAGCACGCGAAATACGTCCGTGGTATCCGCGTCCGTGATGCGCAACGAAACGTTGGTGAGCAATTCCTTCTGTAAACGCTCGCGAAGATCGCGCGAGGTTACCCACTGCCCCTCGCGGCCGGAAAGCGGCCCATTGTTGACCGTGAAAATCATCGCGAGTGTAGGCTCGTCAATCGTTAATGGCGTGAGCGGCGAGGGATTTTCAATGTCGGTTATGGTTTCGCCGATCTGAATTCCTTCCACGCCCGCAACAGCAACCAGATCGCCGCACGGCACTTCTTCCGCTTCATCGCGATCCAGTCCACGGAATGTAAAAAGTTTGGTGATACGCATCGGGACTAATTTGCCGTCGATTTTGGAGATACCCACATCGGCGCCGCGCCGCAGCGTGCCGCTGAAAACGCGTCCGATAGCGATGCGTCCGAGAAAATCACTGTACCCGAGGTTCATCACCTGCGCTTGCAACACGCCCGCGGGATCGCCCACAGGCGCGGGAATCGCGGAAACAATCGTTTCAAACAAAGGCTGGAGATTCGCGGAATCGTCTCCGAGTTTGCGGTGCGCCACGCCCGTCTTCGCATTCGTATAGAGCACTGGAAAATCAAGCTGTTCGACGGTAGCTTCCAAATCAATAAAGAGGTCGTAGATTTCATCGAGCACTTCGGCCGTGCGCGCATCGGAACGGTCTATTTTGTTCAGGACAATGATGGGCGGCAACTTCGCTTGCAGCGCCTTCTGCAAAACGTAGCGCGTCTGCGGCAAAGGACCTTCGCTCGCATCCACCAGGAGGAGCACGCCATCCACCATTTTCAGGGCGCGCTCGACTTCTCCGCCGAAATCGCTGTGACCGGGTGTATCCACAATATTGATTTTCGTGTCGTGATAAAAGAGCGCCGTATTTTTGGCCAGGATGGTGATGCCACGCTCGCGCTCCAGATCGTTCGAGTCCATGACGCGGTCCACGAGAATGGCGTTCTCCCGGAAAATGCCGCTCTGGCGGAGCATGGCGTCCACCAGCGTGGTTTTGCCGTGGTCCACGTGGGCGATGATGGCAATGTTGCGAATGGAAGCCATAACTTTTGGATGCTCTTTTCTATCGACTACGGTTTCAGTTTTAATCACGGTTTCGTTTTCGGTGACGCTTTCGTTTTCGGTAATGGTGTTGCGCAAACTTCCACATTATCATGTCGCGGGCCGGAAACATTTTCGGAAGCAAACGAGCCGCGAGCGAAAAATACGGCCCCAAGCAGGATTCCGAGAGGGTTTACAAGTGCATCCGAGCAACTAAGGATAACACGAAGGGATGGTGGGAGTCATCTTTAGGGCCGCTTCTTACCTAGACTTGGCAGGCCACCTTGAAAAAATTGAGTGTCCCACTCAGGGATGTCTCCGATTTGTCGGGGCGGGGACGGAAGAATTCTCACTGAGACATTCGATTTGACATGCGTACATGCTCGGTATGCCTCCAATAAGGACAATACGAGGCGGGATATCAATAACATAAATCGATTTCCCTTGCGCGAGGTTTTGATCAATCCACCGGGCGTTACGGCGTTGTTAATCAAGGACGAAGCCCGCCTTCCATTCGGAAATTGCGTAGAAGCCAAACGGACCCTGGGAGCATCAGGAGCCGGGCTGTAATCTGGAAGTCGTTCCGAAGCCGCAAGCCTAGATTTTCGCACACGAAATGTCGAATTCGATGATTATTCAGCGAGGAATTCGGACGCCGTTCTTTCAATGACGACAGCTCGCCTGACGGCCGCACAACTTCAGGACAGAAAATCTCCGTCAACGCGCAAGTAATCGCTGAGTATTCAACGGACTGGTATTACCGCATTCTGCTTATTGCGCATCGGTCACCGGGGAATTGAAATCGACTCAAGCCTGGCCAGTTTTTCAGGGACTTTCGTGGGAAGAAAGGAAGCGCATTTGGATTGGCCTGTCGAAGGTCAGAATTCACGTCGTTGATCCCCGTCCTTATAGAAAGCAGTGGAATGAAGTCGTAAGCGCGGCATGGCGTTGTGACGACGCAACCGAAATCATTGGTCAGTTCGTGTTACAAGGAGTTCCCGGGGCTAGCATTTCCTCAATCAATTGGAGATTTATACTGCAGAATCTGTTTTATCAGACTCATTTCAGACCGACTCCATGGCGAGCAGATACCTAAGAGATGAGTTGATGCTTTTCGGTATTGGCGATGATACAGACGAAGAGAATCCAATTTGCATACGGGATTTTGGTCAAGACGCTAAACCAATGGTGAGGAAGGTCAGCAATTGGGCCGCGAAGTCAGCGGCGACTTTTCATGAGTCTATGGACTGCTTACTGGATCCTGGCCAAGGGTCGTCGGATTCTCCGTTTTTCTCAACCAACTTGGTTCGGAGGAGAATGGAATCTCGTGTCTTACAAACTCATGCATTCGACAAGGGTGATTGTCAGCAGATAAGCCTTCTCGAAAATGCGCGAAAAGAGATTCTCCTAACTCATCGTGGCTTCGACTCTTTATGAATATCGTGAAATCAAACCATATTCTCAGGTTGATTCATCACAGTCTTACTTCATACAAGCCGCTGATATCGCAGCAGGTATAGCGACCCGAATCTTAGAGACCGAAAATCTTGAGGGGTTGGTCACCCGCTTCTCGTATGTGACCTACAACGGCCGCCGAATGTCTATGGCTGACGCAGAAGAGGAGGTTCGCCGATTGCGATCCCGACGAATTTGTTCGTAGTCCCGGCAACAGGACTGGACGCGTTCGGAAAGGCTCAAACGGTGACTAAAACGGAGGCGTGAAAGGATCACATGGCAATTGAAATTCGAGACTTAGCTCCTATTTGGAGATTTTCGAGATGCAGACGTCGCTGCAGTTTTATGGCGACAAGCTGGGGTTCGAGGTCATAGCGCTGCCAAGGATTCAGATGAACGAATCAATTGGGTGCTGCTCAAGCTCAATGGCGTCACATGATGTTGAAACGCAATATGAGCTGCGCAAGCGGCCGCCCGTGCCGGATGTCGCGCGTAGGGCTGGCCACAGCGACACGACGATTTACTTTGGGTGTCCGGATGTGGACGCGACGTACGAGCATCTCCGCGCACAAGGCGTGGAGGTGAAAGCGCCAAAGATTACACAGTATGGCTTCAAGGCAATTTGGTTGAGCGATCCGGACGGGTATGGTTTGTGCTTTCACTGGCCGGCGAAGTAAGGCAGAGCGAGAGCATGATGATAGGCATTTTAGAGTTGAAATTTTAGATTTCAGAGGAACGACAACTTCAAAGCCCCTACACGCAACCGCGGCATGCGAAGCGTCCGACCGAATATCCTTCATTGCGTTCAGGATGAAAATTATGAAAGCGCGACTCCTGCATACAGCGATACGCTGTGGGTGGGAAAACCTTAAAGAAAGGAGTCGCGCATGGGAGAGTATATCGCGTTTGATTCGCACAAGAGGTACACGTGGGTGGACCGGCAAGACCACTCGACGGGCAAGAGCAGTGGTTATCGGCTGGAACATGCGCCGGGAGCGGTACGAAATTATCTGAGCGCATGTGAACCGGGAACGGCCGTGGCGGTGGAAGCCACGGGGAACTGGTATTGGATTGTGGACGAGATTGAGCAAGCGGGACTCGAGCCGCGGTTGGTGCATCCGCGCAAGGCGAAGTTGATGATGGGACTGGTCAACAAGACCGACAAGCTGGATGCGCAAGGGCTGAATCGTTTGCAGCGGAACGGAACGCTGCCGGCAGTATGGATTCCGCCGGGACGGCTGCGGGATTTGCGCGAACTGACTCGTACGCGGTTGGTTCTGGTGGCGCAGCGCACGCGATTGAAGAACCGGCTTTCGGCGACGCTGGCCAAGTGGGGAACGCCGGCGAGTGAATGCAGCGATCCGTACGGAAAGCGAGGCCGGGCGGAGTTGGAAAAACATCTGGAGCGACTGCCGGAACAGACGCGCTGGGTGAGCCAGCAGTTGCTGGCGCAGTTGGATTTTGTGGGCGCGCAGGTGAAGCAACTGGAAGATCGGCTGGATCATTTGGTCGAACTCACCGAACAGATGCAATGGCTGATGAGCATGCCGGGGGTCGGAGTGATCCTGGCGGCGACGATCGCGCTCGAGGTGGGAGAGGTCGAGCGATTTCCCAGCGCCATGCACCTGGCCAGTTATTCGGGAACCACGCCGCGCGTGCACGCCAGCGGCGGGAAGGTGCGCTACGGTTCGTTGCGCGTGGACGTGAATCGGTATTTGAAGTGGGCCTTTGCCGAAGCGGCCAACTCGACAGCGGTGAACCATGTGCGGTGCCCGGAGCGGCACGTCAGTCAGTTGTATCGAAGACTGCGCGCACGCAAAGGACATCCGAAAGCGATTGGAGCGGTGGCGCGGCATCTGGCCGAAGCCGCGTTCCACGTGCTGCGGCAAAAACAGATGTATCGGGATCCAAGTCTTGGTCGAGGTCGGACCAGCCAGGTGTAAGCGCGAGTACGTCATGAGCCTCTGGCTCGCAGGATGAATGCGACACACCTGGCGAATAATTCCATGCCCCCTTTTGAGGGCGAAGAGATGACTGGGTACGACCCGTTCCGTCGGTTTTTGCATTGACACACGCGCTTTCAGAGATGACGTCAGAAGCTTTGCGAAGGCTTCGAGTATTCCCGAAGCGGGCTGCCGGGACGCATAAAGCGCGGAAGAGCTGAGCCACAGGATGCGTTCTGTTAATATGGAGGCCACAATTCATTCTATGAGCGTGGAAGAAAAAACCGGGAGCGGTGTGGAACATCGCGCGGCGAACAGGAAAGCTCTGTTCTTGAGCGCGTGCCGGTGCGAGCCAGTTACACGCGTGCCGGTTTGGATTATGCGGCAGGCCGGGCGCTATTTGCCGGAATACCGCGAAGTGCGGCGCGTGCATCCGTTCCTTGAAGTTGCGAAGACTCCGGAACTGGCGGCGGAAGTTTCACTGCAACCATTCCGGCGGCTGGGTGTGGACGCGGTGATCATGTTTTCCGATATATTGATTCCGGCCGAGGCGATGGGGCTCGGTCTGGAATTGACGGATGGAGGGCCGGTGCTGCCGGAGCCAGTGCGCGGCGCGACGCAGGTGGAGGCGCTTCGCGCGTTCGACCCGGAGGTGGAGACGCGATTTGTTGGCGAAACGATCCGGCTGCTGTGCCGCGAGCTGGGTCCTGACGTTCCAGTGCTGGGATTTGCAGCGGCGCCGTGGACCCTGGCGTGTTATCTGGTTGACGGGCGCGGGCGCGACGGTTTTCCGGCGACGAAGACGATGATGTTCAGCGAACCGCGATTGTTCCGGCGTCTGCTGGAAAAGATCGCGCGCTTGACGGCCGCGTATTTGAAATCGCAGATCGCCGCGGGGGCGGCGGCTGTGCAACTGTTTGATACCTGGGCCGGAGAGTTGGGAATTTCCGAGTATCGCGAATTTGCGTTGCCTGCTACACAACTTTTGATCAGTGAATTAGGCGAGCGGCGAACGCCGGTGATTTTGTACACGAAGGCGTCGAACCATCTGCTCGCAGCCACGGCGGAGTCAGGTGCGACGGTGCTCAGCGTGGACTGGCGCGCCGATCTTGCCGAGTTGCGCCGCACGATCACGCCCGTTATCGCGCTGCAAGGCAATGTGGATCCGTGCGTATTGCTGGGGCCGGAAGCGGGGATCGCTCAAGCTGTTGCCAGCACAATTGAGAAAACCGGCGGGCGAGGGCACATTCTGAATTTGGGGCACGGCATCCTGCCGAGCACGCCCGTTGAGAACGCGGCAGCGTTCGTGCGCGCGGGGCAGGAATATTCATTGGTGACGGCGGGCGCGGGCGGGCGACGCGCGAATTAGGCAAATATTTCCATGACCGAACAAGACGCAAATTTCGGCGCCAACGCGAAATTCAACATCGCGCAGGAAAGCTTCCACATATCGGAAGATTTTCTGGCCAAATACAACCTTCCGGGGCCGCGCTACACAAGTTACCCAACGGCGCCGGCCTGGCAGGATAGTTTTGGACCGGGCGATCTGGAATCCGCATTCGCGGAAGCCGATGCCGCGGAAACGCCGATCTCGCTTTACATGCATCTTCCCTACTGCGAAAGCCTGTGCCTTTTCTGCGCGTGCAATGTGGTGATTACGAAAGATACTTCAGTTGTGCCGCCATATCTGGCGACGGTCGAAAAGGAAATTGAGCGCGTGGCACGGCACGTGGCGCGACGGCGGCGCGTGGTGCAATTCCACTGGGGCGGGGGCACGCCAACTTATTTGACGCCCGCGCAGATGGAGCAACTTTTTGGTTACGCGCGTGAGCGCTTCACATTTGCGCCGGACGCGGAAATCGGAATTGAAGTGGATCCGCGCGTCACTTCACGCGAGCACTTGGAAACGCTGCGCAAGTTGGGATTCAACCGGCTGAGCCTGGGCATCCAGGATTTCCATCCCGAGGTGCAGGAAGCGATTCATCGCGTGCAGCCTTACGAGGCGACGCGGGATTTGATCGCGTATGCGCGCGAGCTGGGGTTTGACAGCATCAACGTGGATTTGATTTACGGCCTGCCATATCAGAACGCCGAAAGATTTCGCGCGACGGTCGCACAGGTTTTGACGTTTGCGCCCGACCGCGTGGCGATGTTCAGCTACGCGCACGTGCCGTGGCTGCGCAAACAGCAGGGCGCGTTCGCGACGCATTTGCCGGAGGGCATGGAAAAATTCCATATTTTTTGCGCGGGGCTGCAGGCGTTTTTGGACGCGGGCTACATTTATGTCGGCATGGACCACTTCGCGCGGCCGGGCGACGAATTGGCCGTGGCGCAGAAAAATCGCACGCTGCATAGGAATTTTCAGGGATACACAACGAAGGCCGGCGCGGATCTTTACGGCATGGGGGTGAGCGCGATCAGCTCGATCGGGCGCGCTTACGGACAGAACATCAAAGAGGTGGCCGGTTACAGCGCGGCAATCGAGCGCGGAGGATTGGCGACGATGCGCGGCTACCTTTTGAATGATGATGACGTGCTGCGGCGCACTGTGATTAACCGGCTGCTGTGCCACACGCTCATCCGCAAAACGGAGATCGAACATGAATTCGGCATAGACTTTGACGATTACTTCGCGGCGGAGATGGCGCGGCTGGAAAGTTTCGCGGCGGATGGGCTGGTGATACTTGGGCCGGGCGAGATCCATGCTACGTGGCTTGGCCGCATTTTCATTCGGAACATCGCAATGGTTTTCGACGCTTATCTGGAAAAACAAAAGATGGATAGCCGCCCGCTGTTTTCCAAAACGCTCTAAGTGTTTCCCGCATTTGCGAAATGCCTGATGCCGCACCCAATTCCGCGCCTGTGATCGTCATTGGCGGCGGCATTTCCGGATTGGCCTGCGCTTTCCGGCTGAAGCAGCGCGGAGTGCCGGTGCTGCTCCTGGAAAAATCGAACAGTTTTGGCGGAGTCATTCAGACAGTCCAACAAAATGGATTTTTGTTCGAGAACGGACCGCAGAGTTTCATGATAACGCCGGAGCTTGCGGAACTGATTGAAGCCGCGGGCTTGAGCGGCGAGCTTCTGCGCGCCGCTCCGCGGATGCCGCGATATATCTATTCCGGCGGCACGCTTGTTCCTGCTCCGCTATCTCCGTTTTCGCTTCTCACTACGCCTTTGCTGGATGCTCGCACGAAGTGGAATCTTTTGACGGAACCACTTCGCAGGACGCGGGCCGCGAATCCGGATGAATCCATCGCGGCATTCGTGCGTCGGAAGTTCGGAAGCAGCCTGCTCGACAACCTTGTGGGGCCGTTTGTTTCGGGCATTTATGCCGGCGATCCAGAACAACTGAGTTTGCGCAGCGCGTTTCCTTTAGTACACGAATGGGAAAGTAAATCCGGCAGTGTTCTGCGCGGAGCGATCAAGCAAAAGCTCCGGAGTAGAAAATCCAAGGGTAGAAGGAATAAGCGGGGACTGTGCTCGCTGAATCGCGGCGTTGGGTCGTTCTTGCATGCGCTGGGCGCGCAGCTCGGGACTAGCGCGAGACTTGGCGTGACCGTGGATACCGTCCAACGAAACACATCCTCCGACAAGGCACGATTTGAAGTGCGCTGCGGTGGCGCAACAAACGAGACTCTCGAGGCGAGCGCGGTCATCTGCGCTACGGAAACCACGGCGGCGGGGCGGATGCTGATAGCCTTATCGCAGCAATTTCCGAAAACCTTCGGCGGAATTTCCTACGCTTCGCTGGCGGTCATCTCAGAGGGTTATAGGCGCGAGGCCATCGGGCGGGCGCTGGACGGTTTTGGATTTCTCGCGCCCCGCAAGGAAGGTCTGCGCTTGCTTGGCTGCGTGTGGAATTCTTCGTTATTTGCGGGACGCGCGCCGGAGGGACAGGTTCTGCTTACAAGTTTCGCCGGGGGGGCGACCGATCCAGAGATTTGCACGTGGAGCGAAGAGCGAATCGCGTCCACAATTCACGAAGAGCTGACGCGCGTGCTTGACATTCGCGAAGCTCCCGTCGCGCGGCACGTGCACATTTATCAGCGGGCGATACCGCAGTACAACCTGGGACATTTTGGAATTTTGACTGAATTAAAATGGATTTGCGACGCGATGCCCGGACTCTATCTTGCCGGAAATTATCTGGAGGGTCCGTCCATGGGCTCGTGCGTTATGCGATCATTCCGTGTCGCGGATGAAGTGGAAGCCTACCTGAGCGGCGGCGCTTAGCCTTTATGCTTGAATCGCTGGGCCAGACGGATGCGGCGGCGTTCGCCGGCTTCGCGGAAGCGGCGCTTATCATCCTTGGATTCCAAAATCAGCGGAGCGACCACGTGCGGCTGGCGATTTTCGTCAATCGCGACGAATGTCACGTAGGCGCTGGTGGTGTGCTTGCGCTCTCCGGTTAGAATATTTTCCGAGAAAATCTTCACGCCGACTTCCATGGAGGTATGAAACACGCGGTTCACGCTGGACTTCAGAACGATCAGCTCGCCCACGCGAATGGGATTGCGGAAATCCACGTAATCCACGGAAGCGGTGACGACGTAACTGTTGCTGTGCCGATGCGCCGCGATGGCGGCCGCGATATCCATCAAGTGCATCACGCGCCCGCCAAGAATGTTGCCAAGCGGGTTGGCGTCCTGGGGCAGCACAACTTCCGTCATCTCCGAGCGCGACGCGCTGACCGGCTTGCCGGGCGGGATCGTTTCTTCATCCTTGAAACGCTTCTTGTTCTGCGATGCTTTGGCCATCCGGCGCCTCCTCATTTCCCTTCGCCTGCAAAACCTGGCTTCAATTTGCGGCTGCGTGGTAAACGCATATAATACTGCCTCACAGACTATGACCCAACCTACGAATTCAAGGCGGCAGAAATTAGAAGCGTTTCTTGCGGCGCATCCCGGAGACGCGTTTGCGACCTACGGGCTGGCGCTGGAATGCGGCAACCTGGGCGACAACGATGCGGCAATCGCCCACTTTGACGCATTGCTCACCAAGCATCCAGACTACGTGACTGGATACTTCCAACTCGGACAACTTTATGCACGGCTGATGCGGCCAACTGATGCGCGAAAGGCGCTGACTGACGGGATTGCCGCAGCGGCGCGAACCGGCGATCAGCACGCCGCATCGGAAATGTCCGCGGCGCTTGCCGAACTGCCCGCCTGAATCAAATCTTGACGGCGCTGGTATCATTCAGAAAAACGTGGTGGTGAGACGCGATGAAAACCGAGCGCATTCCGCTCTTTCCTCTGGAATTGGTTCTGTTCCCCGGCACGCCGCTGCCGCTGCACATCTTTGAACCGCGCTATAAGATGATGATCTCGCTCTGCGTTGAAGAAAAACGCCCATTCGCAGTGGTTTTGGTTGAGGACGCCAATTTGGCCAAGGTCGGCTGCACGGCCGAAGTCATCAAGGTTATTGAGCGCTATCCCGACGGCCGGATGGACATTGTCACGCAAGGCTTACGTCCATGCCGCATTCACGACGTGCTGGACGAGGAACCGTATAACGAAGCGGTAGTGGAATACCTGGAGGAGACAATCGCGAACATCGGGCCGGAACTCCCATCGCGGTTGGTTGGCGCGTTTCAGCGCTGCCATGAGTTGATCTACCACCGGCAGCTTGATCTTGACGAGCCGGTGGGCGAAGCGCCATTGAGCTACCGCCTCGCATCGGAACTGCCTATCGCGCTGACGGTCAAACAGGAACTGCTCGAACTTCGTTCTGAACCAGAACGGCGCGCGCGATTGTTGATGCACCTGGACGAATGGGCGCCGCAGCTCGAGCGCGCCGATCGGCTACGGGCCAAGGCGGCCGGGAACGGCCATTCGCATAACTGACGAATTCGCGAGGAGCCCGATCCGCGCGGGCAAGCGCATGGGTTTGACGAATCATCTATAATGAGTGCAGGTTGCGTTCGCTGTGAAAGGAACGCAAGATTCCGGGGCCCAATGACTCCAACTTCAGCAAAACCAGAAACTCTTGGCCAGCTTCGCCGCAGTCCTCAGTTTGATCCGCGCAAAGCAGTGAGAAGCGTGAAGGACGAAATGCGCGAGAACTTGCTGTGTGCGATCGAGCGCAAGCAAGCGCTGTTCGCGGAGATTCACGGATACGAAGAAACCGTGATTCCGCAGGTCGTGAACGCTATTTTGTCGCGGCACAACTTCATTCTGCTTGGGCTGCGCGGGCAGGCGAAGAGCCGCATCCTGCGCGGGTTGGTGGAATTGCTGGACGCTGAAATTCCTTACGTTGCCGGCTGCGAGATTCACGACCATCCACTTCGGCCACTGTGCCGCACTTGCCGCGAGCGCATCGCGGAATCCGGAGACGAAACGCCTATCGCGTGGCTGCCGCGGGATCGTCGCTTCGTGGAAAAACTCGCCACGCCGGATGTAACCATCGCGGACATTATCGGCGACGTGGACCCCATCAAGGCCGCGCGCGCGGGCCGCGACCTGGGCGATGAACTTACGATTCATTACGGGCTGCTGCCGCGCGCCAATCGCGGCATTTTTGCCATCAATGAATTGCCAGATCTTGCAGGAAAAATTCAGGTCGGCCTGTTCAACATCATGCAAGAGGGCGACATTCAGATTAAGGGCTATCCGGTGCGGCTGCCGTTGGATGTGCTGCTGGTCTTCACGGCAAATCCGGAGGACTACACAGCGCGTGGAAAGATTGTTACGCCGCTGAAAGACCGCGTAGGCGCTGAGATTCGCACGCACTATCCGGCGACGGTCGAGGAAGGCATGGCCATCACCTCCCAAGAAGCATGGGTTGCGCGGCACGGGCGCAAGGTCGAAGTGCCGGCATATCTACGAGAAGTCGTCGAGGAAATCGCGTTTCTAGCGCGCGAGGATAAGCGCGTTGACAAGCGCTCGGGCGTAAGCCAGCGGCTGCCGATCGCGTGTTTGGAAACGGTAGTGAGCAATTCCGAGCAGCGCGCCGTTCGCAACGGCGAAGAGATCGCCGTCGCGCGAGTGTCTGACGTTTATGCGGCGCTTCCGGCGCTCACGGGAAAGCTGGAGCTTGAATATGAAGGCGAGCTAAAAGGCGCCGAAACAATTGCCCGCGATTTGGTGCGCGGGGCGGTTGGCCGGGTGTACTCGCGCTATCTGAAGGACGCGGATCTGCAAAACGTGATTCAGTGGTTTGAAATGGGCGGCGAGTTGAAGGTTTCCGAAACGGCGGCATCCGAGGAAGTAGTGAAACAGATCCGCAAAATTCAGGGCGTGCTGGAGCACATTGACCGCCTTCATGTGAGCGGGAAGGACGGAGCGGGAATGGTAGCGGCCGCGGGCGAATTTATCCTGGAAGGGTTGTGGGCGCAAAAACGCATCAGCCGCAGTGAAGAGCGCGGCTTTTTTGCCGAGCGGCCGAAAGCTCCCGAGCCGCGCGAGCCTGTGAACAGGCCGCCGCGCCGCCAGTTCAATTAGCCAAGTTTACGCAGGCCGGAGTGAGCGAAACGTGAAATACGTTCGGTATTCCAAATACACCGGAGAGCCCGCCGACGAAGTTGACCTGGACGAGCTCGTCAATAAGCTTTCCGATTTTCTTCTGCAGAGCGGGTTCGAGTCGCAATTTTACGGCATTTCGGAAATGGATCCCGAGCGCAGCATGGAACAATTGCGCCAGGCGATCCTCCGCGCGCTGGAAGAAGGCGATCTGCTGCCCGACGATCTGACGAAACAAATACTTGAGCAGGGCGCCGAAAGCGAAGAAGTAAAACAAATGCTCGACCGGCTCATCGAGCGGCTTACGGAGGAGGGCTACATCAACTCGCAACCGCAGATCACTCCGCCGCCTGAAAAAATGCCGCGCGGCCACGCGGGCGCGAGCGGCGCGGAAACGCATGCGCGATTTGAAATCACCGACAAGACGATTGATTTTCTCGGCTTTAAGGCGCTGGAGGAATTGCTGGGCTCGCTCGGCAAAAGCAGTTTTGGCCGGCACGACACGCGGGATTTGGCCACCGGCGTGGAATCCGGCGGCGCTTCCCGGCCTTACGAATTTGGCGACACGCTGAATCTGGATGTGAGCGCGACTCTTTTCAACGCTGTGCGGCGCGACGGCGCGCGAGTGCCGATAGAGCTGGACTATCAGGACTTGATGGTCCATCAGTGCGAATACCAAAGCTCATGCGCGACGGTTGTCATGCTGGATTGTTCACACAGCATGATTCTCTACGGGGAGGACCGATTCACTCCCGCGAAGCGCGTCGCCATGGCGCTGGCTCATTTGATCCGGACCCAATATCCGGGCGATTCCCTGCACCTGGTTCTTTTTCACGACAGCGCCGAGGAAGTGCCGCTGGGCGAGTTGGCGCGCGTGCAAGTGGGTCCGTACTACACAAACACGCGTGAAGGATTGCGGCTGGCGCGGCGAATTCTTTCACGGCAGAAAAAAGATATGAAGCAGATCGTGATGATCACCGACGGCAAGCCTTCGGCGTTGACGCTTGATGACGGGCGCATTTACAAAAACGCATTCGGCCTGGACCCTCTGGTGGTGACGCAAACGCTCGAGGAAGTGGCGAAGTGCCGCAAGGCGGGCATCCTGACTAACACGTTCATGCTGGCCAGCGACTACAGCCTGGTGCATTTCGTTCAGAAAGTCGCGGAACTTTGCAAAGGCAAAGCGTACTTCACGACTCCGTACAATTTGGGACAATACCTGCTGATGGACTTCATGTCCCGCAAGACGAAACACATTCACTGAAAAACACTATCGAATTGTTCCTCAGCAAACGTATCGCGTCTTGCGGACTGGTTAGTTCTAGCTTTGTCCTGCCGACTTGGCGGACATCGCCTGCATCCGGCGCTGCATCTCGTCAGGCGCTACATCTTCCGTATGCGTGCCAATACTCCAATGTTGGCCGAATGGATCGGTGATCCTTCCATACCGGTCACCCCAAAACATATCCTGGACGGGCATGTCCACGCGGGCGCCGCCCTCGACTGCGAGACGAACGGTTTCGTCCACGTCTTTCACGTATACGTGGAGGTACGCGGGAATGAATTGAGTATCGGTCGCTGCCGCAGGGGCTTTATCAGTGACTGTGTCATTGATGAATACATTGGAGTCACCGATCTTTATGTGGGCATGCATGACCTTATTGTTTGGACCAGGCATGCGGTTGAGCTCAACCGCGCCAAAAACGTTCTTGTAAAACTCAATGGCGCGCGCGGCGTCCCGAAAAACTAGATTCGGCGTAAGGGTGTGAAAATTCTCTGGAATTGGCTTTACTGGATTTGGCATTGTGGCCTCCTTGGAGTTGCATGTTTGACGCGGGGCTCGTGTGAATGCTCCCGGCGGGAAACAACGGTGATACAGAATTCTGCGACCGTCCGCCGCGGCATGTCAACAAGCGCGGGCGAGGATTCTGTAAATGCCGGATGAATGTTTTGTTATTCGCCGGAGAGCGGATATGCGCGCATCTCAGTGCGCGGGCACAGCGAGCGGGCGCCCGCACAACTTTTCCAGTACGCCAATGGGAGAGCTTTCCGGCGCGACCAACGCGGCGCGGGAGATGATAAAGGTTTGCTCGAGCGCGTGCTGCCCGCTCATCACGGCGTGCGGCACGCCGTCGGTGTAGGCCAGCCAGGTTGCCATCGGAGGAAAATCCATGCGCGTCTTGGCGGAACTCGTCTGAAAACTGCTGTTCTCCTTCAAGTAATCGTGAAAGCGGAGCATAAAGCAGTCGTAGGCCGAGCGGTTAGGAATAGGCGCTCCTAGTTTAGCAAGCAACCTCGCCCAGCCGGGAGTGCCTCCCGCGGCGGCATAGCGATGGACTCCGGCGTCACGGGCCAGATGCTCGGCTAATACAGGAAAATCCTCGCCAACATTCCAAACGCGAGGCTTTGTGGGATGAATATTCGTGAACACGCGCAGGATGCGCCCGCCGTGAGTTGGCCGGCTGGGAAACGCGTCTACATGGAGCAGGTCATTGCGCTTGTGGAGTGGCAGCGCGCGGCCCTCTTCTTCAATGGGACGGAAACTCGCAAAATCGAGAGTGAAGCCGCCGTCATAAGAAACGAGAAACTGGCGGACGAAATTCACAACATGGCGTGAATAATTCCCCATGATTTCGCTTAGGCGGTTTTTGACTTCGGACGAGCCTTCAAAGCCGCGGAGTTTGTTTTGCGCTGGCCGGTAGGAGACATTCTTGTGAACGGCGGAATCCGCGCGGCGTTGCGAGATAAGAAATTCCCTGTCCCCGGCGGAAAATTCAAATGGCGGCTGCGAAAAATAGAGAACGCCGTTCGCCTCGAGCTGCTCGCAATACCATCGCGAGCGCTCCCGGCCTTCCGTTTGGAAGCCTCCGGGATAAACGAAATCGCGAACCTCAAGCAAGGCAACCATAGACCGTGCGGATGTTCTCCACTCTTTGGCGGGAGCATACTCATAAGAAGGCGAAATTGCTACTGCAATGATTGAAGCGATTGGCCCGCGGAGCCTGATTGCGGTAGTATTTGCAAAGCGAGCGCGAGTAAGGCCATGTCTAAATCACGCGACGGCGGAGTGACGGTGCAGCCGGGCCAGAGGGCGCCGCTGTTCAGTCTGCGTGACGCCGCGGGCAACGAATACTCACTGGCCGAGGAATTGCGGAAAGGGCCTGTGGTCGCGGCGTTCTTCAAGATTTCCTGCCCGGTATGCCAATTCACATTTCCGTTTCTGGAGCGGTTGCACAAATCTTACGGAAACAGCACGGCCACTTTTCTGGGCGTTTCGCAGGATGACGCGCTGGATACGCGCGAGTTCTGCACGGAATACGGAATCACCTTCCCCGTTTTGCTGGATGATGAGAGTTATAGCGCGTCAAATTTGTATGGCCTGACGAATGTGCCTTCGATTTTCCTGATTGCGCCGGACGGAACGGTGAAGGCAACGGCCATCGGATTCGACAAAGCGAATCTGGAAAAGATTTCCGTCGAGCTTTCGGCGGCAACGAGGCGCGCGCCAGCCGCGCTATTCCGGCCCGGCGAGGTTGTGCCCGCGTTTAAACCCGGTTGAGGATCGAAAAACTAGGTTCCGTGTGAACCTACCTGAAAATCGGTGGATTGCGGCGGCTGGTAGCTGGTACTTCCCCACAAAATAAGATGCCGGAAAGCCTCGCGCAGATTGTTTGACGGTTTTGCCGAAAGCGACAGGAAGAGGAGCAGATGAAGGCGACGAAAACGGTGAAGGCAAATGGGCGTCCCGCGGGCGCGAGGAAGAATCTTGATGTGGTCTACGCCCGGCTTTGTCAGATGCTTACTCGGCATGAGGGCAAACTTTCTGTGACGGTACAAAAGCCCGGCACGTTGTGGATGGAGGTTACCGGGGCGATCTATCGCGGCAAACCGCTTTTCTATGGCGGAGTGCGGATGGACAAGAATTATGTGAGCTATCATCTGATGTCCATTTACATGAGGGAAGTTGAAATGTCGCCGGAGTTGAAAAAGCATAAGCAAGGCAAGGCGTGTTTCAACTTCACGTCCGTGGACGAGAAATTGTTTAGAGAATTGGATCAGATGACGGTCGCCGGAATGAAAAACTACAGCCCGGAGATGCTGGAGAAGCTGGTCGAATCGCACCGGAAGAAGTGACCAATGAGTTTCGCTGTTTGAAAGGCCGTACGTCCTCAAGTGCCGTAGCTTGAGTCAGGCAACCCTCCTCTTTCCGAGTTTTTCCTGTAAGTGCCATTTCGGCGGGATCCTCCAATCGAAAATCGTCACTTTTCGTAGTGTGCTGTATGGGACAGTAGTCCGCTCCCGTTGCCGATAGGATGGATCGTGATGGAGGTAACAAAAATGAAGATGGTTGGCATTATCGGCGTCTCGGCTCTGCTTTTCGCTCTCGGGACCGCTGCTCCTTCCTATTCGCTACATGGCAATAAGGGGCAGAAGGACGAGAAGGGACAAGAAGAAAAGGCGCCACCAAAGCAAGAAGCGAAGCCGCCAGCAGCTCCGCCGAAACAGGAGCAGAAGCCGCAAGCGGCACCGCGGAAACAGGCGGAGCATACGCAACCGCAAAAGACAGAGCCAGTGAAACAACAGGCTCAGAAAACAACACCGCAGACGCGGCAGGCGGCTCCAAAACAACAGCCGGCACAACATGCTCAGGTCCAGAAGCGGCAGCCAGCGGCGGCGACTCACGCAGCAGCAAAACAGCCAGCGCCGGCGACGCATGTAGCATCAAAACAGCCAGCAGCAACACCCGCGCGGACGCAGCCGGTGTCTCGTTCACAGCAGACGGCACATACACAGACGCAAGCGCAGGTACAGCAGACCAGGACAGCGCAGCACACGCAAATCGCCACGTCCTCAAGGCAATCCGGACGCTATACCAACCACTCGGGACGGATTCCTGATGACCGTTTCGCCGCCAATTTTGGGAGCTCGCACTATTTCCAAATCAGCACTCCTTTCGTTATCGGTGGATATTCGCAATTCGCATATGGCGGATTTTCGTTTGGGCTTTACGATCCGTGGCCCGTCGGGTGGTATTACACCGATGATGTTTACGTGGACTACCTCGATGGGAACTACTACTTGTACGACCGGATGCATCCCGGCGCGCGCATCGAAATTAACGTCATAGTGTGAGGAATAGTAGGGACGATGGATTGTTGAGTGTTGATCCGTCGTGAAGCGGGGGAAGATAAATACGCAAGGGAAGAACCGCACCCTCAGAGACGTGAGGGATGGTGTGGCCTGTTTTGGGAAATAAAATGGGAATCATGCTTCACAAATCGAGAGGAGCCCTTCCATGTTGTTGCTCATTATTATTCTGATTCTGTTGTTCGGCGGAGGCGGTGGCTACTACGGTTATTCCCGTTGGGGGTCACGCGGGGGATTTGGAATCGTTGGAACCGTCCTGCTGATTTTGCTGGTTGTGTACCTGCTCGGCGGATTGCATCTAGCCGCGTAGTGCCAATCTGAAACTGAAACGGAAGTATTTGCAGGTGCGCTCGCAGTTGTTCGTTCGAAGTCATACGTCAAATTGCGCCAAAGGAGAACATCCATGAAGCCAAGCACTGCGGACCAAGCAAAAGGCAGTTTTCACGAAGTGAAGGGAAAAGTTAAGGAACGTGTGGGCCGAGCGACCAATGATCCCAATCTGGAAGCCGAAGGCCGGGGCGAAAAGATTGGTGGGAAGATAATAAAGAAAATCGGCCAAGTGGAGAAAGTCCTCGGGAAGTAGGGCGCTCGGGGAAGGAATTTTGCGGACTGTACACAATTGAACAGACGCACAGATGCATCGAGTATAGGTTTTGTACTCCGGGAAACTCAATTCAAACGTCAAGGGAGAATATGGCATACGACTTATTTCAAGGCCGGCCGGATTCGGATGTCTTGTGGAAGGGATTTGTAGAGACCGCCGAGGAAGCCAAAGCGAAATTGGAGGCGTTCTCAAAAAGCTCCCCGGATCCCTATTTCGCAAAGGATTTGTCCAACAACGAATTCCTATATCATGTGAGCCCAGCGGCGTCGGCGCTTAATGAACGAAAAGGTGAAGATTAGTTTTGCAAAGGCGGTGCACAATGGTTCTTGAGCCGCAAAGCACTTTTGAAGAGATTGCGTCGGCTATTCGGGCGGAAGAAAATCCCGAGGACCTCGAGCAAATGCTCGCCAGGTTAATGAGTTTCCCGGTGGACCCTCTGGAGGAATATTCAGGCGATGCAGGTGACGCGGTGATCGCCTGGATTGCCGCGCGCTAAATCCGGTAACAAAGCCACCTTCAAGATCTCCAGCGGCGCCCTCGAACATTCCCATTCGCCATGTACGCCCAGAGCGTGGCGGGCCTGCGAAGGAAAGAGCGTAAAACCAATCGCGAACCCCGATCCCCGGTCAGGGAAGGTCTTCGACTGCGCGCTGCTTGTGTTTGGGAGGCTTGAGGCGTTTATCGGGAATCACGCGGGCGGGCGGAGGAGTGCCTGTGGCGAGGCGGGCGCGCCTGCGTGCTTCTTTGGACGCGGAAAACTTCTTGCGCTTTTTGATGGGCATTGTTTCCCCGGCAAATCCTTACATCTTGGCGAAGAGGCAAACAGCGGACCAGGGCCTCCTTCCTTGACGCCCATCTGATGAGGGCAGGAACGACATGAGCTGTAAGAAAGTGGGGAGGCGTTTGAAGCGCGCGGCAGTCTTAAGCACGTTTCGAATGTCGACGGGCTTCCAGCGAAAACGCTCGAAGAAGGCCGGGCCCTCCGGAGGGCCGAATTTGAGCGGCGAGCTCGCCGCATCCAATTGCGAGCCAATTCTTTTCTGAAGCATCTTCAGAAGGCCCGGCGATCCGAAATCATTCACCCAGTGTTGGAAGCTCGCGGGCGCGGCAAGATCCCGCGCGAAAGTGCCAACCTCATCGGGTGACATATAGCCGATGAGGCCCTCGGTGAGAATCAATGCCCTGCTTGCCTTGCGGCCCAAGTCCGCGAACAACTCGCGGCGCGCGCTCACATCTGACAAATCCAGGCGAATGCGCTCGAGTACGCAAACAGACTTTTCGTCTTTGAGAATTTCTTCTTTGTAATCGAGTATTCCTGGCAGGTCCACTTCAAACCATTTCAGCGTAGGAGGCAGAGCCATGCGGTACGGTCTTGCGTCGAGCCCGGCAGCAAGGTTGATGACCGTGTCCACCCCTTCCTTCACGAGCTGCGTCACGAAGAAGTCAAACGAGTAAGTGCGCGCGACGAAGGGCCAGGAATTCTTGGCTTGAAACGGCATGGAGGCGGCGATCTGTTCGCCGCGTTCGCCTGCCAACCGGCTTGCATATGGATCGCGGAACAATGCATCTGGTCGAACGGTCTCATGCGCGCGATAAGCGGCGACCCATCGCGCGGTGTCCGAGATGTTGCGAATGAGCGGCTCGTTGGGCGCCAAGACTTTTCCTCTTAGTCGCAGGTGTATGTCAGCTCTGCTGACCGGCGCGCTGTTGGAACATGGCCTTTGCGCGTCTTTCAAGCTCTTCGGGAGAAACATCCTCGATGTGCGTGGCGATCCACCATTGATTTCCCGCGAAGTCTTTCACTCCGGCGTTTCGGTCGCCATAAAACTGATCTGCCGGCGCCATAACGGAGACGGCGCCCGCATGGAGCGCGCGCTTGTACATAGCGTCGGTGTCCTCTGTGTAAATGTAAATCATGGCGGGCATTGATGCCTGCCCGGGCCGCGCGCCGCCAATCATGATGGGCGCGCCGGCGATTCTGAGTTCCGCGTGCATGACGCTGCCATCGGGAGTTTTGGAAATGTGGTGCTCCTTGGCGTCAAAGGCTTGCTTCACAAATTCGACAAGCTTGCCGGCATTCTCAACAACCAGATATGGCGTGACGGCGGAATAGCCCTCAGGTATGGGTTTGACTGGTGTGGGCATGTGCGTTCTCCTTTTGGAAGAGCCTATGCATTCTTCTAACATTTTCGGCTATTGGGAAGCAAACCGCGGCCGCGCACAAAGCGGTGTCAGGCTGGCGACTAAGTTTCCAGAGTGTATCGCGACGAAGCCAATTTATACAATCGGCGCCAGACCAGGCGATTAATCGTCACGACCATCACGGCCATCACAATCGTCGCGGCGATCAGCACGCGGAAATCTCCGTCGTCCGTCGCTCTGCTGATCACGGCGCCCAGGCCGGTGATGGAGTAAGTGTGTTCTCGGAAACGGAAATACTCCGCGATGATGCTGGCGTTCCAGGCTCCGCCGGACGCGGTAACAAAACCGGTGATCAGATAAGGAAAGATCGCGGGCAAGATTAGCTGCCGCCAGCGCTCCACCCTGCCGTAGTGGAACACATTGCAGACTTCCTTGAGATCCGTAGGTATAGCCGATGCGCCCGCGATCACGTTGAAAAGGATGTACCACTGCGTGCCAAGCAAAAGAAGAACCATCGAGCCGATTCCCAATCCACCACCGGCACGAATGAGCATGAGCAAAATAATCGGGAATAGCGCGGTTGCCGGAACCGAGGCTGCGATCTGTGCGAGCGGCTGCGCAATCGCGGCAAGTCTCGGCTTCAGACCGATCATTACCCCGACGGGAATCGTCCAGAGACCGGCGAGAATGAGGGTGAGCTCAACCCGGAGAAATGTAGCGCCGGCTCCCCACGTGATCCTTCGCAAATCAGGGACTGACAAACCGGTAAGCAGGATGCTCATTCTGGCGACCGCGTAGGCGATGGCAAGCAGGAAAACAACGAGTATCCCCGTCGTGAACCATTTGCGGATTCCGCTGGGTGGATGCTCTTCCGGAGCGGATGTGTGCTTGCCTGCAAAATACAGGCGCAGGTATTCGCTGGCAGGGCGAATGGAAACCTGAGCGATAAGAGGCAGAATGCGCGAGTGCCTGAAGAATTCAAGCACCGGCGAGCGCGGCACTCCGGCGGATTCAACCTGTTCAAACTTGAATTTTTCCGCCCAGGCGATGGCGGGACGCCAAACCACCTGATCAATCAGAATCACGATGCCGATCATTACCGCAAGGCCCCAGATGATCGCGCCGGTGTTTCCATCGTTGGCTGCTGTTTGCAAATAGGAGCCGAGCCCCGGAAGGCGAAGATTGCGGTCGCCCAGCGTAAACATCTCGCACGCCATCAGAAAAAACCATCCGCCGGCCACGGACATCATCGAGTTCCAAATCAATCCAATCACAGAGTATGGCAACTCCATTTGAGTGAGTTTCTGCCACCAGCTCCAACGGTAGATCTCCGCAACTTCGTGCATCTCACGCGGAATACTCTTGAGTGAGGAATAAAAACTAAACGTCATGTTCCATACCTGCCCGGTGAAAATCAGTAGGATGGAACCCAGCTCAATTCCCAAATGCCGCGACGGAAAAAGCGCGACCATCGCGAGCATCACCGGAGGAAGAAAACTCAAGACGGGGATGGATTGCAGAGTATCCAGAAGCGGAATCATGAAGCGCTCCGCGCTGGCGTTGTAGGCGGCCACGTATCCATAAACAAGAGTGAAAGCCAGGCTGCAAACGTAGGCTATCGCGATTCGCAGAAGAGAGAACATCGCATACCTGGGAAGCGCGCTGGGTTGGAGATCGATGTGAGTCTTTACGCTTTCAGGAGTCATCCAGTAATGCGTCAGAGAAATCAACGCGTAGAATAAAGCCAGGCCGCCGAGAAGGATCGGCAAATCCTTTAAGAAAGACGAGCCGGAGGGCGGGGTTTTTCCCCAGGCGAGAACTTGAACCGTGGTCTTCGAGGAAGGCTGGCTCATGGGTGTAGCGAATCGCCTTCGCCGGAGTTCGCGGGATCGTTCATCAGATGAAGGCGAATGGTGTCCGCTTCTGAATCGAACGTAAAAATCTCAGCGTAACGGCCCCAGTTCAAAGCCGTTTCGATCTGCGCCGGCACTTCGGTGGCCAGGAAGCGATCATCCAGAAGGTCGCGGAAGAATTCGACGGGCATGATGTGATTCGATTTGCTCTCAAGCGCAGAGGCCATCTGTTGGAGCAGCGGCACGCGCGCCAGAAGAGCTTCGCGGAAAAGAGCTTTACGGCCGGGGATGTCCGCATCCGCGAATGCCCTGCCCTGCGGGGTGATCTCCACATCGCCCTCGTGCGATTTGGCAAATCCGAGCAAAACGGCCGCATCCAGAATAGGCAATAGATCATCCACCTCCAGCGAAAGTTTTTCGGCGACGTGGTACAAATCCTCTTCACCACCGCGATCCATCAACAATTCGAGCAACGCCGCCACGCCGCCGGGCCGCGCATGAGGAAGCATCTGATTCGCCGTCTTTGCGGCGCCTTCCTTCGCGGAAGGCGGCGCAAGTTCCAGGTTCGGCTGCGTCATGACCTTATAGATATAGTCCACGTAAAGAAGGAAAGAAGCGGCCTTGCGATCCCTGGGATGCGCCAGTCCGATGCGGAAATCCGCGCGGATTCTCGCGGGATTATGGCCAAGTACGATGATGCGATCCGCGAGCAGCACCGCCTCTTCAATGTTGTGGGTCACCATGAAAATGCCGCGGGTCGGTATTTTCTTTGCGAGCCACAGCTCGAGCAACTCACCGCGCAGATTTTCCGCCGTAAGCACATCCAGCGCGGAAAATGGCTCGTCCATGAAAAGGATTTCCGGTTCCACGGCGAGAGCGCGTGCGAAACCGACACGCTGTTTCATTCCGCCGGAAAGTTCCTTCGGATACGCCGTCTCAAATCCCTTCAATCCCACGGAAGCAAGCGCTCGTAGCGCCCGGTCGTGACGCTCAGCGTGCGCCATGCCGCGCGCAATCAAGGGAGCTTCCACGTTGTCCAATACTGTAAGCCAGGGAAAAAGTGCGAAGCTCTGAAACACGATTGCTACATTTGGTGCGCATTCCGTCACCGGTTTTCCGTGCCACAGCACTTCCCCGCTGGTCGGCATTGCAAGTCCCGAGAGCATTCTCAACAACGTGGACTTGCCCGAGCCCGAAGGCCCGAGAAGCGCCGTGATCGTGTCAGCTTCCACGTTCAGGTCCAGCGGGGCGATCACCTGGACACTTCTGCCATCCGGCTGCAGGAAACTCTTTTCAATGCGGCGCGCTTCAATAATTATTTGTGCGGGCTGGACTGGCTGGACCCGTGTTGGAATCTCAGTAACCGGCTTTACGGTCGCGTCTGGTTGCGTCGGTGCAGCAGCCTGTGCCGCAACGGGACTCTTTGCAGACTGCGCGCCCGAAAGCTCGTCCATCAAGGACTGCCAGGCTTCCTCGGGAAGCTCATCAAAAAAATAAGTGCGGACGTCGGGATCCATCTGATCCAGAACCGCGCGCATGTCCTCGACGCCGCGGGAATGAAGCAGAACGTACGCGTGGTAATAAGGAAAATGCCCAATCAAAGATGCGGCAAGATCAACCGGCAGCGCGGAGAACAATGCACGCTGCTCGTCAAAAGGCATGCTCAGAAGAACATCCGCCGCGGACGCGGGGGCAAGCTGACGAAGCAATTCGAATGCCGCCTTCTGTTCGCCGTGAGATAGAAGGCCGCGCAGTTTATCAATGGTCGGCGGATTCATGAGTGCGCCGAACAGACTACCACGGGAGGCTTGTCTGAAACGTTAGAGCCTGTGTTGGATGTTAGCGCCCGTCGTGGCAAAGCCTGTTGCTCGCTACAACCCGTCCCGTAAACTTGGAATCCAATGGGCGATGCATACTGAGATACTCTTACACCACGTGCCCTCACGCGGCCACGACCGCAACCGCGGGCCTCGATAGGAGTCTTCTTGCGCGCAGCTCGAAGAGTGATTGTAATCACGCTTTTCGCTCTATTCCCCGTCGTTGGCTGGGCTCAGACGCCCGTTCCAGACAAGGCCAGCGATCCCCCAGACGCCGGCCAAACTCAGCAATCCGGAACCACCGGCGCCGAGGCATCACAATCGAATACGGGCACGCAGGCGAATCCGCCGGCAGCGAATACTCCACCCGCCTCTGCAACGCCGGCCCAACAAACTCCCGGTTCAGATGAAACTCAGACCAAGCGCATACTCTGGGTGATTCCCAATTACCGCTCGGTCAGCGCCAACACAAAACTCCCACCTCTTTCCGTCAAAGAGAAGTTCGTACTGGCAACCGAAGACAGTTTTGATTATTCAGGGTTCATACTGGCCGGAATGATTGCCGGGTACAGCATGGGTGTGAAATCAACGCCCGAGTTCCACCAGGGCGCTGCGGGATTTGGGCGATATTACTGGCATTCCTTCGTGGATGAAACCTCCGGAAATTACTTCACGGAAGCGATTGTTCCGGTTATCGCGCATCAAGATCCCCGCTACTACACTCTCGGTCACGGGGGATTCTGGCGCCGCTCGGGTTACGCCGTCACCCGTCTCCTCATCACCCGCACGGACTCGGGGGGCAGCACATTTAATATTTCGGAAATTGGCGGCAACCTCGCGGGAGCAGGTCTTTCCAATCTCTATTACCCTTCGCAAGAGCGCACCATTCGCAAAACGGCCGAAAATTGCGGAACCCAGGTTGGAGTGGATGGAATCGCGGATTTCCTGAAGGAGTTTTGGCCGGACATCCGCCACGCTCTTTTCCACCAGTGATCACATCGAATAAAACTAGCCGTGCCCACCGCCGCCAGTCAGCTCGCGCACGATGGATCCCACGAAAGCCTTGGCATCCCCAAATAGCATAAGCGTCTTATCCATATAGTAGAGCGGGTTATCAATTCCAGCGAAGCCGGGGCTCATTCCGCGCTTGATCACCATAACCGTGCGAGCTTTGTCCACGTCCAGAATCGGCATTCCATAAATCGGGCTTCCGGTGTCGCTGCGCGCGGCTGGATTGGTGACGTCATTCGCGCCGATGATCAGCACCGCGTCCGTTTGCGGAAACTCGGAATTGGATTCGTCAATGTCCAGCAGTTTGTCGTAGGGAATATCCGCTTCCGCAAGCAAAACGTTCATGTGGCCGGGCATCCGGCCGGCCACGGGATGAATGCCGAATTTCACATCCACGCCGCGCTTGGTCAATATGTCGTACAGTTCGCGCACCTTATGCTGCGCCTGAGCAACCGCCATTCCATAGCCGGGAACAATGATCACCTTACTGGCCGCAGCAAGGATCGTGGCTGCTTCTTCCGCGCTCGCGCTCTTCACCGGCCGCTCTTCGTGCGCGGCCTCGGCGTGCGGTTTCTCTTGTCCGAACGCGCCAAAAATAACGTTCGTGAACGAACGGTTCATGGCCTTGGACATATTCACGGAAAGGATGAAGCCGGATGCGCCGTCCAGCGCGCCCGCGATAATCAAGAGCTTGCTATCAAGCACAAACCCCATCGCCGCAGCGGAAAGTCCGGCGTAAGAATTCAAGAGCGAGATTACGGTCGGCATATCGGCGCCGCCGATGGGGATAATCATCATTACGCCGAGCAACAGAGGAATCGCCAGGATGATTGGGAAGAGATGCGCGTCTTCCGGATGGAAGACCAGAACTATGGCGACGCCCACCGAACCAGCAAGAAGCAAAATATTTACGATGTTCTGGCCTTTGTACGTGATTGGCCGCTGGGGCAGCCATTCCTGAAGTTTTCCCGCCGCCATCAAACTGCCGGTAAACGTAAGCGAACCTAAAATCACTTCCATACTTAAAACAGACATCGTGAACCGTGGAACCGCGGGAGTGCGCAAATAAAATTCCGATGCACCAACCAGTGTGACGCAGAGCGCGCCGAAACAATGGCTGAGGGCCGTCCGCTGAGGAACCGCTGTCATATGCACCATGCCGAGAGGAACGCCGATAATCGAGCCCAGCACGAGGGCGATAGCGACCCACTTGTAATCCACGATGTTGTTGTTCAGCAGCGTTCCAACGATTGCCAGAAGCATGCCCACTTCGCCGGCCCAAACTCCGTGCCGGGCCGTTGGAGTGCTGCTCATCAACTTCAGCGAGAGAATGAAGAGCACCGTGGCAACAAGGTACGTGAGCTCGATGATGTAGGGCGGCAGATGCATTATGGTTTTTGTGGCCGGCTGGACTTGAACATTTTGAGCATGCGATCGGTAATCAGAAATCCGCCTACGACGTTGCTGGTGGCGGCGACAATGGCAATCGTTCCGAGCACCGTGGAAAACGTCGTCTTGTGCTCTCCAGCGAGGACGATGGCGCCGACAACGGCAATCGCATCCAGCGCATTCGTCAGGGACATCAGAGGCGTGTGCAGCAGCGGAGAGATGCGGCGGATGACTTCAAAACCTATAAACGCCGCCAGCATGAAAACGTACAGGTCGGTAATCAAATTGGGCGTCATGCCTGCTTGGCCTCCTGCGCCGCGGGCTCTAGGTCCGGTAGCGAGTAATACTGCCGCGTCCGGCGATTCACGATCTCGCCTCCGCGAGTCAGCATGGTTTCCCGCGTAATTTCATCTTCCAGATTGAACTGAAGCTTCCCATCCTTTAACAGATGGAGGAGGAATGAGCTGATATTGCGCGCATACATCTGGCTCGCGTGGTACGGAACGCTGCTCGCCAAGTTGATGAGGCCGATAATCGTAACGCCGTGAGCGACGATGATTTCACCCGGCCGCGTGAGTTCGCAATTCCCTCCCCGCTCCGAGGCCAAATCCACAATCACCGATCCCGCCGCCATGCCTTCAACCATTTCAGCTGTCACGAGCACCGGAGACTTTTTGCCGGGGATCACGGCCGTGGTGATTACAACGTCGCTTTCTGTGACAACACGCTTCAAGAGTTCACGCTGCTTGGCATAAAACGATTCATCCTGCGCCTTGCCGTATCCGCTGGCGTCCTGCGCGTCTTTCGCTTCAATCGGCAGCTCGACGAATCGCCCTCCGAGGCTCTGTACCTGCTCCTTCGCTGCGGGCCGCATGTCGTATGCGGAAGTAATCGCGCCAAGCCTTCGCGCTGTTGCGATCGCCTGAAGTCCAGCGACGCCCGCGCCGATGATGAACACCCGTGCGGGAGTGATCGTGCCAGCCGCTGTGGTCAGCATGGGAAACATTCGCGGTAGCGTTTCGGCGGCGAGCACAACTGCCTTGTATCCGGCGATCGTACCCATCGAAGAAAGCACGTCCATGCTCTGCGCGCGCGTGGTCCGCGGCATCAATTCGACGGAAAACGCGGTCACGCCCGTCGAGGCAATCTCCCGAACTGTCTGCAAATTTCCAAGAGGGCGTAGAAAGCCGATTAAGGTTTGGTCGCGCCGCAGGAGAGGAATATCCGCTTTGCCCGTCTGATCGTTCGAGCCGTAGCAAAGCACCTGCACAATGATGTCCGCCGTGCGAAAAACTTCTGTCCGGTCGGGAAGAATCTTCGCGCCCTTCGCAACGTAGTCGGCGTCCGGATAGCCGGCGGCGAGGCCCGCTCCGGTTTCAACGACAACCTCCAATCCCGCTTTCACGAGGTTCGGAATCGCCATGGGCACCAGCGCCACACGCCGCTCCCCCGGAAAACTTTCTCGGGGAACACCAACAATCATGAATCTCCCTCCCGCGCTACGAAACCAATCCCGATTTCAATTTTCAATTCTATCCAGACAATCCCGCCGAGCCGAATACGATTATTTCGCATGTGCCCGCAACTGCGCGCAAAATAGCGGATTCATCCTACCCAATTCCGAAGATATCTGCACCCGCAATCCGCGCGGCCACCGCCTGCCCCACCAAGGCCGGAAGTTCAGAGACCCTGAGCAGACACTCTTGGCTGCCATCCGTGAAAATCCGTTTACCGTTTCACTTGGGGACATCTGTACCGCGTGCGACGGTCAGCATCCAGTTCCAGAAACCGGTCGACTAAATATCCGTCTTCCTTGCTAGAGGTTACCGCGCGGTTTGCATGGCCCACGGCTTGCTCCTCCTAATGCGCGGACTTCTTTGTCAATCGATCAAGACGCGGAATTTGACGATTGGCTGGGCCTGCAGGATCAAGCTTTAAAGCCGATTCAACAATGACGCGATCAACGAACTTTAACCGGCATGGACGAGGTTTCACGCTGCTCGAAGTGTGCTTTGCAATTTGCATTCTGGTCACCGGGCTGGCAGCGATCGCGGCGCTCTTCGGAAAAGTTTGGGGTGGAACGTCGTACAGCGAATACATGATTCAGGCGTCAACGCTGGTATCAGAGAAACTTGAGGATCTGAATCGCTATCCGCACAACGACCCCGACGTTGCAGTTACCTCCGGCGGCATAGCCGGAAGCCTTACTTCGGACCTGGAGCAAACGGTTACTTCAAGCGGGGTCACGGAAATAGTGGATTACTACGACGAGATATACATGTCGCCGATGTCAGGCTCGATTTCGGAAACCGTCGTTTCCGGAACATCTCCGGGCCTGACCTATGCCACTACGACGCACAGCCCTAATGGCACTATGCTCACCACGACCAGCACATCCTTGAGCAGTATTGCCGCGAACTCTATCGCATTCGAGCGCCGGTGGGTAATCGAAAGCAATCCAGTCGTCAACGGAATCGTAATCACGGGCGGGTTGCGCATAACGGTGCTGGTGACGCTGGAAAATCAATCGGTTCAGCCTCCCGTTCATTTTCAAATGAGCATTGTCCGGCCATGAGCGCCATGATTCATCGCCGAAAATCACAAGCATCCGGAACCAATCGGGCGGCCGGCAATACGTTGCTCGAGTTCTTGCTGGCCATCGCGATGTTCCTGGTCGTCGCGGGTGGCGCATTCACCCTGTTTGGGCAGAGCGTGCCGCTGTTCAATCAACAGCAAGCCGCCGCGGGCTTGAACATTTCGCTGCAAAACGCGGTGACCGAAATTCAAGAGGATGTCGTGAACGCCGGGACGGGCTACTACACCGGCGCAAATATTCCTAACTGGCCCATCGGTGTGACCATCATCAACCAATCGGATTCGGTTGTGTGCAATGTGAGTGCAACCTTCACGTATACCGCCGGATGTTTTGACACGCTGAACATTATTACCACGGACGCGAACACTCCACCGTTACACCTGGGAACGACCGGCGCCTGTATTAATACGACGTCGACTTCCATGATCGCGCAACCACCTGCGGGCTACACCGCGGCGCAAATCGCGTCCCTTGCCGGAAATTTCAAATCCGGAGACCAGCTCCTACTGGTAAAAAATGATGGCTCACAGATGACTACGGTAAAGCTCACCGCAGGCGGTTCGGTTTCGTCGGGCAACATCCTGATCTCCATCAACGCCACGAACGCGGACGGGACGAACACTGCCACAAACGATCCTTTGGCAATTACCACACATTCTAATACGACCGATAACGGAGGCTTTTCCGAATTGGGAGTTCAGTTTTGCAATGCCGATTGGGTTCTTCGGCTGCAACCGACAACATATTCAGTGGACCTCACGAATCCAAATGACCCGAAACTCGCGCGCACCCAAAATGGCGTTGAAGCAATCGTGGCCGAACAAATCATCGGATTCCGGGTGGGAGCTTCTCTGTGGAATGACCCTACAGACACGGATACGCAGAAATATAATTATCAGGCGTCAACTTTCGGCACGGGCTATGACTTCACGCTGATTCGCTCCATCAGAGCATCAATTATCGGCCGCACGGTTCCGAGCAATTCCAGAGGCCAACCCATTCAGAACTCATTCGACGGCGGGAACTACGCAATTCTGGGTGCTGAAATCGTGGTGAATCCACGAAACATGAGCATGGGAGACAACTAATGCGGCTGATCTACATTGCGCGACAGTGTCCTCGCGGCCGGGCGCCGCACGCAACCGGCAACCGCCAGCGCGGAATGGCGCTGGTCTTCACTCTGCTGCTGTTGTTTCTGATGACGGCATTGTCACTGGGAATGGTGATAGCGATGAGCTCCCAAACTTTCATCGCGGGATATTATCGCAATTATCGCGGCGCTTTCTACGCAGCTGATTCCGGGCTCAACATTGCGCGGCTGTCCATGTTGAATCAGGTTCTTGCGGACGTGCCCGCCACTTTTACCGCCGGCACCGCGCCAATCCCAGCGGCGGCCCCGGCGGCGATCCAGACGAACGTTGCCGCCGCTTATAACTCGTGGATTTCCATTGACAGTGGACAAGCAGCCAATTCCTGGCCGGAGCAATTTGAAATCTCCTCCGCCACTTTTTCACAAGCGGCTTGCACGGTGTCATGGACGGGCTCTGGCGCGGGCTACACGTGCACGGCTCTTCCTCCCTCGCCGAACGTTGTGACCAGTTTCCAATATACGTACAGTTACGCGATCACCGCGCTCGGCCGCGTTCAGAATACCGGACAAAACAGCGTTACAGAATCAGGCACCTTTACGGTGAACGTCGCCGTCGGCGCGCCTACCGCGGCGACCACCAGCTTTGCCGCCTGGGGCATGTTCATTGACCAGGCAAATGAATGTGACGGCACGACGCTGGTCGGAGGAACCATCAGCGGCCCGGTGTTCACAAATGGAGGGTTCACGTTCGCATCGGGCAGTCCGTACATTTTCACCGATGCGGTCGGCTTTGCCTCGACGACCGCGGGCTATTCCTTTACGAACGGCGCCGGATGCCTCGCGGCTGCCGCAAGTCAGGATAGCGCCATGTCCGGACAGAATGCGCAAACGATCTCGCCAACATTTCAAGCCGGACTCAGTCTCGGACAGCACACTGTTCCCCTCCCCGCGAATGACTTCAGCCAGAAGTGGGCCGTCATTGACGGCAAGGGCATCGGCGAGGGCTCGTCCGCCCCGACATCGGCACAGTTGAACGCATCCATGGCGTCTGTAACCGGCGCGGCATATCCGGCAACGGGCGCGTCGACCGGAGTATATCTTCCCTACACCTCAACGACATCTTCCACCTGCGCGAAAGCTCCGTGCATGACAGGCGGTGGAATCTATGTAGAAGGCAGCGCAACAGCCGTCCAGTTGACTGCCAGCACGGGCACCGCCAGCCATCCACTGCAGGTATTCACAATCACGCAGGGTTCAACGGTAACGACGATCACAGAGGATTTGACGGCGCAGACCACAACCATGCAGTGTTGTACCGCGTCAAGCCCAAGCACCACAAAAGTGATCAACGGCCTGCCCGACAATTACAACAACACTACGCCGACGCCGGCAACCATGCTCTACGTGGATGGCAGTATTGGCTCGGGGAGCACAGGATTGTCCGGGCCCGGCCAGGGCGTTGCTGCCATTCAGAACAACGCGGCAATCACGATCACAGCTGCAAGCAACATCGACATTACGGGGGACATTCTGTATAAGACGGAACCCGTGACCACAACCGCGAACCAGATCGTCTCTGGAACAAGTCCGGCTTGCTGCAATGGAGACGCCGCCGACACGTTGATCCCGCTTTCAACCACAAGCAGCACGCAAGTCCTGGGGATATTTACCGCAACTGGGAACGTGAATCTTGTGAACCAGCAGAGCAACGGCAATCTTGAAATTGACGGGTCCGTTGCGACGATTTCAGCCGGTGGCTCCGGAGGAATCATCAACACGGGAAGCGCCATAAATACGCTCACAATCGTCGGCGGGCGCATTCAGAACACGATTCAGAACATCAATTCGACAACGCGAAATGTTTTCTTCGATCGCCGCTTCTCGCAGGGAGCTTTTGCGCCGCCGTGGTTTCCCTCCACTTCGGTTACGCCAAGCGGCGTAGCCGGCGCCAATGTGCTGAACTATAAGGTCCAGCGCCTCCAGTGGCTGAATAACACCGCAACGGAGAACTGAGCGCCCCGATATCTGTAGCCCGGGTTCGCCGAACACGGGGCCTTCGCCGGTAAGGACGGCTCCAGTTTCAACAAGCCGTCACACCACTATGGCAACCAGAACATATCCCCGTTGATTGATGTGCCGGTGATCGCCCGGTCTTTTTCCGTCGCGGGGCCGCCCGCCTTGTAGTATGACGTGGCGATTCCGCCGAACTTCGAGACATAGTAGAACCCGCCGAGACCCGGCTTCTTCGGATTCGCCCACGCTTGCCAATTAGTCCCGTCCGTAGTGATCTTGTACGTGTAATTCGGGTCAGTGGTCCTCGGATCGAACTTCAACTTTCCCATATGCGAGCCATTGGTCGCCTTTGGCCCCGCCACCAACTCATCCAGCGTGCACGCGTGCCCCGCGTTGCGCCCGCAAGGCCCCTCGAGATTCGATATCCCGTCCATGAACATTTCCGCGATCTGCTCTTCGCGTTTCAGCGTGATCGGTCCCTTCGCGTCATCCACCTCGACGGTCGCCTTCGTGGCAAACGGTCCCCCTGTTGCGGCATTCGAGTTAGCAGCTCCCTGCATCGCACCGCTCCGCGCCGCAAACATCATTCCCGCAAACAACGCACTCGCCACAACAATCTGCACGATCCTCTTCATGAAATTCCTCCCGTAGTCGCCCGCGTGCGGCACAGTATCACCTGCTGTACGTCCGCACAACAAGAGCCCGGACGGATGCTTAAGGGGTACCAACTGACTCTGCTTAAGGTCCTTCACAACAACGCCGTTGACCTACAAATTAAATGTCCGGCGGTCGTCGCCGGTAAACCCGCCCGTGCCGAATTCGCACGGGCGGCCCGGTGTTCCCGCACTTTCTTGTGTACTCAAGCTCAATTCATAGCGTCATTCTGCTTGCTCCCGCAGTCACAATCCTCCAATATGTCGAATCTCCATTAGCTGGCCTGTTTGTACATAGTCATGCGATATGGTGACAGCCTAATTCCCTTATCCTCGGTGGGCATTGTAAGATTGAGGCTGCGGAATCATCACCCAATCGCGATCACCTAGCAGTCTGTGCCGAAACTAGAAATTGGCTCGGTTTGAAAACTCGTCAAACAGGACTGCTATACTCAATCCATGATAACGACGCCGCCGGCCGAATCGTCATCGGCAAGCGCGAGGAGAAGGGATGGATCCTGGAAAGAACGCTTTGAGAAATCCTTGAATTCAAATCTTGTTTTCGAATTCTTTTCCACAGGATATTTCGCACACATTTCAATTGACATTGTATTACTCATATGCTAACCTGCCTTGCAGGACTAGACGGGCGATTCGAATAGCCATCCCGAAATGGAACTCGCCAACTCTGCCGGATGCTCGAAATCCACTGATTTAGAGCCTTTCCGTAACAATTTCATTCCAGGGGCTGCTAAGTCTCGCAGTTACAATACATGCGAGGAGTTTTCGCACGATTCGCGTAAGTCGTTTGTTTTCAGTGAGGAATTATAAAATGAGTACACAGCTAAGTCCTGTATTTCCCATACATACGCGAGGGGTACCTCCTAACCCCTGTATTTCCCATACATACGAAAAAGGGGGGAGGGGAGGGGGTATTGGTTAACAATAATTCTCGAACCTTAGGGGGAACCCTCTTGGAAATATCGTGCCTGGGATCGTGACGCGGAGCGGGGATCGCCGCCGTAGCTCTTCGCGGCAGAGCGAACCGCGCCGGAATCTGATAGTGTTTCGTTCCACGGATGTCCTGTGGAGGGATGCGAAATGTTTCACACGAATTTGAATTCCAGGGCGGCGATTCGATCATCGAGATGGAAGGCTTCCCTTCCGATGGCTGCGCTCATTGGCTTCGTCATTGTCGCAGCGGTTGCCGTGCCTTTTGCGCCATCTGTTGCCGCGCAGGCGGATCAGAGACAATCTGCCGCGCAATTGCTGATGCGCACGATGAACAATCCGGAATTTCGCGTGAAGACATTTCGCGGAGGCGAGTGGCTGGGCAACGGAGACGCGTACCTGGCGATAGAAGCTTCGGCGGGCACGCCGGGCGGCAACGACATCGTGCGTTACGAAACGGCGACCGGCGCGCGCACAATTCTGATTGCGGCGTCGCGGCTGATTCCTGACGGCGCTAAGGCTCCGCTGCCCATCGAGAACTACCGGTTTTCGCCGGATGGCCACCGCGTTCTGATATTCACAAACGCCAAGACTGTGTGGCGGCAAGCGACGCGCGGAGACTATTGGGTTCTGGACCTAAGTATGGGTTCGGTGAGCGGATCTTTGCGCAAGCTGGGAGGAGATGCTCCCGCGTCTAGCCTGATGTTTGCCAAGTTTTCTCCGGACAATACGAGGGTCGGCTACGTCCGGGGGAATAATGTTTACGTGGAGGATGTGGCGAGTGGAAAGATCGTGCAACTGACCCATGACGGCTCCGACACCATCATCAACGGAACATCCGATTGGGTGAACGAGGAAGAGTTTGATATCCGCGATGGATTTGAATGGAGTCCGGACAGCCGCAGCATCGCCTTCTGGCAATTCAATACCGCCGGTGTGCGTATCTACACTTTGATTTATGACCTCGGCACGCCACGCGGCGAAATCGTCACTGGAATTCCCTACCCCGATTATGGCGTCTATCCACAGACGCTTCAATATCCGTACCCTGAGGCGGGAACGCAGAACTCCGCGGTTCGTGTAGGCGTGGCGAGCGCCGATGGCGGAGCGACTGTCTGGATGCAGACGCCGGGCGATCCAAACAATAACTATATCCCTCAGATGGGATGGGCGGATTCCGGCCATGTGCTGCTGCAGCACATGAACCGTCTACAGAACAGGAATGAGTTTTTGCTGGCGGACGCGCACACCGGCGTTTCGCGCACAGTCTTCGTGGACGAGGACCGCGCGTGGGTTGACGTGAACGCGCGCGTTTCGTGGATCAATCACGGGCGCGAATTTCTGGTGCTGAGCGAGCGCGACGGCTGGCGGCATTTGTACCGCGTGGCCCGCGACACCGGCGAAGCAAAGCTCGTGACGCGCGGCAATTTTGACGTCGTAAGCCTGGACGAGGTCACGCCGGATGAGCAGTGGGTTTATTTCATAGCGTCACCGGACAATGCGACGCAGCGCTATCTGTATCGCGCGCGGCTGGACGGCGCTGCCGCGCCAGAGCGCGTAACGCCGAAGGAACCGGGCACGCACACCTATAACATTTCGCCGAACGGCGAATGGGCCTTCCACAACTACTCTTCTTTTGATGTGCCGCCCACTTCCGAAGTGGTGCACTTGCCCGATCATCGCGTCGCGCGAAACACGGCGGATAATAGCGCATTGGCCGAACGCGTAAAGCCGCTCACGGGCGGGCCCGCGGAGTTCGTACAAGTGGATGCGGGCAATGGATTGATGGTGGACGCGTGGCTGATCAAGCCGCCGAATTTCGACTCTACGAAAAAGTATCCGCTGATTGTAAATGTGTATTCCGAGCCCGCCTCACAGACAACGGCGGACCGCTGGGCTTCCATGTTTGACCGCGCACTGGCGAGCGCCGGATATTTGGTGGCGAGCTTTGACAATCAGGGCACGCCGGCTCCGCGCGGCCGCGAATGGCGCAAAATCGTTTACGGAAATATCGGCCAGCTATCGTCGCAGCAACAGGCGGCTGCGCTGCAATCGCTGGAAAGGACTCATCCTTATATTGATCCAAAGCGCGTCGGAGTGTGGGGATGGAGCGGCGGCGGAACGGAAACGCTCAATTTGATGTTCCGCTATCCGGATTTCTACAGCGTCGGCGTATCCGTCGCGTCAGTGCCCGACCAGCGGCTGTACGACAGCATCTACCAGGAGCGTTATCTGGGTTTGCCGCAGGATAGCCCGGGGAACTATGAAAAAAGTTCGGCGATTAATTTTGCATCCGGCCTTCAAGGAAGGTTGATGGTCATGCACGGCTCCGGGGATGACAACGTGCACTTCCAGGGCTTCGAGCTGCTTGTGAACAAACTAATTTCGCTTGGAAAGCAATTCGATATGCGCGTGTATCCGGCCCGCACGCATGGACTTTCCGAAGGACGCGGCACAAATTTCGACGTATACGCGAATATTCTGGGATATTTCGAGGAGCACTTGCCCGCGGGGCCAGAGATGGATTAATTCGAGCTGGCGTCCTGATTGGATTGCTTTGCTTGCGCGCGCTCGGAAGGCTCCGGCTCGCCAAAAAAAGTGCCGCCGGCCAGAATTGTTTCAATGCCGAGAATCAGATTTCGAGCGGCCTGCGACTTCAGAACAAAACCCTGAGCGCCGGCTTGGCGAACTTCACCACCGAGGCTATCGGATTCGTGCATCGTGAATATCAAGATGCGGCAGCCGGCTCCGGATTTGGAAATTCGCGCGGCGGCTTCCAGACCGCTCATGACAGGCATGGTGATGTCGAGGATTACGACGTCAGGTTTCAAAGCGCTGACCGCGGACACGGCCTCTTCCCCGTTCGTGGCCTGGCCGCAAATGTTCCAGCCCGGCCGTGACTGCCGGAGGAGGTTGCGAATCCCCTCGCGCACGATCTCGTGATCGTCAACAATCAGGATTCTCGGCTCCGTAGTAATAGCCTCCGCGCCATCCAACGCAATCGAAATTCGCGTCTTGAAACCACAATAGTCTTCCCGCTGACACTTTCTACAAAGCGCTCATTTCCCTAGGCCGAAGACGCTGTGGCTGCCGAGGACATTCCTATGGGCACTGAAGCGATCACGGTTGTTCCTTGCGGACTTGATGTTAAGTCAAGGCTGCCGCCAAGCTGACGCATGCGCTCCGCCATGCCGCGCAGGCCAACACCAAGCACCTGCGTGCCGTCCTGTCTTGGCTTGTTTGAATACTGAAACGGCAATCCTTTTCCTTTATCGCTGACTTCCAAAATGGTTACGCCGTCTCTATTGAGGAGCCGCACGTGTGCCGTCTCGCTGCCAGAGTGCCGGTGAACGTTCGTCAGGCTTTCTTGGAGGACGCGGAATATCGCCGTCTCGGCGTCGCGAGGCAAGCGGCCGAAATCCGCGAGAATATCAAAAGTAGTGTGAATGCCGCTGCGTTTTGTGAACCCGTCCAAGTACCACGATATCGCGGACTTCAAACCCATTTCTTCCAACATCGGGGGATACAGCAGATAGGAGATGGTCCGGACTTCCTTGATGCAGTCCTCGGCAATATTCGCGCATTCCCCGATGTTTTGGCCACGTGAACCATGGCCGTTCGATCCATTCACGCTTGCGAAGGAATCCAATTTCATTTTCAACACGGAGAGGGATTGACCCAGACTATCGTGCAGGTCCCTGCCAATCCGCCGCCGTTCTTCATCCTGGGTCCGAAGCAAGTGGAGAGAGAGCCGGCGAAGGGAGTTTTCCGACTCATGCAATTCCTGCCGGGACTCTCGCAACGCTTTTAGCACGAGCATTCGTTCCGTGCCATCCTTTGTTACCTTGCTGAACCCGATCAGGTTGCCAGCATTATCCCGCAGGGCAGTTATAACAACATTCGCCCAGAACTTCGATCCATCCTTGCGGAGACGCCAGCCTTCGTCTTCCACGCGCCCTTCTTCAGCGGCAATTTCGAGTTCGCGCTGCGGTTTTCCAGCCTTCAAGTCTTCCTCGGGATAAAAACAGGAGAAGTGTTGGCCGATGATTTCCGAGGCCTTATAGCCTTTGATGCGCTCCGCGCCGCTATTCCAGCTACTAATCCGGCCTTCGGAATCCAGCATGAAGATTGCATAATCCCGGACAGCGTCCACCAGCAACCGGAATCGCTCTTCAGATAACCGCAGCGCAACCTCGCGCGTGTGCGCGAGCGCCTTCCGGAGAGCGATGGACGCGATCTGGGCAACGAGGGCAAGCGCACGCTTGTCTTCAGCGGTGAATCCGAGACCGTCAATCTTGTTATGCACCTCGAAGAAAGCGATTACTTCACCACTTGCGTCGAGAATTGGGGTGCTCAGCGCAGACCGGACTCCGTAGATATCGCAGAGTTCGTGTCGAATTTGCGAATCCGAGGCTGCGTCATTCGTGAGGTAGGGGATCTTGTTCCGCAGTAGCCATCCCGGGAGCCCATGCCCGGAAGGAAAGCAATACTGAAACGGGAGCATATCGCCTTTGTGAAGGTATTTATTGCAAACCAAGCCCTGAGGATGGCGGAGCCCGGCGCATCCGCCTTCGGCGCCGATCAATTCGACGGCTTTTCGCAAAATGACGGACAGCATCTCATCGGCATCCGCCGTTGTGGCAAGTTCCTTCGCCAGATTGTGGCGCATACTTATTCCGGCATCCAGCACCGCGGCTTTTCGCTGCAAATCAGCAATGTTCCGGAGACGTTGTCCGTCATTGCTCAGGGCCGTGTACTCGTCGCTGGGAATAACCAGAGTGTGCGCGGCGCAAATCCGCGTAAAGGGCTCGCCGAATTCCTCGCTGTCAAATTTACTCAAGGGATAGGCGCAGCAAAGAGAGAAAGAATGCGTATCGGCCATGGCATTCCAAAGTTCTTCGAGTTGAACCGCGGCTTCGAGTTTGCGACTTTCCCAAAGAAGGGCGACCATTTCCCCAAACGCAGCGACGGAGCCGTGATCGGTTTGAGCGGCGGCCTTGGCCTGAGAGAGAATCCCACCCACCACCGCTTTGAAACGAGCCGCATCCGGCACACCATTCACCATGAATTTGGATAAAGTTTCGGCTGCGTCCAGAGCAATGTACCGTCCCTTTCTTGCGGCCTTGTCAACAACCATTCCCCGCGTGCTTAGGAGGTGAACGAGACCTTCTCTGTGGGCCTGAGTGGCAATAACAACGGCGGAATTTCCGGCAAGCAGGGCTGGACCGATGAACCGGCCTAGTTCTTCGAGTAATACGCTATCTTTTCTGTAGAACTGAACGGAGTGTCCAGCATGGTCATGAACCGGATATTGAGGCACCGGCGCGCGCAATGCTGGTTCAGGTTGCACCATTTTGGTACTCATCTTATGACGGCCTCCCTGCGGGCGACTACTTCAAAGCAGCTAACTCCAACCATTTCAAGCGCATATAGATGAGTCCAACATGGCACACGCATTTAATCGGAATTTATTGTAGCGCGCGATGGGAAAGGTTCAATCGGGTAAACCCTGTAGGCATGGTTAGATGGTATGGGGCGAACCCTGGGGTGATAAAGATGACCTAGAGTGACACCGTGATAGTCCCGGCCGCAAAAGAGGTCCCTCCCGGTCTACTTCATGCGATCCATGCGCAAGTACATGCTTCCGTAGGCGGCGATGGAAATCGCGGCGGGAACAGATTCAGATTCGTTGCCAAACGCATCACTTTTCCGCACAGTGACTCGGATTCCGGAATCGAATTGGAGGCCGATCTGCTGTGCGGCGGCAGTTGGATTGTAAAGGTAGACGAGCCACCCATCACCTTCGGTAATCGGCTTGGCTGATGACGCGATTGGTTTGATAGACGACACCATCACAACATCCGGAGAAATGTGAAATAAGGATTTCGCCGGCGGGCGCGATTCATCCGCCGCCGCAACAACGAGCGGTTCGCGACGCTCCCGCCCGAAGCGGGCCGCTGCGGCGGGTGCGAATGCGGCATGGGGTTGGATCGAGTACGAAAACTTCACCGGACCTTCCTGATCGGCCTTGTAATTCGTGTGCCAGTAATTATTCATTACGTAAGAAAACAGCAACGGTGAAGGCTGAATCGTCTTCATCCAGGGCTGCTCCGCCGTGATGGCGCCCATTTCGACGAGCGGGGAGTCCGGCACGGCGAGCGTTACTCCGTAATTGCCGTTCGATACATCCGTCCAGCTCACTACCGAAAAGAAATTCTTGCAAGCGCCCGGAAGTTGATCCTCCGGCGGGCGGACGATTGCGTCCGCTACGTCATATCGCATTTGCCCGTCCGGCACACGAAATGGAAACGCAATATGCACGCTTTCTCTTTCGCGCACCGCGATTTTGTCAATCTCCGTGAGAATGTCCACGCGGTCGAGCCCTTCGATGAGCGTGACTTCACTTGAATATTTTTTCGCGCCGGGCGCGTCACCTTCGATCAGCAACGAAACGACTAGCGGGCCGTTTTCCTTCACTCGGATGCGCACGTTGGAGAGACGCTGCGCTTTTGCGGGATCCGTTCCCGGAAGATATAGATATTCGCCCCAACCTGCGGCAGCCTTGTCATCCACTAGAGAAATATTCCTGGTCTTCCATTGCAGCGAATCGATTGCGCCGTTTTGCGCGCTTACGTGCAGAGCGATATCTCCGTTTTCAAGTGAATTCGTTTCGGCAACGGCGTGGCCGTGTTGGTGCGCGGTTCCCTTCCCTATATAAAGGCGCTTCGCGGCCAGTGGGGGCACAGACTCAACGAGCACGGCCAGCTCGCCGGTCGTGAGGCGCTGGGAAGGAACCGGTTGGCCCCGCTCATCGGTTACGCGGTCGCCAAGAGCAGTTTTTTCCGCGGGCAGAAGCACGACATCGGTGCGCGGCCACGACGAGAGATTGTATATGTCAAAGGTAGTTCGTACCGTGACGGGGTTCAGATTAGCTGCAGATCTTGACGCGCGCTCAAGAAGGTCCTGCGCTGATTTCGAGGCGTCCACCGCAAACTTGCGCTTGAACTCCCACTCCTGTTTCACGATCGGCAGGTCAGGATCCGATACGCTTTTGTCCGCGCCCCAGGTATGCTCATCCCAAAAAGAGATGTCGCGCCAAGCGCCATCGTATTCCGCGCGGGGATAGTCACGCGGGGCGCGCAAAGACCATAACGCTTCGCCCTGCGTGAGTTGGTCCACAGCGCGACGCGCCAATGCGAGTTCGGAAGCAGTTGAGGCGGCGCCATCTTCCCAGTACGGCGTGAAATCACCGCGAAATTCCGGCAGCGACGCGGCGTAACGCTTTTCAAATTCCTTAAACATATCGTCGTGCGTTGATATCACCAAACGAGGAGTGACGTAGCGCTCGTTCCATTCCTTCACAGTCGCTGCGAGCGTTGGATCTGGCGGGCCGTTGTCGCCGGTCGTGTAGGGCAGATACACCATTTCGTAGGGGTAATTCTTTTCCTGCAATTGGCGCACGAGCGTCATGATTTTCTCGTCGCCCAGATTTTTCAAGCTGCCTTCGTGAAAACTGGAATAACCGGCGCCAGCCACCCACGTGAGAATTTTTTCCTTTCCAGATTGAGATACCCAATAAAACGGTTTATCTCCCCAGGCCTCGAGCGTGTAGCCGATACGGTCGCCGGTGTTCGGTCCAACCGCGAAATACTTCACTCCTGATTGAGCAAGAGTTGGAACAATGCCCCAGGTGAATCCCGGCACGTCGGACGTGACAGCGGTCGTGACCGTGACGCCGTATTCGGTTCGCAGTTCTCGTGAGAAGTCAAGGAAGTGGCTCATCTCTGTGGCGTTCGCCAGGCCGGTCAGCATGTTCGCGTAGAGCGCGGAGACGCCGAGTTCTCCGCTGTGAATGGCGTCAAACACTACCTTGCGCTGCGACTCGGACGCCTGATGCAAATAACTCTCGAGTGCCCATACGGTTTCGAAGTTCCACTTGAAGCGATCCTCCGGCGGGTACGCGCGCGTTTCCTTGGCTAAACGCAACCCCTCCTCAAGATTGCTCCACTGCTTGCGCTCAACGTTGGGCTGGTAATCGGTGTAGCCGATGTCATTGTGGGAGTAAGGAACAAGATAAATCGTCCGGGGCGTTACGGGCGCAACGTCAAAAGGAAAGGATTCCGGGGTAGCGCCATTCACCGAAAACCGCATATCCATTTTCTGCGGCGTTTTCACGGCGGGGATGGGAATACGGTAGATATTGCCACCCACGTTGAGCGGGCCGCGAACGAGTTCACGCGCACCGAGACGAATCACAACTGTGCGGCCTTCCGTCAGGTTGTCCAGGCTCAGGCGCAGGACCTGCGCGGTCGTGTTGCCGTCGCGCATTTCGGCGGGTTCAACGCGCGCGCGCGGCGTGAAATGGAAGGCGTACTCGAACGTCATGTACCAATCGGCGCTGTCGGAGTCTTCTCCAACAACGGAAAGTGTTAGCGGCGCACCCGCGGGAAAATCTTTCTTCGGCAGGTCGAGATGCATATAGCCAAACAGGTCACCGAACTTGTCCGCTGTTGTGGAGACAAACGAAAGCTCGGCGCCATCTTCGCCATGGACAGTCCACTTCCGCGCGGTTGCATCCTTCGCATTCTTGAAAGTGAAAAAGTGCTTTCCGTTGATGAAAAACTCGAATGTGTGTTCGTTCTTGTCCTCCGTCCAGCCAGAGAACTCGAGTCCCGCCAGCCAGAGGAGATGGTAAGAAGCATCCGCGCCGGAATCCGAAAGCGGATCGGTTTTCCAGGTGATGGAATGGGCGATTCTTTGCGCCCGGACGATTAGCGCATCTGTGGCGCCGGGAACCGCGGAATGATAGCTGATGGTTTGGCCGTCGACGGATTGCGCCCATCCGTTCAGGAATCCAGTTTCCTTGGCCGCGGCGCCTTCCGTCGGGCCGGTGACATCAATGGTGATTTCTTTGCTGGATTGGGCGCGTGCTTGCGGCGAAAGCGCGCAGAACATGGCCGCACAAATTATCCCAATTAAATAGTGTGGGACGCGCTTACGAGTTGCCATTGGATTTGCCCTGGTCATGTTCATGACAGTTACTGATCCGCGGTGAGTCGAGCATGCGTTCGCCATATGCAAGAGTAGAACACAAAAAGAGCCGGCGGAACGGACTGCGAACTCTAGTGAATTTCTACCTGCCGGCTGACGGCCGCGATACGCCCGCTTACGGCTTCCTGAACAACCTGGCGGACGCGATACCTGCCAGCGGGCGCTTGTATCGAGAGCTTCGCTTCGAGTCCCTGGGCGGAAAGCTGCCTGAGCGTTGGTTCTTTCAATCTCATATCCATGATGCCTTGAACACCTGTTAGGAATTGGTTTTTGTCATCGAAGAGCGCAGTGATGAAGATCAATCGTTCGACGTGACGGCCGGACGTACGCTGGAATGGCAGCTTTCGGATATCGACGTGCACCAATACCTTCAAGGAGAGTTCACCGCTTGGCAACGTTTCCGGCGCCGTGGTGAATTCGATTGGCACTTCCGCAGGATTATCGGCAGCCATTACGCTATGCTGCAATTTATGAAATTTTCTCTCCGCGGGTGAAAGGTCGGGGCTGGGCGCATAATAATCGTGCCGGGCCTTAATAGCCAGGCGGGCCGGCTCCGCCAACTTCACCTTCAATTTGTGTTCGGTTCCATCGATCTTCAGGTTCGTGGGCGAAAAGCCGAGAAGATAAGAGACGCTCGGCACGGCGGAAAGAGTACGGAATCCGCTCATTATGTCGTTACTGTCATGCACGTACTGGCCACCGGTTCCAATTGCGAGGTTGGCCAGGGGATCCGTAAGCGGATTCATGCCCCCGCCCACGCCCGAGGTGCTCAGCGAATTGATGACCACCTTTGCGCGAAGCGCGGCTTCGATGACTTTCTGCTGCTCTTGACCGAGCGACTGGGCAAGAAAACCCGAAGAAGCCAGTACAAGAGCGCGGCCGCCAGGCATTTGACCGAGACGGTGTATGACGTAGCTGATAGAGTCAAACGTGTCCAGTGAAAAACCTTCCGCAAAGCCCACTAACAATTTCGCTTCCTCGTGAACGCAGATTGCAGGGTCATTGGAGCAACCACACTGTCTTGCCTCATCCATCGCTCTCTGAAGTTCAATTGTGAGGCCCGGGATATTCCTGATCACCCACGCTTGATATGCATCCAGCTGCGGACATGCGTCCGGACCCTGATCCGGCATCCTTTCGAAGAGGCTCAGCTTCGCAAGTGTATCGAGCAGTTTCTGAATGTCGTCGGTGAAATCGAGGGTCAAAGTCCCAGAGGCTGTAAAAATACCGATACGCTCGCCGGGATCGAGGCCTTTGCGAATAAACTTGATCGCGCCCTCGCGCGCGAAGACCAGATTCGGAAGGGTCGTATTTACATCGTCAAACAATAAAGCAACATAACGCGCTTGTACGGGAGCCGCGCGCTGCGCGGCATTGGGCGCGGCACCCGTTGCCGGAGCCGTGGAACCTTCCGGCCCGGTGAGAACTGAAAACGTGGAAATCGTTTGAGGTTTGCCATTGTCGAAAAGTAAGAAATCGCTTTTCCGTAAATTGCCAACAGGATTTCCGCGGGAATCGCGGACGACCGTAGCCACTTCGACCAAATCTCTTCGCACGCGGATGGCGGGCGCCGTATCGGGAATGTAGGGACGGCTGCCCCAATGGAGTTCGTCTGGAGGGATGTCCTGCGCGACCAATGCAATCGTGGCCAAAAGGCAACTGCACGACAGAATCAAGATTAGTCTTGCGCGCGTGTTTTTCATTCTGGAAATAGCAACTTGTAGGTCTCGATGCTTGTATATCGGATATAGTTTGTTCGCAACATAGAAGCTGCAATCGCGGCAAATACTGCCAGGTGAAAACGTATACGGCTCATTTCGACACCCCGAAAGAACGAGTAGCTTCATCCCACACACCGATATCGCTATTTATTTCATTCGTAACGCAGCGCGATGACCGGGTCTACGCGCATCGCGCGGCGCGCGGGCAGCCAGCAGGCAACGAGCGCTACGGCGATCAACAGCGCGGCCGCGACAAAGAAACTCGCTGCATCGAAACTGCCGATTCCATAGAGCAGGCTGTTGATGCTTCGCGTGAAGAATACCGACGCGCCCAGACCAAGCAGGACGCCTGCAAGCACCATCGCCATTCCGTTCCTGAGAATTAACCGCAGGACATCGCCGCGCTGCGCGCCAAGCGCCATGCGAATGCCAATCTCCTGGGTGCGCTGGCTCACCGAGTAGGACATCACTCCGTAAGTGCCGATCGCCGCGAGCAGCAACGCCAACACGCCGAAACCCGCCAGCAACTCAGCGGCAAAGCGAGGCCCGGACACCATTTGATCCATCAGGAAGGAGACGGTAAACAGCCGGTCGAGTTGCATAGCTGGGTCGAGCGATTGCACAACGCTTCTGACACTTGAGAGCACCTCATTTGGATCGCCCTTCGTGCGCACATACAGAACCGCATTGGGGAAGTAAACTTGTTTCAGCGCAAAGTACAAAATCGGTTGCGGCGGCTCTTCCAGCGTTCGCACTTTCACGGTTCCCACCACGCCAATGACTTCCGCGGTCAACGTCTGTCCGGCAAGAAATGTTAAGCGCCTGCCAATTGGGTCTTTTCCTTTCCACAAGCGATCCGCCAAAGCCTGGTTGATGACCACGACTTGATCCGTTTGCGCATCATCATGCTCGTCTACATTCCTGCCGCGCAGCAATGGGATGCCAGCTGCTGAAAAATAACCCGGCTCCACGGCGATTGCAGGGAACTGCGAGGCATTCCGGAGATCGGATGCGTCCGCTCCTTCAGGAAAAGTTGTATACGACAGAGCGGCGCTAAATGGCGTTGAGTTTGCAATCCCGGCGCCGGAGACCATGGGCAATGCGCGCACTTTTTCCGCGGCGTCACGATAGTATTGTTCGGCGCGCCCCTGCGGATAGTGCTGGCTCGCGGGATTCAGGAACACAAGCAACTCGTGCTTCGTCTCAAATCCCGGATCCACCTGCTGTGCGTTGCGCAGGCTATGAATGAACAACGCCGAACCTACCAGCGCAATGAGCGAAAACGCGATCTGCGCCATAACCAGAATGCCGCGCAATCCATACCAGCGGCCAGCGCCGCCCGGCGAATCCGTGTGATCCCGCAGAGCAGCCATCTGCCTCGGATTCGACGCTTGGATCGATGGAACAAGTGCAAACAGCAAAGTAGCCACAATGGAAATCCCCAGAGTAAACAGCAGGACTCGGCCGTCCAGCGAAAAATCCAGTCCCTGCGGCCTTCCGCCTGGCAGCAGAGTCCACAAGAGATCTCTCGCCCAATAGGCGCACACGATCCCCAGCGCCGCTGCTACCAATCCGAGGAGCAAACCTTCCGTCAGCAACTGGCGGACCAGCCGCCAGCGGGAAGCCCCAAGCGAAAGCCTTATGGCCAGCTCGCGCCGGCGATGCATCTCCCGGGCCAGCAAGAGATTGGCTACATTGCCGCAGGCGATCAGCAGCACCAATACAACAATCCCCATCATCAAAGCGCCCACACGCAAGAACAAACCGCGTTCGGCAGGCGGCACATTTGTTTCGCTCAGCGGCAGCATCACGATGTTGCGGGCGGAATTTTCCGCGGGATATTCCTCCGCGAGGCGGTCGCCGAAAGCCCGCATCGAATTATCTGCGTTGGCAAACGAGATGCCGGGTTTCAGGCGCCCGACCATGAAAACGAGCCGGCCCCTGCGGTTCAGAAACCAGCCCTTACGAATGTCTGTTACCAACTGGTTGTGCATCACCATGGGAGCCCACAGATCCGGGCTTCCAATGACGCCAACCTGTTGGAATTCCTTCGGCATTACGCCGATTACGCTGTAGTCCTGTCCGTTGAGGCGAATATTTTGACCGATGATGTGAGGGTCCGCGCCGAATTTTGTATTCCAAAGTCCGTAACCCAGAATAGCGACGGGTCGCGCGCCGGGCATCTGGTCCTCATCCGCCGCAAAGGTTCTGCCAATGGCGGGACGCACGCCCAAAATGTCAAAGAAGTCCCAGTTGACGAGTTGTACGTCCACGAACAGAGGGCCGCCGGAGCCGGGGAGCTCGAGCTGGTCACCTGCGTCCATGAACATCGAGAGTCCCGTGAAGGCGTCATTTTTTTCGCGATAGTCTTCCGCGTTCAGATAAGCGTTTTGCAGGTATTCGCTCACTTTGCCATCCGCGGTTTGCTGCGTCGAATACACGAGAATGGCCGTGGAAGGGTCCTTCACAGGAATGGACTGCAGAAAAAACAGCCTTCACGAGCGTGAAGATCGTGGTGGTCCCGCCGATACCGAGCGTCAACGAGAGCACGGCAACAGCCGTAAAACCCGGGTTCTTCGCCAGCGTGCGCACGGCATAGCGAACGTCCTGCCACAGTTCTTCCAGCCAGCGCGTACCGCGCGCGTCACGACATTCCTCTTTAATATTGTCAGGGCCGCCGATGATGAGGCGGGCGCGGCGGCGCGCTTCCGGAAGAGACAAGCCAGATCGGACGAACTTCTCAATCTGTTGGTCGTAGTGGAAGCTCAGCTCGTCGTCGAGTTCACCTTCAACGGCATCGCGCCGAAACAGCGCTCGCAAACGAATCAAGAGGCCACTGATCGAGAAATTACCGAACATCGCGCGCTTCCTTTGCTAATGCATTTCTACCGTTCGATTGACCGCCGCGAGGCGTCCGCTTACTGATTCCTGCACAACCTGCCGCACGCGATACGTGCCGGCAGGCGCTTGAATCGAGAGTTTCGCGTCCAGCCTCTGGGTGGAAAGCCGCTTCAGCATTGCTTGTTTCAATCGCAAGTCCATCACGCCTTCAACACCCGTCAAAAATTGGTTCTTGGCGTCGAACAGAGAAGTGATGAAGATGAGCCGTTCGACTTGCCTGTCGGCTTTTTGGTGGCTATCGAGCACGACCGTAGGTACTTCCACCAAATCCGATTGCAGGCGGATGACGGGCGTGCCTGAAATTTCCGGAGTATAGGGTCTGCTGACCCACAACAGTTCGTCTGGAGGTATATTCTGCGCGACCAGCACAACCGTGGCCAGCAGACAACTGCACGACAGAATCACGATTAGTCTTGCGCGCATTTTTTCCTTCTAGAAGAATCGCGCTCTCCCTATGCGGTCTCCAACACCCGGGCGACGGCGGCCGTCAACTTCTTCCACTCGTCTTTTTCAGTTGCGAGTTGTTTGCGCCCGCTCTTCGTGAGGTCGTAGTATTTCGCGCGCCGGTTGTTTTCGGATGTTCCCCAATGCGCCTTAATCCAGCCGCGGCGTTCCAGCCGGTGGAGAGCCGGGTACAACGACCCCTGTTGAATTTGAAGAACGTTGCTGGAGACCTGGTGGATGCGTTCGGAAATACCCCAGCCATGCTCAGGCCCAAGCGCGAGAGTTCTGAGAATAAGCAAATCCAGCGTGCCTTGCGGAAGATCGATCCTTTGGTCTGTCATCCTTTCCCCCTTATACTTCTACAGGTCTTTATACAGTTTCTTTTGCCGAAATGCAATAGGGATTGCCGCGCTCCGGCGTTTGGGCCGAGCAAGAAGCACCCGGATTGTCTTGATTTTAAGGGTATGCCGACCAATTCCCTTTAGCATTTTTGAAGATGCTTTGTATAAGCGGCAGGAGTAAAACCAAGATTGGCCGGCTTCTCGTCGAACGTTTCAGGGGAGTAAGAGCAACGGAATCAACGGGAATTTGGCGGAAGCGTGTGGGAGTCGAATTTACTTGGTGCTGATAATCCAAGCACTTACGAGGAAGCAGTTGGACTGATTCGGAAGGACTTAGCATCCCCCCGAACAGTTATTGCCGCCTTTTTGCCGCCTCGTTTTGTCATCCCACTTTCCTTTGGGGAAGCACCATTTCTACGACCTTATTGCAGCATCCCCAGCTTTTCCTCTTCTTGCTGCATCTTCACTACTGCTTCCCGCATCTTCACCGCATGATAATTCACTACGGGCGCCATACTAATCGATTGCACGGACGGCGCGATGCGAAGCGGCAAGCAGGATGACTAGGAATACCATGGCCCCTGCGCATAGGAAGGTTCCCGTGATACTGGCCTTCAGTGCGACGCCTGCCGCTGCGAGCGAAAACGGTAGCAGGCCCATGGACGCGAACATCAGGACGCTCATGACGCGGCCCATCAAGGCGCGCTCGACTCGTTGCTGAAACCAGGAGATTAACTGGATGTTGAGGAACGCAGCCGTGCCTCCCAGCAGGACGAGATCGGGCATCAGGGTCGTCATGCGGCTAAGGAATCCAATGGGGGCAATACAAAAGCCGATTACGGTGCCGGCCAGGAGAAGAGTGCGCCCACGGCGCCGGTGCCCAGCCAAACCTGCACAAACCATTCCGACAAGACTGCCGGCGGCGAACGCCGACATAAGAAACCCGAACGCCGACGCCGTGCCGAACTCATTTTTAGCGATCACAGCCAGACCGATACCCACCGGGCCAGCGATGGCAAAGTTGAGGACGGCGATCACCAGCATGAGCGAGCGGATAGAGACATCGGCCATCACGTAGCGGAAGCCGTCGGCGATGGACCGCATCATGCCGCTTTGCGGAGCGCTGGCGCTCGGGATTGGCGGGTCGGGCAGGCGCACCAGGGCGGCGATGATGCCGAAAAAGCTGATGGCATCGAGCAGGAAGGCCCACGCGTTGCCGAACGCCCGGATGAACAAGCCAGCCGGTCCGAGCACGGCCAGCGTGGTGATTTGCCGTGTGGATGCGGAAACGGAATTCGCCGCAGGAAGCTGTTCGGGCTCGACGATGAAGGGCAGAAAGGCGGAGCCAGCTGGGTAGGAAAAGGCGTCGGCCACGCCAAATCCGAGGGCGAGGAAATAGAGTTCCCACAAATGCAGGTCACGGAGGAACAGCAGCATCGCCACCACCGCCACAAACAGCGACCGGACGAATGCCGTGAGGATGAGGATCCGCCGCGGAGAAACGCGGTCGCTCACCGCTCCGCCCACGAGCATGAGCACGGCTCGGGGAATCGCGGCAAGCATTGCGATGGCGCCGAGAACGATACTTGATCCGGTCAGCGAAAGTACGAGCCACGGCAGGGCGACAAGGTAGAACTGGTCGCCCGTCCACGAGATGGTGTTGCCGATCCAGAGCAGGCGGAAGGCACGGTTGCGCAGCGGATGCTGCTTCCTCGGCTCCGTAGCGGGCGAAGAATCCACCACTAGTGGTTTTGTCATGTTCCCAGGGCATCGCGGAGAAACTGGGGCGGCCAGCCTTGCTCCTCAGCCGTGAAGCGAAAGCCCGGATCCACCGTGAAATATCTGGTGCGTCGGCCATCCCTCCAGCTAATGTGGACTTGGTATAGGTCGAACGGCTCCAACCCGAGAGCCCTGACATGGCGTACAAGCCCGCTCTGGATGCCCCCCAGGGCCAGCAACCCCTCCCATCCCAACTTCCTCCGCAGCCCTTTCGTTTCGTAGCGGACGGCGCTCGGAAAGAATCGGGATACGGTGAGAGCGTCTATGGGGTGCGAGACGCTTAGGAGAGCCGCCAGGAATTTTTTCTCGAAGTACCCAATTTTCTCCATAAGCGAAGCGAACAGGTCGCTCGTCCACTTCCCATATGCAGGGGGATTGGCGTAGGAATCAGAGGAAGAACCTTCTTTCTCTTGTGCGTGGGCTCTGAGGTATTTCTTGAGAGCTACGACCTCTTGGGGGCTGTCCACCCTGTACCATTCACCTTGGAACTGGAATTCAATAGCCATCTCGTTGACCACCTCTAAGAGTTCTCTCAGTGTCCCTTGCTACCCAACTGAGATTGAGGACTTCAATGGTGACATCGCCGATATCCGATCGTTCTTCAAAAATAAGCTGGCTATCGAAGCGGGTCATCTCACGCCGATAAAGTTTCAGCCCGAGCCAAATTCCCGTTAGCGCGAGAATGAATCCCAGGTACCACCGTGGATCGTCAGACGCTTGCCGCTCGATGATCGGAACCAAGTAAGTGAACACTATGAACCCGGCAAGATAAAAGAACCCTGCAACGGGAATGTGACTTTTGAAATGAGGTGCCGAACACGTGAACGGAATCTTCCGATAGCACACGAGGAGGATTTCAATTAGCAGCATCGACACCGCAGCGACGACCGCCGTGTGGATCACTCCTACTCGCCAGCCCCAGACGAAACCGTACGCCGGAAGCACGATTGCAAGCAGCGGTGGAATCAGGAACGTCAGCATGATTTTCCGCGCTAGGCCAACGCACTCGCTCGCGTCAGGATTCGTGAGGCGGAAAATCCAATTGGCTCTCTGCGTCACGGGAATTTCGAACGAGAGCCGCAGTCCGATAAGAAGCAGATAAAGTACGATCAGGGGAATACTGAGCAACGCGGCGGACGGCCATCGGTTCGCGTCGCCGGAGGTCGCCGATTGAAACATCGATTCCGAGGCAAGTACGATGCCAACTCCTGCGAATCCGCCAACGATCAGCATGTGGTTCTCGCTCCGGAACAGAGTTTTCAGCGTGAACGAAAAGCAGCCCCGCTCGAACGGTGTCCGCAGGAACAGATCCGTCGCGTGATGCCGCCTCTCATGGTGGATCGCACCGCCGACAGAGGCGAAGTTCGCGATCGATTCCGAACTCTTCCTGAAACAGCGGCGATAACCCAGCGCGGACGCCGCTATTGCCAGCGCGAGGGTCGCGACGGAAGCAACGATTGCCGTTTCCGCCAGCGTCCCGAACACCGGGTCCGGCAGGCCTCGGAGATGTTGGCACAATCCCCAAAACCAAACTGGCGGCAGCAATTGGACCAGTGGCCGCGACCCTAGAGACGGATGCTGGACGATTGCGCTCATCTCAAAACTCGTGGAAAGCACCGCCATCAGAACGGCGACCATACCGCAACGCACGTAAATCGAGCATCTCCGAAAGACTCGATAAGGAAGCGCCACCATCATCAAACCAAGAATCGCCAGCACAATGAAAAAGCTGAACATGCTCGCGAGGAAAACTGAAAAAAGGTGCGTCACGAAGAATAGGGCCAGGTACCCGAATGACGAGTGCGAACCGACGGCGACCAACGGAAACAGGACGGACGATGCCGCATTCACGTCGAAACCCAGTGCGGCGGCTAGAAGCAACAGAGCTGCGAGATTCGCATACAGGATGTGCCTCGCCGGAATCGGAAGCGGCGCAAGATTCACATAATCGCGCCGGTCGGGCATGAGCGCGTCCCATTTCCAGATGGCCACTGCGCCGGTCGCGACCATCGCCAACACAATAAAAAAATATTCGTCGGACAGCGAGGCCGCGATAGACGCGAACGCGCCAGGAGCGGCCAACAACGCCAGCATGGCGCCGATGCCAAAATCGAGTTCTCCGGATTCGTCGCCGCCGTGCATCACGCGCTCGATCGTGTGCCGGACCAATCGCGTAAACGGCGCCCTCTGCCAGCCGCCCTTCAGAGCGAGTTTTGGCCCACTCGAGCTCATGCCGCCCTCATGACGCTGATAATGTCCTGTGCGGTGCGCGCGGCGTCGCGCTCCTCCACCAAATGAACGAAGCTTTTTTCCAGCGATGATTGGCCGGCACGCTCTTGAATATCCGCGCTTGCCGCGTACGCCAGCACTTTGCCTTTGCGGAGGATCATGACGCGCGTACACACCTTCTCAACTACTTCCAAAACGTGCGAGCAGTAGAAGACGGCTTTGCCCCGTTCGCCGAGCGACTTGATCAGGTTCTTAGTAATGAGTGCGGAGTTCACATCGAGGCCCGACAGAGGTTCGTCGAAAATCAGCAGCGTGGGATCGTGCAACAGCGCGGCAATCAGCAGGATTCGCTGGCGCATCCCCTTCGAGTACGTACCGATAGCTACGTATTTCGCGGGCGAGAGCGAAAACAGCTCCAGCATCGCGCCGATCTTCTCCGCAAGCGCCGCGCTTGGCAGACCACGCAGCGTTCCCACCAACTCGAGGTATTCCCAGCCCGAAAGGAACGGATAAAGCTCCGGCTCTTCGGGAACGTAGCCCAACTGCTCGCGATAGGCGACCAGGTTCTTCTGGATGTTTGCGCCGCCGGAGAGCACCTCGCCACTCGTCGGCTGAATCAGCCCGGTCAGCATGCGCACGATGGTGCTCTTTCCCGACCCGTTGGGGCCCACACAGCCCAGCACTTCGCCCGGTCCCACTGAAAATGTGACGCCGTTCACGGCGGGAACCGCCGTGTAGCACTTGACGATGTTTCGTGCTTCCAGGAGGACCATCTCCCCTGCTCTACCAGACCGGCTCCATAGGCCTTAAGGGTGATAAATTAACCTTAAGGGTGCTTGCTGTCAAGACGAAAGCACACATTCATTGGAATAGAGAGGTTCCTAATGCTTGGAAATTCGCGGTGCGCCACATCAGAGATCTTTCGCCGATGCAAAGGCTAGCCGTTAATGCCGCCTTTTGCCGCGTCAACTTTCTGTAACATCCGTCGTGTCAGATAGATATGGCGGAGGCGTGAGGGAGTCGAACCCACCATCCGCTCCGCGAAGGAACGGATCGCCGGCTTTGAAGGCCGGGAAGGTCACCGGACCCAATTCGCCTCCGGCGGGATTATAGAACGGTGGGCGATTATTCGCTTCATCAAACGAGGAATGCGATGTGAGGTCTTAGGAATCGCAAATCTGAAAATTGAAATTTCAGGGAAGTTCCTATGAATCGAATTTGGACTCCATGGCGATATGCGGTATTGGCGGTCAGCGACCTCGAAGGGCGGGGCGGGCAGCGCCTGCTAGGTCCGGCAAATCGGAACTCGCGAGCACTTCATAGTAAGCGTGCGCGCCGGCGGCGCCGATCTTTCCATCGTGAAGAAGCTGCCGGACGAAACCTTTGCGGATGAAAAGCGGCTCGAGGGCATCTCCCACAGGGACAAGGCCGGAGAAGATCGTCACACGCTCGCGTCCCCAGGGCATTTTGCAATCCGCTTCAAGCGGACTAAGCGAAATTTCTTCGCTCAGTTTTTGAAAACCTTCTTCATTCAGTTCCACGCCGTTCATGTTGTAGCGCAGCAAGAATTCGTCCATCTCCTCTTCCGTGGTTCCTTCCATCGCGGTTTGGAAAACAAATAGCCGGAACGGCGAATCGTGTTTGCCGAGCAGGCGGCGAACGGCCTTGGAGCAGCTCGAGAGGCGGTCGGAAAGATTCAGGGCGCGCGAGATCATGATGCGCGAATTGTTGTCCATCCAATAGGTTGGCGGCGAGCCTTGATATGCCACGCCAACTCCAATTTCGAGCCGTGGCAAGCCGCCCGCTTCGCTGCGCTCGTTGTAAGACTGCGCGATGCCGACGATTTGCCGGGCCAGTAGGGATGCTTTCGCAACAGCGCGCTGCCGCGTGCGATTCGCTTCGGTTTCATAGATGGCCATGACGATGGCGTCGCCTTCGATGAAGACTTTCGAGGCTCCGTAGCGATCGAGCACGCGCTGAACGGGCTCATAGAGGTTCAAGCTTAGATGTGAAGCGGGATTCAGGCCGCGGGAGAGCAAATCCTGGGTCATTTTCGTGGAGCCGCGGACGTCGGCCTTGATTACAGTGTGCGAAACGACGTGATCTTCCGCGGGCTGTTCTTCTTCCGGAAGGAGAAACTCATACAGCGTGCGGTTCATCTTGGAGACTTCGCGGGTCCGCTCGTTTCGGACCAGATTGATGCGTTCCATCGCTGTTGCCAGCCGCTGGAAGTCGCTCAGGTCGCGGCGCATGCGCATGAAATCTTCCACAAAACGCAGCAGCAGGGCGCGCTGTTCTTCGCGAGTGTAGCGGCGCAAACGGCGTGCGGCTTCCTCCAACAGTTTCAGAGAAAACTGACGAGCGGGAAACTGTTTTAGGATGTCCTCGACGTGCTTCATCTCGTCGCGGGAAACAAGCGCTTTGCGCAATTGCTGCAAGTGAACCGGAGGACTATATTCCAGGTGAAGATTGCGAACCTCGTAGCTCGCCAGAACATTCAACAGGATTTCCTTTTGCTCGAGCCGCGCCATAAATTCATCGAGCAGGTGCGCGCGAGTTTCGGTATCCGCGCCGGGGGAGGAAGCAGCGAACAGTCTCTTGGCGTTGGCCGGGTCATTCAAATAATCGCCGAGTTCCGATTCGTGCTGTTCGTCCAGAAAATCTTTTTTCTGCTTGGCAGTTTCAATTTGAGGGGCTAGCAGATCGAGTTTGTGCTGCAGAAACCCGCGTCTGCGGTCAAGATCCGTAAGCATGGCGCGCAGATCGGCAGGCTCTTCGCGCCGCAACATGCGGGCCAGCAAATCTTCGCTGCGATCCAATCGCCGGAGAGTCTCTTCGCGCTCGTCGTCCAGCCGTGCGAGATCCGCGCGCAAACGCATGGCCGTATCAACCAGACCAGCATGGGCGACGCTTGCCTCGCCCGAATGGCCGGCAGTCTCACCCGGGAACATAACTTCCCGCAGCAGTTCCAGAAGCAAATGGTCAATTACCTCGAAACGGTCCAAATCATGCTGGTAATTGCCAAGCATGACGTAATGCTCGAGGAAAATCCGGTCGTCGCGGCCGCCTTCGACGAACACCAAGCGATTCGTGAGCAGGCCATAGGATTCGACGGCTTCATTGCCGAAGAGCGCCTTGCGCGTTCTGGCGAGCGAAGTCTCTTCCAGATCCGACCAAATCTGATAGATGTGCTGGCCGACCTGCCGATAAACGTCCCTGCGGTTCGCCTGCATTTCCGCGAGGCGGGACTTGAGCACGTGGGCCTGCTCCGTCCGCTCAAAACTCACACCGCGGCTGCGGAGACCTTCCTTGGCTTCAAGGAGCAAGTCGGCAAAGCGAGTGCCTATCTCCTGTGTGAAAAACTTCAGCAGCGCTACGCGAAGCAACAGATCGCGCTCGATGTTTTTTTCGTATTTGGCGGCGGTGAGCGAGGCTTGCAGAAGCTCGCCCAGCATCTTGCGAAAAGCAGCGGTTTCGGGAGCGCGCATCGGCTTGCGCTCAAAACCGGGAAAATGCGTGAGTTTGGCGGTTTGGCGCGTCAAATCGAATAGAAAATCGCGCGTTACCTCAACGAACCTTGGGCTCAGGCAAACATCGTGATGGATGTTGTCCACGCCCACGACCAGAGATCCGAGCGGAATTCCGGGCGCGTAGCGCGACAACTCGACGCGTATCGAGCGAGGCGACGAAACGATAGATGGATAGTCCGCCATAGGCAAGAAAAGTGCTCGCTAAACTGTAGCAAGGCGGTAAGGCGGCAACAAGGGCCGGAGACCAACCTGTCAATAGCAGGAGGGACGCAAAAGGGATTCGCGGGGCGCTAAGTGGTTTTTCTGGAAAGGGTTTCGGCCGGAGACGGGCTGTTGGAGATAGGCAAACTATCAAGCCCGGTTACACGGATGCCGCGGCGGTCGCCTTCCCTATGCTCAAGCTCGATTCGCACAACTGGCCACGCGCACCGCAACGTCAGCCGCTCGGACCATTCGATGATGGCGATACAGGGCTCGGCAAGGACGTCTTCGAGCGCGATGGATTCAAGGTCGTGCGTGCCTTCCAGTCGGTACAAATCCACGTGATAGACCTTCACGGGTTGCGGCGCTTGATTCTGAAAAACGTGAACGAGATTGAAGGTGGGGCTGGTGACATCTTCCTCACGAGCCGCGCCAAGACCGCTGATAATGCCCTTTGCCAGCGTTGTCTTCCCTGCTCCCAAGTCGCCCCTCAACAATACGAGGACGGGAGATTCGAGCCGGGCCGCGATCGCCTTGCCGAACTGGGTGGTTTCTTCCGCGGAATTCGTCAGAGTTTCTTCAGGCGCCATCTTCCAGCTCCGCGCGAATCCGGGCGAACGCATCCGGGATGGCGTTGATGAGATCAGAGGCGATCATAGGAGCCTCGCCGAAGCGTGCCGCAGCGAGGTCGCCAGCCAAACCGTGCAGGTAAACGCCGAGACCCAGCACACGCTCCCAATGATCGATGCCGAACTGCGCCGTGAGCCCGGCGAGGACGCCCGTCAATACGTCGCCCGTCCCGCCCGTGGCCATGCCGGGATTGCCCGTGGAGTTGATGAACGCGCGCCCATCCGGAGTGACGATAATTGTATGAAAACCTTTCAGCACGACGAAAGCATTGTATTTTTTCGCCGCGAGATGCGCCGAGCCGAGGCGATCGGCTTGTACCTTTTCAACAGTCGTGCCCAGGAGTCTTGCCATTTCGCCGGGATGCGGCGTGAGGACGAGCGCGGGCGCGCGCCGCTCGATGATGGGCTCGGGCGCAGCAGCCAGTGCGTTTAGGCCGTCAGCATCCAGCACAATTGGGAGCGGACATTCCGCGAGCACGCGGCGCACGAATTGCTGCGTTTCGTCATTCATGCTGAGTCCCGGGCCCATCGCGAAGACGGTTTTGCCTTTGGCAAGTTCCGCGAAGCGGTTGTATTCAAAATTGCGAAGGCTAACAGTGCCGGCATCTGTTTGCGCGAGTGGCGAAGTCATTAATTCTGGGCGGTAGGATGCGACGGTGGGCACCGCATCTTCCGGCGTTCCGACGGTGACGAGGCCTGCGCCCGCGCGGAGAGCGCCCCAGCCGCACATGGCGGCGGCTCCAGCTTTGCCGCGCGCGCCGGCGACAATCAACGCATGGCCATAGGTGCCTTTGTTCGATTCCGGGCGGCGGCGCAGCGGAAGCGCTTGAAATTCGGATGGTTCGAGCCAGCGCAAATCGGGACCATCAGCGGGCAATTGTTCAATCAGCGATTGCGGCGTGCCGATGCCATGCACAATCAGGCGGCCAACGTTTTCACAATCCTGGGAGATCAACTGCCCACGCTTCGGCGCGGTGAACGTCACCGTCCAATCCGCGCGGATGACCGGTCCTTCCGCAGGGCCGCCATCAGAAGGCAATCCGGACGGCATGTCCACAGCAATCACTTTTGGTCTGTGCCGGACGCGGCTAGAAAGCTCATTCACGTCCTTTATCACCTGCGCGAGCAGGCCCGTGACCGGGCCGGTAAGGCCGGTGCCGAGCAACGCATCCACGATGATTTCCTGCACCTCGATGGAACCGCCGATTCCCTCTTTCCAAATCGCAATTTCAGTAATCGAGATAAGCACGGCGCCGGATTGGCGCCAGCGCTCCATATTCAGAGCTGCGTCACCACGAACGGCCTCCGGCTCGGCAAACAGAATGACCATGGGATTGGCGCCAAGCTGCTTCAGCAAACGCGCGACGACGAACCCGTCTCCGCCGTTATTCCCCTTTCCACAGAGAACCACGATTCGCCGCTTGAGGAGATCGGGAAATTCTTTCTGCAGGAATGCAACGACCCCGGTTCCCGCATTCCCCATTAATTGCAGACTGGGAATAGCGTGCTTTTCGGTGGTGAGCCGGTCGGCTTCGCGCATCTGGGCAGCGGTGAGGATTCGCATGGAAGTGAGTGTTGCGCGCAAGGCGCCGCGCGCGTGAACTCAGTATATCAAACGGGACATCTCAAGAGGAGTTCGCGGCTTTGGCGGCCTCGCCAAGACGGGCTACGATTACCGTCATGTCGTCAGCCTGCTCGGCCGTGCCGGCCCATTCCTCAGCAGCCAGCAGAAGCGCCGCAACCATGGCATCGGCGCTCGACTGGCGATGGCGCAATGCGACGTCCTCAAGCCGCGCCATGCCGAACTCTTCACCGTAAACGTTTTCCGGCTCGACCAGGCCGTCGCTGTATACCACGAGAGTCGAGCCGGCGGGCAATTCCAGCACGCCCTCTTCGTAAACTGTATCCTCGAAAACACCCACGACCGTGCCGCCGGTTTCGAGGCGTGTGATTTTGCCTCCGCTGATGCACATAGGCGGGATGTGACCGGCGTTGGTGTAGCGCAGAACTCGCGCGGCGGAATCATAAATGGCGAAGAAGAAGGTGGCGAAACGATCGTCGGACGTATTTAAGAAAAGATGCCGGTTAATCCGGCTTACGACCTCGGCCGCGCCCTCCACAGCTCGTTGATCAACCAGCAACTGGCTGCGTAGCGCCGCCTGAACGCTCGCCATCAATAATGCCGCGGAAATTCCCTTGCCACTAATGTCCGCCAGCGCGATGGCCATGCGCGTGGGGCCAAGCGGAAGGAAATCATAATAATCGCCGCTGACTCCCCGTGCGGGGCGGCAGTAAGCGCCAAGCTGAATTCCCTGCATGACCGGGATCGCGCGCGGAAAAAGCATGGATTGCACTTCATGCGCGATGGAAACTTCGTTTTCCAAACGCTGGCGCTTGCGCTGTTCCTCGATGAGCGAGTCCATCGAGCCGGACATGGCGTTGAATGACTCACCGAGAGCCCCCAACTGATCGGCGCGCTCGACGCGAACGCGATGGCTGAAGTCTCCGGCGCGCACGAGCTGGGTGGCCTCGTATAGATCACCGACAGAATGAGTGATGGTGCGCGTCAGAACAACACCGGTCACCAGAGCCCCGGCTTCCAGTACGAAGAACACCAACCCCAAAGCCAAAAACAATTCGATGTAATAGTTGCTCAATTCACCAAGCGAAGAGAACAAGCGCGCGTTTAAGGTGGAAAGCCGGGCCAAATAAAATGCAAAAACCGGACTAGGCGTGAACGTATGCGTAGCAGGATCCTCAAGCAGAGAATCCAGTTTGGAAACGCCGTCAATCTGAAAATCCCACCAAGCGGAGGCGGCGGGCAACACTCGCTGGTGCGTCACAATGCGCTGGGATGAGCGATACTGGCGCTCCCCAATTGGAAGGACCGATTCTGGCGGGTCGGAGGGCGAAGCCGGCTCGGTGGTAATCACCTGAACGGGCCCCAGAAAAGTGGCCACAGACTCCAAAAAGGTTGGAGTTACTTGAGCGCGCGCCATCACCACGACATGGCCTCTCTGAGCTTCTCCCTCGATCCAAAGCGTATCGGCTGACTGGACCAAACCGGCAAAGCGCTTAGTGGCGGCGGATCCGGGAATTTGGAGCAGGCTGCCATCCGAGTGCAAATCAAACTCGAGCCCAGGCACGCGTTCCTGCAATGTGGAGATTTCCGTCTCGATCGGCCGCGGTGTTTGGTTGCCACCATGGACTGCGGCGCCGGAGCCTGTGTCAAACATGGCCACCGACGACGCAACCGTGTCGGCTATATCTCCCACTTCATCCACGCGCTTTTGCATTTGCTCGACGAATAAGTAGCCACCGAGTTGAGAATAGAGGATGCGCGCGGAAAGGGCTCCGAGAATAAGCAACATCACCACCGGCACAACGGCGATAAAAAGATAAGCGATAATCAGCCGGTTTCGGAGGCTCCAGAGAAGGCGACTGCGCGTCCAGCCGCCAATGCGGAACACGAAGTAAACCAGCGAGAGGAAAAAGAAGTATGCGATCAAGCGAGCCAGGGGCGGCTCGTGGCCAGTGAAGCGCACAATCCAGACCAAGCCATACAGGAGCGCAATCGCGAGCGCGATGCGGTCAACCGGCGTGAGCCTGCGTACGAGATCGCGAAAGGAACGAGTCGGCATGACGGGACGCGAAGGGAGAGCTTAACTCAGAATGGAAGAATTGGAGAGTGGAGAGGATCTGTATCACGAGGCTGGAGCAGGATGGCATTCCTGAGTGTGGGCAGCCACAGATCCTTCGCTGCGCTCAGGATGACATCGCGCGGGGTACGTTGGGGAAGGCGAAGAAAAACGGTGGGACGCGCACTGCGTCCCACCGGGATAGAATATTACTTATACAGTTCGGGGTTTCCGACACGGCTATGCGAACGGCCATAGCCGAAATAAATCACCATGCCGATGGCAAGCCAAACGATGAGCCGGATCCAAGTATTCAGGGGCAAGCTGGCCATCAAAAAGACGGACACAACGATGCCGAGAATTGGGACCAGAGGCACGGCGGGAGTGCGGAATGGCCGGTGCAAATCCGGCCTTGTGCGGCGCAGCACCCACACGCCGGCGCATACGATAACGAATGCAAGCAGCGTGCCGATGCTGACAAGCTCACCGAGGATGCTGATGGGAATCACGGCGGCGAAGAATGCGACGAAAATCCCCACTGTGATGCTGGAAATATAGGGCGTGCGGAAACGTGAATGAATCTTTCCAGCCCATGCCGGAAGCAGACCATCGTGCGCCATGGAATAGAAAACGCGTGATTGGCCAAGCAACATTACGAGCATCACGCTGCCGAGGCCCGCAACGGCGCCCAGCTTCACCATCAGGCTGCTGACTCGTATCAAGTGCGAGCCTACCGTGAACGCCCAACCCACTCCGGTTGCATCCACGCCGACCGCGACCGGATCGCCGACATTGAGCGCTGTATAGGACACCACGCCGGTCAGCAAACCCGAGACGGCGATGTAAAGCACCGTGCAGATGGCGAGCGAGCCGAGGATGCCGATGGGCATATCCCGCTGAGGGTTTTTCGTTTCTTGTGCGGCGGTGGAGACAGCGTCAAAACCGATGTAGGCGAAGAAAATGACTCCCGCGGCTCGCGCGATGCCCGACCAGCCATAGTGCCCGTACACGCCTGTATTAGGAGGAATGAACGGATGCCAGTTTCTAGATGCGACTTCCGGGTGATGCATGACAAAAAAGGCCGCCACTCCGATAAACACCAGAACGATCGAAACCTTGATCATGACGATGGCGTTATTTAGGTTGGCTGATTCCTTGATGCCAACCACCAGAACAAAAGTGACCAGGCAAATCGCAAGAAATGCCACCAAGTTGAAGACGCCTGTCGCATGAGGAAGGGTGGCAGGATCGACTCCGCCCAGCATGTCCTTCGCGTTGGACAGCAACTGCCAGTGGCCCTTGAACAAAACGAGGTCCGTGCCCGGAGTGGCCGTCAATCCGGGAGGAATGTAGATTCCGAAGTCTTGCAGTAGGCTGGTTAGATAGCCGCTCCAGCCGGAAGCTACGGTGGCGGCGCCGAAAGCATATTCCAAAATCAAATCCCAACCGATAATCCAGGCAAAGAGTTCGCCGAGCGTGGCGTATCCATACGTATAGGCTGACCCGGCAATTGGGATCAGCGAGGCAAATTCCGCATAACAGAGCCCCGCAAAAACGCAGCCGACACCAGCCAAAATGAAGGAGAGAACAATGGCCGGTCCAGCGTATTGCGCCGCGGCGGAGCCGGTGAGCACGAAGATGCCGGCGCCAATAATCGCGCCGACTCCCAGCGAGACCAGCGAAACCGGGCCAAGGGCGCGCTTCAGCGAATTCTCGCCGGTGTCATCGGCTTCCCGCATCAAGAGGTCCAAAGGCTTCTTAATGAAAATTGACGCCATGCGAAGAATCTCCCTTCACCCAAGCCCGGCTGGGCCGTTCCGCGTCAGTTCCCCGAACGCGAATCCGTCTTCGCCGGAATAAACCGCCACAGAAAATGCACGGGTACACCCAGCAGCGCAAACATTAAACCGGGCCAAGTGTACTGCGGCTTGTAGCGTAATAACTGAATTTCAATAAAGACTGCCATCAAGATGTAAAGACCCGGCTGAAAGGCTAATCAACGGGCCGACAAGACACTTCATTCCTATTCGCCAGCCGGCTGTGGCGCGCGCGAGCGGCTGTTCGCTTCGGCAGCGCTTTCGGTGGCCGCGGAGCGCAGGAGCATCACGGATGTATAGAGAACCACAAATACCACGAGCCACTTCACGTAATAGATTGGCAGCGACTTCACGACATATGCGGCGAGCAGCACACCCGGAATTCCGCCAATCGTCAAGCCGATTGCGGCCTTTGGGCTATACCTCGCACCCTTAATGAACCGGAAACCACCGACCGGCATAAGAAACGCGCACGACCCCATCATGATGGGAAATGCAGCCAGCGGATTCATACCCAGCAAATAAACCAGGATCATGCAAGGGGCGTAGAGCCCAACGCCGAGCTGCTGGAATGCGCCGAACATAAAATTGCATGCGATGGCGATGATCAGTTTTGTGCCGCTGAGTCCCCAGGCATCCCCCCCCACGGGAAACCATTTCAGGACCGAACCAAGCATCAATAAAGCAGCGCCGAAAAGCGCGATACCGAGGCCGATCTGGATCCGGCGCTTGGGCCACTGGCTCACCGTGCCCGCGCCGATCCAGGCGCCGAGAACCGCCGCGGCAATCATCAAGGCCAGAGTGCGAAATTCGACCGCAACGACGGCAACAAAGATGAACGCCTCGGTTGCGGTTGGGAGAGCGTGCCCAACGTTCATCGTGCCGGGAATCAGGTCGTCGGGAACGGCGTTGAACAGCTTATAGATGGAACTCGTGATGGCGAAAGAGCCGACGCCGAGGGTGTCCATGAAATTGGCGAAAAAACCGATGCCCAACTGGGGAGCCAACTTCACTTTTTCCGCACGAACTCCCGCGCCAAAGGTGCGCCTGAGATAGGCGGCCCATATGGTGATATACACCACCGTGACTATGCCTAAAGCGACGAGCAGTGCGTTCTTTTCCATCTGGAGTCCGATCTTGCGGTGCTACAGTGCGCCTGAAAACACTGGATTAAGCCAGAATTTCTGCTTTGGCTTCCCATCCGTCGGACAAGGTACACCGGAGTTCGGTGGTATGCAATGCTGGCGCGAGGTGTGGTGATGGAAGCGATAGCTGGACCAAAGGCCGGGCTCCTTATCGGTGCGGATTACGAACGAAAACCTTGCGCGATCGCCAGATATTCGCGGACGCGTCCGGCGGGATCCGAGACGCATACGAGGTCCCGGGCTACGGCGACGCAGTCTGCGCCTGCGCGGAAGACTTCGGCGGCGCACTCGACTGTGATCCCGCCAATTGCTACCAGTGGCTTCCGAGTTAGAGCGCGCGCCTGGCGGATGAAGTCGAGGCCCACTGTGACTTCAGGATTCTGTTTGGTTGTGGTCGTGAAAATTGGGCCGATGGCGACGTAATCTGCGGATGTTGCGGCTGCTTCGCGGACTTGATCCAGGGAGTGAGTCGAAACTCCGACCCAGAAGGCAGGATCACCCGCGCGACTGCAAACCGCGCGAGCGGCTTCCACCGGTAGATCTTCCTGTCCAACATGGACTCCACCCGCGGCTACCAGCCGGGCCACGTCGGGACGGTCATTCACAATGAAGCGGACGCGACGATTTCCGTGCGGGGGGGCGGCAAGCGCTTGAGCAATCCGGGATGAGGCTTCAAATAAAGCGCGGGAACTCGCGTTCTTGTTGCGGTACTGAATGAAGGTGACGCCGGCCTGCGCCAACATTTCGGCGAACGCAACCTCCGGTGTAGCGAGCAAATCGGCGCTCAAGATTGCGTATACCGGGGGAAAAACAGGTTTCATTTGTCGTGCGCCGAGGTCAGACCTGATGCCTCGAGAAAGTGCGTGTCAAGACGTCCTGCCTGGAAGTCCGGATTGGCCAGAATCCTGCGGTGCAACGGAATGGAAGTCTTGATGCCTTCGATGATGAACATATCGAGGGCGCGCCGCATGCGAGCCAGAGCTTCATCGCGGTCGCGGCCGCGAGTGATGAGCTTGGCGATCAGAGAATCATAGTAAGGGGGAATGACGCAATCCGCGTAAGCCGCGGTGTCCACGCGGACGCCCGTGCCGGACGGAATGTTGAAGGTCGTGATGCGGCCCGCCGAAGGCGCAAATGTTTCCGGATCTTCCGCGTTGATTCGGCATTCGATGGCGTGTCCGCGGAATTCCACCTTGCCAACGGCATTTTCAAGCCGCTCGCCGGCAGCCAGACGAATCTGGGCCTTGATCAAATCCACGTTGGTGACCATCTCGGTGACGGGATGCTCCACTTGAATGCGCGTGTTCATCTCAATGAAATAGAAACTTCCGTCTTCATCGCGGAGAAATTCCACCGTGCCGGCATTGGTATAGCCGATCTTTTTCAACGCGGCAACCACCTTGCCTCCCAACTCATTCCGTGTAGCTTCATCCACAATCGGTGAAGGCATTTCCTCGATGAGCTTCTGATGGCGCCGCTGGATGCTGCACTCGCGTTCTCCCAGATGAACGACATTGCCGTGCTTATCGCCCAACACCTGGAACTCGATGTGGCGCGGCCGCTCGATGAATTTCTCAAGGTACACGTCCGGCGAGCCAAAGGCTTGCTGGGCCTCGTTGCGCGCAGCATCAAACGCCGGAACCAGATCGCCCGCCTTGTGAACGACGCGCATGCCTCGCCCGCCGCCGCCCGCGGAGGCTTTTACAATCAGCGGATAACCGATCTTTTTGGCGGCCTTCAACGCCGCCGCCTCACTTTCCACGATGCCGTCGCTTCCGGGAACGACGGGCAAACCGGCGGCGGCGATCTCACGCCGCGCGCGGTCTTTTTCGCCCATCAGGCGGATGACTTCGGGACTGGGGCCGATCAGAGTGATATGGGAAGCCACGCAAACTTCAGCGAAGTTGGCGTTTTCTGAAAGAAAGCCGTAGCCGGGATGAATTGCATCCACATTGGTGATTTCCGCGGCGCTGATGACGTGCGGAATGTTCAGGTAACTTTCGCTGCTGCGGGGCGGACCGATGCATACAGCTTCGTCGGCAAAACGCACGTGGAGAGAGTTGCGGTCGGCTTCCGAATAGACCGCGACCGTCGGTATTCCCAGTTCTTTGCAGGCGCAAATGACCCGCAGAGCAATTTCGCCGCGATTGGCAATCAGGATTTTGCGGAACATTGTCGGCAATACGTCTGGTGATGCGGGCATCTTGAAACCACGGCAACGGGCGTTATCCCTGTAATTCCCGGCCGGCGCGAACTACGCGCTTACTTCTTTCCATCCGGGCGAATCGCGAATAGTGGCTGGCCATATTCCACCGGCAGCGCGTTTTCCATCAGCAAACGTGCCACGACTCCGCTTACGTCCGATTCGATTTCGTTCATCAGCTTCATAGCCTCAATGATGCAGACCACCTGGCCCGGCTTTACGTGGTCGCCCGCCTTCACAAACGGGGACGAGTCCGGTCCGGCCGCGCTAAAAAATGTGCCCACAATAGGCGACTTGATGATGTGGAGTTCTTCGGCTGGAGCCGAAGCGGCCGCGGGCACTTCAGCAGGCGTGGCTTTGCCAGGAGCCGCCGCTGGACGCCCGGCCGGAACGGGCTGCGCAGCCGCGGCCGATCCAGTGGAATTGCTGCCGGCGCGCTTTAGCGCGATCCGCAAATCCCCTTGTGCATATTCGAATTCGGCCAGTCCATGGTTGTCCATGAAGGCCAGCAGCCGCTCGACTTCCGTCATATCGAGTCCCGGCAAACTGACCGCGCCCGGGTTGGTTGATTTTTTCTTAGATGGCATGAAATTTAGAGTTCCAAAAGTTCCCGTGTTGCAGTTGTCAGAATCTCGGTCTTGCCGTTGAAAACCGCGACTTCATCCTCAATCCGAATGCCGCCGACTCCCGCCATGTATATCCCCGGCTCAATCGTCACCACCATGCCAGGCAGAATCAGCTTGGTCTGCCCTTTGGCCAGCCGGGGTTCCTCGTGAACTTCCAACCCCAGCCCATGCCCCGTGCTGTGCACGAAGTACTTGCCCAGCCTGTGAGATTCGAGCACTTGCCTGGCTGCGGCATCCGGCACGCCCGCTTGGACGCCTTCCGCCACGGCCTCAGACGCCGCCGATTGGGCTTCCAAAACCGCGCGGTACCAGCGTTTCACACGCTCAGGCGCCCGTCCGACGAAGACCGTGCGGGTCATATCGGAACAATAGCCGCTGAGTATAGCACCGGCATCAAACACGACCAATTCATTTCTGCCCAGCCGCTTGGTGGTGGGCCGAGCGTGTGGAAGGGCCGCGCGGGAACCCGAAGCTACGATGGTTTCGAATGAGGGCCCCTCCGCACCGAGTTTCCGCATACGGTATTCGGCTTCCGCGGCGAGATCGAGTTCAGTCACCCCCGGCCGGATTAGCTCAACCATTTGCTCAAAGACCTTCGAAATCAGCCGGGCAGCAGCGCGCATCTTTATAATTTCCGTCGGCGACTTGATGGCGCGAAGTTCTTCAACCCAGCCCGCCTTGGAGCGCCACGTGACCTTCCGGCCCACGGTGTGCGCCAGATCCCGTTGCGCTGCCACAGTGACGCTATTTGGGTCAAACACTACGCGTATGGAGCCGCGCTCCTTCCGAGACGCCAGGTGCTTGCCCACGGCTGCTAGGATGGCACCCTGGGGGATTTCCAATGTCACCCCCGCAGCGCGCACTTGTTCACGCGCCTGCACACGGTACCGGCCATCCGTGATGAGAGTGGCTCGGCGTTGGTCTACGACGAGGATTCCAGCAGAACCCAGAAAACCGGTCAGGTAGAAGATGTTTGGAAGGTGTGTGACGACCAGGGCGTTGGCGCCGGCCCGCAAGAGCCGCTGCCGCAGACGCCTAATCCGGCTGTGGTATTCCGTAGCCACAAAAAGAAGGGAGGAGACCCGCGTCTCCTCCCATTCGATATTCTGCTCCAATTTGTCCGATTACGCCAGTTAGTCCTGTGACACACGGGGAGTCAGGAAAAAGAGAAGTTCCTGGGATTGCACGCTGACAGTCCGGTGCTTGAACAGGTCGCCGATGAAAGGGATACTTCCGATGAGCGGAACTTCGTTGATCTGCGTGGTCTGCTGGTCAACAATAACGCCGCCCAGAACCACGGTTTCGCCATCGTGCGCCAGAACCTGGTTATCCACCGACTGGGTGGACAAAGCCGGCTGGCCCAAAATCGCCGGAATGCCGCTATCAATCTGCGTATTTTCCACATGGACGACCATTAGGATCGTGCCATCGGCGGTAATCTGCGGCGTTACCTTCAGCATGAGCACGGCGTTTATGTACTGTGTGGAAATCGTGTTATTGATGTTGGTTTGAATCGGAATCTGAGTACCTTGCTGCACCATACCTTCCGTGTTGTTCTGCGTAAAGACCTTCGGCGCGGAAAGCAGCTTCCCGACTCCCTTTGATTCCGCGGCGCTAATCAAGATATCAACGCCGAAATTCTTGGAGATATTGGCATACGAAAGACCGCTTGTGGGGCTCGTCGCTCCCAGGTTTGAGTTTAACGGCAGGAGAATCGAGCCGATAGTGCTCGTCGTGGCGGCGGTGGTCGTGGTAGTGACCAATGACTGGACGCCGCCGATCACGTTATTCCCGATCGTGCCTGTAATGCCGAACTGGGTGCCGATGTCTTGAGCGAACGATCGCGAAGCCAGAACCACTCGAGCTTCGATTTCCACTTGCGGCGACTTGTGATCGAGCTGGTGGATCAGGTCTTCCATCTTAGGAATCGAAGCGCGAACGTCCCTGATGATAAGGGTGTTGGTGCGCATATCGGCAATTATGCTGCCGCGGTGAGAAAGGAACGGCTTCAGCAAATCGTCCATGCCCTTCCCCTGTTTGGCGGCGCTAGCGCCCCCGCCGCCCCCGGTGGCTCCCATTACGGTGGCCTTTGCATAACTCAAGCGGTACGTAACGGTGACAAGCTCCTCAGAATCGGCTTCAGCCTTTGCCAATTCCGCGCGGGATTCGGCTTCCGCTTTCATTGTGGCCTGCGAAGCGATACGGAGTACGTTTCCATCAAGCTGCTTCTCGAGGCCGTTGTTTTTCAGGACGATGTCGAGGGCCTGGTCCCACGGTACGTTGTCGAGAACCAATGTGAGTGTTCCCTTGACGGAAGGATCCAGCACAACGTTTAGTCCACTGATTTCGTGAATCAGCCGGAAGAAATCCTGAAGATCCACATCCTTAAAATTCACACTAATGGGCTCACCAGTATAGTGGGGCGCAGGTCCTGTGGCCGACGGCATTACTCCGCCTTGCATTCCCATTGTTTGCAGTGCTTGTGATTGCCCCTGCGATTGAGGAGGTGGAGCGGGCGGCAGAGATTGCGCCATGCTGGCAAGCGCAAATGAATTTCCCGTCAACCAGGCCGGCAATGCCAAGTCAATTTGGACCGGAACTGGCAAGACATTCGCCGTCTGGACGTCAGCGGAATGGCCGGCGGAACCAAACTCGACATATAGACCAGTTTTTGAGGTTACAACCGAATAGGGAGCCCAGTGGTCCAGTTCGACAACCACGCGCACAATATTCGCCTGATATTGTCCCAGGCGCACGCTGCGGATCAGAGTCGAGTCACCCGCAATCGAGCTCGCCGAATTCAGGAGCGTCGTATCCGCGAAGTCCAGCACCAGGCGGCTCGGCTTTTCCAGCCGCGAAGTGCGATAGTGAAAATCACCTTCGCCCACGATCTCCACGCGAGGCTGCTGCCCTCGGGCGACGAGCGCCACACGCGAGATCCGCGCGGGGGTAGTGTGGACAATGGCCGCTTGATCGGCCGTGGATTGCGGTACCGCCGTGCTCCGCGAGGCGAGCAAGCTACCGCTCGCCAAAAGGGCACAGGCAAGCCCTATGGCCGGCCACTTCGTCTTCATGGCTGTTCTCCTGAACTGGGGTTCAACTTCTTCGTTACTTCGCGTTCGAGCGGCTTCCCGAAAGCATCCATGCCGACTTCGTGGAAGGTAACCGAGTCGATGTTAATCTTCTCGACCCGGCCGTCGAAGAGTGAGTCGCCGACTCGCAGGAAGTAAACGCTCTTCTGCGGGTTGGCAACCACGGCAATCATTCCGTTCGGTCCGCTGACAATTCCCTGCAATACCACGGTGCCAACTTGAAGCCCCGCTTTACCCGGAGGCAGCTTCACGGACATTCCCTGCGCCCCCCCAGGCTGCTTGCCGATAAGTCCGATAAACGGATCTCGGCGGGCGCCCGGCTTCAACGGCGGAGGCGCGCCCTTTTGATCTTGCGGGCTTGCCTGCTGCGCCTGAGGATTGGCCGGAGATTTGGCTGGAGATTTAGTTTGTGCTGGCGGATGGCCCGCAGTCTGAGGAGCCGGCTGCCCCGCTTTGCCTGAGCCCAGGGCAGCGGCTGCCGCCGCCGGAGCACGAGTGATCTGCTGCGCGGATACCGTACTGACGGTTGCCAGCATCGCCAGCGCGAATCCCATCGTTAGTTGTTTTGCGCGTTGCATCGTCAGAGCCATGTTTAGTGTTTCACCGGGGCTGCTGGCTTAACCACTCCGGCCGGGCCAGCGTCGCCTGGATTACTAAAATAAGTCGTGAGTATCAATTTGCCGTTCACACTCGTACCCGGCCGCTCTGGAACCTTTGTTTTGCTTCCGGGCGCCACACCGCCGATGGAAAGGTCGCCGACGTTGATAATTCTAGAAAGCCGGCTGAGCCGCGAGAAGAAATCCAGTATTCCGTAATACGGGCCATCCATCTCGACATCGAAAGGCATTTCGAAGTGGTACTCTTTCGCAGCCACAGGGCCGGCGGTCAAGGAGCGAATTTCAACACCGGACGCGGCCGCCGCGCTTTGCACCATGCGTAGGAAATCGTCCAGGTTCTTATCTTCCGGCACGATCACCTGCAACGTATCCAGCTGCTTCTGCATGGCCTCGGTTTCCGCGTGGAATTCCGAAACGCGCCGACGGTAGACTTCGAGTGAGCTCACTTGTTGAGAAAGCGTTTCCTGCTGCTGATTGAGACTCGCCAGGTCTGTGCGCGCCTTTTGTACCGGAGAAAACGGCAACCATTCGCCGAGTCCAACGATGATGGCGCACAGCGTGACGACCATCAGTAACTGCAAATACCAGGGCATTTCACGGAAGGAGATGGCCATGGCTATTCCCCCACCCTCTGCGACGGCACTGGCGGCCGGCCTTTAGTTGCTGGCTCGGGAGCCGGGTTCGTGCCCGGCGGCGCGAAGACAGCCGTCAGCGTGAAGGTGAACAGTTGCACGTTTGTATCGTCGGTTTGTTTCGTATCCTTGATTTCTACTTGCTGGAAATAGCCGGAGCGCCTGAGCTGCGTGATGTATTCGGCGACGGCGTTAATCGAGCCGGCCGTGCCTACAATCTGCAGCGAATTGCCTTTCCGCGTCAGCGTCGTCAGCCAAAGAGTTTCAGTGCGGCTCACGGTGTTCGCAACGGCATCGAGTAACTCCTGACCTCCACTGCGATTGCGCTGTAAATCCTCAATCACGCTGATGCGGTGTTGTAACAATTCCTTTTGCGCTTCAAAAGCTTCCACCTGCTGCTTGATCTGTTCGAGCTGCGACTTCTGTTGTTTCAAAGTATCAATTTTCTTCTGAGCTTCCTGGACCTTGTTGTTCTCTAGCCAGTAGTCCACGCCCAAGAACCCGACGCCGATAACGAGGGCCAGCATAAGCATCAATATCTGCAGCGCGGATTCGAGCGGTACCGCGCTCCGCGTTGCCTTCGGACGGGATTGGCCAAGCAGGTTAATCCGAATCATAGTTAGTCAAAGCTCCTGAGAGCCAGGCCGACTGCTACGGCCAGCCGGGCGCCAATTCGCGGATCTGTTCCTCGTTGTGACGCGCCGGGTTAATGACGATCTTTCGGAACGGGTAGAGTTCTTCCACCGGAACCGAGAATTCTTCGCGCAGCAGGTCCATAAGACCCGGCACGCGGGCCGTTCCTCCGGCCGCATAAATTCGCTGGATAGTTTCACCGCTGGCCGTGGCGCGGAAGAAATCAAAAGTTTTCTGGGTTTCCAGAATCAAAATGTCTGAAACCGAGCGCAGGATTGTTCCGCGGTGCTCATCGCTTACGCCCGCGATCACATCGCCCTTTTTCAGCCGCTCCGCATCCTCAAAGCTCAGGTCGAGTTCCTTCTGCAACGCATCCGTGTACTGGTTGCCGCCCACGGAGACGTCGCGGCTGAACAGCCACTGGCCCCCGCGAACGATGTCAATGTTCATGACGCTCGCGCCGATGTTCAAGAGCGCCGTGGTCTGCCCGGCTTCCGGGTCGTAGTTCAACTCAAAACAGTTCTGAAGGGCGAACACGTCCATATCCACAACCGCCGGCGTTTTGTTCGCTTGCGCAAGCACGTTTGTGTGGTTAAGGATTTTGTCCTTTTTCACGGCGACCAGCAGCACGTCCATCTGCGAATCAAGGGAGTCAAGGTGCTGGTAGCTCAAGTTCACGTCGGCAATATCAAACGGGATGTGCTGGCTGGCTTCCGCTTGAATGCGATCGTAGAGCTCTTCCTCGGTCATCAATGGAAGGGTAACCCGCTTCACAATCACGGAATGCCCGGAAACGGCCGTCGCCACATTTTTGGTTTTGATTTTCTGATTCTCGAAGAGGTTGGAAATCGCCGCGGAGACCAAAGGCGCGTCCATGATGGCGCCATCCACCACCGCATCCTGCGCCAGCGGCTCCATGCCATAACTCACCAGTTCGTAGCCCTGGCGAGAAGCTTTCAGCTCGACCGCCTTGACGGAGCTGGAGCCTATGTCGAGGCCGACGAGTTGTTTCTGTTTTGAACCGCCGCCGAGCATCAGTCGAGCCCCTTTCCTACTTTTCCCAACTCGCGCGAATCCGTCTTGCCTAGCGCCGGCGCTTTGGCCGCGCCTGGCTCATCTTGCGTTCCATCCAACGATCCAATACTGACTTCCGCAGCTTCCACCGATTTCCCAATTTAAAAGCGGGAACCAGCCCATCACTCACGTACCGATACATCGTGTCAGCTGAAACCCCCAAGTACAGGGAAGCTTGCCTGAGACTCATTACCTCGCGAGCCTCACTAATGGAGTGTGCAGTTGATCCCATGATTTGCCGCTTGCGCGCACCCACACTCCTTAGTTCGGTTGTCGCGGACATTTTCGTCTCCGACCGTTATGGCATTCAGGGAAAAGGGTGTCAAGCTGTCCTAATGGGCAGTTGTCGTAAGAATAGGGGTGTTTCTTAGGCAGTTTTGGGTGGTTCTCCGCAAATAGCAGCCATAGGAGCGGCTTTTGACGTTATTTGCCGTGTCGCGCTGCGGAAGAAAAAAGTTGTCATTTTGAGCGATTTGGGTATTTTGGCAGCCCCAAACTGTCCCACAGGGCATCCACTTTTTCGCGTGTTGCGGTGTCCATCACAATTTCATCGGGCCACGGACGGTTAAATCCTTCGCTCGGCCATTTGCGCGTGGCGTCTATGCCCATCTTAGAACCGAAGTCCTGCAACCTTGCCGCATGGTCGAGAGTATCCACGGGTCCAAGAACAAATTGAATGTCACGCTCCGGATCCAATGCACAAAGCGCCTTCCAGACCACTTCCCGCGGATTCTGCACATCAACGTCATGATCCACCACCACAATCATTTTCGTGAACATCGCCTGGCCCAGCGACCAGATTGCGTTCATTATTTTCCGCGCGTGGCCGGGATACGATTTCCGTATCGCCACGATCATTAAATTATGGAAAATGCCCTCGGCGGGCATGGCCACGTCCACAATTTCGGGATACTGCATCTTCATGACCGGGAGAAAAATGCGCTCCACGGCGTGGCCCATCCAATAATCCTCCTGCGGGGGGGGGCCGACGATCGTGGTCATATATATAGGCTCTTTGCGGTGCGTGATGCAGGTGACGTGGAATACGGGGTATTCGCCTTCCAGTGAGTAGAATCCCGTGTGGTCGCCGAAAGGCCCTTCGGTGCGCATTTCGTTTAGGTTTACATAGCCTTCGAGCACTATTTCAGCGTTGGCAGGCACTTCGATATCCACCGTTTCCGCGGGGACCAGCTCGACAGGCTCGCGCCGCAGAAACCCTGCAAACATAAATTCGTCAAGATCCGGCGGAATCGGCAAGATGCCCGCGAGACAGGTCGCCGGGTCTGCCCCAATGGCGACGGCAACTTCGATTCGTCCTTCAGGATTTCGTTCGCGCGCGCGGCGGAAATGCTCCGCGCCGTGCTTTTGAGTCTGCCAGTGCATCCCCGTTGTGCGCTCGTCATAAACCTGCATGCGATAGACGCCGACGTTGCGCTTTCCCGTCTCCGGGTTTTTTGTAATTACGAGCGGCCAGGTAATGAAGCGTCCCGCGTCCTGCGGCCAACACTTCAAAATAGGGAAATCGAAAAGCGAGAAGCCTTCCTTCTTGATTACTTCCTTGCATGGGCCTTTGCCAACCGTTTTCGGAAAAAAAGATCCCAGCTCCGCGAGCTTCGGCAGCATTTTCATTTTCTCGAAAATTCCCTGGGGGGATTTGAAATCGAGCATGCCGCGGATGCGCTCGGCGATTTCTTCCACTTTATTCACTTCCAGGGCTAGATTCACGCGGCGCTCAGTGCCGAGCGCGTTGATGAGCAGCGGCACGCGGGAGCCTTTGGGCTTTTCAAAAAGCAGCGCCGGGCCGCCCGCGCGTGTTGTGCGGTCAGCAATCTCCGTGATTTCCAGTACCGGGTCCACTTCCGCGCGGATGCGCTTCAGTTCGCCTTCGCTCTCCAGTCTTTCAATGAACGCGCGCAAATCACGATACGCCACTTCCCCTCCTGAATACGGCGAAGTCCGAGCAAATTGCAGCCCGCAGTCGAATGGTCAATCTAGCATGGAACGAAGGGTACGCGCGCGCAATGGTCTTCGTGAAAGTGCTAATATGAGCGTGGAGGCGTGAAGATGATAAAGGTCGCGGTCCTTATCGTTATCGCCTCAGCCTATGTTGCGTTCCGATCATTTGGCATGGCTGGCATGGCGGCTCAATATAGGGTGCTGCCCAAGAAGTGGGTAGCATGGCCGATTTGGTCGCGATGGCGCTTCTCGCTCGCCGGCTTTAGCAGCAAGAAAATGAAATAATTCCTTGTCCGCTCAGTGCCATTGTTCATGAACGAAGAGCTGTGCTATCGTTCACACAGAGCGGGCGTAGTTCAATGGCAGAATAGGAGCTTCCCAAGCTCTAGACGTGGGTTCGATTCCCATCGCCCGCTCCAGAAATCACGATGTTTCAATTGCCCTTACACGGCTAACCTACCTGAATCCTGCTTGAAAATGGAGCGTTTTGGACCCCAGATGGACCCCATTGGATTGAATTGGACCTCAACGATTTGCGGGGGAAACCAGGCGGTCGTTTGATGGCATGCTCTTCGTGAGATTAGACCAGTGCGACCTCGCGGTCGAAATTGGGTTTTTTCTCCGCGTGGAGCTTGAGGGCAATGCCGCAGACTGCGGCGATGCGCTCCAGCATTGTGAGCGAGTGCCCGGTGTATTCGGCGTCCTCTAGACGGGCAATCACAGACTGTGTGGTGCCAACCTTTTTGGCGAGCTCGGTTTGGGTCAACTTCGCATCCTCCCGCATCTCGCGCACTAGTAAGGCCAGGTCAATCTGGTGCAGGGTGCGCCCGAAGGTCTTACGGTAGGCTGCGCTCTTGCGGGCGCGCTGTTCGACAATTTCACTGTGTTTGTCGCGCTTGACAGTTTGTCTCATAGGCCCAACTCCTTCAGGATGGCTTCCCTTTCCTTCTGCGATCCCGTGTAACGGTTTCGGTACTTCATCCAGAGCTTTTTTAGCTGCTCTGCCCTTCTAATCTCGCTCGGCGGAGTCTCTTGCGTCTTCTTCTGAAATCCTGACGTAATCACGATTAACATTCCCGGCTGGTAGAAGAAGAGAACCCGAAAAATCCGATCGAACTGTTTGACCCTTAGCTCGAATATGTCATCCGTGAGCTTCTTCACGAACTTTCCTTGCATTCGGTTGCCGTAGATGCGTAGGCGGTCGATAAACGCGTCTATGCGGGCGGCAGCCTTATCATCCAGCGAATCGACGAAGTCTCGGGCCGGTGCCCGCCCGTTCGGTAGCTCCACGTACTCAATTGTGAATTCGCCGCTCACGTCCGTCCTTAGCTTCTCCACATTGCAATTATCGCATTATTGCGATAGTGAGTCAATGTGGCTGAACAGACGGCTTTGTGCCGTCGGTTATCAGTGGTTGTCAGCTTCGCCTTATTTTCGCTATAATTACTGCGCATGCACCGCGTCATGTAGGCGGAAATGGTGGCGAAGATGCAAACAATAGTACGACCCCAAGATAGCGCAGATTTTAGCGTGATCACGCAGCCGCTAGACTCATTGCTCGCTGCCCTAGAAAACAAGATTGAAAGGGAGTGGCCAGTTCAGCTAGCCAGCGTTCGTGGTGCGCGCGAGCTTTTCTTGTTGACGCTGAGGACCGCAGGTGCAACTTATCGTTCGGTGAGATGGCTCTGCGCAGATAAACCCCCTGACCCTGACCGAAGACTTGAATACTCCATCTCCGTTCCGCCCTTGAATCGAACCATTCTTGATAGCCTTTTTACGGTGATCTTCGTGCTGGAAGATCTTCCGTCCCGATGCGAGTGGTTTTTCAAAGCAGATTGGCGCGAAACACGACTCGAACTGAGGCGTCACGCCGCTGAATATGGTCACGTGCCGGAGTGGCAAGAATGGCTCGCCAGATTGAGTGCGTATTCTGATGTCGGAATAACAATCGTGGGTGTTTCGCCTGCTGAGGTCGCGGAGCCATCGTCAATACCTAGATGGCCAAATCCGGGCGGCATGGTCAATTACGCGGTAAGCTCAAAATCGCCATTGCCTCCCACTCGCGCTTTTCTCAAATATCTGAACGGTTGGTTTTATGCTGATCTGTCGCAGCAGTCCCATCTCGGGGGTAGTGGCCTGATGAAACGGGCAGGGGCGTTGATTAACGATTACCGCAAGAGCCCTGAGACCGAAGGAAACCTGAGAAGGTATAAGAACTCACAGGTCGGTCAGACAGTTGCTTTAGTCCTCGCACTTGCCTCCGAAATGGAGGCGCATTTCAATTTCGGGCTGCGGGAGAGGTTACAATATGTGTGGGGTGTAGTAACACCTTACATTGTTGTGACAAAGGAACTGTATGAGAGAAGGTATGCGTCGTTGCTGGGAATGAGTTCGCATTTGCTTATTCTGTGAGTTATGTCGGACCATTTTCAAATTTCATGATTTCAGAAATTCCTGGCAAGTTGGGCCGAAGAACTACGTCGTCGAGAGAATGAGGGACTTTGGTTTTCACTGGGAGGTGCTGCATGAAGGCCCTCGTGTGCGTTCTTACGATCATCGGGCTTCTTACAGGAAGCAGCAGGAAGTCCGCACCTGATTTCATCCCGGATCCCCAAGGCTGGTTCATTGTGTCGTACGACAGTGGGCTCATCACGGTGCAGCATGAAAGCAATACGTACAAGGCTACGTGCGACAGTAGCAGGTCTTTCAACAATGCAGCTTCGATCACTGACAAGAACAACGTTGTCGAGTTTCCCACGTGCGACCTGGCAATCGAGCTTGTGGGGCATAATGTACAGCCGTTTGACGGTAAGCAGAAAGACGCCGATGGCAGGATTGTCAACATGTGGAACGTTGGAGGTACGTTGGCCTTGCGAAGCTGGCACGATGAACACACACCTTGGAAACAAGAGGAGTTCAAAATTACATCAGTGACAGCGAAGCCGTAAACCTAATGTTGCATCGGGTGCAGCCTTCGCATAAATCCGAATGCTGCACCTTGAACGAGACTTCCTCATCCCACATCAAAAATTAAGAAGGCCAGGTACAGACCTGGAGGAATAGGAAAGTTGAATCTTTCCTCTCACATTTTCCCCTTTTCTTGCCTCTTTATAGGTAGAGGGCCATCTTGCCGATTTTTATGATTTTCCCGGTGAGGTTTGGCGGATTTTCCCCCTCTATATAGTAGGAGAGCTTTGTCGATGCGCGGTTCGAAGGATACGGCTTGGGATGCCTGATGTCAGGAGTCGCCAGGCTTTCTTTCCGCTTTGAAATCGTGCGCCAAGATCAGCCGCTGGAAATGAAGCTTGAATCTACTCCAGATTTTTCCCATTCAGAAATGCGTGCAGCTCGCGGCCCATTTTTCGGAATGAGGTTCGGGCGCATTTTTTCTCTGGCGTTTCTCAACTCTTCTTCTGTGGCTGCGTTTCGTGGCTCCAATTCAGACGGCAGAAATGAAGTGTGTTTTGCGGCCTCGCGGCAAGCACGCGAAATCAGTCGCGCCAGAAGCACCCCATTCTCATACAGCTTTTCTAAACATCCGCCCGGATTCTTCTTCTGAGGGTGAACGGTGCATGAAACACACAGTTCACCCCATCGTTCACTTTTCGGTTCACCATAGGATTTTCGGAAGAGTCCGAAGCAGAAGAAGTTACGCATGGCATGACGATCAATTTGGGCGCGGACAAAACACCGGATTGGGCTGGAGCGACCCCACTTTTGTGCACGTTTCCGTGCCCAAAGTAATTCGTGGGGTCGCTCCAGCCCAACTGCGCGGTGACCGCGCAGAGTGTTTTGTCCGCGCAGCGTTTCAGCAGCAGGGGGCCACAGTGATGAACAGACGGAGATGAAAACCACACTGAGCTTTTGACCGTGCATGAGATCGCCAGGCTTCTGAAGGTGCCGGTTTCTTGCGATGGACGGGCACTCTTTTCAGCGAGAGTAAATGTCGCACAATTCCAACATCGCGGAATTTGGTACACTCTGTCCCCATAGGGCAGTTGGGACATCGGGAAAAGAGAACTCGATGGCCCGAAAGCGGTATCAGAATGGACGTGTATTCCTGAAGGGAAAGAAAGAAGAAAAATGGGTCGGGAGATATAGGGAAGATGTGGTGGAAGTCACCGGAACAACAAAGCGTGTTCGGCGTTCCGTTATTCTCGGCACTAAGCGCGAGTTGCCGACAAAACGGCTCGCCGAGCGTCGTTTGGCCACCATACTTGCCCGTATCAACTGCCTCGACTACCGGCCCGGACGTGCGGCTACGTTCGGGGAGTTCATCGAACGGTGGAAAACCGAAGTGCTAACCACACAAAAACCATCCTCCGCGCGAGCGGTTCGCTCGCACCTCAGGTGCTACATCATTCCAGAGGTTGGCAAACTACGTCTGGACGAATTTGGCGTCGAGAACCAGCAACGATTCATAACTCGAATGCCGGAGAGGTCCACGGACAAGGTTGTCTCCCGAAAGACAATCCTGAATGTCATCGCAACAATCTCCACGATCCTCGCAACAGCACGGAATTGGGGTTACAGCTGCGAACAGATCGATATGAACAAGCTGCGCCTGCCACCACGCGGTGTCGCGTCTGAGGCGCGGCACTTTACGATTGAGCAGGTTCAGCGAATCCTCGCCTTCGCTGGAGAACCCTGGCGCACGCTATTCTGCATCTGCACGTTGGATGGCCTTCGAGCCGGGGAAGCACTGGGACTTCAGTGGGGAGATATTGACCTCGAACAGCGAATACTTCAAATCCGAAGAACCGCTTGGTACGGGAAGACTCAGACTCCCAAGAGCCGGGAAAGCGAGACGACACTTCCCATTCCCGACGCTTTGGCGGAGATTCTGAAAAACTACCGCAACGAGTGGAAACCGAATCCCGATGGATTCCTGTTCGTCACCAGGAACGAACGACCCCCCTCATCCAATAACGTCGTGGAGCACCGCCTTTGGCCGATTCTCGACGCGCTAGAGATTCCACGGTGCGGCCTCCACGCATTTCGTCACACTCACACGGCGCTGTTGCTTGACTCAGGAGCAACGCCGAAAGTCGTACAACGACAACTCCGCCACGCCGACGCTCGCACGACCCTACAGATTTACGGGCACGTCGTAGGTGAAGCGCAACGTGAAGCAGTTGAAAAAGTAGCCTCGATTGTGGACCCTAGCGGACCCCAATCGAGCCGCAGAGATAAGTGGATTCAATAGGTTAGCCGTGTGTTGCGGCGGGTTCGATTCCCATCGCCCGCTCCATAAATCCTGAGTGTAAAGTGCGTAAGTATCAGAATCCCTCGATTCAAGGATTATTGGAGCCGTCTTGATTGATAATTCTGGGAAGTGGGTTGCAAGAGCTGAAGAACTCTTAAGGCCCACAAATCCTTACGACGCGCAGAGCGTCGCGGAAGCAGCTCAATTTGCGACCTCCATGTTGACTGCCTTTTATGGTCCTGGGAGCCCCCAACTTTTGGCATTTCGATCAAACTGTGATGCAATTTCGAAGAGCAAGGAAGGAGTGAGCACCAAAAACTACGAATTGTCATCGCTTGCGCTAGGAGCGATAGCGAACGCCAAAAAAGAACTTGGGGCCGGATTAATCGTGAATTTGAGAGTTTTAGTCACGGGAGAAATACTGGCCGAACTCATCCGCCTGGGGAAGGAAATACTGGAGGAAAACACCGGCGCGGCAAAGAATGTAGCGGCTGTCATGATTGCTTGCGCCTTCGAAGACATGGTTCGCCGAATGGCTCTTGAACTGGCTTGCCTGAGTGAAAGACGTCCCCTGCAGGACGTTATTACAACTCTAAAGGAGGCAGATGTCCTAAAAGGAGGTGAGATCGGAATAGCCCAAAGTTTTCTTAAATTCAGGAACGATAGCCTTCATGCGGATTGGGAAAATGTAAGCCGCGCTCAGGTCGAATCATGTACTGCTTTCGTGGAGGCGATGCTAATGAAGCACTTCAGCTGAACGCAACCAGCGCTCTCCAAACTCTACCGCTTCGCGATCACCCACATATCCGGAAATTTTACGAGGATGCTCGACGAATCCTCCTCCATTTGAGTCAAACCCGAAATCATCTCCCGCACCTCGCCAGCTGTAAGCACGCCCTTCACCTCTGCCGCTGCGCCCGTCGCCTCAGCCGTCAGACGATACAGGCGTTTCACTATCGCCGCGTCGTATTCGAGGTGAAGGTGCGCACCCGCCTGAATACCGGATGCGCCCGCTCCGCGAAAATAGTGAACCAGCTCTCGACCCGCCGTGGGATTCTGGAACACTTTTTGCCAGATCTTGTTAATGCTGACCAAAGCGTCGCACGCTGGATGACTGAATTCGGTCACAAAGTCGGCCTCAAATGCGACGGCATAACCGCCCGGCCGCACCACGCGCATCATCTCGCGAATTACCGGAATAGGATCGGCCATGTGAATCAACAGATACCGGCAAAACACGATGTCGAAGGATTCATCCGCGAACGTGAGTTGTGTCGCATCGCCCTGTTGAAACCGCACGCTTGGCGGGTTCTCGGGCCGCGTCTTCGCGTACTCGACAAGATCGGCGTCGTACTCCAAGCCAATGCAAACTGCAGGCTTGAGCGCGTCGGCGAGGCATCTGGTCGTGTTGCCCTGTCCGCAACCGAGATCGAGAATTCTAGCGTTCGGGATTTCCGGCAGCCGCGCGAGAACTTGCCGCGTCGGCGGGTTCAGAATCTCGGCCAGAAGTTGCTGCCGTTCGGGGTTGTGTTCGCTGATCGTGTAGCTCATCGGCGTCCATTCTGGCCGGGGTTCCGTCTATGCCGGGATTCCCATTTTGACTTCCCGAGCGAGCGATAATCTACACCTACCCCCTTCGGCCCGCAATGCTCCGGCTAGGAGGTGGGTTCGATTCCCATCTCCCGCTCCACATTCCGCATAGTTCGAGTGGCGAGGATTTTCCGCGGATGGTGCGCTAGCTGCCCCCTATAAGAAACTCCGCAGTATAGGATAATAGGTGCGCGCAGCGGCTTTCCGAGGGCGATGATCGGGGCGGCGGGTGCCGCCCCGGTCCACGCGCGGAAGATTTACCTAAGCGGATGTTGCTTTCGATCCCTCGAATGCAGCCGCCGTGTTCGCCGTATCGCCGTATTGCTTGTAGTGAGTGACTTTGCCATTCTTCAGCGTGAAAGCCATCGCCCAATCACCGCCGAAAGATTTCCCGGTGGATCTCACTTTTCCCTCGCTCCGCCCCAGCACGACGACGTGGTCGCCTTGACCGATGAATTCCTTGGGCTCGAACAACGTCAATTCCGTCAATTCGTGAAGCAGTTTGAAATGCTCCGCCACTTGCGTGTGGCCGTTTCGCGTTCCGGAGATAGGAATTTCATCCTTCGATCCGGAAACCACCCACTCAATATCATTTGAAAACTTTTCAAGCAGCGTTCCGATGTCGCCGCGCTTGAAATCGTCAAAACCCTCTCGAATAATCCGAATGTTGTCCTGATCGCCCATTTTGGGCCTCCTTCATAGTTGAATGGGATTCATGCCATCGAATCCCGGATAGGCGCTGAGTGTACACCCGGTTCCCTTCGTTTTGGAATGAGGCGGCGACGGTCACAGCCTTCCACGGCCGGAGCTAGGCCGCGGAAATGACCGATCTTGCGACGCGGAAGCCATAGTCCGCATATTTAAATTCCGGAGGGATGCTCGAGCGCGCCGCGGTGCGTGTCACCTTAATATGGTGACGCCAGGAACCGCCGCGCGATGCTTTGCGGCTGCCGCTTTCCGGGCCTGCGGGATTGCGTTCAGGTGAGCGCGAATAATAGGAGGCGTCGTACCAATCGGAGCACCATTCATGGACGTTGTCGCCTGGATTGTAAAGTCCGTAAGCGTTCGGCGCGTAGAGCGCCACTTGTTCAGGCCCGGTTCTCCATCTCGACGAGTAATCGGGAACTTGCTCGGGCGGCGCATCTCCCCACGGGTATAACGCACCTTCGACGGCGCCTCGCGCAGCGCGTTCCCATTCCGCTTCCGTGGGAAGGCGATACCTCTTGTCCGCCGCGCCTTCGCTCGCATGAAAGTTGTTGAGCCACTCGCAATAGGCCACCGCGTCATGCCAGGAAACGCCTACGACGGGCTGTCTTGCATGGCTAAAGTTCGGATCGTCCCACTGCACTGGGTTCGCGTAAGACCTGTCGCTCGCAAAACAAGCGTATTCGGCGTTCGTGACCTGGCAAGCGCCAAGCTCGAAGGCGTCCACCCACACGCGGTGCACCGGCTTTTCGTCGTCGCGACCGGTCTGGCACCCCATCAAAAACCAGCCTTCGGGGATGTGTGCCATGGCCGGTTCGATCAGGTTTTCCAAGAACTTAACTCCCAAATTGGAGGAAACTCACACACTGTTTTCGGCGTCTTATCCACTAGTATTCTTATTCAAGCAACCGCCTGGCAGACTCTTTTTGGGCGTGGTTATCTTTCCCGGGAGAATCGGTGCATATCAAGCAAATTCTAGCACTTGCGTTGGTCTGTTTGCTGGCAGTATCCCTGGGGCAGGCCCAGCTACCTCCCGCTGAGGAAATCCACGTCGTCAGTCAGGCATTTGTGCCGCAGGAAGAAGGCACGATCCACGAGGAAAGCACAATGGTGGACCTCAACGTGGTGGTCCGCGATTCAAATGGGAAGGCCGTGCACGGGTTGAAGAAGGAGGATTTCCAGGTTTACGACCAGGGGAAACCACAGCAAATTTCACTTTTTACGGTTGAGACGGCTGAGCCTCCGCCGCCCACCGTGGTGCCCACCGTAACAGTGAGCACGCGCCCTCCGGAGCCGCCTCTCCCTCCAGAGCCGCGATACGTCGGAATGTATTTCGACGACAACAACATGAAATCGCAGGACCTGACCTTCGTACGCAAGGCAGCCGAGGGATTCATCCGCAAGAATCTTGAGCCTTACGACCATGTGGCCATCTTCACGTCCTCCACGACCGTTACGCTGAATTTCACGCAAGACAGGCAAAAGATGTTCGATACACTTGCGCAGCTCCGTTCGCATTTCAGAACGGCGGAGTTTGGAGCGATGCCGTGCCCAAGGATGGATGCTTACCAGGCATTTCAAATCGAGCAGTTCCAGAACGAACACTCACCGGCGATGGACCTTGCCATGGCGCAGACACTTGCATGCAATCCTCAAATGAGTCCGCAGGATGCCGAACGGCTCGTGGAAACGCTGGCCGCTACAACGTTGTCCCTGGCAAACCAGTTTGCGCGGGATTCGCTGGCCGTCCTCGGCGACGTGATCCGTTACATGGGTAAAATGCACGGACGGAGAATGCTTGTGATGGCATCTTCCGGATTCTTCTCAAGGTCGGATGCAGTGCAGCACGATCAAGACAAAATGATAGACGCCGCGCTGCACGCGGGCATTGTCATAAATACGCTCGACGCCAAAGGCCTGGCGGCTGATTGGCTAGGCGGAGATCCGTCGGATGGTCCACCCATTGTCAACATCGATCCTGGCTTGTTGGCCTATGCGGATGAGCTTGCGAGCGATGAGCGCGATGTTCGCGACGACTCGATAGCGGTTTTGGCTCAAGCCACCGGCGGGAAATTTTTCCATAACAGCAACGATATGATGGGCGGACTCCGGGAAATTGCCTCGGTGCCGGAAGTTTCCTACGTCATTGGTTTTGCCCCCGACACAGTGAAGGACAACGGCGGGTATCACACGTTGAAAGTAAGATTAGCCGGCAAGCCCGGCTACAGTCTTACTACGCGCCCTGGATATTTTGCCCCCATGAAAGAAAAACCCGTGCAGGTCGAGAGATTCGAGAGGCTGAATAAAGAAGTCATGGCATCCGATATTCTCACGGGCGTTCCCGTCCACGTCACGACAGAATCCGGCAAGCTCGGCAGCGGCGAGAGTGTCTTGAAAGTAGGGGTTCACGTGGATGTGCATGGCTTTCCGTTCAAGAAGGAAGACAAGCTGCATGTGGACCGGCTCATCTACATCACGGCGCTGTTTGACACGCAGGGACACTTCCTGGCCGGCGTCGAGGGAATCATGGATATGAGGCTGAAGGAGCCCACACTTACCCAACTCTTGCGGTACGGCGCCAATGCCCAGCTCTCGATGCAGGCGCCTCCCGGATCCTACCGATTGCGCGAAGTCATCCAGGAAGTGGTCGGTGGACACTTTGCAACAATCACTCAGCCGGTTGAAATTCAGTAGGAAGGCAGTAAGAAACGCAGACGCACAAATGCCTGTACCATCCCGAAATCTTCGGATTGGCCGTCAGGCCTGAGCTTTACTGATTAACGATTCCCACTTTCCCTGGGCTTTAAGAATAATTTCTATCACTTCGCGGATGGCGCCATCGCCGCCCGCGCGCTGCGTCACATAGTGCGCCGCGCTGGAAACTTCGCGCACCGCGTTGGCGACGGCGACGGCGAAACCTACCCGGCGCATCACGGGAAGATCCGGCAGATCATCGCCCACATAAGCCACCTCTTCTTCAGTGACACCCGTCTTCCGCAGGAGTTCCTCATACGCGGGAATTTTTACGGCGCACGCTTCGTAGACGAACTCAATCTTGGATTCCTTTGCGCGGCGGCGCATGGCGGCGGATTCGCGGCCGGAGATTACGCCCGTGCGCAGTCCACCCTGCGCTGCGAGCGTGAGTCCCTGGCCATCCTGCGCGTTAAAACATTTCAGTTCGAGTGCGGTGCCATCGGGCTCGGAAAGCAAATAGACGTGGCCGTCCGTGAGAGTGCCGTCCACGTCCATCAGGAGCAGTCGGATGCGCGCGGCGCGGCGCCGGATGGCTAGAGAGATTTTTTTTGCTCCGCGAGGCAAATATACCTCCGTGAACTTTTCCGTGTGGCGGCCGTGATTTAGTAAAGCTCGAGCGTCCAAAGATCGTGCAAGTGGAGGACGCCGCACACGCGTTGCCCTTCATCCACGACAACGACGGCCGTGATCTTGCGCTGCTCCATCCGGCTGAGCGCGGTGCTCGCAAGCTCGCGCAGGCCGATGGTGACGGGCTGGCGCGTCATGGCTTGCTCGGCGGTGAGCGCGATTGTTTCGCCACCGCGAGTTTGCATCAAGCGGCGCAGGTCGCCATCGGTTACGATTCCCGCGAGGCGACCGGATTCGTCCACGACCGTCGTCATCCCGAGCCCCTTCTGGCTCATTTCATAAATAATGTCGGGCATTCTTGCGCCGGGCGCAACGCGCGGCATGGCCTCACCGGAATGCATTAACGCTTCAACGCGCATGAGTTTCTTCCCGAGCCGTCCACTGGGATGCAACGCGGCAAAATCGGCGGTATCGAAGCCGCGCCGATCGAGCAGAGAGACAGCCAGCGCGTCACCGAGAGCTAGCGCCGCAGTGGTGGATGCTGTTGGCGCGAGGTTCAGCGAGCAGGCTTCTTCCTTCACGCTAACGTCCAGCACAACCGTGCTTGCTGTTGCGAGCGACGAGCGCGGCTGGCCTGTCAAGGCGAGGATGGCGATTCCCAATCGCTGGAGCGTGGGCACCAGCGCGATGATTTCCTCGGTTTCGCCGCCATAGGAAAGCGCCAGCACGACGTCGCCGGACGCGAGCATTCCGAGATCGCCGTGGAGCGCATCCGCAGGGTGCAGAAAAAATGAAGGCGTGCCCGTGCTTGAAAAAGTCGCGGCGATTTTGCGGCCGATCAGGCCGGATTTGCCCATGCCGGTAACGGCCACGCGGCCTTTGCAAGCGAATAGAAGATCCACGGCGCGCTCGAAACTTGCGTCGAGGCGCTTTATTAAGTCTTCGATTGCGGCGGCTTCGATGCGCAGCACGCGGCGCGCGGTTTCGAGACTCATGTGGCGCTCCAGCGGCGCGTCAGTGCAGCGAGCTCAGTGAGTCGCGTAAGCAGGCCGCGCAACTTTTCGAGAGGGAGAGCGTTCGTACCGTCAGAAAGCGCGGCGGAAGGATTGTCGTGAACCTCGAGGAATATGCCGTCAATTCCAGCGGCAACTCCGGCGCGAGCGAGCGGCTCAATGAATTCCGGCTGGCCGCCGCTGGACTTCCCTTCTCCGCCGGGAAGTTGCACGGAATGGGTGACGTCAAAAACCACGGGATAGCCGAGCTTCCGCAGAATGGGAAACGTGCGCATGTCCACGACGAGATTCTGATAGCCGAAAGATGTGCCGCGCTCTGTGATGAAAATATTCTTGTTCCCGGTGCTGGCGACTTTCTCGACGGCGTTAGCCATTTCCCACGGCGAGAGGAATTGTCCCTTCTTCAAATTGACCACGCGCCCGGAGCGGCCTACGGCAATCAGCAAGTCAGTTTGGCGCGAAAGGAACGCGGGAACCTGGAGCACCTCGGCGACTTCGGCGGCGAGCGCAACCTGCGCAACATCATGGACATCGGTGAGGATCGGCAATTTGAACTGATCCTTAATTGTTCGGAGCACGCGAAGGCCTTCTGTGATTCCCGGCCCGCGATAGGAAGAAAGAGAAGATCTGTTGGCCTTGTCGTACGACGCCTTATAGATGTACGGCACATGCAGCTCACTCGCGATTTTCGCGATGCTTTCAGCCATGCGCATGGCGTGCGCTTCACTTTCGATTACGCAGGGCCCGGCAATCAACGCCAGCGGTGTGCTCCCGCCGAGGTGAACGGAGCCGATTTGAATTTCGCGCGTTTCAGTCATGTGAGGCGCAAACCCGAGGGACAAGACTATGCGGGAAAGACATTATTTTCAATCTGCGGCCCTGAAGAAATCGAGAACAACCGACTAGCGGTGCCGGGGGGCGGCGGGTTCAGGCGTTGTGGACGGTCGGTGCGGCTCGGAGGCGCTGGTCTTCGTATTCTTATGCACACGCGCAATGCGGTGCTCGTTCGCGGCCCCGATGAAGGCGGCGAACAAGGGATGCGGCGCCAGCGGCTTGGACTTGAACTCCGGATGAAACTGGCAGCCGACGAACCACGGATGCTCGGGCGCTTCGATGATTTCGACGTACGTCCCATCCGGCGTTTTGCCTGTGATGCGGAATCCCGCGGCGAGCAAAGTTTTCTCGTATTCGCGATTGAATTCATAGCGATGGCGATGGCGCTCGCTGATTTCCAGCTTGCCGTAAGCACGTGCCGCGAATGAGCCGGGTTCGAGAACGCAGGGCCACGCACCCAAGCGCATGGTGCCGCCCATTTCGTCCACTCCAAGAAGCTCGCGCAATTTATAGATGACGCGGTCGGGGGTGGTGGGATCAAATTCGGTGCTGTCGGCATGCGTCAGGCCCGCGACGTCGCGCGCGTATTCAATGGTGGCGCACTGCATGCCGAGGCAAATTCCAAAAAACGGCACCTTGTGATCTCGCGCGTATTGAATTGCATGGACCATGCCTTGAATTCCGCGTTTGCCGAAGCCGCCGGGGACGAGGATGCCATCCACATTTGCCAGGCGTTCCGCGGCGGTGGCGGGCGAGTCAAGCTCTTCCGCTTCGATCCATTCGACGACGGTGCGCAGGCTGTGCGCCAGACCGCCGTGCATCAGCGCTTCGCTCAAACTTTTATATGCGTCGCCGAGTTCGACATACTTGCCCACAACGCCGATGCGCACTTCGCCTTCCGGATTGCGCATGCGGTCCAGCATTTCCATCCACTGCTCAAACTTTCGCGGCGGCGCTTCCATGTGGAACTGCAGCAGGAGTTGATCGTCCAGGCCTTCGCGAGCCAGCTCGACAGGGACGGCGTAAATTGTGTCCACATCCTGCGCGGAAATTACGCGCGATTCGGCAACGTTGCAGAATAGTGCGATCTTACGTTTCAGGTCTGGAGAGAGCCAGCGATCGCTGCGGCAAAGCAAAATGTCCGGCTGAATTCCGATGTTCAGCATTTCCTTCACGCTGTGCTGCGTGGGCTTAGTCTTCAGTTCGCCGGCCGTAGGAATAAACGGCACGAGCGTTACATGAACGAAGACGGTATTTTCCGGACCCAGTTCCAGCCGCATCTGGCGGATGGCTTCCAGAAATGGAAGTGACTCGATGTCGCCGACCGTGCCGCCGATTTCCACTATGACCACGTCCACGCCTTCGGCCACTTTGCGGAACGCGGCTTTGATTTCGTCTGTGACGTGCGGAATCACCTGCACGGTTTTGCCGAGGTAATCTCCACGGCGCTCTTTAGAAATGATGGATTCGTAGATGCGGCCGGTAGTCCAGTTGTGGTCGCGAGTCAGCTTGGCGGAAGTAAATCGCTCGTAATGGCCGAGGTCGAGATCGGTCTCCGCTCCGTCATCGGTGACGTACACCTCGCCATGCTGATAGGGCGACATGGTGCCGGGGTCAACGTTCAGATAGGGATCGCACTTCTGGAGGGTGACCTTAAGGCCGCGGCTTTCCAAAAGACAGCCGATGGAAGAAGCGGAAACGCCTTTGCCGAGAGAGGAGACTACGCCGCCGGTTACAAAAACATACTTCGTGCGTTGCTGATTTGTGGCTGCTGTCATTCCCTGCTTTTTTGTGATTACCCCGTGGGCGGCGCCGAGGTAAGAAGCATTATGCGCGAGGAATTTGTGCGTGTCAAATCACAAGAAAAATGGGCAGCGGGCCAGTTTGAACAATTTAACGCTTCCTTCACCTTGCAGTGGGTCGGTTTTCCGGTCACTGTTTCAGGTAACGAAGCGCAACACATCCCGATTCAAAAATCTTTGACTCAACAAGTTTTAATTGTAATCTCTGCGGCAGGCTAACACCTTCCAACAACCGTCTTCCTTCCCCTGCAATGATTGGCTGAACGACAAAACGATATTCATCAACTAGACCAAGCTCTATAAGTTGTGAAGGAATATCTACACCGCCGGCTAAAATATTTTTGCCTCGTTCCTGTTTCAATTTCAGTATTTCTTCCTGAAGCTTCGTACGAACAATCCTCGTATTTTTATCTTCAGCGCTCCCTAATGATTGTGAAAAAACGATTTTGTTTTTGGAGTCAAATGCTTGAGCAAATTCGCGGTCTGCTTTTGTCGCAGACTGGTCTTTTAAGACTTCTGGCCAATAAGGAACCATCAATTCATAGGTTCTACGCCCAAAGACGAGCAGGTCAACATCTCGCATGAGCTGCATAGAGTAGTCAAATAGTTCTTCATCAGGAATTAGTTTGGTGTGGTCGCAGCAGCCATCTAAGCTAATGTTGATTGCGAAGATCACACTTCTCATTTGCTCTCCAGCGTTTTAACTATAGGTCAACTCCCGAGAAGTCGGCAATCGGAAGCTGACCCACTACCGAAAAATGGTTAGCGATTCACTTTGAGTTTGAGATGATGGGCTTCGGCTTCTTATCGCTGGTCTCACCCCAAAACCAACGGGTCAATTTCCTGGGTCCAATCCCGAATCCGAGAAGCCGGAATGCGAGGTAGCACAAAACCAACAGACATAACAGAATCACTTTTATGTTCATCTGCGGCACAAGGATGCCCATGCGATCTCCGTAGTTGAAGATATTATCATACCCAAAATCTCTCGGAGGGTTTCGGAGGAAAACCTGAGTCACTACCGAAAAATGGCCGAGGGTTGTCCCATCGGTTGGCTGTGTTAAGGACGGACGCTAGATTTCGAGTGGACACTTTTATATGATTACCCGCATGAAGAACTCGATTTCCTTGTCCGTCGCGAAGACCGTGGATGAATACCTGGCGGGCGTCCCGGAACCAGGGCGCAGCACATTACACAAGGTTCGCGCGGTGATTCGGTCCGCCGTGCCGCCGGAGGCGACCGAGGCGATAAGCTACGCCATGCCCTCATTCAAGTACAAGGGACCGCTTCTGTGTTACGCCGCGTTTTCAAAACATTGCAGCTTGTTCCCGATGAGCATGGCGGTGATCGGAAGATTCAAGAGCGAGCTCAAGGAATTCCACACAGCCAAAGGTACTCTGAGTTTCCCACTGGACAAGCCTATGCCGGCGGCACTTTTGAAAAAACTGGTGAAGGCGCGTGTCGCGGAAAAGAAACACAAAAAACAGCGAGGGTAAGATGGCCGTTGCCGAATGCCCGAATTGCAAACACGACATTCCGACGCCGGAGTTTCGCTTCTTCAGCAATAAGACGTGGAAAGATTTTCACTGCCCCTACTGCCGCGCGGAGTTAAAGAAAAAGGGCGATCCCTGGCCGGTGCGCATACTGATCGCTATGGGCGTGGCCGCCGTCCCGGCTTTATCGCACCAATACGCGAAATACGCCCAACTTCTTGTTCTATTCGCCGGTGTCCTTTGGGGTTTATTCAGTCTCTCCCGGCCAAAACTACAAGTGGTCAACGCTCCATACGATCCTGCCCACGATCTAAAGCTGCGCCATTCGGAAAAGCAGTCGGAACTGTTCCCAATGCGGGAACCAGAGGCTGGGCGGGTGTGGCTGCGAAATCCTTCTGCGGATCTTAATTCCCTGCGGCTGCGTTGATCAACTTCTCCACGCGGGGAACATCTTCGGGGACATCCACGCTCACGGAATCGTGTTCGGTTTCCGCGACGCGTATCTTGTAGCCGTTCTCAAGCCAGCGCAATTGTTCGAGCTGTTCGACGCGCTCGAGGTCTCCCGGCGGAAGAGTTTGATAATCCAGGAGCGCTTCGCGGCGATAGGCGTACAGGCCGAGATGCTTTAGATGCCGGGCGTGAACAGCGCTCGAAGTGTCCCGCACCCACGGAATGGGCGCGCGGGAAAAATAAAGCGCGTCGCCATCGAAATTGAGAACGACCTTCACGATATTCGGATCCATAATGTCTTTCGGATTCTGCAGCGGCACGGCGAGCGTTGCGAGTTGCACGTTATCGTCTTCCGCGATGGCTTCGGCGAGCTCGTCCACAGCCCGAGGCGAAATCAGCGGCTCGTCACCCTGGACGTTGATAAAGATATCGGCGTGCGCGGCGACAGCCACTTCGGCGATGCGGTCCGTGCCCGACCGGTGGTCGGCGCGCGTCATCACGGCTTCCCCGCCAAAGGCTTGCACGGCCACGCGGATGCGCTCGTCTTCCGTCGCGACTATCACCCTCGTGATTTTCTTCGCCTGACTGACACGCTCCCACACATGCTGGATCATCGGTTTGCCTGCAAGATTGACGAGTGGCTTGCCGGGCAGACGTGTAGCGGCGTAACGCGCGGGAATCACAGCCCAGATAGTTGAGGATTGCGTTGGCATGCGTCTCGTTCCTCTTACAGGGAGATGCTACCACAGCGGGCAGCGCGGGCTACGAGTACTACGCCAGAGCGAAGAGCGGCTGATATCGTAAATTAATAAATATTAACGCGGAGGGGCTTGCATTGGAAAACTAGAGTGGTAGAATCCTCTCAAGCCCTATGTCCTAGCAACCGCAGCCGCTGCAAATTCAGCGGGGGGAGACGCGGTGGAATTGAAGGTAGCCCAGCTTCGAATTTCTTCTTTACTTGTAATTGTTTGCGCTTGCTGTCTCCTGCTTCCCGCCTTTGGACAACAGAACCAAAATAAGCCCGGCGCCGGCAAAAATAATTCCAGTAAAGATAATTCAGCCAAAGTTGAAACAACCCCGGTCATCAAAGTCGGCGTAAACGTGGTGCTGGTGAACGCCACGGTGACCGATCCTTACAACCGGCTCGTGACGGGCCTGGAAAAAGAAAACTTCCAAGTGTTTGAGGACGGAGTCGAGCAAGAGGTTGCCTACTATTCGAGCGAAGATGTGCCCGTTTCCATCGGCGTAATTTTCGATATGAGCGGAAGCATGTCCGACAAGGTCAACAAGGCGCGGCAATCCGCGGTGCAATTCTTCAAGACGGCCAACCCGCAGGACGAATTTTTCCTGGTGAGCTTTAACGAACGCGCCGAACTGACGAGCCGCTTTACATCGAGCGTGGAAGACCTGCAGTCGCGAATGATGTATACGTCGGCGCGGGGCCGTACGGCGCTATTGGATGCGGTCTATCTGGGCCTTTCGCAGATGAAAGGCGCGCACAACGCCAAAAAAGCCCTCCTGATTATCTCCGACGGCGGCGATAACCACAGCCGGTACAATGTGACGGATGTCCGCAATTTCGTAAAGGAAGCCGACGTCCAGATTTATTCGATGGGCTTATTCGAGGGGTTCGGCAACGCGGGTACTCCCGAGGAACGCGATGGGCCGGCGTTGCTTGAAGAACTCTGCGACCTGACCGGCGGCCGGATGTTCCGAGTGGAAGGACTGGATAACCTGCCGGACGTCGCGACCAAGATCGGCATGGAGCTTCGCAATCAATATATTCTCGGATACAAGCCAAGCAATAAAACAGCGGACGGCCGTTGGAGAAAGATCAAAGTGAAAGTTCACCCTCCACGCGGGCTGCCTCCGCTGAATGTGTTTGCGCGGACCGGCTACTTCGGGCCTGATCATTAAACCTGCGTCACGCTTAAGCCTGCGCCATCCGTCCAGCCAAACACATCTTAGCTTCTAAACTCCCTCCGGGATTGATTTGACACGCAACGTAAAGTATCCGTTGCTCATCTGATGGGTTAGAGGCGATAATTGGAGTATCTTGAGACTATGAATTTTTGGTTGCCAATTCGTCTAGGATCTCATTTGAGGAGCGGGCTCGCCCGTTGCGCCGCGCTATGGGCCGTAGTCCTTGTTATAGCCGGAATGTGTGTTTGGGTGAGCGCCGCGAACGCACAGCAGCAACAAGCGCCTCCGCCCATAACTGGATCCCAGCTTCCTCCGCGCCCCCCATCACCTCAGACTTCTAGCAAATCAGGAATTAAGGTGGACGTGGAACTTGTCGCGCTGCACGCCGCGGTACTGGACAAGCGCGGGATGTTTGTGAACGATCTGCCGCCCGATGCGTTCCATGTTTATGAGAATAAGGTCGAGCAGTCGCTGAAGGTCGCCAAACAGGAAGACGTGCCGGTGAGCATGGGCTTGGTGATTGACAGCAGCGGGAGCATGTTTGAGAAGCGCGCCAAGGTGAACGCCGCGGCACTTACTTTTGTGCAGACCAGCAATCCGCAGGATGAGGCGTTCGTCGTCAACTTCAATGACGAATATTACCTGGATACCGTGGATGATTTTACGAGCGACATAAACCAGATGAAGGACGCGCTGGCGCGGTTTGACCCGCGCGGTTCCACTGCGCTGTACGATGCCATCATCGGATCGGTGGATCATTTAAAGAAGGCCCACCGGGATAAGCGGGTGCTTCTGGTGATAACCGACGGCGAGGACAACGCGAGCAAGAACACCCTGGCCGACACCATCAAGATCATCCAACACTCCGACGCGATCATCTACACGGTTGGACTTTTTGGCCGGGACGAAAAGGGCGCGGAGACGAGGAAAGCGCGCAGAGCGCTTCAGGATTTGGCCGAAGCCACCGGTGGCTTGTCCTTCTTCCCCGAAGCTGTGGAGGACACGCAGGCAATTTGCACGCAGATCGCTCACGATATCCGCAACCAATACACTTTGGCTTACTATCCGACCAATTCTCAACGGGACGGCACGTTCCGTTCAGTACAGGTCGTGGTCACGCCGCCGAAGGATCGCGGAAAGCTTTCGGTCCGGACGCGGACTGGGTATTACGCGAAGTCCGTGGCTCCCGATTCCACGAAGTAAAGCCTGATCGCTATTTGAACAACTGACCTTCTGCTTCCCTTTCACTGGCCGCACAACAATTGACGACGCTGCCCCCCTGGGGTAGGATTCGCCCACGTTCGATTCTGATTCACCACTCGCGGCTCTGATTTTCTTTCAGGAGGAGCGTAATGTTTTGCGGCGGCTGCGGCTCGCAGGTCAGTGAGGGCTCACGGTTCTGCCAGAAGTGCGGCCGGCCCGTGGCATCTGCGGCGCCCGCTCCGGTCGCAGCGCCTCCATCAGCCTATTCGGCGCAACCTGCGGCTGCTCCTCCACCGGCTCCCCCTTATCCGCCGCAACCCGCACCGGCAGCGGTTTACGCCGCTCCGCAAGTGGCCGTGCCTTACGTTGGAGCGTCGTATGGCGGATTCTGGCTGCGGTTCGTGGCCATCATTGTAGACGGCATCATCATTGGAATTCCATTGGGCATAATCGCCGCAGTTGTTTTTGGAGTGTTCGGCGGCATGGCTATGATGCGCGGAGCGATTCCGACAAATCCGGATCCGGAAGCTACTCTGGCGCAGGCGACTGTTGTGAGCGCCGCAATTTTCGGTTTCGTAATGCTTCTCATATTTGGCAGTATCGTGGTCAAGTGGCTCTACTTTGCAATCATGGAAAGTTCGGCGCGGCAAGCCACTCTGGGTAAAAGCATCATGGGGCTTCGCGTAACCGACTTGAATGGCAATCGAATCAGTTTTGGCCGGGCGTCGGGGCGATATTTTGCAAAGATAATTTCGGATTTTACCTTTTTTATTGGGTACATCATGGCGGGCTTCACCGAAAAGAAACAGGCGCTGCATGACATGATCGCCGGAACGCTCGTGATTCGCGCGAAGTGACATTCGTTTTTCAAAATAGGAGTCGCCCAAATGTTTTGCAGCGGATGTGGCTCAGAGATACATCCCAGCACGCGTTTCTGTCCCAAGTGCGGCTTCGCTGTGACGGCTGCGTCTCCCGCGGCTTATGCTGCGCAGCCCGGCACGACAGGACCAGTTTATGGCGGCGTTCCGCACGTTATGGGACCCCGGTACGCCGGATTCTGGCTGCGAGTAGCTGCGTATTTGATTGACGGATTCATCCTCGGCGTGCCTTTCGCCGTAATCGTTGTCTGTGTTTTCGCTTTTATGGGCGGCGCGGCCGCTCTTACGGCCCACCTGTCACAGCTTCAAAATCCAGACCAGATTGCCGCAAACCTTCCGGGCTTTATTTCGGCGATCATTGGTTTCTACTTCGTCTTTTTTGTCGGTGCGTTGGTAATGAGCTGGTTATATTCCGCGTTGATGGAAAGTTCAGCCAGGCAAGGCACGATTGGCAAAATTATTCTGAACCTCTATGTCACGGATTTAAATGGTGCGCGAATTTCCTTTGGCCGCGCTTCCGGACGGTACTTTGCAAAAGTTGGAATGGGCTTGGTTCCGTTCGGAAGCCTTGGTTACATCTTGGCGGGCTTCACGGACCGGAAGCAGGCTTTAGAAGACTTCGTCGCATCCACGCTGGTATATCGTAAGGATTAGATAGCTCGCTCTCTTCCCCCTCACTCCGGAGCGACGGCGGCGAGGAAGCTCGCGCCGTGAGGAATGCTCCCTCCGAAATTTTCCGCGATGGTTTGGCCCATGTCGGCGAGCGTTTGCCTTATACCAAGCGCAACGCTGTGCCCGCCGCCGCGACTATAGGTGAGGATGGGAACGTACTCGCGTGAGTGATCGGTCGTGGGCCACCTCGGATCCGGATCGCACCCGTGATCGGCGGTGATGATCAGCAAATCGGAAGCATTCATCCGCCCGAGGAACGCGCCGAGCAGCACGTCAAATTCCTCCAGCGAGCGCGCGAAACCTTCCACATCCTTCCGGTGGCCGTAGAGCATGTCAAAATCCACGAGGTTGGCGAAAATCAGCCCGCGTTTTTGCGAGTCGAGCGCGGCGGTAATTTTTTCCATTCCGTCGGTGTTGTTTTTTGTTGTGACGTAGTTCTCCACCCCGCGCCCGTTATAAATGTCATGGATTTTGCCGATGCCGAATACGGGCACGCCGCGGTACTTGAGCACGTCGAGCAGCATGGGACGCGGCGGCTCGACGGCGTAATCGTGGCGGCGTTCCGTGCGCCGGAAATTTCCGGGCGTGCCGGTGAAGGGGCGCGCTATTACGCGTCCAACTTTGTGCGGACCATCCAGCAGTTTCCGGGCAATCTCGCACATGCGATAAAGCTCCGGCACGGGGACTACGTCTTCGTGCGCGGCGATTTGAAACACGCTGTCACCGGACGTGTAGACGATTGGAAATCCCGTCCGCATGTGCTCTTCGCCGAGTTCCTTCAGAATTTCCGTGCCGGAGGCGGGCTTGTTTCCGAGCGTCTTGCGGCCGATTGCCTTTTCAAACGGCTCCATAATTTCCGGCGGGAATCCATGCTTGTAAACTGGAAACGCCTGCGGGAGCCAGATGCCCGCCATTTCCCAGTGGCCTGTGGTCGTGTCTTTACCCGGCGAATGCGTGGCGCCTTTTCCGTAGCAGCCGATAGGCGCGCTTTCCGGCGTCAAATGATCGAGAGGCGCAATATTCGCCAATCCCAAACGCACAAGATTTGGAATGCGAAGCTGGCGTGATTCGGCGATATGGCCCAGCGTGTTGCGGCCCACGTCGCCATATTCCGCGGCATCAGGCAAAGCGCCGATGCCGACGCTATCAAGCACGATCCAAATCACGCGCGCAAACGGCTGCAAAACGCCTCCACGGTTTCGAGATTCACTCTATCATAGAGAAACTGCCTTATACTTCATGTGGAAGATGCTCCCAAACGCGGCCCATCGCATGAACGATTGAGAAGAGAGGCGAAATGAAAGACCAACTGACAGTAATCGCACACGTCCAAGCCAAACCCGGAAAGGAAGCCCGCGCTCTCAAAAAGCTTATGGGCCTGGTCGTTCCAACCCGCGCGGAAGCGGGGTGCATTGACTACGAACTCCATCAATCCCACGATGATCCGGCGAAATTTGTTTTCTATGAGAACTGGGCGAGCGCCGCACATTTGGATGCTCATGCGAAATCCGCGCACATCCAGGCGTTCCGAAAACTCGTGCCGGAGCTGTTCGACGGCTCCGTTGAAATAACAACGTGGAAAAAGGTTAAACGTTAGCCCGCGCGCTTAATTCCACATCCTCGCGCGAAATTGTTTCACGTGAAACAATCGTTCACTCTTCTCATGTCAAATTGTTTCACGTGAAACAATTTTAGCTAAGGCCAGCGCGCTCATTCGGTTGCGCGAATTCGAATGCGTTTTGGCATGAAATTCGCACATGATGGCGCGACCCCCGATATGCTCTTCCGGCATGGAACATACCATTCGAACAACTCGTACCATTTAAGGAAGGGAAGGTGCGCGATGGACCCATACAGGAGACCCCGCCGCGGGTCATTCGGATTTGGAATTGTTCTGATCGTCGTGGGCCTGTTGTTCTTGGCGTCGAACTTGCGGCCCACCTTTGATCCGTGGCCGATGATCGAGCGCTACTGGCCGGTCCTGCTGATTCTGCTCGGGCTCGCGAAACTGTCGGACCACCTGCTGACCAGAAACAATCCTCAAGCGCGCTCCTCCGGCTGGTTTTCGGGCGCGGCGATTGCCGTGATAGTCCTGGCCTTGTTGGTCGGAGTTTCCATGAACGAGAGCGGCGCGTCAAATCCGATCCTGCATGACACGCAAAGTGTAGACGCGCAGGGCGCTCAATCCGTCACCGCAAATATCACTATGCCTGCGGGGCAGTTGACGATGCACAGCGGATCAAGCCATCTTCTGGACGCTGATTTTACGTATGACGAGAGCAGTGGGAAACCCCGCGTGGACTATAGCAACGCGGGCACAAGCGGCCGGCTGAATATTTCGCAATCCGAGGGCGGCCCGCACTTTGGAAGGAATCGGGATGACTGGGATCTGCGTTTCGGAGACGTGCCTTTGGACATGCAAATTGAACTGGGCGCAGGCCAGGGAGAGCTGGATTTGCGTGGCCTCGATTTGACTCACCTGCGGATAAATATGGGCACAGGGCAGTTGAACTTAAACCTCACGGGCGATAGGAAACAGAATTTGGATGCGGATATCCAAGGCGGCATTGGCCAAGCCACAATTCGCTTGCCGCACAACGTAGGCGTTGAGGTTCGCGCGGAGGGCGGAATTGGCTCAATTGACGCCGTTGGCTTGCGACATGAAGGCGATCGCTATGTGAACGACGCGCTCGGCAAATCACCAGTGACGATTCGCATGAACGTCCAGGGCGGCATCGGGCAGATACAGTTGATTGAGGAGCAGTAATCCGGCCGCAACCGCAAGTGTATCGGTTTGCATCACATCTTCCATATCCATAACTTTGTTGATGGATGTATAATCCGTCCGCACGGTTTCCGCAAGGAGTCGCCCGGTCATGAAACTTTCCTGGCCATCACAAAAACTTACTATCGCGATTGGTGTTCTTGCATTCCTGTTCGCCGGCGGACTGGTCTTCTCACAATCTCCTGCACCGCCTCCACCGGGCGGCCAGAATCCGGCTGCCCAGCCGTCGTTGAAAGTAAGTGTGCGTCTGATCCAGGTGACAGTAATCGCTGAAGACGCGGATGGAAACCCGGTAAGCGATTTGAAGAAGGAAGATTTTACCCTCCGCGATCAGGGCCAGCAGCAACGTATTTTCTTTTTCGCTCAACAGAACACGCCCGCATTCCCATTGCAGCCGGCAGCCGCCGCCGTCCCAGCCAATTTCTATTCCAATCACGTGGAAAGTAATCCGGCTGGGGCGAACAGCGTCACCATTTTGCTTTTCGACGCCCTCAACACACAGTTTAGGAATCTGTCATACGCCAGGACCCGGGTCATTTCGTTTCTCCGGCACATGCAGCCGCAGGATCAAGTGGCCCTGTACTTTCTTACGCCCTCAAAGCTTTACGTCATGCATGACTTTACGAACGATTCCGCGACGCTCGTCCGCGTAATGGGTGGCAAGCCGGCTGCGGCATCCGGTTCATCCGCCGCAAATGCACCTGCTCCCAGTGCGAACGAAGTAAAGATTGAAAAGCTGATGTCCGACTCATTTGCCGAGTCCAACAGCTTTTACAAAGGCGGAGCCGTAAACAGAGTTGAAACAACCTCGGAGGCGATGCTCCAAATCGCAAGCAATGTGGTGAATATTCCCGGCCGCAAGAACCTTATTTGGATTTCTGGCGGATTTCCCATAGCCATGGGACCCGCAATTCCTCTTGGCGCGCGCGATGATTCTCAGGACTTCACAGGCACCCTTTCGCTTACAGCAAAACAGTTGGGCGATGCAAACATCGCGGTGTATCCGGTTGACGCGCGCGGGCTGGTGGGTCCTCGGGGAGGCGGCCGGTTCGCGGGTCCCAATATGGATGCGATGGTGATGATCGCGAACGGCACCGGCGGGCTTCCGCTCTACAACACAAATGACATCGCCGCGTCAATCCGAAAAGCGGTTGACGATTCCCGCGTCTCCTATGTGCTGGGCTATTACCCAACAAACGATAAGTGGGACAACCGCTTCCGTGAGATCAGCATTAAGGTCGCGCGCCCGGGCGTGCATCTGCGATACCGCACCGGATACATCGCCACTCCCGCGAATCCCACCAACGTCAAGCGCAACGAGCTCCTTACCGCCGATGCGATTCGCAGCCCGCTGCAAATGATAGATCTTGGTCTTGAGGTGCGCACCGAACCCGTGGCGGATTCCAACGGCCGTGAATTAAAAGTCAGCGTCCGCGTCAATCCAACGCAAATGCATTTTAATAAAGAAGGCGACCACTGGGCGGACGCCGTCGAAGTGGTCTGGGCGGGAATGAGCCCCGACACCCGCATTCTGGATCGCGATAGCAGAACGATTGAGCTTCGGCCTACGCAGAGTGAGTATGACGAACTCCAGCATGCGGGATTGTCTTTCACTCAAAACATCCGTATGGGCGCTGATGCAACGGAGTTGCGGCTCATTGTTCGCGACATCGGAACCGGCGCCATCGGCTCCGTCAACATTCCCCTCGCTGGCGTCTTCGCCAACGCAAAATCCTCCGCCTCCGCCACCTACTAGAAATTTTCTGTGTGTGTGCCCATGTTCGCCCGCACGGGCACATATGGCAACCCGCCTCTTGACAGTAATTCTCTCGGTAGTGTACGAAGTGAATAGCGGAGAACGTAACATGCCTGCGAACCGGTTGGCCTTCAGAAGTAAAGCAGTGACGGCAATTGCCGGCGTCGCTGCCTTCATCTTGTCGGCTCTGGGCGTCATGAGCGCTCCCGCCACTCGCGCCGAATCGCAATCTCAAAGCGCCGCTGCCGCCCAATACGAATACGACGTCGTTTCAATCAAAATAATCGATCTGGATCAATATCCAGGCCCTTTAGGGACGGGGTATGCTCAGGACGGGCTTACCGCGAATGGTGTGAGAATGTTTTGGCTCTTTCGCAATGCTTATGGCGTGACGAAACCGCAGATCGTGGGAGCGCCGAGCTGGTTCGACGACGTACGATTTAGTATTGATGCGCGACTGGACCGGGCCACCGCGGCTGAGCTCCAAAAACTTTCTCCAGATCAGCTCATGTCTGCCCGGCAGCACATGCTTCGGGCGATCTTGGCGGACCGCTTTGGGCTGAAGTTCCATCTTGAGACCAGAGACCTTCCCGCGTATTTCTTGACCATCGCAAAGAGCGGCCCGAAACTCCAGGACGCAAAACCGGGCGATGCCGGCAAATCGAATTTGGCCGACATCAATGGCAATCGAGCGACAGACTTCGTCACAATTGCGTCCGGCACAGACTCCTGGCTTGTCGGCCAAGCAGCGTCCATGACCACCTTGACAGAGTTTCTGTCTCAATGGGCGTTATCCCTTTCAGGCGCGAGCGCGCGCCCCGTTGTGGACAAAACTGGACTCACTGGCAGATATGACTTCGCAGTCAAATTCTCACCGGAAACCGTCTTGGTCGCTCCAACTGGAGCGGACTCTGCAGGCAGCCAGTCTCAGCTCGCCATGCCAAATTCAGAAGGCCCGAATCTTTTCAAGGCCCTCCAGGATAATCTCGGCCTGAAATTGGAATCAGGAAAGGGCCCCGTTCAAGTCATTGTCATTGATCACGTCGAAAAGCCATCCGCGAATTAGCCGGACTAGAATTCAGCGGCCACTCGGCGTCTTGAAATCAGCACGCCACACACTGTTTTCCCCCGATTTGCCGCCATCCTCTCCCCGCCGTATAATTTATGGTTACGCTCCACTCCAAAGAGCGCACTAGGGGACCCGACTCTTGGCCTCATCTCTTATCACGTCGTCCGCCAAACCGTTAGCGCCTGAGCAGCAGGAAGTGATCAGCGTCCGCGGGGCGCGGGTTCACAATCTGAAGAACATCAGCTTTGCCATTCCCCACAACAAAATCACAGTCGTCACGGGCGTTTCCGGCTCCGGCAAATCGAGTCTGGCGTTTGACACGATTTACGCCGAAGGCCAGCGCCGCTACATCGAATCGCTTTCTTCGTACGCGCGGCAATTTCTCGAGCGCATCGAAAAACCCGACGTGGACGAAATCACTGGCATCGCGCCGGCGATCGCGATTCGGCAGAAAAACTCCACCCGGAACCCGCGGTCAACCGTGGCGACGGCCACGGAAATTTACGATTACTTGCGGCTGCTTTATGCCCGCATCGGAAAAACGCTTTGCACGCGTTGCGGCGCCGAGGTGCGCCGCGACACGATGGATGAAATTGCCAATCGCGTGCTCGCAATGGCCGCGGGGCGGCGATTTTCCGTGCTGTACCGGCTGCCGCTCGCGACTCCAGCGGAAAAGCCCGGCGTGCGAAAGGGTGTTGCGCGCAAACCCGCAAAGCCAAGCAGCGAAACCGTCCGCGTGGCGCTTGCCGAATTGCAAAAGCGCGGCTTCGCGCGGCTTTATCAAGAAGGGCAAGTGTTTGAGTTCTCCTCGCCTGAAACATTGCTCGAGGTTGATTTTGCCAAACCGGCATTCGTGCTGGTGGATCGGCTCGCTGTTTCCGCTGAATCGCGCGCGCGGCTGGTGGACTCGGTGGAAATCTGCTACCGCGAAGGAGGTGGCGAAGCGATTCTCGAATTTGTTCCGAACGAGCCAAATGGAGCCGCCGAAACACTGATCTTCAACGAACGCTTCGAGTGCAAGAACTGCGGCATCGTTTATCAGGAGCCGGAGCCGCGGCTGTTTTCATTCAACAATCCAGCGGGAGCTTGCCCCCGGTGCCAGGGATTCGGCAACACGGTTGACTTCGATCTGAACCTTGTCGTGCCGGACCCATCAAAGTCGCTGGACGGCGGCGCGATTGAGCCGTGGACGAAACCAAAGTATCGCGGGCTACAGCAAGAGGCGCGCAAATATGCGGTCTCGCACGGAATTCCCACGGATGTGCCGTTCAGAAAACTTTCGCCTGAGCACCGCGCGCGGATTCTGGAGGGCGATCCGCCCGCGGGCTTTCCGGGCGTTAAAGGCTTCTTCAACTGGCTGGAGCGCAAAAAGTACAAGATGCACATCCGCTTTTTTCTCTCCCGTTACCGCGGCTATGCCACCTGCCCCGATTGTGGCGGCAGCCGCTTGCGCGCGGAAGCCCGCGCCGTGCTCGTGCAAGGCAAGCCGATCACCGCCGTCTGCGCCCTCAGCATCACACAGGCGCGCGAATTTTTTGGATCGCTTGCCTTGAGTGAAGCCCACGCGAAGATCGCGGACCGAGTGCTCGAGGAAATCCGCCAGCGGCTGAGGTTCCTCGATGAAGTTGGACTCGAATACCTCACGCTCGACCGCCTGACTTCGACACTTTCGGGCGGCGAAGCGCAACGAATCCAGCTTGCCACTTCGCTCGGCTCGCAACTGGTGGGCGCTCTCTATGTGCTGGATGAGCCTTCGATTGGATTGCATCCGCGGGACACCACGCGGCTCATTCGCATCCTGGAATCGTTGCGCGACCTGGACAACACGATTCTCGTGGTCGAGCACGATCCGGACACGATTCGGGCCGCCGACTATGTTCTCGATCTCGGGCCTGGCGCGGGCGAGCTGGGCGGGCGCATTTTATTTGCCGGGCCGCAGGCTGAACTGCTGGGAGATCCGAATTCGATCACGGCGCGCTACCTTTCCGGTGAATTGCGCATACCGGTGCCCGCAATCCGGCGCAAGGCTGATGGCCGCTTTCTGCGAATCTTTGACGCGCACGCGCACAATTTGCAGAACATTGACCTGATGATTCCGCTGGGAATGATGGTCGCGATCACGGGAGTCTCGGGCTCCGGAAAATCCACCGTCGTTTACGACGTGCTTTTCAAAGCGTTGCAAGCCAAGAAAGTTGGCGGCAGCTTTAAAGACGTTTGTGAACGCATAGAAGGCGACGCGCAGATTGTGGAAGCGGTCGTGGTGGACCAATCGCCAATCGGCCGCACGCCGCGCTCGAATCCGGCAACTTACATGAAGGCGTTTGACGCGATCCGCGACGTCTTCGCGTCCACGCCCGACGCCAAACGCCGCGGATTCGCGCCCGGACACTTCTCATTCAATATCCCGGGCGGCCGCTGCGAAGTCTGCCAGGGCGACGGCACGGTGACGGTCGAGATGCAGTTTTTGGCGGATATCGAATTGATTTGCGACGAATGCAAGGGCACTCGTTTTAAATCGTCCGTGCTGGAAGTCCGGTATAAGGAGCGCAATATTCACGAGGTCCTGCAACTCACCGTTCGTGAGGCGATTGCGTTTTTCTCCGGAGTGTCAAAAGTTGTCTCAAAGTTGAAAATTCTGGAAGAGGTTGGGTTGGGCTACTTGCGATTAGGCCAATCGGCCACCACGCTTTCAGGTGGAGAAGCGCAACGCCTAAAGCTGGCGGCGCATCTTACGCGACAGGACAATTCCGGCGTCCTATATATATTTGACGAGCCGACGACCGGCCTGCACTTTGATGATATTCAAAAACTGCTTACGGCATTTCGCAAATTGTTGGAAGGCGGAGCATCTGTGCTGGTGATCGAGCACAATCTGGACATGATTAAATCCGCGGACTGGGTGATCGATCTGGGACCCGAGGGCGGGACAAATGGCGGGCGCATCGTGGCAACCGGCACGCCGGAGCAGGTTGCGCGCAACCCTCAATCTCACACAGGCAAATTTCTCGCACGCGTTTTGAATCTACCCGCGAACAACAATCAGAAGAACGGGCCGGGCGGCACAAACGGACAGAACAGCGCGGGAAGCGCGGCAACATCGAGCGCCGCTCCGCGAACTTCCATAAAGCCTGCACGAAAATGATGGTGCGAAGATTCGCCATCCTGTTGCTGCTCGCGTGCACAGCGGCCGGCACGGGCCGTTGCGGAGCGCAAACTTTGGCGCAGGGCGCTGGCGCCCCGAAACAGGATCGCCGCGGAAGCGGACTCTCGATTCGTCGAAGCCCAGCAAGCAATTGGCAAGAGCGACTACGCGAGCGCGATCCCGCTCCTCGTGGAATACTTGAAAGACCATCCAGGCGACGCCACTGCGCATTTTCAACTGGGATATTCGTACGCGGCGCTAAAACGCGATGACGATGCGCTCGTCGAGTACCGGCACGCTATCGAAATCAATCCGAAATTTGCGGACGCGCATCTGAACCTCGGTCTGAAACTAATGGAGAAGGGCGACACGGCCGGCGCGGCGATCTCGCTACAACGCGCGGCGGACCTCACGCCCGATCAAGCAAGCCCGAGGTTCATGGCCGGCCTTGCGTTTGAGCGCAGCGGAAATCTCAATGCCGCGCTCGCACAATACGAACTGGCGGCTTCGCTCGACCCAAAGAATTTCGACGCATTTTTCCGCTGGGGCCTGACGTTGCTGCGCGCCGGGCGGCCCGCGGACGCCGAGCGGCAACTTCGCGCCGCGATTGCGCTCCGCCCGGATAGCGATCCGGCGCGTCTTGCGCTGGCCAATGCCCTGCTGGATGAAAAAAAACCGGATGTCGCGGTGGCGGAAATCACGGAGTTCTTGAAACGCAATCCCAATGATGTGGCCGCGCGAACGCAGCTCGCTTCGGCCTTCTTTGATGCAGGCAAGCCCGCGGAGGCGCTGGCGGAACTCGATCGCGCCGACGCCGCCGTTCCTCCTTCGCTTGACCGCGTAAAACTCCGCGCGTCAATTCTGATTTCTCAGCAGCAGTGGGACGCCGCTCTGCCGGCCCTGAACGCGGCAATTGCCGCCGCTCCACGAGATGCCGGGCTGCACGCGGAACTGGGAAGCATATTGATGCGCAAGCGCGACTTTCCCGCGGCGGAACATGAATTGCGCCGCGCTCTGGCGCTGGACAACAACCTAACGCCCGCTCTTCGTGATCTCGCCAGCACGGTTTATCTGGCTGGAAATTATGCGGGCGCGCTCGGCCTGCTGGATGTCCTGGCGCAGCGCGAGGCGCCCCTTCCCATTGTGTTATTTGTGCGCGCAACTTGTTACGATAAACTAGACAGAAAGGCCGAGGCTGTCGCGGCTTACCAGAAATTTCTGGACGCCGAACAGAACCTTGGCGACAAGCGCGCAGCGAGTGATAAGGAAGAGTTTCAGGCAAGCGAGCGTATGAAAACGCTCCAAAGGGAACTTTCCAATAAGAAGTAGGGCCACGATGTTGGAATGCCTCATGTCGCAGCGCACTAGACCGGGGCGGCTTCTTTCGCTTTCTGTGATTTCGCGGCGGGCCGCGTTGAGACGATTCAAGTCCTGCGCGGTGTGTGCGTCGGTCGCGGCGCTATTGCTTGCCGCTGGTGTCGGCGCGATGCGGCAACAAGATCGAGTGGCTGAATATAAAGAAAAATATGAGAGAGAAACGGATCCAGTTCGCAAGGCAAGGGCGCTCGTCAAATACGGTGACTGGCAAGTCAGAGAATTCATCCGGCAAGCTGATGCGAATGAGTTCGACTCCGCTTTCGCGACCCTTGCGGTTTACCGGAACGAAGTGCGGACTACTTTCGACGCGTTGAAAGCCAAGGTGAGTGATCCGGAGCGCAAGCCGGAAGGATTTAAAGATCTGCAAATCCATCTGCGCGATGTATTGTTCAGACTGGATCGTTCCGTGACGCTCATCCCGCTCGGCCGCCGCCCGGTTTTTCAGGACATCCGGGATGAGTTGGGTCGCATCCATAATGAATTGAACCACATGCTTTTTCCGCGAGTGCCCGGCGGAAATGGCAAATAGATACGGGAGGAACAGAATATGCGCACACGCACAGCCCTCTTTGCATTGGCCGCGCTGGCGCTTGTGTTTACGTCCACCGCTCGCTTTTCCGCGCAGGATAAGAAGGATTATCTGAGCGATGCCGAGGCCGACAAAATCCGGGAAGCGTATACAACATCGAACCGCATGCTTCTCTTCGTGAGTTTCGCTGACGACCGCGTCGCCAAACTAAAGTATACGCTGGCGCATCCGAGCACTGACCGAAGGCGTCCGGAGCAGCTCAACGCATTGATCAACGGCTACTCGGGCTGCATTGACGACGCCGCGGACTTGATCGACGTCGCCACCGAAAAACAGCAAGACATTCGCGCCGGCCTGAAGAGCCTCATCTCAAAGGGAAAGGAATTTCTCACTTACCTGCAAGGACTTGAGAAAAATGGGCCTGAGCTCGATTCCTACAAGGAAACGCTCGACGACGCCGTTGAGGCGACGCAGGACGCCCTCGCGGATGCGGACAAAGCCCAGAAGGAACCTTCAGCGCCAATCCGGAGAAAGCAGTGAGACAAATCCTCGCGCGATTGAAACCAACGCGTGACGCCGCCGCGGCCATTCCGGGCGGAGCGCAAGTATTTCATCGCATGTACACGCGCCTTGGATGCCAGGGCCGGCCGCCGCATTTTATCGTCGAATTTTATCCCTACTCAAATCTCGTGCACACGATTCGTTTGCGCGAGGATTCAGCCTACGTCCGCCTTTCCGATATTTTGCGCGGTGCTCCCCTTTCCGTATTGGAAGCCGCCGCCGCGATTCTGCTGGGAAGGTTGTATCGCCGCCGCGCGCCGCGCGAGTTGCTGGACGAGTACCGGCATTATTCCGTTGCTCGCGGAACGCACAAGCGTGTGCTGGCCACGCGCCTGCGACGCGGCCGCCGAGTTGCCGGTGGACCCAAAGGCCGCGCTCACAACCTTGCGCCAATGTTCGCACGTTTGAACCGTGAATATTTTGCGGGGCGGCTGCACCGGCCGCGCCTTGGGTGGAGCAGGCGCAATTGGCGCGCGCAACTCGGATGTTTTGATCCGGGGCTCGACCAGATCGTCATGAATACGCGGCTGGATCGCGTGGAAGTGCCGCCATACGTCGTCGAATATGTGCTCTATCACGAAATGCTGCACGTGCGTCATCCCATCCGCGTGGCGGCCTGCGGCCTTCAGGCGCACAGCGCGGCGTTTCGCGCGGAAGAACGGCGCTTCGCCCACTATGCGCGCGCGCATAAATTCCTCGAACACCTTCATCCTGACTGAGGGATCTCGCTGATTACTTTAAGCTGGAAATTCTATGCGGGAGATATGCGCCCCGGCGCGCGGCCTGCTCAGCATTATTTTCCGGCGGTCTTTTGCGATTCTAGCTGCCGCTCTTTGCTTTGAAGTTGCGCGATGCGCTCTTCGAGTTTTTTGCGGGTCGGCGCGTGAGGATATACCCTCAAATATTTCTGGTATGAATTGATCGCGTCCTTGAAAGAGCCTTTCTTCTCGTAGGCCTCGCCCATCAACTGCCACGGCAACGCATACGTCGGATATGTAACAGTCGCCTCGCGGAAGCGGTCTATGGCGGCGTCAACATCTCCGCGCTTCATGTAATAAGTTCCGACCTCAACATCTTTTTGCGCGACCAGAGGATTGAACGTCGGTCGTGGCGGCGCTGGATTTTTGTCCGCATCTTTCGGATTAGGCGGAGGCGCAATCGGTTCTCGCGGCAATGTTGTTTTCGGTGCCGGTGTCGGCGCCGGGGTTGGTGCCGGCGCTGGCGTATTATCGACATCCTGCGGTTTCTTGGACGTTGACTCTCCCGGCAAAAGCGGAGGCGGGGGCGGCAGATTTTGCGATCCCTGCGCATGTGCCGGACTGGAAAACAATGCTACCGCACCAAGTATCCCCGCGATCGCAACGCCCGAGATAACTAACTTCCTGGAAAATTGCATCCAACTATGATTGCGGGCACGAGTCATAAATTCGTTTTCGATTCAGCGAACCACCGGGGCTCCTCTATACAATAAGATTCCCTTTGCTATCATTGGGTTGGCTCCCGGCCAGCGCTGATTCTACTCCGAACCACGGCGCCCGAGAAACCCCCGAGAAATAATGGATCTCAACGAGAAAGTCGCCAGCCTGCCCGCCGAACCCGGCGTCTATCTTTTCAAGGACGTAATGGGAACGACCCTTTACATCGGCAAAGCGAGCTCTCTGCGCTCGCGCGTCAGATCCTATTTCCTGGAAAACAAAGTACTCGACGCGAAGACCGGCTCTCTCGTTCGCGAAATCGTTGACCTGGATTACATCGTCGTGGATAACGAGCGCGAGGCGCTGGCCCTCGAGAACAACCTCATCAAGCAGCACAAGCCGAAATTCAACATCATGCTGCGCGATGACAAAACGTATCCCTACATCCGCTACACGGCGTTTGAAAAATATCCCCGCGTGTACGTGACGCGGCGGCTGAAGAAGGATGGCTCTCTCTACTTCGGCCCGTATTTCCCGCACAGCCTCGCCCACCGCATCGTTCACTTCATCCACCGGAGTTTCAAAGTCCCATCGTGCACCGTGGATCTAACCCGCGCGCACGCGCGGCCGTGCTTGCAATACTACATTCATCGCTGCCTGGGCCCCTGTGTGCCCGGCTTGACCACCGGCGAGAATTATTCCGAAGCCGCGCGCGACGTGCGCATTTTCCTGGAAGGCAAGCGCGGCGAACTCACCGCCAGCCTCAAAGACCGCATGGCGCGCGCATCCACCGAAGAACGCTACGAGCAAGCCGGGTCTTACCGTGACCTGCTCCGCGTCGTCGAAGAAATTGATGAGCGCCAGAAAGTCGCCGCGGCTCAGGGCGACGACACCGATGTCCTCGCCTGGTACGCCGAACCTCCGCAAGTCGCCGCGAATCTTTTTCATTTGCGCGGAGGCCGCGTTGTGGATCGCCGCGACTTCTACTGGGAGGAACTCGAAGAGTTCGATCCCGCCGAGTTTCTGCCCTCGCTCCTGAAGCAGCTTTATCTGGATGCAAATTACTTGCCTCGCATAATTCACGTCCCCATGGATTTCGAGGATCGCGAACTCCTGGAAGAATCCTTGACCGCGCGCGCCGGGCATCGCGTCGAAATCATGACTCCGCAGCGCGGCCCGAAGCACGCTTTTCTGGAACTGGTGGAACGCAACGCGAAGCATTCCTTTGAAGCTCGCTTCCGCGTATTAAAGCCTTCATCAAAAGCAATTGCCGAAGCGCTGCAAGGCGCGCTCAATCTGCCCGAAGCTCCAAAGCGCATTGAAAGTTTTGACATTTCACACATCCAGGGCTCGGACACGGTCGCTTCCATGGTCGTCTGGCAGGAAGGCCGCATGCGCAAAAGCGACTACCGCAAGTTCATCATCAAAACCGTCGAAGGCGTGGATGACTTCGCCGCAATGCGCGAAGTCGTCGAGCGGCGCTACCGGCGCCTGCAGGAAGAAAAAAAGCCGCTGCCGGGACTCATCCTGATTGACGGCGGCATCGGCCAATTGAACGCCGCGGCGCAGGCGCTCGAAAAATTGGAAATCATCAACCAGCCGCTCGCCAGCATCGCCAAACGCGAGGAAATCATTTACGTCCTCGGCCAGGAAGACGAACCCGTCGTGCTCGAACGCCATTCGCCAATCCTCCATTTGGTGCAGCAAATCCGCGACGAGACGCACCGCTTCGCCGTCACCTTCCATCGCCAACGGCGTGCGGCGCGCATGACCCACACCGAGCTGGTGGATATTCCCGGCATCGGCGAACGCACCGCGCAAAAATTGCTGAAGCGCTTCGGCAGCCTGGCCCGCGTGCGCGCAGCCACTGAAGAAGAACTCGCGCGCGTCGTAACGCGCCCTCAGGCCAATCGCCTCATCGCCCATTTCCGCGGGTCGTGACGGTTTCGTAGGGCTTGCCTTTAGTAGCACAGACATTCCTGTCTGTGCGCTTTCTCTTCCAATGTAGAATCGACCCATCGAAATGACCTACTACGCGCGCAACCTCCCGCATTGGCACCCACCAGCCGCTCACATATTCATCACGTGGAGGCTGCATGGATCCCTGCCATCCAACTTCGTGCAGAAGCACACCGCGAAAACCGAAAAGGAAACAGGAAAGCAGTTCCGCGCCTTCGATCGAGAACTTGACGGCGCCCAGACCGGCCCCCTCTGGCTTAAGAATCCGCGTATCGCGAAATGCGTAATGCAAACAATTAAGCACGGCGAAACGGACCTCGACCTTTTCGACTTGCACGCGTTCGTCGTAATGGCAAATCACGTTCATTTGCTCATCTCGCCCAAAATCCCGGTGGCGCGAATCACGAAAGGAATCAAAGGCGCCAGTTCCCGCCGCGCAAACGTCATTCTAAATCGCGTCGGCATGCGCTTTTGGCAGGAGGAATCCTTCGATCATTGGGTAAGAAGCTCTGCTGAGTTCGCCCGCATTCGTGCGTACATCGAGCGCAATCCCGTTTCAGCAGGCCTCGTCACGAGGCCCGAAGAGTGGTCCTGGTCCAGCGCAACGCTCAATCCTGATAATCTGTATCCCTAACGCAGTATCACCTCCAAAAAGCGCACAGACAGGAATGTCTGTGCTACTCGTACTCCGAGCCCCCGTGCCAGTAGCACAGTCATTCCTGTCTGTGCGCTTTTATCCTCGCGCCCCCCACCCCCCGTCTTTTTCGTAAGTGCGCATTCTAAAGAACTTACAAGGCTGCTTTAGCGTAAGTGCGCATTCTAAAGGACTTACTCAATTACTGAATAGATAGCACCACCTCTGATTCTAAAGGACTTACAAAAGCATCTCATAAGTACGTCCCCGCCACCGTGGCTCGGCATCCAAACGTCGGACATTCTAATGTTACGGAATGGCTCTAAATCACTAGATTTCGAGGCTCCGGCAGGGTTGGCGAGTTCCGTTTCGGGCGTCCTTTCGAACGGCTCGGCCAAGTCTGCAACGCAGGTTAGCATATGAGTAATTCTAAGTCAATCGAAAAGTGAAAAATATTCTGTGGAAAGTCATTCGAATGGAAGTTCAATTCCCCACTCCTTCGTGGCGAAGGGATGCGCCGCCCGCCGCCCGATGAGAGTACCTTTCGCGTCATCCGGCGCCTCAAACTCATGGCATCGGTGCGGTCTTGTTCGGAAAATGGAAATCGGAGGCAGTGTCGCCCTTGCGCCGGTCCATTGTGCTTTGCGTGCTGCTGGCAGCGCTTGTTTTCGGCTGGCTCTGGTGGAGAAACCTTCCATCGCACCAGCGGCCCGGCATCACAGATGGGGTGGTAATCGAAAAACAGCCGGTCAACTTCGCGACCCGCACGTTTGATCCCGAAAATCCGCCGGCCGATATGCCGCCCTTTGCTCCCGGCGAAGCGGCGGTGTGCGATTCAAATTTCCTGGCCAGGGCCAATGTCGGCGGCGATGCCGAACAAACAGATGCCACGCACGCGATCGTCACCGTCAGGCACGTCAAGGTCGAGCTGCAGCTCAACATCACCATCTGGGTTCCGGCCAATGCAACCCAACACGTAATCGAACATGAGGAAGGCCATCGCGAGATTTCAGAATATTTCTACAAGACCGCCGATAAGCTCGCCGGGCAAATCGCGGCGACTTACTTGGGCAAACAAGACCTCATCACCGGCACGGATCTGCATGCCGAACTCAGCAAATCACTCCAGCAAATGGGTAACGACATCACCGAGCAATACAACAAAGAACTGAACCCCGAACCGGCGCAACTGCGCTACGACGCCATTACCGACCACAGCCGCAATGAGGTCTCCGCCAAGGATGCCGTAGCTCAGGCGCTTGCGGGGACTCCGCTTGCGTCAGCTGAGCCGTGCGGATGGCCGCCTCATCGCCCATTTCCACGGTATGCCTCCCTCACCGCAGTCATCCCGGGGCGAATCGTCCAGCTTCGCTGTATCGAAGGATATCCGGCGGCGCATTTCGACGCCGGGAATTTTCTTTCGCGCGTCACAAAAATAATCTCTCTGCCCCTTTCCTTCGTAGGCCTCACCTTCAGGTGGGCCGCTCCTCGCCTCTAGTAGCACAGACATTCCTGTCTGTGTGCTTTACCCCAAACAATCTCAAAATCACACAGACAGGAATGTCTGTGCTACTCGCCCCCCTACCTCCCGGGAACGCCAATCTCCCGATTGGCGTCTTTGTCCGCGGCGGATGGCCCGTTCTTTCCAAAGGAAGGGGTGGGGTGCTAAATGATTGATCGGTTCGTGAGCCCGGGGACGCCAACCTTCAAACAAAAAACCCCATCCTTGCTGCGCAAGGATCAGCCACACGCCCTATTTTGCACTACTTATAGAAGCGCGAGAATCGTGGGATTATTTTTTCACCGACAAACTTGTGCATCTCGACCAAGTCAGAATACTCAATAATGACGCCCTCGGATTCTTTCCCGAAATAAAGAATTGGAATGACGAGACATGGGTGAAGATTCACTTTTGACTTGCTGGTGAGGGGAAACCTCATTACCAAGCGGTCGTTCTCGATTCCGGTACTAACCGGGCGGGGAGCATTCGGAAAACGCAATTCAGAACCGCCAGCGTGCAGAGGAATGTGTCTATGCTTATCGACATTCCAGAGTTTGTTGAGCCGATAGAGGTGCGTGGATTCGTAGGCAACCCCTGCATTGTAAGGTTGCAGCGATTTGATGATAGCGACAGCCTCATCTGGAACTCCGGGAGTGCATTCACTGATTGTGGCCAAAGTTTGGTCAGGATTGAAAATGCCGATAATGGGGAAACTGGGTTTCTTGGACGGCACACCATGCATATGAGCAAGACCGTAAATAAGATGGTCAAGGGAGGAGCGCAAACAATTAACGAAGTCTCCGAGGATTGCGCCAATGGGCCAGATGTCGGGTGCGACGAGTTCGACTTCAACAACGTACTGGCTGGTTTGCGTATCATCGTGGGACTCAATTCGATAAGGCTTGGAATTTCCGAAAACTGCAATCTCTTGTTCGAGCGCATCGAGGTGTACCTTCGCCCGGCGCACCTTAGTTTCAGGATTAGCAGTCCCTTGCATGGCCATGATGCTAACCAGATTAGCATGCTGGGTTAGCCCTGTATGTTATCGCCCATACGCAAGGGAGCGGGTGGTCCATGCTTTCCGAAGGAAAGGGCGAGGATTTGAGTTTCAATTCGAATTGCTTTCCACAGGAAATCCACCGCAAGAAGATCAGTTTCCCGTTGACTGCGATTTAACTCTTTGGTACACTGCGTTGCAGACTTAGCCGGGTTCTTCGAATAGCCTTTCTGGGAACGAAACTCGCCAACCCTGCCGGATACTCGAGATTCATGTGTTTCTGGCATTGATTTGGAGCCTCTCCGTAACAGCGTCATTCTACGGATTTTTTAGGTCTAGCAGTTGCAGCGCACATGAGGAGTCCTTGGTTCATGCTTGTAAGTCGTTTATTTTCAGTGAGGGAATTACAAATGAGTATATCGCTAACTCCTTTGTTTCCCATACATACGCGAGGGGTGCGTCCTAACCCCTGTATTTCCCATACATACGAAAAAGGGGGAGGGTGGGGGGTAAAAGTTAACAATAATTTTCCGGAAGACGGGTTGAGTGGCACAGACATTCCTGTCTGTGGCCTTGCCCCGCGGAAGTCCAAATCACACAGACAGGAATGTCTGTGTCACTAGAGGTCAACGGCGAAGAAGGCCCGTGAAATGGCCCTAAGGAACGTTCATGGCGGGGATACAGCCTTCCCTGCATTGCAACCCGTGGGCTTGTGTGCTACGTTCGGAATGGAGGCGATTTATGGCCGACAACATCGGTGGAAAAGTAAGTTATTTCATGGTTGGCTTGGGCGTAGGCGCCCTGCTGGGCATTTTGTTCGCACCCAAGTCCGGTGAAGAAACCCGCGAGTTTCTTTCCAATAAGGCTGAAGAGGGCAAGGAATACGCCCAACGCAAGGCTCGCGAGTTGCGCGAGCGCGCGGACGACCTGATCGAGCGCGGCAAGGAAGTCGCCAAGAACCAGCGGGAATCCATCTCCGCGGCGGTTGACGCCGGGCGCGACGCCTACCAGCGTGAAAAGGCGAAGGCGTAACGGCTGACCGATATGCCCACCTGGCCCGCATATTTCGTGATGATCACCGCACTGGCGTTCGTCCTGCAGACGGTGATCCTCGCGGCGATTTACTTCCACACGAAGAAAACGCAGGAGCGGCTCATGCGGATGGCTAACGATCTGCACGCGCGCGTTACGCCCATCATTTCACGCGTGGAAATACTGATTGATGAGACGCAGCCGCGCATCGTCAGCATGGTGACGGACGCTTCCGAAGTGGTTCACATCGCGCGCAGCCAGGCGGTGAAGGTGGACCGCGTCCTGACCGAAACGATGGATCGCATGAGGCTTCAGCTGATTCGCACGGATCAGATTTTGACGGGCGCGCTGGAAACTGTCGAGGATGCCGGCTCGGGTTTCCGCCGCACTCTGATGGGCCCCATCACGCAGGCCACCGCCGTGATTCGCGGAATTAAGAGCGGGCTCGACGTGCTGCGATCGTTCCGCAGGGGGCGCGACCACGCGGCGTCGTCCACGGATAGCGGCGACGACGGTTTGTTTATTTAGTTTTGGTATTTAGTTTGCAGGGGCGCGGCATGTTGCGCGCTGCTTCAAACGATCCAACCGCCGCCAAGCACGACGTCTTCCACATAAAAAACAGCGCCTTGACCCGGAGTAATTGCGCGTTGAGGTTCATCAAAAATTACGCGCGCGCGATTCAGTTGTGCAGATGGTTCAATCGTAGCGAGCGCTGCTTCGTGCTTGTTGCGGATCTTCACGCGCGCTCGCGCGGAAGCGTTTAGTTGCGCGACGCTGATCCAGTTGATGTCGCGCACTTCGCAGACGGATGAACGCAACTCTTCATCTTCTCCCACAATCACGCGGCTGTTCGCGCGGTCCAGCGACACAACGTAAAGCGGACGGCCCGCGGAAACTCCCAATCCTTTTCGCTGGCCGACCGTGAACTTGTGCACGCCGTCGTGATTGCCGAGAATCTCTCCGCTCGTCGTCACCACTTCGCCCGGTTCGGCCGGCAGCGCGCTTCCCTGCTCGCCGAGATACGCCTCGATAAAGCGCACGTAATTCCCTGATGGGACGAAGCAGATCTCCTGGCTTTCAGGTTTGGCGGCGACGGGCAACTGCGCGGCGTGCGCGATCGCGCGGACTTCGTCCTTGGTCAGCTCGCCCAGCGGAAAACTGGTGCGCGACATCTGCTCCTGCTGCAAGCCAAACAGGAAATAGGATTGGTCCTTGGAGTCGTCGGCCGCGCGGAGGAGTTCATTCCTTCCGGTCGCGCCGTTAAAGCGGATGCGCGCGTAATGTCCAGTGGCCAATTGTTCGGCGCCGACTTGGCGCGCGGTATCAATGAGCTGGTCGAACTTCACGTGGTTGTTGCAGAGCGTGCACGGAATCGGCGTTCGTCCCGCCAGATAATCTTCCACGAACGGACGAATGACGGTGTCCTCGAAGCGCTGCTCGAAGTTCACCACGTAATGAGGGAAACCCAGATGCTCGGCGACGCGCTTGGCGTCATAGACATCGTCAATCCCGCAGCAGCGGTGCCCGCCGTGATTCTGAGCATCGAGTTCCGGCAAACGGCGCTGGTTCCAGAGCTGCATCGTCAGGCCGACAATCGCGCTGCCGCGCTGGCGCAGAATGGCGGCGACCGTAGAGCTATCCACGCCGCCGCTCATGGCTACTGCTGTGAGCGGCTCGGCTGAGTGATTCGCGTTGTTGGCAGAAAGCGTGGACATATTTTCGTTCTCGCGACTCAACTCGATTCACTCAACTCGCCGGAACGAGCTTCTTCTGTTCCGGAGAGAGAGCTCGAAGCCGCGCAACTTCGCCGGGAATTATCTCGAGGGCGAAATCCACATCGGCGGCGGTCGTGTGGCGTCCCAAACTGAAACGCAGACTTGCGCGCGCGTCTGCGGCGCTTAGCCCGATTGCGGTGAGCACGTGAGACGGCCTTACGGCTCCGGATGAGCACGCGGAACCGCTTGAGCACGCGAGGCCCTTCATATCGAGCGCGATCAGCAGAGATTCGCTTGCGACACCGGGAAATGCAATGTTGGAGGTGTTCGCGACGCGCGGCGCGCCTGCTCCATTCACCCATGCATCGGGCACGCGCGACAAAATTCCCTGCTCGAAGCAGTCGCGAAGACTCGCCACTCGCGCGGCATCTTCAGATAGCTTTTGGGACGCAAGCTCCGCGGCGCGGCCCAGTCCGACGATGCCCGGCACATTTTCGGTTCCCGGCCGGCGATCTCGTTCGTGGCTTCCTCCGAATAATATTGGCTCAAGCCGAGTTCCGGAGCGGACGTAAAGCGCGCCCACCCCCTTCGGTCCATAAAGCTTGTGCGCGGAAATTGAAAGCAAATCCACGCCGAGCAAATTCACATCGAGTGGCACCTTGCCGGCGGTTTGCACCGCGTCGGCGTGGAACCATACATCGGCTTCCGCGGCGATGCGGCCGATTTCTTCCAGCGGCTGGATCGTGCCGATTTCATTGTTCGCGTGCATCACGGTGATCAGAACCGTTTCCGGCCGCAGCGCGCGGCGCACGCCGGCGGGGTCCACGACTCCCGCGCGGTTGACTGGCAGGAATGTGACTTCAACGCCACGCTGCGCCAGCGCCTGGCATGGATTCAGCGCCGCGCTATGCTCGATTTGCGTGGTGATGACGTGCTTGCGTTCGCCGGGCGCGGCGCCGGTCACACCGAAAATTGCGAGATTGTCTGATTCCGTGCCGCCGCCCGTGAATGCAACTTCGGCGGGCTTTGCACCCAGCAAAGCCGCAACGGCGTCGCGTGCACGCTCGACCGCCGCGCGGGTGCGCTGCCCAAAGGAATGGATCGAGGCGGCGTTGCCGAAGTCCGTAGAAAAATAGGGCAGCATCGCCGCGAGGACCTCGGGGTCCACGGGCGTAGTGGCATTGTTATCGAAATAGACGCGGTGCATGACTATAAGGGAGGGGCACTTTTCCCAGATACAGAATAGCTTGTTGTGAAAAGAACGGTCAAGGAAGGATGGACGAAGGATTCAATGCTTCCACTCGATGGATGTAACTGACGAACAACGGAACCCGTAACCTTTGGCCCGTCAAACAGTTATAGTTGATGAGGGGTTCCATCCCCGTGAAAGATTGGCCAGCTCAAGCACGTATGGTATCTTCAGTGTAATCCGATGCCGCACTTGAACGGCGCCGCAGTGTGCAAAGAGTCGTAAGTCTGAATCCTGGCGCTTCTTTTGGTGCTCCGCCGGATTGTGAAGATATCTCATGGCAAGCACAGGCCCCAAAACAGCCACGTCGGACCTCTCCGCGCTACGCATTGACGATCGCAAGCGCGCAGGACGGCCTGTCGCCAAATGGATTGGCATTGGCGTCGCGCTGGTTCTAATTGTGGTTGCCGCGCTGGGAGCGGGGTCTGTTCTGCGCAACCGAAAACCTGAGGTGGAAGTTGCGGCGGCAACGGCTCCGACGGGCGCGGGGGCTTCCGCTCTGCTGAATGCGTCCGGATATGTGACACCGCGAAACCGCGCGTCCGTGGCCGCGAAGATTACAGGCAAGGTTGTGACCGTCTATGTGGACGAAGGCACGGTCGTGAAGCAGGGGCAGATTCTTGCGCAGCTTGACGATTCAGATTACCGGGTGTCCATGGCCTCAACGAAAGCGGATCGTGACGCAACTCTCGCCACCATTCCCGACCTCCAAGTGCAGCTTGGGAATGCCGAGCGCGAGCAGGCGCGGACGCAGAAGTTAAGCGACGCCGGGATTCAGACTCCGCAGGCGCTCGATACCGCGCAAACTTTAGTGAACCGGCTGAAAGCGCAGATTGCCTCCGCAAGAGTACAGGTGCAGGCGGCAGAAGCGAAAATCGCGATCGATCAGCAAAATATTGACAATTGCCAGGTGCGGTCACCCTTTGACGGAATCGTGGTATCCAAGGATGCGCAACCCGGTGAAATGATCTCGCCCATTTCGGCTGGCGGCGGATTTACACGGACAGGAATCGCCACGGTTGTGGATATGAAGTCACTGGAAATCGAAGTAGACGTCAACGAAAATTATATCGCGCGCGTGAAGCCGCACATGCGAGTGACGGCAACGCTTGACGCGTATCCCGACTGGCAAATCCCCGCTTTCGTGCGCACCATTATTCCCACGGCCGACCGCGAGAAAGGGACCGTTAAAGTGCGCGCCACGTTTGAGCATTTGGATCCGCGAATCCTGCCGGACATGGGAGTGAAGGTGGCATTTTTGGCGGAGGCGCAGAAACAAGCAAAGGGCGCCGCGCCACCCGTCGCATTAGTGCCGCAGCAAGCGGTGCACACAAGCGGCGCGCAAAGCATAGTGTTTCTTTACCACGACGGAGTGCTCGAACGGCGCGCGGTCCGCACGGGCGCCGCGCGCGGGAGCGACGTGGAACTTTTTTCGGGTATAGCTCCTGGAGATCTGGTGGTGATAAAAGGCCCGGACGGTTTGCAGGACGGCGAGCGAGTGGAACGAAAACAACAATGAGGGATGCGACATGGTTCGAGTAGATGGGAGCGGCACCAACAGCCTGATATCGGTTCGCAACCTTGGCAAGACGTATCGCCGCGGCAGTGAAGAAATTCGCGTCTTGGAGGGACTGAACCTCGACGTGGACGCGGGCGACTTTGTCGCGTTCATGGGCCCCAGCGGCTCCGGCAAAACTACCCTGCTCAATCTTCTTGGCGGACTGGACGTGCCCACGCACGGCACCATCCGCGTGGCTGGCGACGAAATTACCAGCATGTCAGCCGGAAAACTTACTGGGTGGCGCGCCCGGCACGTGGGCTTCGTCTTTCAGATGTTCAACTTGTTGCCGGTGCTGACCGCGTTTCAAAACGTCGAGCTTCCGTTACTTTTGACGCGTCTGAGCAAGTCCGAAAGGCGCGAACATGTTGAGGCGGCCCTGAGGCTTGTCGGTCTGGCCGACCGGATGAATTATTTCCCCAGACAAATATCCGGCGGACAAGAGCAGCGTGTGGCCATCGCGAGGGCTGTCGTTACGGACCCGACTTTCCTGCTGTGCGATGAGCCGACGGGCGATCTGGACAGGCGCAGCGCCGATGAAGTTCTGCAACTCATCCAGCAACTGGCGCAGGACCACAAGAAAACCGTTCTGCTGGTGACGCATGACCCGCTGGCGGCCGAGCGCGCGCATTCAATTTTGCACCTTGACAAGGGCGTGCTGGTGGAAGCACAGACCGCGGGAAGCCGGGCGTGAAATATTTCCGATTGTTGAGAGTTAGTTTGTTGCGGAAAAAATTCCGCACGGCTCTGACTATCGGCTCGTTTACCGTGGCGATGTTCCTGTTCGGACTGCTGATCGTCATCCGTGTGGCATTCAATCAAGGCGTGGAAGTGGCGGGCGCGGACCGGCTCATCATCATGAACCGCATCACTTTCATTCAGCCGCTCCCAGCCGCCTATGGCGACCGCATCGCCGCAATTCCCGGGATCAAGTTGGTAACACACTCGACGTGGTTCGGTGGGATCTATCAGGATGAAAGAAATTTCTTTCCGCAGTTCGCCGTGGACGTGAATACATGGCACCAGATGTATCCCGAATATGCGGTTCCGGACGACCAGTGGAAGACATTCGTGAACGATCGTCAGGGCGCCATCGCGGGCGAGGGGATAGCCAAACGATTCCACTGGAAGGTGGGCGACCGCATTCCTATCAAGGGCGCGATCTACACAGGGACATGGGAGTTCAACCTGGATGGCATCTACAAAGGAACGCGCGATGCGGATGACACCACACAGTTTTGGTTTCAATACGACAATCTGAATGAGAGCGTCGCCGCTAAGCCGTTTAAGGATACCGTCGGCTGGTACGTGGTGTGGCTGAATAATCCAGACGATGCGACGCGCGTGATCAAGGCCGTCGACGCCACTTTTGCGAATTCAGCCTGGGAGACAAAGACGGACACGGAAAAGGCATTTGCCGCCGGTTTCGTGAAACAAACGGGCAACATCGAATTCCTGATTCTTTGCATCGGCGCGATCGTGTTTTTCACACTCCTGCTTGTGACAGGCAACACCATGGCTATCGCCGTGCGCGAGCGCACGCCAGAACTGGCCATCCTAAAAGCTCTTGGTTACTCCAATCGCTTTATCTTGTTTTACGTGCTGGCGGAATCGGTTTCCATCGCGCTGTTGGGCGGAATATTGGGCATTGGAGCGGCGAAGGGATTGACGCTGCTCGGCAGCCCGGCGCCGAGCGTGCTTCCACTTTTTTACCTTCCCACAGCCCAAATCGGATTGGGAATTGTACTCGCACTGATCATCGGCGGGCTCGCCGGGCTTTTGCCCGCGGTGATTGCCAGCCGCCTCCGAGTTGTTGACGCGCTGCGGAAAATCTAAACGGAGAGACAGCATTGGCGATTCCTGTTATCTACAATTTACGCAGCGTGAGGGCGCGATGGCCATCCTCGGTGGTGGCTGTGCTGGGCATCGCGGGAACAGTAGGCGTCTTTGTGGCGATGCTTTCCATGGCGCGCGGCTTTCAAGCTACCCTGGTGTCTTCCGGCTCGCCCTCGAACGCCCTTATTATGCGCGCGGGGTCAAACACAGAAATGGTCGGAGCCGTGACACTCGATCAGGTACACATCATCGAAGGCGCTCCGGAAATTGTGCGGCAAGCGGATGGCCCGCTCGTAAGCCCCGAAGTTGTCGTCATCGCGCCGTTCCCGATGAAATCCACGGGCACTGATGCAAACGTGCAGGTGCGCGGCGTTTCACCCAAGGCGCTCGAGGTGCGTCCAACTTTCCACATCATTGCGGGAAGATTCTTGAAGCCTGGGTTGAACGAGCTTTTCGTGGGCAAGAACGCGCAGAAAACCTATGTGGGACTCGATCTGGGCGCTACCGTGAAATTTAATGGCGGGGTCTGGAAAGTCGTCGGAGTCTTCGATTCCGGCGGCAGCGCTTTTGATTCGGAAGTATGGTGCGACGCGATTATTTTGGACCAAATCTACCAGCGGCCGGTGAACATCTATCAATCCATCACCGTGCGAATGCCGTCGCCCGATTCATTCCAAGGACTGAAGGACACACTCACGTCGGACCCGCGGTTGCCGGTTTCCGTGGATCGCGAGGTTGATTACTACGCAAAGCAATCCCGCGCGTTGACGGAACTCATCGAGATTCTGGGATCCATGATCGCCGTGGTGATGGGCATCGGGGCTGTGCTGGCTGCGTTGAATACAATGTATTCAGCGGTGGCCGAGCGCTCGAAGGAGATCGCCACGATGCGCGCATTGGGTTTTCGCTCAGGGAGCGTCGTATTCTCTTTCATGATTGAAGCGTTGCTCATCGCCGGTATTGGAGGCGCCATTGGATGCCTCGCCGCTTTGCCGTTGAATGGTTTCACGACCAGCACACTAAACTTTCAGACGTTTTCCTCGATCGCCTTCGCGTTCCGCATCACACCGGCCGTCTTGGCCGCCGGCATGATCTTTGCTCTTCTCATGGGCATTATCGGCGGCACGCCGCCCGCCATCCGCGCGGCTCGGAGCCCTATTTCCACTGCGCTACGTGGTCTTTAAGGTTTCTTGACTTCCGCGAGGCCGTCCGGTAGCGTCCCTTCACGGCTTATTTAGAGCGCCGCGGAGACCTTTTTCGTGCCTGGCCCGATCATTACACTCACCACCGACTACGGCACAAGCGATCATCTGGCCGGCGCCTTGAAGGGCGTCATCCTGAAGATCCAGCCTGACGCGCAAATTGTGGACATCAACCACAGTGTTTTGCCGTATGACGTGCTCGACGGCGCGCTGAGCATCGGCGCCGCCTATCGCTACTTCCCGGCGCGCACGGTGCATATAGTGGTTGTGGACCCCGGCGTGGGTACTCCGCGGCGGCCCATCATTGCGACCGCCAACAATCAGTATTTTGTCGCGCCGGATAACGGCGTGCTTTCCGTGGTTTACGGGCGCGAAAATCCAGTCCTTGTGCACCACGTTACTTCCGAGCACTATTTCTTGCGGCCGGTTAGCGCAACGTTCCATGGGCGCGACGTCTTCGCGCCGGTGGCCGCGTGGCTTACGAAGAATTGGCAAACTGAAGCGTTCGGCGACGCCATCGAGGACTTCACGCGATTTGCGGTGCCCAAACCAAAAGCGCAACAGGGAATGTTGCGCGGCGCCGTGCTGCGTGTGGATCACTTCGGCAATCTGATGACGAACTTCACAGTGGAAGACTTGCCCGAGCCAATGCGAAACCCCGGCGCGATCGCGATGACCGTCGGCGGCAAGCCCGTGAAACAGCTCGTGGAAACTTTCGGCCAAGCAGCGGCCAACGAAGCCGTAGCGATCATGGGCTCCAGCGGCTTTATCGAGATCGCCGTGAACAAGGGCAACGCCGCGAACGCCCTGGGCGCAACTCGCGGAGCGGAAGTTCTTCTGAAGCTTTCCTGAAATTTCCAACCGGCAGTTTTCAGCGGGAAAGATCCAGTGTAATCAAATACGCGCGCGTGCGTGGATCAAGCCAGTCGCGCAGCGCGTCTCCCAACAGGTTGAATGCGAGCACAGCCGTCACGATCGCAAGCGCAGGAAAAATAACCATGTGGGGCGCGCTGAACAGATAGCCGCTCGCGTCACTGAGCATTGCTCCCCAGCTCGGCGCGGGCGCAATCACGCCAAGCCCGAGAAAACTCAGCGTGGATTCAGCCAGGATTGCTCCGGCCATGCCTATGGTCGCTTGAATGAGCACGGGCTGGATCGCGTTGGGCAACACGTGCCTCAACAGGATGCGCACGTGCGAGGCGCCGAGGGAGCGCGCCGCGGTGACGTAATCCATTTCCTTTACCTTCAGCACCTGCGCGCGCGCAAGGCGCGCATAGCCCGCCCATCCAGTGATCACGAGCGCGAGCACTACCTTGTCGAGTCCCGGACCGAAAAACGCCGCGAACGCAATTGCCAGCAATATTCCGGGGAAAGATAAAAATGCATTAACGAGCACGCCGTTGATGATCCTGTCCGTCCAGCCGCCGAAAAATCCGGATACCGCGCCGAGCGCCAGCCCCAACAATCCCGCGCCGGTAACAACAGAAATGCCCACGGTCATCGAGATGCGGGCGCCATACAGCACGCGCGAGAAAACATCGCGGCCCAGTTCATCGGTGCCCATCCAATGTCCGGGGCCGGGCCCGAGTAGCCTTGCGGGAAGATCCTGCGCAGCGGGTCCGCGTGGCGCAATCCACGGAGCAAATACGGCCAGCACGAGGAGCATGATGGTCAGTCCCAGCCCAACGCGGCCAGGCCCGCTGCGGCGCAGAAAATCCATCCAAGGGTGCTGATGGCGAATTCCGTTTGTCATGACACGCGGATCCTGGGATCGATAAGTGAATAAATAACGTCCGTCAGCAGATTCACCACCACGTAGGAAAGCGCTATGACCAGGATGCAGCCCTGCAGCAGCGGATAATCGCGCGCTTGGATTGCTTGAAGTGTCAGGCGCCCGATACCCGGCCACGCAAAAATGGACTCGGTGACGATTGTGCCGGCCAGCAGCGTGCCGAATTGCAGACCGAGTATCGTTACGATGGGCACGAGCGCGTTGGGAAACGCGTGCCGGTAGAGCACGACTCGCTCCGGCAAGCCCTTCGCCCGCGCGGTGCGCACGTAATCGCTGGATAGTTCTTCAATCATGGAGCTGCGAACCATGCGCGTCAAAATTGCGGCAAGCGCGGCGCCCAGGGTCGCTGCCGGAAGTATGAGATGCGAAATTCCCCCGCGGCCCGAAACCGGCAACCAGCCAAACTCGATGGAGAACACTAGAATTAGCACGGGGCCAAGCGCGAAGTTGGGCACCGATAGTCCCAGCAAAGTAAGGACGCCAATCGCGTGATCGGATGTGCGTCCGCGCCGCCGCGCCGCGGCAACGCCCGCCGGGATGGCGATTGCCGCGCAGACAATCATTGCCGTGAAGGCCAACTCGAGCGTCGCAGGATAGCGCTGCAGCACAAGCGTTAGCACAGGCGAGCCGAAATGGAATGAGCGTCCCCAATTGCCGCGCGCCAGCCCCAGTAGGTAATGCGCGTACTGAGTATGCAGCGGCTGATCCAATCCGAGCGCGTGGCGGAGATTGCTCAGGTCTTCGGCGCGAGCATCTTCGCCGAGCATCTGCTGCACAGGATCGCCCGGCACAATATGCACGAGCAGAAAAACCATTGTCAGGATCAGCCAGACAGCTGGAAGCGCCACGCCGAAGCGCACAAACGCGCGGCGAGCCACGCGCGCGACGCTCCCCGCAAAGGCACGAGCACTCAACGTTGCTCACCCCCGGAAGCCGCTTCTTTCGGCCGCTTCACACGCGAGATCTTGGCCGGCTTTGCAACCACCGCGATTTCCGCGGGGCCCGGCAACTTTTGAATCTTCAGCCGCGCGATGCGCCTGCGATCCATCTCGTAGACGGTGAAGCGGTGGCCTTCAAAATCAAATGTTTCGCCGCCCTGCGGAATCAATCCGAGATGCGCCAGCGCGAAACCGCCAAGCGTTGCGTATGCGGGATCTTCCGGCAGAAGAATATCGTATTGCATTTCAAGGTCGCGGACGTTCAGCGACGCGTCGAAAACCATTCCGCCATCCGCCAATTTCAGGGGCGGCTCAACCAAATCGAATTCGTCGTGGATTTCACCAATGACCTGCTCGATGATGTCCTCCAGCGTCACAAGCCCGAGAATGCTCCCGAATTCGTCCACGACAAGAGCCATGGCGCCGCCGCGCGCGCGAAACTCGCTGAGCAGCTCTCCAGCTAATTTGCTTTCCGGCACGATCAGCAGTTCCCGCGCCAAACGCCGGAGTTCAAACGGAGCCGCCGGGCGGCCCTGCCCGGCGCGGCGCTGGCGCTCGAGCACCACGCCGAAAAGATCCTTGATGTGCACGAAGCCCAGCGTGTGATCGAGCGTGCCTTGATAGACCGGAATGCGCGAGCGTTGCGTGCGCGCGAAAAGCTGGATGGTTTCTTCCAGAGTTGCTTCCGCGGGGAGCGCGTGAACGTCAGGCAGAGGGACCATGATTTCGCGCACCTGGAGTTGACCAAGCTCGAGCGCGCTTTGCACGTAGCGCTCTTCGTTCGCGCCGAGCAGCCCGCGTTCGCGCGCTTGCTGGATAATAATTTGCAATTCCTCGGCGGAATGAACCGTGGTGTGGCTCAGACGCGGCGTCACGCCCAGCGCGCGCATGACGGTCCGGGACATTCCATCCAGAAGATTTATCGCCAGGCTGAATACGCCCAGATACCACTGGAAAGGCCGCGCGACCAACAATGCAACGCGCTCCGCGTGGCTGAGGCTGATCCCTTTAGGCACGAGTTCGCCGAGCACGACGTGAAAGGTCGTCAGCAAGAGATACGCCAGAATGATGGCGATTCCGTTGGCAATAAGCTCGGAGTGCGTCCCCGGCACCCAGGAAAGCAGCGGCTCAATCGACCGCACCAGCGTTATTTCTCCCAGATACCCCAGGCCGATGGTGGCCAGGGTGATACCCACTTGCACGCCGGAAACAACGCGTTCGAGGTGCGAGACGAGATCCTGCACGATGCGCGCGTTTGCGTTTCCACGTTTTACCAGTTGGCGCACGCGAGAAAGGCGCACAGCAACCAGCGAAAACTCCGTCGCGGCGAAAAACGCATTCACGCAAATCAGCGCCAGGACGCCGAACAAGCGGATGAGGATCACGGTGCGATTCTATCAGTCTGGCTTGCCCAGCCCAATAGCGCTCCCTCATGCGAGAAGGCCGCCAATGCCCAACGGACTTTCCTTCACGACAATGCTTGTCCGCGAGCGCCTTGCGCAATAGACTTCATTCGCCGGGTCTGTCGCGCGATATGCAAGGAAAACAGACAAACCGGCCAGGAGTCTCTCGATCCATGCGCCGATTCCTTAAATATGCCGCTCTAACTCTTCTTCTTGTTCTCCTGGTGCTCCGCGGCGCGGGGTGGTGGGTTATGCATCGCGGGTTGCCGCAGGTTGAAGGCTCGCGGCAAATTCCTGAATTAAACAATGAAGTCACAGTTCAGCGCGACGATCTTGGCATTCCGCATATTCGTGCGCAATCCGTTGCGGACCTCTGCGCCGCGCAAGGCTACGTGATGGCGCAGGACCGCCTATGGCAAATGGATCTGATTCGCCGCGCCGCCGCGGGAAGACTTTCGGAGGTTATGGGCCCCGCGGCGCTTGAAACCGACCGCACCTTTCGCAGGCTGGGCCTGAGCGAAGCAGCGGAGCGTGAGGCATCCCTGATGGAAGCGGACGAGCGCGCGGAAATTGAAGCATTTGCGAGCGGCGTGAATCGCTACATCGAAGAGCGGCACGCGCTTCCCTTAGAGTTTGCTTTGCTGCGCTATGAACCGCAACCCTGGCGGCCCGCGGATACGCTGCTCGTGGTCGGCTACATGTATCAGACACTGACCAGTTCGTGGCGCTGGGATCTGAACCGTCTTGATACAAGCGAGAAGATTGGAAAGGAGCGGGCCGCGTATCTTTACGATGGCGAATCGTCTCCATACGATCATCCCATCGTGGGCGCGCGGACCACTCCGGCGCGCAACCCGAAGGCGCCGAAGCAAATCACCAGTCCAATAGAAACTGAAACGCCGCCTGCTGCCATTACGGCGCCAATTCCCTCTTCGGTTTTTTCAACGCCGCCGAGTTCGACTCCTTCCTCGGAGTTGTGGGGCTTCGCTCAAAGCACTCTCATGCAATTTGATGAGCAGGTGCGCGCCGCGTTTGGCAGCAACAACTGGGTCGTTGATGGCTCGCACACAGCGTCGGGCAAGCCGCTGCTTGCTAATGACACGCATCTCTCTCTTTCAACTCCGGACATTTGGTATTTGGTGCAGTTAAGCATTCCCGGATGGAACGCCGAGGGCTTCACGCTGCCCGGCGTTCCCGGCATCGTGATCGGACACAACGATCAAATCGCCTGGGGATTCACCAACACCGGCGCGGACGTGCAAGATCTCTACTCTGAAACATTCAATCCCGCCAATCCAATGGAGTATCGCGCGAACGGCCAATGGGTTCCCGCGCAAACCCGCAGGGAAATCATCCACATCAAGGGCAGACCGAGCGAAACGCTCGATGTGATCGTCACGCGCCACGGTCCGGTGATGGTGCAGCGCGGTGAAACCGGGTACGCGCTTCGCTGGACCGCGACCGAACCGGGCGGCCTTGCGCACAGCTATTTCAAAATTCAGTTCGCGCGTAACTGGGAGGAATTCCGCGAAAGTCTGCGCGACGCTGCCGGTCCGGCGCAGAACATTGTCTATGCCGATGTCGCCGGGCACATTGGATTTCTTGTAGCCGCGCGCATTCCCATGCGCAAGTGCGGCGTATGGCCGCCTCCCGGTTCTCCTCTGCCGCAAAACACTCCCTGCGGTGCGGCGCCCATGCCTGGCGATTCCGGCGAGTACGAATGGACAGGCTACATTCCATTTGACGAGTTGCCGCAGGTGCTCGACCCGCCCGGCGGAATCATCGCGACAGCCAATGCGCGCGTGGCCGGGCCGGGCTACGAACACTATGTCACGTCAAACTGGTCACCTCCCTGGCGCGTGGATCGCATATATCAACTACTTGGTCAGCCCAAAAAATTCCATCCGGAGGATTTCGCGGCAATCCAGACGGACATCGTCAGCGAGCTGAACCAAATCGTCGCAAAGGCGCTCATGAAGGCGGCGGCGACGTCAAAGCCCCATGATGAGCGGACGGCAACACTGATTCGCCTCCTGGCAAACTGGGACGGTCAAATGAAAGCTGACTCGACCGAAGCAACTTTCGTGGAGCAGACAGTGAGGGCGCTGGGCCGCAACTTATTTCATCCCTACTTGGGAGAGACGGTTCCAAATTATCCTCTTGAAGAAGTTTTCCTCGAGCGCGTGCTGCGCGAGCGGCCCGCTATGTGGATGCCAGCGGAGTTCCACAATTATGACGATTTCATCATTGCCAGCGCCGATCTGGCTGTCGCGGAACTAACAACGTCCACGGGCCGCTCCGATCCATCCACGTGGCAGTGGGGAAAGCGAAACGAACTTTTTATGGCGCACCCGCTCGGGCAAACAGGAATTCTTGCGCGCCTGCTAAGCATTGGCCCCGTCGAGCAATCCGGCGCGCCCGGTTGCATCAAAGCCATGGGGTCCACCCACGGCCCATCGATGCGGATGGTGGCGGATACTTCCGACTGGGACCGCTCGTTCATGGAGATTACCACCGGGGAGTCCGGTGTCGTGGGCAGCGCGCACTACGCCGATCAGTTCCCTGCTTGGTTTGCCGGCAAGCCGCTACCCGCGCCGTTCAGCGCCGCCGCCGTGCAACATGCCACGGTTCATACGCTTCACCTCATGCCGCCGGGCCACTGACGAATGCCGGAAGCGCCTGAAGTCGAAGCGGTTGCGCGCGCGTTGCGCCCGCTTGTGGTAGGCCGCACCGTTCGCGCCTGCCGCGTGATTCATCCCGTCGCTGTGCTGCCGCAGTCGCCTGCCGCGCTGGCAAAGACTCTTCGAGGGAACCGAATCATAGCTGTGACACGCCGCGGAAAATATCTGCTGCTGCAACTTTCGCGCGGTTCGCTCGTCTTTCATTTCAAGTTCGACGGCCAATTAATCTGGTTTGATCGTCCGCCTGCACGCGATCTTCACGTGGATGTTTTGTTCAAGTTGGATCGTGGAATTCTCGGCTTCGTTGATCAGCGCCATCTCGGCCGCGCAAACTGGTTTGCGAATTCGGATATTCTTCCCGGACTCCGCGCGCTTGGCGTTGACGTTTTCTCGCGCGCTTTCACGGCCGCGGCGCTCGCCAAGACTCTCAGCGGCTCCCGCTTCCCGCTGAAACTTCTGCTGATGGATCAGACGAAAATCGCCGGGCTCGGCAATATCTACTCGAATGAGTCTCTGTGGCACGCGCACCTCAATCCGCGCCGCGTTGCGAACCGCGTCACCGCGGCCGAATCCAGGCGCCTGCACAAGGCCATTGTTTCCACCGCGCGCCGTGCCTTAGAATGCTGTTGCCATCCGGCGCCTGACTTTCGCAATCCGGAGTGGTGGTTTACGGACCTCGCACGCATCCTGCGGGTTTACGGACGCGAAGGCCAGCCTTGCCGGCGGTGCGGCGGGCGAATCAAACGCATCCAACAAGGCGGCCGTTCGAGCTATTTTTGTCCGCGCTGCCAAAGGTAGATTCCATTTGAATCCGAACCCAGTGAAGAAACCCGAACCGCCGGCCAAGAAGCCGGAATTTGAGCGCTCGCTTGCGCGCCTTGAGGAAATTGTCCGCAAGCTTGAGAACACAAATCTTTCGCTCGATGAAGCCATGAAGCTGTTTGAAGAAGGCGTTGTACTTTCACGCGATTGCCAAAAACAGCTCGAACAAGCCGAAGGCCGCGTGGAAATCTTGATGAAGAAAGCCGGCGGCGAACTGGCGGCAGAACCGTTCGAGCCCGGTTCAGACGAGGAAAACTAAGCAACCGCCGGGACACGCCATCTGACCCGCCGAAGCCGCCTCGTTCCCATGACCTATCCTTCCTTTTTCGACGATAACCAGCGCCTGATCGAAGCAGCGCTCGAACGGTTGCTTCCGCCCGCGGACGCTCAACCGCCCTCCATCCATCAGGCGATGCGTTACAGCGTGTTTGCCGGAGGTAAACGCATCCGGCCCATGCTCTGCCTGGAAGCCTCGTCGATTTTCTCGCCCGATGCAACGACGCCGCACGCAGTGCACAGCAGCGCCGCCATGGATGCCGGATGCGCGATCGAGTTTATTCACACGTATTCGCTGATTCACGATGATCTGCCCGCGCTGGACAATGACGATTTGCGCCGGGGCAAGCCCACGCTCCACAAGCAATTTAATGAGGCAACGGCTATTTTGGCGGGCGACGCCCTTCTTACATTCGCCTTCGAGACGCTTTCAAAGATGCCCGCCGATCCCGCGCGCTGCGTTCAAGTCATCCTCGAGATATCCATGGCCGCAGGCACTCGCAACGGTATGGTCGGAGGACAGGTCGCGGACATCGAAGCCGAACGCAAGCCCGTAACTGCGGAAACGCTTGCTTACATTCACCGCTCGAAAACCGCGGCGCTCATTCGCGCTTCCGTCGTCGCCGGGGCGATATGCGGTGGTAGCGCCGCTGAAGATGTCGAGCGCATGCGCCGCTTTGGAGACAACATCGGCTGGGCTTTTCAGGTAGTAGATGACATTCTGGATGTTGAGGAATCTTCCGCCGCGCTCGGTAAGACAGCGGGCAAGGATCAAGCTCAGCAGAAGGCCACGTATCCGGCTTTGTTCGGCGTGGAACAATCGCGGAAAATTGCGAAGGATCTCGCGAACAGCGCTCTCGGCGAACTGACATGCTATGGAGACCGCGCCGCGCGGCTTCGTGAGCTGGCGGAATTCCTGGTTTTGCGCCGCGCCTGAGCCGCATATTCCATTTCACACGCGCACCGTATTTTCTGGCCGGCAAATGCCTGACAAATCTCCAAAAACAAAAACCACAAAACAGCGGCTCGATGTGCTGCTCGTCGAGCGAGGCCTTGCAGAAACGCGTCAGAAAGCTCAGGCCGTGCTGCTGGCCGGCGAAGTGCGCGTCAATGGCCAGCGCCATGAAAAACCCGGCGAGCGCGTCGCGACCGATGCGTCCATTGAAATCACCGGCACGCAACAACGCTACGCAAGCCGCGGAGGCATCAAGCTCGAAGGCGCGTTGGATGAATTCGGCGTAAATCCAGCAGAGAAGATTTGCATGGATGTCGGTTCGTCCACTGGGGGCTTTACGGATTGCCTGCTCCAGCGCGGGGCCGCTCATGTTTACGCGGCGGACGTCAGCCCGGATCAAATGGCCTGGAAACTACAGCAAGACAAGCGCGTCACGCGCATTAAGCGCAATGCCCGTGAACTCAAGCCCGAGGATTTGACAGTCGCCGCGCCTTCTGGAATCAGCGCGGAGCCGCAGCTCGTGACACTCGATGTCGCCTTCATCTCCGTCGCAAAAGTGCTTCCGGCTGTGGTTGCGGCCGCGGCCCCCGTCGCGGAATTCCTCATTCTCATCAAACCTCAGTTTGAGCTCGATCGAGGCGACATCAGCAAGGGAGGAATCGTGCGCGACGCCAAACTGCACGAGCGCGCGATTGAACGCGTCCGCGCAGCAGCTCTCGCAGGGGGCCTGCGCATCGAAGGAATCAAACCCAGCCGGCTTCCCGGCGCCGAAGGCAATCAGGAATTTTTTCTTTACGCGCGCCGCGGCAAATAGACCCCGCTAAGAGCACATCGGACGGCGGACCACCCCCACGCAGACTGAAACCGTCGTCTTGGCCTCCTGCCTGTAAATATACCTTGACACGTATATGCCCTGTGGAGTATATGAAGAACATGGAATCTGTATTCGAGATCATTGGTGAGCCGAACCGCCGGGCCATACTGAACCTCCTCGTCTCGTCCCAACAGTCAGTGGGAGAGATCGAGCGTCAACTTCGTATGCCGCAGCCGACCGTGTCCAAGCACCTGCGAGTACTGCGCGATGCCGGCTTTGTGGAATCCACAGTGGACGCACAGCGCCGTCTCTACCGACTGAAACCTGAACCATTCCAGGAGGTCGATGCGTGGCTGGCTCCGTTCCGCCGATTCTGGTCCGCTCACGTGGATGCTCTCGAACGCCACCTCGACCGCATGGATCAATCAACACCAACGAAAAGAAAGACAAGAAAGAAGACGCGGCCCAAACCGCGAACATGACAAAGGAGAAACGAAATGAAAATCAAAGTAACCAGCATATACGTGGACAATCAGGATAAGGCCCTACGCTTCTATACGGAGGTCTTGGGCTTTGCTAAGAAAGCCGACTTCAGTAATGGCCCCTACCGGTGGCTGACCGTAGCCTCGTCAGAGGAGCCGGACGGCACTGAGCTGCAGCTGGCGCTGAACGACAACCCTGCGGCCAAGGCCTATCAGCAGGCGATGTTTCAACAGGGCCAGCGCGCGGCCATGTTTTACACTGACGACGTCAAGGCCGACTACGAGCGGATCAAGGCCCGCAAGGCCGAGTTCACGATGCCGCCTACCGATGTACCTGGCTCGACCATCGCGGTGCTGGATGATACCTGCGGCAACCTCATTCAGCTCACCCAGCTGAAGCGCTGGTAGCGGCGTGCGTCGAGTAGGGAAAAAACGAATAGGAAAAAGAAAATGGCCGATCGGGTATGAATCCAGCCTCGCTGGCCACCTATTCGACGGCCTATTGAACAAAGGAAAAATAAATGAACAGCGATAAAAATGCACTGTCACAAGAGCAACGTAAAGAGCTGCTTAGAACGTTAAAAATCCGATTTGAGAAAAACATGAACCGCCATAAGGGTCTTGAATGGATCAAAGTACAAGCAAATTTGGAAGCTCATGCTGAAAAACGGTGGCCACTCAACGAAATGGAAAGAACTGGCGGTGAACCGGACGTTGTTGGTCATGATAAAAAGACGGGCGACTACCTTTTTTATGATTGTTCAGCGGAAAGTCCTCAAGGTCGCAGGAGTCTTTGCTATGACCGTGAAGCCCTGGACGCGAGGAAAGAACATAAACCAAAGGATAACGCTGCTGGTATGGCGGCTGCCATGGGCATTGAGCTTTTAACGGAAGAACAATATCGAGAGCTGCAGAAGCTCGGAAATTTTGATATGAAAACGTCGAGCTGGGTGAAAACACCTTCTGCTATCAGAAAACTCGGCGGCGCCCTCTTTTGTGATCGCCGTTACGACACTGTTTTCGTGTATCACAACGGGGCGGAATCTTACTATGCCGGTAGGGGGTTCCGTGGCTCGCTAAGGGTTTAAGTCTTGCATGCTGGCGCGCTTTTCGCGCAAAGGAGAAGAAGATGACTGATCGCGAGCAGTACACACCGGGTCCGGCCAGCGGGGCGCAAGTGCGAAAGGACGGCGAGAAGTGGACGCTGATTCTTGTGAGAGATCTGCGCCACTCGCCGGAAAAAGTCTGGCAGGCGCTTACCGACTCGGAGCATCTGCGCGAGTGGGCGCCCTTTCAGGTCGATGGGAGTCTGGGTACGGTTGGAACGGTGAAGCTCACCTGGGCGGGAACGCCCACGCCGCTGGAAACAAGAGTGACGCGAGCCGATGCTCCCAGTGTGCTTGAGTACAGCGATACCCGGTGGGAACTCGAAGCCTTCCGTGGCGGCACGCGCCTGACGCTGTGGCATAACATCGATCGCCGCTTCATCTCAATGGGCGCTGCCGGGTGGCACATTTGCTTCGATGTTCTGGATCACCTTCTCAGCGGAACTCCCATCGGCCGCATCGCTGGTGGTGACGCGATGAAGTTCGGCTGGCAGCGGCTGAACGCGGAGTACGCCAAGCAGTTCGGTATAGAGACGCCCAACTTGCCGCCCAAGGCGGCGCCGCCTGCGAGAGGTTAGTCCAACTCCCCGACGACACGCTCCAAGCCGCCGATGAACTTCAGCCATCCGTGGCTCGCGCCCTTTTCATTGCAAAACCTAATCAAGCCACGCTGTCCGCAAAGTGACTCGCTGGAGTACAATGCGCTTTGCCCATGTACAAAACTGTTGGCATCGTTTCGCGCCCGCGGCAGGAAGACGTCGCCGCTGTGGCGCCCAAGCTCATCGCGTGGCTTGAATCGCGCGGCCTCGCCGTCCTCTGTGACCAGGAAACGGCCGCCTGCCTCGCCGCGTCCGGCCGCAAGCGTACGCGCGAAGCGCTTGCAACTTCTGTTGATCTGCTCATCGTCCTCGGCGGTGACGGCACATTGCTGGCAACCGCGCGCTCCGCCGGAGAGCACACGGTGCCGGTTCTGCCCGTAAATCTCGGCGGTCTTGGTTTTCTCACCAGCGTCACGCTTGACGAGCTGTACCCCATCCTCGAAGAAGTGCTTGGGAATCGCAGCCGCGTGAGCGAGCGTACGCTCCTGGAAGCGCAGATTCTGCGCGGGGGCAGCGTCGCCGAGCGGCACCGCGCTCTGAATGACGCCGTTCTGAATAAAGGCGCTCTCGCCCGCATCATTGATCTCGACCTATCCGTGAACGGCGAATTTGTTTGCAGCTACAAGGCCGACGGGTTGATTATTTCCTCGCCGACAGGTTCCACGGCCTATTCGCTGGCGGCAGGCGGCCCGATTGTCTATCCCAAAGTCCCCGCGTTCATCGTGACGCCGATTTGCTCGCACACGCTGACCAACCGCCCGCTCGTAATTCCAGATTCTTCTCGCATTGAGATAACTTTTCGCGCGGGAGAGGCGCCGGTATTCCTCACGCTCGATGGCCAGGTCGGCGTCGAGTTGCTGCGCGATGACCACGTCCTCATCACCAAAGCGCAACATTCATTACAGCTCGTCCGGCCCGCGCGCAACACATACTATGAGATCCTGCGCAGCAAGCTGAAGTGGGGCGAGCGGTAGATTCGTATACATCTCTAATTTTCCGAACCAACAAACTCAAGCACATTCAAAATAGTTGGTGACCTTTTCAGGCTGTAGACGTCCTATATGCTGAGGATGTAGCCTTTCTACAGCCATGAAGAATCGCTATCAGAACCACATCGAACTGCTCCAGGGCACGCTGGACATGCTCATCCTCCAGACGCTCCAGTGGGGACCGCGGCACGGCTACGGCCTGAGCCAATCCATCCGGACCAATTCGGGAGAAATTCTCAAGGTGGACACAGGTTCCTTGTATCCGGCGCTGCACCGGCTCGAACGGAAGAAATGGATCGCCGCTGAATGGAAGATCTCCGAAAACAACCAGCGAACTCGCGTCTATTCGCTCACAAAATCCGGGAGGAAGCAGTTGCTCTCCGAGCGCTCGCGCTGGGCGCAGCTTTCCGAAGCCATTGCCGGCATCCTGAAGCCGTCGAGAAAAGAAGGTGAGGCATGAGTCTCTTCTTCTGGCGGCGAAAACGGCATGAGGATGAGCTCGAAGAAGAAATTCAAAGCCATCTTTCAATGGCGGAGCGTGATCGCATGGAACGCGAACGAACTTCTAATCAATCAGAGAAATCCCTTCGCCGGCAATTCGGAAATGTTGGGCTGGTGAAGGAAACCACGCGCGATATGTGGGGCTGGCGCTGGCTCGCGGATTTGCTGCAGGACTTGCGCTTCGGACTGCGCCTCCTCGGGAAAAATCCGGGGTTCGCAGCTGTCGCCATTCTTACGCTTGCACTCGGCATTGGCGCGAACACCGCGATCTTCAGCCTCGTTGATACGGTGATGTTGAAAATGTTGCCCGTGCAAAAGCCGGAAGAGTTGATGGTCGTGGCGATTCGTCAACCAAAGTCAACCGGCGAGCCCAACCCGGAATTCACAAATCCCATCTGGGAACAAATTCGCGATCAGCAGGATGTTTTTTCCGGCGTTTTTGCGTGGTCGCAGGCCCGGTTTGATCTGGCGCAAGGCGGCGAATCGCATCTCGTGAATGGGCTCGAAGTCAGCGGCGATTATTTCAATACGCTCGGCGTAGCTCCTGCCGCAGGGCGCCTGTTCATGAACAATGATGACAAGCGCGGCTGCGCCGGATCGGCAGTTCTCGGATACGGATTCTGGCAGGAACATTTTGGAGGTGCGCAAAATGCAGTTGGAAGCATCATCAGTTTGTCCGGCCATCCCTTTCAAATTATCGGCGTTGCCGCTCCGGGCTTTTTCGGCGTGGATGTCGGAAATAAGTTCGATGTCGCAGTGCCAATTTGCGCGGAAGCATCATTCGCGGTCATAGCTCGGCCTTAGACGAGCGAGCTGCGTGGTGGCTTGGCATCGTGGGGCGCCCTAAATCTGGAATTAGTCCCGAGCAGGTTTCCGCGCGCCTGCAGGTAATCTCTCCGCAGGTTTTTGCCACGGCCGTTCCGCAAAAGTGGAAGCCTGATTCACAGAAGAATTTCTTGGGCGGAATTCTTGTTGAGGCGCCCGCAGGAAGAGGGTTATCCGAAGTACGCCGCGCGTACGATCAACCGCTGCGAATGTTGATGGCCGTGGTGGGACTCGTCCTGCTGATTGCCTGCGCGAATATTGCGAGCTTGATGCTCGCCCGCGCCGCCACTCGGCAAAAAGAGATTTCCGTGCGGCTGGCCGTCGGAGCCTCACGCGGGCGATTAATTCGGCAACTTCTGACCGAATGCGTGCTTCTTTCCTGCGTTGGCGCGGCGCTGGGAGTTTTGTTTGCCCGCTGGGGATGCGTGATCCTGGTCCGATTTATTTCCTCGCCGAGAAATCCAGTGTTTCTACAATTCTCGGTGGACAGTCGTGTGCTCGGATTTACGGCCGCGATCGCCGTACTAACTGGAGTTTTGTTTGGCATATTGCCCGCGCTCCGCTCCACTCGAGTTTCTCTTTCCTCGGCGATGAAGGGCGGCCAGCAGGATGAAACACCCGGCCGCGCGCATTTTCGCCCCGGGCGCTGGATTGTGGCGTGCCAGGTGGCGCTATCTCTCGTCTTGCTGATTGTCGCGGGGCTATTTCTGCGAAGCTTCAATAATCTTTTGACGTTGAACACAGGATTCGACCGCAGCAACGTGATGATGATTGCCGCCAACTCCCACAATGCCAATCTTTCGCCGGAACAGCGTGAGGCGCTGTGGCGCCAGGCGCTTCAACGCTTGCAGGCGCTTCCTGGAGTAACGTCGGTGAGTGAATCGGTCATCACTCCGATTAGCGGTGTCGGATGGAACAGTTTTTTTCACAAGCAAACAGGCGAAAGCCCAGCCGGTAGAAGCGCGCTGGCAAACATCAATGCCGTTTCGCCGGAATACTTCGCCACGTTGCGTTCGCCGATTCTGGCAGGGCGCACATTTGACGCTAGCGATACTGCCGGCGCACTTCTTGTGGGAATTATTAATGAAACCATGGCGCACCGGTTTTACGGCAATGCAGATCCAATTGGACAGCATGTTTACATTGACGAGACGTCAGGCGCGGCCGGACCACTCATTCAGATAGTCGGAATCGTGACGGACGCAAAATACCGGACTCTTCGCGAAACGACGCCGGCAACAATCTACTTCCCCGTCGCACAGTTGGCCGGCCAACAAGCTCAGGGTATGTCGGAACAGCCGTTCTTCGAGGTTCGCACCTCAACGCCGCCGTCAACGATCCTGAAATCCGCCGCCGGAGTTTTCACGTCCATGAACGGATCAATCTCTCTCAGCTTCCGCACGATGGAAGAACAGGTGAATGATTCCCTCCGGCAGGACCAACTTCTCGCAACTCTTTCGGGGTTTTTCGGCGGGCTCGCGCTGCTGCTCGCGATGATCGGGCTGTATGGAGTGCTGGCGTACATGGTGACGCAGCGGCGGAAGGAAATCGGGATTCGCATGGCGCTGGGGGCGGGGAAAACTTCAATCGTTGCTCTGATTCTGCGCGATGTTTCGATGCTGCTGGCGGTGGGAGTGGCGGCGGGAATTGGGATTTCTTTGTGGGCGACAAAGCTGATGCAGAAAATGCTTTTTGAGCTGAGCGCGCGCGACCCGAAGACAATCTTTCTGGCTGCCGGGATACTTATTTGCGTGGCGCTGATCGCGAGCTATCTTCCGGCGCGGCGCGCGGCGAATTTGGACCCAAATGTGATTCTGCGCGATGAATGACGAGACGGCGAGCGTAGCGCAGAGCTTCAGCTCTGCGGATTTTGTCTGGGGGAAATTCAAATTACGAAAGGAAGGCCGCAGAGCTGAAGCTCTGCGCTACAGAACCTCAGCTATTCGCCGCGCGTGATATCCGCAACCGTTTCACGCTTGCGGATTATGCGGAAGCGGCGGCCTTCAACCAGCACTTCCACCGGCCGAGGGCGAGAATTGTAATTTGAAGTCATCACCGTGCCGTACGCGCCCGCGCCCCAAAGAGCCAGCACATCTCCAGGTGATACCTGGCCGAGCGGCCAGGAATCATGAAAAACGTCGCCGGTTTCACATACCGGCCCAACAATCGCGACATTCTTCATCGGCCCGCGGCTAGCTCGTCCCACGGTTGTGATCGGATGCGTCGCGCCATAAAGCGCGGGCCGCATGAAATCGTTCATGGCGGCATCGGTAACCACGAACGTCTTTCCGCGCGTTTCCTTCATGTAAAGCACACGCATCAGCAACACGCCGGTTTGCGCCACAATCGAGCGGCCCGGCTCTACCAGAATGTGGCAGCCGAGGCCGCGCGTTTCACTCGCAAGCGCTCGCGCAAACGCCGCATATGTTGGCGGCCGTTCGGTTGTGTAGCGCACGCCCAGGCCGCCGCCCATATCCAGATACCGCAGCCGTACGCCATTCGCCGCAAGGTCGCGCACGTAGCCGGAAAGCTTATTCAGAGCCTGCTTGTAAGGCGCGAGACTCAGCACCTGCGATCCGAGATGTGAGCCGATTCCCCGCCATTCAATCCACTTCGAGTCGTGGTGCGCCAGATACATTTTCCGCGCCTGGGACCAGTCCACACCGAATTTGTGCTGGCGACGGCCAGTCGAGATGTGCGGATGAGCGCCGGCGGCAACATCGGGATTCACACGAATGGACGCCGGAGCGCGCCGTCGAAGCCGGGAAGCCTCAATAACTAACAGTTCCAGCTCGGCGGGCGATTCCACGTTGAACAGCATGATCTCCGAACGCAACGCTTCGGCAATTTCCTCGCGCGTCTTGCCCACGCCCGAAAAAACCACGCGGTTTGTTTGGACGCCTGCCCGCCTCAACCGCTCGAGCTCGCCTGCGGACACAATGTCGAACCCGCTGCCCAATCGCGCCAGCAGCCGCAGCAAACTCAGATTCGAGTTAGCTTTTACGGCATAGCAAATCGTGTGCGGCGTCTTGCCAAGCGCCTTGGTAAGCGCGCGATCCAGCCCGAGGTAAGCCCCCTCAAGCGCGGCGCGGCTGTAAAGATATGCGGGTGTGCCAACTTTTCCCGCGACTTGCTCGAGCGAAACGCCTTCGCAGAAGACGCCTCCGCGGCGGCGAGTGAAGAACGGAGTGTAAAGTGCGGGGTCTGTCGCGCGGGTCATATTAACTTTGGTTCCGGCTTCACTTTCAGGACGACCAAAGTTCTGTCGTCAGAAAGCGGAGCGTTCGCGGTGAATTTTTCCACTTCCGCCAGGAGAAGATCCGCCAGTCCGTCCGCCGAAAGCTGGTGGTTCGCGGCGATCGCGTCGCACAAGCGTTCGCTTCCGAAAAATTGTCCATCCGGGCTCGCGCCCTCGCTGAAACCATCCGAGTAAAAGACCAAAATGTCGCCGGGCTCCAGCGTATAGCTCGCCTCGTCGTATTTCACGTCGTCGTAAAGCCCCAGCGGAAATCCCGTCAAGTTGAGTTTCTCGCACCGGCCCGACTTCCACAGCAGCGGCTGAGTCTGTCCGGCGTTCGCAACGCGGAGCTTCTGACGGCCTTTCTGCCACGTAGCGAAGCACATCGTCATGTAGCGCGCTTCGATTTGCCGCTCGCAAAGCAGATGGTTCAACTGAGCGAGCAATTCCGCGGGTTGCAATTTCTGCGCCGCGATGCTGCGCAGCACACCCGTCGCAACCGCGCCGTAGAGCGCCGCTGCAGAGCCTTTACCGCTAACGTCACCGAGCGCGATGCCAAGCTGCTGCGGCCCGTAGCGCATGAAATCGTACAGGTCGCCGCAAACTTCGCGCGCCGAGCGGATGCGCGCCGCGATGTCGAGGCCAAAATCTTCCTGCGGCACGGGACGCAGCAACGCGCCCTGCATGCGCTGAGCCGCTTGCAGTTCCCGCTCCATGCGAGCTTCGTCACGCGCTACTTGCTCGTACAAACGGGCGTTCTCCAGGGACACCGCAAGTTGCGCCGCAAGAATCGAGAGCACCTGCACGTGCTCCTCATTGAAATAATCGAGCTCCGGACTTTCCAGGTCGAGCACAGCCACCACGCGGTTCTTGTGGATGAGCGGCAGCGCCAATTCCGACCGTGTTTCCGGGTTAATCATTAAATAGCGCGGATCGGCGGTCGTATCCGGCACGCGCACAGGTTGCCGCAGCGCCGCTGCCGCTCCCACGATTCCTTCCGTCGCCGCCACGCGCATTTTTCCCTGCACCGTCTGCCCGTACTTCACATCCAGCCGGTGGCGAAACATCTTCGTTGATTCGTCATAAAGCAGAATGCTCAAAATTTGATAGTCAATCACGCGCTTGATGAGCTCCGCCGCCCGAATGAGCAGTTTTTCCAAATCGAGGATCGAGCTCGTCTCGCGCGCAATCTCGTTCAACACCAGCAGAGTTTCCGCCTGCCGCCGCGCCCGCTGGAAGAGTTGCGCGTTTTCAATGGCGATGGCCAGGCGGCTCGCCAGCAGCGTCAGAATGTTTTGCTGGTCACGAGTGAAATAATCGAGTTGGCGGCTCTGTATGTCCAGAACGCCGATGGCTTTGCCTTTGTAGAGCAGCGGCACGGCTAGCTCGGAGCGCACCGCCTCAATCGCGTTGATGTAACGCGCATCCTTGCTGACGTCGGCGACGCGCACGGCTTCGCCGGTTGCCGCGGCCGCGCCCGTTATTCCCTGCCCAATCGGCACCCGAAAGGATTCAATGATGTCCGGCGTATAGCCGATTGCGAATCGGTGATACAGGCGGCCCGATTCCTCGTCCACGAGCATCACGCTGAAAATTTCGTAGTCAATCAGCCGCTTGACTAGCTCCGCCGTCTTCTCCAGCACCTTATCCAGGTCGAGAGAGGAGTTAATTTCCTGGCCGATTTCGGCCAGAGTCCCCAGGACTTCGGCGGGAACGTCGAATTGCGCTTTTGTTGCGATCGGTTCCATGTTTGGAATAGCTCGCGGAGATTTATCTCACTTGCGTCCGCGCGCTAAAGAAAGTCATTTCATTATAGCAGGTGAGCACGCCTCCCCGAAAAGGACGCATAGTCTTGAATGATTATTTGATTTGCCCAGACTTCTTTGTGCTTCCGCCTGTTGCGTAACGGTGGGACCCGCACCTCCTGAGGCATCAAGGGCCCCGCCGGTACTTGCCGTGCGCTAAGTAGGTGTGACCTGCGTCAATGGCGATTGCTCCTTATTCGGGGATTATGTTCACGTCATCCCCGTAGATGGGTTGAAAATCTTCACGCTTCACGAAGCCGACCTTGCGATTAATTTGTTTGGCCAGCAAGATCCACGCGATGCGCTCCATATCTTTCTTCGACGGCAAAGTTTTGTCGTCGTAACAGGAGCATTCCCTCACCGGGAAAGGAACCACTACTTCCTGATAGGGACGCCTGCAGTAAACGAGTTCGTCGGACGTGCGGTAGCCCTTCATCACGAGTCCCCACGAGCAAGTATTGCAGATGGAATAATTCCCCACCGGCGTTCCGTCATTCACCTTGATGTTCATATTGCACTTCCTTCCAGCGTGCGGCGCTATACGCCACAAATGAAAACTGTTCACGTGGCCCTGCAGCCTCGGTGGTTACTGAAAAATGCACACATCTAGGCCCGGGAACAAAACTGAGGTGATTTCAGCGAGCGAGGCCGAGAACTAACGGCCGGTGAGACGAAGTTGCGTCCGTCGCAAACCTGAGTGGCTCACCCTATTCAGGCTGAAACTAAGCGAGTTGTGGGTAACGCTTCGCATGACGCAGGTCTTCTCCGCTCGTGAGAATCTCACGATTTTACGACTGAGGCAAGTTTCGAGCAGTGAATGGCGGAAATGAACGGTCTATTTGTAAAATGACGCACTAAGTGGATGCTTGCGCAAAGGACGATGAGGCCATGCTCGCGGAAGAGCTGTTCTAGACGTGTTGAACGGCTCAGACATGTCAGGCAAACACAGCTCAGGACTATCCGGCCGTTATGTGGTATAGCCTTGCGTAATGCAATCGACCGCGAATTCTCCAGGCGCCTCTAGCGACACGGAGCGATCGGCTAAGAGCCAAAAGGCGCGCCTGTGGCGCCACATTATTCTGTTTGGGCTTGCGGGCGGAATCATCATCACGCTGCTCAAGTGGACCGAGTATCGCTACCTGGTCGTGGAGCATTCGATTGAGATCTATGGAGGGCTGACGGCGGCGACGTTTGCCGCGTTTGGCATCTGGCTCGGGCTCCGGCTGACGCGGAAGCAGATTGTTTTGAAGGAAGTTCACGTTCCTGTTCCGGCCGGGCAGCCATTTGCCGTGAACTCCAAAAAACTAGAAGAGCTAGAAATTACGCCTCGCGAGCTGGAGATTCTGGAACTGATCGCCAAAGGTTTGAGCAACCGCGAAATCGCGGAGAAGGTTTTCGTGAGCGAGAACACGGTGAAGACCCACTCCAGCCGCGTTTTCGATAAGTTGGGGGCGAAGAGGCGGACGCAGGCCGTGCAATTGGGGAAGGAATTGGGGTTGATACGGTGAGGATTAGGGTTAAGTGGGACAGCCTTTAGGCTATGGGGCTGGAAAGGACGGGTCACAGACCCGCCCTTACGAAAAGCCGGGATTACAACAAAAGCATGATTTTTGGCTTTTCTCCGCAAAATCACCCGAAAGGATGACGACAATTTCACGGGCTCCAGCTAGATTACGCGAGTCGTAAATTTCCTGCATGAGGACAGAACGATGAAAAAGACGGTAATTATTTTCGGGCTGATCTCCGGCGCGATCTCTTCCTTGTTGATGGCCGGCACCATTCCGATGGCAAACCGGATCGGGTTCGACAGGGCCGAATGGCTGGGCTACACGACGATCGTGCTCTCGATGCTACTGGTGTTTTTCGGCGTACGGTCCTATCGCGAAAATGTGAGCGAGGGTCACATTACGTTTTGGAAGGCGTTCGTCGTCGGGCTGTGCATCACGGTGATCTCATGCGCGCTCTACACGGCCACGTGGGAATTGCTGGAGCGCAGTGCATACCCCGATTTTATGGACAAGTACGCGGCCGCGGAAATCGCGAAAGCACAAGCCTCCGGCGCGAGCGCGCACGAAATAGAGCTGGAGATTGAGGCAATCGAGGGCATGAAGGCGATGTACGCGAATCCGTTGTACAACACCGCGATGACGTTTATGGAGCCGTTTCCGGTTGGGCTGCTGGTGACGTTGATTTCGGCAGCCGCGCTGAGAAAAAAGGCGCGGCCGGAATCGGCGCAGCAGGCCATCGCTTAGGCCTGCAGGGCCGCGGCGGGACGCATTTGTATTACCGGACAGAAATTTATTTAAGAGAGAGGAAAAAAATGGCTAGAGTCACTGGAATTGGCGGCGTATTCATTAAAGCGAAAACCGACGAGAAAGCTCTCCGCGAATGGTACAAGAAGAATCTCGGCATCAAGCTTGAGGACTGGGGAGGCTGCGCCCTGGAGTGGACCGAGGACAAAGCAGAGGATAAGGGTGCTACGGCATGGGTTGTCGCAGAGCCGAGCACGAAATGGTTCAGCCCGAGTGAATCGAGCTTCATGATTAACTATCGAATCGACAGTATGGACGAAATGATCGCTCAACTAAAGAATGGCGGCGTTGAGATCTTGAAAGGTCCCGAATTCCACGAGAACGGGAAATTTGCCTGGGTAATGGACCCCGAAGGAAACAAAGTCGAATTGTGGGAACCAAAGATCTGGGACGAAAAAAACAAGAGGCCCTAGGTAAGAGAGCCGCGGTGGTGCTGAGGAAGAAGGCGCGGACGGGGCAGAACGGCGCGACTGCGTAAGCGGTTGCGCTACTTAGAGGCGAAATACTTTTCAACGGTGGCGAGCATCATGGGGTAGAGCGCGGGGAGCGCGGTGCGAACCGGATCCATGCGATGGAGAACTTCTTCACGCGTGAGATTGTAAATGCGCCAGGTTCCGCCGCGCGTTTCCCTGTTTTGCAGGAATGGCTGGATGCGGTCAACCGCGTTTGCGAAGCGGGCGTCCGGAGTTAAATTCCCTTCAAATTCTTCCCAGAGGCTGCGCAGATCGGCGCCGAGATCGTTTGGCAGGAGTCCGAAGATGCGATCGGCGGCGCGGCGCTCGCGGTCTTCTTTTGTGGCGTTTCCGGCTTTGTCGAAGGCGAATGTGTCGCCGGCATCTATTTCCACTACATCGTGAACGGTCAGCATGCGGAGGACTCTGCCCAAATTTATGGGAGCGGAGGCGTATTCTTCCAGAACGATGGCTGTGAGCGCGAGATGCCAGGAGTGTTCGGCGGAGTTTTCCTGGCGGGAGCTATCTGTAAGAAGTGTGCGGCGCAGGATGGTTTTTAGTTTATCGGCTTCAACAAGGAAGGTGAGTTGTAGTGTGAGGCGGTTTGGGTCGGTCATTTGAAAAACCCTCGCGTTCGGAGAACGCGAGCTACAAAAGGCCAAAAGGGCCACAGGCAAGAATCCATGTGCCGCTGAGAAATCAGACTGGATCAATACGATTTGCCGGCCGTAGCAGGCGCAGCAGCGGGTTCAAGTAGCGCTTTGCCGGACGCCTGCTCGACAATTTTTACGCTGGCACTGGCGCCGATACGCGTCGCCCCGGCGCTGACCATTTTTTTCAGATCATCCAGCGTGCGGATGCCGCCAGACGCCTTGATTCCCATTTCGCTGCCCACGACCGCGCGCATGAGCGCGACATCTTCCGCGGTGGCGCCTCCTGATGCGAAACCGGTGGAGGTTTTCACGAAATCCGCGCCAGCATTCTTAGCGGCGACGCTGGCGCGGACTTTTTCTTCGTTGGTCAGAAGCGTCGTTTCCAGGATGACTTTGCAAATCGCGCCGCTGCGGTGGCAGGCCTCCACAACTCCACGTATGTCCTGCTCGACGACCTCGTCCTGCTTCGATTTGAGCGCGCCCACGTTCTGCACCATGTCAATTTCCTGCGCGCCCAGTTTGATGGCCTGTTCCGCTTCGTAAATTTTCACTTGTGAAAGCGTCGCCCCGAGTGGGAAGCCAACCACGGTACAGACTTTCACCGGCGTGCCACGCAGCAGTTCGGCCGCCTGCGCCACATTCCACGGATTGACGCACACGGAAGCAAACCCAAATTTCGCCGCCTCCTGGCACAGCTTGCGGATATCTTCACGCGTCGCGTCCGGCTTCAAGAGTGTGTGATCAATCAGCGCCGCAACACCCTCTTCCAGGGGCTTCACATCCGGCCCGGCGGAAATCCGGTCGGCGCCCGCGTCAATGACCTTGCGCGTTTTCCGCGCGCACTTTTCAACGCACTGCTGATCGCACCCCGGGCAGATTACGTCGTCAATTTCGAGTCCCGCGAGGTTCACGCCGCCCGCCGCGCCGAGGTAGCTCAGCACTTCTTCGGTAATTGTCCGGACGAGTTGTTCGAGTTGCGCGGAATCAGGTTTCATGAGGCGTATACCATGTTGCACAAATCACGCGCGCGCTACGCTGGCTTCTTCACACCACAATAACGGGTTTCAAGGGCGCGGATTTTGTCCACGCGCTTGGCGTGCCGCCCGCCGCCGAATTTTGTTTCCAGCCACACAGCCAGAATCTCGCGCGCCGTTTCCAGCGCGATCAGTTTGGCGCCCAGCGTCAAAATATTCGCGTCGTTGTGTTCGCGGCTGTTGCGCGCGGTCGCGCGATCATAGCATAGCGCCGCGCGCGCTCCCGGCACCTTGTTCGCGGCGATCGCGCTGCCGATTCCCGCGCTATCAATCATCACTCCGCGCCAGGCCCGGCCGCTTGCCACAGCTTCGGCCGCAGCCGCGGCAAAATCCGGATAATCCACGGCCTCCGTCGACGTCGTGCCCAAATCCATCACCGCGTAGCCCCAATCTTCCAGGAATTGCTTCAGCTTTTCCTTCAATTCATAACCACCATGATCGGCAGCAATCGCGACGATTTTGCGGCCTATAGCATCGGCGCCGGAATCACTCAGGCGCTTTGACGCCGGCGCTACGCCGGGAATCGGTTGATCCGCCGCGTCTCGCACGATGCGAAGCGTAATATTCCGCCGGGCAGCCTCATCGCGCGCCAATGGCGTAATCAATGCATCCGAGGCGATTCCCAGTTCGCCTCCGGCTGCTGTTTTCTCCAGATCCGACGCGGTAACAACGGGCCTCATGTAGTCCTTCCCGCCCCATCCTATTGCGGCGGCAACGAGAGCACGCAAACGTCCTTCAAATTTCTGTATCGCTCGGCATAATCCAGCCCATAACCGACAACAAACTCGTTCGGTATTTGGAAACCAATGTAATCCGCATGCACGTCCTTCAGCACGCGCCGGTCCGGCTTATCGAGCAGCGCCGCGATTCGCAAATCCTTTGGCTTGCGCTGCCGCAAGACTCTGCACAAATAGCCCAGCGTCAGCCCGGTGTCGAGTATGTCTTCCACCAGAATAACGTTCAGCCCTTCAATGCTCGTGTCCAGGTCTTTCGTCAACTTCACCTCGCCCGAGGTTCGCGTCCCTTTGCCATAGCTCGAAACAGCCATGAAGTCGAGCGACACTTCCAGATTCACCACGCGGATCAAATCGGAGAGAAAAATTGACGCGCCCTTCAATACACCGATCAGGTGGACGCGCTCCCCGCGAAAGTCGCGCGTGATCTGCTTTCCAATCTCCCGCACGCGCTTCTGGATGGCGTTGCGCCGCAACAGCACTCGCAAATGTTCTTTTCCGCTCGGGCTCATTTCCCGCCTCTATTTGATTCGAAGCCGCCGCGTCAAGATTCTGTCACTGGTGGATGGCCTATGCATTATACGTATGTGCCCCGCCGCATCAAGCATAGTCGCCAGCGCTTGGGAGGAAAGCTCGATGAGCCGCGGCATCTAGACTGCGGATTTATTGAACCATGCGCATTCCTTCATCGAATCGTAACACTCCCGGCGTACTCTGTCCCCGCTCGTTTAGAAAGATTCTGAAAACCGCGCGTGGAAGGTTTTTTAATACATGCTTGGAAATAAAGGCTTCGCCGAGTTTTCCACTGAAAATGGCTTGACATCGATATGCAGTAGAACTTAGAGTTTCTCCCCTAATGTAGTAGGGGTGCAGTTGGGGCAAAAAGCTATTACGCTGATTTCTCAGTCTCGTTGTAACGTTTCAGTTGCCGCAAGCGTATAGCTGTCCTGGGGTGGGGGCATAGGGTGCTGGAATCTGGGTTTAGCTTTGCTATCCATAATCTTCTTGTTTCCCCCAAGTGTTTCGTCGGACGACCGTCGTCGCCGCTTTCCGTTCTTCCAAATCTACCTGGCGCATGGCTCAGTGAGAGACCATCGGCGCATTCGAGGAGGTAGTACCATGTCGTCTCGTTTTCGCAACTTCGCAGTTCGATTTCTTGCAGTCACTGCTTTCCTGACGCTCTTGGGCGTCGCCGTTCACGCACAATCGGAGACAACGGGTGCTATCAGCGGAGTCGTCGCGGACGCTCAAAACAAGGTCATCGTTGGCGCGACCGTAACGGCGCGCAACGTGGCCACAAACATCTCCGCGCCCGTCGCTGCCACCGATCCCAACGGCAGGTTCATTATCGCGCAGCTGCAGCCGGGCATCTACGAAATCACCATCTCCGCCGAAAATTTCGCCAACTTTAAACAGGATCAAATCACCGTCGAAGTCGGACGCGCGACCCCTGTTGAAATGCACATGGCCGTCGCCGGTCAGACTCAAGCGGTCACGGTGACGGCGGAAGCTCCTGTGATCAACACCGAGAGCAATGACGTGGCAACGAACATCAATAAGACTTCGCTGGACAACCTTCCGCTCGGCTATCGCCGCTGGTCCTATTTTGCTGTACTGAGCCCTGGCGCCGTCTATGGCGACACCTTCGGAGACGTGAGCTTCTTCGGGATCGGCTTCATTTTCGACAACAACACGATTGATGGCGCCGACAACAACGAGTATTTTTTCGCCTCTGAAAAGGGCCGCACGCGCATCGCCTATTCGACCAGCTTGAATTCCGTTCAGGAATTTCAGGTGAGCGAGGCTGACTATTCCGCCGAATACGGCCGCGCAGCGGGCGGCGTGATCAACGCCGTAACCAAGAGCGGTTCGAATACGCTTCATGGCGATGCTTATTTTTACAACCGCGATCTGGCCTTGGGCGGCGCTTACAGTCCGTTTGTGACCGCGGCCGTACAGACCTCGCCCGGCGTTTACGCAACCGAACCGATTAAGCCTACCGATGACCGGAATCAGTACGGTGGTGATATCGGCGGATGGATATTAAAGAATAAGATATTCTGGTACTTCAATTTTGACGGCTTCAAACGCAACTTCCCAGTTGATTCCGTACCGACCGATCCCAATTTGTTCTTTGAACCGGTTACTGTCGGCGCTCCGACGGGGACCAGCACTTGTTCAAGTATCAATGGGACACTCTCGGATGAAACCAGCGTGAACTCCGGCACAGCCATCGGACAGGCCATGTACTGTCGCATATTCGCCGGCGTCCTCAATGGCGGCGGCACGCCCAGTCTTTCGCAGATTGCCACCGCTCAAACCCAAGTGAACGCGGCCACCAACCTCATTCTTGGCGAAACCGGGCTTTACCCGCGCACGGGAAACCAGACCATCTACTTTCCGAAGATTGACTGGCACGTCAACAAAGACAATACCGTGACGGTTTCCTGGAATCGCCTGCGCTGGGCTTCCCCCTACGGTATTCAGAGCGGCACGGCGGTTGACGACGGCGCCGATTACCTCGGCAACGACTACGTAAAGGACGATACCGGCATCATTCGTTTGGTAACCACACACGGTTCGTCGTTCACAAACGATATCCGCGCTTCCTATGGCCGCGACTTTGAGTTCGAAACCCAGACCCCGGGTGTCGCGGGCGAGCCGACAAACTCCGCCACTGGCCTTTCTCCGCAAGTAGATCTAACGTACCCGGGCGGTGGGGCCTTCAACATGGGCACTTATTTCAACCTGCCGCGGACAAAATACCCCGACGAATGGAAATATGAGTACCAAGACACAGCGAGCTATGTTACGGGCAAACACCTCATCAAATTCGGAGCCGACGTCGAGCGGACAACCGACGAGTTAGTTAATCTGGTTGATCAGTTTGGCGAATATAGCTATGGAAACCTGGCGGATTACATTAGTGATTATGTCGGCTCGGTTTACGGCCTCAACCCCGGTGGCTGCACCGCGGTCGGCAGCGGGAGTTGCGCTTTTGGCAGTACTGTCGGCGAGCTATGCACATCAGTGGCAAGCTCGGTGACATACAGTGAGCCTTGCTATCACGATTATTTCCAGGGCTTCGGACCAAAGGGCTTCTCCTTTCACACATGGGACACTGCGTTCTTTGTCCAAGATGACTGGCACGCGACCCGGCGCCTCACAGTTGATTTCGGTCTTCGCTGGGAACATGAGACGATGCCGAAAACTCAAGTTGTCAATCCGGCCCTGCCCTTAACCGGGCTTTTCCCGCATGACAACAAGGACTTCGGTCCCCGCCTTGGTTTCGCATGGGATATGTTTGGCACCGGCAAGACCGTCCTCCGTGGAGGCTACGGCATCTACTATGGCCGTATCACCAACGAGCAGATTTACGACGCCATTGCCCTCAACGGCTCAACCGGTATCCAGCTGGAGCCGACCATCTACCCGACGTGTAACCCCGTTGCTGGCGCCGGCCCTTGCACGGCGGGGACTTCGACGAATAAGAATGGGACCCCCAATTGCGTGGATTTGTCCGGATCAACCTGCCTGGCATATGCGCCGCTTTATCCCAATATCATTACGACCCCCTTCTCATCGTCTTCGGCCAACAACGCCGAGTACTTTGCGGGGGATGCGCGGCTGCCGAGGGTTCAACAGTTCGACCTGGTGCTCGAGCACCAGATTGCGACGAACACGATCGTTTCCGTGTCCTATGTCGGTACGATCGGAAGTTTCCTACCGTTCGGTTTGAACACCAATCTGAATACACCCACCACGCTCACCTACACTGTTCAGGGTACCGCGCCAACAACGAGCATCGGCGGCGTTTCACCTTCAATACTTCCCGCAGCCGGAGCGACTTTCACAGTGCCTTTCTTCAAGGAAACCACGAGCTGCCCCAACGGCCTGGTCAATTGCAATTACAACGACGTCATTCAGGTCGACACGAACGTTCACACGAGTTACAACGCTCTCGTCGTGCAGTTCAACCGCCGCATGACGCACGGGCTTCAATTCCAGATGAACTACACCTGGTCCCACGCGATTGATGACGATCAATCGTCGTCGCCGGTGATTGGTAACACAACAAATACCGCGCTCGACCCGGCCAACCCACTGCTGGATATAGGAAATTCAATCTTCAACGTGGGGCAGCGCTTCGTGGCCAGCATTATCTGGCAGCCGCAGTACTTCAAGAATTCCAATCGAGTCACTCGCGCTCTATTGGGCGGCTGGACAATTTCTCCGATCCAAACAGCACAAGACGGTCTGCCTTATAGCGGAACCGTCTCCGGCAGCACGCTCTCCCTCACAGATTACGAAGTGTCGGGAGTACTCGGAGCTGGAGGTTCGACCCGCACTCCTTTTCTTCCGCGAGACCTCTTCCGGATGCCGTCCATCATCAATACAGATATCCGGCTGTCGCGGAGTTTCACATTCAAGGAGCGCTACCAGGCCACTTTTTCGGTCGAAGCGTTTAACCTTTTCAACCAGTTCGACGTGACCGCTGTCAATACGGAACTCTTTTCCAATTGCACGAGCGGTTCAGGAACAGGTTGCAGCAGCACGGCTCCAACGCTCGTTTATAACGCCGCATTTGGCACTCCAACGGCCGCCAATAACGCGACGACGCTTGGGGCGCGCTCGCTCCAGTTCGGAGGACGCTTCTCGTTCTAGCGCGTATTTCAATAGCGCAAGAACGCAACTCTCTTCACGGGCGTTCCAGTCCTGAAACTTTGGGACCGGAGCGCCCGTCGTATTTTCGGCCCCCTCTCCGCCAGCGTCGTCGCGAAAGTGCCACTTTCCCCGGTCACGTTTTCCATTCTCTGGCGTCTTATCCCCAGGGCATGTGTGCCCACGGCCCGCGCGTTATGGGGCTCGCTTTCGGAGGTCTGTGATGGAAACCTTCTGGCTGGACATACGCTTTGCGGTTCGCATGCTCGCGAAGAATCCTGGCTTCACGGTGGCTGCTGTCCTCTGCCTGATGCTGGGCACCGGCGCAACCACCGGCATCTTTAGCGTCGTCAATGGCGTCGCGCTCGCCATCGCCACCGTCGGCATCTACGGAGTTATTTCCTGCTCCGTAGCGCGGCGCTCCAAGGAATTCGGCTTGCGCATGGCTCTCGGCGCGCAGCCCGCTGACGTTCTGGGTCTGGTGATGAAACAAGGCGCGGGACTCGCATTGCTAGGAGTCGCCGCCGGGCTGATCGCCGCGTTCGCCCTGACTCGCTTGATGACGAGCTTGCTCTTTGGCGTCACGCCGACAGACCCTGTCACGTTTATCAGCGTCACACTTTTGCTCGCCGTTGTCGCGCTCGCCGCATGTTACGTTCCGGCGCGCCGCGCCACGAAAGTGGATCCCATCACCACTCTTCGATACGAGTAATGCTAGCGCGCCAGGCTCAATCTGGATTCACTCTGCGTCCCACGCGGGAAGGCTTCTTCGCTGAAGCATCGCTTCGGCGGCCCAACGTCCCAAATAAACGGAGAGCGCAACTCCGTGCCCGCTGTACGCGCCAAGCACAATCGCCCGCGCGCTCTGTGGATGTTTTGCAAACACCGGCTGCCACTCATCGCCAACTAAAATCGGCCCGCCCCAGCGATGCGTGACCTGCACATCTCGCAACACAGGATGCAATCCATGTACGCGTTTTTCAAGCTTGTCCATTAGCTCGCGGGATTCTCCCGCCGCAATATCGAGTTCGTGGACTTCTCGCCAATCCTTGAAGTGCACGAGTCCGCTGCCGAAAATCACCGCGTTGGAATTCAGCAGCCGCCCCCACAGATATGGGTAGTCAAGCGTCGTATAAAACGGTTTGCGCGAAGCCAACCCCAGCGCATCCAGTTGCTGCGAGGTCAGCGGCGCGGTTGCAAGAGCCAGCGTGAACTTCGGCTGCGCGCTGCTCGCCAAACCATTCAATTCAAGCGATTGCGCATTTGTGGCGAATAATGCCCGGCCCGCTCGCACTTCCTTCTCCGCCACTTGCAATCGGATTGAATCGCCAAATGCGGCTTTCTCCACGCGCGCGCTTTCGATAATCACTGCCCCAGCACGCTCCGCAGCGCGCGCGAGCCCGCTTACCATCTTGCCGGGATTAATGCTGCCGCCCGGCACTTCCTTCACTACGCGCAAGCCGCCCGAGTCAGTCCAGTGAATCGGCGAACTGGGAATTCCGCCTTTTCGTGCGAGCTCCAACGCACCCGGAAGGGTCAGGTCGCAATCTACTTCCAGCTCGCGCAGCCCCCCGGAAAAGCCGCTAAGCACGTCGCCAAGCCCCGGAAGATCGCCGACCGCCGTTTCCCCCAAGCTCATTCCGCCGGTGTACCCGCTCGATCCGGCGCCGATGGACTCCGCTTCGAGCACCACGACACTCTTCGCTGGAGCCAAGCGCCGCAGCCACGCCGCTGTCGATAATCCAGTAAACCCGCCGCCAACAATGGCGAAATCCACTTCGTCCGGCAGCGCGCGCGGAGCGGGCTTGAAATCAATCGTCCACGGCGGCGCTCCCCATCGCTTTTGTTTGCTTGCTTCCGCCAAGTCGTGTGCTCCCTCGCCTTATGCCATTAGGATACCCGGTTTGGGTTCCTCTATCTCGGTCTTCGCGCTGCTTGCCGCGCCTAGCCGCCACGCCAAAAAACCCAACATCCTTACATCCAAAACCGCATGGGGCACGTACTCCAGGTGTTAGTGCAATTCAAATTAAAGGAGAAGAAGAAAATGAAATCCAAGCTTCTAATTGCTGTCTGCGCGCTGTCCCTCATGGGCGCCGCCATCGTTTCTGCCCAGAAGGACCCAATGGTTGGTGGCGCGGCCATGTTCCCCACCAAGAATATCGTCGAAAACGCAATGAATTCATCCGACCACACAACACTCGTCGCGGCGGTGAAGGCCGCCGGACTGGTGGACACGCTCGAAAGCGCCGGTCCATTCACGGTTTTTGCGCCAACGAATGAAGCTTTTGCGAAACTTCCCGCGGGCACGGTGGATACGCTGCTGAAGCCCGAAAACAAGGCGATGCTCACGAAGATCCTCACCTACCACGTTGTCTCCGGCAAGCTCAGCACTGGCGACATCATGAAGCTCATCAAAGCAGGAAACGGTAAGGCTGAACTGAAGACCGTCAGCGGCGGTTCCCTCTGGGCCACCCAGCACATGGGCAAGATTGTTCTGCAAGACGAAAAGGGCGGCACCGCAACCATCACTATCCCCAATGTCTATCAATCAAACGGCGTCATTCAGGTAATTGATACAGTTCTGATGCCGAATTAGTTTCTCCTCGGTTGTCCGTGAGCCGGGTGCGCGAATCCTTCGTCCGCCCGGCTTGCGGATTCCTCTCGCCAAGCCCAGCCGGCCAATCCCTACAGAAGCCCGGCAATGGTATCCTCTCCCTACATGGAGCCGTCACCACAAAAGAGCCAAGAGCGAAACCGATCCACGCATCCCATTGCGATCGCTGAAGGCGATGGCCAGAAAATTATTCTGTTTGGCGCGTCAGGCATGGTCGGGCAAGGCGTACTGCGCGAATGCCTGCTCGATCCGGATATAAAGAGCATCCTCGCGGTCGGCCGCAGCGCAATCGAGCACAACCCAACCGCGCAACAGTACAACAAACTTCACGAAATCGTACTCAAAGATCTATTCAATCTCGCCCCCATTGAAGACCAATTGCGCGGTTACGACGCATGCTTTTTCTGCCTCGGCGTTTCCTCAGCGGGCATGTCGGAATCGGACTATAGCCATGTGACCTACGACCTCACGATGGCCATCGCGCAAACTTTGGTGAAGCTCAATCCTGATATGACATTCATCTACGTATCGGGAATGGGCACCGACAGCACAGAAGAGGGGCGCAGCATGTGGGCGCGTGTGAAAGGCAAAACTGAAAACGCGTTGCTCCGTCTGCCGTTCAAAGCTGCGTATATGTTCCGTCCCGGCGTGATCCAGCCGCTGCACGGAATCAAATCCAAAACGAAGCTTTACCGCATTCCCTATATGTTGCTGGGACCGTTCATCCCCCTATTGACCGCTGCCTTTCCGAAATACGTAACCACAACCGAAAAGATGGGCCGCGCGATGATCAATGTCGCCAAGCATGGCGCGCCGAAACCGGTGCTCGAAGGTCAGGACATCAATGCCACCAGTGGCGTGTAGCTCAGGTCTTCCGCTTCGCCTCCGCGTCTTTCCCTCGTAGGGCCCACTTGGGGCGTCAACCCTTCTTCTGTGCTAGTTCCGACCAGCGGGCGTAGAGACGGTCAACGGCTTTTTGTGCGGCCTCTACTTCGGCGCAAATGATTTGGAAATGGCGAGGATCGGTTGTGTTTGCCGGGTTTTCGAGGGCGGCTTGTTTGGCGCGGAGTGTTTCTTCAGCTTGGGCTACGTTCTTTTCCATCGCTTCGAGTTCGCGGGCATCCAGATAGGAAAGTTTTTTGCCTCCGCTTGCGGGCTGAAGAGGAATTTCCGTCTCGCGCGCGGGCCGAGCTCCGGAGGAGCCGTTGTTCGGCACACCTTTCGCGCTGGCTGCGCTCTTGGTGGTTTGAGCGCGCTGCCAGGTTTCCCATTGAGAATAATCGGCGAAGCGTTCCGCGCCGCCCAGACCGTCCAGGCCGAACACAACCGTGGAGACGCGGTCCAGCATGTATCGGTCGTGGGTGACGAGGACCAGCGCGCCGCGATATTCGAGCAGGCTTTCTTCGAGTATTTCGAGCGTTGGAATATCGAGGTCGTTTGTGGGCTCGTCCAGCAGCAGAACATCCGCGGGCTGCAACATGAGTTGAGCGATGAGCACGCGGGCGCGTTCGCCACCCGAAAGGCGGCCGACACGCTGATTTAGATCTTCGGCGGTGAACAGGAATCTGGCCGCCCAAGCTCCGACGTGGATAACTCGATCCTGATAGATCACCGAATCGCTATCGGGAGCAAGGGCGCGGCGCAGCGTCTGGTCCGGATCAAGTTCGCGGCTTTGATCGAAATATACGATCCGCAATGGGTCAGCGCGGCGGACTTCGCCCTTTGACGGTTCGATATCTCCGCGCAGCAAGCGCAGCAGTGTGGTTTTTCCGCTCCCGTTTGGGCCAACCAATCCGACGCGCATGCCGAGGCCCACGGTGAAATTGATTCCGCTGAACAATTCACGGCCGCCAACGCTGTAAGAAACATTGTGGAGCGTAATGAGTTGCTTGGTCTGGCGCTCAGTACCGGAAAAGTCAATTTTGGCGGTGGAAACGGAGGTCTGCGCGTTCAGATCTTTCAGTTCGCCAATCAGTTCGTGGGCTTTGCCGATCCGGGCTTTCGATTTTCTGGTGCGCGCCTTCGGGCCGCGGCGCAACCATTCAATTTCAGCGTGGACTAGATTCTCAAGCGCCTCCTGCCTCTTATTCTGTGCATGAAGATATTGCTCCTTCATTTCCAGGAATGTGCTGTAGTTCCCTTTCACACGCAGCGAGCCGTCTTTGTAGATGCGGTTAAGCTCGACCATTTCATTGGCGACATTTTCAAGAAAATATCGGTCGTGACTCACGACCACGCACGCGAACGACGCGTCCTGGAGAACTGTTTCCAGCCACTTGATTCCAGCGAGGTCGAGGTGATTGGTCGGCTCATCGAGCAACAGAATATCCGGCTCCTGCACCAAGCCTTCGGCAATCGCGAGGCGCTTGCGCCAGCCGCCCGAAAGCGCCGCGGCGGGCATATCGAGATCCGCAAATCCCGCGAGGCCAAGTATTTTGGCAGTTCGTTGCGGCCATTGAGCGGCAGGCACGCCCGTGCGATCCAGAGCGCTTTCAATTACGGAACGAATCGTGGCGTCCGGTTCGAACTCGGAGATCTGCGCGACGCTGGCAAGCTTCGTTCGCTTGCGAGTGGCGACATCTCCGGTATCGGGCTTTACACGCCCGGCAAGGATTTCGAGAAGGGTTGATTTGCCGGAGCCATTCGGACCGATGAGGCCGATGCGGTCGCCATCGGAAATGGTGAACGAAACGTTCCGGAAAAGCGGAGCGCTGCCATACCTTTTCGCCAGCTCTTGTGCATTAATAATCGGAGCCAAAATTACCGGGTTTCCTCTTCAGAAATGGATGGTAGGGGCCGCGAGGAGTGAATTATAACCTATTTCACGAAGCCCTACATTTTCACAGTGTTGCAGCTACACTCCCAGAACAATCGGTACAAATAGTACAAGAAAGCTCGCTGGTATCGTCAGTGAGGGTTTCAGTGAGAGTTGGCCCGCTTTTGACGGTTTCTTGGTGAAAGAAACGCTAATCTTTAATGAAGGACGTCTGGGTTCGGCTTAATTTTCGGAATCGTGCTTTCCGGCATGTTGAGTGGCAAGACCGTAAGACGTAAGGTCCATTTCATGGGTTTTCCCGGCTGAAGTGTTACATCGTTTGCATCCAGTTCGAGGTAAAGCGGGATGGGTCCGCGATTCCCTTTGCCAAGCGCGCTATTGCCGGGGGTAAAGATGGCTGCGTGAAATGGCCAATCCGCCGCCGTCACAGTTGCCTCGAGCGATCCTTCCGACGAATCAAACTGGTCGGTGCGGATTCCGGCATCGAATCGCGTCGAGTCGTGGTCGCCCGATGTGGGGATGATGACCCAGATGCGGCGAACCTTGATTGGCGCAGATGCTGAAATAGTTTCCGCGCGGAGGAGAGAGTTGCCCTCGATGCTCCAACGAACTTCCGCAGTCAGTCCAGGATTTACAGTCTCACCAGCTTTCATTCCGAGTTGAGCCCAGTGCTTCCAGGCAACCCGCAGACTTCGGCCGTCGGCGGCGGGATCAATTTCGTCCGCGCCGTCACAAGCAACAATGACGCGGCCATCTTCCAACTCGATATAAGGCGTCACCACGGGTGCGAATTGCTCGACAGGCGCGGCAAAACCGGGAAGGCCGTATGGGGCGGAAAGATAATCGGAGACACCGGGCTGTGTGCCCGTGACGATGGGCAGCGAAAAACTAAGCTGGCCCTGGCGCACAAGCCAAACCCCAAAAGACCGCGGACCCTTACGGAAAAATTCAAAACGCGCCACTTCGGGCAATTTCAAAACCTCTGGAAACTTCGTGATGTTTTCTTGTTTCATCACGGGCATGAAGCCGAGCTCCGCGCCAGTCACCTTACCCATGAAGCCGGTGGTCTGTTGCCATTCGCGTTGAAGATTAATGTAGCTGTAACTTCCGCGGCCAAAGCCAAACACATTAAGCAAATGGCGATCGGGTTCGAAGTCCCGGCGCAACGATTCCCAGGCTGCGTAATATGCAGTGGCCAATTCCGGGAACGGCGCGGGACGGAACTGCGGATGGCGCGCGTCGAAAGCGACGATTTCCATAGTGTCCATATAACTGATCGCGCCGAGGCTTCGCCCCCAGGGATAGCCGTAGCCATCCGGGGAAAGCAAGTCCCACCACGTGCGCATTTGAGTCTTCAGCGTAGGCTCGAGCTTGATCATCAAATCCTTGCGTCCCACATTTTCGGCGGCTTCGTAAACGTATCGCGCATATTCGTTTGAATAGCGGTCGTAGCGACCAGCGGGCAGCGCATCATCCGAGTACAGGCTACCGCTTACGAATTGCTGCGCCGCGCGGTCGAGAATATCGTCCACGTAGGTACGGTCGGTGATGATCCCGAGCTGAAAATCCATGGTGACAATGCGGGCCGCCACGCCGAAATAATTCTGCGGAAGATTGATGACCTGACGCGTCTTGCGATCATAAAAGCGTCCCGGATCGAGAAGCGAGCGCCACGCCGTCTGTTCCTCAGGCGACAAACTCCGCCAAACCGCATTGCGCGCCAGGTCTGTTCCAAAGTGCCGCAGGGCAAGAGCGGCGTAGAGTTGCGCAAACGTTTTTCCGCCCTGACGCGATTCGATCAATCCAATTTTTCCAATCAGAGTGGGAATGTCACGGCCCGCGATTGTTCGAGAACCAGAAAGTTCCGAGTAGGCGGCCAGAGCGCGCATGAAAGTTCCCCAGGAAAATTCACCGGTGGTCAAAGCGCCGACGACGCGATCTTGCGGTGGATTAAGGCTCTTGATGTCCGCGACGTGCGCAGTAATCTCGCGGGTGAGAAAATCGCGGATTTCGCGGTCTAAATCGGCGGTGGAGATCTGAGGATCGCTTGCCTGCGTTTTCCGCGGCGGCGGACCGGGCGCGGCGACTGCCGGGAATGAACCAATCGCAGCGACAGTTGCCAAACATAGGAACCGCAGCGCTAATCGCATTCGCTTTGTGAGCATTTTCCTACGCCTCATTTCGACCATGTCCAATCGCACCAAATCTAATTCTCCGAGCGGGCGTGGAGCAATAATTCATCCAAGCTCTGGCCGGCGCCCGGATCAATTTTCATGGCCGCATCTTTGTACTTGGGAAAATGATATTCGTCCGCCGCGACCAGCAATTCGGGTACGAGGTCGGTCCATTTCACAACGGCGATCTGTTCACCTTTCCACTTTTGGTCCCCGGTGGCAAAAGGAACAAGATAGTTGAGAGCCTTTCGGATGCTTCGCCCGTCCTGCGTTTGAAAGCTCCACAAATCTGCTCCGGTGGCACTGCCCAGTCGCGCCAATTCAAACAAGCCGCTGAGATTCATCAGGCTGTAGCCCGCGGACTTGGTGCGCTCCAACTCCAAGGGCTGGCGACCGTCGGGTTCGACTTGCAGCTCAATTCGTTTTTTCGGCGCTTCACGAAGAATGCGGTCGGCGACGTCTCTCTTTCCAACAAATAAGGCCAGTGCGACAATCTGTACATCGTAATAGGTGCCGTGATTATTTTTTGCCGCCGATTCGTCCTTGCCGTTTGAGCTGTCCAACATCCATGCGAGGAACTTGGAGCACCAGTCCATCATTCCCTGCTGATCAACGGGAGTCCAGGAGTGAGCGCCCGCAAGCAAGCCCACGGCATCCACGATCCGCGTGATGCCACGAGTTTCGATCAAACCTATGCCCCGGCCTTCGTTGCGGCCCATTACAGCCTGCGCAAAGGTCAGGCTGGTGTTCATGCGCGTCGCAGGATCGAGAAACCATACGCGCAGGAGTTGCGTGCAATGCGATGCGTAGGCCTCATCGCCAAACAAGTAATAGGCGAGCGCGAGCGTATGCGTGGCCGACATAACCTTGCTGAAGTTCTTGTGATCGGGGACTTGGCCGGACGCAGGATTTGTTTCGCCATCACGCCGGATATATGGCAGACCATTTTGCGCGGCGGGATCCGGCCACCAGTAAGGCGCAAGGCTCATGTAGTCGTGCTTATTTCCGCTCGGAGGCGTTTGCGGCTTTTGCATAACGGAGAGAGGCTCGAGCTTGAGCAACTCGTCTGCTTCGGCGCGCAGAGAATCGAGGGCAGGCTCATGAACGTTACCGGCCAAAATTCGCGCGCGCAAAGCGACCAAGACATCAGGGTGAAGTACAAAAACGCGCGGCGAAGTGGCGGGCTGTGGCACTTTTTGCTGCGCCCTGCCGGTGGCGCCGCAGGCCAGCGCGATGGTTAATACCCACGCGACTGCGATTTTTCGGTGATGGTTTGCTCCGCGTGTTTTTTTTTCCATTGAGTTGCGTTCCGCTCGACGACTCGTTTCTTCCTATTGCGCGGTTGCGCCGGTTTTGGCACCGTGCTCATCCAGCCACAACAGCGCATCGAGCAAATAATACTGGCCATATATGAGCATGCTGTCCTCCGGCCGGGTGCTGGAGCCGTGCCGCAGCACGCCGGGCGGCGTGGCGTCACCGGCGCCGACGGGAGTCAGGTAACGATCAATCAATGATTGCGCGATGCCCGCGCCCTGTTCGCGATATTTCTGCGCACGCGTCTTGTCGGCGGTCAATTCGGAAAGGCGCAACAGACCAGCGGCGAGAATTGCCGCCGCGGAAGTGTCGCGATTCCGGAAATGCACGCCCTCATCGGTGAAGTCGTACCAGGGAACGCCGTCTTCGGGCAGATTCTGAATCGCGTAATCCGCGACGCGCTGTGCGGTATCCAACATTTTAGGCTCATGCGTTGCAGCGTAGGCTAACGCAAATCCATAAAGCGCCCAGCCAGTTCCGCGTGCCCAGGATGTATCCGCGGCAAATCCCTGATGAGTATGCGTGAAGACTTCCTGGCCTACCGCGGCGTCATTTGCGATGGGAGTTCGAGGGCTCGTCGCAGTAGCGGCTCCGCCTCCTAAGGGAAATGACTGAGGATTATTGCCGGGATTGTAGTGGACAGACTGAATCACAGAACCATCCGGACGCACGAGCCAATCGGCCGAGCGAAGGGCGTGTTGAAGGGCGATGTCGCGCCATTTTGCGTTTTGAGTTTCACGGCTTGCCCACCAAAGAAGCTGCAGATTCATCATCGTATCAATGATGGTGTCATCGCCATCCACTCCCCACGACGCGATGAGGTGGGTGGAGGGGTTATACAACTGCGAAAGGCGCTCAGCAGCGCGAAGCGAGCTTTCGCGTAATACCGGCGCGTGAGTGAGGTCGTATCCCATGGAGGACGAGTAGTAATAAAGGAAGCCGGCGTCGTGATTTTGCAACATTTCCTGGCCGATCATGGGCGCGCCCCACATTTCCGCCCAGCGGCGATATTTTTCGTCCTTCGTGCGCGCATACATGCGCCACAACTCGGCCGTCCAAAAACTTCCGGTCCAGTAATAGCCTTGTTGCGGTTTCCATTCGCCTGTGAAATTACCGCCCTCCGTGAAATAGCCCGGCCCTTTTCCATATGAAATGGCGCCGGGGGCCGCGGCGGAAAGGATCGGCTCCCAGGTTTTTGCCGTGGCATCAATTTCAGCACGGAGCAGATCAATGGCCTGGTAAACAGTTTTCTGCGCGCTGGGCGAGAGTGAATCCGGCGGCGCGGATTGCGCCGCGGCGGACTGCGAAAGTATGGCGACTTGCGCCGGGCTGCCCATGCGGCCGGCTTGCTCTTTGACGGCTTCGACGAATGCGGAATGAGTGGTAATTCCATCGGGAGGCAAAACGTAAGAGGCTCTGTCTCCCGTCTCTTTTGAGTTTCCGACACCCACGAGGCGATTCGTTCCCTCCTGATCCCACGCGGCCATGGCGTACCAACTCGCGTGGTGGTTGGAGAGATTGATCTGGACAAGCTGGTTCGACGGGTCTCCCGCGATGGATGTTGCCGGAAAAGTGGTCAGCACCGCCAATCCGAGATTCTGGCCGGGCACAGATGCGGTCTTGTTCGGGCCGGGCACAACGACCTGCTCGCCCCATGTCGTCAGTGACGTAACTCCATTCGCCCCCTGTGCAGCGGAAAACATCGTGTCGAGGCCCTGCTTGCGCCGAAGGCCGGTAACGAAATTGAGACCGTCCGCGGAATTATCCGTGAAGATTTCGTGCACGAAGCCGCGCTCTCCAGCCCACTGGGTCATGCGCGACCGGAACGTGACCGATTTTCCCCCTACGCTCCAGCCGTCATATTCCAACTCGACGATAGTGCGCACAGGTCCGGCGGAAATGATGCGCCACTTGCGTTCTTTCACTTCGGCCACCTTTACGAGTTTGCTGTCAACCCATGCGCCGACCGCGCCTATGCCAAGAGCGTCGCCGACGTCATAAATGTCCCGGCCTTCCGGCGATTCGTTGTGGTAGACGTAGTCAGGCGTTCCGTAAATCCACAGTTGTAAGGAAGGACGCCGCTTGCCGAAGAGATCAATTGCGTTGCGCGCATCGAAATAGATGCGCCAGGCATAACGCTCTGATTCCCATCCCAAGCCGTCAAATTTCTTATTGAAGATGGCGTTGGTTCGCTGCGGATAATCTCCACGCAGGCGCCAAATAGGGTCCTGGTCGCCATAGCAGATGGAAACAATCCGCGTCTGGTGAGGCTTCAGGTCAATCTGAAAAGCGAGTTCATCCGCTTTAAAGTCCCCGTCGAGATCATCCACCTGAGAAGGGAGCTCCTGCGTTTCGAGTGTCGAAGCATCCTCTTCGACCGTCGCCGCGCCGGATGTGGTGACGATGACCGATGCTGGCGTAAAATCGGGCGCGACTTTGCGCAGTTCTGGGATGGAAATGACGATATCCTCCGCGTTTCGCTGGAGCCCAGTGGGATTCGTCACCGCGATCTTAATGACCTTGATGCGTGCTTGCGACCATATGGGCGCGCCCAGAGTGGCGGCGAGAAGAAATCCGGCGATTACGTGCAAATACTTCCGCATCTGATCTTGTCTAAAGCTCTCTAACCACAAGCTCCACGAGTGATTAGACACCTGGTGACGCAATGTAGTCTTCCCGTAAGGGTGTGAAAACATCTACGACGACGGAATCATCCAGAGCCGATGCGCCATGCTCAACACCGCCGCGAACTGTGAAAGTATCTCCGGTGCGTAAATCGAAAGTCTTGCCCTGACAGTTCAATCGTATGTGTCCACGAACGATGTACACCGCTTGTTCATGCGGGTGGCTGTGCATGGCGCCAATCCATCCTTTTTCCATTTTGTGTTCGACCACAAACAATTTGTCGTTGTAAGCCAGTACGCGGCGCGTAAGTCCAGGTTCGGGATTTGAAGACTTCGCGTCGGAGTGCGTGAAAACAACAAGGTCAGGAAAATTCTTAGTCTGGTTTGACATAAGGAAGCTAGCTCCTGAGTTTGGCCGGCTCGAGTTGGGCGCTGGACGGCGTGAGTGTTTCGCGGGCCTGATTCACCAACGCAACGAACTTGCGCGCGAGTTCGGTAATGATTTCCGGATGTCCCGCCTTAAGCGCTGCGGCTTGCACCAGCTCGCCTCCGACGCCCAGAGCAGCGCATCCCGCCAAGATGAAATCCCCCGCCGTGTTGAGATTTACCCCACCGGTGGGAACCAGCGGTACTTGCGGCAAAGGTCCGCGGAGCGCCTTGATGTAGCCTGGGCCGCCGACTTGCCCGCAGGGAAATACTTTGACGAAATCCGAGCCCGCCTTCCACGCAGTGATGACTTCCGTAGGGGTGAGCGCGCCCGCCATCATCAACTTGTCCTGCTTCGCGACAAACTCGATGGTTTCTACGTCGAGCCCCGGGCTGACGATGAATTGCGCGCCTGCATCGAGGCATCGGCGGGCGGTTTCGGCGTCCAGAACAGTTCCCGCGCCGACGAGGACATCTTCTCCCATGGACATTGCCACTTCCCGGATGGTTTCAATGGCGCCGGGCACCGTCATGGTAATCTCCACCACCGGAATGCCACCCCGGCGAATGGCGCGCACAGCCGTCATGGCTTCATCGGCCGAAGAGGCGCGCACTACCGGGATAATGCCGACTTCTAGAATGAGATCTTTTACGGCTTCCTTCTCCATTCCCATGAGCCTTCCTCATTATGGCTTTGTGTGGCGAAATCCCGTTTTACCGCGCCAGCCAACCACCATCTACCGTCAACACATGCCCGTGTACGTAATCGCTGGCCGCTGAACAGAGAAAGACAGCAGCACCAGCAAGATCGGAGGGGTCGCCCCAACGGTTCGCGGGAATGCGTTCCAGAATCTGTTTGCCACGCTGTGAATCGTTACGCAGAGCCTCGGTGTTGTCCGTGGCCATATATCCGGGCGCGATGGCGTTTACGTTGATGCCCTTCGACGCCCATTCATTCGCAAGGGCCTTCGTCAATTGCGCAACGCCACCCTTCGCGGCGGCATACGAGGGAACTCTGATGCCGCCCTGGAAAGAAAGCAGCGACGCAATGTTCAGGATCTTGCCGCCTTGGCCGCGCTGCAGCATGTGTTTTCCGGCCAACTGCGAGAGACGAAACACCGCGGTAAGATTCACAGCAATAACGTGATCCCAGTCTTCTTGAGAATGCTGGGCGGCCGGCGCGCGGCGGATCGTGCCGGCGTTGTTCACAAGAATATCGAGGGAGCCAAGCTCTTGAATGGTTTGCGTAACCACATGCGTGCATGCTTCCGCGTCGGAAAGGTCGCCGGAAACGAAGCACGCCTTTCCGTGCATCCCAAGCAGGATCTGCGGAGCCTTGCCGCGCGAATGAAAGGCAATGTTGGCGCCTGCCTGAGCCAACGCTCGTGCGATGCCTGCGCCGAGCCCCTTGTCCGACCCGGTCACGAGCGCGTTTTTTCCATCCAGTCTGAATTTCTCGAGGATCACTCGCGAGCCTCCGGCCCACATCGGAAGTGCATCCAGCGGCGCAGCAATCGTTACTCTTTTTTCTGTCCCGCTTCGAGGCCAGAGCCGCTCTGATCGAATCCCGGCTGCACGTTTACTACGCCGAACTGCCGGTCTTCTACTTCGCGGTGCGCCGCCATGGCCCAAAGGAACGCGATGGGATGGCCGGGAACAGATACATTGGGATGGTAGCCGCTCGGCATGAGCACCGCGTCACCATCGCGCACCACGGTAACCAGCTCCGGATATTCCGTGTTGTTGTAAACGAGCTGGATGCCGTAGGCCGGCTCCGGCATTTCAAAGTAGACATACAATTCTTCCAACATTTTGGCGTGCTCATGCGGCGGCCAGCTCGTCCAGTTGCCTGGATCCGAATGCGTGAAACCCGCCACAAGGCGCCCCGCTCGAATATTTTTCGCCAACACCATGTTAAGAAGTCTTGAGGAGGCGGGTCCTCCGGCGCTGAACTTCATACCCGGGTCCCGTGAAATTTCGGCGTAGCGGACAATTTGCAATGGATATTTCTTCTCGACATCCGAGGAAAACTCGGCCAAATCAACCTCGGAGTCCGTCGAAACCTCAATCGAGGAGTCGCGCGGAATATAGATGGCATCATATTTGCCGAGTTTTGTTTCGCTTCCGTTTGACTTCACTTTCGCCTGGCCCGAAAGGCAGATCAGGCCGGTCTCGCGGTTGCCATTGGAAAAAGAAACCATAGCTTTCGATGAGTTCAGAATAATGCGTCCATAGGCGAGATGTTTCATGGTGCTGTTTTCCGGGCTGACAGAGATATGGCGCCCTAGATGGGCATTCGTCTTGCGGAAAACCATTTTGTCGATTATTGCCTGTCCTTGCGTGCTCATGAATGCTCCTTGAGTATTACCCAAACAACTCCGAATCGCCGTCACGGAGCGATCGGAGATATAAAAATCATACTCTATGGCCGTCCGCGCTGCATCGTCTAAAATAACGATATTCTACATCACAGGCGACCCGAAACCATTTTCGTTACGGGTCGCCCGTGACAGGGCAAAGCCCTGCCGATGAAGCTAGAACGTCAACCGAAGGCCAAGCTGGACCTGCCGCGACGGGCCCGTGGTGTTCGGAGCAGCAAACGAACTCGTAATTGTCCCGAACGACGCAGATGCCGGCGTTGCACCAATGGTCGCTGGCGGACCGCTGGCGGCTGGCGTGTTCAAGTTCACCCAATTGAACGAATTCGTGGCCTCTAAACGCGCCTGAAGTGACATGCGCTCGTGAATCTTGAAATCCCGGAAGATAGCCATGTCCACTTCCTTAAACCCGGGGGCATCCAGAGTATTCCTTCCCACGTCTCCATTCGTGCCACTGGGATTTAGGTAGAAAGCAGCCGTATTGAACCACTCCGCAGCCTCTTGAGCTCGGGTACGATTCGCAGGCAGCACGGGGCTCACTCCCATTACCAAGTCGGGCCGGTCATTTGCGCTCGAACCGTCAAGATTTTGGTCCTTGCCGCTAACCACTGTGAACGGGAGACCACTGTGGAAGGTTACGATAGGGGAGAAAGACCAACCGTTGATGACGCTGCTGACGAGTTTACTGCCCCCATGATAGTAATCGGGTTGCCAGACCAACGACGTCACGAATTGGTGCCGCATGTCGTCATCGGCGCGCCCACCCTCAGCGCTGAGGAGTTGGTAATCCTGTGGCACCTGACCTGCCGCGGTTGGATTCGTGGTGTTGTTTTGCAGCTCGACGCTTTCGAGCGTCTTGCTGTACACGTAAAAGGCGTTCAACATCAAGTGGTGCGCCATCTTTTTTGAAGCTGTGATTTGAAGACCGTTATAGTCGGCTCTCTGATTGGATTGTAGTTGGTAGACCGAACCCAGTAAACCAGTGTCAATCAGCCGCCGTGAAAGAACGCTGGCTCCTGAGCCGCTGCATGTTGATTGCACCGGAAGCGAGCAGGGAGTGGGGTAGTTCAAGTCCGTTGCGAACGGCAGGTTACGCGTGTATTCGCCGACGAATGCAACGGTCATGCTGAAATCGGAAGTGATCTGCCGCTGGATCGAAACGTTCGTCTGATAGGTCTTGGGCCACTGAAAATCAGGCGACACGCCAAAGATCGAGGCTCCGGCCACTGGCTGACCCGTATAAGGAAACGGATCAGATGGAAGCCCGTTGTACGGATTGGTCAGCGTGGGACCCCCGCTTAAGGTCGAGCCGTTGAGTGTGGGTGGCGTGCCAACATTCGCGAACGTAGTGAGGCGGATGGCAAATGGCACAAAATTGGAGGTTGTGTTCCATTCATTGCCGGAAACGCTACCCCAGAACATTCCTCCGCCGATGCGAACCGCGGTCTTGCCATCACCGAACGGATCCCAGGCAAGGCCGATCCGCGGTGAAACATGGTTCCAGCGGACGGGAACGATGCCTCGAGTGATGCCTGGGTCACCCGGAAATAGCTCACCCAGTGGCGCCGTGGTGTCCACGATTGATTGGACGCCCACTTCGAAACTTGATTCGCGGTTTTGCGGATCGGTTGGCGGCGTCTGGAGGTCCCAGCGTAGTCCGAGGTTGAACGTCAGGTTTGGGTAGACCCTGAAGTCATCTTGAACGAATACGCCGAGGTTCCAACTATTCGTGTACGGGGTGATAGGAGAGTCTTGTTCTATCGCGCTCGGCAAACCAAGTTCGAAATCTGCCAGCGCATTGCCGGTGGATTGCTTACCCGACCCGGAGAACGTGAAGACTCCATAGTTGTCAAGCAATGTCTGCTGGATATCTTTGTCCAAGGAAAGCTCGGCGCCGAAAGCGATCGTATGGCGGCCATGCGTTGAACTGGCGATATCCCGAAGTGAGTAGTAGTTCGTGCCAGCCAGAGGCCCGGCGATTCCTTCGGTCAATGTGAAATCACCGGAAACCGCCAACTGAGGCAACGAAGGCGTGCCCTGGATATTGTAAAAGGTTCCCGTGCCGCCGGCCTCGGAGCTCAGTGCCCCAAGCGAAGTATCCGGAGTGTTCGTGCGTCCGCCGAAGTTCCGAGTGTAGGTGAGCCATGTTTGATTTACCACGGCCGGAGTAAGGGTCCAGGTGTCGCTCGCATTGAGATTCTGTTGACGCCAGGTGTACGACTGCACCGACCACGGGAGCTGCGACCCCTCGGGGATCGAATTGTTGCCACTGGTTTCAAAATAACTGACGGTCAGCCGTTGTTTGCTCGTCAAGGAATGGTCCCACTTGGCGAGAAAATCGTCGCCATTGTAAGGATTGGAAACGACACCGTCCCATTTGTTGGTGCCCACGTTCGGCTTGGGGATGAAATTGTTGATGATGTACACCGCAGTTGGATCAAGAACCGAGGATGGAATAATAAAGCCCGTAGTCGTGAAATTTGGCCCGTTGACGATTGGGTCTTTAATGGCCGCATCTCCGCTGAAATTACCTGCGCGTTCCGCGAGTGTGGGTACAATCGCGCCATTTAGAAACGTACTCGATATCTGGCGCAAACCCTGATACGAAAAGAAGAAAAAGTCTTTGTCCTTCCGGATGGGGCCGCCAACCGTCGCGCCATATTGGTTGCGGTGAACGGGCGGCTTAAACCCGGTAGTGTTGTTCCACACATTGGCGTTCAGAGCGGTGTCCCGGTAGAAATCGTAGAGCGAGCCGTGCCAATCATTCGTGCCGGACTTTGTTACCACGGTGACAACGCCACCGGACATTTTGCCAAACTGGGCGTTGAAGTTGCTTGTCTCCACCTGAAACTCCTGAATGGCGTCCGGGTTTGGAAGTATGTTACCGGTGTTCCGCAGTCCGGTCATGTTAATGCCACCGTCCAGGTAATAGCTCACCGAACCGGCGCCCCCGTCCACGCCGCCGTTGATCAGCGTGCGCTGCTCCGGGTAGCCTAAAACGATGCTGTTGGCATTCGATTCGACGCCCGGTGTCAGCGATAACAGTGCGTAAACGTTGCGGTTCACAATCGGCAGATCAACAATCTCCTTGTTTTCAACCAGACGTCCCACGTCCGTCGTGCTGGTGTTGACCTGTGGCGCTTCCGCCGTGACGATAACTGACTGGCTGACGTCACCCACATCCAACCTCGCATCCGCGCGCGCGGTCACGCCGACTTCCAGCACAACACCTGTGCGCACGAACTTCTTGAATCCTGGCGCAGCAACTTCAACCTTGTAATTGCCCAAAGGTAGAAACTCGAAGCGGTATTCACCCTCATCATTCGTCGGAGCCGTTCTCACGAGATTCGTATCGATATTTGTCGCGGTGACTTGAGCGTTTGCGACTCCCCCGCCATTCTTGTCCGTCACAGTGCCTAACAAAATGGTCGTGGGCGACTGCGCGAAGCTCGGCGCGGCCACCCCAAGGCCGAACAAAGCGAGCGCGATTACCAGGACGGCTGACTTCGCACAGAAACGGTGCATCCTATCCACCACCTCTTTTTGAAACATGGACCTGCCTCCTTGTCTCCCTGCGGATGCGGCCACCCCAAACACCGCATTCCAGCCCTGCCATACCGCTATGTGGTACTACATCTCATTCATCTCTTAGGCCCAAAAAAAACCGGCCTTCGCCGGTTGATTCATAACCGCCTACAGCTATCCGGTCGCGATCCCGACAACGGCCGTATTTTCGGCGCTGTAGCCAAGCTCTTTTGAGAGTGCTTGGGCCGAGCGAATGAGCACCTTAGCGATTTCTGGCACCTTGCTCTTCGTCACCCGGGAAGCTGGTCCAGATACGCTTATGGCCGCGACGGGGTTTCCACGCTGATCCCGTACGGCCACACCCACACAGCGGGCACCTTCATCATTTTCTTCGTCATCGATCGCATAACCTCGCGAATGGATCATTCTCAATTCGTCCTTCAGCATCGCCGGGGTTGTGATCGTGTTTGGCGTTCTCGCCTTCATTTCACAACCGCGAAGGATCGAATCTACTTCTGTTTCTGGCGACTCCGCGAGCATGGCTTTGCCGAGCGCGGTGCAATAGGCGGGGAAACGGTGTCCGACGTGAGCGGCGATGCGCAGATTTCTTTGTGGCTCTATTTTTGCGATGTAAAGCACTTCTCCCTGGTCCAAAACCGCGAAATTTACAGTTTCTTCCGTCTCTTGTTGTAAACGCGTCAGATGAGGCCTGGCTTGTTCCCGAAGATCCAATGAAGCGATGGCCTTCGATCCCAGCTCAAATAGTTTGAGCCCCAGACGATAGCGACCTGTGTCCGGATTCTTGTCCACAAGGCGGTGACGCTCCAAAACCATCATCAACCGATGCAAAGTGCTCTTGTGAAGATTGAGCGCGACGCAAAGCTCCACTAGACTGGAATCGCCACTTAAACTCCCCAGAACATCGAGAATGGCCAAGGCGCGGTCCATTACTTGAAGCTTGTAGACGGACGAACCTGTCTTACTATGCGGCATGGCGAACCGCTATATGAACCATGTCGGTATCCCTTGTCAAGAAAAAAATGTAATGCATCAAATCGACGTTAAAAATAGCAGGGTTTATTGCGTGCCAAAGACGATTCTGGCTCACGGAAAACTGTAGGTGTTTTTGCCACAGCGAGCGCATTCGATTCAGGCGTAATATGAAGGGGGGTGCCTTCGCGGCCACAAATTCGTCTTTACCACGCAGATGGGCAGTTTCCAACCACTTTGAATAATGCAGAATCACAATTCGCCGAAACCTGTAGTTACTTGCTGTTCCCAAGCATGCAGTAGCGCCGGATTCGGCGCTGACTGTGCGTGCGTCAAGAATGGGTCCACATTAGAACGTGAATTTTGCCCCCAACTGCAACTGTCGCGGCGGCTGGCTTGAGGTAACCTCGGCGAAGCTGGAGCTGGTTACAGTCGTCGCTGGATTGGCATAGTTGATGCGGTTGAAGAGATTGAACGCATCTAGCTGAATCATGAAGCCCATGCTTTCCACGGGCAGGCGGAAGTTCTTGCGTAGCGAAAGATCCCACGAGTAGTAGCCCGGGCCAATAATGTTTCCCAGTGGAGCGTTTCCGAGGCCGGTGGTCATGCCTGTGGCAGTGAAGGCAGCAGTATTGAAATAGCAAAGGTGCGTCCCGCAGGGAGCTATTCCCAGATTGAGGGATTGGCCGGCGACCATATTTGCCCGGTCCGTAAAGCTTTCGTTGCTCAAACTTCCGTCGGCCGTAGAACCCGTGACGGTGAGCGGGAATCCGGTCTGGGCTCTGACAATACCGGTCAGTTGCCAACCCGAAATGAACTCGCCGGAGACTCCTTTGCGATCCTTGAAGAAAGGTTCGGTCAGAGTGTAAGTGGCGACGAATGCGCTCTTAATGTCGAAGGTCAACGGTCCGTAGTCGTACTGCTTCCATGAGATCCTTTGACCCGCCGAATTAATGCAAGTGATGGCACATTCCGGCTCGGGATTGTCGGTTAGGCCGTTGGCGTTCCCCAGGGCCTGCCCGTACGTGTAGCTCAATTGAACAGTCTCGTCGCCCTTCGTCTTGCTGACAGAGAGCTGCAGACTGTTGTAGTTTGAAGTGCCGTCGCTGTCGTATTGGGAGATGTCTGTATAGCCGAGATACGGACGAACCTGATTGATGGTGCTCCCGCTGGGAGCGGCTGCCGCAGCCGCGAAGGATGGCACGTTGATATTGGGCTCACGCAATAGATGCCATGCATGGTTTCCGACATATGCGGCTTGGATCATAATGCCGCCCCGGAGTTCGTGCTGCACACTCAGGCTGTATTGGAAGGCTCGCGCAACAACCAGGTTTGGATTGATGGCGCTGACGCTAAAGACTGTAGGGGCGGCTCCGGAGGTTGGAAGCGCCCCCAGATTGCCTGAATTGAATTGAACTTGCTGTAAGAATGGCACAAGGCCCGTCTGGCTAAAGATAATGTTTCCTTCCGGTTTGTCGTAGTAGATGCCACCACCGGCGCGGATAACGGTCTTATCGCCGAATGGAGCATAGGCAATGCCAATTCGAGGGCCCACAACAAATTCCGGTTTGTAAAAGGCGCGCTGTGCACCTGCAGGGACGTCCAGCACGAAAGGCGTGTAAGCATTCGGTACTCTGCCTACTTGGTCCGCCGGCACATCGCCCGGACGCACGAGGCCAGTAACAACGTACCCTCCTCCGGCAGCGCCGGGGTTGCATGCGCCTGGCGTGGTCGAAGTGGGGGGACAATCAAACACATTGCCGTCCGCGAGTGGCGCCGTCGGTATATTGGAGCTGGAGATCGCCAGCCCCGGAATTGCGCTGTAGAGGCTCGGGTCAAAGTTGACCATGTTGTTTGCTTGTGTGTAGGTTGGAACGGTGTAATCGAAATGAAGACCCAGATCCAGACTTAATCTGCGCGTTACTTTCCAACCATCCTGTAAATAGGCGCTGTAATCGTTGAACCGGTAATGTCCAATCGGGTCCCCCGAATACTGAGTGAGGGTGTTGTAATTTCCGAGAAGAGAGTCTGCGAACTGGTCGCCCGTCGTGCTCGGATTGGCCGAGCTGAAGTTCAGCTGGCCCTGCGTTGCGTCGGTACGCGAGTTCTGATCCTTGCGGTTGCGCGCGTAACTTACGCCGAACTTGATCGTGTGATTCCTCACCTGCCAGGAAACGTTGTCGGATGGTGAAATATCTACAGTGGGCGCAAGCAGATACTCGTAAGGACCGAGAAACTCCGCGGGGCAGGCGGTCGTCGGACAGGTTCCTGAATACGTGCCTGAAGGTATCCCCGTGGGAAATGGTCCGACGCCGGGGAACGGTTCGACGTAATTGGTGCTGGTGAAGCCGTAAGTGGATTGTTGCCACAGGTTGCCGGTAGGAGGAATACGCTGTTGGTTCCAAGAGGCATTAAACTTTGCCTCGTTCACGAAATGAGAGGAAGCCGTCCAGACGTCGCCAAACTGATAGCTATACCCCGGACGAATGCGAAGTTGAGGTGATGTCGGCAACGCGCCTCCCGGGGAGAAAGGACCGAAAGGATCCACCAGAACGAGATGGTCCTGGAGGAATCGAAAATAGTCGCTGTGGTTATCCGTGGGATGATAATCGAGGCGGACGATGGCCTCTTCCCAATTCTGCGGGGTTACGGGGGCAAACGTTGCGTTGTTTGCGGTAGCGAGATTGGTGAATGTAACGGCCGATTCCGGCGTTGCTCCGGGTGTCTCCATCATCTTGTAGATGTCGGCGATAGACTTGCCGGCAGACGATATGCAGGAGGGGTTTAGAGCAGTCCCCGTCCCCGTGGCAGTGTTGGGGACAAAGTCCGCCGGATTGACGTCTGACGCGCCGCCGGAGTAACTCCCAATGCATCCCGAGGCAGCTGTAACTGCCCCCTGAGCTTTTAGCGTAACACCTGAGTCCGCAAAGTTGCCAATGAGCTCGGGAGAAGTGGGTAGCGTCAGTGTCTTTGAGGGGCCATCTCCAGGCAAGATAAGTCTTTTCGCCTCAACGCCGCCAAAGAAAAATAGCTTCTTCTTTAAGATTGGGCCGCCGACGGCGCCACCAAAATCGTTGTAACGAAGCTCGAGCTTGGGGGAAAACGCGGGCTTTGCATCAAAGTCATTATTGCGTCCGTATTCAAACAGCACGCCGTGAAATTGATTGCCACCGCTCTTTGTGACCACGTTGACTGAAGAGGCGGCGCTGCGTCCGTATTCCGCGGAGTAATTCGATGTTTGCACATTGACTTCTTGAATGAAGTCGAGACCGACGTTGTTAAGTTGAGTGCCATTCGAACCCGAATCCATGTTATATCCGCCATCCACGGTAAGCAGATTGGCGTCGGACCGAAGCCCGTTGATATTTCCCGGAGCGATCGACATGCCGGTAGTAAACGCGGTCTGGTCGAAGGACGTGAGCACCGCGCCGGGAACCAAAGTCATCAATTGCACGTAGTTCCGCTCATTGAGAGTCCCGCTCAATATTTCTTTGGTGTCCACTGTTCGCGAGATTTCGGCAGAGGTTGTATTGACGGCTACACCGGTCGAGCTGACTTGCACGGTTTCAGTAGTTACGCCGACTTCTAACGTCACATTTACGGTCAGGTGGCCACCGGCGACGAGTATATTTCCTGTCTTCTTGAGGGTCTTAAACCTGTCTTGGTCAGCCGTAACGGTATATTGACCTACGGGAAGATCTTCAACCGCAAAGTAACCCTTGTCATCGGCTGTTACGGAGCGGGAGATTTGCGTCGCCTCATTAGTTATAGTGACTTTCGCCTTGGCCACGAAGGCGCCGGACGTATCCGTGACCGTGCCGTTGATCGTGCCGAAGATGTCCTGTGGATGAGCTTGCCGCACAGCAACGATCAAAAACATAACTCCGAACATCACTGCCAACATCTTGGTTGGAATTAGTCGAACTCGCACGATCACCACCCCCGATGATAGTTTTCGGATCCGTTCAAACCTTAACGACGCTGTTCTGACTCGCCGTGTTCTTTGTCCCAAGATTCTTGCCAGGCTACTGAATATGCGGGGTTGCTCGCCTAGCAAACTTTAACGCGCGCGAGCAAGAAATAATTTCCCGACTAGGAGAATCCCCGCATCCGCTATCAATAGAATATCGATTTTTCACACCACTATTTGTCTTTGCGAGATTTAGCGCTAAGTCCCATTCGCTTGTCAAGCGAAAAATAACGATTTTGTATTATATTTTTGAATGCTTGGCAGACTGGGGCGTACGCGCAAAGGGTACATGCGGTAGAATACCGGCGGTCGAAAGCTGTCTGTCAGCCGGCATGAGACCGGTTCGAAAGGATTTGCAATTACATCCTCTGCTTCATACGGAAAGGTTGAGGAGACTCCTAAATGCGATCTCGACCGGCGAAGAAAACGAAGAAACAGTCTGCGGTAACCTTGAAGGCCGTAGCCGATCATGTCGGACTTACCCCCGGAACAGTCTCCGCTGTTCTGAACAATTCCGCGGCGTCTCATTCGTTTCCCCAGCGCACGAAGGATCGGATTCTGGCGGCCGCTCGAGAGTTGAACTACCGTCCCAATTTTTTTGCGCGCACGTTGCGAGTGAAGCGCACTTATACGATAGGTGTGATCACCGAGGAAATCGGAGACGCTTACGGATCGATGGTTATCAGCGGAATTGAAAAGTATCTCCGGCAGCATGGTTTTTTATTTTTGACCGTGGCTCACCGCCATGACCCCAAGCTTCTGGAAACCTATTCCCACCTCCTGCTTGAAAGAGGCGTCGAAGGGTTTATCACCGTGGACACGTCCATTACGCAGCCACCACCACTTCCCACCGTAGCTGTCGCTGGACACAGGCATCTAAAAGGAGTCATGAACATTGTTCTCGATCACCGCACAGCCGCGCTGATGGCGCTGAAACACCTCACAGAACTGGGACATAAGGAAATCGCCTTTATGAAAGGGCCCGCAAGTAGCTCAGACAGCGAAGATCGCTGGAAGGCAATCGTGCAAGTCAGCCGCCTCCTCAACATTCACATTAAGCCGGAGCTGACACTCTCGCTGGAAGGAGACGCCGCTTCGCCAGATTTGGGGTACCCATACGCAAAGGAGTTGATTTCCCGAACTGCCCCCTTCACGGCATTGTTTGGATACAACGATAATTCGGCAATTGGCGCCATCCGCGCAATCCACGAAGCCGGCTTGCGTGTTCCGGAGGATATTTCCGTTGTTGGTTTCGATGATATTCAGAGCGCGGCCTACTGCACGCCGCCGCTTACGACCGTGCGTCAGCCTCTTGAGAAAATGGGTGAGATCGCCGCCCGCAGCCTGCTCGACCGAATCGAGAATCGCGAGCCCTTTATTCCCGAAATCGCTATCGAACCTGAATTTGTGGTGCGTAAATCGACTGCTCGCCCACGCGCGCAAACCTTGCGCGCAAACAAAGCTGAGGCTGGCGCAGCTTCAAATTAATGAAAATTTACTGTCTTCTGGGCATGTACCGTTATGCTGAGCTACGGGTTCAATCGTTCTGGCGGGATTTTGCGAAATCGGAGCGTTATCCGCTCACATCGTTCCCGCTGATTCGGTCTATTCATGAATCCAGACGAGTTTCTAGACGCTGAACTGTCTCGCAAAGCCAGGGCTAATACCCTCATCTATTCGGGCTTTGTCATGGCGGGAGTTGTCACGACACTCTTGGGACCGATCTTGCCATTTTTGATCGCGCGCTGGTCGCTGACCGATGAACGAGCGGGGCTGTTTTTCACTTTTCAGTTCTGCGGAAACCTTGCTGGCATAGCTTCACTTGGCAAGTTGATTTCCCGGCGCGGCTATGGCCGAACGTTTGTAATAGGATTTGCTTTCATCGCGTTGGGAGTTGCGGGTTTGAATTTGGGGAACGAGTTCGTCTGTATGTTTTGCACGGCGGTTTTCGGTTACGGCCTGGGATTAATTCTTTCCGGCACCAACCTATGGGTGGCCGAAATTGCGGGTTCGAGGAGGGCGTCAGCACTCAGTATTTTGAATCTCGCGTGGGGCATCGGGGCGATCACATGCCCAGCTCTTGTTTTGTTTGCTCAGAAAGTCCACAGGCTGTCCCTTCTGCTTTTCGGAATTGCAGGACTTTCATCATTTGTTGCGCTGACGCTTGCGTTGATGAATATCGAGCCTCGCTCGCGTGAAAGCGGTGGGGCAAGAATGCATGACGGGAGACTAGCCGTGAGCAAAATGACAGCATTCGCTTTAGGCGGCCTCTTTTTTCTCTACGTCGGCACAGAAGGTTGTGTAGGGGGGTGGGCTGCATCTCTTGCCAAACGCATGGGATCAACGCCTGGAAATCTGTGGGAGCTCGCTCCCATGCTCTTCTGGGCAGGCCTGTTAGCGGGCCGCGGAATTACTCCCATAATTCTTCGTCGAATCTCTGAAAGGGCTCTCTTGACGACTGGCTTGATCCTGGCATGTGGTTTCACTGGAGCGCTTTTGCGTGCAACAACATTCCGCAGTGCAGCAATTTGCGTGACTGCCGCCGGCTTGGGTCTTTCCTGCATCTATCCGCTTGTGGTGTCTTGGATGGTCGGACATTACGGCACGGAGGCGAAACGTTCGGGAATTAAAATGTTCGCTTTCGCCTGTATGGGCGGCGCGACGATGCCTGCGCTGGTGGGCTTCACTTCGACATACGCCGGCAGCTTACGTGTCGGATTATTAGTCCCATTCTTCGCGTGCGTGGCCATGCTCGTCCTCTCAGGCCAAGTTCGCGAGCCCTTCGTTGAGTAAGAGGGCGCGAATTTCCATTGCACTCAAGTTCTGATTCTTGCGCCGCTACACAGGAGTGCACTACTACCTCAATGTCATTTCCCCTGCGAGTGATTTTCAGCGGGTTGAGCCAATTCCATAGCCCAGATCGCTCCAGGACGCATATACATTGAAGCACGATAGTTCCCTGTCACGTCCCACGCTTCAGGAGTGCGAAACCAATACCCCTTGGTTTCGTAAACGACGTGATATATTCCCCAGGCCGTGCGATATGCTTCATCTTTCATGCCTTCCGAAAGCATCAATCCAGCCAAACCAAGAGTGGTTCCCGTCCAGACTTCCTGGACCTGCTCGTTGCTGTGAACAATGGAGCCGTCGGGTGAGATGCCATTCACCGCGCCCATGTTTCCATCGGCGAATTTCATTACGTTGAATGCATATATTTTCTTAAGCGCGCTTTGGCGCATTTCTCTCGGAACTAGATCGCCCAAACCCGTGATGTCGGCATACCACTGGCCTGCGAGTTGATCGGCTTGAATATCTTCGCGATATTCGCTGTCGGTGTCGTAAAGAAAATATTCTCCATTCCACAATTTACTGATGTAAGTCTTCTGGGCTTTTAAGAACATCTCATGATATTGAGAAGCGGTGGCGATTTCGCCCGCAGCTCGCGCCATTTCTTCCGATGCGCGCAAAGCGCCGAGCCACAAGCCGCCGGAGTAGGCGCTTACGCCACGCGCGAGCCATGTGTCGTAAGTTTGGTCAGGATAACCGTCATCTTCCGGGAGGCCGCTGCCGTGATCGAATCGCCGCAAATAAGCGATGGCATCTTTCACGGCCGGCCACTCGTACCGCAAAAAGGCGTTATCTTTGCGCCCAGTGAGAACGAAGTCCCGATAGACCATCAAGACGAACTTGGAATTCAAATCCTTCCAACCGTTGGTATCCTGCCAGTTAAATTGATTTACGAGAACAAACGGATCTTCATCGGGAACGCCCAGGTCATGAGGGACCGCGCCTTTGTTCTTGCGGACACGCAATGTAAGTTTATTTGTTTGCTGAGTCTTCCAGGCCCAAATGTTTTTTTGGGGAATTTCACGGGGAACGGTATCGGCAAACTGCCGCAAGACTTGCTTGTCAATTTCCGGCCAGAACTTCACCAGGGGCATGGATCCGTAGAACAGAACGTCCAGCGTTGCATAGTAAGGATAGTCAAAGCATTCCATGTAGCCGAACGTGGGAGGCGCCTTAGGATCGGAACCTACGGGACGGCCCCAGAAGGATCCTCCATCCGCTAAATCATAAAGTTCATTGAATAGCATGCCTCGATACCAGAGGGGCTTAGCTTTCATCATTCACAGTAGGCGCTTGCCAACGATCAATCGCATCGCTCCATGCGGCGGAATTCATCAGACCGTCGCGGGCGATGGATGATGCATTGGTTCCCGATGTCCCGTAGAAATCGGTGTAGCGACGATACCACTTGCGTCCCGAGCCGAACTGAGCGACGGGCGTGTCCCAGGCGATCACGAGTGGAACTATGCGCTTTTCTCCGGGTCGGAGCGTAAAGCGAACTGCGATGGCGCCGGCCAGGCGTTCACTACTGCTGACCCATTTCTGATCGTCGTTCGCGAGGCGGCCATCCTTTGCAAAAGGCTTCCATACTTCGCTGCCGTCGCCATTCGCACGAAATGTGGTTTGGTAACTTACTTCAACACCTTGGGCCTCGATCGCCGCGATCATGAATTGACCGTCCCACTCGTTTTGCGTCCCATTCGCACGATCACGGTCAAAGACGATTCCCTTCATCGTTCCTGCCGCGCCTAGTGACTGGCTTACGAAATTATTGTGGTTGCCCTCGTTCAGCTTGCCGCTAAAGTCATTGGAATACGATCGGAACCAGCCGAGCATATTCGCCCAGGAAAGCAAAACGGAAACAGTGACGCTGTGGTTCGTGAGGATTTTCCGCATGCACTCGATAAACAGCGACCGGATAACTTGTCTCCTTATAATTGTCGGGAAGAATTGGCGAGAACTGTTCGATGGTAGACGTGCGCGGGAAATTTGGCCCACTGATAATCAAACCAAGACTTGGGGTACAAGGCGGAATATTCTCCGGCTCCAACTGGATAATCCCAAGCCCAACTGCTCAGCACTGCCCCTGATGGATGACCGGTGAAAAGGACGCGGGCTACGCCTTCTAAATCACCTTCCGATTTCTGAAACATCGCGAACTGGTTGACGTAAACTGTCTGGTATTTATGTATGCCCGCCTTCATGTGCCAGCGGGCGAAATCGCCGCGGTACGTGCGTGAGAATGTGCCTGCGCCAAAACCGCCCACCGGCGCGCCCTGCCAGAATCCGTCATCTATATGATCCGCGGGTAAGGAGGGTTTTTTTGTGCCTGCATCGGCAAGCGGAAGTCCAATGGGACGTTTCCACGCCGCTTTCGGAATATCATCCGCGCCGCGAACGGCAGGGGCGATGAGAAACAAGAGGATGAACAGAACAAAATGCCGACGTACAGTAACTTTCATGAATGCTCCAGAACTCGAGAACGATATCACCGGTGAACCTAAATGCATCACCCGATGGCAATCTCAGGGAAAAAGCGTCCTGACTGTTACAGAAAATCGATATTCTAGCAACAAGTTTAATGATATAACGCGGGGATGGAAACCGAGGAGGGTGGGATGAAGCGTGCTCTGATTGTTCTCTGCCTGATGGCCGGGCCTGCTTTCGCGGTGCCGCCTGCTTCAAACCTGATCGCCAATCTTCCCGGACGAACGACAATCAGCCTGAATGGCACGTGGCGGGTGATAATAGATCCCTACGAAATTGGAACCGGAGCCCGCTTTTACGAGAATGCGAAGCCAAAAAACGGAACTGACCTGGTTGAGTATGACTTTGACGCTTCACCGGTTTTGAATGTGCCGGGTGATTGGAATTCACAACGAGCGGATCTGTTCTTCTATGAGGGATCCGTCTGGTACAAGAAATCATTTTCCTATCGGAAGCGCGAACACGAGCGCGTGTTTGTGTATTTCGGCGCGGCGAATTACAAGGCGGCCGTCTACTTGAACGGGAAGAAGGTCGGCGAGCATCAGGGCGGCTTCACGCCGTTCAATTTTGAAGTCACGGATACGATTCATGATGGCTCGAACTTCCTTATTGTGGAAGTGGACAATCAGCGATTTAAGGAAGCTGTGCCCAGCACGACCACTGATTTCTGGAATTACGGCGGCTTGACGCGAGATGTTTCCCTGGTCGAAGTGCCGGGAACGTTTATTCAGGATTACTTTGTACAACTCGCGAAAGGCTCGCTGAATGAAATTGCGGGATGGGTACAACTGAATGGAGCGAATCAGCCTCAGGAAGTCACTCTTGAAATTCCGGAAGCGGGAATGAAGAAAGTAATCTCCACAAACAGCGCCGGCTACGGTGAATTTCGAATTCCCGCGAGCCTGGAGCTTTGGTCTCCGGAAAAACCGAAACTTTACAAAGTGTCCTTGTCACTGGACGGCAATACAGTTACGGATCAAATCGGTTTCCGCAGCATCGAAACTCGCGGCACAACCCTTTTATTGAACGGGAAGCCGATTATTCTGCGCGGAATTTCTTTGCATGAGGAAGCGGCCTTTCGCGGAGGGAGGGCTTTCTCGCTGGAAGATGACCAGACTCTTCTGGGCTGGGCCAAGGAGCTGCACTGCAACTTTGTGCGGCTGGCTCATTATCCGCACAACGAATCCATGACTCGGCTGGCTGACCGGCTTGGATTGCTGGTGTGGTCGGAGATTCCGGTTTACTGGGAGACGGAGTGGGAGAATCCTTCGACACTTGAGAACGCCGAAGAGCAGTTACGAGACATGATCGCACGCGATCACAATCGCGCGTCCGTAGCGTTTTGGTCCGTCGCAAACGAGACTCCTGTTATACCCGCCAGGCTGAAATTTCTGAGGGTGCTGGTTGAGGAGGCAAGGAAGCTCGATTCCACGCGCTTGATCACTGCCGCGATGAACCATATCGAAACTCCGGCGCCCAACACGAGGACATTGGCGGACCCGCTCGGTCAATACCTGGACGTGATTGGTTTGAATGAATATATGGGCTGGTACACCAAGGACACTTTCGCCGATATGGACCGAACGAAGTGGGAAATCTCTTTTGGCAAACCACTGATCGTCAGTGAATTCGGTGCGGGAGCGCCATTCGGCGACCATGGCGAGCCTGATGTTCGCTGGACAGAGGAATATCAGGCCAATCTTTACACGCACCAGATTAATATGTTGAAATGCATACCCTCATTCGCAGGAATGTCACCCTGGGTGCTCATGGATTTTCATTCCCCCCGCCGTCTCCTTCCCGGAATCCAGGATTACTTCAACCGAAAGGGCTTGATCTCCGATCGCGGAGAGCGGAAGAAAGCGTTTTACACTCTGCAAGAGTTTTATCGCGAAATGATCGGGACCCCAAACCAGTAAGCCGCGCCGTTCGCCAAAATTCCGTCCGCCTTCAGTTTCAATAACACTGGCGGTCGCCATCCACAGACGACCTACAATAATACTCAGCCATATTGCATGACCTTGGACTCTTGCAGTCCTGGGCGACCTTGATTTCCAATGGGGACTAATTTAGCCACGCAAGCAGACGACAGAACGCGAGAACTCCGCGACCTGAAAACAAAGAGATCAAGGTCGGCTGTAGCAATGACGCCGGAAACGGCTTCGATGCTTACGGACTACCTCCAAAACCATTGGCGGCGCTCGCAATTAATACAACGGTGCCGATTAGTACAGCGGGGCAAAGCTAGGTGCTTTTTGCGCTGATAGTTCTGGTAGGGGCGGTGGGGGTCGAAATGACAGGCAAACCAATAAGGCTTGCGCTCTCTATGCGTTGCAGCCACCGCCACTCGCCAATTGGAACAAACGGAACAAGCGTCAAGCCCAGCCGTCTCAGGTGTGCCGTGCAGCTGATGCAGAGTCACAACAGCAACTGAGCGTCTGACTTGGACCCGAACGTTCAACTACGCGCAGACTAAACAGGCTTGCTTGGGTCGCGCGATTTCGCAGCAGCGGTCTTCTGCTACGAAATTCCGGGTAGCCCGTAGTCCTCCCAGAATTTGCGACAGGGCGCGGTGATCACTCCCTACAAGCCGACTTCTCATTGCTGACAGGGTCGAGAGAATCGTTTTCTATCGCCGTACCTCTCGGCCCGGCCTCGTGACCCGCAAAGGTCATCATTTGCTCTCCTTGGGAAAGTGGGGACGCAGAGCGGCGGCAAGGATGCGGTCGAGCATCCGGTCGGGCAGGATCGCGAGCAGAGGCAGCAGTGCGGCCTCACGACCAATGGTGTAGCGAGTACGAGGCCGCTTGCTGGTGATCGCGTCCGCGATGACTCGACCTACCTCCTCGGCAGGCACTCCCTTGGGGATAGCCGCCTCGGCCTGCGAGATGATTGAATGCATGAGCGTGGCGTAGCGACCACGCTGCTCAGTGGTCATTCCGCTGGTGATGCGCTCGCCAGTGACAGCGATCCGCCCGAGCATTCCGGTCGTGACGGCAGCCGGTTCGACCACAATGACCTTCACTCCAAGCGGCTCGACCTCTCGGCGCAATGCATCGCTGACCGCTTCGAGCGCGAACTTCGTGCCTGCGTAAGGCCCATAGGTGGCCATCGCGATCTTGCCGCCCACGGAGCTGATGTTGACCACGCGCCCCTTGTTGCGGATCAAGGCTGGCAGGAGTGTCTGGATAACGGCGATGTGGCCGAAGAAGTTCACCTCGAACAGGCGTCGCCACTCGTCTATCGCGAAGACCTCGACCGGTGCGTTGACCCCGATGCCGGCGTTGTTCACCAGCGCCCGCACTGCCCGGCCCTGCGGATCCTCGTGCACCCGAGTAGCTAGCGCCCGGATGTGGTCCGGGTTGGTGATGTCGATGATGAGCGGCTCTATGCCCGGCCCCCGGATTGCGTCGGCGTCCTGGTCGCGCCGGACGCCCGCAAGGACGTGGAGCCCCCGCCGGGCCAGTTCGCGCGCGGTGGCCGCACCGATGCCGCTAGACGCACCAGTGACTATGACGATCTCTTGGATTTCAGGTGACGTTGTCATGACTGCAGTCGTTTCTTTGTAGAGCGAGGAGCGAAGCGCGCTGCGAGGAGCTTCGTCCGTCCCTCTAGCACCTCCATCGAGGGCTTGTCCGCGAACAATCCGTCCAGCGCGAGGAGAAAGACCTCTGTGCTCGCTTCGTCGCCCAGGATGGCAGCGACGCAGTCGTACACGACCTTGCGGTAGAGCGCCTCACTTTTGGGGTCGATCAGCTCACAGTCCTCCAAGAACTCGCTCCCCATGGGCGTGCCGACCATTTCGGCCCACGGCTCGAGCGCCATCAACCGGCACACGCTGAGCAAGCGCTCGTAGGGGCTTCCAGGCCTCTTTGCCGCCAGCTTCGCAGCAGGGTGCCGGGAAACAAGCCAGTCCACGAAGACGGCCTGATAAATCTCCCCCTTGTCCTTGAAGATCCGGTAAAGCAGCGTCCGTGAGAGGTTGGCGCGTTTGGCGATGTCCTCGAACGCCGTCTTCGCAAATCCGAAGTTCAGGAAGCACCAGCGCGCGGCGGCCAGTATCTTCGCGCGCCGGACGGCAGCCTCATTGTCCGTGAGCATTTTCGGCATGCGCACATTGTGACATAAGATACATCTACTGTCAATATGTATTTAACCCGCCTGATCCCGCGAACTGATCTCGCCTAGAGGATTAAGGGAGCAAGGTGATATTAACCGCTCGTCCATCGAGATAGACATTGCCGTCGGTGCCCCGACCAAAAACCAACTCTGTGGCCGGTTGTGCTTCTGGCGCTTCACGGGCCTCAACCCAATCTGCGATATAAAAGCCTACTCCAGGTCCGAGTCCCTCTTCCCGATTAGAGAATACCCGAGTAACGACTGCCTCCCGTTCGCGCGCAGATTCGTCGGACACCGACTTAAACGTGAACCGTTGCCCAATTTTGATCCCCGACTGCAACATATCTCGCACCTCAAGATCTAAGATGGAATTGCTCTCTGGAGACTAGAGCTTCATCATGTCCTCTACTCCTTCGTGGGATGGCCTGGTTCAGTTCGACCGATGAGCGGGTTTACGCAGGGCCAGCCAACTTGCCAGCGCGATCGCCGAAAGGAAACCAATCTCGAAGTACGCTTGACCTGGAAGACTCAATCTAGAACGGTGCGCTGGTCGAAACTCAGGATCGTAAAAATCTGTGTTTGGATACGAGATTGCCGTCGCCTGTGTGATCCAATATGTAGCGGCAAACCCCGCTGTCGCAAGGACGGCCTCGCGTTGGTCTGATGTTTTCCGCCATGCAAAGAAAATTGTTAGAAGCGAGAGCACCACCGACATTGATAGCGTTTGGCCTGTGTGGAATTTGGCGTGCGGTGGCCAGCGGTCGTTAAATAGATGACTTGGACTCAAGTCCGCGCGATGTGCGCCCACTGTTAATCCGATCGCAGACAATGTGAACAGTAGTCGGCTGATGAGTGGTATTCGCATGATATTCCTCGTTTGTAAGCAGTCAGGCTCCTCAACATAATTACTGGCGGCTGCCTGAAAATCTAACTTCCGAGCTTACTCGCTATTTGCCGAGGCCAATCTGCCGGGCTTGCAGAGCGGCATCCCAGAAGGCGGAAATTTCGACGAGTTGATCGCCGTACCATTTGACGGTCTGCCCGAACTCAACATCGAACGCCTTTCCTGTCGGGGCGATAACCTTGCGGTCAGGAAGCGTCATCTCCCCAGTAAAGGTTCCCGTGGCGCGCGTCACCACGGTGATCCAATCGCCGCATCCAAATTGGATCGGGTACGGATCGTTGTACACGTGCATGTCCGGGAAGCTGAGCAACATTTGCCGAATCGCCGCAGTGTGCGCTGTCCGTCCATAGATCGGCTGTGCGCTTCCTGTGATGAACGCGATCATGTCTGGATGATGTATTTGGTCAAGCATTACAAAGTCACGCGCGTTGAAAGCGCCATCTCCCTTCTTCATGAGCGCGAGCAAATGCACGGTCCGGCTAGTGTTTTGGTTTTCGCTCGTCATACTGTTCTCCTTTGTCATGCACGTCGCTCGGCCTGTGGCCCTCGTGGCAGGAGCGCGAGATCCCGCCCTCATTTTCGAGCGTAGTCCTTGCGGAAATCCGATCCGCTGTTATCAGCGATAACATATCTACGATATCGATGATTTGTCAAGGGCGATTTCAAGGCGATAACATGTTACTGTTTCCGTTGATGTCATCGAAGAAGCCGAGGCCGGACGCTCGATCCCGCATAGTGCGCGCGGCCGCCGAACTGCTTGCGGCCGGCGGACGCGGCGCGGTTACCACACGAGCGGTGAGCGCTGCCGCCGGGGTGCAACCGCCCACGATCTATCGCCAGTTTGGCGATATGCAGGGACTTCTCGGTGTGGTCGCTCGCGAGACGCTCGCCGTCCACGCGCGCGAGCAGGCGACCCGCGCACTTGCGAACGACCCGGTCGACGAACTGCGGCGAGGGTGGGATCTCCACATCGCGTTCGGTCTTGCAAACCCAGATGCGTTCGCGCTGTTGTACAGCGCCCCTTCCGTCGCTGCGTACACATCAGTGATACATGAAGGCGTTGCGGTGCTGCAGGGGCTCGTCGCGCGCATCGCCGAGGCCGGGCGGCTCCGTGTCGACGTTGTTCACGCGACGGCCCTGATTCACGCCGCGGGTACGGGCATCACGCTCACTCTCGCCGCCACCCCACTCGAGGAGCGCGACCTGCGGCTCTCCGAAACCATGCGCGAGGCGATACTCGCCGCTGTCACCGTTCCGGCCTCCGCCAAGGCACCAAACAAAGGAGCCGACGCGACAGCGGCTGTCGCGGTGCATGCCGTCGCGCTGCGGGCACTGCTGACGGAGGCACCCAGCGTCCTGTCCAATTCAGAGCGACAGCTCCTCAGCGATTGGCTAGATCGACTGGCGACGGCGGCGAGTCCCGGTGCCCCGATGCAGCGAAGCCGCCGGGGGACGCGCAGCACAGGTCGCTCGAGGTAGTTAAGCGCCTGGGCAAGCGGCAGGAAACACAGAAGTTGGTCTGTTTTGCTGAAATGGCCGAGAGGGGGAATCCGGGCTGTAAACCGAAAAAGCCCCATTCCAACAAGAGGGAGCGTCCAGCGTATGCCCATAAAATCCCACGAGTTTTGGATAGGCGTCGTCTCGCGAATGCCCTTCAAAGGAGGTTGTGATGCACATCTTTGTCTCAGCGAAGGGTTCACTCTGTGGGATTTCTGCTGGAAATCCGCTGTGCACGAACTGTGCACGAACGCGTCGTTTTCAGCCTATTGGGGTTAGCTTTTGAGCGAAAGCAGGTTCCCCGATTTGTTGGAAACGTTGTTAGTTAGGAGTAGAAGAAGGAGCTATTGGAGTCGGGTTCGGTGCGCCCAAGGCAGGCGCTCTGCCGTCATGAAAACGTAATAGTAGTTGTGACAAGTCGTGGCAAAACGACCGCTTAAAGTTGATAAAGAAGGGGCAAGTAGTTAATCAGCATTTGTCACAACTTGCTGATTGTCCTCTGCTTTGCGCTCGCTCCGGCAAGTTTTGATTAAAGTGGTCACGCGACTTCTAAGCAGAGGGTCGGGAGTTCGAATCTCCCCGGGCGCGCCACTGTTTTGCCAAGCCATCCGAAAAAGCGTTACACGAGCGAGCGCATCAATAGCAAATCAGATTGTGTCGTCATCAAGCAGCGTTGGGGTGTCTTGTGAACGGATATCCCTCAGCATTTGTGCCGAGGTTGGGTAATTGCGTGTTGATGTTTCGCTGGTTCAGCAGTTCGTTTTGCAGAGTTTGGATTATCCATAGAACGCTCCACTATACCCGCCCCGCAACCTCGGTACTCTCGCGCCCATCTCCCCTACGGAAGTGGGGCGTCGGACTCACCGAGTAGGTCGCATTTGTTAAGCGAACCGCGTCATCTCTTCAAACTGTGCCGGGCCGTATCCATGAGTTGCCATCGGTTGGTATGTGGACGGCACAACTCGCCTTGCTGCGGCGACGGCGAGGGCACGGTCGCGGGCCTCAATCTTGGCGACCGACCCATGACACTTTTTGTGTTTCCTCCCACTGCCGCATGGGCACGGGTCATTCCTTCCGACCTTCGGCGCCTTGCGATCCTTCAAGAAGCTACCGTAGAAGAGATTCCCGATCATCTCCGAGCGACCCGTAACCGCGATTGCCAGCGAGGACGGTCCGTTCACATTGAGATCGCCGCCGAAGTCCACGCCGCCATAGATCTCGAATCGCCACATGGTCAATCGCGGATCGTCCTTACTCTGCGCGCCGTCGTATTTGAAAGTGCCCTCGCCAAAATCTCCCGAAACGCGCGCCTTTCCAGTCGAAAGCATCTGTGCGAAAAATCCCGCGCCTTCGTTGGCGAACAACGACGCAATGGAGGAATAGCCACTTCCCAGACGGACTCCGAAATACTGGAATGCCAACGCCTTCGCAATCATCGCGAAAAGCTCTTCCAATGGCTTGTGCTCAAATGGAATCGCCGTGCCGCCGCTACGCTCGTATCCTCTCCGCAACTTCCGCTGGAGCTTCGCGTTCTTTTCCAGTCGCGGTGGAACCAACTTCGCCAGAATCTCCGCCGCATCTGCATTTTTCGCGCCGAACGGAAGGACGGTCATCAGGTAGGCTTCGAGTTCTGATTTCCGATTGTTGCAGCGTTTGCAGGCGGGAACCTGCGGAAGATTCCCGCGCCGTTCCTCCAAGAAGAACTTCCTGCCCACCACGTGGTCGGATGATTCTGCTAGCGCGTTGTCGCAGTAGATACAGGTTTGCCCGTCAAATTTGTGTCTCATGGGAGACCCCTTCTCTTCCCATTTTACCAGCATCCGGGAATAGAATGAGGAGAGGAGTGCTCCATGCCAACCACACATTACAACCGGGAATTATCGACCCTGAACGATCTGGAGATCAGCTTCCCAGAATTCACCGGGAAGGGTTTATCTTGGGTTCATAATGCTGATGATCCGCCCGACTTCATTGCCCAAGGTCTGTCTGGACCAATCGGACTGGAACTCAGGGAATGGTTGGATGGGCAGGAGATGAGCGCGGCCCAGCACCGTGAGGACCAGCGGAAGCATATGATGAAGATCCTCGGTGACGGCTGGGAGCAGGAGTATCGACCGACAAACATCGCTCTCGCTTCCATTGAACCGCGGTGGGGTTTGAAGATTACGGCTGCTGATGAAGTCCCTCTGCGGCAGGAGTTCTATAAGTGTGCGGCTCAGGTCGACCAAACTTGGCCGAACAATCCTGAGCGTTTCGGACGCAGCTACTACCGGACAGAGTTTGCAGGCTTCCCGTTGATCACGACGTATTTCACGGCGATACGTTACATCGATGGCTCCCCGTACAATTCAGTCTGGTTTCAGATAGAGCCGGACGGCGGCGCGTACGATCCCGGTGTTTCCGTTCAGAGATTGGAAGATGCCCTGCAAGAAAAACTCGTGAAGTTCGCTAAACCGGATCGGCAGGCCAAACTCGCGAAGCATAAGATCGTAGAGACATATCTGCTTATCCACGGGGGGTGGAACGCCTACGTCAGCAACAGTCCGCACCATCCTCTGACGTTGGATGAAATCGCGAAGCGTGGAGCAGAGTTTTACGCCGCCTATCCCCAACGGAATCTGTTCAACCGGGTTTGGTTCTTCGACTCGCTGGATTCAGCGGACGACGTGAACTCCCACTTTGGTATGCCCCCTGGCACCGGGCGTGTGCGTTGGCTGGCCCAAGTGTGGCCGACTCTGCGAGTCTATTGACGAAGCGACCTTCCGCATCGCGGAAGCCTGACATGCGATAAAACTTGAAGCGCACTTCCTCGGAGAGTGTCTAGGCCCGGGAAAGTTTTGCTAGTTCGAAATCCTCATAGATCGGCCGCACGGTGGATACCAAACTGGATACGATGAGTGCATCCGCCTTCTAACCAGAGGGCCGCGATGATGTTTCCTCGCAAGTGATCGAGGCTTACAAATCCGGTTGTCACCCGTGCCGCTGAAAACTAACGCACCAGAACCGGATCAATGGGCTTATCTGCCCCCTTTTGCCCCCTCGCGAATTTGTTAAATCCCGACCAATCAGGAAGATGGTTGGTAGGGGCGGTGGGGATCGAAATGACAAGCAAACCAATAAGGCTTGCGCCCTCTGTGCGTTGCAGCCACCGCCACTCGCCAATTGGAACAAACGGAACAAGCGTCAAGCCCAGCCGTCTCAGGTGTGCCGTGCAGCTGATGCAGAGTCACAACAGCAACTGAGCGTCTGACTTGGACCCGAACGTTCAACTACGCGCAGACTAAACAGGCTTGCTCGGGTCGCGCGATTTCGCAGCAGCGGTCTTCTGCTACGAAATTCCGGGTAGCCCGTAGTCCTCCCAGAATTTGCGACAGGGCGCGGTGATCACTCCCTACAAGCCGACTTTTGGTTACCTATCGGAAGTCGGTGAGTGCCTTGGCGATCATGCACTCACCGAGATCCGCCGATTTCAGATGGCCGAGAAGCCGCCGTCGACAGACAACTCCACACCATTCACGAAGCTCGAATCGTCTGAAGCGAGAAACAGCGCGACCGTCGCAATTTCCTCAGGACGACCCATCTTTTCCCGCGGGATCAGGGATTCGAACATCTCCCTCGTCTCCTTGTCGAGTCGCTGGGAATCCGGTGTGTCGACCTGCCCCGGGCTCAGCACGTTCACCGGGATGTTCCTGCCCCTCAGTCCGTTGAGCCACGTGCTTGCGAATGAGCGCTGGGATCTGAGAGCGCTTGGGAAGGCGCGGCTTTTGAGATGCTCCAGCCGGGAGATCCAAGTTGATCACCGTATCGACGAACACTGACTCGTCAGGCGAAGTAATTCATGCGCTGATTTCGGTGGGGTCTTCGACTGCCAAATGAAGATCGCGATGCGCCTGCTGGATGGGTCCACTTCCGATGCCTGAACACGCGCGGCAATGCTGTTTACGGTTCAGAAGGCGTTGCCGCTGTTCAACGTATTCGTTGACCTCACGAATCGTTCCGTGTGGTGTCGGTGTCCATGCGTTAGGGCCTGGGGCTCGCGGCCATCTCGGATGCCCGCGCCAGCGCTTGCGTGTCGATATACTCCCGGATGTTCGTCAGTTTGCCATTTCGAACGGTAATGGCGAAAACCCAATTGTCCTCGAACGTCCTATTCGTGGCTTTGATTCTCCCCGTAGCGAAGCCGACGACCAGAACCCGGTCTCCTTGCGCTACGAATTCGGGGGGCTCTGGAAATGAAGTTTCCACCATTTCGGAAGCCTTCTTAAGCAAACCCGCCAATCCCGCGTGCCCGCGGTGGGTACCGGCCAGCGGCCAGTCCTCGCCCGGAATGATCCACTCAATATCTTCGGCAACCAACGCCAGCAGACGTTGCTTATCGCCGCTGCCCATTGCTGCAAAGAAATGTTTCACAACCTGAACATTTTTTTCGATGCTCATCGGAATCTCTCCTTTCCCTTACATCAAGTGCGTCCGATCTAATCGGACAATTCGGAACCATCCTTCTCGGGCCAAATCACACGGTCGACGATCGATTACCGCTGCTTCTCCAATCCGTATTGACATTGATTCCCCAGCCTTCGAAGGCGCGGGGCATCCGTTCCGATGTGTCGCGACCTTTGCGTAGACGTCCCGCCGTGAACGACTTTCGCGCGGCCGGACGGTCAGCCACTTCCTACGATCCGGCGTGATTTCAGATGGCCGAGAGGCCGCCGTCGACAGCCAAGTCCACCCCATTCACGAAGCTCGAATCGTCTGAAGCAAGAAACACCGCGGCCGCCGCAATTTCCTCAGGACGACCCAACTTTCCACGCGGAATGTGAGATTCGAACATCCGCCTCGTCTGCTCGTCGATTGGCACTGAAGTGTCGCTAGGCCCAGGGCTCAGGACGTTCACCCGGATATTCCTGCCCTTCAGTTCATTGAGCCACCCGCGTGCGAATGAGCGCAACGCCGCCTTGCTCGCCGAATACACGCTGAAACCAGGATAACCTTTCACCGAAGCAACGGACCCGGTCATTAAGATCGATCCGCCATCGTTGAACAGCGGCAACGCCTTCTGAACCGTAAACAGCGTGCCGCGCGTATTCAGGCCGAAGGTCGCATCGAAGTGCTGCTCGGTAATCTCGCCCAGTGGGACGGGTTCGCCCATGCCGGCGCTCGCAAACAGGACGTCGATTTTGCCCTTTTCCCGCTTGACTGTGGCGAACAGGCGGTCGAGGTCGTCGAGATTGGCCGCGTCGCCGCGCACGCCGGTCACGTTCCGGCCAATCAGCCTGACGGCGTCGTCGAGCGCCTCCTGCCTCCTGCCCGTGATGAAAACGTAGGCTCCCTCTTCGACGAACCGCTTGGCCGTTGCCAGCGCCAAGCCGCTCGATCCGCCCGTGATGACTGCAACCTTACCTTCAAGCTTTCCCATAATTACTCCCTTCGATAGATGTCTAGAATTCGGTCGTCCAAGCAAGTTCATTCATCGTGCGTCAACTGGATAGCCAAAGCTGTACAGTTTCGTACACGATTTCGTAATTCTCGAAACCGTACTGAAGAATAGATTTCTTTTGCGGTTGGACGAGAACTGCTCGGGAGTCCTAAACTTTTGTCTATTCGTCCAAAAGAGGGAGGTTACATTGGACCCAATAACAGACATCTTCAGAACGATGCACGTAACCGCTTTCGGTCAGCACAGGCTCGAAGCCACAGCGCCGTGGGGCTTCTACGGGAGAAGCAGACCGAAGAAGAAGTCCCGCCTTCCGATAAAAAGAGGAATCCAATTCTCCGAGCTATCAAATCGGGTACGTGCCCAGCAAATTGTGGACGCAGCTGACCGCCAGAGCGCCGTCACCGATTGCAAAAGCCACCCGCTTGGTAGTACCGCTGCGGCAATCGCCACTGGCAAATACTCCCGGCAAGCTCGTTTCGAGCGCCTCGGGTAGCCGCTGTTCCTTCCAACTTTCTAGCTTTGCGACGGCCGAACCCGTCAACGCAAAACCCTTGTCATCGCGAGCCAGCTCGGCCGGCAGGAAATCCGTTCTCGGCTTGGCGCCGATGAAGACAAAAACACCCGTCGTCTCCTCGCGAGCAACGTTTCCATCGTCGTCGCGCAAGTGAACGGCTCCGATGCGTTCCGTTCCCTCGATGGCCGTGACTTGGGTATGGTAACGAACCTCGATTTCCGGATTTGCCGCCACACGATCACAGAGATATGAGGACATGCTCTTGCGCAAATCATTACCGCGCACCACAAGCGTAACTTTCCGCGCATACTGCGTGAGGAACATCGCCGCTTGCCCGGCTGAGTTGCCCCCACCGACCACATGCACCGGCCAGTTCCTGCACATCCGTGCCTCGACCGCCGTGGCGTTGTAGTAAACGCCGGAACCTAGCAAGTCATTGGATCCTTCTACGTCGAGCAAGCGGTAGGAAATACCCGTGGCGAGGATCACCGTTTTACTGGTAGCAAGGTCGCCCTCGCTAGTACGCACTTGGTAGAGACCGCCGTCACGCTTCAATCCCGTCACATGGCAAGGTGCTACGAACTCCGCGCCGAACTTGAGCGCCTGCAAATAGGAGAGTTGCGCTAGTTCGCGCCCAGTCACGCCATTGGGGAAGCCCGCGTAGTTTTCGATCTTCGAGCTGGAACCGGCCTGTCCGCCTGGCCCGAGTCCGTCGAGCACCAGCGTCGAGAGACCCTCGGATGACGCGCATATGGCCGCGCCTAATCCCGACGGTCCGGACCCGAGGACGATGACATCATATGTCTTTTCAGGGAGACGGTGACGTACGCCGATATTTTCCGCCAGTTGCGTCAAGCCGGGAGAACGGAAAAGCAGCCTCTTTCCGCAGGTGATCATCGGATAGTGGAGGTCATCGCCAGCGATTTCTCGTATTCGCGTAGCGTTTTCTTCCTCCGCGATGTTCATCCAGTGATGTGGCACGCCGTTGCGAAAGAGGAATTCGACGGTTTCCAGGGTTCGCTTGTCGTCCTTAGCCCCGTATACTTGCAGCCCCTGGAAATCCGTCGCCATCAGCAACTCGCGCCGGCGTTGAAACGCTCGCCAAATACGCGCGCCCACGGTCGGCTGGCGCACCAACATCTCACGGACTTTATCGGGCGAGATGCGGATAGCTTCCACCTGGGAGATGGCCTCGCAGGAGGCGGCCGCGCGTCGCCCAGTGAACAAATCAATGTCACCCGTGAATTGCCCCCCCGGGAGGCGAACCAAACAGGTCGGCTCATCCGTCGAGACGTCAATAATGCAAACTTCGCCCGAGAGGATCACGTAGCAGTCGAACGGCTGGGCACCCGCCCGGAAGAGGTCTTCGCCTGCTGCGAACGAACAGCGTGTGCCGAACTCCGCACATTCCTCCAACTCGGCCGCAGAGAGAACCGGAAAGGCCACCGTGTCCTTCATCTGGTCGGTATGGAGTTGATCTGGAGTTTGGTTCATCTTTTGTATAGCCTGGATTGGTCGCACATCGGGATCTCCTTTACGGTTGGGCATTCGACGAGCGCGCGGCGTGCGAGGGGCGATCCACGGCTGATCCACCGTCTACCCCAACCCGATGGCCGCAGATGGCCAGCGTTACGCCAGCCCGGACGCGTCCATCTGCGAGGCTCGCGCCAGTGCTTGCGTGTCGATATACTCCCGGATGTTCGTCAGTTTGCCATTCCGAACGGTAATGTCGAAGACCCAGTGGTCATTGAACGTCCTATTCGTGGCTTTGATTTTCCCCGTAGCGACGCCGACGACCAGAACCCGGTCTCCCTGCGCCACGAATTCGGGGGGCTTTGGGTATTTCATTTCCACCTCTTCGGACGCCTTCTTAAGCACAGCCGCCAATTCCGCGTGCCCGCGGTACGTGCCGGCCAGCGGCCAGCCCTCGCCTGGAATGATCCACTCAATATCTTCGGTAACCAACGCCAGCAGATCTTGCTCATTGTAGCTGCCTATTGCTGCAAAGAAATTCTTCACAATCTGAACATTCTCTTGTGTGCTCATCGAAATCTCTCCTTTTTCCTTACATCAAGTGTGTCCGATCTAATCGGACGTTTCGGAAGCATACTTCTCGGGCCAAATCACGCGGTCGCAGATCGATTACTGCTCCTTCTTGAACACATCCTGGAAGATGAGCTGACCCCAAGTGCGGCCGCGTGCGTGCACCAGCGCGCCACCCTCATTAAGCTTTCCCAGCTTGACGGGCGCGAACCCGAGTTGTTTGGCCAAATCCGCCACGGGAGGGATCGCGTCCTCGTCGTCGCTCGACAGAAAGACGACCCGATGGCCGCCCTCGACGACCGGATCGGTAGCCAGGGTGGCCGCAACCAGGTGATTGAAGCCTTTCACGAACTTGGCGCCGGTGAACGACTTCGCAACGAAGGCGGAGGACAGGAGACCGTCCAGATCCTCAGGGAGAACTCCAAACGCGTTCGTCGCGTCGATGACTGTCTTGCCTTTCCAGGTCGGCAGGGCCTTCGCAACCTCGCGATGTTCCTCGAACGGGACCGCCAAGATGATTGTGTCGGCCTCGAGTGCATCCCGCAGCGACTTGGCGACGACCGTGGGTCCAATCGCCCGAGCCTGCGGTGCCAACGCCTCGGGGGACCGGCGACTCGCAACGGTCACGTCGATGTTTTTACGGGCGAAAGCGTGGGCGAGAGCCTGACCTATCTTTCCAAATCCTACAATTGCGTAGCTCATAATGTTTCTCCGATCCGTGTTGATATTGATTCCCAGCCTTCGACGGCGCGGGACATCAAGTTCAGTTCTGTGGCGACCTTCCGTAAACGTCCCGCAGTAAATCACTTTGCGGGCGGCCGGAAGGTCAGCCACTAGCCGAGGTCTGCAGACGTTAGATGGCCGTCATGCCGCCGTCGACGAACAACTCCGCCCCGTTCACGAAGCTCGAGTCGTCTGAAGCAAGAAACAGCGCGACCGTCGCGACTTCCTCAGATTGACCCATCTTTCCCCGCGGGATCAGGGATTCGAACATCTCCTTCGCCGCCTTGGTGAGAACTTCTTCCTGCATCGGTGTGGCGATCGGCCCCGGGACCAGCAGGTTCACCCGGATTTTCCGGCCCTTCAGTTCGTTGAGCCACGTGCGTGCGAAGGAGCGCAATGCTGCCTTGCTCGCCGCATACACGCCCCAACCAGGAAAACCCTTCACCGAAGCATTTGATCCGGTCATGATGATCGATCCGCCATCGTTGAACAGCGGCAACGCCTTCTGAACCGTAAACAGCGTGCCGCGCGTATTCAGGCCGAAGGTCGCATCGAAGTGCTGCTCGGTAATCTCGCCCAGTGGGACGGGTTCGCCCATGCCGGCGCTCGCAAACAGGACGTCGATTTTGCCCTTTTCCCGCTTGACCGTATCGAACAGAGCGGTCGAGATCGTCGAGATTGGCCGCGTCACCGCGCACGCCGGTCACGTTCCGGCCAATCACCTTGACGGCCTCATCGAGCGCCTCCTGCTTCCTGCCCGTGATGAAAACGTAGGCGCCTTCTTCAACGAACAGCTTGGCGCTCGCTAGCGCCATGCCGCTCGATCCACCCGTGATGACTGCAACTTTTCCTTCAAGCTTTCCCATAATTACTCCCTTCGATAATGTAGAATTCGGTCGTCCAAGCAAGTTCGTTCAGCGTGCGTCAACTGGACGGGCAAAGCTGTATAGTCTCATACACAATTTCGTAGTTCTCGAAACCGAACCTGAAGAGTAGATTCCTTTGGCGGTGGACGAGAACTGCTCGGGAGTCCTAATCTTTTGTCTATTCGTCCAAGAGAGGGAGGCTAAGTTGGACCCGATAACAGACATCTTCAGAACGATGCACGTAACCGCTTTCGGTCAGCACAGGCTCGAAGCCACAGCCCCGTGGGGCTTGAGACAGGAGAAGCAGACCGAAGAGAAAGTCACGCCTTCCGACAAAAAGATTTCACCCACAGATTTGGCGCACTTCGCCATGCTTTCGCGAGGCAACTGCTGGCTGAGTGTGGAAGGGATTCCGGAGCCGATTCCCCTCACCGGTGGTGATTGCATTTTGCTGGCCCGGGGGACTTCGATTGTTTTGCGCGACAGCCCGCGAACACGTCCGAGGTGGAGTTTCCGCGAGATCGCGGCCAGGGCCACCAGCAATGTCGCTCATTATGGAGGTGGTGGCGCACCGACGACAATCGTCTGTGGGTCCCTTAGTTTCGACCGCGCGAGCTTGAAGCCGATCACTCAGTTATTGCCGAGCTTCATTCTGATTAAGGCCGATCAGGCACGCACGCTTGCTCTTCACAACACAATGCAAGCGCTGGCGTCAGAAATGGCAGAACAGACGCCGGGATCTGAAGTCGTCGCGACTCGGCTAGCCGAGGTCCTATTTATCCAGGTACTCCGGGCGCATATCGCGTCGGAACCGGAACACAACAAAGGATGGCTTCGTGCGATTTTCGATCCTCAAATGGGCACTGCCCTGAGTGCCATTCACGACAGAGTGAATACACCCTGGACGGTCGAATCCCTGGCCGAAGCGGCGGGCATGTCTCGCTCCGCATTCGCAGCGCGTTTTAAAGAGCTACTCGGACAAACACCACTGGAATACGTAACCGAGTGGCGGATGCAGAAGGCGATGCAGTTACTACAACAGCGTGACAAAAAGCTCATAGACGTTGCCCGTTCGGTCGGTTACGAGTCCGACGCTGCGTTCAGTAAGGCGTTCAAGCGAGTTGTCGGGGCCAACCCCGGTGAATACCTCAAACGTGGTATTTGAAGACCAGGGTCATGCCGGAATGGCGGAAGATTTTTGAAGTGGAGGATTCTGACTTTGCGGGACCTAGGTGCCATGGAAGTGTGTTTTTCCACTGAAATGGGTGCCCCAGGCGCCTCGCATTTGGGAACGGGAGATCGCGGACCCAAAACTGACCGAAGCAGACCACGATCAGTCCCGGTAAACGCGCATGTGGTGATTGACGATGCCAACTCCAGAATGCTCGGCAAGCCGGAAGTTATCCAGAGACGAGGTGGTGCGAAACCAATATGGACTCTGGCGCGACTTTGCGGCTCGTCGAAAAACACATCAGCCGGCACCTCGCGGTGACCGACCAAATTCACTCTCAGTCCGGTCCTGGGTTTCAATCCACGCGGTACTCCCGGAGGCGGTGGGACTCCCGTTCAACTCTGCGTCTTTCAGACTGCGCAAATCATTGAAATCACAAGGCTTCGCTGACCCGAAACTTGACCTTGGTCAAAGCGTTTGTTTCGATTGAAGGGTCCTTAACGATATAAGAGATTGAAAACAGGAAAATTTGGTAGGGGCGGTGGGGGTCGAACCCACGACCAACGGCTTAAAAGGCCGCTGCTCTACCACTGAGCTACGCCCCTGCATGCGGTTTAAACATATTACACGAAAACAATTTTGCGCACATCGGGACGGGCGCGGAAACAAATCCGTTTACTCAAGGCGTGAGGCCTACAAAGCACTGAATACGGAGCGCAATTGGGCGCGCCATTCCGGCAACTGCATCTGGAGGGCTAAAGCCAGGCGGGGTGAGGAGATCTTCATTCCGCCGCTTCACGTGGTGCGCCGGGCGCAGGATTTCCACGCCCTCGAGGCATTTTATTGGCGCCAGTTTGCGCGACGAGATTATTCGCGCGGAGCAGAGACTCGAAGGTGCCAGCATCCGTCCACCAGCCGTCCAGGACTTCATAGGTGAGGTTGCCTTCCTCAATAAAGAAATTATTCACGTCCGTAATTTCCAACTCTCCACGGCCGGACGGTTTCAAGCGGCGGATTTTTTGAAACACCGTCTTGTCGTACATGTAGATTCCAATCACGGCGTAACTTGATTTGGGATTCTTGGGCTTCTCTTCAATGCCGACCACGCGCTTCCCATGAAGCTCCGCCACGCCGAACCGTTGCGCGTCCGTGACTTCTTTCAGCAAAATCTTTGCGCCCTCTTTCTGTTTCTTAAAGCCCTCAACAGCCTGGCAGATATTATTTTCGATGATGTTGTTGCCGAGGACGACACAGATGGGTTCGTCGCCCGCAAAGTATTCCGCGAGACCCAGCGCCTCAGCGATTCCGCCTTCGCCTTCTTGATAGGTATAATTAATGTGCTTCAAACCAAAATCACGTCCGTTTCCCAGAAGGCGCAGGAATTCGCCAGCATTTTTTCCGCCGGTGACCAGCAAGATTTCATGAATCCCCGCGTTGACCAGCGTTTGAATGGGGTAGTACACCATTGGCTTGTCATAAAGCGGAAGCAGGTGCTTATTTGTCACGCGGGTAAGTGGATTTAGCCGGCTTCCCGTTCCGCCTGCGAGCACAACACCTTTCATGCTGTCCTTCCCTTCCCGGAATATTGATCGACCATGGATTTGGCAATCCGGCTGTTTTGATTATTGCGCGAGCCAGTGATGGCTACAAGCGTTCGCGGGGTACTCTGCCATCAGATAGACAATGCCGGAGGATCCAGACTCATCCACAACAGGCCGGCAACCGTCAGACTCAGCGTCAAAACCATTTGCGCGATTGAAGGCTGGCGGCCGCTAATCCAGATGAGCAAAACCTCCAGGACCACCGTGGGCAGAAGAACGCCAACCAACAGAAAAAACCTCACAAGGTTTTCCCGCGAACTCGTCTTGCGGCTGGCTATGCCCAGCAGGATTCCTATTGGTATAAAAATCAAAGCGTCATACAAAACAGAATATGCCACCAATTCGGCCGTTTTAATCCGAACAAGTTCGTGAACTAATCCCGCCCCCGGGCTTAGGTAATACGAACTTCGTTCCTTTTTTCCGTCAATGTATAGAGAACCTCTGGCGCCATCGTACGAAAAAACAATTGAGCGCTTCTCGTGCGCCGCGAACACATTTGCCACTGGCCATTCGAGGTCCGTCCTTTTGAAATCCAAACCATTGCGCAATACAATAATGAGGCTAGAGCCCTCTTGTCGCATGGCAAAGTTTGTTTTACCCGCCAAGCTGGAAATCGCGATCAGCGATCCTTCGCCTTCGCTCCCGCGGTTTGGGATACAGTCAAGCAGTACAGCAAACTGATTCGACTTTCGAACTGCTTCTGATAAGGCTACTACCGGTGCCTCGGAAATCAGCCAACGATTCCCAGGTTTTTCAGGAGGTTTAGGAGAATTCGGACTGAGCGCGGCCTGTTTCAGAACGAGATTGGGAAGCGATCTTGTCTGATCGCCGAGGGGCGGCGGATGCGAAAAGTCGTACGCAACCAGCAAGTCTGAATTTAGTTCCGGCCCGGAATCTGCACCATCCATCGAGCCTGTCGCCAAGCGGGCGGCCAATGCCCGATCCCACACTTGAATGCGGAGAATTCGTCCGTCCCACGGCAGGTCCCCTCTCGTGTCGTTGCCAACTGAAAGATAAGAGTTGGGATCCCAATTATTCAGCCGGGTCATCTGCTGAAGCGGGATTGAAATTACCAACCAGATTCCCAAGTAAGCCAGCGCGACAATTGCAATTCGCTGTACCGAAAACCATTCTTCGATTTGTATTTCCCATTCCGAAAGCTTGCAAGAAATAAGCTTACCCTTGCACACACCAAGCAACATTCCCATGACCGAACCCAGTGTATTCGCAAGAACGTCATCCCATGCAGAATCGCGGGAAGGAATATAGATTTGAGTGAATTCGATTGCATAGGAGAGGATGGCGCCTGCAACGAGCGCGACCGCAAGGGATTTCAATCTCGATTTCCCGCGCCCAATAGAATACCTGGAGAGAGCAAATCCAAAAGGTACGAAGAGCAGAGTATTCAGGAAAGTGTGCAGGATTCCATCAAAGTGCAGAGACCTGCCCAGGAGAAAGGGGGATCTGCCTCCAAACGGCTTACGGCTGAGATCCACCCAATAGGGAAAAAGGGTAAAGAACAAAATGCCAAACAAAGATGCCGCCAGGATTCGGTTCGACCACGAGCGCGCTGGAGGATGCTGCGATGAATCGAGATTCTGGTTTTCCATCGGAATCGCTAACGGAGTCTTTCTAATCTCAAGTTAGTTTACCATGACAAGCGCGTTGGCCCGGTTCACCGCTCACAAGGTTCCCACCCTGTTGTCCGCCATCTATTTCACATGTTACTCATTAGATATCTTTTCGCACTTGTCCAAGAAAACCTAGTAACTCGCGAGTTGCCTTCTCATTGTTCGCAGGGACAGCGGGAGCCCTGTCCCTTGTTTAGCCATTGGGCCAGTAGTCCATCTGGAGGGGGGTTGTTAGGCTTGTTTCGTGATGATCAATCAAAACTTTACCGGCCAACCAAGCCAGTGCATCGGGGTTCTAGCTGTTCGGCCCTCAAATTCAAGACGCTATAACATATTTGTTTTCTTCATATTAGCAGCGGTTCTGGCCATATGCCTCTGTCAGGCGGGTTGCACCGGCTTGACGAGTGCCAATGCGACTGATCCGGTGGCGCCCCCAGCACAGGTTAAAACATCACTGACAATGGGTCCGGGAGGCAGTTTTGGCAGTGTTGCTGTTGGCTCTTCCGCAACACAGAACATCTCGATCTTCAATACGGGAAATGCCGCGTTGGACATCACGCAGCTGGCTGTCACGGGAGCTGGTTATACCGTCAGCGGATTTACTTTACCGATATCTGTTGCCGCGGGCCAAAGTATGTCAGTCCCGGTAAAGTTCACTCCTACTGCGACCAGCGCGGCATTCGGCAGTCTTTCAGTGACGAGCAACACGACTCCGGCGGTTTCCGCGCTTGCGATGAGCGGAATCGGAGTCCAGGGACAGCTCGTCGCAACCCCGTCTGCTTTAATCTTTACAGGCGTAATTGTAGGTACCACAAGTTCTCAGACCGTGACACTCACCAATGGCGGCACGGGCGGCGTAAACGTTTCGCTGGCAACTCCTTCCGGCACAGGTTTCAACATCTCGGGTTTGTCGTTGCCCATGCAAATCGGTCCGGGGCAGAGTGCCTCATTTACTGCAAGCTTCACTCCTACGTCGGGCAACACGATTACGGGCAGCATTGCAATCCTAAGCAATTCTTCCGCGCCAAGCCTTCTAGTTCCCTTTAGCGCAACCGCCATCCTGCCGCAAGCACAGATTTCGGTGACTCCTAGCAGCGTTTCCTTCGGAAGCGTAAATGTCGGAGCTTCCACTCCGCAGGCGTTGACGGTAACCAATGTTGGCAACGCCACAATGAACATTTCAAATGTGACGGCAGCAGGTGCGGGTTATTCAGTGACCGGACTCTCACTTCCAATTTCCGTCGCCGCCGGCCAGAGTGCATCGTTCACTGCCAATTTTGCTCCGACCATCACGGGCAGTGCACCCGGGAGTGTGACGATCATCAGCAATGCGCCGTCTTCGCCTACAGTGATTGGCCTCACGGGTGCCGGCGTACAAGGCCAATTGACGGCAAATCCGTTGGCGGCAGTCTTCGGAAACACTCCTGTGGGCACCACCGGATCACACGCCATAACACTCACGAACGGCGGCTCAGCAAGTGTTACGATTTCCCAGGCGACTCCGGCGGGAAGCGGCTTCGCCATCGCAGGACTTGCAATCCCGTTGACCTTGACAGCCGGCCAAACAAGTACATTCAGCGCAACATACACACCTACAACAACCGGAGCAGCTACAGGATCGATTACACTTACCAGTAACGCACCCAGCCCTGTCACTACAATCTCCTTGAGCGGAAATGGGACTCAACCGGTAATCGGAGCCACTCCATCGAGCGTAAGTTTTGGTAATGTGACGGTTGGCGCCCCTAATTCTCAAACCATTCTTTTGCAAAATAGCGGAACCGCCAGTTTGACGATTTCGCAGGCCAGCGTGTCTGGCGCGGGGTTCAGCATCAGCGGGCTTACGCTCCCTGCGACAATCGCGGCCGGAAGCAGCACGACGTTCAACGTTGCTTACGCACCGACATCCGCCGGAAACGCCACGGGCTCAATCTCGCTCGTAAATAATTCCTCCAACTCGACGTACGCGATTCCGGTTTCCGCCACTGGTGTGGCCGCCATCCTTCAACTTAGCGCGAGCTCATCGGGCCTGACCTTCACAAATATAAACGTAGGAAGCAGCAGCTCACAGAATGTGATTCTCACGAACAACGGCAATTCGAATGTTACCCTGTCGAATTTCAGCATCTCCGGCCAGGGTTTCAGCGCGACGGGCGCACAGGCAGGACTCATCATAGCAGCCGGGCAGACGGCCACTTTGAGCGTCACATTTACTCCGGCATCGGCGCCAACCGTGTCCGGTAGCGCCACGGTCATCAGCAATGCCACAAATTCTCCGCTGACCATCTCCCTGTCAGGCACGGGCGTTCAGGCGGTATCGCATTCCGTGACTCTATCCTGGGACGCGAGTACGTCGTCAACCGTGGTTGGATACAACGTGTACCGGTCTACGGTCTCAGGCGGCCCCTACACTCTTCTGACTAGCTCGCCCATAGCTGCCACGACCTATACGGATATGACGGTCCAGGCTGGAGTTACCTATTATTACGTTGTGACTGCAGTGGATGCCAGCGGGAACGAAAGCGCGTATTCAAACGAGGCTTCTGTCACGGTTCCGACATCCTAGAATCGAGGCCGCAGTGGCGGCAGGCTTCTGAATCCTTGAATATATGCGAATGCATCGGACAATTAATGAAGTGCACTTCAGGACGGACCTGGGCGACAATCCTTTCGCGCCGAAGGCCTTAGAATAGCCGCTAGTAGGTCTTCCAGACTGCCAACATCGAAAATACGGCTTCTGACAGTCTTTCACCTACCTGTCCGCGACTCTGCCATCGTTCTAGGAACTCTAGGCGTACCCCGCTGTGGAATTAGATCCTATCTGATAAAGGCACGTACAAGGTGCATGACGTTCGCGCTCGGTGGCTTCCGGTGCTGGGTGGGCCAGTGAATTTTAGCTGTGCGCAAATTTCGCAGTACGTCAGCATGGCTATCCACGAGCACCTGACTCCAATCCGTAAGCGGGAACTGGAACAGGTCAGACGGACCAAGGATCGAGAGTTGGCCAAGGTCGCTCGTCGTGATAGACAGGAGTTCGATTGTGCATCCTGGATGCACAAAGCCAGCACGATGCCCAGGGAGGAATTTAAGCGCGCGGTCGATCACTCCCTGACTGGGAAAGAGACCGAGCCGTGGGAAATCCTCTACTCCAAGGCTTACAGGAGCCAACTTCCTGTCATCGAGCAGGCACTGGAAACAGCGGCTTTGATGCTTGGCAGCGACAAGTCCCGCGGCTACTGCCTGGAGATGATCTGTCCGGATTTCCTGGCGGGAGCGAACTTAGAAACCGGCAACCAGGATGCTCTTCTCTCGGCCCTCTCGCGGCTGATCCTCGGCCTTCCGATCCTGCAGCGGGAGCAACTCCTTGAGAGTGTTCAGGTGGCCCATTGACGAGATTTCGATCCAAACGGCCACGATTGAAGCTTGATCCTGAAGCCTATCGCCAACTCTGCCGTAAAGTCCTGGAGAGGGACGGCTGGCGTTGCCAATCGTGCGGCTCGATCGAGGGTCTTCAAGTTCACCACATTCAACTGCGCAGCCATCTGGGGGATGACACGGCTGAGAGTCTAATAGCTCTTTGTGTCCTGTGTCACCAGAAAGCTCACGGACAACGGCAAGACACTGAGCGGGACTGACCATCTCCCTGTCGGGTAGGGGAGAATAATGGGTTAATGAGTAGGGACCACCGCGCCGTCTGGTCTACCGAAGGAATGATATTCAAAACCGAGGGCTTCCATTTTTGACGGATCGAGCAGGTTCCGGCCATCCAGCAGGAGTGGGCGGAGCATCGAGTTTCGAATGCGTTCCCAGTCAAGCGCGCGGTATTCCGGCCATTCCGTCAGGATAAGCAGTGCTTCTGAAGCCTTAGCCACCTCGTAAGGGTCGGGCGAATACTGGAGATCGGGGAATATCGAGCGAGTGCGCTCCATGGCCTGCGGGTCTGAAGCGGAGATGCGGGCGCCTTCCGTTCGCAACCTTCCGATGACTTCAATGGCCGGTGAGAAACGTATGTCGTCTGTATTGGCTTTGAAGGCCAGCCCGAGCACCCCGATCTTCTTGTCCTTGATAATCCAAAGTGCGCGCCGAACGCGCTCGATAAAAGCATCTATGCGCCGCTTGTTGACTTGTTCGGCCTCCTTCAACATGGAGAAGTCCACGCCAGCGCCGTCGGCAAGATGGATGAACGCTTGCACGTCCTTCGGGAGACAAAAACCGCCGAAGCCGATGCCCGCTCGCAGAAATTGCGGCCCGATTCGGGGGTCCATACCCATGGCGCGCGTGACTTCCTCGACGTTGGCGCCGAGTTTCTCACAGAGATCGGAAATCAAATTCGCGTAGGAAATCTTCAGCGCCAGGAAAGAATTGGATGCGTGCTTGATGAGCTCCGCGCTGTTAATTGTCGTGACGATGAATTGCGCCGCCGAAAAAGGAGGGCAGGCCTGCGAATGGACCGGGCATTTAAACTTTCCGTCCAGGATCGGCTGGTAGATTCCGCGGAGATGACGCTCGGCTTCTCCATCTTCAACGCCTACGACAATGCGATCCGGATGGAGGAAATCATTGACGGCGGTGCCTTCACGCAAAAATTCCGGGTTTGAAGCCACGCTAAAAGTAACGCCTTGATTCTTACCGTATATCTGAAGAGCTCGTTTGACTTGCAGGCCGGTTTGAACGGGCACCGTGCTCTTTTCGATTACCAACTTTGGTGCGCGCGCTTCCGAAGCGATGACGCGGGCAACACTTTCAATCGCGCTTAGGTCGGCGCCGCCATCGTCCAGTGGCGGAGTTCCCACGCAGATGAAAACAGCGTCAGCGGCATTTACGGATTCGGCGACGCTACTCGTGAACGAAAGCCGCCCGGCCTGGCGCGCGTCACGAATTACGCCTTCGAGGTGCTCTTCGTATATCGGCACCTCGCCCGCGTTCAGCTTGCGGATTTTGGATTCATCGCTATCCGCGCAGAAAACCTGATGCCCGATGCCGGCCAGGCAAGCGCCGGAAACGAGTCCGACATATCCACAACCGATCACCGAAATGCGCACGCTTCACTCCCGTCCCATGAACAGAATGGAAAAACCCACCAGGCTATTCTCCCCGAAGCGGTGAAGCCTTGAAAGCGCAATTCTAGCAGACGGCGCATGTCCGCTAACTCGGAGCGGACGGGAAAGTTGTTAGGACTTGCGAAACGGGAAATTTCTTATTATCAGGACCTCGATTGCAAAAAAACATGTAACAGTTTGCGGTTTGGCCGAATCGGTTCTGTAACTCGCTTTTCTGCGGCGATGTGATGTTAGGACGCACCGACCTGCTCGCGGAAATACGCAAGGGTCAGCCGCAAACCCTCTTCAAGTCCAACCTTTGGTTCCCAGTGGAGCACGCGCTTAGCCTTCGTGATATCCGGGCAGCGTTGCTTCGGATCATCTTGCGGCAATGGTTTGAATTCTATGCCTACCTTTGCTCCGGTCAGCGCGAGGATGCGTTCCGCGAACTCGAGGATCGTGATTTCTTGAGGATTACCGATGTTGGTCGGCAAGTGCTCGTCGGAATCCAGGAGGCGGCAGATCCCATCAATCAGGTCGCTGACGTAGCAGAAGCTGCGCGTCTGATGGCCATTGCCATAAACGGTTATGGGCTTGCCGGTCAGCGCCTGATACAGGAAGTTGGGCAACGCGCGGCCATCATTCAGCCGCATGCGCGGTCCGTAGGTATTAAAGATACGGACGATTCGCGTGTCGAGGCCATGATACCGGTGGTAAGCCATGGTCATCGCCTCAGCGAATCGCTTGGCTTCGTCATAAACGCCGCGCGGTCCCACCTGGTTAACGTGTCCCCAGTAAGTCTCCGGCTGCGGGCTTACTTCGGGATCGCCATAGCATTCCGACGTAGAGGCCAGGAGGAATTTGGCTCCTTTCGCCAGCGCCAGCCCAAGCGCGTTGTGCGTGCCGAGGGCGCCGACCTTCAGCGTTGGGATAGGATGCTTCAGGTAATCAACGGGGCTGGCCGGCGATGCGAAGTGGAGCACGGCTGCGACCGGCCCCGGCACGTCAATGTAAGTGGAGACATCGTGCCGCATCGTCCGGAATCTATTGCCAGAGCCTGTTTCGGATTGATGTTCCGCCGTAAGATGCGCGATGTTTGCGTCTTGACCGGTAATCAGGTTATCCAGGCAAAGCACTTCCCAGCCGTGGCCGAGTAAGGCATCGCACAGGTGCGAACCCAAGAATCCCGCGCCGCCCGTGATCACTGCGCGCATCAAATATTCCCTCCCAGGTTAAACGCCGCGAGCATCCATGTCATTCAAGTTTCATTAAGATTCTAGATTGCTCCACTCCTGAGCCAAAGAGTTCTGACAAAGCTCTGTTCCCGCGAAGGCAATGGAGGCCTACGAAACATTAGAATGTACTCGCTCGACTTTTTGATGATCCGAACTCGACGTGGAGGAGCTAGTTCCCTCCTCCCATTGCTGCTGCCCCTACGCTGTAGAACGTTGAAGGACTGTTCTGGTTGTTGTATTCCGTCGTGATCCAATCTGCCGATCGCGCGATATTCGAGGCTCGCACCTCGTCTAAATTCCCTGGAAATAGAAGATCGTTCCATCCTTTCCCCATTGCCGCTTTGCCAGCAAGTGTCACCGTCCCTACCGAATGCGTACCGACCGCTACACCATTGATATGTAAGGTCGCGACTCCCCCCGTAAACGTATACACCACGTGTGTCCACGTATCTAAGGTATACGGTGAGGTTATCTGAGTGCCGTTATTCAGGGCTCCATACCAATTTCCATCACTCGCCGCTCCAATTCCAATATACCCGTATGCCCCATCTCCTTCATTTGCATCCTGAAAAATAGGGGAGCCGCTCAAATTGGACTCACTCCCAACCGCAGCGCTCGTAAGATATGCCCATGCTTCAAAAGTTCCATCTGTGGTGGTCACAAAATCAGACATAGGGACGGCCGTATCAATCCATTGATTCGTGCCGTTGAGGCTGACCCCTCCATCTATTTTTCCTGTTGTTGCCGTAGGAGAATTTTCCAATATTCCGTTTCTGCCATTGCTCGTAGAATCGTTTGC